>NZ_JALNYS010000026.1 GCF_023229695.1 Sulfuricurvum sp.
CGAACCGTTTAACCTGCTTAGTTTTCAATGATCGCAAACTCAAACTCTAAACCTTAACTCAAGGCCTATCAGCGTTTGTGGACGGGAATTATAGGGGAAATATTATGAAATGTCAAGAGAAAATAAAAAGAATTTGAAAAAAAATACTTTTATTCGTATTTTTCGCGTACTCGGCGTGCCGCATGTACAAATCGGATACGGTCGCACCCCATTTGTTCAACAATAGTTGCCCCCGCTTCAATACTGCTATCGCTGAGTTGCTCTTTTACATTGATAGCGGCACGGATCGCTTTTAGTGCAAGAACCATATCTTTGATCTCAGCATTAATCCCCTCTTCTTTTTCAACATTTTCCATTATTTCCGTAAAAACCTCTTCGAAATGCCAATGTTTGAATAATAAAGCAGATATCTGAGCCGATGTTGTCCCTGCAAAGTCATCTTCAGTGGCACCGATCGAATTACTTTGGACCAGAGCATCCCGAAACATATCCCCATAGGAGCTCTCCGTCAGTTCCTTGGCGATAATCACTTTGCCGGTTTCCATGATAAAAGCCAAAGGGATCATGATCTTTGCTTTGGTAACGTCAATCCCCATATACCATTGGAAGGTCAAAGCATTCTGCATCGCACTTATTTTGGAAAATTTTTCATTACTGATGCCGTAAGGAGACATATCGATTTCAAAATTTCGTTCCATCGAGGCTTTAAGCGCCAGCGCACGTACCGTATTAAGTCCAAACAGCGTTACGGCCTGCATGACCGATACGATATGATTTTTAAGTCCGAAAACCGGAGCATTCACTTTTGCCAAGATACCGGAGGTCAGAAGCGGATCGCCTTCAATAATCGAAACAATGGTTTTCATATTCGGTTCGCCGCTGCGAAATGCCTCTTCAAGCTTAATAACCGATTCCGGAAAGGGGGGGAGTGAATTAATTTTGGCTATGATCGATTCAAATCCCATCTTGTACCTTTAATTTTTTTGCTCAGACCGGTCAATTGATAACAACAAGACCGGAAGAATAAACAGATCGCTTAATAATGACATAAACATCAATAAAGTTCCATAAGCTCCGATCAGCTGAAGCGATTGCAGCTGCGTTAATGTCAGCAAAGCAAAAACAATCATAAGGACAACCGCACTGGTAATCGCCGGGACCCCCGAATAAAAGAACATAATTTCCAATGCGTGTTTGCGCGTACGTCCGAAATATCGGCTTCTAAAATATTTATAGGCGAAATGGATAATCGTATCGGATGTCAGACCGACCGAAATCGTCATTGCGATCAATGCTTCAATGCTCAATGCAAAATCAAACAGCATCATAAAAAGGGTAAACCAGATAATCGGAAGGGCATTGGCAACAAAGCCGACAACTCCGATCTGAATCGACCGAAAAATCACCCCCATAATCAAACCGATCATTAACAATGCCGATACCAATGAAAATGCCAACAAAATACTTTTATCCATTTTTGAGCTTTCGGATAGGCTCTCAACGTCCGTAAAATACAACGGAAGTTTTTGATACCCTTCCAGCCACCGTATAATGGACGACTGATCGGCGTTATGAAGTGTAATCGTAATGTTTAACGCATCTTTTTCTATGTAAGCTTGTTTAAGATCATACAGCTCAAGAAAAAACAATGCCTGAAGCAACCGTTGTTCATCTAGGACGGATTGCGGTTTATTGGCCATATCAAGTTGCTTTAAAATCGTCACAATCGAATCGACTTTTGCTATTCCATGATTATCGGCACGGAGCTCTTTCTCAAACGTTTCAATTTTTTGCAAGGTGTTTAAGTCAATCTCTTCAAAAGGTACGTTCAAGGTAATCGTCGTGTGTGTAACGTGTTTGTCAAAAAAACCGTCCGAGGCGGTAGTAACACGAATTGCCATTACGATTAAGACAATAAAAGAGAGTGTCATAAACCCTTTTAATATTTTTGGATTGTAGTGGATCTCCCGATTGGCGAACCAATAACAGATCCGTGCAAAACCGACTTTTGGATGGCTAACCGAAAAATAGCTGAGCAATGCGGGCAAAAATACAATATTGACGATGTAAGCGACTGCGGATGAAACCATCAAACTCATACTCAACATCGTAACAATTTTCGAATCGGCGAAAAGAAGCGATCCTAAACTAATGATTAATACCGGTAATGTCCAAACTGCGGGATGGAGATTTCGATTAATACTCTTTTCAAGGGCACGAATAGGATCATTTTTAAATTGAGACACATGCCAACGATAATAAAAATAGAGGTAATGTCCGATAGCGATACTAACGACCATTAAACTCATGGCAATGTGCATTTGCCTGCTGCCGGTCAAAAGATAAATAATACAAAATGTCCAAATCAATGTAATCAATGTCACACTGATAGCCCCGATTGCCGCAATAAAATTTTTAAATAAAATTTGTGACATCAATAGGATCACAATAATAATGACACCGGCATACCAAAGATAATGCCCAAGTTCAGCTTCAACGACCGGTTCAGAATAGTGAAATTTAAACGGAACCGTGATCGAATCAATAGCAATCGGGGTTTTGGAATGGATCAAAAAATGAAACTCGGTAAAATCGTCGTTGACCATTTGCTCATACGGTTTGGGAAAAGCGGTAACAAAGGTATGAATTTTTTCGGCATCCAAGCGGTTGATGGAAAGTGCCTTCACCAAAGCGGACTCTTCAAAGCTCTGATCGTTATAGACAATATAGGAGGCAAACAACGATTCTACCTGTTCCACACCCGATAAATGTTCAAGCTCGTTTTGGACCAATTGTAACCGTATTTTTGTTTGTTCATCAAAAGAATCGGTTCGGACACTCAACCGCCCGATATAGGTTGCCGTGTACTCTTGTTTACAGGTTTTTTGGAACTGTTTAGATTCGCTTAACCAAAAAAAAGTATCCGAAGAGATCAGTTCGGGTCGGATGAAGGCAAAAATAGCGATAGAGATCACAATAAAAAATCCGATAATAAGGCTACGAAATCGCCGAACAGCGGCTACAAATCCTGAGGTATTGGGGGTATGGTAATACATAAAATTAATCCCGCTCCTTCGCAATAATAAGATATGGACGTTTACTGATTCCGATCTCTTCGGAAACACGTTCGATTTCATCGATTTTTTGTTCGATTTTCGGATCGACGGCCAAAGCCGTTTCAATCTCTTTTTTCCCGACCATCACCTCCAGCGTTTTTTGTAACGGTGCGGAGGATCCGTAAATCGTAGCAATAAGATCGTGGGATTTAAACCGTTTCAGCTCATAAAAAAAGATGTAATAGCGATAGATGCTCCGTATTTTGCTGTTTTCATGAATCATGGAGATAAAATCTTGGGAATGGGGGCATTTGGGATCGACAAAAACATACACCCGGGTCTCCCCTTCCCCATATTGCATCGCATAGTGTTCGATCGGCTGAAGGAGGGCGATCTTTTGTTTGGTAGAGAGCTCTTTTGCAAAAGCTTCTGCCGACGTTAGGGACCACGACAGCAGTACAGTTATCATAATAGACTTCTTGCATAACCTTGTTATGCAAGAAGTTTTCTGCCTCGAAGAGGCAAGCTTTAGCGCCATAGCGGCTAGCGTAGTGCTTTGGGCTTTGCTCAAAGCACGTTTAAAAGAGAGTTCTACAAGAACTCTAATAGAATATAGGGGATAGGTATTACGCTTCATAACGGAATCATAAAGCAATAATATTACGGAAACACTACATATTTGATGAAAAAATAATCACTCTTTGACTTCTTCCCGACTAACATCCACCATAACGTTTAAATGGCTTAAACCACTCCCCTGAACAACCCCTTGGATCGGAGAGATATCGGAATAATCCCTCCCGAACCCCAAAAGAATATGTTGATCTCGGGGAACGATATTATTGGTCGGGTCAAAATCAAACCAGCCCAATTCCGGTAAATAAACCGAAAACCATGCATGGGACGCATCCGAACCAAACAGTTTATCTTCCCCTTTTGGAGGAATCGTCTCGATGTAACCGCTCATATAGCGTGTCGGCAACCCCAATGAGCGCAATGCCGTTATTGCCAGATGGGCAAAATCCTGACACACCCCTTTTTTCGCTTCGAACACCTCATCCACCGGAGTACTGAGATTACTAAATCCCGGAACGAATTTAAAATCTTCAAAAATTCTCCCCATGAATTCCTGAATACTGAGATATAAAGAGCGTTCCGGATGAAATGAAAGTCTGGCATACGCTTCCAGCCCTTCCGATGCCGGAACGAGAAGCGGACTTCTAAGGGTATACTGTTTTGCATCAATCGATTCCGGTGTCCTATACGACAAACGTTTCATCGCCTCTTCAACGCTTAGGGATAAAGAGAGTTCGCGACGTATATCCAATGCCTCTATCGCTTCCTTATCGATCGCCACGCACGATTTTGCAATCACATTCAAAAGGGCATGGGGCTCGCGTACGAGAAGATGGTGCAGGTGGTTTCCGAAATAATCGTTATACTCATCGGTTTCAGTTGCTGCCGGATCCACCGAAAGGGAAAAATCAACTACCGTCTGAACCGGTGTATTACGCGGCTTTAATCGGACTAAATTGTGACTGAAGCTAACCCATTGCTGATACGAAAATTGTGTATTATGATAAATGTGGTACACCATGTTCTCTACTCGTAATAATGTGCGAAATAGGTTTGGGAGAGCTCATTCGAAGCCCGGATCAGCCGCTCCGTAATTTCAGAAAGGAGGGTATCGAGTTCACTCCGGATATATTCATCTGGATTTAACGTGCACAGTACATCGATTTTACTCAATCTCAACATCGAAAATGCCTCAAATATCGGTTTTTCGTATCCGCTTAGATAGGAAGCATGTCTGAATTTTGGAAGATGGGGGAATGCTTTTAGCAAGTGATCCAATTCACTAATCAACGATTTTGGAAATTTGATATCGAGTAATAAAAATTCGGTAACATTTCTAAGCTCTAACGAGGAGCGGTAATGTGCGCGGTACGCATTAAGGCTCTCGCATGTCCCCAGCAGTGTCTCCAGTACCTCATATTCCCCCAACGGATCGTACGAAAGGGTCAGAATGGATCTGGCTTTTGAAATAAGTAACAAGGAGTGTTCAATCCGCTCTCCAATTTCATAGAGGGTCAGCCCCTGTTCGGTAAACAGACTCTCTTTGATCAACTCTTTGTACGCCATAAGCTGTATTAATAAACGGTCCAGTCCGCTGATCATCGAACGCGGAATCGGTTGTTTCTCCTTTGAAAAAGCCCCCCACTCCCGTTCCAAACGGTCAAAAATGCGCCATGCTTCAAGAGAGAGAAGATTTTTGGTACTCGTATTCGCGCCGGAGAGCATTCTCAGCGTATACGACAAGGAACCGGAACGACGTTCGTAAGCCGTGACCGACCATATCTCCTCCATCGCATTTTTTACCTCTTGATCCCCCTCCCCTAAAAATCCCGGATAGCTCATGGTCATATGGGTCAATGCTTTTCGCAATACATTCTGCGCCACCGGATTAAAACGCTGATCATACCGATAGGCATTCGCCATATATTTGACCGTAATACGGATCATTCGTGCCGTCATAATCGCACGGGTCAGGTAGCGTCCCAGCCAAAAAAGGTTCTCCGCACGCAAACTCGGAATCGTCTCCAAAGAGCTCTCCGCACCGATTTTCGGTTTAAACAGATTGATGGAAGGGAACTCTCCGGGTTCTCCTAAAATCCACAGATCCTTACTGCTCCCCCCCGTTTGCCCTGAAACCATCAGCGGATCATTGGTCGCACCGACACGGACCAAACCTCCGGGCATCACATCATATTTCCCCTCTCTGGCAATCGCAAACGAACGGATGACCGCTTTTCTAGGCTCAATCGAATCTTTAATCAGCGTCGGCGTTGTCGCAAACTGCACTTCGTCCTGACCGACAAAAAGGTACGGCTCTTTGAGAATTTTTTCTCTTAGATTCTGCACCTCCTCTTTCGAGAGGCGTTTGCCGTCATAGATATGGTGCCCTTCGCTTTGATCGATTTTTTTGATGATCAACCGTTCAAGATTTTCCAGAACATAGTCGCGCTCTTTTTTTTGACCGCACCACCATGTTGCGATTTGAGGAAGAATCAACTCTTCCTGAAGATAATAACGGGCCAGATACGGCATAAAAGGGTTGAGACCGAGGTTTTCCAATACGCCGCATCCCAAAGGATTGACCATTTCGACCCCGTTTTTGCGTACCGCATGCACCAATCCCGAAACACCGAGCTGAGAGTCCGAACGTAACTCTAACGGATCACAATACCCCTCATCCACACGCCGTAAAATAGCATCGACGCGACGAAGCCCTTTGAGACTTTTAAGCCAAATGCCGCCGTTCTTGGCCAATAAGTCCTGCCCCTGCACCAGCGTCAAACCTAAAAAGGAACTTAGGTAAGCGTGTTCGAAATAGGTTTCATTATGGGGACCCGGGGAGAGGAGGACATGGAGCGGTTCCCCTTTATGATGGGGATTAAGTTCCTGCAGCATCGATTTAAAACTCTCAAAAAAGCTATAAAGCCGTTTGATGGAGATATCATTCAGAAGATCTTGCATCACGCTGTTCATCGTCAGACGGTTTTCTACCGCATACCCCAATCCGGACGGCGCTTGTGTACGGTCGTTGATAATCCACATTTTTCCGTCGGGACCGCGTGCCATATCGGCAGCATAAATACGCAGGGCCGCAGAGGTATGCTTTTTCATATTGACCATTTGACGTATAAAACCGCTGTGAGCGTAAATAATTTCCGGAGCGATAATCCCCTCTTTAATGACACGCTGTTCACTGTAGATATCCCGGTACAACATATCCAGAATTTTAGCCCGCTGCTGAAGTCCCGATTCGATCATTTTCCATTCATTCTCGTCAATAACGAAAGGGATCGGGTCCAGTCTCCACGGACGGCTTATCCCGCTGGGGTCGTTGTACACATTGTAGGTGACACCATTGTCTTCCAAACGCCAATCAATCTCTTTTTGCTTGGCTTGAAGTTGCTCAATTCCAAGCCGATCTAAATTTTCAAACATCCTCTGCCATTGCGGACGGATATTTTTTTCACTGTCCAGCATCTCGTCATAGGGGGAAGAGAAGCGGTAACGCTCAAACATCTGCGTCAACTATTCAACCTTTCATCTCATTGGGACTCCACTTCCGTCGTAAATCCAGAGTATGAGGGTATTCGAGACTGCCGGGAAGCTCTTGATAACTAAAGGATTTCTTCGATGGATGTTTTTCAACGACGCGTCCCGTTTTTTCATCGGATGGCAACTGCTGTTCACGGATCATCGGTTCACGCACCTCTTCGATCTCCCCTTGGGTATGACCGAAGCCCCAAAATCGGCTGATCCGGCGCGATTGGGCTTCGAGGGTGTTAACCGGAAAGGTGTCATAGGAACGCCCGCCCGGATGGGAGACGAAATAGGTAAATCCTCCGACGGAGCGGCGGTTCCACGTGTCCACCAGATCAAAAACCAGCGGCGTATCGACTCCGATCGTCGGATGGAGCGCCGACCACGGCTGCCAGGCCCGGTACCGTACCCCCGAAACGTATTCTCCCTCTACTCCGGTATTCACCAACGGCACTTTTACCCCGTTGCAGGTGAGGACATACCGCTCATCCACAAAATTGGAGACCTTTACCTGCACCCGTTCCAATGACGAATCGACATAGCGGGCCGTCCCCTGCGAACTCGACTCCTCACCTAAAACGTGCCACGGCTCAATCGCACCGCGCAATTCGCAATGAACCCCCTCGATCTGCGTCATACCGTACAAAGGGAAGCGAAATTCAAAGAACGGGTCAAACCAGTCGTTTTCAAACGCATACCCCTCAGCACGCAAAAACTCCACGATATCACGGATATCCTCACGAACATAATGCTCGATCAAAAACTTGTCATGCAGCTGCGTTCCCCACCGCACCAGTTTATGACGGTACGGCTTGCGCCAGAACAACGAGACAAGCGTCCGGATAAGCAGCATCTGCACCAATGACATCTGCGCGTGAGGCGGCATCTCGAAACCTCTCAGTTCCAAAATCCCCAACCGCCCCGTCGAGGAGTCGGGAGAGTAGAGTTTGTCGATACAAAACTCGCTTCGGTGGGTATTTCCCGTCAAATCGGTCAGCATGTGGCGAAACAGTCTGTCCGTCAGCCAAAACGGAATTTGCCCCCCTTCGGGAATCTGGTTAAATGCGATTTCCAGCTCGTAAAGGTTTTCCATCCGGCTCTCATCCACACGCGGCGCCTGAGACGTCGGCCCGATGAACGCGCCGGAAAACAGATACGACAGGCTCGGATGGTGCTGCCAAAACGTCAGCAACGACCTGAGCAGCTCAGGGTTGCGTAAGAGCGGGCTGTCACTCGGGGTCAATCCGCCGATGGTGACGTGATTGCCCCCTCCGGTTCCCCCCTGTTTGCCGTCTTGCATGAATTTGAGCGTCCCCAGACGCGACTGATGCGCCTCGTCGTACAACGTCGTAATGACATCGCTCAGCTCATTCCAGCTCGACGTCGGATGGATATTGACCTCGATCACCCCCGGATCGGGGGTGACCCGCATCCGCTCCAGACGCAAATCGTGCGGAGGCTCATACCCCTCAATCATCACCGCCATGTCCATCGCTTCAGCCGTCTCTTCGATCGATGCCATCAAATCCAGAAACGCTTCCGTATTGGTGATCGGCGGGAGAAAAATAAAGAGTTTCGATTCGCGGATCTCAATACTGAGCGCGGTGCGGACAAAAACGCTGTAGTCGGCCGTTTTTTTGGTCGATTTGGTCACCTTTGCCGCCCGCTCTTTGACCGCAGTGTGATATTCGCCCAAGGAGGGAAAAGCGGCAAACAGATCGGGCTCAAAACTCTGTTCCAGCTCCTCATGTGGTTTATGGGCCAACGAATCCAGCGGCAGGCGCAATCCGACCGGAGAGGTTCCCGGCGCGAGAAACAGCTGTGGACGGCGGAATTCCCATCGGCACGTTATCCATCGTGTCGTCCCCCAGTTCAGAGGCAGTACGAAACCGGCCGGTTTATCGATCCCGCTGGAGAGGCTCTCCGCCAGGGCGCGGCGCTCCAGTGAATCTTTGAGATTCGCTTTTTTGGGATCGATATCGATCGGAAGAAGCGACTCTTGCAGCAACGCGACGAGGGGATCGTTATAGGCATCGTGAATGTTCTGATCGCTGATCCCCAGATTCAGACACAGGCGCGCCAAAAAGGCTCTCGCATCCTCGGGAGTGTACTCGAATTTTTGGTCCAAACTGGCCAACAGCTCGGGATTTTTCCAGATCGGCTGACCGTCTTTACGCCAGATAATCGTCGACATCCACCTCGGCAACGGCTCGCCCGGATACCATTTCCCCTGTGCATGGTGCAGCAATCCCCCTTTTCCAAAGGTACTCAGAAGCCGGCGGGCCAGAACATTGGCCCTCTCCCGTTTATGTTCACCGTCGGCTTCGGTGTTCCATTCGGCCGATTCCATGTCATCGATCGAGACGAATGTCGGTTCTCCTCCCATCGTCATACGCACGTCGTTTGCCATAAGCTCTTTGTCGACTTCAAATCCCAAATCGTCAATCGCTTTCCACTGCTCTTCACGGTAAGGCTTCGTCACCCGGGGCGATTCAAAGACTCTCGTCACCGTATTGGAGTAGGTAAATTCTACTTCGCACTTATCCATTGCCCCCTCTACCGGAGCCGCACTTTCAGGATTCGGAGTACACGCCAGAGGGATGTGCCCCTCTCCCGCAAACAACCCGCTCGTCGCATCCAGACCGATCCATCCCGCACCCGGGATATAGACCTCCGTCCACGCGTGCAGATCGGTAAAATCTGCATCCGGACCGCTGGGACCGTCAAGCGATTTGACATCGGCGGCAAGCTGCACGAGATAGCCCGAGACAAAACGGGCCGCAAGCCCGAGATGACGAAGCACCTGAACAAACAGCCACGCGAAATCGCGGCATGACCCGAGTTTATTTCCCAACGTCACTTCACACGTCTGGACTCCCGGTTCCATCCGTACGGTGTAATCAAGGTATTGGTTAAGCTTCGTATTGAGTCCAACCAAAAAATCATTGATCGGGGCTTCGCTCAGATCCAGCGTTTTTAAAAACTTTTGCAGTTTTTTCCCTTTTTCGGTCGCTTCAAGGTAGGGGATCAACTCTTTTTTTAACTCTTTTTTATACTTGAACGGAAAATTGGTTGCATACTCTTCGACAAAAAAGTCGAACGGGTTGATGCTCACCAACTCGGCCAGTACCTCGACATCGATGGAGAGTTCCGTCGTTTTCTCCGGAAATACGATTCGGGCAAGATAATTGCCGAAAGGGTCTTGCTGCCAATTGATAAAATGGCTATCCGGCTTGATCTTAAGAGAATAAGATTCTATCGGTGTTCGGCTATGAGGTGCCGGGCGGAGACGGATAACATGGGGAGAAAGATTGATAGGTTTATCGAAAGTGTAATGAGTTTTATGAGAGAGGACAACTTTAAGCGACATCGGATTCCTTTGCGCGGCATATTTAACTATAGAGTAAGGATAACACAACTTATGCCAAAAAAACGAATCGAATCCCCCTTCCACGGATGGAGCAATGCAAAACCCTTTTTTTTATACTATAATCTGATATTACGCACTTTTCGGGCAAAGCCCGTAAAGTGGCAGGGACTAAAGTCCCTACAACCCCCTAAAGCTTCCCGTATCTTTCCGGATACGGGAGATTACTAACCTTTTCGCACTTGTTTAGACAAGCTGTATAAGGTCAGCTATACTCTAGTTTTATCGATCGGCTAAAGGCAGAAAAGTATGGATTACATCGAATTCTTGGGAACCGGCGGTACGCGAACACCGGTGCAGGGGACAACATGCCTTAGAGTCTCTCCCCGATGCGTCATCGATGCCGGTAACCTCATCAACGCTTTCGGTGATGAGATTTTTACGATCGAACATATTTTTCTGACCCATTCCCATCTTGACCACATCATCGATATTCCGTTTCTTGCCGATCTCTTTGTCACCCGCAAATCAACCTCTTTGAAAATATACGGGCTCCAAGCGACATTGGACGATCTGCGCCAATGCATTTTCAACCATCGTATTTGGCCCAATTTTGAAGAGATCCAACTTATCGGTCATTCCGAACAAACGATTCAGCTCATTGAGATTCAACCCGAAGAACGTTACGATATCGACGGAATCACCCTCATCCCGTTTAAAACCGACCATACTGACGGCAGTTGCGGTTATCTGATCGAAAAAGGGGGGGGAGGAATTTTATTTACCGCCGATACCTACCGATGCAGCCGCATATGGGAACTGCTCGATACCAAGCCCCATATCCATTCGCTGGTTATCGAAGTCTCCTTCCCCTCCAGTTTTGAGAAATTGGCCCATGACAGTAAACATCTGACCCCCGCGCTTTTAGAGAGTGAGCTGGCGTGCTGTGGCCGAAACGATTTTTCCGTCTATGTCATGCATCTCAAAGTGCTCTTTGCCGCAACGATTACCCATGAACTGGCAATGGGGAATTTACTCAAAAACGGAGGGGCCATTCTCGCCGATCATGACCGGATCGCTTTTGTAAAACAGGGCTAGTTTCCGCGCTATCTTATTTTTCAAGAACTTTTTGCGATAATACGCCCAGAAAACTTCTTGCATAACAAGGTTATGCAAGAAGTTTTCTGCCTCGAAGAGGCAAGCTTTAGCGCCATAGCGGCTAGCGTAGTGCTTTGGGCTTTGCTCAAAGCACGTTTAAAAGAGAGTTCTGCAAGAACTCTAATAAATCGAAAAGGGAAAGATACAATGAACGTAGAACAAACACTAATCGAACGAAGCAATAATCAGTGTGAACTCTGTGGAGCACAAGAGGAACTGGGGGTTTATCCGGTCCTTCCGAGTGACGGATCGGAGGATCAATCCATTTATATCTGTGAAACCTGCAAAAATCAAATTGAAAATCCTGAGAATCTTGACCGCAACCACTGGCGCTGTTTAAGTGACAGCATGTGGAGTCAGGTCCCTGCCGTACAGGTGATGTCCTATCGTCTCCTCAGCGCTTTGGGAGATCAGGATCAACTCGACATGCTCTACCTCGAAGAAGAGGTAAAAAACTGGGCAGATCAAGGGCTTCTCACTTCCAAAACAACCGACAATACTACGGCCCTTCTCCATCGCGACAGCAACGGTACCCTGTTGGCGGAGGGGGATACCGTTACCCTGATCAAAGATTTGGAGGTCAAAGGGGCCGGCTTCACCGCCAAACGGGGGACAATCGTTAAAAATATCCATCTCACCGATGATCCAAAATACATCGAGGGAAAAATCAACGGGACCCAAATCGTCCTGGTCGCCGCGTATATGAAAAAATCCAACTGATTTGAGTTTCGGTTATTTATCGCTTCAGGAGATCGGAGATTTCCCGATGGACGGTCTCCAGCATCGCGTGTAACCGCCCGTACATCTCTTCATAATCTACCTCTTTTTTCTCACGGGCGGAGAGTTCAAATTGACGGGTAAGCTCTTCGATCGGAGAAAACCGGAGATTTCCCGCCGCCCCTTTGATCGCATGGGCGCACTCCATAATTTTCTGAAAATCTTTTACCCTTACAGCCTCTTTGAGTTCTCCGAACGATTTTTCCGAACTCCCGACAAAAGCCTTTAACAATCGGTGAATAATCCCGTCCGGAAGAGGAAGTTCCTCTTTAAGCCGCACCACATCCAAAATAGCTAAAGGCAAGGGTGTACTCTCCGGCGGCGATGGAGTGTTTCGCTCCGATAATTGCGGGATGTAGGCCATCAAAATAGTTTCAAGGGAACTCATGCTTATGGGTTTTGAAAGGTACTCGTCAAAGCCATACTCCAAAAACCGTTCCCGATCTCCGGCCATCGCATTGGCCGTCAAAGCAACCACCGGAGTTCGTATCCCCTTTTTTTTGATCGAAGCTACCGCTTCAATACCGCTGAGCTCCGGCATATTGATATCCATCAAAATGAGATCATAAAGGGCATTATCCAATAAATCGAGGGTCTGCTGCCCATTTTCGGCAATGACGGGGGTAAGGTTGTACCGTTTCAGATACTCTTCGATCAGTATCTGATTGACCTGATTATCCTCTGCCACCAAAACCGTACCTGAGAATCGGAGGAGACTCGCCCCTTTCGGCACAATCTCCCGTGCGGCAACAAATGAGGAGCCGGGATGTTCGGAGAGACCGGTTTTCACCTCGATATCAAAATAAAAATCGCTCCCTTTTTCCGATTCGCTATTGACCTTCAATACTCCCCCCATAATCGATACCAAATGGGCACTGATCGACAAACCAAGCCCCGTCCCCCCATATTTTCGGGTCGTCGAGGTATCGGCCTGGGCAAAGGCTTCAAAAATCTTCTGCTGCTGCGACAGGGGTATCCCGATGCCGCTGTCTTTGACGCCGATACGGATTTTTGTTTTCTCATTACCCTGTTCCAAAAATGTTGCATAAAAAAGAATTTTCCCCCCCTCCGGGGTAAACTTCGCCGCATTGCTCAACAAATTGGAGATCACCTGCCCTATCCGAAGCAAATCGATATAGATGCATTCTGAAATCAGCGGATCAATCTCTACACTGAGGGTAATCGCTTTCTTTTCGACCTTTGTACTGAAAAGCTGCGCTATTTTGTCAAATTCAATAATCGGATTGACAGGGGTAATATCCAGTTCCAGTTTACCGCTCTCAAGCTTCGAATAATCGAGAATATCATTAATGATCCCCAATAACGTATGGGTACTGCTGTTGATGATATCAAGATAACGGGCTTGCTTCGGGTTTAATTCACTGTGGCCGAGCAATGCGGTAAAGCCGAGAATACCGTTCATCGGCGTACGGATTTCATGACTCATATTCGCCAGAAAATCCCCTTTCATCTTCGCGGCCGCATGGGCCTCCTCTTTGGCTTGTTGCAGCTCAGTGATATCTTCACGCAGCCCGATATACTCGACAATCGTCCCGTTCGGATCCAAAATAGGGGAGATGGTGGTCCGAACCGTATACGGTTTCCCGTTTTTGGTGCGGTTGTTCAGTATTCCGTGCCATATTTGTTTCGATTGTATCGTTTTCCAAAGATCTTCAAACACGTAGGAGGACATATCGGGATCACGGACAAGATTGTGCGGTTGACCGATCAGCTCTTCACGGCTGTATCCGCTTATTTTGCAAAACATATCGTTGACGTAGGTAATAATACCGCGCGTATCGGCTTTGGAGACAATCACCGATTTATCCACGATGGTTTTATACTGATCGAGAAGGGCATTGCTTTTCTCGATTTCCCGTTCCAGCACTTTGGTCCGGGCTACCTCTTCCACTTTGGCAATCAAATCGTGTTTCTGAAGCGGTTTGGGGAGAAATGAGGTGATCCCCTGCGCAATCGCCTCAATCAAGATATCCAGATTTTTAAGTCCCGTCGAGAGGATAAACGGAATTGTTTTGTTTGCCTCGCGAACCGATTTTAAAAACTCGATGCCGTTCATCACCGGCATATCGATATCGCTGATAATCAAATCGATTGCACCCTCTTTAAAGCGGGCAAGCCCTTCTTCTCCGTTGGAAGCACTATACAGCGTCTCTACCCTCCGTTGGAGAATTTGCCCCAGCTGTTCGAGAACAGAGGGTTCATCATCCACAATCAATACCGATATCGGAAGTCTTTTTCTTTCGTTCACGACGCTTCCCCTCTTTTTTGAACTGATGTTATGCACTTTTCGCTCATATCCCGTAAAGTGGCAGGGACTAAAGTCCTACAACCCCCAAAACAAGCGAAGCGCTCCCGAAGGGATGTTTCCTGAAAACAAGCGAAGCGCTCCCGAAGGGATGTTTCCTGAAAACAAGCGAAGCGCTCCCAAAGGGATGTTACCCGTATCTTCCGGATGCGGGAGATTACTAACCTTGTCGCACTTTTTTAAACAAGCTGCGTAAGGTCAGTAACTAAGTATACTCTCGTCATTCCGTGCTACGACACGGAAGCAAATGCAAGAGATGGATCCCGTATCAAGTACGGGATGACAAAATGTGTATATACAGTTAAAGATAGACGATATTACACTTGATTGTTGAATGGACAATGTGATAGTTTTTTCTAATAAGGAAAATAACTTGAAGTTTTGGTGGAGGAGTCCACCACCAAACTAAACCGATCTTCATCCCTATTTTAGGAGAACTGTGCAGAGTTAAAAAAATAAATGTACTTACTTTTAACCTGCTGTAGTTTTCACCTCTTCTAAATAGGCTTGAGCCAATGGCTTAATGACGGAATCAAACTCAAAACCATGTTGTGACATAGTGTAGCACAATCTTTTTTGAATTCTCTCCGTAAAATTAGTGATATACGCCATTTTACCACGCTCGCTCATAAATGATTCTATGATCATTTGCTCTGCCGTTTTCACATTCGAAAAAATATCTTGGTAAATTTTTATAAGACGCTTTGGAGGGATACCGATCATAATCCCAAACACCTCACAATCTTCCAAAGAATAAAAGCCTAAAGCCCCATAAGACTTTGTTTCATGATGAGTGAATAGATCCAATCCCATCTCACCGAACTCTTCGTTGATGTGGTATTTGGTATAGAGGAGATCATAGTTAGGAGTAAAATCGAGATCCCGTCGCCCCTGGGGTCGATGAAGCGAAAAGTTTTTCAGATGCGCGTCACCGTTTCCGATAAGATAGTTAAAAATAACGCGACGATAAAAGTCCTCTATGGCACTCGAACTTGCCGCCATGACCTCTTTCGCTCTCAGGGCAATCGCTTCATAACTCGAATCGTATTTATAGTTCGCACCGCCCGTCTCTTCACTCATCCCGATGATCGATGCGAAATCTTCCTGATCGAGCTTGGTTCCGTCTTTGGCATAATCAAATCGTTTTACGAGATATGCCATTTCGCCGTTACTGAAATGGATAATCGCATTTGCCGCTGTCGGGATTTTAAAAACTTGCTTGGAAAGCTGCATACTCAGATGTTCATTCGCAACAATATCTTCGGAGTGTTTTAACTGCGTTGCCGGGACAGGTTTTAAGATAAACTCCCCCTTATCGGTTGTCGGGACGAGATCGTTCCCCTCAAGCCGTAGAGAAATTTTGTCCTGAACACCGGAGATAGAGATGCGTGTCGCTTGGGATTGGCGGTACTCGTAAAATTCTTTTATATCGAATTTCAGATGATTGATATGACGCCCATTGAACAGCTCTTTTTTGCATTTCGGACAATACTCACCTGAAGCAATCGGCTTGAAGCATCCAAAACATTTCATGATTTATCCTCACTCTCTATGAGCTCTTTGATGGAGATTGATCCGATTGTATTGCTCATCGTCGTTTTCAGCAACCGTGTAAAAAGGTCATTCTCATCAATGCGGAGTGCTTTACATTGGATGGTTTTAGCACTTCCCTCTGCTAACATATTCGCGAAGAAGGGGAAAAGAACGGGTGAAATATAGCTCTCTGCTCGCAAAGGCAACCCTACCGAAATCGGGAGCGCCAATGGATCGTTTAAGTAGCCCTGATCGTAAATAAACTGATATTCTCCATTCTCTTTCGATACGATCCCGACAAATCTTTCATTGCGAAACACTTCACCTTTTTGCATCTATCTTGTCCTATGCTTTTTCTTTAACACGCACTACAATCTCTAATCCAAGCACATCGAGTATTTTTTCCAGATTGAGGAGCGAAATATTGCCTTTGGCATTTTCGAGCGTAGACAAAGTTGTTTTGCTAATCTGTGCATAATCACAAACCTGCTCTTGCTCCATATTGATTTCAGTCCGTCTGGATGCAATAGCACTTCCAATGAGTGAACGAATATCATCCATAGAGGCTCCAGTGTTAATATATTGTAAGTATAGCAGTGATTAGGAGATTTATGGTCAATAAAATAGCTATATTTTCAATATATTGTAAATGTAAATGAAAAAGGCACCTAAACTCCTTAAATCTTTATAAACTTTCCAGAATCTATTTATTGAGTTGTATCCCCTAAATGGGGATTGAATTGAGGGGCATGATTTTTCGATAAAAATCATTCTCTTCCTTTCTCAATGCATTAATAACTGAGAAGTCATGAGTGAAGCCTGATTCAATTGCGATACGAACTTCGGACAATAAATAAATACTAACCCGATCTCTCTTCCCCGTATTTACGGGGGTTTTCATCCTCTTACAAGCAAAAATAGAAACCGTAGAAAACATCGCACATAGTCCCTCAAAAAATATTCGCATCACAAGTTCAAAATGGTTGATAGGCTTTTGTTTTTAAACATATACATGTGAAAAATCGGTGGAGCTCAGATCTACCTACGGGAAAATCACACCATCGCAATCAAAAGAGCCGAGGTTCAGCGCAACTCGTCAAAAACGTAGATTGACTTAACAACTTGCCGGACGGCGGCTTAATCCGTTCATTATATTTTTATGAATTAGAGGAAAAAAATTTATGCGTGGGAGTGTTTATTTTCAATCGGCGGAATTGTTAAAAATTTTGTTTGTAGCCGGAGCAAAAAAAACGGAGCGGATCGATCCAAAGCATCCATACTGGAACAAAATATCATCATACGGGACTGCCTCGACTTATCGCGCCGCTTGGGAGAATTTTTTTCATTATTTACGCGAACATTGGTCAATAAAAGATCCCGAAATTATCACCGGTGATATGGTCGGTTCTTATATGGATTTCAAAGTTTTAAATCACCCAAGTAAACAATATTTGGAGAAGCTCAGCGCATCCATGGGAGCTCTGGAAAGAGCATTAAAATTTTATACTCAAAACAAATATGGCGTAGCAAAAGAATACGATTTTTCAGTGCGCCAATTTATCTTAAATGAGTCAAGAAATTTAGATCTTGTCGCAGACAATTATCACAATCGAGCGTATGAAAATCCAGAACTTTTGATCGAATCACTATCCGAACCTTTACATCGTTTAGCAGCAAAAACTCAACTAAGCGGAGGCTGTAGACTCGAAGGGGTGAGCCTAATAAAAATTGATCAATTGCGGGGTATTCAATTTGATCCAATCACCTCTACAAATAAAACCGCAGTTTTTACGAAAGAGAAGGGAGGCAAGGGATCAGACATATTAATTTCGCATGAAATTTATGCAGAACTTTTAGAACATATTTCTATTCACAAGCACTTTAAAATTGATCGTCAAAAATATTCAACCGATATTCGTGAAACCTGCAAAAAATTAGGTATTCCAGCCGAAGGTTCACATGCATTCAGGTGGAATTTTGCGAAGCGTCGTATGATGGAATACACTCATGCCGGTTATACTTATGAGCAAAGCCTTCAAGCGATTAGCTGGGAACTTAAACATAATCGCGCCTCGATCAGTGAACACTATTTAGGCGGATAGTTTCTCAATATAAAGTGCCATTATTTTAAACGAATAAACCTGTCCCAAAAAATGACAATTTTTCTTGAACCGAATACCCCATCTTCTTATACCCTTTGAGCCGTTTTGTAAAACTGCTTTTGAGCAGCGGCACTTCATGATCGATAAAATCGATGGCTAAACACTCCTGTCCTTGTCGGCCGATTCGTCCGAGATACTGAACCATACGTTCATCATAGGATATCGGCATCGTAAAGACAACCGTATCCAAATGACCGATATCGATCCCTTCACCGATATAACTGCTGGTGGAGAGAATGATCGAGGCATCGGGGGTTTGGGCGAACTGTTCGCGTTTCATTTTCGTTCCCATCGCCCCATAGAGTAATAGTGCGTCAATATTCTCTTGTTTGAGGCGATGCCACAAATGATTTAGATGCTCGATCCGCTCACTAAGTACCAATACTTTTCTATGTCTGAGTGTTTTAATCTCATCGATAATCAGTTGATTACGGTCATTGTCTTCACTCAGCTCACCTAGAAT
Source organism: Sulfuricurvum sp. (assembly GCF_023229695.1). Classification (GTDB taxonomy): domain Bacteria; phylum Campylobacterota; class Campylobacteria; order Campylobacterales; family Sulfurimonadaceae; genus Sulfuricurvum. The sequence goes on from NZ_JALNYS010000026.1 coordinate 18,956, forward strand.
CATGGAAAAGTGACCCAGTAAAGTCTCATATTGAGTCGGAACTGTTTTGAGGTGATGTCGTTGGGTGGTTGACTTTTTGATCTCATGGACAATCTCGCCACATTGCAGACGCATGATCGCTTCCATACCGTCTTTACGTTTAGGGGTGGCACTTAGACCAACGACATATTTGCCTTTAAACCGTTTCAGTGGTATTTCAAACGATACGGCAGGAATATGATGCGCTTCATCGATAATGATTTGTGAATATTCCTCTATCAATTCGGGACGGTTTTTGAGTGATTGAAGGGTAGCTACATCTAACGAACCATTCAGAGAGTTTTTCCCTTTCCCTAAAAGTCCGATAGTTTTGCCGTCAATAGAGAAATAACTCATAAGTCTCTCTTTCCACTGATCGATGAGCGCCGTTTTATTGACAAGAATGAGAGTTTTTACACTTCGTGCTGCAATAATTGCCGAGGCTACCGCTGTTTTTCCAAATCCGGGCGGAGCGATAAGGAGCGCGTAATCATAATACATCAGGGAATTAAAGACATCAACTTGCTGTGGTCGTAGTTCCAATACCAATGGTGGAGTTACTGTTTTTTCGAGAAGGCGTTTGTCTTGAAACTCCAATTTGATTTTATGTTTCACTCCCAATCGGCGTAACGGTTCCAGAAGACCTCTCGGTAAAACGATGTAGCGTTCATTCAGATCATAGGTCGAAACAATACGCGGTGTATTGAACGTGGAGAGTCGTTGTTTCTGGCGCATGAAGAATTCTGGGTTATAGAACGATGCCATCCGCTTCAACAGGTTTAGGAACGATTTGCTTAACCCTTCAAATTCAACATAAATCGAGTCGTGCAATACCAGCTTGAGCCGCTTTGGAGGGGAGAGTTTAACCTTTTCAATTTCCCACGGCATTAATGTTTCTTCTGCTCCTAAGGATTGAGCATACGTTTGAATCAATGCACTGAGCCGAGAAGGGGTAATTTTGGAAACACCGCTCAAATAGCTCCATTGATCGCTGTATGGCTGGAGGGTATCAATATCGACAAATACCGTTTTGCCTTCGTTGCGTGAACCGTAATGGAGTGGAAGAGCGATTAAGTTACCCAATCCATCATAAGGGACGTAATCTTGGTTTGGAAAGAGGCGATCAAAGCTTTTCATATCGATCCCGTCACTGTGATCCATCGCTTTGGTAATGATCAGGTCACCCAATATACGTGCATCTCGTGCTCGGACGTTGTGAGAAAAGAAAAACCAGATATGGATACCGTTGCCCGATTTAGAGATTTCAAATGACGGGGTTACTCCCATTTCGAGGCATACGGTATTGATTGCTCTAGCGTCATTTAGAAAGCTCGATTTATCCAAATCTATAGCGAGGAACGAACAAAAGGATTGATCTTTCACCGCATAGGTACCGATACGGACTTTACCCTCAAGATGCGATTGTATTACGGCATCGGTGAGAGGAAGATAATCGTTTCCTTGAAAGGTAGCCGTTTTTGGAAAATACCCTTTCTTTAGTCCATCACCGCTGATCC
>NZ_JALNYS010000035.1 GCF_023229695.1 Sulfuricurvum sp.
ACAAGATGTCCTTTACCTAGCTGCAGCAGGCGGTCTGGAAGTAGAAGAGGGGTGGGACGAAAAAGTTAACGAAGTAGCGATCCCGATCACGATGAGCGATGCGGACATGGTACATGCAATTCGCGCAAATATTCCGGCGGACATTCCGGCTCAAAATCGTGAAACGTTTGCATCCTTTGCGATTCAGTTTTTTAAATTTTACCGCGATTTGAACTTTGCTTACCTTGAAATTAACCCGATCGTTATGTTGGCGAACAACGAAATGGCAATCCTTGACCTTGTCGCACGTCTTGATGACACAGCGGGCTTTATGATGGGCGAAGCATGGTGCGCAGCTGAGTATCCGACGGCGTTCGGTATGGAAGATCAGTCTCCGGAAGAGAAAGCAATCGCGGAAGCGGACTCAAAATCGGGTGCTTCCTTGAAATTGACCATCCTTAACCCATTGGGACGTATCTGGACCATGGTTGCGGGTGGTGGAGCATCGGTTGTTTATGCTGATACGATTGCTGATCTTTCGGGTAATGTTACAGATTTGGCTAACTACGGTGAGTATTCCGGCGGACCGACGACGGGTGAAACTAAGTTTTATGCGGAAACCGTTCTTGACTTGATGACACGTCATAAAGATGCTCAAGGGCGTGACAAAATTCTTATCATCGGCGGAGCGATTGCCAACTTCACCGACGTTGCCAAAACGTTTACCGGTATCATTCAGGCGTTTGAAGTGTATGCGGAGCGTATGAAAGCGCATAACACACGCATTTATGTACGTCGCGGAGGACCGAACTATGAAAAAGGTCTGAAAGACATCAAAGAAGCTGCAGACCGTTTGGGTCTTTATATCGAAGTTTATGGGCCAGAAACACACGTAACCGACATCGTGCGTATGGCGCTTGAGAAGTAAGGAGAAAAATATGGGTGCTCTATTTACCAAAGATACACAAGCGATTTTTTGGAACAACAACGCTAGCGCTATCCAGCGTATGCTGGATTATGACTATGTCATCAACCGCGAAAAACCGTCGGTAGCGGCGATCGTTGCTCCGACATCGGGTAACAAATTCGAGAAATTTTTCTACGGTCCGGAAGAGATTATGGTGCCGGTTTTCCGTAACACGACGGATGCGGCTGCCGCGTTTCCAAATGCGGACGTTTTATTGAACTTCGCCTCTTTCCGTACTGCGTACGATGTGACGATGGAAGCAATCGCGATCAAAGGTCAATTCAAGTCGGTCATGGTTACGGCAGAAGGTATTCCTGAGCGTTTAGCGCGTAAAATGAACCAAGCGGCGCGTGATGCAGGCGTTATCGTGATCGGACCGGCAACGGTCGGCGGTATCGCACCGGGCGCATTTAAAATCGCCAACGTCGGCGGAACCATTGAGAATATTGTCAATTCTAAGCTTCACCGTGCCGGTTCATGCGGACTTGTAACCCGTTCCGGCGGTTTGTTCAATGAGCTCTCCAACATCATCTCGATCAATGCCGACGGTATTGCCGAGGGTGTGGCAATCGGCGGTGACCGGTTTGTCGGTTCGGTATTCATCGATAATCTTCTTCGTATGGAGAGCAACCCTGAGGTTAAATACATGGTTCTTCTCGGCGAAGTAGGGGGTACGGAAGAGTACAAAGTGATCGAAGCGGTCAAAAACGGCCAAATCAAAAAACCGATTATCGCATGGTGTATCGGTACGATCGCGAAGCATTTCAGCTCAGGGGTCCAGTTCGGTCACGCGGGTGCTTCGGCAAATGCGGATGCGGAGACGGCTGCGGCAAAAAATACGGCGATGGCAGAAGCGGGTATCTACGTACCGGCAAGTTTCAATGACCTTCCGCACAAAATTGCCGAAGTCTATGTGAAATTAACAGCCGAAGGTGTCATTACGGCGATTGAAGAGCCAGCGCTTCGCACGGTTCCAAAAGTCCGTCGTAAAAAAGAGTTCATTTGTACGATTTCTGATGACCGTGGTGACGAAGCAACCTATGCCGGTTATCCGATCAGTTCTGTGGCAACTCCGGAAACGGGTTTCGGTATCGGTGATGTTATTTCACTCCTTTGGTTCAAAAAACGTTACCCGAAATGGGCGACTGAGTATCTTGAGACGGTTATTAAAACCGTTGCCGATCACGGTCCGGCCGTTTCGGGTGCCCACAATGCAAAAGTTACCGCACGTGCCGGTAAAGATGTTATCAGTTCATTGGTAACGGGTCTTTTGACTATCGGGCCACGTTTCGGTGGTGCGATTGATGATGCGGCACGATATTTCAAATACGCAAATGACCGTGGGATGTCTCCGGCTGAATTTATCGATTACATGAAAAAAGAGGGTAAAACCATCTCCGGTATCGGTCACCGTATCAAATCGGTACGTAACCCGGATCTTCGTGTATCGGGATTGAAAAAATATGCGGCTGAGCACTTCCCAAGCACTCCGTTGCTTGATTTTGCACTTGAAGTTGAAAAATTGACGACGTCTAAAAAAGACAACCTTATCTTGAACGTTGACGGTACTATCGGTATCTTGATGGTCGATATGTGGCGTGCTCTTGGATATTCCGAAGATGAGATTGACGGCTTCATCGATGCGGGTGCTTTGAATGCATTCTTCGTCGTAGGTCGTTCTATCGGATTTATCGGCCACATCTTGGATGAAAAACGTCTGGGTATGCCGATGTACCGTCATCCGACTGACGACATCCTCTATAACGTCGAACTCGCAGACGAAATCTGATTTTCCCTCAGTTTTCCGCTTTCGCGGAAAACCGCTCTCTTCAGCTACTATTTACTTTAAAATTCACTTTATTTACTTTTTTTTAATACTTTCGTTATAATCGTATGATCGATGAAAATTTGTTTTCAGGTTGAAATTATGAAACGATTGGCTTTTACCCTCCTCGAACTGGTTTTTGTAATTATTGTGATCGGGATTTTGGCAGTTTTAGCAATGCCGAATTTTAGTTCCAATCCCCTGCAACAAGCAGCGATGCAAGTTGCAGAGCATATCCGCTATACGCAACATTTGGCTATGGTTGATGATAAGTTTGATCAAACTGATCCGACTTGGTGGCAAAAACGTTGGCAGATGAGGTTTCCTCATACTACTATTAATGGAATAAAAGTATATTATTATGAAGTTTTTTCGGATGACAATAAGGCAGGTAATTCTAATTTAAATGAAGAAGCAGTGGATCCATTAACCGGGCAGACAATTGGAGACGGTGTGACGGCTGTAGCTACTATACCAGACACTTCGCTTGTTAATTTGACAAAGAGGTTCGGTGTTACAAGTGTAACCGGTACATGTGTGCTCGGGGGTGCCTATCGAACGATTGCTTTTGACAATCTAGGGCGTCCTTATTTGGATGTATATACCGACATCTATTCAAATGTAGTTCCCGCAGGCGGTTGTACTATAGTTTTAAATCATCCTGATGGTACTGCTACAATTACGGTTCAAGAAGAGACAGGATTGGTTTCAATTTCATATCCTTAATATATGCAAAAGGGAAAAATGAAATTTCTTTCGAAAACCTCTTGACATTTCATAATATTTCCCCTATAATTCCCGTCCACAAACGCTGATAGGCCTTGAGTTAAGGTTTAGAGTTTGAGTTTGCGATCATTGAAAAC
>NZ_JALNYS010000036.1 GCF_023229695.1 Sulfuricurvum sp.
TCCCCCTTCCGAGCGCAGTTCAATCCCAGTTTGCAACAGTTCCCCTTCGAGTTCATAACCGATCATTGTTACATCGTCCGCACTGACGATATCGAGCGCCACATCAGCAAATCCAAGATACCCTTTTAGCCGTCCGGCATATTTGAAACTCTTGTCGGCTCTCTGGGCAGCGACGGCGGTAATTTGACTCAGACTGCTGGGAGAATACGAATAAGCCAGTGCAAATACACCGTACATTTCATCGGGTTCAAGAGCGAGGGGATTTTTCGGATTAAACAAATCGGTGGGATTCCAAATACGCCCTACTCCCATACTCACCTTTTGCAGACCTATAGATACGCGCTGTTTCTCATCGGTATATCCTCCGTAAAGGCGGTAAAGCTGGGCATACATCTGCCCATCATGGTAATCATAGGTACCGCTTTGGGTAGAGAAAGGGGTGTCGGATCGGATCATGCTTGCTGATTTATAAGAGATACTGTTGATCATATCGTATCCCAAAATATTTTTGATGTCACCGATTGCCGTTGCAAACCAATTGCCTTCACGGAGATTTTCTGTGAGACGAAATCGGTTGATATTGTAAAGTTCCTGATTGCCCGTGCCATCAAGCGGCGAAGAGAGGGTAAAGTTGCTGTTTTCAAAGGTCGTCTCATACTCTGCTGCATTGATACTTAACATCAAAAGAACTGCAACCAATATTTTTCTCATCATGACCGTAAAGTGTCCTCTATGATCTCACCGTCACGTAAAACAATCGAACGGCGAGCTTTTGAAATCACCATCGGATCGTGAGAGGAGAAGATGATGGTCACTTTTTCCTCTTCATTCAACCGTCGCATCAGCTCCATCAACTTCTCACCGTTTCCCGTATCCAGATTTGCCGTCGGTTCATCGGCGAGGATAAGTTTGGGCTTGCTTGCCACTGCCCGTGCTACTGCGACACGCTGCTGCTGTCCGCCGCTTAAATGGTCGGGAAGTTTGTTCAAATAAGCATCAATATCAAGCTCACGTGCTACCTCCAATACCCGCGCGTCGCACTCGCTTTGTGACATCCCCATAAGACGCATCACATACTCAATGTTCTCTTTTACGCTCAAAACCGGAATCAGATTGTACGCCTGAAAGACAAATCCGATGTTCTCTCTGCGAAACAGCGCCAAATCGTTTTCACCAAGTGCCGTAATCACCGTCCCCTCCAGTTCTACCGTTCCCTCACTTGGAGTATCAAGCCCGCCAATGATATTAAGAAGTGTACTCTTGCCGCTTCCGCTTGGACCGGAGATGACGATAAACTCCTCTTTTCCGATGGAGAGATCGATCCCGTTTAGTGCATTGCTCTGGCTTTGAGAGCCTTCATTGAATACTTTTTTCACATTGTGTACAGTTAAAAAATTCATGTTACGGTCTCACTAATGGATTGGATGGGGTTACGCTTTTTGAGGGTACGGATAGGAATGATCGTCGCCGCCAATGTCGCCACTAAAACGCTCAAAAAAGCACTGGTAAAATATTCTATCTTAAGAAGCGCATGAATACTCGAATCCATCCCAAAAATCGCAAAGGCATCACTCAATCCGGAAAGATCAAGACCATACTGCTTGAAATACCACAACAAAGCTCCGCCTATGAGCGCCCCCACAATATATCCGCTCATCGTGATAACCAACGATTCGTAGATAATGAGGCGTGCAATGTCACGAAATTGTGTTCCTATCGCCATCATAATCCCAAACTCCCGCACCCGCTCCAGTACCGATACGAGGACAACACCGAAAATACCCAACGTCGCAACGATAAAAATAAACGCGGAACTAATACGGCTATACGTCTGCATCATCACTTCCCCCTCATGCAAAGAGGGATAGAGCTCTTTGTAGGTATATACGGCGATATTGGTATCATCGAGTTTCGACGTAAGAGAGCGTTTTACCATCCCGTCGTCATCTTGATTCTTTAACAATACGGCAATCTCCGTTGCTCCTTCAACCCCAGAGAGAGTACGAAGCCTGCCGATATCCATCAGCAATCCGTTACTGTCAATCGCCATATTGTTCGTTTTTAGTATTCCCTCTACTTTTAAGGCAACGGAGACCACTTCATTGTGAGTATCTTGCATCGTGACGATCACCTTTTTACCTATATCGACCTTGAGTTTACGTGCTAAACGATAGCCGATGAGTGCTCCGCGCTGACGCTTGCCAAAACGGTATTCCCCTTTGATAATAAAATTTTCCAGCTGTGCATGCGATGCTTCACTCTCCAAGTCGATTCCCGTAATATTGACCCCTTGCGAATAGCCGGCTGTGGCGATAAGACCGCGCTGACTTAAACGAGTCACATAACTACGAATCCCCTCTTGAGCGTCCAATACTTCCGTGATCTTCTGAAGCTTGGCTATATGGTACTTGATATTGTTATCCGAACGGAACTCTTTGTGCTGAATAGAAACGGTTCCACTCCCCGTTTTAATCGAGTTTTGGGTGATCTGCACCATCATCCCCTCGTACATCCCCTCCATCAGCAACAATCCAATCAGCGATATCGCAATCATAATGGAGATCAAAGCGGCGCGCCCTTTGCGGCGGACGATATGAAGAAGTGCCATTTTAAAATAAAGCATTTCGGTGTGACTAAACATAGCGTATCGCTTCGGTCGGAGTAAATCGATTAATGATCATGATAGGATAAATCACCGTCAAAAGGTTCAGCAACAACATCATGAGCATCTCAAACATAATTTTCACAGGATTGTATTCAGTGGGAAACGTTGCTTCGGCGACCATGTTGTACTGTTTGGCATACTCCTCTGGATCGACATCCGCCAAAGAGGCAAAAGCAATGGGGTGTTTTTCATAATGGTAACTGGCATAACCTCCGGCTGTACCACCGATACCCACGCTCAAAAATCCGAGGATCAGCGCTTCGATTAACAACATCCCCATCACCTGTGAAGGCGTCGTTCCGATGGCACGCAGGACTCCGATTTGACGGATGCGCGCATAGACAGAGAGAAAAGCGAATATCCCGATAACGAAAAAGATGACGATGAAAAATATCCCCAGTGTGATGTAGCCGAAAATCGTATCGATCTCCATTGCCAAAATTAAATCTTCAAGGGTTGTCTTATAGTTTTTTACCTCCAGTTTCTCTTCCAGAGCTTTTTGCACGTTGAGCGTTACGGCATCGATTTGCTTCACATCGGCAGGGTTCATTATGATATGCGTCGCAATATTATGGCTTTGCATCACCCTATCGAAATAGCTCTTATTCACAAATCCCGAACCGTTATCAAACTCATAGAGCTTCGTTTTAAACAATCCCTTGACCACGAGATTATCCGCAGCAAACGAATAATCTGCCCCCGTGGAGATAAATGAGAGGGTATCCCCAACGCCTACTTTGAGCCTTTTTGCCAGCTCTACCCCCAAATAAAGGGCATTGGTATCCGACGCTGTCAAATACTCCCCCTCGATCAGAGAGCGTTTGAGCCGTGACACTTTTGCCTCGTTTTCAGGTTCGATCGCGGTGAACATTCCACCGATCGATTGTTCCTGTGTCGAGTAGAGAGCATACGCTTCGAAACGTGCCGCAGAGGCATTGATCTCTTCTATCTTTTGCA
>NZ_JALNYS010000037.1 GCF_023229695.1 Sulfuricurvum sp.
GACTTGTGCAGATTTTAAAGCAGTTTGAAATGAAAAAGGGTCGTTAATGGTGGGGACTAACGTATTTATCGGAGCTTTCGGATAGCCAAAAGGGGCAAAGAGATGGCGTGAGGCGAGTTCTCCAAAACGAATAGGCAATTCAAGCTGTCCAAGTTCATTGGAAACTATAACGCTGTCACCTTCATTTAGATTCATCGCAAGCGCTTCGGAAGCATTCATAAGCAGATATGGATGTTCTTCGTCTTTTAGGAGTTCATCGACCAATCCTGTTCGGGTCATGGTGTGCCATTGTTTTTTGGTTCTCCCTGTAATCAGGACATAGTGTTCATCAGCAAGAGTTAAAGTGGAGGATATGATGGGGTGAAACTGTACTTTACCCGATGTTGTTGGAAATGTCTCATCGGTATAAAGGTGTTCTCCTCCCCATTGATAGGAGAGGGTGTCATACTCTTGTGTACTTTGGTCACATAATCGTTTTGCAGTTAGGGCTTTGTACTCATCGTACACGTTTTGGGTATTAGGGTACTCAAATCCGCTCAATCCTAGTTTTTTCGCAATATCACAAATAATATCAAGGTCGCTTTTCGCTCCCGATGGCGGAGATTTAAACGGTCGTACGCGTTTGATGAAACGCTCTGAGTTGGTCATGCTCCCCTCTTTTTCGCCCCATCCGAAAGTTGGCAATACCAAGTTTGCTAATGCAGCTGTTTCGCTGAGAGTGCAATCTTGAACGACTAAAAAAAGATCAGGAGATTCAAGTGCGTGTTTGGTTTTTGTGACATCGGGAAGGCTTAGGAGCGGGTTGGTGCAAGCGACCCATAAAAATTTGATTTTATCGCAGAGTATGGAATCTACGGCTTCGGTAATGGTGATTCCTACCTCTGGCGAGAGGGTATTTTTCGGAAGATTCCAGTGAGTTTCACAAGCGATTCGGTCGTCTCGATTACGAACATCACGGTATCCGGGAAGGGCATTGGAGAGATAGCCTGTCTCTCGTCCTCCCATGGCATTGGGCTGACCTGTCAGAGATAAAGGTGAGCCTTTGATGGCATTTAGCCTGCCTGTTGCTAAAAAGAGATTCATAAAACCGATGTTGCGCATCACTCCATCTTGTGCTTGGTTGAGTCCTTGACACCACAGACCGAGTATTTTTTTATCCGATCCCAGCGCTTGAAGGAGTTGTTCGGAGGCTTCTATAGCTAAACCGCACGATTTGATGGCATCGAGATAGGGAGTTTTAAGGGCTTCTACCAGAGTGTTTTCAAATCCTTGCGAGGAGCGTTGGATGAAATCGATGTCGCACTCATTTCGTCGGTAAAGTTCACCTAAGAGAGCATTGTAAAATAGGGTATCGCTTCCGCTGTGCAGACCAATCCAAAGATCACTTTTTTGCGCCGTTTCGGTACGGATAGGATCAATAGTGATGATGAGTGTATCGGGATGAGATTTTTTACGTGCCAAGATGCGTCGAAACACAATCGGATGTGCCCATGCAGGGTTCGAACCGCTGATGAGTATCACATCGGCATTATCAATGTCTTGGTAATTACCTACGGGGCCGTCGCTTCCAAAAACCATTTTGTGGGCTGTCACGGCGCTTGCCATACATAGCCGTGAGTTGGCATCGACGTTGTTGGTTCCTAAATGCCCTTTAATCAGTTTAGTAAAAAGATAGCTCTCTTCGGTAAGAAGCTGTCCTGAGAGGTAAAAATAGAGCTCTTCTTTAGAAAGTGAGGTGATGTTTTGAGCAACAAGATCGATGGCTTTTTCCCAAGAAATCTCTTGAAACGGTTTATTCTTATCTTCTCGGTATAACGGTGTATGCAAGCGTTTTATATCAAGTGCTTTTGCCATTTGAATCGGTTTAAAACACAAATCTCCTAAAGTGGAGGGATTGCTTTTGTCCCCTTTGACTTTGAAACCTTTATCGCTGCACTCAACATTTAACGCGCACCCTGTACCGCAAAATGGACATCCCGTAGAGATTGGCTGTAATGTTTCCATTTTATTCACCCGTTTCGAATTTTTTCAGTTCAATAACGATTTCGGTAAATACTTTCGATCGTGTCAGAGGATTAGGCTCTACCATTTTTTCGAGTATCGTTGCGTAGCGTACAAGTTCGGAAGATTTATGACGATAGCTTTTTTTCTCCTCTGCGAGAGGTTCATCGGTATCGTAAGGCTTATTTTGTGTGGCTCCATAAATGATAGCGCAACCAAATTCAAAAATCTCATCCTGTTCTTTGTGTGAACCGCCTTGACGCTTGAGATTAAAAGACAGCAGTGCTTCGAGTTTGTTTTCCAGGCGCATTTGTCGATTCCAACGCATTAAAAAACCGATAGAAGCGTTGGTATAACGTCCTTGTAACCGGGCAATAAATTTCTCCAAACTCTCTTTAGTCGTGCGTAAATCCCGATATTGACGCATGAGTTCTGCAACGTATTCGCGTGCGTGCTCTAAGACGATTCCTTTGAGTAAGAGATGTCCTTCTCCACCCTCGCCACTTAGTGTTCCGCCGATGAAAATATCGACACCCAAGACTGTTTTTCCATTATAAGGAGTTTTGCAGCCCAAAAAGCCTAAATCTCCTGCACCGTGAATACCGCATCCTTTGACACACGCGGACCAATATAAACGCATTTTTGCATCTTCCATCGGTACTTCACGCGCCAAATACTCTCCCATTTCTATTGCATCGGGTTTGTTCGGGATAACACCAAACGGACAATGTTCGGTTCCTGCACACGCGATAAGGTTTGCCATATAGGGAGAGGGACGGTTTGGATATTTGAAAAATAACGGTAAGGCTAGTGCCGCAGTTTCATCCGTGATTCCTGTAATGATGAGATTTTGCTCGATGGTGAGACGAATGGCGCCGTTTTGAGATGCGGCAATATCGGCAGCATCGCTCAAATCGCTTCCGCTAAATACACCTGATGGGACGGCCGAGTAGAGGGCAAATGACCCGTCTTTGAGAGAAATTTTTCCGTAATGATCGCCTCCTTCGAGGCAGCTGAGAGTCTCGCCTGAGAGAGGCATTGTGTGAGAAAGCTGCTCTTCGATAGCGTTTCTAAATTCTGCCATTCCGACGGCTTCGATGAGAAAAACAAGACGATTTTTATTGCGATTGTCCCGAAAGCCGTATTTTTTAAAGAGTTCTACGACTGCTTTAAAAACGTTAACCGTTTCATGAGGCAGGACAAACATATCGGCACTTTTTGCCAATGTTCCGACACGTCCGCCTAAAAAGAGGTTAAAACCATATACGCCATCTTTTTGTGCGAGAGTTAGGGCAAAATCCTGACCGAAGATATTACAGCGATTGGATAGGGAGCCATTGATTCCAATATTGAATTTACGAGGAAGTGTTGTAATCCACGCTTCATTTTTCAAAAATATTTTTTGAATTTCTTGCATGATGTGAGAAGAGGGGATGATATTGTCCATCGCCAACCCATCGAGAGGATCGATGAGAATATTACGGAAGTTATCCACACCCGTTTGGTAGCTTGTAAGACCGACGCTTTCCAGCAGACTTAGTGCTTCAGGGATATTTTCAATGGTGATGTAGCG
>NZ_JALNYS010000027.1 GCF_023229695.1 Sulfuricurvum sp.
CAATATCAGTAATTTCATCCAACTTTCCTCGGACTCAAAACGAAAGAAAGTCAAAAAAATCAACTGGGTACATTTGGGAATCTCTAGAAGAGGTTCTTAGAGGTGCCCTTAATGTAATATTCCTAAATTGCGTTAAAAACTATTCATGCGCCAGAGATCATAGGAGAATCTCATAATAGACTTCTTGCATAACCTTGTTATGCAAGAAGTTTTCTGCCTCAAAGAGGCAAGCTTTAGCGTAGTGCTTTGGGCTTTGCTCAAAGCACGTTTAAAAGAGAGTTCTGCAAAAACTCTAATATATGATTTATCTTAGGTTACTGACCTTACGCACCTTCTCTAAACAAGTGCGATAAGGTTAGTAATCTCCCGTATCCGAAAGATACGGGAAGCTTTAGGGGGGGGTGTAGGGACCCTATTTGCATTTTAATTCAGTCGGTCCCCTTTTTTCGAGTAGGAGCGTATAGCATCTGTCTGCATTCCCACTAGGAAAGTGGGAACGAGAAATCGGATTAGGTATCCGGGCTGATTAGCGTTAATCGAACCAACGACTGCCTAATATTCTCATGCCGAAGGTTATCCATTCTTGGGAAACTTTGCCACCGGATCCATAGGTCATATCTACTTGTACTTTATCCGGAATAAGCCATAAACGTCCCCCTCCTGCCAAAACAGTTCTCCCGTTGTATCCCCGTGCGTCATCGGTTACCAGAGGACGTGCACCGTAGAGCGATAATGCGGTGATGGCGAGAAGAACACTTTTTTTCAAGATCCGTTACTTTTTCGTGTTATTTTCGCTCCGCGCAGGTGCGGCATCCGCTTCCGTCGTCTTCGCAGGTTTCGCACTCGCCGTTATCCGTCTTTTCTTTCGGTTCATCCGGAAGCCGGAAACAGTGGTTACGCGAGAGATACCATGTCGCTATCGCGTAATCGTCATAGGGGTATTCGCGCTGGGCCGGAGGGATTGAATCGTTGCGGAGTTTGGAGCGTATTATCCCGAAGACGACAAATCCCAGTAACAGGGTCCCGATCGCGATGAACCAGTCGCTTTGCCACCACATGAGCAATGCAATTATGTAGTTACCATAACTCAGGCTCCACCCCAATAGGCGTGCCATTGTACGGCATCCGCGTGTGGGGAGAGTCGGTGTCGGATTGAGATGAAACGTAAAAGAGGCTTTATTCATGCGCAGATTATAGCCAACCGGAGCTTATCGGATTATCAGAAAAAAGAAAATGGATATCAATCCATTTTTGATATTCCATTCAAACTTATGATACTATTATATCCATAAGCGATAGGAAAAGAGGGAAACATGGGATGGAAAGAGGAAGCATGAGGGCTCGAAGTGCGGGTATCTTGTTGACAATGGGGATCGCAGCGTACGGTGATCCTTATGTGTTGGGACAGGGGCTGCACGTCAACGACATGGTCAATATAGGGGGATATTTTTCGTCGGAATTTGAAGCAAAGGGGGGTGAAAAAAGCGTTACCGTTGATGATGTCGCTGTCATGGCATACGGCGAGATCAACCCGATGTTTTCGTATCTGGCTGAGCTTGAAGCGGTGGGCTTTTACCGAAAAAATATTGGCAACGGGGATGAGAGAGGGGATCAGACTTTTCATGTCGAACGGTTTTACGGGGATATGTGGCTGTCCGATGCGTACAATATCCGTTTCGGGAAACAGCTGACCCCGATCGGATACTGGACCCGAGAACCGATCAACGTGTTGCGCGATACCAGCTCCAATCCCCTATACAGCCTCCTCCTTTTTCCGAAGTTTTTGACCGGTATCGATATTAACGGCTACATCCCCTCGATGGAAGGGACGAAATACCACCTTTTCGGGCAAAATAACAGCGATTTTGATGATGAGTACATCAATATCCCCAATACCCATTTTTTCGGTCTATCGATTGAAAGGGAGATCTCGTCCGATTTCAACGGCGGGGGGAGCATCGGTGAGTACATTACCGCGTCGAATCAGCGGACCCGTTTTCTCCAGGCCAATGGAAAGTATGACGATTCCAGATGGCAGGTGATGGGGGAGGCGTTGTGCGCCAAGAGCGAGTATGCCGATCGACAGGACGGGTACACCCTCTCCGGGTACCTTCAGGGGATGTATCGCTATACGCCCGAACATGCGGTGGTCGGGAGGTTTGAACACTTTAACGATCACCATTCCCGTTACGCGGATACGATAGGGGTCGTCGGATACAGCTATCGCCCCTGGTATCCCGTATCGATCAAGGGGGAGTATCAGTGGCACTCGATGAACCGTGAGAATCGTGCCCTTTTCTCTTTTTCGGTGCTGTTCTGATGAAGCTGCTTTGGTTTTTTATTTCCCTCTCCGCGATAGCCATGGGAGCCGAATACAGCGTCATTGTTTCGAAAAAAGCCCCGTTTTCTACGCTGAGTGTTCAACAGATACGGGAGATTTTTCTCCAAAAGCGGCATACCATCGGCGATCAAAAAATGATCCCCGTGAATCTGGTAGGGCAAGATGAGGTCCGTTTCGCGTTTGAATCGGCCGTCTTGGGGATGGATCGGAACCGTCTTAATACCTATTGGATCAAACAGCATTTCCAGGGGATCACCCCGCCGATTACCCAGCCTTCGGTCGAATCGATCCGGGCTTTTATCCAGAACGTCGAGGGGTCGATCGGGTACATCCCCTCGTCGATGGTCGATGGCGGGGTAAAGGTTGTGTATGAGTTTTAAACTAAAGACGATTCTTCTGTTTTTAGGGGTGAGCCTGATCCCTTATATCCTGACGATGGTGCTGTTGGGGAGTTCGTATTATCAGGAGCAGCATACGGCGATTACACAGGAGATGAACACGCAGCTCCATCTGACGGTGGAGCGGATGGATCAGAGTCTTAAAACGTTGCAGAAGGATATGGCGTTTATCGCCAACTCGGATGTGATGAACGACATGTACACCCACGATCTCGATCGACGGATCGCCAATACCCTTTTGGCGAAGAAAAACGATATGAAATTGGTGGGAAATTTTTTCGTGTTTGATCCGAAAGGGGTCGTCATCGCTTCGAGCGATTTCGGGACGATCGGTAAAAAAGTGGAGATATCCCCTTTCGCAGAGGTACCGATTGTTTCAAATTTTACCCGACAGGTGATCGGAAGATTGGCCGTCGATTACCGTGTCGAGAATTTCAAGCGCTTTTTCCACAATACGGAGGAACGTCAATATTTTCTCCGTTACGGTGAGGGGAGAGAAGAGCTGCGCGTGCGTCATTTTCCCGAATCGCTTGAAGTGGTGAGTCCGCTGCCGAGCAAACCGGCGCTGAATGTGGTCCTTGAAGAGGAGAAAGAGTTTGCATTCCGCCTCCTGTACAAATACGAGCGGTTGTTTGTGATCCTCCTCGTTTTGGGAGGGGGGTTTATCGCTTTGGCCGCGTATTACGTGGCGACGGGATTGATCCGTCCGGTCATTATCCTCTCTGAAGCGGCCAAACAGGTGACAAAAACACAAGATTATACGCGACGGGTTTCGATTGACCGGGAGGATGAGATCGGACAGCTCTCGGATGCCTTTAATACGATGATCGGGGGGATGGGACATGCCCTCGGAGAGATTACGGCGCTGAACACAGAGATTGAAGATACCCAGCGCGAAGTCGTTTTTACGATGGGTTCCATCGGTGAGAGCCGTTCCAAAGAGACGGGGAACCATGTGAGGAGGGTAGCGGAGTATTCAAAACTGTTGGCACTCTATTACGGTTTGAAAGAAGAGGAGGCCGAGATGCTTCGGCAGGCTTCTCCGATGCACGATATCGGGAAAGTAGCGATCCCCGATGCCGTCCTCAATAAACCGGGCCGTTTTGATGAAGAGGAGCGGCGTATCATGGATACCCATGCCGCTCTGGGATACGATATGCTCAAACATTCGCAGCGGCCGTTGCTGCTGATGGCGGCGACGGTAGCGTATGAACATCATGAAAAATACGACGGCAGCGGCTACCCTCGGGGGCTGAGCGGTGAGGATATCCATATCTACGGAAGGATCACGGCACTGGCAGACGTTTTTGATGCTCTGGGGAGTGATCGTGTATACAAGCAGGCGTGGGACGATGAGCGGATTTTCAACCTTTTCCGCGAAGAGCGGGGGAAACATTTTGATCCGAAACTGATTGATATCTTTTTTGACCATTTGGACGAATTTTTAGCGATTCGTGACCATTTAAAAGATACGATTGAGAATTAAATCACAAAAAGAAGGAGTCCTCAATGTTCAGTGAATTTAAAAAATTCTTAATTACCGGGAATGTGGTCGATATGGCGGTGGGATTTATTTTCGGGGCGGCGTTTGCGACGGTGGTCAAATCCCTCGTCTCGAATATCATTATGCCCCCGATCGGTCTGTTGATGGGAGGGGTTGATTTTTCATCTCTATTCATCGCATTGGACGGCAAAGAATACCCCTCCTTATCGGCACTCGATGCGGCAGGGGCACCGGCGATCAAGCTGGGAGTTTTTGTCAATGACGTTATCTCGTTTACGATTTTGGGATTCGTTATGTTTCTGATGGTTAAAGGGTACAACAAACTCAAAGCAAAAGAGGAGCCTGCCGTTGCGTCGGCACCGATCAGTAAAGTGTGCCCGGAGTGTGCAATGGAGATCCCCGTTGCGGCAAAAATCTGCCCCTATTGCAACCATCTTCAATAAACTTCCTGTAGCGGAGGGTTCGGGAGAAGCTTTACTCCTCCTTCGCCGGTGTTTCAGCTTTTTGTATCGAGAATATTACCGCCCAGAGCGCTGATTTGCTCATCGATTTTGGCAAGAGCTTTATCCAACGTCTGATAGGAGATATCGGGAAGTTTTCCCCCCCACATCTGTTCGGCCTCGTTGAATCCTCGGATAATCCCCTCTCGACCCGCTTTGAGTTTATCGACATTATCACCGCCGCCGCTCAGGACAAAATCGGCTAACCGATCGGATGTTTGGGATACACCGAAAAAACCCTCTTCGCTCACGAGCGCTTTGGCTTCATCGGGGGTCATATCGGTGATTGCTTTCCCCTCGTACCCGATCGCTTTGAAATCGATCGATTGTAGAATATCCTGAATCTTTTTGAGATCAAAGGCCCCGCTTTGGGATTCAAAATTACCGGACGAATAGCTCTCAATCTTCAGACTGTATTCGACAAGATAGGCCTGCGTCAGAGCCTTTCCCGAAATCTCCCCTTTTTGGAGCCTCTCTTTTAATGCACCTGCTTCTTTTGCCTCTTTGGAGTTTTGTTCATACAACGCCATCCCGCTTTTAAGATAGGGGTTGGTGCTGATGGAGGGGTTGATTTGCATAACTGATCCTTTGATGAAGGTATACGAAGTATATCGTCTAAACGGGATTTTTTATAAATGGCGAATGGGCGATCATTCATGGCGCAGTGCGTCGATCGGATTGAGGCGTGCCGCTTTGCGTGCGGGAAAATAGCCGAATACGATGCCGACGAGGGTTGAAAATAAAAAGGCGATAACGACGATCGAGGTATTAAATACAAACGGCAGGTCAAAAAAGTGATTGATGGCAACCCCCGTACCGATCCCCAAAGCCATACCGATGATGCCGCCCAGAGAGGAGAGGACGATCGCCTCGACTAAAAATTGCAGTAACACCTCCCTCTCCAACGCACCGATGGCCAGCCGGATACCGATCTCCCGGGTCCGTTCGGTAACGGAGACAAGCATGATGTTCATGATGCCGATCCCACCGACGAGGAGGCTGATGGCCGCGACCGCACCCAGTAAAAGGGTGAGCATTTTGGTCGTCGAGGAGAGGGTCTGCACCACTTCACGCAGATCCCGGACATTAAAATCGTCTTCGTCTCCGGGGCGTATATGGCGCCGTTCGCGTATCAGCGATGTGACGTTGGTTTTGATGGATTCGATCCCCGAAGCATTTTTGGCCGAAAGCAAGATCGTGGCGATCTCCTGATTGCCGCTGATACGGCGTTGAAACATCCGTAGCGGAACGACGACAAGATCATCCTGATCCATTCCGAACATCGATGAGCCTTTGGAGTGGAGCACCCCGATGACCTGACACGAAAAATTTTCGAGCCGGATCGACGCATCGAGGGGATTTTGGTCACCGAAAAGTTCTTTTCGGATCGTTTCGCCGATGACACAGACCGCTTTTCCCCCCTGCAGTTCAGCTGCGGTAAAATTTCGTCCCGTTTCAAAACTCCAATCTTTGACGGTAAAGTAATCATTCGTGCTTCCGTCGATGGAGGTAGAGTAGTTTTGGTTTCCATAGACCACCTGCATCCCTTTCGAAGAGACGGGCGCCACCCCTTTGATCCCGCCGATTTCACGGGATATGGCCGTAATATCCTCTTGGGTGAACCGTTTGGAGGTGGTATCTCCCCCTCCGGGTCCGTGACGGTCCTGTCCCGGACGGAGGATCAGCATATTGCTTCCGAGCTTGGAGATGCTTTGGGTGACGTAGGCCGTTGTCGCATCGCCGAGCATCACCATGGCAATGACGGAGGCCACTCCGATGACGATCCCTAGGGTCGTAAGGATAGAGCGCATGGCACTGCGGCGGATTTCGCGCAACGCCAGGATAAAGGCATTCCAGATCATGGGTGGGATCCATCCCCGGCAGGATCGATTTGTCCGTCGCGAAAATGGATAGTCCGTGAAGCGTATCGGGCCATATCATTTTCGTGCGTCACCATAATGATCGTGATTTTCTTTTCGAGATTAAAGGATTTGAGCAGTTCCATCACTTCAATACTTTTAGCGGTATCCAGATTTCCGGTCGGCTCATCCGCGAGCAAGACGAGAGGATCGGTCACGATGGCCCGGGCAATCGCGACACGCTGCTGCTGTCCTCCGGAGAGCTCCCCCGGGGTGTGATGGGCGACATTTCCGAGTCCGACGCTTTGAAGCGCCGCCATGGCCATGGTTCGGCGCTCATGAGCAGGGACTCCCCGATAGAGGAGGGGGAGTTCGACGTTTTCAACGGCAGAGGTTTTTCCCAGCAGATTGAACCCCTGAAAAATAAATCCGATGTAATTTCGACGCAGCAACGCCCGCTGGTCTCGGCTGAGAATCCCGACATCGATCCCTTCAAAGAGGTAGTGCCCCTCCGTCGGAACATCAAGACATCCGATGATGTTCATGGCTGTCGATTTTCCCGAACCGCTTGGCCCCATGATGGCGACAAACTCCCCCTCGTATATCGTCAGATCGACACCGCGCAGCGCATAGGCGGTCGCATCCCCCTCACCGTAATATTTTTTGGTCCCTTTGAGTTCAATGACCGGAGAGGGTGATTGCGGGATCTTCACTCTTCAATCCCGGTAATGATACGATCCCCGCTCTTAAGCGGGGAGTCCAGAAGGATACTTCTGATCCCGTCGGTTTGTCCGACATGAATTTTGACTTTTGCCGGTGTATTGTTTTTCAGCACCCAGACGTGCTCACCTTTATCGTTTTCATCGCTAGCGTGCTTTTTCGCCGAAGATCCCTCTTCATCGCCGGCGGGGGGAGGGGTAAAGCGCAGAGCTGCGTTCGGAACAACCGGGACCTTTCGGAACGTGTCGGTGATGATAGAAGCGTTCGCCGTCATCCCCGGGCGTAAAAGAAGATCCTCATTGCGCACCTCTACGACCGCTTCATAGGTGACGACCCCGTTTACGACCGCCGAATTCATCCGAAGCCGGGTGATTTTCCCCTCAAATATCCGGTTGGGGTAGGCGTCTACACTAAATTCCACTTTTTGTTGCTCTTTGACCCCGCCGATATCGGCTTCATCGACGCTGACGATCGCTTTCATTTTTGTCAGGTCTTCGGCCAGAGTAAAGAGGATCGGAGTCTGCATGGCGGCGACGACCGTTTGCCCCGGTTCGATTTTGCGGTTCAGGACGATCCCCTCGATCGGAGAGACGACGAGGGCTTTTCGGAGATTCTCTTCATCGCTTTTGCGTTGAGCGAACGATTGGGCAACTCCGGCTGCTGCGGCGGCAAGGGATGCTTTGGCCTGAGCGACGGCCGTTGAGGCGGATTGTACCTCTTTGCGTGAAGGGTAATTTCCCCCCGTCGATCGGTACATCGTAAGGATCCGGTCGTTTTCGATGAGGGCGTTGTCCAAGGCGGCTTTGGCACTTTGTTCGTTGGCCAGAGCTTTCATCCAGTTGGCGTTGGAACTGGTCACCGCAGCGGTCAGTTTGGTCGTATCCAGCCGCGCCATCGGTTGCCCCACATGAACCCGGTCGTTGTAATCGACCAACACCTCGGCGACGGTTCCGGAGACTTCGATCCCCACCTCGACGGTGTTGGTCGGTTCCAAATTCCCCGTGGCCGAAACGGTGGTCGTCAGGTCTTGGATGGTTAAGGGGGCGGTGATGTAGGTGATCGTTGGTTTGGTATTGCGTTTTATCCCGTACACCACGCCCGCGCCGATCAGTAACAGTAGACTCATGATCAGTACGATTCTTTTCCACCGTTTTGGAGCGTGTTGCTCCCCTAGGTGAAGGGTGGTTTCGATGGAGGCGGTCTTTTGGGTCATAACGGTTTCTCCTGTGGGTGTCGCATCATCGAATAGAGGGATGCGAGTTCAATCTGGATATTGAGTTCGTTGATTTTGATCTCCAGCTTTTCGATGGATCGCGTATTTTGGAGGGTTTGTAGGTCGTAGCCCGCCTTATACCCCGCATCGACCGCCGCTTTGGTCGCGTCGATCAGGGTGCCGTAAGAGCGGAGGTTCTCCTCGGTGATCGAAATCGTCCGTCGATAGCTGTCGATGTGGGCGAGGGATTGTTCGTAAAGCGCTTCGCTCTGCCGTTTGGTATCGGCGCTCAGAGCCTGCTGTTTCAAATAGGCCGCCTGAGCCTCCTGCGTCGCGGCGGAGCCGTTATAGGTTAAGGGGATGGAGAGTTGCAGCCCCGCGTCGTAATAGTTTCCGCTGTAGTTATTGGCGGGGAGTTCATGGACATCCAGACGCTGAAGGCCGGTATCGGCGATGAGGGTGAGTTTCGGCAGATAGGAACTTTTGATCTGGCCGAATTGCTGCGCCATACTTTCGCTCAGCGCTTGGTTGTAGCGGATGTTCCACCCCTCTTCCAAAAATCGTCCTTTTGGGTGAGGGTAAAGGTCGGCAGGGTGATCGAATCGACCGGCAGGTCACTCAGTTTTGCCGCTTCGAGGCGCTGCTGCGCCAGGGAAAAACGGATGGCGGTGTTGTTTTTCAGTTCGCTGCTTTGGTTCATCAATGCGTTGTTAAGCAACGTGATGTCGATATCCCCCGCTTCGTACTGTTTTTGTTTGAGAAAGATCTCGATTTTACCGTTCTTGAGCTTGAGTTCGCTTTGTTCGAGCAAAAGGGCATTTTTTCGATAACTCAAAACGGCATTGAAAAGCTGCCGGTTGAGATCGGAAATGTCCCGCTGTAATCCCAGGGTATCGGCTTCGTGTTTTGTATCGGCATACCCGATCGCATAGGTGATCCCTCCGGAACGAAAAAGGTCTTGTGCCATACCGGCAGAGAGGGTGTAGCGCGTGTCATGCACTCCGGAAGCTGCCGATTTTTCATAGGTTCCCGATCCCTTTAGGGTGATAGGGGATAACCAGTCGTAACGGAGTTTTTCGTATCCGGAATCGATCTGGCGCTGCTGCTGTTCGAAATAGCGCTGTTTTTCAGGGGAGAGAAAAGTGCTATCTTCACCGTAGGCTATCATAACCAAGAGAGGAGATACCAAGGGTATTAAAGCAGAGAATAATTTCATGGCTTAATTGTAGTCTACTTTTGCCTTGTATATGTTAATAGTAAGTTAATCGGAGGAAATGCACCTTTTTCTATGGGAACGATGACCAATACATCGAAGGATATATTTCGGTAGAATTGCATCATCTCATATTCCAAAGGAAACCCTTTGATGTACCGCCCTTTAATCCCCATGTTACTGATCTCAGGGATGGCCGCTTCCGGCGCTTGTGCGCAAGAGACTATTTCTCTTGAAAAAATCCAAATCGAAGAGAAGGGGATCGCTCTGGAAGAGCGGCGCGATACTTCGATCGCCAAGCGGATTATCAACGGGGAGGAGCTGACCCAGTACGGGGATCTCAATGCCCTGGAAATTCTCAAACGGACCCCCGGCGTTACGATTCCCGAGGGGAAAACGAAAAAAGGGGCTCCCGGGAAAGGGTACACCGTCATTTTGATCGACGGCGAAGAGGTGGCGACCGGATCGAAACGCAGGGCCGGCCCGCTGGAACTGATATCGCCCGACCGGATCGAACGGATTGAAGTGATGACGAACGGATCGGCCGAATACACGGCCGAATCGATGGGGGGGATCGTTAATATCATCCTCAAAAAACCGAAATCGCAAGGGGCGACAACGGCGAAAATGATGGTCGGAGCGTATGGAAACGACCCGATGGAGAGTCTGTTCGCCCAGCAGGAGGGTAAATCGGGCAAGGTATCGTATCTGATCAATATTAACGGATCGGAGAACCGGAAATCAGATCGGTCGACGACGACGAGACAGAATGGCTCTTCGACAAGCGAGGAGTCCCGGGATGACTCCGTACACGATCGATTTGTCAATTTGACGGGAAAACTGATCTTTACCCCCTCTTCCAAAGATAAGTATACCTATGACGGATCGGTAGCGATGAACGAGACAAACGAGAATACCGATGCGCACACCGTCACTTCACCTCCCGGATCGGTGAGCCGTATATTGGCTAACAATGACCATTCAAAAGGGGTGATGCTCTGGTCCAAGATCACGGGGGAACACCATCTTTCAGGGAAAGAGCTGCTGGAATGGAAACTCAAATTTCACCAAAGTACAAGCAGCGGCGAGAGCGCTTCGGTTCTGAACTTCCCGACAAGCAGTACCAAAACCCAAAATGACGAGAGTCTTTTTCGGATTATCGGTGCGGAAGGGGGGTATTCGATTGCCGCAGGGGACCATTTTATCAAAACCGGAGCGGAGCTCAAAGGGATGAGGCAGCACAATCAGGCATGGCGCAGTGTCGACGGTGCCGATACGACCACCCCCTCGGATGACGTCTCCATGAGGGAAAACAAAGGGTCGCTTTATCTCCAAGATGAGATAAGCGTCGGCGACAAGGTGGTTGTGACACCGGGAATTCGGTATGAGAACCTCTCCCGTGATTATGGCAATACGTCGCATATCGATTATGTGGCTCCTTCGCTGCACCTTCTGACCAAAGTGACCCCCAATGACACTATCCGGGCGAGTGTCGCCAAAACACTCAAGCTTCCCCGTCTGAATGAACTCTCAATGAGCATCGACAGTTCGCTGGAGCGCAATGACGTCCACCATCCCGATCGCAGCGGAAACGCCAATCTGCGTGAGGAGCGGGCCCTCAGCTATGAGTTGCGGTATGAACATTTTTACGAAGACAAGGGGATCATCAGTGCCGGCGGATTTTACCGTACGATCAGCAACAAGATAGAGCGGCTCACCGCGTTGGAGGGGACACGTTATGTGGAACGTCCTTACAATGCGGGAGAGGGGAGTTTATGGGGGATCGAACTGGAGATGAAAAAATCGTTGAACGCTTATGTGGAGGGGTTGGGGGTATTTGCGAACGCAACGTTTCAAAACTCCTCACTGACCAATACCCTCACCGGATTGAAACGACCGATCAAACAAACCGGCAATACCCTCGGAAATCTGGGGTTCGATCATACGCTCAAAGGGTATAGATTCACGTATGGAGCGGCCTACCGCTATGTCGGCGGATATGACGATCCGTTGGATGAAAATTCGATTGCCCAAACCCAAAAAAGGTATGGATTTTTGGATGTGTACGCGAGCAAACGGCTGAATGAGACCTTTAAAGTGCTCCTCAATCTGAAAAATATCACCCGAACAACGATCGAGACGGCATCGAACCTCACCGCGATCAATGAGACACAGATCGATAGAGAGTACTCAAAACCCCAAATCCTTCTGACCCTGGAGGGGAAATGGTAACGGTTGATGGAGGTTTGTTAACCGTCTATAGAGTAAGATTGGGAAAATAACCCACACTATCAGGAGTTTATCATGAAAAACAATGAACCCACGTTGGAATCCATCGAGGATTACGATACCCTCAAAGGATCAAAAAAACGGGTCGTCTGGACCGTTATACTCAGTGGTCTGATTATCGGTGCCCTCTTCGTCGCAGCAAAAATGTATTACGGCGATTCGCGCGATTCGCTGCCGGTCGGGGAAAGTATTGGCAAAGTCCCCCTCAAATGATGCTAAAATTCCTTTTTTTTAAAGGGACGATATGATTGCGACGGTTATCGGTGTTTACACATTTTACATTTTAGTGCGTCTTTACGTCAGCGTGATGCAGATCGGTTTTATCAACCAGATGAAGCGCAAAGGCGCGGTATTGATGGGGGAAAAGGAGTATCGAGACGCTGCGGAGTATGCGGTGGCCAAAGAGAAACTCTCGATGATCGAAGCGATGGCGGAATATCTCTTGTTTTTCCTTTGGATAGACGGGCTGATAGGGTGGCTTGACGGCGCGCTGATGGGGCAGTCGGCTTTGTTGCATACGATTGCGGCGGTGATGGGGATGATCCTTATTAACGGGTTTGTAATGCTTCCGTTCGGATGGATCTCGAAATTCAAGATAGATGCAACATACGGATTCAATCGATCTTCAACCGGTCAGTTTGTCAAAGATACACTGATCGCCACCCTCTTGAGTCTGGTAATCGGGACGGTGATCGTTGTGATCGTATCGGAAATTATCACGTCGAGCGAACTGTGGTGGCTCTGGAGCTTTTGTTTTATTTTCGGCGTTGTGGTGTTGCTGAATATGTTTTTTCCGACGATCCGCGCCCTCTTTTTTGACAAAGTGACTCCGCTGGAGGACCCGGAGCTTCGTGATGAGATCGAATCGTTGATGAAGCGTACCGGTTTTGTGAGCAGCGGTGTCTTTATCAGTGATGCGAGCAAGCGTGACGCCCGTCTGAACGCCTATTTCGGCGGTTTGGGGAAATCGAAGCGGGTCGTTTTGTTTGATACGCTGATCCAAAAGCTCTCACCGCAAGAGCTGATTGCCGTTTTGGGGCATGAACTGGGGCACTTCGCCCACGGGGATCTGTATAAAAATATTGCAATGGTGGGGGTGATGCTGTTGGGGATGTTTGCCCTTTTCGGAAATCTTCCGCAGGAGCTTTATTTGCAGCTGGGTGTGTCGCAGTCGCCCCATATCGTGATGATGCTCTTTATCCTTCTCCTTCCGGTGGTGAGTTTTGTGATGATGCCGATTATGGGGATGGTGAGCCGCCATAACGAGTACGAAGCGGATCGTACCGGTGCTGAGCTGGGAGGGGCGGAACATTTGGTAAATGCCCTGAAAAAACTGATAACCGAAAACAAGAGTTTCCCCCTTTCGCACCCGTTGTACCGCTTTATGCATACGACGCACCCGCCGGTGATCGAACGGCTTCGTGCATTGGGAGCCGATATCGGCGTAAGCGCGGATGAGGGGTACGCCGATCCATGTCCAAAAGATTAAAGGAGCTTCACCGGGAGGTGAGCAAAGGGTTGGAGGGAGTCGTCGAATTTCCGCGCCGGGAGGCGGAGCTCCTTTTGATGGCGTATCTTGGGTGTGATCCGCTCTATTTTATTACCCATCAAGAGGAGCTGATCGACGAGAACAACCCCCGACTGATCGAATGGATAGAGAAACGCAAACGCAATGTTCCCCTCGAATACCTCACCAACCGCGTCAGTTTTTATTCACGAGAATTTTACATCGACGAGGGGGCATTGATCCCCCGTCCGGAGACGGAACATCTGATCGATGAGCTTTTGTCGCGGATTACGCCCGAAGCGGCGATGACCGTGGTCGAAGTGGGGGTAGGGAGCGGAATTATCTCCATCCTCCTCGCCCTCCATCTTCCCAATGCCCGTTTTATCGCCGTCGATATCTCTTCTGCCGCCCTTGCCGTCGCCCGTCGCAATATCGAAGCGTTCGGGTTGAGCGGACGGATCGAACTGCGTGAGGGGGATTTGCTGGATCCCGTTACGGAAACGATCGATCTGCTTGTTTCCAATCCCCCCTATATCGCCGATGATGCGGCGCTGGAGAGCAACCTCTCGTATGAACCGCAAAACGCCCTTTTCGGAGGGGAGATCGGCGATGAGATTATCCGGCGTCTGCTGGATCAGGTATACGCGCGGCGTATTGCGTTATTCGGGTGTGAAATGGGGTATGATCAACGGCTGAAAGTACAAGAGTATCTTAAATCTTTTGCGGTAAAATCGTTGGAATTTTACAAGGATTTGGCCTCGTTCGATCGGGGATTTATTTTGGAACTAAATAAGGAAAACAATGAATAAAAAAGCTTTGATTGATGCCCTTTATTTGCTCACGATTGCGATGACGGCGGGTGCGGTACTGGTTCTGGGGGCTTTTGTAGCCGCCGTCGTTTTTCATTCGGAGCTCTATTTGACTCTTCCCCTTTTGTCACGGTATGAAGAGGGGAGAATTATGGGGGAAATCTTTCGACGATTCAGCTATTGGAGCTATTGTGTGGCGGCGATTATTGCCATTTACGAAATTTCCCGCTACAAAGTGATGCAGATCGACAAAGTTGCCATTTTAAGCGGGATGGGGGCTATCGCTACGCTCTTGTTGTTCAGTGCCGTATATACCCCTAAAATTTTGGAATACCAGTCTCGGGGTGAGCAGATGATGATGGATAACGGCTTTGAAGCGCTGCACAAAGCGAGTGAGATCGATTTTAAAATTCTTCTGATGATGCTGATGATCCTCTTTATCCGACGTGCGTATCTTCTGGTGGCCAAAAAATGATCCGTTTTGAAAAGGTCACCAAAAGTTTCGGTAAACGGCAGATTCTGAGAGGGGTTGATCTTGAAATCGAGCGGGGGAAAACCACCGTCATTTTCGGAGTCTCGGGCGGGGGAAAGTCGACGATTATCAAACACATCGTCGGATTGCTCAAACCCGATAGCGGAATCATTACGGTTGACGGTGTCCGGGTTGATAATGCCGATGAGTTGACTTTGCGTCGTATTCGAACCAAAGTGGGATTTTTATTTCAAAGCGGCGCCCTTTTTGACAGCATGAACATCCGTGAAAATGTCGCTTTTCCGATGATCGAACACCAAAAATTGAGCTTAAAAGAGCTTGAATACAAAATTGACGAAAAACTGACGATGGTAGGGCTTAAACCCGAGATCGTCAAATCGCTCTATCCGGAAGAGCTGAGCGGCGGGATGCGCAAACGGGTAGGGCTTGCCCGCACGCTGGCATTGGAACCTGAAGTGATTTTGTATGATGAGCCTACCTCGGGATTGGACCCGGTCACTAGTGATTTGATTACCCAGATGATCCGGAATCTTCAGCGTGATATCGGAATGACGTCGGTTTTAATCAGCCACGATATAGCGGAAAGTTTTAAAGCAGGGGATAATTATGCGATGCTTTTTGATGGGGTGATTGTCGAAATCGGTGACAAACAATCGTTTCAAAACTCCCCGAATGAAGTGGTTCAACAGTTCATTCATGCAAGGGCGGAAGGGCCGATAGCATTTCAATAACTGATGTTACGCACTTTCCGGGCAAAGCCCAGAAAGTGGCAGGGACAATTTGTCCCCTGCACCCCCCTGAAGCTACCCGCATCTTTCGGATGCGGGAGATTAACTCCCCTTGACGCACTTGCTAGGGCAAGATGCGTAAGGTCAGTCATGAGAGTTCTTTAGAGTTCTTTCAGAACTCTCTTTTAAACGTGCTTTGACCAAAGCCCAAAGCACTACGCTGGCCGCTTGGGCACTAAAGCTTACCTCTTCGAGGCAGAAGACTTATTACATTACAAGGTTATGCAAGAAGTCTATTAATGATTTTTTCATCCGGCTCCGTTATGATTTCATAAACTTTAGAAGTAAAAGGAGCATAATGCGTTTTTTCTGGCTTCAGATGGCGGCCATTCCCCTGATGGCCGCATCGTATAACGTCACGGAACTGATGGAACATGCACTCCAAAACGATGCCGCTCTCAAAGCGGATCGTGAAATGATACAGCAGTATTTTTATCAAAAAGAGTCGGTCCGTATCTGGGATAACCCTGAGCTCTCCCTCTCCTATTCACGGACCAAACCTGAGGGAATCGACACCAAAAACGAATACGGCATTGCCCTGATTCAGCCGGTAGAGAAACCGTCGCTCAAAACGGCCAAACAAAAAGTATTGGATGCCAAAATACTTCAGTCCAAAGCTCTGGCCCTTTACAAAGAGAATGAGATCAAAGGGGATGTCCGCCAAAAAGCGTATCTTTATGCGGTTGCCGATTTGATGGCTCAAAAAGCCGAAGAATCGCTTTCTCTTGCAGCAACACTGCGTCAAAAAGGGGAAAAACGGTTCGAACAAGGAGCCGTATCCAAGGCCGATTTGCTGAAGCTTCAGGTTGAAGAGGCCAAAATTGCCCAAGAAGCACAAGCCGCGAAGATCAAACGCAATGCGGCGCAATACGCCCTTGCAACAAGCGCCCGCCTGACCTTTGCTGCCGATCTCACCCCGATCAAACTCCCGAATCCCTCACCCGTCGATGTGGTGCCCAATCTAGAGAATCTGCCGATGATCGGGTATTTCAAAGCGGCTGAAGAGGAGTACCGTGCCCAAAAAGAGGTGGTGTCCAAATCGGTCATACCCGGATTCAAAGCAGGTCTCGGAGTTCAGCAGCTGTACGATCAGCAAGCGGTTACCGCCTCCCTTTCAATGCCGATTCCGATCCTTCACCGTAACGAATCGTTGATCAAAAATGCCGAAAGCCGCTTGAGCGAAAACCGTCTGCGTGAGCAATCGTACCGTTTTGAGACCGAGCAAAAGCTCCTCCGTCAGCAAAAATTGCTTAAGGGACTCTCTACCCTGATCCTTTCACAAGAACGGCTGATCGATCAATCATCGCACATGGTCTCCATGTCCCAACGCAGCTACGAAGAGGGGTATGGAACCCTGCTGGAGCTTATTGATGCGCGACGCGTCCTGATCGCCCATCAGCATGAGCGGCTGAATAACCTTGAAATGTATTACGATACCCTGGGAGAGATGCAAAAAACTTTCCCGCCTACTGAGGAGAAACAATGAAAAAATTACTAATTATCGCCGGTGCAATTCTCTCTTTGAGTGCCAAAGAGATCATCCTAACCTCCAAACAACTCAATGAACTGGGAATTACGACGGCACCCCTTTCCGCAACGACGGCGTTATCGCAGTCCAATCTCCCTGCAACCGTGGTCATCCCGCCACGGCAGCTCTCGATTGCCGCGTCCATGCATGAGGGGGTCGTACATAAAGTGTTCGTAGGTGTCGGTGACTCGGTCAAAGCGGGGCAGACGGTTGCTACCGTCTCCTCGACGGAGGGGCTGACCTTACAGCGCGAATACCTCCAAACAGCCACTCGTCTGGAACGGCTTCAGGCATTGGTCAAAAAAGACGAAACACTTTTTAAAGAGGGGATCATTTCGGAGCGCGAATATCTCAAAAGCAAACAGGAAGTCTCCCTTCTCTCCGCCGAACTGGCCGAGAAAAAAGCTAGCATGAAGATGATGGGGGTTTCCCCTTCCAAAACAGGGGTGATGAACATGACCGGTGCGATAAAGGCTCCTGCAAGCGGAATCATCCTTGAACAGACGGCTCTCCTGGGACAAAAAGTCGACGCCATGAGCCCGATTTATAAAATTGCCGATCTTTCAACCCTTTGGCTTGAAATACAAGCGCCGTCCTCCATTACCAAAAAATTGAACCTCGGAGATACGATCCAAACCAATCTGGGGGCGACGGCCAAAATCATTAAAATTTCCAGCGGCGTCGAATTGCAAAACCAATCGGTCATTATCCGCGCCGTCGTTCTCTCGGGCAGAGAGCTCCTCCGTCCGGGACAATTTGTCCAGGCCTCTATCCAGACCCCCGCAACACAAAGTATCGTCGTACCGAAGAACGGGATCATCCGTAACAAAGGGAAAAGCGTCATCTTTGTCAAAACGGCTCGGGGTTTTCATCCGGTTGAAGTCACTATCGTGAAAGAGGAGTGCAGTACCTTTATCATTACCGGAGCCCTCAAAGGGAATGAACAGGTTGCCGTTCGCGGAATGGTCCCTCTCAAAGGGATGTGGCTTGAAAACGGAGACGATTCCAAATGAATAAATTGATTTCATTTGCCCTGACGCAAAGGATCCTTGTTTTTGTTGCGATGATTATGCTCATCGGGGCGGGATATACCGCATTTACAAAACTCCCTTTTGATGCGTTTCCCGAAGTCTCTTCCCCGCAGGTGAAGATTATCATGAAAGCGCCGGGGATGACCCCCGAAGAGGTCGAGAGCCGTATTATTGCCCCGATCGAGACCGAAATGCTTGGTATCCCGAACAAAAAACTTCTTCGCTCTACGGCCAAATACGGGATAGCCGACATTACCATCGATTTTAATGAAGGGACCGATATCTACTGGGCCCGTGCCCAGATCAGTGAACAACTCAACGGTATGATGAGTACCCTCCCTCCGACCGCAAACGGCGGACTGGCTCCGATCACGACGCCGCTTGGGGAGATTTTCATGTTTACGGTGGAAGGAAATCTTACCGCCGCTGAAAAACGGACTCTGCTGGATTGGACGATCCGCCCCGCCATTCGGACCATTCCGGGCGTAGCAGACCTCAATAGCCTCGGAGGAGAGGTCAAAAGCTTTTTGATCAAACCAAACTATTCGATGCTGGGAACCCTCGGCATCTCGGTTAAAGAGGTGGAAGAGGCACTTCGTTTTAACAATAAAAACGACGGTGCCGGACGGATTCATGAAGGGGAAGAGGCCTTTTTGGTCCGCTCCGAGGGGAGTATCAAAACCCTTGACGATATCCGCGCTATTGTTCTGCGCAACGCTGAGGGACGGATTGTCCGTATCGGCGATGTCGCCACTGTGGAGATCGACAAACTCACCCGAAACGGTGTCGTGACTAAAAACGGGACCGGTGAAGCAGTTGCGGGGATGGTCCTCTCACTCAAAGGGGCGAATGCCCGCGACGTGACCGAACAGATCAAAGAGAAACTCTCCGAAATCAAACTCCCCGCAGGTGCGTCGCTGGATGTCTATTACGACCGGAGCAATCTCGTCAACAAATCGATCTGGACCGTTTCCAAGGCCCTCATCGAAGCGATTGTCCTCGTCGTCATCTTGCTTCTCCTCTTTTTGGGAGACATCCGCGCGGCGATTACGGTCGCGATCATGGTCCCGATGGCCGTTTTGGTCACCTTCATCCTGATCCGTCAGTTCGGGATGTCGGCCAACCTGATGAGTCTGGGGGGGCTTACGATCGCGATTGGGATGCTTGTCGACTCCGGGGTCGTTGTCGTCGAAAACATCATCGCCCATCTGGGGCAGTCGCATAATAAAAATCTCCCCAAACTCAACATCATCTACCGGGCGACCAAAGAGGTCGCAACGCCGGTCGTATCGGGGATATTGATC
>NZ_JALNYS010000038.1 GCF_023229695.1 Sulfuricurvum sp.
TATCATTCAAAGTACAGGCGCCCCTAGCAATGACAATTTGATGGAATTACTCATTATGACCGATGCTCTTCGACGCTCTTCGGCCAGTTCGATTACGGCAGTCGTTCCCTATTTCGGATACGCACGCCAAGATCGCAAAGCAGCTCCTCGCGTTCCTATTACCGCAAAACTTGTTGCGGATATGTTTGAAACAGCAGGGATTGACCGTGTGGTTACGATCGATTTGCATGCGGGTCAAATTCAAGGCTTTTTTGATATTCCCGTCGATAATCTTTACGGTGCCATTATTTTTCAAGAGTACATCAGTTCTAAAAATCTTGCTAATCCTGTGATTGCCTCTCCTGATATTGGCGGGGTTGCGCGTGCCCGTTATTTTGCCCAAAAGCTCGGGCTTGATATGGTTATTGTTGATAAGCGCCGTGAAAAAGCCAATGAGTCTGAAGTGATGAATATTATCGGCGATGTGGCTGGAAAAGATATCATTATGATCGATGATATGGTTGATACGGCAGGGACGATGGTTAAGGCCGCGGCAGCACTCAAAAAACGGGGAGCTACATCGGTTATGGCGTGTGCAACGCATGGCGTTTTGAGCGGTAATGCGTACGAAAACATCAACAACGGTGAGCTCGATGAGCTTGTTATCTCGAATACCCTTGTCTTACGTGGACAAAGCGATAAGATTAAAGTGCTAAGTGTTGCCCCTTTATTTGCCGAAGTGATCCGTCGTGTTTATCACAACGAGAGCGTTAATTCGCTGTTTAGTTAATGAACAATATCCGTAACTTTTCAATCATCGCTCATATCGATCATGGTAAGAGTACGTTAGCCGATCGGATTATCCAAGAGTGCGGTTCTGTCACTGAGCGTGAGCTGGGCAAGCAGATGATGGACACGATGGATATTGAGCAAGAGCGAGGCATTACGATTAAAGCGCAGAGTGTTCGTTTGGATTATGTCAAAGATGGGCAGCATTACATCCTCAATCTCATCGACACTCCGGGCCACGTTGATTTTAGCTATGAAGTCTCTAAATCGCTTGCGTCATCGGATGGAGCTCTTTTGATTGTCGATGCGGCGCAAGGGGTGGAAGCACAAACGATTGCCAATGTTTATTTGGCGATGGAAAATAATCTTACACTTATTCCCGTAATCAACAAGATTGATCTTCCCTCTGCAGAGCCTGAGCGTGTTGCCGAAGAGATTGAAGCGACGATCGGGATCGATGCGACCGATGCATTGTTGATTTCGGCAAAAACGGGTGTCGGTATTCGTGAACTCATTGATGCGATTGTAGATCGTATCCCTGCACCTAGCGGAGACCCTGCCGCTACGACCAAAGCGATCATTTACGATTCATGGTTTGATGCGTATCAAGGTGCTATGGCACTTGTTCGTGTTTTTGATGGTGAGATTAAAATGGGTCAGATGATTAAGCTGATGCACAATGATGAAAATCATCAAGTGCTTGATTTGATGTATCCCCATCCTATCCGTCGTCAAAAGACGCAAGCTCTTAAGAGTGGTGAAATCGGGATTGTCGTACTGGGCGTTAAAGACGTAGGGAGCATCCGTGTTGGCGATACCATTACCGATGCCAAAAATCCGACGGCTCAGCCCGTGACGGAGTATGCGCCTGCTAAGCCATTTGTTTTTGCAGGATTGTATCCTATCGACACCGATGAGTTTGAAGCGGTTCGGGATGCGCTGGATAAGCTCAAGCTCAACGACAGCTCTTTAAGTTACGAGCCTGAGACATCGATGGCACTTGGCTTTGGATTTCGTGTCGGGTTTTTGGGGATGCTTCACATGGAAGTCATCAAAGAGCGGCTGGAGCGAGAGTTTAATCTCGATCTTATCGCCACGGCTCCATCGGTTGTATATAAAGTGTATAAAACCGATGGAACAATGATAGAAGTACAAAATCCAAGCGAGCTTCCTGAACCTCAGTTTATCGAGCGTATCGAAGAGCCGTACGTGCGCGCGACACTCATTACGCCGGTTGATTATTTGGGAAATGTTATTACATTGGTAACCAATAAACGTGGTATGCAAGAGAAAATGGATTATCTTAACGAAACGAGGGTCATGTTGATTTATTCAATGCCGATGAATGAGATCGTCGTTGATTTTTATGATAAACTTAAATCAACCTCTAAAGGGTATGCAAGTTTTGACTACGATCCGATTGAGTTTCGTGATGGTGATTTGGTTAAACTTGATGTTCGTGTAGCGGGTGAAGTCGTGGATGCTCTCAGTGTCATCGTACCTCGTACCTCTGCTGATTTTCGTGGACGGGCGCTGGTTAAAAATATGAAAGAGATCGTCCCGAGACAGCTTTTTGAAGTGGCGATCCAAGCGTCTATCGGTAATCGTGTGATTGCTCGTGAGACGGTAAAATCGATGGGTAAAAACGTCACGGCTAAATGTTACGGCGGAGATATTTCCCGTAAACGAAAACTTCTCGATAAACAAAAAGAGGGTAAAAAACGGATGAAGGCGATTGGACGTGTGCAGCTTCCACAAGAAGCCTTTATGTCTGTTCTAAAAATGGACTAACATGCGCTGCATGATGTGCGAGAGATGGAGTATTTTTTCGCATATCTGTACTGCCTGTCAAAATGAGTTTCTCTCTCCTAGCCTCTATAAACGAAAAATCTTGGGTTCTATTCCCGTGTATTCTTTTTTCTCCTACAGCGATATTGAACCCTTGCTTCTCACCAAGCATACTGATCTTGGGTATTATCTCTATACGATAATGGCACGTCGTTCCATGGAGCATTTTGCCAAAGAGTGGAGTTATGAGACAAAGGTAGCGTCGATAGGGATCGATGATCATGTCCGCAGCGGTTACGCACATACGGCGATTCTCAACCGTGCATTAAAATCACCGCTCATTACACCGCTGTATGGAAAACTGCGCGCTACGAAACAGCATAAATACGCGGGGAAGAGTGTGGAAGAGCGGCTCGCGAATCCTAGAGATTTTCAATACGTTTCATTTTCTGAGAAAGAAGTGATTTTGGTGGACGATATTGTCACAACGGGGACCACTCTCACTGAAGCTGCCGAAACGCTTCATGCTCAGGGTAAGAGAGTGATTTTGTGTCTGACCCTTACGGATGCGCAGACGAAAGACTAAGGTGTGCATAGGGCTCTAGGGTCGCAAGTCGTGTATCGACGATCGCGCGTCCGATGGTGAAATGATACAAACTCTGATAGCGTTCGTTGGTAATGCCTAATAATCGGTGTACTTCATCGTCCAAGAAACATCCGATTCCCGTGGCACTCAAACCCATGGTTGTTGCTTCACAATAAAGCATTTGCCCCAACGCTCCGCATTCATGATAG
This sequence comes from Sulfuricurvum sp., assembly GCF_023229695.1. Lineage (GTDB taxonomy): Bacteria > Campylobacterota > Campylobacteria > Campylobacterales > Sulfurimonadaceae > Sulfuricurvum. The sequence continues at coordinate 3,352 of NZ_JALNYS010000038.1, forward strand.
AGGTGTTTGTAAGCTACTGAGCCA
>NZ_JALNYS010000039.1 GCF_023229695.1 Sulfuricurvum sp.
ATCCAAATCCGGCAATTGCGATGCTACCATCCGAAATCCAAGATACGATGCCGCCAGCTCTTCACCGATTGCCCCTGAGACCATCGGCATTACCAAATCCTCTTCGGGTTGTGATGCCATAATATCGTTCACATACGCCCACGTACGCGGTGTCGCAAACGATCGGCTTTCAGAATTAAAAACAAACAGTGCATCGGGACGATGGGAGATGTAGGCGATGATAGAGGGGTCTAGTTCAGCCTTTATCGCCCAGTTTCGCCAATCTTCGACATTGGCTTCCATCTCCAGATGGACAAAACGGTTTGCCAGCGGTGCCGCCATGCGAAACACGACGCCGCGATCGCTCTCACGGTTCCCTGCAGCGATAATCGCCCAGCCATCGGGCAGTCGGTATTCGCCGATTTTACGGTCTAATATTAACTGATAGGCAGATGCCTGAACCATCGGGGCAGCAGTGTTTAGCTCATCGAGAAACAATATCCCCCTCTCCTCACGACCATCGGGTAAAAATGCCGGAGGTGCCCAGATCGCCGTGTCATTTTTGGCGTTAAAGAACGGGATACCGCGCAAATCGGTCGGGTCAAGTAACGAAAGACGCAGGTCAATAAAGCCGATCCCTTGCTCACGTGCAATTTGAGCGACAATAGAAGATTTACCGATTCCCGGAGGTCCCCATAAAAAGACGGGGACTTTACGTTCGCACAGATGGGCGAGGGAGCGTTTGGCACTCTGAGGGTTCATGCTATTTCCTTTATCACATGGATTGCCACGCTTCGCTCGCAATGACTGCCATTGTGAGGAGATAACGACGAAGCAATCTATTTATAGTCAAATGGTGCAATTATTGTACGAATAACATAGAACAACAATTGTATTGAGAGTTTTATACAAACCTAAAGGAACTCCCATGTCAATCCAAGACTACATTGCCCAAAATAATCTCGAATGGATGATCGTTTATAACGATCCAACTGATTCTTATAAATACGCGTATCGCGGCTGCCTCGTCGTCATAGAGGGAAAAGTAATCACTGCCGATAAAAGCCTTCCGCCTAAAGAGATCGTAAAACAAGTCCTGATGGCGACCAACAGCGATACTATCGACTTCTTGGCATGCGAACTCCAAACCATCAATAATTTTGAACGATTTTTTGCAAAATACAAAGATTACTTTAGTCCTGACGGAAAATATTTACTCTTCATTTCTGACATCGATAGCAAAGGGAAATTCGTCTATGAAGGGATCACTTTTTATGCGTACGCTCTCGATGAGAGTTCTGTATGGAACGATTTACTTGACCTTGCGGATCTTTCTAAAGGAGATTTGAAAAAGATGTCGGACAAAGAAAAAATTGACGCGGTGTGTGATGAGATGAAACGTACCACCCTACGTATCGCTGATAAAACGTATGAGGAGATCAAATCATTCCAAACAGCGCAGGGGAAACTCACTTTTGGAGCGGTATAAATAGCTATATTTTCCCTGATTGGGAAAATGTCTAATTCATTTTAAACTGCGAGCCTCTAAAGGCTATTACCTAACAAATAATTTCGCCATCCGCCTAATTGGGTAATCTCTTTTGCACCCTCTACCGCATAGTTTTCACACAAAAATCCTTTAACAATTTTCCCGTCAATCAAAGTCAAACTCCCTAATGCCAATGGGGAAGGAACTCCGTTGAAAAACGAACCAAACTGCTCAATAGGTATCTTCCAAAGTTCAACCGCAATGGATCCGCCCTCCTCGTTTACTTGTACAAGCCCGGGACGAGGCGGCATAAAACTTTCGAGTGCATAAAATCGGTACAAAGGTGCTGTAAAAGATTTTTCTATTAACACAGCACCTCTGCTTGTCAATTCATGGTTAAGAGGAAGTACCGACATGTGTGCACCGCAGACGGCCAACACGACGGTTTCAGGTGCACTTGGTTCAATAAGACCGCTTTTGTATCTCGAAATAGATTGCATCTTTGCGCCGACACCCAAGAGCGAAGGTTCATTCCACGAAGATGCAGCCAGTGTCACGCCAAATGGAAGCCCCTCAGGAGTAAATCCGGCAGGAACCGCACATGCGGATAAGTCCAGCAAGTTCATAAAGTTGGTGTAATACCCCAAATTGGTATTAAGCGCAAGCGGATTGTTACGGACTTCATCCCGAGTGTAGATGGTTCCTGCCGTCGGAGTGAGCAACAAGTCAATCTGACCCATAATCTCTTCACTCTTGCGCTTGAGCTCGGAGAGACGATAGAATCCCTCAAAAGCATCCATTGCCGTAGGCTTAAATCCCGAGAGGACAATCCCGCGAGTCACCTCAAGCATTGCATCGCTTTGTGTCATAGCAAACTCTTTGATCCCGCAGTAGCGTTCCGCAATCCATGGCCCGTGATAGAGCAGTTTTGCCGTCTCCATAAAAGAGGTAAAATCAATTTCCTGACGTAAACCCCCTAATAGTTCTAACTTTTCAACACTTTCCCAAAAGAGGGCTTCATACGCGCTGTTTCCAAAAAACTCCAACTGATTACTACGGGGAACACCGAAGCGAAACGTCCCTCCAAATGTATTGACACAGCTTTTCGGACGCGAATAAGAATCTTCCGCATCATAGCTACTGCATACATCATAAACACGCTGTGCATCGTCACAGTTTTGTGCGAAAATAGCGACGCAGTCAAGACTCTTGCACGCAGGGACAACACCTCGGATACTAAGAGCCCCCCGTGTCGGTTTCAATCCTACAATATTTCCAAACGATGCGGGAACACGCCCCGATCCTGCCGTATCGGTCCCCAATGAAAAAGGGACAAGTGCAGCCGTCACCGCCAATGCGGAACCCGAACTCGATCCCCCCGAAATGTACTGGGGATCAAAAAGGTTAATCCCCTCCCCGTAAGGGCTACGAGTACCCACTAGTCCTGAGGCAAACTGATCCATATTTGTCTTTCCGATGGGAATAGCACCCGCATTGATCAACTGCTCAACGACAAACGCATGCTCAGTTGGGATGTAAGAAAATTCGGCACATCCGGCGGTTGTCGGTAATCCTGCGACATCGATATTGTCTTTTACCGCAAAGGGTACACCGTAAAGCGGCAATGAAGAAGGATCGCATTGTTCCAATCGTAAAAAATAGGGTTCTAAAAATGTCGCGTCCGCTTTGGTGATCCATATATTCTTATCATCAAAAGAGTTTGATAAATCAAGACAATTTTGTAGGACTTCTCTTACCAAACGCCCTTCCACTCGATAGCTGTGCAGATAATCGTTAATTGTTTTTAAGGTGTTCATCCTATCACTCCTTTTGTGCTTTGTTCTGCAAGATGCAGGCCAACAACCCCAAGACCGATCAGCCCGATACTGGCAAG
>NZ_JALNYS010000040.1 GCF_023229695.1 Sulfuricurvum sp.
GTACCCACCCTTTTTGATGTGTATGAAGCTGCTCAACCCGTTCGAAATTTTCACCCAATAGGGCTTGAATTTTTACCGGTGCTTTCGTATAGGCGTATCCAATAAATGTATTAATGCCGAACGTCTCTAAAAGCGTTTTAAAATCACCTTCGACTGCCGTATCTCCCGAACCTTTCCATGCCGCTTTTGCACGAATACGCTGCTCTTTCATAAGAGTTTCAAACGTACCTGTATCGAGTGCGAGATTTTTCTCTTTGAGCATATCCTCGGTCAAATCCAGAGGAAATCCAAACGTATCGTAAAGTTTAAACGCCACTTCACCGCTAAACGTCTCTTTGGTATTTTTGAGCTCTTCATTAAAGAGTTCAATCCCCGATGCAATGGTTTTGAAAAAACGCTCTTCTTCGAGCATGATTTGCTCTTTTAGAACCGAAAGTTTTTCCACAATGTAGGGATATTGTTTCCCCATAAGTTCCGATACAGTGTCCGCAATCTCAAACATAAACGGCTTGCTAAATCCAAGGAGATACCCGTGACGAACTGCACGTCGTAAAATGCGGCGTAGAACGTATCCGCGCCCTTCATTCGAGAAGTTTGTCCCTTGCGCGAGCAAAAAAGTAACCGTACGGATATGATCCGCAATAACACGGTACGATGCACCGCTCGCATAATCATAAGGCTTACCGATAAGAGCTTCTACTTTGCGGATGATCGGCATAAACAAGGTTGAATCATAATTGCTTCGAACCCCCTCAAGCACCGCAACAGCACGTTCCAGCCCCATACCGGTATCGATAGAAGGTTTTGGTAACGGCTTTAACTCGCCTTTGGCATTGCGCTCATACTGCATAAATACAAGGTTCCAGATCTCCAAGAAACGATCTCCATCGCCTCCCATATAATCTTCAGGTCCATTAAAATGCTCAGCTCCCTGATCGACAAAAATCTCCGAACACGGACCACAAGGGCCAGTATCGCCCATCTGCCAAAAATTGTCTTTATCGCCAAGACGCATGATGCGATCCGCAGAAATATGCTTCTTCCACATCTCTTCCGCTTCATCGTCAGACTCATGAACCGTTACCCAGAGTTTATCCACAGGAAGTTTCATCACTTGCGTAATAAATTCCCACGCATGGGCAATTGCCTCTTCTTTGAAATAATCCCCGAAACTAAAGTTCCCCAGCATCTCAAAAAACGTATGGTGACGCGCCGTATGACCAACGTTTTCCAAGTCATTGTGCTTACCGCCTGCACGCAGACACGTTTGTGAACTGGTCGCTCTAGGATTAGAGGGAGCAGGAATATCGCCCGTAAAAATAGACTTAAACGGAACCATACCGGCATTAGTAAACAACAACGTTGCATCATCAGGAACAAGAGGCGAACTCGCCACACGGGTATGGTTTTTTGATTCAAAAAAGGCTAAAAAAGCTTCGCGTACGTCCATCATGGGTTACTCTCATTTGGGTAAAATTGTCGCGATTATAGCGAAGATGGGTTTAAAGAAAGTAATTAGGTTTAAAAGAGAGGATTTCGGCTTCGTCGTCACTCCATTGAAGACGGGTGTCTAGCTGGATTCCCGCCTTAGTGAGTGAAGTGCTATCGAGTGAATGATGAAAAAGAACATTCGCTAAAAAGCAAACGTAAAAATAAAAACTTACGAAAACGCTCTATTAAGTGCACTAAACATCGCCTTAATCGACGCAACAGTAATATCATTATCGCACCCGACACCAAAAAAATTCTGCCCATTTTCACTCTGAATCTCGATATACGCAACCGCTTCCGCACTAGAAAGTTCACCGCGTGAATGCTCGCTGTAGGAAAGAATTTTAAAATCATGTGAATACTCGACCATCAGAGCATTTTTGCATGCATCTATCGGACCGTTTCCTTGACCTTCTGATCGGATCGTTTTGCCGTTATGCGTATATTCGAGAACACATTTAGCCGAATGCTCTTTTGCACTCTCTGAAATCACCGAATAATCCACAAACTCAATGTCATGCGGTTCGCCAAAATAGGTCTTCTCAAAAATAGCTAAAATCTCTTCGCTTGAGAGCTCTCGCCCTGCTTTATCCGTTACATCCTGAACGATTTTCCCAATCTCAGGATGCATTTTTTTCGGTAAAGAGTAGTCGAATTTATCTTCCAAAACATACGCTACTCCTCCCTTACCCGACTGAGAATTAATACGGATAATCCCCTCATAGTTACGCCCAACATCCGCAGGATCAATCGGCAAATAGGGGACTTCCCAAAATGCATCGTCTTTGCCCCGCTGATATTCCATCCCTTTTTTGATCGCATCTTGGTGTGAACCGGAAAACGCAGTATAAACCAACTCCCCAACATACGGATGACGCTCATGGGTTTTCATATCGGTACACTCTTCGACGATGCGAACGACTGTCTCCAAATCACTGAAATCCAACTCGGGATCGACCCCTTGGGTATACATATTAAGTGCCAACGTGATGATGTCCACATTTCCGGTACGTTCGCCGTTTGAAAGCAACGTCCCCTCAACACGATCTGCTCCCGCCAACAATGCTAATTCTGTCGCGGCAACTGACGTTCCACGGTCATTATGAGTATGAGTCGAGATCAACACATGCTCACGGTTGGTCAGATGACGGCTCATCCACTCGATCTGATCGGCATAGACATTTGGTGTTGCCATTTCTACGGTTGCAGGAAGATTGATAATCACTTTTCGCTCTGCGCTGATACCCCAACGATCCGTCACGGCGTTACAGATACGAGCAGCATATTCGAGCTCCGTTCCCGTAAAACTCTCCGGTGAATACTCTAAACTGATTTCACCATCATGTTTAAGAGCGCGCTCTTTCACCATATCGACACCCTCTAACGCCAAAGCAATAATCTCATCCTGCTCTTTTCCAAAGACGATTTTACGCTGTGCAGTAGAGGTAGAATTATAAAGATGCACAATCGCTTTTTTAACGCCCGCTAATGCTTCAAATGTTTTGTCAATCAAGTGTTCACGAGCCTGCACAAGAACTTGAACCGTTACATCATCAGGAATCAAATTTTGCTCAACAAGGGTACGTAAAAAGTCAAACTCGATCTTAGAAGCAGAAGGAAATCCCACCTCAATATTCTTAAATCCAAGTTTTAGCAAGAGAGAGAAGAGAGAAAGTTTTTGATCCAAGTTCATCGGAGTGATCAACGCTTGGTTTCCGTCGCGAAGATCGACACTGCACCAAATGGGAGCGTGCGTGATGGTTTTGGTCGGCCAAGTACGATTTGGCAAATCAACTTGAGGATAAGGGCGATATTTGCCCGTAGACATATTTTTCATGGTGTATTCCTTCGAAAGTTCTC
>NZ_JALNYS010000041.1 GCF_023229695.1 Sulfuricurvum sp.
AAACAATCTTCTCTTACTCCTTGACTCATCGTGGCATTTGCAGATATGGGGCGCTGTGGACAAAATGCGTGCACGCGGTATCCGGGTATTCACCGTCACGTACGATTTGATTCCGATCACCCACCCCCATTTTTGCGATGAGAATCTGGTTCGTCTGTTTAACGATTGGTTTACGCAAGCAGTCAAAAGAGTAGAGGGTTATATCGCTATTTCACGCACGGTAGAAGAAGATCTCTACGGCTATCTCCGTACATTGAATGTTTCGACACCTCTTCCGCGAGAGAGATTGACCCATTTCTTTTTAGGTGCCGACATTAAAAAATCGGACTCACCGGAATTTGATGCTCGAAATACCCTTAAAAAATGGTTTGAGGAGACTCACGCCCCCTATTTGATCGTATGTACGATCGAACCGCGAAAAAATCATATCTATTTAATCGAGGTATTTAACCGTCTTTGGGAACAGGGGATCGATGCACGGTTGATGATCGTAGGGCGAATCGGATGGAAAGTCGATGAGCTGATTCATACTATCCGTGCGCACCCTGAGTTTGGCAAGCGTCTCACCATGTGGAATGATTTGAGTGACAGCGAACTTTCGTACACGTACCACCATGCGAAAATGCTCCTTTTCCCCTCATACGTCGAAGGATTCGGTTTGCCGATTGTCGAAAGCCTTTATTTTGGCTTGCCGGTGTTAGCGAGCGATATTCCAGTCCATCGTGAAGTGGGTCAGGAGAAGATCGGATATTTTGATTTGGACAATCCTGCCGATTTGGTTGAAAAAATTGTTGCTATTGAATCACTATCTTCTCTTCCCAGAGTCGATCCGAGTCAAATCCATATCGTCGATTGGAAAGAGAGTGCCCAAAGCTTGTTGGAAGAAATAACCCGTTTGTCAGGAAGAACCGATGGATAGTCTTAAAAACACTCTTTATAAAGTCCCGTTATTACGTACATTTTTTAGATGGATTAAAAATATTGTGCTGCTAAACCGTTTTAAACATCATACGCTTACGAGGTTAAATCAGTTTGAAGCCCGCACCGACAGTCTGAATCAGCAGATGGAGCAAATCCGTCAGGAACTGAATCAGCGGATGGATCAAATCCATCAGGAATTGGATCAAACCCATCGGGAGCAAGAAGAAAAGCTCCTCCTCTCTCTTTACCGTCATGGCCGCTCCCAGCAATACCGTATTGACCAATTTTTGTTTGATGTCAAAGAGCGTCTTGCCGAACCCTCTATAACTCAAATCGATGCGATAGCGGAAGCTTCCGATACGCTTGACCCTTTTTATCTTGCATTCGAAGACCGTTTTCGCGGAAGTCGCGAAGCGATTTTAGAGCGTTGCCGTGAGTACCTCCCCTTATTGTCTCCGTTGAGGGGTCGCAGCACTTCCACGGCTCTTGATTTGGGATGCGGACGCGGGGAATGGTTGCAGACCCTTTTATCGGCAGGATTTCAGGCACGCGGGATCGATCTAGGGGGTGCAATGATTGCCACCTGCACACAAGCGGGCCTTGATGTACAGCAGCTTTCGGCGCTAGATGCCCTCAGGGCAGAATCCGATGCATCGCTCGATCTAATCAGTGCGTTTCATCTCATCGAACATCTGACATGGAATGAACTTTACACGCTCACAGTAGAAATATTTCGCGTCCTTAAACCGGGCGGTCTTGTCCTCCTTGAAACCCCCAATGCGCAAAACCTCCTTGTGGCGACCCAAACATTTTACAAAGACCCAACGCACCGTAATCCGGTTCATCAAGACACGCTGAAATTTCTCCTTGAGTACCACGGTGCGAGTAAGGTTTCGATTCATCCGCTTCACCCTTTCCCCGAATCGATGCATCTGCAAATTCACAGTGAAACCGAACAGCGGCTCAATGATTGGATCTATGGAGCGCAAGATTATCTTGCCATCGGAGTCAAGGGCACATGAATGTCATTCATCAGTTTACCCCCTCGGTCGCTTATGGCGATGGGGTAACCGGCGGGCTTTTCTTCACACAGACGCTTTTGCGCCGATTTGGATTTACGTCCGAGATTTATGCGCATCATATCGATCCGCGTCTGGCGACCAAGGTACATCCCCTGAGTGCCTATCTCCCTTGCGCCGATCAAACCCTTTTGTTTCACCACAGCATAGGTCACGAGCACGATGCCCTGATCCTTTCATGGCCGGACCGTCTTATTTTGGTGTATCATAATATTACACCCGAACATTTTTTCGCCGATTCCCCTCATCTGGCTGCAGCTTGTACATGGGGGCGCGATCAGCTGAAACGTTGGCCGCGTAACCGTTTTTTAGGTGCGTATGCCGATTCGGACTATAACCGTGATGAGCTGATACGTTTGGGATACCGCGATGTACGGACGATTCCGCTGCTGGTTGATCTTTCCCGCTTTGATACACCTTCTCCCTCTGTGTTTACTCCCCCCAAAGGAGATCCTTTTACGATCCTTTTTGTCGGACGTATGGTTGAAAATAAATGTCAAGATCAGTTAATTGATGTTTTGGATGAACTTATTTTGCGCAAGGTGACTAATATTAGGCTCGTTCTGGTCGGGGGAATATCAAGCGTACCCTACCAAAATGCCTTACAGAGTAAAATTGCCGCTTTGGGGTTAAGTAACGTAGTGCTTCTCGCGGGAAAAGTGAGCGATGAAGAGCTTCGCCGATGGTATGTGACGGCAGATTTGTACCTTTCGCTGAGTGAACATGAAGGATTTGGTATGCCGCTGCTCGAAGCGATGGCGCATGACTTGCCTGTTCTGGCATACGATGCCGGCGCATTAATCACAACACTTCCCGCTTCTTCGTTGCTTCTCTTCAAAGCTCCGGGTCGTATTGCCGAAAAGATCATTGAGATAATGGGCAATCCCGCTTTCCGTCGTGATATGATTCTCTCTCAGCGAGACCATCTTCATCGTTTTCATCCTCTCTCTTTAGCACAGGAATTGGCGGATTTTTTAAAACAGTGCGCTATTACGATTCCTAACGTTCCACGCACTCCTTATCCTGTTATACTAAATCCAATGAACGAAGATACTCTTCTCATCCCGTACCTGATACGGGATCCATCTCCTGCATTTAGGAACACTGGAATCCGCATCGACGGTCCCTGCGACAGCACCTACAGCCTCGCACTGGTAAACCGTGAGTTGGGGCGCGCGCTGATGGAGCAGGGGAGGGAACTTTCATTTTTCGCGACCGAAGGACCGGGGGACTACCGTCCTGACCGCGAGTTTTTAGCCGGTGATCCGCAGATACTGGAGTCATTGTCCGATTATCCCCTCCACGCTCATACCGTCATCCGCAATCTTTATCCGCCGCGTGTT
>NZ_JALNYS010000042.1 GCF_023229695.1 Sulfuricurvum sp.
TCCACCGCAACACATGAAATTTCCGCATGAGCGCCCCTCCCCTTCATGGATCGATTCTCGATAGGCATCCACGATCATCATCATATCGGGGATATACGCTCGCTCGATAAACTCCCGAACCTCTTTGATAATAAAGAGAAAATCGTTCAACCTCTGAGGGTTAAGCATATCCGCAACGCTGGTTACTCCTCCCACAACGAGGTTTTGAGGATGAGGTGTTTTGCCTGCGAAAATTGCCACCGCTTTGGAAATTTCGCGTTGAAGGCTTAATGCTTCAAGATAGTGATTCATGTGTAGCAGATTTTTCTCAGGAGTTAGACGATAGGCACCATGTCCCCAATAACCGTTGGCAAAAAGTCCCAGCCGTCCCGCTTTGACAAAACCGCTTAATTTTTCTTTGACACTCTCCAAATGCTCTACAGAATTACGGTAAGGATGATCGCTATATTGTCGCGCTTCCTCAGAAGCTTTGGCACAATTTGCTTCCAACGCACTGACAATGTCAACAAAATCGAGAGAATGAAGGTGATAATAATGCACCAGATGATCTTGAACAAACAGCGATAACGTGACCAGATTACGGATAATCTCGGCATTGTTGGGGATCGTGATCCCGTACGCATCTTCCACCGCACTGATCGACGCACGATAATGGACATTCGTACACACCCCGCAAATACGTTGCGCGATGAGCCCGACATCTCTGGGGTCACGCCCTTTTAAAATTGTCTCTATCCCTCGAAACAGCTGTCCTGATGCCCATGCTTCACGAATAATGTTGTTCTCATCGATCTCCACTTCGATTCGCAAATGTCCCTCGATACGGGTGATAGGGTCAATAACAATTTTGCGATTACTCATGCGGCTTTTCCTTTAACTCTCTGTGATTGGCATATTCATCAAACGCAATTTTTCCCGCTCCGCAGCCGAAACAGCCATGTCCTACCTGAACCGGCCAGCTTGTCCCCTCATTAAACTTGACCAACGAGCAGTTTAACTCGGCATACGGTCCTTTGCACCCCATTTTAAACAGACACCACCCCTTCTTTGCCCCTTCATCCCCCCACTCCAGAACAAATTCATCCGCATCATAGTGCCCTCTGCGCTCGCAGTTGTCATGCACCCGAAATCCATACGCCCACACGGGACGGTTTTTTGCATCCAATTTTGGAAATTCATCGAACATGATGTAGTGCAGAAGCGTCCCCACAATATTGATCGGATTGACGGGACAACCGGGGAGGTTGATGATATCAGCCCTGCCCAGCGCTTCACTTACCCCTACTGCACCTGTCGGATTGGGTTTTGCTGCTACTACACCTCCATCAAATGCACACGATCCCACCGCCATCACCGCTACGGCATTTTTGGAAACACGACGAAGCAGTTCCAATCCAGTCTCCCCTTTAGCACCGATTCGCAAAAACTTCCCATCCAGACCCAAAGGCACCGCCCCCTCGACAATCAGGATATATTTTCCAGAGTCATATTTAATAATATTATCCAGTACCGCTTCCGATTGTTCTCCTGATCCTGCCATTAAGAGTTCATGATAATCCAGTGAGATGTATTTGAGAATCAGATCATCGACACTGGGATGGGCTGATTTGATAAACCCTTCCGAATTTCCTGAACAATCCGCCAGCTCGAGCCAAATAATCGGGATCTTATTGAGCTGTGAAACCCCCTCTTTCACACTTTCCTCAAAACTTGGATGTAAGTGCATCGATGCCGTAATCATCGAGACCCAATTATTAAATTCTCGATTCATTTCGAATGTATTAAGCGCCTCTTCGAAATTTTCTGGACTGAGCTTATTTTTGGGATGAAGGAGATTGTATTTTTCGATTCTCGAATGGACTTTGGCAAGTTGGGTTTCTCGTTCAGCCTCTTCCCGCTCATGCTTCAACCGTGCGGCTTCTTGGGGATCAACGGGAGTCGCTGTTATAATTCCACACACATCCTGCTTACACCGTCCGCAGATACGCCCTGCTTTGGAATAAGCTTTCAAATCGGCGAACGACATCACCGCATTCTCTTTAATGATATCGATTAACTCTTGCTCATGCACCCCTTCACAGCTGCACACCAACCGTCCTTTTTCGGAAATAAGACGGTTCGAATAGAGATACGCCGCATCGATCGGCGAATCATTTTCAATGAGCTTTTGAAGCGCCAGTAGATCAATATTCGTATTGATTCCGATAAACCGCTTCAGCCGATCACCATTAACGATATACTGATCAATCCGATTTTCATGCGAAATTAAAATCGTCTCGTTAGCAGGGTCTTTGGGATCAAAATCGGGTGAACTCACATCGGCAAACAAAAATGACCCCACTTTCAACCCGTCAATAGAGACTTCTTCACAAAAATGAGCTTCTTCTCCCAACAAATTGGAAATAGCGACATCGGCTTGGAGCGTACACTCTTTGACCCGTCCTGCGACAAATCCCCCCTCACGCAACTGTGCCGCTTCTCCGACACAGTAGATATCAGGTGAGGACGTCTGCATTGCATCATTAACCAATATTCCCCGATCACACTCGATGGTATCACGGGCAAATGAAATATTAGGATCGATTCCCACGCCGAAGATGAGAAACGGCTCTTCTATAACCTCGTGCTTGGCGGTGACAGCAAGAAGGCGATTATCTTCAATCGTATGATCGATTATCTGATCGTTAAACGAAATGCGAATACGAGGATCGGACTCGAAGATACGGCCGATGAGCTCCATCCCCTCACGGCTCAACACGGGTGAATACAGATAATCCCCCCGTACTAGTAACGTAATAGTTTTTGGATCGACGCTGTGCATCAATGTATCGAGAAGCTCCAAGGCAATGGGCCCTGCTCCGACAATCACGACATTTTTACCCTTGATGCCGGCGCTTATCTTCACACTGTCATGGTGATTTCGAAAGGTCGAAGCATTCTCTATGGATGAAATATCAAAAAGTGTTTTAGGGATGGAACCGGTTGCAATGATGAGTTTGTCATAATGAAAAGCGGCATGTTCACTAAAAATACGTTTCGCCTCAGAATCAATCGCGGTGATTTTTTGATTCAGTTCCAACCCTACTTTGGGGTGAAGCTCCAGCGTTATGGACTCGACGCATTGACAATTATCCAC
>NZ_JALNYS010000011.1:0-8803 GCF_023229695.1 Sulfuricurvum sp.
CTGATGTTACGCACTCGATTCGTTTTCCGTCATCCTCGGGCTTGACCCGGGGATCCATCCCCATAAGAGAGAGCTGGATTCCCGATCGAGTCGGGAATGACGAAGCCAAAGGCAACTTTGAATGGCTCAAACCAATACTATGCGTAAGGTCACTTATTTAGTGTGAACGGCCGCCGCCCATGCGTGACTGGTTTTGCATTTGCGTTTGCATCGCCGGAGTTTGTGTCTGGCTTTGGGAACGGGTCTGGTTTTTTGAACCGCTCCCGTCCTGAGCACCTGAGCGGCTTTGTTTCATCTGCTCTTTAAATGCCTGACGCTCTTCAACCGTCATGGCCTGGACTCGGCTTTGCATCTCCGCTTGAAAAGCGGCGCGATCGGCTTCAGGGACACTTCCCCTCATCGTTTGCAACTCGCTCATGGTCATCGTACTGTAATCGGCTGAAAAGGCGGCTACGCTCAAAAGAGCAACAAAGGTTAAAGCTTTCATGGTATTTCCTTGTGTTTGGATAACGGTAGTATCCCATAAAAGCATTAGCGAAATGTTAGCGGAGTATTACGCGATCAAGATTCCGGTGCCAAGGAAGAAAACCAGCGCAATGGCTGCGGAGATCAGTGCGTAAGGGAGCTGGGTGCGGGTGTGTTCTTGTACGTCGCATCCGCTTGCCATAGCGGAGATAATGGTCGTGTCAGAGATGGGGGAGCAGTGGTCTCCGAATACACCGCCTGAAATGACGGCCCCCATGCAAAGGGCTACGGGGGCATCGAGTCCGACAGCCAGAGGGATAGCAATAGGGAGCATAATACTAAATGTCCCCCAGCTTGTTCCGGTGGCAAAAGCGATAAGGGCCGCGAGGAGAAAAATCGCTGCCGCCAGATAGGCCGAGGGGAGGTAATCACCGATGAACGAGGCGAGATATTTCCCCACCTCCATATCCGAGCTGACCCCGCCGATCGCGAAGGCAAAGAGGAGGATTGCGGCGATAGGGGCCATTGATTTTGCCCCTCGGAAAGTTTCGGTGAGAAAAGTTTTCGTATCCATGACGTTTTGAAAACGGTAATAGCCGTACGTGAGGAGGAGGGTGACGATCAGGGTGTAAAAGATCGAGGTAGAACCGGAGCCTTTGAGAATATTACCATTGCCGGTAATGAGCATAAATACGATGACGCCGCCGATCATCCATACCATAGGCCACAAGAAGAGGCCGACGGAGCCTTTCTCATCGTGGCATTGCAGGGAAGGTTCGGTGATAGCGGCATGGCGCATCGGGCCGATATCAATGGTATACCAGATGGTGATAAAGGTGACGAGGAGGGCGATGTAGGCGTAAAAATTATAGGCAATGGCTTGAATGAGCCAGCCGCTCTCTTCTCCGGCAATCAGACCTGCACTGATTTGTCCTCCGATGAGCCCAAGGAGGAGTGCTCCCCACCCGTTGATGGCGATGATCGAACAGACGGGTGCCGAGGTGGAATCGCAGACAAAAGCGAGTTTGGCCCGGCTGATGCCGTAGCGGTCGCAAAAGGGCCTTCCGATCGCTCCGGCGACGAGAGAGGTGATGGAAGATTCGATAAAGATGACGATCCCCGCGATGAAGCTTGGCATCAGGGCTCCCCGTTTGGAGTTAACCCAGGAGCGTTTAACGCTGAGTTCATGAATCAGGCCGTTCACCCCGCCGCTGCGTTCGATCAGGCTCATGACCGAGCCGACCATCATAGCGAACGCGAGGGTTTTAAGGACCCACCCTTCGTTCAGGAGCCCCCAAAACCGTTCGCTCATTAGTAGAAAGGTATCCAACGGGTGAAATCCGGCAATGATGAATTCGCCGACCGTAATCGCACTCAGGAGTGCGATAAAAACCGATCGGCTGAAGAGGGCGAGGAGAATGGCGATAAGGGGGGGGATGAGTCCCAAGAGACCGTATTCGATGGAAATTCCTTTTCGAAACCCCCTCACAAAAGAGTTGAGGCGGGAGTAGTAATGTTCGCAATAATGGTTAAAAATATTTTTAGAGGATCATTTGAAGACGCATAATGCCGGGACGTCCGAATTGTTCTTTATAATATTCGCTCCGTTTTTCGTCAATGACGGAAAATCCCAGTTTTTTATAAATAATTTCTGTCTCTATCGATCCGATCTCAACGGATGTTTGGACTTTCCGGTACCCTTTAAGCCGTGCGGCAAGCATACTTTTTCCGATCAGTTCTTTGAGAATTTCAAAACTTTTAAACGGATTTTTGACCATAATAAAATCCAAGACCCATGTTTGGTTGTCGACATCCGCTTCACAGAGTAAATAAGCGGCGATCCGTTCGTGATAGCTCTCATCAAAACCGATCTCTTCGAGTGCTTTTGAAAAAATTTCATGGGTTGCGATTCGCGGCTCGTATCCGCAGAGTGCACCGACACGCTCTCCCCCTGCTTCCGCGATGGAAAAATTGGAATAATGGCAATAACTTTTCGTGGACGCAAGGGATAGACGCTTCAGATAATCACTCAATGCCGCTTCATCGGAGGTATTGAACACCAAATCGAACAACCCGATCTTTTTGCCGGCCCGTGACCCTTCCAACAAAGCCTGGGCGATCATATCGATATCTGCCTCGGTTGCTTTGCGAACTGTTATATTCATCGATGCCCCTCACGTGCGATTTTCAATATGCTATACTACCTAACTTTAAAACAAACTAAGTTCAGGTCAATTGTATGGTGAAATTTTTTACCCTTTTATCCCCATTCATTCTATTTTCATCGGTTTTCGGAGCAGAACAGCTCGTTTTGGTCCTTGCCCCGGAGATGAACAGTACCGGGGCAACAATGCAGCGCTATAGCAAAGAGGGAGTATGGCAAAAAACGGGAGAAGCGGTTGCCGTCACCCTCGGACGTAACGGATTGGGGTGGAGTGATGGGGAAAATCCTCTCAAATACGAGGGGGACGGTCGCAGTCCTGCAGGGGTATTTGCGATTACCCGGACATTCGGATCCGACCTTGCTGCAAACTCGGCAATGCCCTATGTCTATGCCGATGAAAATGTGATCTGTATCGACGAGAGTTCGGATGAGCGTTACAACCAAATCGCTGTGCTTGATCCTGCCCACCCTCCGAAAAGCTATGAAACGATGCGCCGAACGGATGAAGTCTACCGCAACGGTGCGATTGTCGAGTATAACGCACAAGGGGAAAAAGGGAGAGGATCGTGTATCTTCATTCACCTCAATCATCCGGACCATCGTCCCACCGCCGGATGTACGGCGATGGAGGAGAGCGCTCTGAAAGAGCTTTTGGGATGGTTCGATCCCTCAAAAAACCCCGTTATGGTACAAATACCGAAACGAGAGTGTGAAAAATATCAACAAGAGTTTACGGGGATCGACTGCCGCTAGAGGGTAACTCTTTTTCCGTAATAATGTATTTCTTTAAGCTTCTGCCAAAATAATACTTCCATGCTAATAAGTGATTATTTTTTGATGGTGCACTCGTCGTTTAGCTCAAGTTGATACCCTAATCGAGCCATTTTCTTGACATAAGTAGCTGTTTTAGGTAAAAATAGTTTAGTATTCTTATATATAAATAAAATCATTTATATGAAATGATTTACAAAAGGATTTTTATGTTTAAAAAATCGGTTTATTCATTTGTCACGGCAATGGTGGTTGCGGGGGTAGGGTCATCTGTTTTTGCAGCGGCTGAAGCGTCCCATTTTACCCGTCCTGCAAATGTTCCGTTCCCGGCAGATAATGCAATGGCGAAAGAACGGATAGAGTTGGGGAAACTCCTCTTTTTTGACGTACGTTTGTCAAAGTCAGAACAAATTTCATGCGCAACATGTCATGATCCGAAAAAAGGATGGAGTGACGGATTGCCAAAAGCGGTAGGTCACGAAGGACGTATGGGACCGCGTAATACCCCGACTATCCTAAACGGTGCGTATCAACAGACGCAGTTTTGGGATGGGCGTGCCGCAACACTCGAAGAGCAGGCTTTAGGCCCGATTCAAGCAGATGTAGAGATGAATATGCCGCTTGATGAACTGATTGTTAAGCTTAATGGTATTCCGGGATACGTTAAACTGTTCGCAAAAGCGTATCCGGGAGAAGGGGTGACAAAAGAGAGTCTGGCCAAAGCGATCGCATCGTTTGAGCGGACGGTTGTCTCATCGAATGCCCCTTTTGACCGTTTTATCAAAGGGGACAAAAAGGCGATTAGCGAGAATGCCAAAAAAGGGTTTGAGCTGTTCAAAGGAAAAGGGGGCTGTACCAACTGCCACGACGGCTTCAACTTTACGGACGGAAGTTTTCATAATATCGGTCTTGATGATGGGGATGTGGGACGCTATAAGGTAAAGAGTAAGGAGATTTTTTACGGTGCTACTAAAACGCCTACCTTGCGTGACGTGACAAAATCATCTCCCTATTTCCATAACGGAAGTGCTGAAACACTTGAAGAAGCCTCCACGGTATGCAGCAGCGGCGGTAAAAATCCTCAGGCTCGGAATGTTTCCACGGCATTGAAAAAAGCCGATCTTACGAGAGAAGAGATCGGGTATCTCGCAGATTTCATGAAAACACTTGAATCGCCTGCCATGAAACTCGATATCCCAACCAAATTCCCAAAATAAGGAACACGTAATGAAAAAAATGGTCAGTTTAGTATCAATTCTCCTTCTGTGCAGCTCAGGGTGGGCGGCAGAGTTTGTTGTAGAGCAAAAGGGGAAACAGTTTTCTCCCAATACCATAAAAGCCAAAGTCGGGGATACCGTTCGTTTTAAAAATTCAGATCCTTTTGCCCACAATGCGTACAGCGACGATGCGGCAATCGCGTTTGATATCGGAATGCAAGCCCCGGGTGACGATAAAGTGGTTAAGTTAAAGGCCAAAGGGAAATTCAGTGTTGGATGCAATATCCATCCGGCGATGGCACTGACGATTATTGTGGAATAAGGATGACACTCATTGCCGCAGCAGTAGTGTCTGTGCTCTTGATGTGTGGATCGCTTCAAGCATCGGAGGATAAGAACATAGCCAAAGGGTCCATGTTGTTTAATGCCAATTGCAGCGGTTGTCATACCCTCGATGGGAAACCAAGAGAGGGATTAGACCTGGTTATCCCCCCTCGCAATCTGACAAAATCGCTGTTATCCAGAGAACAGATGCACCGTATTATCCAAAAAGGGGCTGCCCATTTCGGTGCATCCAAAGACATCATGATGGCCTATGAAAATATTCTCAAAGAGGATGAAATCGGAGCAATCGCCCTCTTTTTGTCGGAAAAAGTCAATAAAAAGAGCTTTCTTGAAGCTCAGAATCTGTACGCACAGACCAAACCGCTTGAGGATGAACAAAAAGCGAATACGGTTCGTGTAGGGAGAAAAATTTATTCGTTGCGATGTCTGTTTTGCCATGGTGAGAAAGGTGACGGCAAGGGGATAGCAACGACCATCCCGACTGAATCCCTTTTTCCGTACAATCTAAATAAAACCCTTTTAACCAAAGAGCAGAAATTTTTAGTCATTAAATACGGAGCAAACCGCTGGGGAGCCGGTAAAGACGATATGGGAGCATGGCACGTTCTTTACGACGATACGACCATCAAGCTGATAGTGGAATACATTGATCAGACGTTTACAAACAAATAATCGAAAAATGGAGAAAGTGCCATGAGTGTTAAACAAAGATTGTATATCGGTTTTTTTGCGGTTGCACTCCTTGCCGTCCTTGGCGGAATAATTGGGAAAATATCGGGTGCTGTGATTCAAAACGGCACAGACAGTGTCATTAAAAAGAGTCTCCCGCAGCTCAAAGCAATTTCCGGAGCGATCCTTAGCATGGAGCGCTCCCTGTCGAATCTGAAAGGGTATCAGCTTTCAACCCGGCCTGAACCGCAGATTGTTGAGCAAATACAGCAAAATCTGGATGCGGTAATCAAAAATCTTGTTTTTTTGGAAAAGGGGGATGTTGAAAACAAGGTACCGAGTGTCGATCAAGAGGTTTTAAAAGAGGTTGTTTCAGCGCAGAAAAAAAGCGAAGCATTCAAGCTGACTATCCAAGAGTCAATCGATGTACAGAGTTATAAGATCACTCTTTTGAACAAGAGTGAAAAAGATGAACGGACCGTTAAAACACTGGCAATGATTGATCAAAGCGGGAAAATTAACTATGCGGTCTCTATGAAGGCGGCAGAGGAGATTCTCACCGCGCTTAAAACAATTGAAAAAAACATTGACCAAAATACGTTTGAAGCCAAAGAGCGTGTTGAATCGGCCCAGACAATAGCGAATATAATCAATTGGATTATTACATTGGCCGCAATGGGTGGAGGTGCGTTTATCGCGTACTTCTTTGCCCGGAAGATCTCTGTTTCGCTTGAAGATTTTCAAAACGGACTCTTCAATTTTTTTGATTTTCTGAATAGCAAGACACGTGAAATTAAGCCTTTGAATGAGAATGGAAACGATGAATTTGCCCGGATGGCAAAAGTGATCAATGAAAGCATTGCCGTCATTGAAAAGGGATTGATGCATGATGAACAGGCAGTTCTTGATGCGGTCGAGATTGCTAACCGTGTCAAACGGGGGGAGTTGACATGCTCAATCACCGCAGTTCCGAATAACCCACAGCTTATCAGGCTTAAAGATGTCCTCAATGAGATGCTTGTCGGGCTCAATATGAATATTCAGAAAGTGTTGGCTGGGTTAAAAGCTTATACCGCTAACGATTTTAGTGTTCAGGTTGAACTCGGAGAGTTGCACCATGAAATGGCCAATATGATTAACGGTGTGAACAATCTTGGAAGTGAAATGTCTTCGATGCTTTCCCTTAATCTTTCAAATGGGCAAATGTTATCGGATTCATCGATTATTCTGAAGGAGAGTGTCGAGCGGCTTGGTGGAGCGAGTGCTAGCCAGGCGGTATCACTGGAAGAGACCGCCGTATCGATGGAACAGATGGCCAAAGCGATGCAGACGGTTGGAATGTCGGCAGATATGATGATTGCCCAATCGAATACGATCAAGGGGGTTATCGAAATCATTAAAGATATAGCAGATCAAACCAATCTGTTGGCGCTTAACGCTGCGATCGAAGCGGCGCGAGCCGGAGAACATGGTCGTGGATTTGCCGTTGTTGCGGATGAAGTCCGTAAACTTGCCGAACGGACTCAAAAAAGTCTCACTGAAGTGGATGTCAGTACCAATGGGTTGGTACAAACAATCCACGATATGACCGATATGCTCAAAGAACAGATTCTGGCTATTGAACATGTCAGCACATCCATTATAGGATTGGATAAGCTTTCTCAGGACAATGCTCATGCAGCCGAAGAGACGGACAAAGTTGCCATTGAAGTTTCGATGCTGGCGAAGCGGTTAGTCGATGAAGCGAGTCGTAAAAAATTTATCTATTAGTGTCTGACCTTACGCACCTTGTCTAAACACGTGCGAAAAGGTTAGTAATCTCCCGCATTTGACAGATGCGGGTAGCTTCAGGGGGGTGCAGGGGTGAAAAGCGTCAAAAAAGCCAACTGCTTGGCTTTTTTAGCTTTGGAACCCGGCCGATGCACGAAGTGCCGGCTGGGCCGTCCCCGCCACTTTACGGGCTTTGCCCGGAAAGTGCGTAACATCAGTTAGTGTGATAATTCTTGCATGACGGTGATCCGTTTGGATTGTTCCAACCGCCGGCATGCAGATTCAAATGCCCCCGTCTCACCAATGAAGATGCAGTGCCCTTTGGCACGGGTGAGAGCGGTATAGAGAAGTTTGGTTCCCAGCATGATGCGGTGGGAAAAGCTCATGACGACGACAACGGTATCGTACTCCATCCCCTGTACTTTGTGAACGCTCAGGGCATAAGAGAGGCTCAATAGCGTACTGATCTCCTCATATTTGTATTGGACGATGAGCTCTTCGTTGGGGTAATAGACATAGGCGAGTTCTTCTTCTTCCTCGATTCGGAACACAAGCCCGCACATCCCGTTGAATATCCGCCGTTCGCTCGGTTTATTCCCCTCTTTGAACTCTTCAGGGGTATAGGAGAGAATATTCTCATTCTTGGTGTGGACCACCTTGTCCATCAGTCGGAGTTCTCCGTGCAGCGTTTTGATCTTTTTTTTCGGATTTGGATTGAAATAATCTTGCAACAGGAGATTGAGGTTCTCAACCCCAAGCGTATATGCCCGCATCGGCGAGATCACCTGAAAGGCGCTGAGGTATTCGCGGATCTGTTTGGTCTGGAGTTTTTCGCGTGATGCAGGGAGTTCTGCGAGAGTCACTTCGGCGATTTTGGCAAGAATATTATGGGAAAGGGTTTGAATCGCTTCGTCGAATTCGTTGCTGGTGAGGCTTTGTTTGAGAGCGTGACGGTTGGAGAGTTCGACGGGGATAAAGGTAAAATCTTCATACGATTCACGGTAGGAGGGGATAATACCGCGCCGGACATCGTTGGCGATGAGGGCAATGGCTTGATCGGCACTTTGGCGGTAAATTTGTGTCAGCATGACGGTCGGTGCCAGATTCAATGCAATCGCATCGGTGAGAGGATTTCCCGCACCGATGGGGGGGAGCTGCGCATCATCTCCGACGATAATGACGACGGCATCCCCCTCTATTTTGGCCATCAGCCGTGCGAAGAGGATGGAATTGATCATCGACGCTTCGTCGATCAAGACCACCCGGTAGGGCATTGTGTCGTGGGATTCGAATTTCACCAGCAGGCTTTGGATCGTACCGCTTTGGTAGCCGCTGCGTTCACGAATCCTCTGAGACGCAATACCGCTGAGGGCGCACGTCATGATCAATGCCGGATCGGTAC
>NZ_JALNYS010000011.1:8818-108024 GCF_023229695.1 Sulfuricurvum sp.
GCCAAAAGATCGAGGAGGGCTTTGGCGGTGGTACTTTTCCCCGTTCCGGCATAGCCGACGAGAAAGAGCAATCCGACCCCTTTGTTGATCCATTCCAGAGCCTGGCGCTGCTGCTCTCCCAAGCTCAGGGTATGTTCGCTTAGGAAATTTTCCAGATTGTCGGTAATGGCCCCCTCTTGGGTTTTTCCCCGCCGACGGAATTGGTCAAACAAGAACTTTTCGGCCTGATACAATCGCGAAGGGGCAAGCCTTTGGCTGGGGAGGAGGACGATTTTTTCTTCATGGATACGATCTTCGAGGGCGTTGGCATAGACGGCTTCCTCTCCCAGTTCGAGGAGGAGATCGAGTTTCCGGTAGAGGAGGGGGCGTTCGATGCAGCTGTTCCCCTCTTGGTCGCAGTATTCGCCGAGGGTGTACTCCATCGCCGCCTGAATACGGCGCGGATCGTGGTGATGTACCCCCATTGCACGGGCGATTTCATCGGCTTTTTTGAATCCGATTCCGTTGATCGACATGAGGCCATAGGGGTTGTGCCGGATCGCTTCGATCGGATCGCGTACCCCTTTCAGGGCGGTGGCAATCAGGCGCAGCAGTCCGGGGGTTACCCCGTAGGGGGCCAGAAATTCTCCCAGTGAACGCATCGAGCGAAATTGTTTCCAGCCGTTTGAGAGTTTGGATAGGCGCGTAGCACTCATCCCCTTGATCTCCATCAGTCGCTCAATGTCGTTTTCGAGAATCTCGATCAACCCTTCTTGGGTGTAGCGTTCGATCAGTTCGGCGGTGAGTTTTTTGGTGAACCCTTTGACGACACGGTTTAAAAAGAAAAAAAGTTCGTTTTGATTAACGAGGAGCGATTCGGCTTTAAAGGTTCTGCCGTGCTGCCGGTGCTCTTCCCATACCCCCTTGAGGGTGATCGCCGCACCGTTGAGATGGTCTACGTCACTCTCGTAATAATGGGCGGCAATTTTTTCGCCGCTTTTAAGGAGGGCGATAAAAAATCCGTCGTTTTCATAAATGATTTTGTCGATTTGACCGATAAGCGTTTGCATATGCGATTGTAGCCAAATATGGGAGGGGAGAGGAATTATCGGGCATAAATCGGGAGATTCGCGTTCAAACGGTTTCGATTCGGTTCATAGAGGGCTAAAATTTTGACCGTCATGATTCCGATAAGCGCTCCGACGAGAACGTCGCTGGTGTAATGCATGGTTAACGTGATCCGGCTGAGTCCGACCATAAAGGCCATTCCCCATCCGATGAGTGCCCATCGGGGGCGGTACAGTGCGATAACGGCGGCCAGTGCAAATGCCGTCGCGGTATGACCGGAAGGAAAAGAGAGCATGGCCGCTTTGAGGTGAAAGAAGTCGAATCCGTACAACCCCTGTTCCAGAAACAATGAGGGGCGGAAACGGCCGGCAATGACTTTGACAATATCGGCCGCAATGCCCGAAACGGCAACCGCCAAAAAGACAAATTTGGCAGGGTAGGCCGAGTAGGGGTCTTTGCGAAAGGTATAAAAATAGAGATAGAGCAATCCGGAAATGAGTAAATAGGGGGTAGATACCCCCAGTTTGGTAACGGCGCTAAAAAAAGCGTTGTACTCTCCCGTACAGGCGTGGGCGCAATACAGTGCGATCGAACGGTCAAAAAACAGATAACTCACCGTGGCCGCAAGCAAGAGTGCGGCAGTCTCTAAACGCCATCGTACCGTTTTCATACTGATCCTAGTCCGGTTAATGGACGAAAGTATAGACGGCTTTCATTACGGAAAGGGAACACGTTTGGAAAGCGGCGACGGTCCGAGTTTTAGTGATCTTAACTGATGTTACGCACCTTTTTCAAAAGGGGTGAAATAGGCCAGTAATCTCCCGCATCCGAAAGATGCGGGTAGCTTTAGGGGGGTGCAGGGGACAAATTGTCCCCTGCCACTTTACGGGCTATGCCCGGAAAGTGCGTAACATCAGTTAAAAAAATTCGAAATTGTCGTCCCCCTCCATACCGGCTTCATCCATAGGTTCCAAAAAGGAGTGGATCATCTGGATATTGGAGAGGATGGACGCATTCATATAATCGACCGATGGGGCCCCTTCATAAAAGAGGGTTTTAAACCAAACAATCAGATCGTTATTGAAGCTTTTGCATAAGGTTGACATTTGTGCCGCCATCGCGATGAAAACGGTTTCATCTTTTTTGATGATGGCGGTTAAATCGCGAATGGCGGTTCCGAGCGTTTGGGTTTGGCTGTAAAAAAGGAGGATGCTGGAGATTCGTTCAAAGGAGACGATGATCTGATCGACATCGTCGCTGTTGAGTTCATTGCTCCCCATCCACATAAACTGGGTTGAAAGCTCACCCAGTTTAAGTTCTAACGAAGTCATATCCTCTTCTTCCATAAAATCAAACCGCTGAAGTATTTCGGACCCTTTTTCGTACGTTGTCGCCGTAGAATCGGAAGAAAATTTTCGCGGCTGTTCTTCAGGGATGACCATCGTGGTAATCACCATGGTTTGTGAAAAATCTTTCATCACTTTAAAGGAGAGGATATTGAGTTTGAGCAGGTAGTCAATCTGGTCGAAATAATTTTCGATCAGCTGAATCACTTTTTTCGATTGGACAATATTGATGTTTAAAATGGAGAAAAAGTAGTAGTGTTCATTCTCCTCTATCACAATATGGGGCTGCACTTTACGGGTCAGCATCACCTGCGAGAGTTGATAGATAAACCGGATCAAATCACTCATGAAATTGGTGCGGACGTTGTCTTTGACTTTAAAAAGGAGCGATTCCCACAGCTGGGCGAGATCTTCTTCATTTTCGATATGATAGGTTGTTTTGTAGCAAAAAATAGTATTTGTAAAAAGGTTGAGGCTTTGTTTGGATGAGGTGATCCCCTTGCTGTTGTCTATCATCGTTGCGTAGAGGTGAAGCCGGCGTTTGAAGATGTCGGGCTGGATCGGTTTCACAAAATAATCTTTGGCCCCGCTGCGAAGGGCCTGAATCTGATTCTCTTCATCCCCTTCGGTCGAGACGATGACAATAATGGCCTGCGGCAACAGGGCATGGATGTGTTTTGTCGCTTCTATCCCGTTCATATGGGGCATTAGTATATCCATGAAAATGAGGTCATACGCCTCTTCCTGACACATTTTTACCGCTTCAAGACCGTGATCGGCTTTTTTGATCTCTATCGGTCCGGTATTGTATTGTTTCACATACTGTTGGATATACGCTTCCAAAAGGGTTTGGTTCAGGGTTTGGTCATCAACGATTAAAACTTTTTGCATAATGGTTCAATCCTCATAGTGGGTATAAATAGCGTAAATCTCTTCGATATTGCGGGTGAAAAGTTTGACCAGTTCGGGATCAAAATGGTTTCCGGCATTCGATTGGATAAAATCAACGGCCGCTTCGAACGAACAGGCTGTTTTGTAAGGCCTGTTGGACGTGAGGGCATCAAATACATCGGCAATTGCGACGATCCGTCCATAAAGCGGTATCTCATCCCCCTTCAGTCCGAAAGGGTATCCGCTTCCGTCATATTTTTCATGATGGCTCAATGCAATGGTACAGGCCGCTTGGAGATAAACACTTTTGGTATCTTCCAGAATTTTGCCTCCGATGGTGGTGTGGTTGTGGATAATTTTCATCTCCGTCGGATCCAGCAGCCCGGGTTTGAGGAGGATGTGGTCGGGTGTCCCCACTTTGCCGATATCGTGCAGCGGAGCGGCAAATCGGAGAATCTCCTGTTCTTGTTCGCTCAAATTCAAATACTTTGCAATGTGGACCGCATAGCTCGATATCCGTTTGATGTGGTTGAAGGTCTCTGCATTTTTGTATTCGGCGGTACGGGAGAGGATTTGAAGCGTTTCGTGCTCTTTTTGTTGCAGCTCCTGATAGGCTTGGGTCGATTCCGTAATGTCATAAAGGGTTCCGACCATATACAGCGGCTCCTCTTTCTCATCGTAGTAGACGCTTCCCCTCCCATGAACGTATTTGATCTCTCCGGATACGACGATACGGTAACGCAAATCGCAGAGGGTTTTCGTGAAGATCGACAAATCAATCGCGTGTTTGACTTTTTGGATATCTTCAGGATGGACGAAATGTAAAAATCTCTCATAGGTCGGCTGAACGGATTGCGGCTCAAGTCCGAAAATACGGTACGTTTCATCCGAACACTCCCATATACCGCTGAGGATGTTCCACTTCCAGCTTCCCAGATTGGTTATTTTTTGGGCGGTTTGCAACTCTATAAGATTTTTTTGAAGTTCACCGGTCGCTTTTTCGATTTGTCTTTGGATCAGTTTGTCTTGATGCGAGAGCCGCAGGAGTGCTTTGCGAAGTTTTATCAACGTTTGGACGCGGTTTAGAAAGATCGATTTATGGATCGGTTTGCTGATAAAGTCATTGACCCCTTCTCTGAGGGCTGTGATCAGGAGTGTATTTCCGGTGTTTTGTTCGGTAATCATAACGACCGGAATTTCCGGATCGATTTTTTTGACCTCTTTGGTGAGGGCAATCCCGTCCATTTCGGGCATGGCATAATCCACGATCACCATATCAAAAGGGTTGTTTTGAAGGTATTCCGATGCTTTACGCGAATCGGTAAAATTGACAAACACGGCATTGGTACTGTTTAAGTAGGTCTCAATCACTAAAAGATTCATATCATTCTGATCGATCGTGATGATGGTAAAAGGGGTCTCGTGCCTCATCGTATTAGTTCCTTTTGCATCCGGTGGATAGCGTTTTCACTCTCTCGGATAATGGTTTCTAGCTCTTGAATCGTTTGATTTTCACTGAGTGTTCCGATCTTGCTTTCAAATTCGTGACAATATTTTCCCAACGGTTCCATATAGAGATTTCGGGCAATCCCTTTGAGCGAATGGATGGCCATTTTTAAGGGGACGGAGTCGTTAGGGTGTTCACGTATCTGTTGGAGAAGCGTTTGGGTATTGTTAATGAATTTTCGAAACAGTTCCGCAACAATCTCTTCGGGGAGCTCCAATTTTTGAGCGGTAGAAGTCATTAAGCTCATATCGGTGATTTCTAGTGCGTCGATAGCATCGGATCCGCTCCGGAGTGTGAGAGGAGGTATCGTTTGGGCACCGAAAAAATCGTGAAATATTTTGATAAGATCGGTTTTTCGAAGCGGTTTGATCAGGTATCCGTCCAAACCTTGTCGGATATAGTCTTTGATGTTTTTTTCAATGGCATCGGCACTGACACCGATAATCGGAGTATGGGGACGTCCGGCTTCTTGCTCGTAGTGAAGTATCTGCCGTGTCGCGCTGATTCCGTCGAGATTGGGCATATTAACATCCATGAGGATCAAGTCGTAGGTATGGTGCATAAATTTGGTGAGTGCTTCATTACCGTCTTGTGCAATATCGATCGTGAACCCCATTTTTTTCAACACTTCCTGAATGTAAAATCGGTTGACCTCATTGTCTTCGGCAATCAGGATATGAAGTTCCCCGAAATGGGAGGACTCTTCATAGATGGCGGGTGCATAGGATTCAACTCCATACAGATCGAATTGTCGGGTTATATTGGACCATGTCAGCTCATTGGTGATCCAGATGATATTTCTTTTACTCAGAGGCAAAGAGGTCACAACGGGCATAAAAGAGGAGATGAGATAGAGGTTGGCGTGTTGATAACGCTCAAGCATCGCGGTGGTTTCACTCATCTTCATACAGTCCATAAAGAGGAGAATCGAAAGAGCGCTCTGATCTTCGGCGTGATCAATCGGATCAAGATGCGAGATAACGGATGCCGTGCATCCGAAACGTTTGAGATACTGTTCTACCAATTTAAATCGGGGCGGTAAATCGGAAGCGGGGCAATAGAGGCGGATATCTTTTTTCTGATATTCATACGATCTGTCCGGGGTGAGATCGGTCAATTCCAAAACGGTATGGAAGACGCTCCCTTTTCCCACCTGGCTTTTGAAAGCGATTTTCCCCCCCATGGCGGCGGTGACGCGTATCGCGATATTGAGTCCGAGACCTGTCCCCCCATATTCACGTGCGATCGAGTTGTCCGCTTGGATAAAGGCTTTAAAAATACGTTCTTTGTGCTCCGGTTTGACCCCTATCCCCTCATCGGCAACGGTGAAGCCGATCTTCACTTTTCCGTCTGAACGTTGAAGTTTTTTGACCCGAATATAGATCCGTTTATCGGATGGGGTGAATTTGATCGCATTGCTGATGAGATTCGTCAGAATTTGCTTAAGATGGAGAATATCGGTTTCGACGGTGACCGGCAGTCGGGGGTCGATTAGCACGAGCATATCGACCCTTTTTTTTGCTGCGAGGGCGTAAAAAGGGTAAAAAATTGCTTCAAGTTCCCGTATCAGATGGATGGTTTCATTATAGAGTTCCAACTGCTCCCGCTCAAGTTTCATAACATGGAGAATATCGTTGATGATCTGGCGGAGGGTATCGCTGCTGTAGGAGATGGCCTGAAGGTATTTTTTTTGTTCTTCGTTGAGAGACGTTTCATGGAGCAGTTCGGTAAAACCGAAAATACCGTTCAGCGGTGTCCGTATCTCATGGCTGATCGTTGCCAGAAACCGGCTCTCTGCTTCCGATGCTTCTTTGGCGGTTTGTAAAGCACGGTTGAGTTCGGAGACGTTCTCAAACGAGACAAGATAGCATATCCCTCCGCTGAAACGGTAATCCGGAATTTTTTCAACATGAATGGAGAAAATATGATGATGGTATGCGTGATCGCGCATGGCCACTTTAATAAAATTATTTCGCATCTCATAAAGATGTTCCAGCCAGACGTAGCGTGATGCATAGGAAATCTGTAGCGTATCGTCTCCATCCAGAAAAAGATCATAGAGATTTTGAAATCCGCAATGTTCGGGGTCCAGAGAGGGGATTCCCAAAAATTCCATAAATCCCCGGTTGGACTGGACCACCCCTTTCATTTTGTCGACCATGCAGACGAGGCTGGTTTGTGCATCGAGAACATTTTGGATCTGACGCCGCTGCTCCTCGATTTCGTGCTGTTTTTCAATCAAGGGGGTGATGTCATGACGGATACTGATAAATTCGATAATGGTGTTGTTATTATCCAGAACCGGGGCGATCGTACTGTCGATGTAATAGGTACTGCCGTCTTTGCGGCGGTTCATGATCATACCGTTAAAAATCTGCTTGTTTTGAATCGTCTCCCACATTTGGCGAAAAATCATCGGATCGGTGTCGGGGTGACGGATAATACTGTGGGGACGTCCGATCAACTCCTCTTTGGTGTAGCCGCTAATCGTGCAAAATCTTTCGTTGACGTAGGTAATGATCCCTTTCGGATCGGCTTTTGAGACGATGGAGCTTGAATCGATCATCGCCTTGAGCTGGCTGGATATGGTGTGTTCATAATGGAACCATTTTTTACTGATTCGATAGTCCAGCGTATGGGCAAGCGTCCAGAGAAACTCTTCGGCAGAGTAAATTTGCGTAAGAACGGTATTGACACCGGCTCGGTAGAGTCTGGCAGAGAGGTCAGGATCAAGCGAACCCGATAAGACGATAATCGGTATTTCCGATATTTTATCGATCCGGACATAATCGATGAATTCGAAGAGGGGAGCGGTATTCTCCTCTTTTAGATCGAGTATCAAAAGATCGGGGAAAAGATGGCCGGGTGCAGCCCATTGCTCTTTGATGGTATCCGGGTGGGAGAAGTGGGTCAGATGGTATTTCCGGTGGAGGAGAATAGTGTTGAATTTTTGTTCCGAAAAACGGGTGTCGCTGACTACGGTAACCTGATACTGAGGATTGGTATTGATGGTTTCAAAAAGACGTGACAACTGATTGGCAACGTAGGCAAGCGGCTCTTTTTTCTGAAAATAATCCAAAATTCCGCATTCAAACAGGCGGCTGCGTTGTTGCAGATCATTGTCGAACGTAAAAACAACGACACCTGCACTCTCCGGCGCAGTGAGATATTCGCAGAGGGCGGCGTCATCCAATCCGGTAGAGATCGGATCAATGATGATAAAATCGGGACGGTACTCCTGAATTGCAGAGAGTTTATCGGGTTCGAATATCTGAAATACGGTAGAGCCTAAAGAACACAGATGAGCGCAAAGCTGAGTACTCAATTCTCTGTCAGTATCGAGAATTGCAATGGTATGATGTTTTTTGTTCGTAGACACTGCAAAATTATTTAGGCTGTTCATGGAGAAATTGTATCATTTATTCGTCATGAATTAGATCAATTTGAAATAAATTAATTAGAATGTAACAAAAAGTATATTTTTTGGGTGAAACCCGAAAGAGAGTTACCCTTTCACCCGTTCGATCCGGGCCTCTTCCTGCGATTTGTAGAGTTCGGCGCATCCCCGTGCCAATTCGCGGATTTTGAGAATGTAGTTGGCCCGTTCAGTGACGGAGATCGCTTTGCGCGCATCGAGAGTGTTGAAGGTGTGCGACGCCATCATGCACAGATCGTAGGCCGGAAGGGGCAACTCGGCATCGAGACACCGTTTGCACTCGGCCGATTTGGCTTCAAATTCGGCGAAAAGCATGGCGGTATCGGCGATTTCGAAGTTGTATTTGCTAAATTCGATCTCCCCCTCTTTGTGGATGTCGCGGTAGAGGGTTTTGCCGAAGCTGTTTTCGCTCCAGACGATATCAAATACCGTATCGACCCCTTGTAGATACATCGCCAGACGTTCCGTTCCGTAGGTGATTTCGACGGCAACCGGATCGCAGGCAATTCCTCCCACTTGCTGAAAATAGGTGAACTGGGTCACTTCCATCCCATTGAGCCACACTTCCCAGCCCAGTCCCCACGCACCCAGCGTCGGAGATTCCCAGTTGTCCTCGACGAAGCGGATATCGTGCTCTTTGAGATTGAGTCCGAGGTACTCGAGGCTTTTGAGATAGAGTTCCTGGATATTTTCAGGGCTTGGTTTGATCAGAACCTGAAACTGGTAGTAGCTTCCCAGACGGTTCGGATTTTCGCCGTAGCGTCCGTCTGTCGGACGGCGGCTAGGGGCGACATAGGCAACCGACCAGGGTTTTGAATCGAGGGAACGCAAAAATGTAGCCGGATGAAACGTCCCCGCACCCGCTGCGATGTCATAAGGCTGGACGATGGCACACCCCTGATCGTTCCAAAATTGTTGAAGTTTTAAAAGCATATCGCCGAAAGTGATCATAAAAATTTCCCGTAAAAAAAGTGGGGCTATTATAGCCAAAGTGACTTGATTCTTAATGAAGCCAGTGAACGTTTCTTGTGGGTTGTTACGCTAGGAGTTTTGATTCGATAAAGCGTATCATCTTGTGACTTACCCCCGCTTGTTTCGCAAAATGCGACCATTGCATCACCGATGCATACACTTCATCACAGATAGCGATCCCGTTTTTGAGCCGATGTTTTTTGGCGAGTGCCAAGAGATGCTCTTTCGTCGGGTTCTTCCCCTCTCCCCCAACCATCGTGCTATGCTCTCCCCCCGGTCCACCGGAGAGGGTAATATCATAAACCGGTGAAAACTTCCATTCTCCCCTCTCATCCATCAGAAACGAGAAATTCTTGGCATGGTCATCACGATTGTGGGCGAAAAGATTGAAACACGCGAGGCGAAAAACCTTCTCCTGCTCCTGGATATTTTTGCTCAGATGCAGGCTTAACGAGAGCAAATCATGATAATCCAGAGAGGGAAAGCGAAAATCACTATGGACTAATCCCGCCACCGAGTGGACATGGACACGCGTATCACCGATCCGATCAAATCGTTCACAGGCGAAATAGTTCCCCTTTTTCCCCTCCAGTAGTGCCGTTTCGGGCATCTCCAATCCCGCCTCTTTCGCCATCAGCGAATAGGCATACTCGATGGCTCCGATTTCAGGGTGATCCGCCCCGGAGGCAAATTTGACCATCCAATGGCTATATCCCTCTTTGAGCGGTTGTGATCCGTGGATCATATCGTTGTGATCGTTACTGAGTTGGATCATCGCTTTGGGTCGCGCCCCTGCGGATGAGCCGTTAAGAACTAAAAGTTCATCGATCAGTTCCTCACTGCTCCCTGCTAAAATCTCTTGGGAATGAAGTGCTAATTGATCCAACACGATGGCATCCATAAAGGGATTTTCGACCTCGTGAAAAGGCTCGTAGCTGAGTGCTCCCATCCCGTAGTTTCCGACATATCCCAGTCGATCCAGTGGGGTCAAATCGCGTGCATGAACACCCAACCGCATCAAATGTCTATCCATGAGCAACCGACCCCAACCATCAGGCAATGAGTCGTTAAACACCCCCCACAACCCCTCAAACGTATCATCGTCGCATCGCATCACCCCTGCTTTGAGCGGCAGTTTATAGGGGGAAATTTCGATACCCGTTTGGAGAAATGCTTGGTCATACTCGAAATAGATTTTTCGATCTTTGTAGGCGAGGGTTCCTACTTTTTGTTTTTGTGTGGTGTTGAGGTGGACGGTGAGTTTAGGGGTGAAGGAACTCATCCTAACACCTCTTCCAAACTCCCATAAACCTTCTCTTTCGGTTTACAAACCCCCTCAAAATCCCCCAAACATTCCAAAATAAAAGCCAGTTTGAGAAGTGATTCGAGAGAAATATCTCCGCTGTGTTCGAACCGTTTGAGTGAGCCTAAGCTCACACCGGAGCGTGCAGAGAGTTCTTTTTGGGTGTAGCCTAAGGTGCGTCGCCGTTCTCGAAATTTGGTTCGGAGTTCTTCGATGATGTGGTGAGGCTCTTTTGGTAAAAAGGATAACATATTAGCCCTTTTGCAATAATATTAACCATTATAGCTAATATTTTATCTTTTTATCAATCCAACTTACAGATAATAGAACCGATTTCACGCCCGAGTGAGCGGGAGACGACGGAACATTTTATTTTGAGGAGAAAACAGATATTTTTGCGGCGTACCGGACTCATACACTCGTAATTGCCCATCCCTTTGGCGATGATCAGATCGGCGGTATCGAAGAGTTTTTGGGCTTCGGGGGATGCGAGGCTGTAGACAAATCCGGGAGTCGGGACGCCGCTATCCATGAGGGTACAAATCTGATCCATCTTGGCTTCTTCCGCCTCTTTTAAAGTGACGTCGTTGATAATAAAATTGCCTCGTACCATGTAGGTGATTTTTAAATGGGGGTAGAGTATTTTTAGATGTTCGATTGCCAAGGCGTCAAAGAGATGTTCACCCGTATTGTCGCCGATGTAGAGCAGTGTTGAGGTATTTTTGAAGTGTTCGGCCAACTTTATAGCGTCATCATGCGCAAATGGCGTATCAAATACCGACAGTATCGCACCGTGCAGGTCAAACGTTACCTCTGCTGCTAAATCGATGACGTTTCCCACAACGGCAGTTTTAAGAAGCGCCATAAAAGGGTTATCGCTTTGTTCTATCGTTTCACGCAAAAAGGGGAGATAGTGTTGAGCTTGTAGCGTTGCGTGTGTTTTTTGCTCATCGTAAAGATCGGTTTTTTCGGCAAAAAAAGCCATCTGTTCATACAGCGGTGCGGCAATGACAGGTGGGGAGAGGGTGAAATCAGCAGTAGAAAGAGAGGTTTCAACAAAAGAGACAATTTTTTCTCTTAAAGCGTCATCTGCTCCAATGGCATCACAAACACGTCCGCTTTGGGCGATGATACACCCGATACACTCATTTTCTATGTGCATGGTTATGCCATCACAGCAAAGCCCCGATTGGCTGCGCTAATACTATGGTTTCGATTTTTTCTCATTGTGCGGCATGCTCTTCGATCACTTTGCCCCACATTAGCTTGTATTTGCGGCGCATAAATTCAACTTCCTGCTGAGAGAGTTTCAACTGTTCGGTCAGGGTTGCAATCGTATGGCGATCCTCTTCATACAGTTCTTGAAGCGATGCAAGGGCCTCTTTTAAAAAAAGATTCTCATTCTTGATCGATTCAATCGTCTCCTCTTTGGCAACGAGCACTTTTTCGTGCAGATTGATAATCGTACCGATGGTTTTTTCGACGAAACTTGCCCCCAGCGTCATATCGGCTTCCGATGCACTAAGCTCATGCAAGGAGGCGGGGACGATCCCCGCCATCCCCTGACCGGGATCGATCATAACGACTCCGTCTTCGATGATAGTGGTAAGTTTTCCCCGAACGATCAGCGTTTCGACCTCCGATCTCTCCATCTGCGTCAGACGGGCGTAGTCGTCGATGCTCATCCAGTGTCCCTGCATAGTTCCCGCCTCGTGTTTTGATAGGACGATTGTACCAAAAATGTGTTAAAGGTGTAGTGAGGGGGTAAGAGTACTTTGTACTGTTTTGTATTTGGGTCGATTCAGTTACGGTACGTATTGCAGATGAAATAGGAGATGCTCTCCTTTTTCTTTGCTTTTGCAAAGAAAAAGGGGTATAAACAGTTTTAAAATTAAAGAATCGTCTCGATTTCGAGAGAATCCATCTCTACTTTTTTTGCTTTTGCAATACGGTCTTCCTGAAGTTTCATTCGAAGTTCTTCATTATTCAGCGCAAGGATCTGCATTGCAAGATAGGCCGAATTGATGGCTCCCGCTTTCCCGATCGCGACGGTTGCTACCGGCATACCCGCCGGCATCTGTACGGTAGAGAGGAGCGCATCAATACCGTTAAGTGCGGATGCACTCATCGGAACACCGATGATCGGTTTAACGGTTTTGGAAGACAATACCCCTGCCAAATGCGCCGCCATACCGGCTGCCGCGATAAACACCTGAGCCCCTTTGGCTTCGGCGGTAATGATATACTCTTTGGTCCGCTCCGGACTTCTGTGCGCGGATGAGATAATCAGTTCATACTGAACTCCAAACTCTTCAAGTGTTTGCGAACACGATTTCATGACATCGAAATCGCTTTTGCTCCCCATAATAATGGATACGAACTTCATGCTATTTATCTCCTTTTGGTGTGATTGAATTTAACATTTGGTGACGGTCCCCATATCCTCGGTGGCAGGGATACGGAAAAAACAAAACGGCGGTAATGAGGCGGGTAGGGTAAAGCGGTTTAGATTGCCGCTGTGGACCTGATCCCATATTTTGCCGTTTTCCGCCAGAAGCTGCTTGAACGTGATGGTCCAGTGGCCGTTTTCAAAAGCGATGGCGCCGATTTCGTTGTCGATGGCTTTCATCCCATTCTCATCGGGAGTAACGATTTGCATTGTCTCTCCGGGGAAAGTTTTGTATTTGCACTCAAAAAATTCCCCGCTCTCATCGACCATCCCGCTCACTTGATGGGTCCCCATCATCATCGTGAAATCGAGATTTTGGGTATCGTGTTTTTCAAACGGACGGTTCACCAGATAGGCATCGGTAAAACCGCGATTTTGCATCGTATTTAACTCTTTTTGATAGCGCTCCCCGTCAAATTTTCCGGCATAAACATCATCGATGGCCTTGCGATAGGTTTTGGCGGTAATCGCGGCATAATAGGGGGCTTTCGTTCTCCCTTCGATTTTAACGGAATCGATGCATCCCGCATCCAGAATCTCTTGAATATGAGAAGCAAGATTGAGATCTTTGGCATTCATGATGTAGGTCCCCGTCTCCGATTGTTCTTCAAGACGAAACAGCGTACCCGTTTCGGGATTGGCGGCATACAGTTCGTAAGAAAAGCGGCAGTCGTTGGCGCAGCTTCCCCGGTTGGGGACACGGCCGCTTTGGAGTGTGGAGATCAGACATCGGCCGCTGTAAGCGAAACACATTGATCCGTGGACAAATACCTCGATCTCAAGATCGGGGAGCTCCTCTTTGATCTGTTTGAGGTCTTTCAGGGAAATTTCCCGCGCGGCAATAATACGACGCGCCCCCATCTCATAATAGACCTGAGCATCGAGGACATTCATGACATTGGCTTGCGTGGAGAGGTGCAGCGGTATATGCGGAGCGATCTGATGGGCCAGCTTGAGAACACCGGGGGTAGCGACGATAAACGCATCCGGTTCAAGAGATGCCATTTGTGCAATATGCTCTTTCAGAAGTCCCAATTGCGAATTAAACGGAAAACCGTTGATCGTAACGTAGACTTTTTTACCCCGTGCATGGGCATACTCTATCCCCTCTTTGAAACTCTCCCTATCGAACTCTTTGCCCGAACGGATGCGGAGCGAAAAATGGCTGACTCCGCCGTAAACGGCATCAGCACCGTAATCGATAGCGATTTTGAGTTTTTCTAAATTCCCTGCCGGGGAGAGGAGCTCCACTTTATTCAAAGCATATTCTCGATTCTTCATAATTTTACGGGAATTTTATCTTAAAAACGGGGTGAGTAGAATGAAAATTTAGGGTTAATAATGGGATTAAAAGGGTGAAGCAAGCTTCAGCCTTCTATTTTTTTCCAAACGAAGCCAATAACGCCTCGATATCATCGCTGCTGACAATATCATCCGTTGACGTGTCTCCGGGTAAATGGACCGCCGAAGAGACCCGTTTGGCATCGTCGATTTTTCCGGAAAAGAGGTGGTTCATGTAAGTGGAGAGTGCCCGCATGACGTTGATGACCCGTTCGATTTTTTGACGGTGGATGTCTTGATACTGCATAATGTCCATGACATTCATGATCGTGTCCCCTCCGTTTTGGAATATTTCCAATATTTCGCCCATATTTTCGGAGGCTTCTTTATTTTTTGTGAGCTGTGTTTTAAACGCTTCGACGTGGGGGAATTTTACGGAAAGGGTTTCAAACAATTCGATATTGCTCTTAATGACGGCATTGACGCTTTTGACCTGTTTTTCCCCATCCCCTAAATCGTTACTGATCCCTTCGATCAGATCGAAAATTTCACTCGCTTTCTCTTCGCTCTCTTTGGTGACATCGTCCAGCTGGTGAACCATTTTGTTGTCGTCGGTCGGCGGTGGGGGGGGCCAGCTGTGCATTGCTGATACACGGTAGTGATTCGGATCGTGTTCAGTTGAAAAAGATTCATCATCAACTTCTTCTTCTAACGCTATATCAGCTGAAAGTTCCGTATCTCCATCTTCTTCATCCAAGTCCATTTCACCATTCATTAGTGCATCGAGTTCTTCTTGCGTCATGACTTCTACCCTCAACGATTTAATTGCACTATAATAGCATGTTAAATCTTTATTTTATTTGGATAAAAAATGAAAGTCGATCTTCACAATCATACCGTTTTGTGCAATCACGCAACGGGAAGCGTCAATGAGTACGTAGAGGCGGCAATCGCCTCCGGTACCGAGTATTTCGGTTTTTCCGACCATGCCCCGATGCATTACGATCCACAGTATCGCATGACGTTTGAGGAGATGGATGTGTATGAACGATGGGTTCAAGAGGCCCGTGACCGGTATCAAAATCAGATTACGCTCCTTTTGGGATATGAGGTCGATTATCTTCCGGGATACATGGATGAACGTGTATTGCAACGTCCCTGCGATTATTTGATCGGAAGCGTCCACTTTATCGATGAGTGGGGATTTGACAATCCTGAATTTATCGGCCGATATGAAGGGGTGGATATCGATTCGATGTATACCCGTTATTTCGAACTGATAGAATCGATGGCAAAAAGCGGTCAGTTCGATATCGCCGGCCATCTGGATTTATTAAAAGTATTTAAATTTCTTCCGAAAAGGGACATTCGGCTGCTGGCAAAAAATGCCCTTAAAGCGATCAAAAAAGCAAAAATGAGTCTGGAACTTAACGTTTCCGGATATCGCAAACCGATTGCGGAAGCGTATCCTTCCCCCCTCTTGGTGTCCGAAGCCTTTGAGATGGATATCCCCATCACGTTTGGTTCCGATGCCCACAGACCCGATCAGGTTGGACTTTACACGGATCAGGTTGAGGCGCTTGCACGATCGGTAGGGTACACCCAATGTGCGCTGTACCGTAATAGAGATCGGAGTTTGATTAATTTTTAATCATCCCTTAAACCTCTATTTTTGATCTTTTTTGATATACTACAGTCACTTTTATTTTTTCAGGAGATAAGCATGGGTAAATTCGTAAATAGTGTTGACGAGTTTTTTGATTTTTGTAAAGAGAACGATGTACAGTTCGTAGATTTCCGTTTCACTGACATGAAAGGAACTTGGCACCATGTAAGCTACCGTTACAGTGCAGTCAATGCCGGTATGTTTGAAAACGGTCTTCCGTTTGACGGTTCTTCGATCGATGCGTGGCAGCCTATTAACCGCTCGGATATGCTTCTTAAGCCGGATGCCCCTTCCGCATTCATGGATCCGTTCACTGCCGATCCGACTATTATCGTATTTTGTGACGTATTTGACATCTATAAAGGTCAAATGTACGAAAAATGCCCGCGTTCCATTGCGAAAAAAGCGCTTGAGCATCTTAATAATGCCGGTATCGGCGATGTTGCCTATTTCGGTCCTGAAAATGAATTCTTTGTTTTTGATGACGTCAAAATCCGTGATGAAGTCAACTGTTCGTATTATGAAGTAGATACCGAAGAGGGCGCATGGAATGATGCCAAATCATTCGCGGACGGATTCAATTCAGGTCATCGCCCACGTACAAAAGGGGGCTACTTCCCGGTTGCTCCGATCGATACGATGGTCGATCTTCGTGCAGAGATGATGTTGGTGCTGGAGCAAGTAGGGCTTGAGGTTGTTCTGGGACACCACGAAGTTGCACAAGGGCAAGGGGAGATCGGTGTTGTATTCGGTACCCTCGTCGAAGCGGCCGACAACGTACAAAAACTTAAATACGTTATCAAAATGGTTGCCCACTTGAACGGAAAAACCGTCACCTTTATGCCGAAACCGCTCTACGGAGACAACGGTAACGGAATGCACGTTCATCAATCGATTTGGAAAGACGGTAAAAACCTTTTCTACAAAGAGGGGGGATACAGCAACCTTTCTGAAACGGCACTTCATTACGTTGGCGGTATCTTTGCCCATGCGCGTGCGATCGCGGCGTTTACTAACCCGTCAACCAACTCGTACAAACGTTTGATCCCTGGATTTGAAGCTCCGTCTATTTTGACCTACTCAAGCCAAAACCGTTCCGCGTCATGCCGTGTACCGTACGGTGCGGGTGAAAAAGCGACCCGTATCGAAATGCGTTTCCCGGATTCTACCTCATGCCCTTACCTTGCGTTTACGGCTATGTTGTTGGCCGGACTTGACGGTATTAAAAACAAAACGGTTCCAATCGGGCCGATGGATGAAGATTTATTCGAACTTACTCTTGCGGAGATTCGTGAAAAAGGGATTCCTCAAATGCCGCATACCCTTCGCGGTGCATTAGAATCATTGATTCGTGATAACGAAT
This sequence comes from Sulfuricurvum sp., assembly GCF_023229695.1. Classification (GTDB taxonomy): domain Bacteria; phylum Campylobacterota; class Campylobacteria; order Campylobacterales; family Sulfurimonadaceae; genus Sulfuricurvum. The sequence goes on from NZ_JALNYS010000011.1 coordinate 26,080, forward strand.
TCTTGAAGCCGGTTATGAGCGATTTGTTTATCGATACCTATCAGCACTACAAATTTGAAACACAAGTATGGCCGGACGAAGCGCGTCCTACGGCGTTCGAATTTAAAACTACCTACTCTTGCTAATATCACGGTACAAGCAGCTTTGCTTGTACCCCTAGCTTCGCTTTTACTTTTTCCCCGCTCGTATCTTTGGTTATTTTTAAAAAGCAATCCGCTTCACTGAGTATTTGAAATCGTATAGAGGGTTATTGTATATCGCGGGAATGGTTTCTCCCGTATCCGGAAGATACGGGCGCTTTTCTGGAGAATTGAAGAGATGCTTGGTTTACGGGAGTTGCGGGCCCGCAGCGGAGTAATCAAAATCACTCTCGCCGTCGGTGTATTTTTTAAAGTTTTTGATAAAGAGAGCTGCTAGATTATCGCGCTGTACGAGATACGCATCACGATCTGCCCATGCATTTCGAGGATTGAGGATAATCGGATCGATAGAACCGAGGGTTTTAGGGATATGAAATCCAAATGTGTTGGTGGTATCAAATTCACTTTCGTTGATTGAACCGTCAAGAATCGCATTGATACATGCACGGGTGTCTTTGATACTCATACGTTTTCCGACACCGTATCCTCCGCCTGTCCAGCCGGTGTTGACGAGGTAGACGTTTACCCCATGCTGATCAATTTTTTCGCCCAATAGTTTTGCATAAACGGTCGGATGGAGAGGTAAGAACGCTTCACCGAAACATGAGCTGAAGGTTGCTACCGGTTCAGTGATACCCCGTTCCGTTCCGGCAACTTTGGCGGTATATCCGCTGAGGAAGTAGTACATCGCTTGCTCTTTGGTGAGACGGCTCACCGGAGGGAGTACGCCGAACGCATCGGCGGAGAGGAAGATGATATTTTTGGGATGCGCTGCCATGAGAGAGGGCTGATGGTTGTCGATATGTTCGATCGGGTAAGAGACGCGGGTATTCTCCGTTTTAGAGCCGTCGGTATAATCGACGATACCGTCTTCATTGAAAACGACATTTTCGAGTAAGGCGTTGGCGCGGATAGCATTGTGAATTTCAGGTTCGCTGGACGGGTCGAGATTGATCACTTTTGCATAGCATCCGCCCTCGAAGTTAAAGACCCCTTCATCGTCCCACCCGTGTTCGTCATCACCGATCAACGCACGGTTCGGATCAGTGGAGAGGGTTGTTTTACCGGTGCCGCTAAGACCGAAAAAGAGACAGGTGTCACCCTTTGCTCCTACATTGGCAGAACAATGCATGGAGAGCTTCCCTTCGAGAGGAAGCCAGTAATTCATCATCGAGAAGATCCCTTTTTTCATCTCTCCGCCGTACCAGGTACCGCCGATGATGCAGAGATTCTCTTCTACATTGAAGAGGACGAATACTTCGGAATTGAGCCCGTGGTTTTTCCATTGATCATTGACCGCTTTGCAGGCATTAAGGACGGTAAATTGCGGTTTGAAGTCAGCAAGCTCTTCTTTGCTTGGGCGGATGAACATATTTTTGACAAAATGAGATTGCCAAGCAATTTCAGAGATAAAACGGACGGAACGTTTGCTTGAAGCACTGGAGCCGCAGAAAACATCGGTGATATAGAGATCTTTATCGGAAAGTTGTTTTTGTGCTACTTCCAGAAGTTCATCAAAGACGGCTTTGTCAATTTTTTTATTGACATCACCCCATGCAATATAGTGATTTGAAGGATCTTGGTTGACAAAATATTTATCTTTGGGACTGCGCCCGGTAAAGATTCCCGTATCGACCATCGTCGCACCATTACTGGCAAGACGGCATTCGCCGTTACGCAATTCGTGTTCAATAAGCTCACTATAATCTAGATTATGGAAAAGCTTTCCGCTGTTTTTTATGCCTAACGTCGCAATCTCTGTGGGAATCATGATATTTTTTTGCCTTTTTGGTTCACACCTATACTGTATAGGGATGAAATATTGAAGCTCGTATGCATAGAGCAACTTTCTGGAACGAATTATACGCCTTTAAATTATAAACGAGAATTAAACTACGAAGTTTGTTATACAAACCTTTGAGAAGAAGAAGGTAGTCGCGGTGCAACTTGGCTTATTTTTTTCACTCTAGATCTCATATTCAAGGAGAAAATCGATTTTTTAAAAAAAGACTGAATTCATTGCTATTTGGCACTAATTGGCATAAATTTGTAGTATTATAAAAAACAATTAAAAAGTATATTTTTGGCATATATTGGCATATGAGAGAAAAATTGTATCGTTAAAAAAACTAGGGATACTCGAAGAGCTTGGTCTGCTTGATTTGGCAGGAGGTCCTTTGGCTAGAGCCAAAAAATAGAAAAGTTTGATTCTATAATTTCGGTCATAACGGATTAAAATTGAGAAGCTTTCTACCTCGAAGAGGCAAACGTTTCATTGATTACAAGTACGGCAATTTTCATAGTGTACGGCTTTTTGTGTGGTTAAATTATGCTAAATCTTACAAAGTAGTGAAGTATTCACTGATATTACCCCCAAAACAAGCGAAGCGCTGCCGAAGGGATGTTTCCTGAAACGCTTCCCGTATCTTTCGGATACGGGAGATTAACTCCCTTTGAAGTACCCCTTAAGGCAAGGTACGTAAGGTCGGTCACTTAAAATGGATGGCCAATTCGGTTAATATTTTAGGGGCAAGTGCTTCGGAACCATTGTATTTTTGGAGCTTAACTCCTAAATTGTTCATGCTTTTGGCGGTATTTTTACAGGCCATTTTAACAACAAGATAATCACAGTCCTCAATCGCCTGAGCCATCGTATCGTGCGCTTTGAGATGTTCGAGATCGTTTTCATCATGGTCGCAGGTATGGTGTTCATCATGATCGTGTTCCTCTTCATCGGCAACTTTCGGATTGGGGCGAAGTCCCTCAAATTCAAACGAACGGAACATTCCCCCCTTTAAATTAAAAACAGCGAAATAAGGGGTATGCCCCGCATTTCCTGCCATTTTTAGTGTTTCATTGATTACAGGTACGGCAATTTTCATAGTGTACTCCCTTTTTGTGTGGTTAAATTATGCCGCATTCTCCTTAAAGAATTGAAATTAAGAAAAAGTTATTAATTTTTGATATATTTAAACGTTTTTTAAGAATAAGAAGTTCATACTGTTGACAAGGTTACAAGTGTAATCTACATTTTAAAACGTAAGGAGTAAGCCATGAAACGTTCAGGTTTTACTATGATTGAGTTGATCTTCGTGATCGTGATTTTAGGTATTTTGGCAGCGGTTGCCATTCCGAAGCTGGCAGCAACACGTGATGATGCAAAGGTTGCAGCTGAAATGACAAGTGTTGCGCAAGGAATACAAAATTTGGGTGCGGAGTATACAGCACAGGGTGCGTTTACAAATTATACCGTTGCTATGGCAACTGGTTCTACAAAATGTTTTTCTTTTACTGAAGCGGGTACTGCGAATGATGGTAATGTTACGGTTGGGGTTATTGGTACCGCTACTACTGAATGTCCTTCGGCACTTTTAACTTCAGTAACAGCTAAAGCGAAATCTAATGGGATACTGAAAGCAGATGGAACAGCAAAAGTTTACACTTTTGGCGGTTCAAGCGTTAAAAACTAAATACAAAAATTGTATTGATCTTTGCATTCCCCCTCTCATGAGTGGGAATGCTAACAGTTATTGAATTGATTTGTATGATTGCCAGACAATCCTAAAACTCAGAACAATTTAGGGTGAGATGATGAAACGGGATGCATTTACGATGATTGAACTCGTTTTTGTTATCGTCATTATAGGTATTTTGGCCGCTGTTGTTATCCCCTATTTGACCGCTACGCGGGATGATGCCAAAGCGTCCTCATTGGCTCAGAGCATTATGGGGGGGGCTGCTGAAGTTGGTGAATATGCCGTAGCCAATGAAAGTATTAAGCCTGATTTAACCCTTATGTCGAATGCTTATTATTCGTTGGTAAGTGCCGGAGATGCTCTCAATGATGTAACAAATTCAAAGCTGACCGTGAAATTTGGAGAGATTGATAATTGCATTACCGTTCAAGTGACAAGTGCAGGTGACTTTGATACATTGACGATTATCAAAGGTGCATCCGGTGATACGAAGTGTGACAGGTTACATAATTTGATTGGTGAAAAAGATTATCCGATATTATTAAGAGGGACTCATGTTAGATTATAAACGAAACGGTTTTACGATGATTGAGTTGGTGTTTGTCATCGTTGTGATTGGTATTTTGGCGGCGATTGCAATACCGAAATTTGCAGCCACTCGTGATGATGCGCAGATGGCAAAAGGGCGCAGCGATATCGCGGCGATCCGCTCGGCGATCGTGAGCGAACGACAGACTCGTCTTATGCGGGGACAGACAAATTATATTACAAAACTCGATCATATGTCTGGGGCTACAGCAACAAGTGGTCTTTTATTCGATGACAATGATACTGTTACTACAAATGGTACATTATTGCAATACGGTATCGAAGCAGCAGCAGGTAATGGTCATTGGACAAAAACATCGGCGACGACGTATGTGTATAGGGTCATAAATGTTGATAATACGTTTACCTATAATTCTACCGATGGAACATTTAAATGTACAAATGGAACGTATTGTTCCGATCTGACCAATTAATTTCGGAAAACGTGTTTTTTTACCGTGTTGCCCTTTTGGGTTCTCCTATGGAATAAAAGGAAGGATATGTTTTTTAATAATGAAGTTTTATATTCACAAATTGTAGAGCAATTACAACCTTTGAATCTTGAAAAAATCATTTTATTTGGTAGTTATGCATATGGAAAACCAAATGAGGACAGTGATTTAGACCTATGTATTATTGAAAAATCATTTAATAATATTTGGGAAGAAAAAAAGAAAATTAGAGCAATGTTGAAAAATATAAAAATGCCAAAAGACATTTTAGTGACGAATTTAAAAGATTATGAATTTTATCGAAAAGAGATCAATTCAGTTTACAATGATATAGATACAAAAGGTAGAGTTTTATGGCAACGAAGCTCTTGAAGCAACATGAAATTTTATTCATTAAAGCGAAAGAAGATTTTGTTGCTGCAAAGTATTTATTGGACGGATTTAATCATCATGGTTTGGAATTAAATTTAGAAATTATCTTTTTCCATTTTCAGCAATGTGCGGAAAAGTTAATCAAAACAGTTTTAGATATACATAACATTAAATTTCCTCATACACATGATTTAGATAATTTAATGACACTTTTAGAAGAGAATGAAATTTTTTTGTTTGATGATTTGGAAGAGTTATTACCACTGACAGATTTTGCGGTGGAAGGTAGATATTCGATTATCCACGATGATTTAAATGACAGTGATAAATATATTACATTATTAAATACATTAATGGAAATAGTAGCCGCAAAGATGTAAATACGTGCATTTTTACTCTCTAGCCCTTTTGGGCTCCCCCCTTGAACCTCTCACTTATCATTCAGAGACTCTATTGTCAATTGGACGTAAAGTGAGCGTCACTCTGAGTAATCGTGAAACAGAGGGAGTTGTCCTCTGTGAGGTAGAAAAACCTGAGTTTAAAACCAACTCTATTTTAGACGTTCTCCCGTTTGTTTATTCTGAATCTCAAATCAAGATAGCTCAGTTTATGGCAGAGTATTATGGGTGTTCACTGGGGGAAGCGCTTAATTTAGTTGTGCCGTTTGAAAGAGTGGATTCCCGCGTTCACGGGAATGACAACCCTCCCGTCATTCCCGCGAAGGCGGAAATCCAGCTAAAAGAGTATACTAACGTTACTATCACCCTCTCTTCCATCCAAATCCAAGCCCTCGATTTCATCCGTTCTCACCCCGTTTCACTTTTATTCGGCGATACGGGAGCGGGAAAAAGCGAAATCTATATGTGTCGGATGGACGAGGTACTGAGAGAGGGGAAGCGGGCCTTGCTCCTTCTCCCGGAAATTTCGTTGACTCCGCAGATGCAGGAGCGTTTTGAGCGCCATTTCGGAGACGCGGTGGTGTTGTGGCATTCGAAAATGACCCCCAAACAAAAAAAAGTGACCCTCTCCAAAATTCTGGACGGAAGTGCTCGCATCGTAGCGGGGCCAAGGTCGGCTCTTTTTCTACCGATTGATGATTTAGGGTTGATTGTGGTGGACGAGGAGCATGATGAGAGTTATAAATCCTCTTCACGCCCCCGTTACAATGCACGGGATATGGCGATATATACGGGGAGCGTACTGAAAATTCCCGTGGTGCTCGGGAGTGCAACCCCGAGTTTATCCAGTTATGCAAAGTATCCGTTTTATCGTTTGCGGGGGGGGTATTATCATGCGAAGCGAACCTTTGTATTTGAACCCTCCATTGAGGCGTTAACCCCCTCTTTGGACCGTGCCATCGAGAAGAATCATGAGGGCGGACATCAGGGGATCGTCTTTATCCCTACGCGGGCCAATTTTAAGAGCATACGATGCGAATCGTGCGGCAACAGTATCGAATGTCCGTTTTGCAGTGTCGGGATGTCGTTGCATCGTAATGTGCGCGCGCTGAAATGCCATTATTGCAATTACACCGAAATCCTTCCTCGTCTTTGCCCCAAATGTCACAGCGGCCATCTTGTTACTTCACGATTGGGGACGGCAGAGGCGGTGGAACATTTCGAAAAACAGTTTCCCGATATTCGGATCGCCCAGTTTGACCGTGATATCATCACGACCCAAAATAAACTGATCAAAGTGCTTAAAGCGTTCAATAATCGTGAGATTGATCTTTTGGTGGGGACGCAGATGCTCTCCAAGGGGCACGATTATCACGACATTACCCTTGCAATCGTGATGGGGATCGATAACCTCCTCTCTCAGGCCGATTATCGCGCGCGGGAGCGTGCGTTGTCCCTGTTGATTCAGATTGCCGGACGGAGTGGGAGAAAGAACAGCTCTACTGTCATTGTCCAAAGTTTTAACGAGTCGTTTTTTAGAAACTATCTCGACGATTATGAGACATTTTTAAAAGATGAACAGAGGCTCCGAGAGGGGCGATACCCCCCTTCGAAAAAATTGGCACGGCTCCTCTATGCCCATAAAAACGGTTTGAAGGCCAAAGGGGAAATGGAAGCGGCCGTAGCGATTTTACGGGGTTTTTGCGAGATCGAGATCATCGGATTTGGAGCGTCTCCGATCGAAAAAATCGGTTCGAAGTACCGTTTTCAGATTTTGCTACGGAGTGGGCGGAGCACCGATCTGATACGGGCTGTCCGGTCGGTGAAATCGCCTCTCTGTGAGATCGATATGGATCCAATAGAATTTACGTAAAATTAACGTGTTAAAAGCTACAATCTCCACTATGATAACACGCTACCCTACTAAAAAAATATACGTCGGAAATGTCGCTATCGGAGGAGATGCCCCGATCTCAGTGCAGTCAATGACCTATTCGCGTACCGCCGATGTTGCGGCCACGATCGAGCAGATCAATCGGCTCCATTTTGCCGGATGCGATATCGTCCGCGTCGCCGTCCCCGATGAGGAAGATGCGCATGCGCTTAAAGCGATTAAAGAGCAGATTTCTCTCCCCCTTGTGGCCGATATCCATTTTAATTACAAATTGGCATTGATCGCTGCTGAAACTGTGGACTGCATCCGATTCAATCCGGGAAATATCGGCGAAAAATCGCGCATTCGCGAAATCGTCAAAGCGTGTCAGGAACGCCGTATCCCTATCCGAATCGGCGTGAATGCCGGGAGTTTGGAAAAAGAGTTCGAACAGCGTTACGGTCAGTCGGCGGAGGGGATGGTTGCTTCGGCCGAGTACAATATCAAATTTTTAGAGGATTTGGGTTTTGCCGATATCAAAGTCTCGCTCAAAGCAAGTGACGTGCAGCGCACCGTCGAAGCGTACCGTATGCTGCGTCCCAAAAACGACTATCCGTTTCACCTTGGGGTGACCGAAGCGGGGACGATTTTCCATGCGACGATCAAAAGTGCGATCGGGCTGGGAACGCTATTGCTTGAGGGGATCGGCGATACGATGCGTGTTTCCATCACGGGAGAACTCGAAGAGGAGATCAAAGTAGGGCGTGCCATTCTCAAAGACAGCGGCGTCGCGAAAGAGGGGCCCAATATCATCTCCTGCCCGACATGCGGTCGGATAGAGGCCGATTTGGTGAGCGCCGTGGCAGTGATCGAAGAGCGGACGAAACACATCAAAAAGCCGTTGGACCTCTCTGTTATGGGATGCGTCGTCAATGCGATCGGGGAAGCCAAACATGCCGATGTCGCTATTGCTTACGGAAAAGGATCGGGACTGATAATGGTTAAAGGGGAAGTCGTTGCCCGATTGAATGAAGATCAGCTGGTTGACCGGTTCGTCGAAGAGGTCGAAAAAATGGCCAAAGAAGAGGACTGAAATGGAAGAATCTCTGTATAACTTAGCGTTTGAGCGTTCCGTTTTAAGTTCCATTATTTTCGACCCTTCACAGTTTGACGACTTTGAAGCGGTATTGAGTCCCGAAGATTTTTACCTTTCTGCCCATCAGGAAATTTATCGTTCAATGGTGGCACTCTCTCATCGTGATCTCCCGATCGATGAGGAGTTTCTCAAGAAAGAGCTGAACAGCAAACAAAAATTCGATGAACGGGTGATGGTTGAGATTCTGACCGCCAATCCGATCTCCAACACAACCGCCTATGTGCAGGAGATTAAAGACAAAGCGATCAAACGTCATCTTCTCACCCTGACGACGGAAATCAAACGGGTTACCCTCGAAGAAGATCTGTGCGGTGCGGATGTCGTCGATCTGGTCGAAAAAAAGCTCTACGAAATCACCCAAAGCTCCCAAGCGACCGATTTTAAGGATGCTACCCTTATCACGGATCAGACGATGGCCTATATCGAAGAGATGAAAGCACGCGGCGATGCGATCCTCGTCGGGGTCGATACGGGGTATGCGGAACTGAACAAGATGACGACAGGATTCGGCAAAGGGGATTTGGTCATCATTGCGGCCCGTCCGGCAATGGGGAAAACCTCCTTTGCCCTTAATATGGTCCAAAATCTCCTCGAAAAAGGGAAAGGGGTCGCTTTTTTCTCTCTGGAGATGCCGGCAGAGCAGCTGATGCTGAGATTGTTGAGCGTCCAGACGTCGATTCAGCTTCAGCGGCTGCGTGTCGGGGATATGACCCCTGAGGAGTACAAGCGGCTGAACGATTCGGTGGATAAGATGCGCCATACCAAACTGTTTGTCGACGATCACGGATCGGTCAATATCAATCAGCTCCGATCCAAACTTCGGAAGCTGAAAAGCCGCCATCCCGAGATCGAACTGGCCGTCATCGACTATCTTCAGATTATGAACGGGACGGGGGGGAAGGATCGGCATCTGGAAGTGAGTGAAATGTCACGCGGACTGAAGATGCTGGCGCGTGAGCTTGAAATTCCAATCGTTGCCCTCTCTCAGCTCAACCGGGGTCTTGAATCGCGCTCCGACAAGCGTCCGATGCTGAGCGATATTCGTGAATCGGGGTCGATCGAGCAGGATGCCGATATCATCCTTTTTGTTTACCGTAATGACGTCTATCTCTATAAAGAGGAGAAAGAGCGGGAGAAAGAGGCGATATCTGCCGGAAAAGAGTTCATCTCCAAATACGTCGAAAAAGAGGAAGAGGAGGCGGAGATCATCATCGGTAAACAGCGTAACGGTCCGACGGGTCATGTCAAGCTGATGTTTCAGAAAAAATTTACCCGATTTGTCGACAAGCCCACCTTTGGTGCGGCACAAATCGTCTATGAAAATATCGATATGAAATCGGCGACGATGAATATCGAGGATGAAATGGTCTCCATGCCGATTATTTAATTTGAACGCATAAGGAATAAAATCCCTTATGCTACACTGGCCGCTATGGCACTGCGAGGCAGATTATGCTGAAGGAGAGGCTTTTATGAGTAAGTTGGAGCGGGTGGAGCTTTTTGATCGACAAAGCGGCGCTTTTTTTCTCCTCTTCCTTCTTTTTATCGCTTCTTTTTCCCTCTCATTCGAATATTACCGATTTACCGAACTGAAACGTTTTGACGATCCGCTGATACGTGCCGAAGTGATCGATCAGGAGATTAGGCTGATCGGTGAGAAGCCTAAGACTTCGATGAAGCTCCGTCTGGAAAACGGTTCCACCTGCCGGTGTGCGATGAGCCCCTATCTTCGGGATTTGCGTGGGCGTGACGTGCTGGTTGAACTCCAAGTCGCGAAAGTGACCTTTTTGGACTATCTTAAAGGGTTTCGGACGCGCGGGGTCATTGTGGAAGTGTATCCCGATCTGAGCCTTAAAGAGAGATGGTATCGGCTCCTCGCCTTTGCTCATGAAGATCAGAGAATGAAAGAGCTTTACGGGGCCCTTTTTGTTGCGACACCGATGTCTCAGGAGTTTCAGGCTCTGGTCGGAGCGATGGGGTTGAGTCATATCCTCTCGATCAGCGGATACCATTTCGGGATACTGAGCCTGATTGCTTTTTTTATCCTTCGCCCCCCCTACCGATGGCTTCAAAACCGTTATTTCCCCTATCGCCACGGTAACCGTGATCTTTTTTTTATCGTATCGGGGATACTTTTCTTTTATCTATGGGCCCTTGAATTTATCCCTCCGATGGTAAGAGCGTTTGGGATGATTGCGGTGGGGTATTGGTTGTATGACCGGGGGATTAAGATTGTCTCCGTCCAGACGCTTTTGATTGTGGTCGGGGTATTGCTCGCTTTTTTCCCGAAACTCTTTTTTTCGCTGGGTTTTTGGTTTTCGAGTTTTGGGGTATTGTCCATCTTTATCTTCGTCCGATACTATGAACATTGGAAACCATGGCAAATTTTTTTAGCCCTTCACCTGTGGTGCTATCTTGTCCTTTTACCGATCTCCCTCTCCATTTTCGGAACGTTCGGATTTTGGCATATGGGTTCAATTTTACTCGCATTGGTGTTTAATCTCTATTATCCAAGTGTCTTATTGTTGCATTGGACTCCGTGGGGAGATCTGTATGACCCTTATCTGATTCGTATGTTTGAGAAGGGAGATATGCATCCCGTCGTGATTCCGATGTGGATCGGTATCGCCAGTATTATTCTCGCTATGATGGCGATGCGATGGAAAGGTGCATTTTGGATATTAGGGGTGTTGGGTATCATGACGCTGATAGGCGCGATTGATCAGATAGCATAATTTCATTCCGTAGATGACGATAATCCACGAGACGTAAATCCATAAAAAGAAGAAGATCAATGCCGAAAATGAACCGTACATCGTAGCGTAGGTTTTGTTGTAAAAGACATAATGGACAAAACTGTTTTTGGCCATTCCCCATACCAAAGCGACGACAAAAGAGCTGATCGCGGCGGCTTTGGTGGAGACTTTTGCATTGACGGCAATTTTATAAATCAGAAAAAAGATCCCCCACAGGAGTAGAAAAGGGAAAATGGAGAGTGCATTGAGGGCAAAACCGCTTATATTGGCCTGAAGATAGGCTTTTAGACTCATAGAGCTGATCAGGACAATCGGAGTCAGGGTAATGAGCGTCCAATAGGTGGTAATGGATTCCCAGACCCCCCGTTTGGTCGTATTGAAAATTTTTCCGACGATGTGCTCAAAATTTTGGAAAAAGAGGAGCGATGAGGCGACCATAGTGGTAAATCCGATCACCCCGAGCTGGACGGAGTTTCGGAAAAACGATTCGAGGTAGCCGGCAATCGCTTCGGTTTGGACGGGCATGATGTTATCGAAAATAAAAATTTGAATTTTGGCGTATTGCTCATTGAACACCGGAACGTTGGCAATGAGACTCAATGAGATGATAAGGAGGGGAACCACGGTGAAAATGGTATAGAAGCTGAGGCTGGAGGCATAGACCGTGATTTCACGGTCAAACATCATCATTACAAAAAGCCTCAGATGCCTCCATGCCGCTTTAACATTCATCGGTTATTCAAGTCCCATTTTGGAGGGGTTGAGAATATTATTCGGATCAAATGCCCGTTTGATGGATTGAAATAGTGCCATCTCTTCGGGGGTAAATGCCATCGACATGTACGGAGCTTTGGCCAGACCGATACCGTGTTCGCCGCTTAGTGTTCCCCCCAGATCGATTGTCGCTTGAAACACTTCGCGGATCGCTTCATAACCGATTTTGACCTGTTCGGGATCTTTTCCATCGACCATGACGTTGGTGTGGACATTGCCATCACCGGTATGGCCGAAGCAGGGGATATTGATTTTGTATTTTTCGGCGATGGCATAAAATTTTTCTAAGAGTTCAGGGAGAGCCGAACGGGGGACGGTGACGTCTTCATTGATTTTTTTGCTTCCGTAGACCGAGAGGGATTGACTGGCATTTCGGCGGGCGAACCACAAATCGGAAGCTTCTTGCTTGTTTTGAGCGATTTTAAAATCGCTGCAGCCGTTTTCACGGAACACTTTTTCGACGATGTCGAGCTGAAAATCAAGGTCTTCTTCGAGGTTTCCGTCGACGTCGGTCACGAGGATTGCTCCCGCTTCGACGGGGAGCCCTTTATGATACACCTCTTCAACGGCGCGGATCGTGAGGTTGTCAAGAAATTCCATGGCAACCGGGGTGACGCCGCTGGCCATTGTTTTGTAGACCGCCTCCATCGCTTCACCGACGGTGGAGAAAATCCCCATGGCCGTTTTGGTCATTTTGGGTTTGGAAAGGAGTTTGAGGGTCACCTCGGTCGTGACGGCTAACGTCCCTTCCGAAGCGATCAGGATTCCGGCGATGTTGTAGCCTGCGACATCTTTGATCGTCCGTTTTCCCGCTTTGATGATATCGCCGTTGGGGAGTACCGCACGGATCGCCATGACGTAGTCTTTGGTGATTCCGTATTTGGCCGCCCGCATCCCGCCGGCGTTTTCGTTGACATTTCCCCCGATTGTCGAATACTCTTGGCTTGCCGGATCGGGCGGATAGAAAAGACCCACCTCTTCGACCGCTTTTTGGAGTTCCATATTGACGACTCCCGGCTGGACGATGGCGACCATGTTTTGCATATCGATCTCAAGGATTTTGTTCATGTGCTTTTCGAAAGCCAGAACGATACCGCCGGATGCGGGGAGGGCCCCTCCGGTAAAACCGCTTCCGGCTCCGCGCGGGACAATGACGATACGGTGTTCATTGCAGTATTTGAGGATATCGCTTACATCCTGCTCATGGCGGGGAAAGAGGACCATGTCGGGTTCAAAACGTTCGCGGGTTGCGTCATACGAATAGGCAATCAGATGGGCTTTATCGCTGTAGACATTCTCTTTGCCTAACAGTGCGGTAAAAAATTCGGTAGCGGGCAGCATGATTATCTCCTTACACACCAAAGGGAGCAAAGCCCCCTCTGGTTACGTTAACACTGTGTTCTCTTCGGCAGAGTGCCCGTGCCCGCATGCGTGCTTTCATTTCTTACTCCTTAATCTTAAAATGGCGCAATAGTGCGCTTTGTTCGCTAAATTTTGATTGGTACAGTTCATATAGCTTTTGATTTTTTGAATTGTTTAAAGCGATTTGTTCCAGATAGTAGGGTTCGTATCTCGTTAGACGTGAACTTCCTTCTCCCCACCATGCGGCGCGAATTTTCGGAATATGGGTAAAAAACGGTGTCTGGGAGGTTTCCCCTTTTTGAAGGGAAGGTACCGCTTCAAGAAGGGCAAAGCTTTTGCAATCGAGAGTAAACAGGGTCTGGGCATCTTGGATATAGAGCAATCCTATCGAATTGGCGGTACAGAATGCATGAAAATCTTTGACCAAAGGGGTCGGATGCCCTTCGTACGAGAGATAGGTAGCGTAAAGGTCCGGATGAATCCACTCGATACCGGAAATGCTTTTCGCAACACTATCGTAGCTCTCTTCATTCGGGGCGATTAAAAGGGCCCGAGTGTAATCGTAAGCCAAAACCGCTTCATCGGAGGGGTGTGCACTCCATGAACCTCCGGGAAGTGCTTTTTGGTGGAGTCCGTCAAACGGATCAAGTCGGAGTAGTGTGCGGTGATCGGAGGGGTTGGTTTGTTCGACATGTGCATTGGCGATAATGCTGCTGTGGACTCCGTCAAAATGGCGAACGATAAAACCGCTCATTCCCTCACGCGCTTCGGCTGCTTCGATCGAAGCATGATTCCCCTCTACGCTCAGCAAGGGGGCTGAAATCGGTGAAGCGTACAGGACGCCGAACGAGATAAGAGAGTAAAACCAAATGCGCATCATGGTAACCTTTTGAAAAGTAAGTAAAGCTGATTATAGCCTAAGGAGTCTTTGTAAATGAAATTTTCGATATTATTTAAGACTTTTTTTACGCTCACACTGGATTATAAGGATAGCAATGGGTAGGTTTTTAAGTTTATTTTTACTCCCCATGCTCCTTTTCGGCACTTCGCTCAAGCCGTTCAAATGGAAAGACGGCGAGAGTTTTCTGACTTTTTTGGAGCGTACAAAACTCCCCCTCTCCATCTATTATAATCTTGACAAAGAGGACCAGAAGCTGACCGAAGATATCCCCTACAATGCCAATTGCCAGATACTGGTAAGTGATAAAAACACGATTCGGCAGATTTTGATTCCGGTGAATGACGAGTTACAGCTACAAATCTACATAACGCCGAAAAAACGGTATGCGATGAAAGTCGTACCGATCATCAGCGAAACGCATCATGAAGCGTTGTATCTACCGATCAAGTCACTCCCCTATAATGATATTATCCATGCTACGGGATCCAATAACATTGCCGCTACGTTTGTCAAAATGTTTAAAAATAAAGTTAATTTTAAAAGCGGTTTGAACCCGGGGGACCCTATTATTATCGTATACGATCAGAAATATCGCCTGGGTAAGCCGTTTTCCATGCCGGAAATTCATGCGGCCATGATTGATATAAAAGGGGTGCGGTATGCGATGTACCGTCATAAAGACGGTCACTTTTATGATGCCAAAGGGGCGCAATTTGAGAAATTTCTTTTTAAAATTCCGGTACGAACCCCCCGAATTACTTCCCGATTTACGAAAAGCCGATGGCACCCCGTATTGCACCGTTATCGAGCCCATGTGGGGGTTGATTTCGGTGCCCGTCCGGGGACTCCGATTCTCGCAACAGGGGATGGACGTGTCACTTTTGCAGGCTTTTCGCGGGGATACGGAAAGACGATTAAGATCAGGCACTCGAACGGGCTGACCAGTTTGTATGCCCATCAAAAATCGTTCCGGAGCGGGATTCGCTCCGGCAGTAGCGTGAAACAAGGGGACGTGATCGGCTATGTCGGTAATTCAGGTCTCTCTTCGGGGCCTCATCTGCATTTCGGAATGTATGCGGGGAGTACACCGATCGATCCGCTGAGCGTTATGAAGAAAAAAACCGAAGGATTTAGCGGAAAAGAGCGTAATGTTTTCTTGGCCATACGGAATAAAATGGATCGGATATTTACACAAAAGCTTGCGACGAAGCCGGTATCGCGAAAATACGTCGATTTTCAAAATACGTATTACGTGGACAAAGATACGTTTCAAGTGAAACCGTTTTAAGGGGTGATTATGATTGACACGATTGAGATAGTGCCGTGCGAAAACTCTGAGTTTATCAAGCCCAAACGGATCCTCTATACTCAGGAGGGGGTAACAAAGCGATGGGATATGGTGGAAGTGCATGACAGCGTAGCTATTATCCTGTATCACGAAGAGCGTCAATCGCTTGTTATCGTTCGGCAGTTTCGCCCTCCCGTCTATCTGAAAAACGGTGACGGTTTTACGTATGAACTGTGTGCGGGGATTGTGGATAAGGAGAAGTCGTTAGCCGAGATTGCCCATGAAGAGATACTCGAAGAGTGCGGTTATTGCGTTCCTCTCGAATTGATCGAGAGGGTGACGTCATTTTATACCGCAGTAGGGTTTGCCGGATCGGTACAGACCCTGTATTTCGCCCGGGTAAATGAATCGATGCGCCATCATGAAGGGGGCGGTGTCGATCTTGAATCGATTGAGGTCGTAGAGATCGGTGTAGCGGAAGCCAAAGCGTTTGTGCTGGATGAGACCAAAGCCAAAACACCCGGATTGATGTTTGGCTTTGGATGGTTTTTGGAGAATAGAGTAGAGGTTCCCTTTTGATCGGGAAATGACGAAAACACAAATGCCCCGAAGGGCATGACTAGAATTTCATATTGAGCGCCGTATTAAACGACCGTCCCATCCCCTGCATCGGTGTATAGCTGCCGGCAGAATAGTTGACAACATCGACGCCTCCCAGAGGAAGAGCGTAGGCTTTATTGAACAGATTGGTTACCGCTACGTCAAATTTGATATTTTTTGAAATTTGATAACCGGTACGGAGATCAACAAGCGCATACCCCGGCGTTTTCGGCTCAGAACGGACGGTATCGACCGAATCTTTGGCCATGACCGCTTGTGCATCGATTCCGTTGCTCCATGCGCCGGAGAGACGGTTTAAGCTGACTTTGGCATGAAAAGGCATCATATGGTAGAGTGATCCGCCGTCATCCCGAAATCCCCGCGTATAGCCGATAACGGATTTGAGCGTTCCGACGCCGTTTTCGCTATTGTCCCAAAGGGTGGCAAAGCCGGAAAGATCGGCACCGAAGAGATGGGCATCATGATTTTCAAATTGCAGCAGCTGAATATTGGTGAACTTTGTTCCGTCTCCCGCAACCGATCCGATTTTTTTCACATCGATGTAATTCTGAACTTTGGTGTAGTACGGGGTGATTTTGACCCCCCACGAACCGGATGCGCCATCGTGCCACGAAGCGGTGGCGCTGATCGTATTGGCGACTTCGGGTTTGAGATTGAGATTTCCGACATAGCCGTTGGCATCGCCGAACCAGTTAATCATCGCCATATCCATACGGATCGGAGCGACATTTAAATTTCCGCCGTATCCTCCGGCCCATGAATAGCGTTCGTAAAGATTCGGAGAGCGGGTTTTACGGGCAAAACCGAGTTCAAAATCATTTGAATCGCTGTATTCGTATTTGGTCATAGCGGTGAAATCGTAATTGTTGTCTTGTTTTTTATGGTCCAAGGCGTTAAATGCGTTTGCATCCACCGGATCGTTGCTCATCATGTTGGGGGGAGTGACCGTATTGTATCCGGTAACACTTCCGGTATTCATGCTGACCCTGTCGGTCCGAATTCCGATGGTAGAGGAGAGTTTTTCACTCCATTGGGAAACGCTCTCCGCAAAAATCCCGAGGCGATCGCGTTGGCCGTCGTTGAGATTCCAAAACGTGTTCGGTCCCATACCGCCGACCGTAGTCGTGACCGGTGGCCACCAGTCATTGAGTCGGTATCGGTCGTAGTCGGCACCGAATTTAAACGTTTGCGTAGAGCTGTAGGGGAGAGTTGCTTTGATGTTCGCCCCGCTCTCTTGTGCTTGGGTATACATCGGCATATTACCGGGACGTTCCGTCGAAATTTTGTTCATATAGTGGTCGGTATTTTGGCGAAAAATATTGGCATCGAGGAGGAGTTTGCCGATACGCCCTTTGTAGCTGAGGTTGCCGTAGGTGGATTCGTTTCCGAGCATATCCATGTACTGATTCGGGAATCCTTCGAAATCGACATTTTGTTTGCCGAGCTTGAGAGAGACAATTCCCTCATCGAGTTTATAGGCTAGCGTGGCTGTATTGTTTTGCATTTGGTGGAGAGTCGCTTTGACGATTTTGCCGTTTCCATCTTTATAATTGGCCGCTTTTTCGGCAAACCCGGCATAAGTGACACTGATTTTGTCATTGGCGGCACTGGCGTTGAGTGATGCTCCACGCGCGGCACTGTTGCTGCGGTAAAAACCGGTCACATCTGCATTTATAATTACTTCGCCCCGATTTTTAGCAAAAACGGGCTCTTTGGATTTGACGATAACGCTTCCTCCGATACTGTCTCCCCCCTCACTGACCGGTGTAATGCCTGCGATGACGTCCATGACGGCAACTTTTGAGGTGTCGATGTACGAGAGAGCGGGGTTCATGTGATTGGGGCAGGCGGAGGTGATCTGCATTCCGTCGATATCAATCTTCACCCGATCATCCGCCATCCCGTGGATTGCCGGAAGGGAAGCAAAGCCGCCGTTTGAATAGAGGCTTACCCCCGGTACGTCTGCGAGAAGGGCTGCCGAATCTCCGGTCATGGTCTTTGCCGTCGGTGTAGCCGCCGGGATAATCCGTGAGACCTCTTGTTGAGAGGTATCTGCTTCAACCGTAATTTTTTGGATGGCTAGCGGTTCAGAAGCGAGAGCGGAAATGGCCGCTAAAGAGAGAAGAGCAACGCTTTTCATACTTTAATTCCTTAAGTAAATATGAAGAATTATAGATTTAAAGTGTTACATTAGTGTTAAGAGATTATAATAGGGACTATGAAACCAACTATTAAAAAAATAATCTTGACACTTATTCTTCTGGCAGCTTCGGGCTATTTCCTCTACTCCGGCTTTTCGATTCTATTTCATTAGAGTTCTTGCAGAACTCTATTTTAAACGTGCTTTGAGCAAAGCCCAAAGCACCACGCTGGCCGCTATGGCACTAAAGCTTGCCTCTTCGAGGCAGAAACTTCTTACATTACAAGGTTATGCAAGAAGTCTATTAATATTACTCTCCCTAAAGTTACCAGAAACCATGTTGAAGATTTGCAACAATCGATGGTTTAGCTCAATGGGCCCGGTTTGCCGGTAAAATATCCTTGTGAAAAATCGATACCGATCTCTTTGAGTATTGTGTAGGTTTCTTGTGAACCGACGAATTCAGCGATCGTCTTGGCATGGATCTTATGGGCGAAATCGGTAATGGTCTCAACGACGATACGGTGTCTTGGATTCTCAGCAATCCCCTGTATCAGTGACCCGTCAATTTTAATGTAATCGACGTTGAGCTTGATAATATTTTCAAAATTCGAATATCCCGTTCCAAAATCATCGATGGCGATTTTTGCTCCCAGTGTTTTGACTTTAGTGATAAACTCCGCCACCTCTTCGTAGTTCTCTATCCCTTCGGATTCGAGAATTTCAAAGACGATCCGGGGTCCCGTGCCGGTTTTGAGAATCGTGTTTATAATCTCTTTGACGATACGCTGATCACGGATATCGCTGTCAGAGAGGTTGATTGAAAACTCTTCATCTCGTGATGCGAATAGGTTGCAGGCTTGATTGACCACTTCGATCGTGATGTGGGGGTAGAGTTTCGTTTTTTTCGCAATGGTTAAAAACAAGGCTGGGGGGACTATCATTCCTTCATGATCGATCATGCGAACGAGTGTCTCGTATTTGTCGATGGCCCCCGTTTTGAAATTAACGATAGGTTGATAATGGCAAACAATCTGCCGGTTTGCCAATGCCTGTCGTATCGCGGCGCTCATCCTCATATTCGCGCAGTATATTTCTTCCACATTTTCGTGTTCTGCGTAGAGGGCAATCGTTTTTTTACTTTTTTTTGCATGGTTGAGGGCGATATCGGCTCGTGTCAGTAATTTGTTGTTTCCGATAGCCGCACCGACTGTCATTTGTATCGTGATCATCTCTTCATCGACCAAAAAAACTTTTTCTTCGAGTAACGACATGAGAGCGATGATCCGGTTGCGTAAATCGTTCCATGTGATATTGTTGTGGAACAAGACGGCGAATTCATCTCCGCCGATTCGATAGGGGAAAAAGTTCATTCTTTCAAACCATTGCCCGATTTGCTTTAAGACAATGTCACCGGTTTCAATTCCGAAAAAATCATTGATCTCTTTAAAATCATCGACGTTAAAAATGATGCATGCAGTCGGATTTCTTTTTTGCATGTCGGAGACGATTTTTTGCCGGTTAGGCAAGCCGGTCAATTGATCGTAGAAAGCGAGTTTTAGCGATTTTTTTTGACTGGTGCGCAAAGCGCTTAGATCGGTAAAAACGGTAAGATAGTTTTGAATTTTGTGTTTTTCGTTTGTAATCGTGCTAATGCGGACCCATGCCGAAAAAATCTCACCGTTTTTTCGCGTATTCCATATTTCACCGCTCCACTGTTTTTTGCGTAGTAGCGTTTCCCATATCTCAAGATTAAGATGGCTTTCCTGGGTGATAGAGGAGAGCATATGGGGATTCTTACCCAGTATTTCATCCTCCGTATAGCCGAAGGTCTGCAAAAATGCATGGTTTGCTTTGATGATTCGATTTTGGCGGTCAGTAACGATTATACTGTCGGATGTATGTTCCATTGCCATGGTTAAAATTTTAAGCTCGTACCAATTCTCATCGAGTTTAATTTTATACCGTGATTTGAGATTTATGTTCACTCTTTGGTCCTCATCAATCGGACGGTACGATAGGTTACATATGCGTCGAAAAGGTCAAGGTAGATAATCATGATAATAGCTTTATAAGAATACATTCAAAGATATTTACGTTAGAATCATTTTAATTATTATAGCTTCTAATACTATTTTTTTTTGTTTTGCACGGGATTGATTCTCGATAAAGGCCTTCCATAGGAGAAGTATGACACAAAAAAGTCGAAATATTATCACAAACTTTAAAGGGAATGCATGAAAGAATCTTTGCTTTATACGATCGAATCATTTCCGCCGTTGCCGGAATCGATCCATCAAATTAATGAATTGTGTCGTGTAGAAGAGGTCGATCTGCGAGCATTTACCCGTATTATTGAATCTGATCCGTTGCTGTATACGGACATTCTTCGGTTTTCAAATGTTCCGTCCCACGGTTTTCGTTATCCTATCACGTCGATCTCCCAGGCAATTGCACTTTTCGGTATTTCCACAATTCGTGGAATGGCTCTATCCGCAGCCTTGAGAGCACATCCGTTCAGGGATATTTCCCCCTATGGAATTTCAATCTCGGAGTGGTTCAAAGTGATGGAGAAGCAGCAACGATTTACGGATCTTTGGCTTGGCAAAAAACACCGATCAATTCTTCAATCGGCGGGCGGACTCACTTTTATTCTCGAAATTGGGCGACTGGTTGCTTCGTATGCATTGATGTTGGAAAACCGGTCGCATACGTTCGTTGAAAACGGACCGGATGGATTATTTCTTGAAGAAGCCGCTCTTCTTGGAAAATCGGGGGACGGATTGGCCGCACAGCTGTTTTTACATTGGAATTTTGATCCGCTATTTGTTAATGCACTGGAATATTCGCTCATGCCGGAGGAGGGGATTGAACCCAAAAGCTGTGCTGCACTCAAATGTGCCCGAACACTGTTCACACTGAGGGGAATTCACCCTTTTGAAACGATTGAACCGCTTCTTGGAAAATTTTATTTTGAACCCGATGATGCAAAAACTGCATACGAAATTGTTATGACGCAGCCTTAGAAAAAGTTTTCCCGCTTAGTCAAGGCGTAGAGAGACTTCTTCGGGAAATTGCATCGTGACGCAATGGAGCGATCCGTGCTGGCGGATTAGAACGGAGCAGTCGATGGGGATAATATCGCGTCCCCGGAACGCTTTTTCGCAGATTGCAATTGCTTTTTCATCATTCGGTTCATTATAAACGGGGAGCAATACGGCATCGTTGATGATCAGGAAATTGGCATAGGTTGCCGGAAGACGCTCATCATCATAAAAATGGGGCTGACACATCGGCAGGGAAATCAGCTTAAACGGTTCGCCCTCACTGTCGCGAAGGGAATGCAACTCCTCTTCCATCTTTTTCAGTGCATCGTAGTGCTCATCGTTTTCATCATCGCATTTGACGTACATGATGGTATCGGTATCGATAAAACGGGCGAGGGTATCGATATGGCTGTCGGTATCGTCACCTGCAAGATAGCCGTGATGGAGCCACAATATCTGTTCTATTCCGAACTCTTTTTTTAACATTGTTTCGGTTTGGGCTTTGGAGAGATGGGCGTTGCGGTTTGGGTTCAGGAGGCACTCCGCCGTTGTCAGAAGCGATCCTGCGCCGTTACTTTCGATACCTCCCCCTTCAAGTATGACATCGACGGTTTTCATCGGAGCACCGTATACGTCACAGAGTGAACGGCTCATTCCGTTATCTCGTGATGCGTCAAATTTTCCGCCCCATCCGGTAAACGTAAAATCAAGGAGCAATGCTTCATCTTCTTCTTCGTCGATGACACTTAGAACGCTGCAATCACGCGCCCAGGTATCGTCGGTCTGATACGTAACAAAGAGGAGATTGTCCTGAGAAGAAAAATAGCTTTTGACGGTATCCACATTATCACAGATGATGAGGCAAGGCTGATAGCGTGCAACGGCAGAAGCGATATTGACGAAACATTGACGAGCCTCTTCGAGATAAGGAGCCCAGTCGCTCTGAGGATGAGGGAAAATAAGTTGAACAAAACTTTGGGGTTCGAATTCGGCGGGGAAATAGCGCATTAATTAACCTTGCAATATAATATCTTTATGGGAACAATTAAACTTAGCCGTCAGGCACTCATTCATAATCTTGACATTATCGCACACCAAATCGGTGGAAAAGATAAAATTGCCGTTGTATTAAAAGATAATGCGTACGGGCATGGAGCCGAAATAATCGCTCAGGCTGTAAAAGAATACGGTGTGAAAAATGCCGTAGTTCGGTTGGAACATGAAGCGGTAGAGATTGCCGATTTTTTTGATCAGATACTGATTTTGGCTGATACCCCTACGCAAACAGATGAGAAATTTACCTATGCGATTAACTCGCTTGAATCGATTCGAAAATTTCCCCACGGCACACGGGTGGAGCTTAAAATCGATACGGGGATGCATCGAAACGGAATCGATCCATCGATGCTTGCACCAGCTTTTGCACAGATAGCTGCACAAGGGCTGATCTGCAGCGGGGTATTTACCCATTACCGCAGTGCCGACACCTTAAGCAGTGAATGGTATTGGCAGCGTAGAGCCTTTGATACGTTAAAAGTGCAGGCATTAGAATTTTCTAAAAAGTACGGCTGGACTCTCCGTTTTCACGCATCGAATTCCGCCGGTACGTTTCGCTCAGACTGTAGCGATGATTTGGTACGTGTCGGTATCGCTTTGTACGGATGTTTGGAGATGGAAGCGACATTGCCGCAGCCTGGGTTAAAACCCGTTTTATCACTCTGGGGAGATAAAATCGCCACCAGAATCCTGAAAAAAGGGGAGCGAGTCGGGTATAACGGGATTTATGAAGCGATGGAAGATGAGGTAATCTCGACGTATGATCTGGGCTATTCAAATGGACTGGACCGCTTGGCATCGAACCGTTATGTGACTCCCGAGGGGATCGCATTGCGGGGGCGTATATCGATGGATAATAGCGTGTTCACAAGCGATGCCGACGAATTGCTGATTTTTGATAACGCCAACCATTATGCCCGTGCCGTCGGGACGATCGGGTACGAAATTTTGGCATGCCTCGATAAAGATTTAAAGCGAGAGTGGATAAAGTAAAAAGTTTTATGAGGTTATTTTGATAATAGCATTGGTAAAAATAGCACCGTCAAGCCGCATATCAATTAATGATTCCAGATCATCCATCTCTTTTACATACCCCAGTATTTTTGCGTCAAAAAGATAATGATCCGCCACTTTTTGAATTTCATTCCCGTATTTAGGATTGATAATGAGATAGCTTGCACGCAGATTTTCCCCGATGACCGCATCGGTAATCGAATTGACATGCAGGGCAAAACGGACACCGTGCTGACGGAGATGCTCTATCAGATCTAAATTTTCAGAACTAAAGAAAAGGGTGAGGACCGAATTGGGCGGAGTGCGTCGAATCGCTTCGAGTGACTCGATATGGTAAAACGTCTCTGATGGGAGATAGGGGTGACCGAACAATAGCATTTAAACCTCCATACATTCGCGTGAGCAGTAATATTTTCCGTCCCGCATCAACGTTTCTTTGACTTGAACGTACGTCCCGCATTGGGCACAGGGGATCATTGCCTCTTCCTGAGAGGTGTCATTGGAAGGGGGAAGAGATTTTTTTTTGAAAAAAAAGAAATAGACGGCGCTTACAACCCCTATAAACAGCAATAGTTTTAACATGATGAGGGCTCAATGAGGAGATAGTGACGGTTTTGGGTTTGAAAAATTTTGTAATTCAAGGTTTCGTCCACTTCGTCATACACTTTTTCCCCTTTGTAAAAGAGTAAAAGGGTATGTTCGCCGCGAAACGGTTTGGAAAGTTTTAAGAGCATCTGCGTATCGGTGACGGCGCGGGACGTAATGAAATCGTAGGGTTTTGGTTCCAGTTGTTCGACCCGTACCGCTTTGACATCTACATTGCTTAACCCCAAATCGGCTTTGACAAACTGCAGGAAGCTGGCCCGTTTGGCAAGCGGCTCAACTAGAGTGAAATGGGTTTGCGGCATCCCCATGGCCAGAATCATCCCGGGAAATCCGGCACCCGTACCGATGTCCATCGCCGTTTTAATCGGAGGGAGAAAGGTGATCGGGGTGATGGCATCGGCAATAAAATCATCAATTTGATCGGTTGATTTTGCTCCGGTGAGATTATGGATTTTGTTCCATTTGGCCAATAAAACTTTATACTGTTCAACGTATTCAAAAAAACGTTCGTCGACCGATACGTTTGCTTCAAGGAGGAGACGGCGTAAACGGCTCATATAATATGCCCCATTTGTTCTTTTTTAACCCGGAGATACCCTTCATTGTAGGGATTCGGATCGATAATGACCGGAATGCGCTCGGTAATTTCGACGTTCAACTCTTCTACAATCGATACTTTGGCCGGATTATTGGTCAAAAGGCGTATTTTTTTGAGTCCGAAATCTTTAAATATTTCCCGAACGATATCGTAGGTGCGCTGATCAGGGGCAAATCCGAGTTCAATATTGGCCTCGATCGTGTTGCGCCCTTGGTCTTGGAGTGCGTAGGCATTGATTTTATTGAGCAAGCCGATATTACGCCCCTCCTGACGATGATAAATGACCAATCCCCCCTGCTCGGCAATCAGTTTAAGGGCTTTGTGGAGCTGATTATTGCAATCGCATTTGATGCTCCCCAGTGTATCGCCGGTAAGGCACTCGGAGTGGATCCGTACCAACGGAGCCTCCTGGCGGTCAAAATTTTCGGTAAAAATTGCGAGGTGCTCTTGAATCCCCTCTTTGTAGACACGGATTTTAAAATGACCGTATTTACTCGGGAGATTGGCAATGGCAGATTTTTCAAAAGTGGGTGTTGTCGTTTTCATTGGTGCCATTATAATGGTTGTTTCTAAAAAGATGGTTTATTAAAGCAACCCTTGATACAATCTTTGTCTGATTTTGAATAAGAGGCCATCGGAACACGTCCCGATTGGCTATGTTAACATTTAAATTATAATTGGAGCTATATTATGGAGCGTTTTCGCCGCACTCGACTCAATCCTCATCTGCGTTCACTGGTTCGTGAAACGCATGTAAGTGTGAATGATTTTATTTATCCGTTGTTCGTGAGACCGGGAGAGGGGATCAAAACGGAAGTCTCTTCGATGCCGGGTGTGTATCAGATGAGTCTGGATGAAATATTAAAAGAGTGTGAACTGTTGCAGTCGCTTGGAATTTACTCCATTATCCTCTTTGGTATCCCGGAGGTGAAAGATTCGATCGGGTCTGATGCTTTATGCGATCACGGAATTATCGCCACCGCGATTCGGGCCATTAAACGGGCCTATCCGAAAATGTTTGTCGTGACCGATTTGTGTTTTTGCGAGTATACCGACCACGGTCATTGCGGTATTTTGGATCACGTTCATGAGACGGTGGATAACGACTTAACCCTTGATATTTCAGGACAGCAGGCATTGGTTCATGCCCGTGCGGGTGCCGATATGATCGCTCCGTCGGGAATGATGGACGGAATTATTACGACACTGCGCGATGCGCTTGACGGCGGCGGATACGTGAATCTTCCCATTATGAGCTATTCCACCAAATTTGCAAGCGGTTATTACGGACCGTTCCGGGATGTGGCCGAATCGGTTCCGAGTTTCGGAGACCGTTCGACGTATCAGATGGACCCGGCAAACCGTCGTGAAGCGATTCGGGAAAGTCTTGCCGATGAAGCACAGGGGGCGGATATTCTGATGGTCAAGCCGGCATTGGCCTATCTGGACATTATCCGGGATATCCGGGAGGCTTCGCAATTACCGCTTGCCGTGTACAACGTCAGCGGAGAATACGCAATGCTTAAATATGCCGGGAATGCGGGACTGATCGATTATAACCGTGTGATGATGGAGACGATGATTGGATTCAAGCGGGCAGGTGCCGATATTATTATCAGTTACCATGCTAAAGAAGCAGCATTACTTTTAAACTGATGTTACGCACTTTTTGGGCGAAGCCCAGAAAGTGGCAGGGACAGATGTCCCTGCAACCCCCTAAAGCTACCCGTATCTTTCGGATACGGGAGATTAACTGCCCTTGAAGCACTGGTTAAGATAAAGTGTGTAAGGGCAGTTTTAAACTAATGTAATTTTTTTATGCTATGATTTAACCAACTTATCGGGGTAAACCCGGTAAAAATGAAGTTTTTGCCGGTAAAATCAAAAAAACTTCATATTTTATGTTCGAAACGCAGCTAAAAGTTTTGCTTTTGGCGTTCAAAATAGATGTAGGGAAACACGTGAGACATTTTTTAACCTTGAAAGACTACGCCAAAGAGGAGATTCTGGAGATTCTCGAATTGGGACTAGCCATCAAAAAAGAACAAAAAAGCAAAATACCCCATCCGTATCTGATGGGGCAGACCTTGGCGATGATTTTTGAAAAAAGCTCAACACGAACCCGTGTCAGTTTTGAGGCCGGAATGTATCAGCTTGGCGGTCATGCACTCTTTCTTTCTAACCGTGATATCCATTTGGGGCGCGGTGAGCCGGTCAAAGATACGGCCCGTGTTATCTCGTCTATGTGCGATATGGTTATGATTCGGACGTACGCGCAATCGATGCTTGAAGAGTTTGCTGCCCATTCAAAGGTTCCTGTTATTAACGGTTTGACCGATAGTTATCATCCGGTACAGCTTCTGACCGATTACATGACGATGATGGAACACGGGAAAGATCAAAATGCTGTCGTTGCTTATATCGGGGATGGGAACAATATGACCCATTCGTGGCTTATGTTGGCCTCTAAACTGGGTTTTGAGCTGCGCATTGCCACCCCGGTAGGGTATGAGTGCGATCCGGCTATTGTGGCGGATGCTATGGAATTTGCACGTATCAGCGGCGCAAAAATCACGATCACGAATGACCCGAAAGAGGCAGTGCAGGGGGCTACGGTTGTTACGACCGATACGTGGATATCGATGGGGCAGGAAGAGGAAAAAGCGCAGCGTATCCTTGATTTTAAAGGGTATATTGTGGATGAGGCATTGATGAAACGTGCCGACAGCGAAGCCATATTTCTCCATTGTCTCCCCGCATATCGGGATGTGGAAGTGAGTGAAACGGTACTGGAAGGGGGACAAAGTCTCATTTTTGAGGAAGCGGAGAACCGCTTGCATGCCCAAAAAGGGTTGATGGTTTGGCTCGATAAACACCGATAGGGGGGAAAGATGCGTTGGTTAATAGGATTGGGATTACTCGTTGTTATCGGACACAGTGCTGAAGTGGTAGCCGTAGGGGATCGGTACAAAGATTCGGGGAAATGCAAACCGTGTCATAACCATCTGGTCAAACAGTGGGAAGGTTCATGGCACGCCAAATCTCATTACGATAATGACGAATATTTCCGAAAAACCATCGATTATTTAGCCAGAAAAAGCCGCAAGTCCCTTAATGCCATCAAAATAGAGTGTGCCGCCTGTCATAATCCGCGTATTTCGGTCACGTCAACCAATGCCGATTATGAGGCCATAGCGGCTTTGAACCTTGATAAAGATACGGCAGCGACGAAAGCCCTCGGCAGTAATACGATTGCCGAAGGGATCAACTGTGTCGTGTGTCACAATATCGATCAGATCCATGATGAGCTCCCTGAAAGCAAACGGGGGATCCATCGGGTAAGCTGGATGCCCTCGGGGACGATGAGCGGCCCCTACAGTGATGCCAAATCCCCCTACCATAAAGTAGAACCGCGTGATTTTATGAATAGCAACCCCAATCAGCTCTGTTTTGTCTGTCATGCCAACGATACCTCAGAAGAGGGGAACCGTTTTATTAACATGCAGTCGGAGTTTATCAATGATGGGAAACAGTGTGTGGATTGCCATATGGGACCGCGAATCGAGGGGGTTGCCGCTACCTTGAGAGATCGGAACGGGCAGCAGCGCAAACGTCTCATACGCGAACACGATTTTAGCGGTGCGCATAGCGAGCGGATGTGGCAAGGGGCATTAAAGGTTGAGGTAACGAAAAAATCGCGCGAGATTGAAGTTGTTTTGCGCAACCCTCAGCCCCATGCTCTTCCGAGCGGATTCGGTTCGCGTGAGATTCTCATTGAAGCGTATTATGCATTGGAAGGGAAAGTGATTAAAAAAGAGACCCTTTCACTCACTTCCCGTTATGTAACCAAGCGGGATAAGCCGACGGTACCCCATCTTTCAAAAAAGACGATAGAACACAACGTTATCCCGGCGCAAGGGTCGAAAATCTTTTCGCTTCCGCTTGTTGAGGGTGCCGATGAGGTATCGATTCATATTTCGTACCGATTGGTCAATGATGAGGTGCGGGAGATGCTGGAGCTAAAAGATCCGATGTGGTCGAAAAAAATGACGATTGAAAAAATGCATCTAAAGCTGTAGGGGTATTCCCCTCAGCGATTAGTTCATTCCCACTTTTATGATCAAATCATTTCCCTCTTCGACTACATGAAAGCTGTGTTTTTTACAAAACGTTTCATTCATCTCCTCTGCCCACTCTTGAGCTTCCACCATTGCGTCATCACGGTTCTCAAATGATTTGATAGTTTTCATCCCGCTTCGTTTGAAACATCCACACTCTTTTTCTATTGTCACATTAAACATCAAGGTTACTCCAAAGGTAAATTTTTCGGAAGTATAATCGGGAAAGATTAAAAAATTTAAACAAAATAGATGCGAATTGAAACGAAAGGTTAACTTTAACTTTTATTAAAATGTCTTTATCAGGAGATATTATGGTCAAAGTGGGTATAATTCGCCAAATTTTTGGGTACATACATTTTGTTTTACGCTTCAGGGGGATGACTCCTGAGACTACGCCGGCCGCTATGGCACTAAAGCTTGACTCGTAACGAGCAGAGGGCTTTTGTGACGTGTCTGCTGCTACAGAAGAAAGTGCCCTCCATGGTAGAGATTGATTCAAATCTCTGAAAATTTATGGCCCTTTAGCAGGGCAAAATTTAACGTCATAGCCGCACAGCGTAGCAACATGGGCTTTTAGAGGAAATATTTTCGCCAATGCGAAAAACGGGTTCCTTTTTTTTGCCGGCGTGGCGTATTTAAAAAGGTAGAATTATGAGTAACACAAAAAATAGCACAGAAATGGGCACAGAAGCAGGTTTGGAAAATCTTCCGACGTTTGAAGCATTCGGTCTTCGTAGCGAAATTATGCAGAGCATTAGTTATGCTGGATTTAAGAGCCCAAGCCCGATTCAATCCATGGTTATCCCCGTTATCATGGAAGGGCGCGACGTTGTCGGACAAGCCCACACGGGTACCGGCAAAACGGCTGCATTCGGTTTGCCTGCATTGAATAAAATGCATTTAAAAGGGGGGATTGAAACTCTCATTATCACTCCGACGCGTGAGCTTGCAAATCAGGTGAGCGATGAAATCTTCAAATACGGCAAGCACTTGGGTGTTCGTACCGTAACCATTTACGGCGGAAGTTCATACAACCGCCAGATGGATTTGATTGAGCGCGGCGCTCAAGTGATTATTGCCACTCCGGGCCGTTTGCTTGATATGCTTAGCCGTAACATGCTTAAAGGTTTTACCCCTTCAACCGTTATTTTGGACGAAGCGGATGAGATGCTTGATATGGGCTTTTTGGACGATATCAATGAAATTTTCAGCTATCTTCCGACAGAACGTCAGACATTATTGTTCTCAGCCACGATGCCTCCTCCGATCAAGCATCTTGCTGAACGTATTTTGGTCAATCCATTTTTTGCATCCATTACAAAATCGGAGACCACCAATACCGATATTACTCAACAGTATTACGTTATCGAAGAATCCGAGCGTGATGATGCGATTATCCGTTTGATGGATGCTGAAGATGCACAAAAAACCGTTGTTTTTTGCCGTACGAAAAAAGAGGTTGACCGTTTATCAAACGTTTTGTCGGCAGTCGGTTATTCGGCTAAAGGATTGCACGGCGACATGGAGCAGCGTCAGCGTGAAAGTGTCATCAAAGGATTCAAAACCGAAGGGATTGACGTATTGATCGCAACCGACGTGGCAGCGCGCGGCCTTCATATCGATAATGTTACCCACGTATTCAATTACCATATTCCGTTTGATGCGGAGAGTTATGTCCACCGTATCGGACGTACCGGTCGTGCAGGTAAAAAAGGGGTCGCAATTACTCTCGTAACGCCGCTTGAGTTTAAAGAACTTCAGCGTATCCGTTCTAAAGTGGGGACCACGATGGAGCACGCCTATATCCCGAGTAAACTTGATGTTAAAGAGGCTCAGGTAAGCCGTTTGTGTGCCGAAATCGAAAAACAGCATGTTTATGATGAAGCGCACAAAGTTCTCGATATCTTAAAACAAGAATACGATCAAGAGCAAATTGCCTATAAATTGATCTCGGTTTTGATGGAGCGTAATACGGTTGCCGGACCGAATCAAATCGGTATCGCGGCAGAGCGATTGGAAAAAATCCTTCATAACCTTGAAAATCGCCAAGATCGGGGCGGAAATCGGGGCGGATTCAATCGAAATCGAAGCGGCGGCGGATATCGCGGCAACAACGATCGTAATGCCAGTGGCGGTGAGCGTAGCGGTGGGTACCGTGGTAATAACGATCGTAATGCCGGCGGCGGTAGCGATCGCAGCGGCGAGCGTTCACGCAGCTTCAGCGGCGGAAACCGTTCTTCTAAGCCAAGAAGCTAATCATTATTTTTGAATGTCAAAATCCCTTTGGCTGCGTTAGCCGCTAAGGGAGACACAAGGGAAGTGCTTGGTTAACCCAATGTTTCCTCGAAATGTTTGCCTCTTTCGAGGCAGATTTCTAATTTTACTTTTAACTCCTGCAAAAACAGTTCCAATGGAGCTACCGGTAGCAATCCTTCTCTTTGTTTCATTCCCCACATCGGTTCTGGGAAATAACTGTCTTCTTTGAATCTCGCCATAATATGCCAATGAACTCTCGGCACCATATTTCCAAATGATGCAATATTGATTTTTTCAGGTTTAAAATAAGAGAGCATCTCTTTTTCGATGAGATCCAAACATTCCCAGAGCATCTCCTTTTCTTCCCGTGAACATTCGGAAAACTCTTTATACGGGATATGGGTGAATAGTTTTAACCAGGGGATTTCGCTGTCGTGGATGTCAATGTAAATAAGAGGATTGGAGTAAAACATATCAGACCTTTTAAAAGATCCGATATTGTAGCGATTTTTAGAGAGTTTTTCCTGCAAACGGAACGAGGGCACTTCCCCACGTTAAACCGCCTCCGAAGGCATCCAGAAGCATTAAATCTCCCTCTTGAAGGCGACCGGACTCATAAATGTCATTAATCGCCATAGGGATAGACGCGCCGGAGGTATTTCCGTATTTTGCTACCGTCAAAACTACCTGTTCATCGGCAAGATTCAGTGCGTCACCGACCGCTTTGATGATACGATAATTGGCTTGATGGGGTACAAAATGTTTGATGGCCGAAGAGGAGATGGAATTTTGCTCTAAAATTTCGATAACGTCATTGGTCAATGTCCGTACGGCCACTTTAAATGTTTCATTTCCCTTCATCTTCATGAAGCAACCCGCTTTTTCACGGTCCAGCTCATCGTGGACAGAGCCGCTTCCTCCATTGGGGGTCATGAGCAAATCAGCATAAGCGCCGTCCGATCCGGTATGAATATCAATGATTGCTTCCGCTTTGTTTTCGGTCGCACTGATGAGTGCCGCACCTGCACCGTCTCCAAAGAGGATACAGGTGCCTCGGTCGGAATAATCGGTAATGGCACTTAGTTTTTCAGCCCCGACAATCAGAATATTTTTTTTCATCCCCGATTCGATAAAGGCTTTTGCAATACTAAGGGCATAAACAAACCCGGTACACGCGGCAGAGATATCAAAAGCGGTTACTTTGTTCAAACCGAGTTTTGTGGCCAAAATAGTAGCCGTTGAGGGCATGCAGAAATAGTCGGGGGAGATCGTAGCACAGATAAGCATATCAATCTGATTTTTATCCAATCCGGAGCGTTCAATGGCGAGTTCCGCTGCTTTGGCACCCATATCGCTTGTAGTTTCATTTTCATCGGCGATATGGCGCTCTTTTATCCCGGTACGCTTGGTGATCCATTCGTCTGTGGTATCAACCATGACTTCAAGATCGGCATTACTGAGAATTTTGGTCGGGACATAAGCCCCGATAGAACGGAACGCTGCATACATTGGTTATCCTTTTGATATACCGGTTTAACTTTTAAGCTCTTCAAGACGATTTTCGATATGGCCGTTTACGCCGGTATTAACATAGTGAATCGCTTGAAAAATAGCATTTTTGATCGCTTTCGGATTGCTTTTGCCATGGCTGACAATGGCGCATCCTTTGATACCGATCAGAGGTGCACCGCCGATTTCGGCATAGTCGATCTCTTTTTTCAAAAGATGAAAAACTTTACGCATAAGAAGTGCACCGGTAATGGCTACCGGAGATTTGCGGATGTATTGTTTAATGAAAAAACTGATCGTAGAAGCGACCCCTTCGGAAGCTTTTAGGACTAAATTTCCGATAAAACCGTCACATACGATGACATCACAGGAGGCATCAAAAATATTATTCCCTTCAACATTTCCGATAAATCCCTGAGTCCCGTGAAGCAGTGTGAAAGCTTCTTTGGTTACTTCATTCCCTTTGGAATCTTCTTCACCGTTTGCCAGAAGCCCGACACGAGGATTTGCAATTTTGAGCATATCTTTGGCATAGTAATACCCCATGATACCAAACTGGAACAGATGTTCCGCTTTACAATCGACATTGGCTCCGGCATCCATCAGTATACTTCGTTGTCCGCTTTTTGTGGGCATAAGGGTGGCAAGAGCAGGGCGTAAAACGTGTTTTAAACGTCCAAGACGCAGCGTAGCCAAACTCATCGTCGCACCACTGTGTCCTGCACTGACAACACCGTCTGCGTGTCCGTCGCGGACCAATTCGATCGCTTTGTAAATTGAGCTCTCTTTTCGTTTGAGCGCATCCGTGGCCGCATCACTCATATCGATCACATCGTCCGCTTCGACGATAATAATTTTATCTTTATAACCCTTGGGTAACAAAGATAAAATTTCATCTTTTTTACCTACAAGAATTGCTTCGAATCTTTTTTCCTTGAGTGCTTCAAGGGTCCCTTTAACAATCGGTTCGGGACCGAAGTCCCCGCCCATTGCATCAATAGCAATCTTGATCATCGATTATTTGTACTCACCGGTCGTCGGATTGACATAGTGCGACAATTTATATGTCCCGTCTTTATCTTTTACGGGGCGAGCGAGTGTAACTTTATAGTGAGTTCTACGTTTTGCCGAACGAGTATGACTCACTCTTCTTTTAGGTACTGCCATAGTATTTTATCCCTTTCTATTTAATTTTAAATGCAGGGAGATTCCCCCTGCTTGCTTAACATTCGGTTTTCTATCGAAGGAAACCGAATGCACTTATGTACGCTACGCAATTAGGATGAGAGACGGAAAATGCAATTTCCGCTATCCTGATGACTACCGGTTTCTCTTTAAAACTCGCGTTCTAAAGAGGAGCCTTCACAGCTTGAGCAACAAAAGTAGTCACTTTTGATCAGCTCAAGCTCTGAAGCGAAAAGTTCATCCATATCGATGGAAGAGTTCTCAACTTCGACAAGATCCAATTCATCACTATTTCCGTGTACGATCCCATCGGATAGATAAAAATGGACCTCTTCATTCAGCTCTTTTTCCACTATCTCGGCACATAGATCACAAGGAATGGAAATACTCCCTGTTATTGTACCGTTTAATTGAACCAGATTACGCTTTTTCAGGGCTAAATTTCCTGAAAACACAGCATTCTCCCGTTTCACCTCAAAATCAAGAGGATTGTCGTTCACATGCTTAAACGGTATCCGTGTCACTTACGAGATCTCACGGCCTGAAAAGAAAAATGCGATTTCGTTTGCAGCATTTTCCAATGAATCGCTCCCATGTACCGCATTCGCATCGATGTTCTCTGCAAAATCGGCACGAATTGTACCGGCAGCCGCTTCTTTAGGGTTTGTTGCACCCATAAGATCACGGTTTTTAAGAACGGCATTTTCACCCTCAAGAACGGTGATGACTACCGGACCACTGACCATAAAGTCAACTAAGTCATTAAAAAATGGACGTGCGGCATGTACCGCATAAAATGCTTCTGCATCCTGTCTACTTAGTTGAACTTTTTTCATAGCTGCGATTTTAAGACCGTTACTTTCGAAACGATCTAAAATTTTGCCGATGACACCTTTTGCGACGGCGTCGGGTTTGATGATTGACAACGTTTGTTCCATCAATACTCCTGTTTTATGTGTAAAAAATAGAGTGCGATTATAGCGGTTTAATAATTTAGATAATATTAAAGATACTGAAAAATTGAGAAGTAGAAGTGTTTGCCCCAAAAGGGGCAATGGGGATTAGTCGACGATGTTTGCTTTGTTCGCACGCATCTCAGCAGAGATATCTTCACGGTGAGACGGGCTTGCGCCGATCTCATCCCATGTGATACAACCCTCAGTAGGACAGGCAGTCGCACATGCAGGCTCATCATGATGACCTACACATTCGACACATTTATCAGCGTATACGTAATAAATCTCTTCACCCGTTGGGTTATCGTCCTCGTCTACGATCGCTTCTACCGGACACTCGTCGATACAAGCGCCGCAGTTAATACAGGTATCATTAATGACTACTGCCATAGGGTTCTCCTTAAATAAATAAATATGGGAAACTATAACAGAAGAATTTTAAACCCACCTAAAAAATAGGCAGGCAATTTGCAATATAGAGTCGGAGTGTTACACAAGCGGAAAAAAAACGGGGTTAAAGACCTAAATAGGCCCGAATCGCATCGACTTTATCGGTCTTTTCCCAGGTAAAATCGGGCAGCTCGCGTCCGAAATGGCCGTATGCCGCTGTTTGACGATAAATAGGGCGCAGCAGGTCAAGCGATTCGATAATCCCTTTTGGGGTAAGATTGAACAGCTCTTTGACACAGCTCTCAATTTTTTCTTCATCAACGACGGCGGTACCGTGGGTGTTGACCATAATCGAAATTGGCTTAACGACACCGATCGCGTAAGCCACTTGAATGGTTGCACGCTCGCAGGCTCCTGCCGCAACCAGATTTTTGGCAACGTAACGCGCTGCATAGGCGGCCGACCGATCTACTTTGGTCGGGTCTTTTCCGCTGAATGCCCCTCCGCCGTGAGGACAGCTTCCGCCGTAGGTGTCTACAATGATTTTACGCCCGGTCAATCCAGCATCGCCTTGCGGGCCGCCGATGACAAATTTGCCGGTAGGATTGATGTGATAGACGATATTCGGGCTCATCAGTTCAGCTGGAATAACGTGTCGGATAACTTCAGAGATAACATCCGCATGGAGTTTCTCCTGAGAGATATCGGGAGCATGCTGTGTGGAGACGACAACGGTCTCTACGGAAACCGGTTTGTCATCTACGTAGCGAACACTAACCTGTGCTTTACCGTCCGGACGCAGATAGGGGATAATCCCCTCTTTACGTACTTGAGCAAGGCGTTCGGTAATCCGGTGAGCCAGATGGATCGGAAGAGGCATAAGAACATCGGTTTCGCGGCAGGCATACCCAAACATCAATCCTTGGTCTCCCGCACCGATTTCGCCGTCTTCTTGATCAACCCCCTGGTTAATATCGGGAGATTGTTCTCCGATACCGTTAAGGACGGCACAGGAGCGATAATCAAATCCGTAGGTAGCATCGGTATAGCCAATTTCGCGAACTACCTGACGGGCAATCTCCTGCATCGGAGCATAGGCAGTCGTCTTCAGTTCACCGGCAATGACACAAAATCCGTTGGATACAAGCGTTTCACATGCAACACGTGCTTTCGGGTCATCTTCTATGATGTAGTCCAAAATGGCGTCGCTGATTTGATCGGCCATTTTATCGGGATGCCCTTCGGTGACCGATTCGGAGGTGAAAATATACTCTTTAGGCATAAAAATCCTTTTTATTTTGTAAGTAGGCTAACGTGCTCTCGCACGGTTTAGCGTTGAAATAAACCTCTTGGTCGAAGCCCTATCTTCCAATGATCAGAGGGTGAAAGGGTGTGATTATAGCAAATTGGATTTTAAAAAATCCCGTTCCCAGAAAAAATCGATCCAGTCGGTTGCTTCATGCAAGGAATAGTCGGGTTGGATCAAGGCGGTCGTTTTTGTGAACAAAGCGGCACTTTTGAAAAGGATGTCCGGATAGTTCTGTGATAATATAGGCAACAATGCCTGCAATGTTTTGCCGCTGTCGACAATATCATCGACAATCAAGACTCGCCGAGAACGGCTGAAATCGCACTCCCCGAAAATAGTAACGGTGTCGCGTTGACGATCCTCGTCATAGCTTTCTATCCGAATACTTTGAAGATTGCGTATATTCATGTACATACTTAAAGCGTGCGCTAATGTCATCCCCCCGCGTGCAATCGCTACAACCGTATCCGGTTCGAAGGGTTCACATTGATGTCCCAGTGTCAGAATATCGGTTTTAAAATGGTTGTACGTATAAAGTATCATAAATGCAATCATATCATAAGGGCATCTACGCTATAATAAAAAAAATTCATTATCGTATAATAAGCGCTCACGCGTATAGGGCAATTCGTTGAAAAGGTCCCTTATGTTAACGTAGCCAATCAAGATTGCGTCTTGATGGGATGAAAAAAACAGGAATATTAATGAAAAAATTAGCCATAATCGGCCGTCCGAATGTTGGCAAGAGTTCATTGTTCAATCGCCTTTTAAAGCAGCGCGATGCAATTACCTCTGAGCAGGCAGGAACGACACGGGATGTTAAAAAACGGATTGCCGTAGTAGTTGATAAGCAAGTCGAAATCCTCGATACCGGCGGACTCGACGAAGGGTGCGAGTTGTTCGACCGAATTAAAGAAAAGTCACTGAAAGCGGCGCATGAAGCCGATATCATCTTGTTTATGGTGGATGGTAAAAGTCTCCCGGAAGATGACGATAAAAAACTCTTTTACGAACTCGAATCGATGGGGAAAGCGATCGCTTTGGTCGTTAATAAGATTGATAATGACAAAATGCAAGAGAAGCTATGGGAATATTACGAGTTTGGAACCGACCGAATTTTCGGAATTTCGGTTGCCCATAACCGATCGGTTTTACCGCTTTTAAACTGGATAGCTTCGGAGCTGCCGGAGTCTTCCATCGTTACTCCTGAGAATGAAATCGCGGAAGAAGATGAGATGGACGGTTTTGATGCCGCTTTGAGAGCTTCTTCCGACGATGAAGAGTTTGATGATGACGATTCAGAAGATGATTCGGACGAAGAGATCGATGACGAATCGATAGAAGCACTCGAAGAAGCATATCGCGGGATTGTCAAAGAGTACGAAGCCGGCGATATCAACCAAATGAAAGTGGCGATTATCGGACGTGTCAACGTCGGTAAAAGCTCATTGCTCAATGCTTTGCTCGGTGAAGATCGTTCGGTTGTCAGTTCGGTTGCGGGGACGACGATCGATCCGATCGACGAAGAGGTCGAATATGAAGGGAAGAAAATTACGTTTATCGACACGGCGGGGATCCGTAAGCGGGGGAAAATCCTGGGGATTGAAAAATATGCCTTAATGCGTACCGAAGAGATGTTGGAGACGGCCGATATCGCGTTACTTGTTTTGGATGCGTCACAGCCTTTTATGGACTTGGATGAGAAAATCGCAGGATTCGTCGATAAAAACCGCCTTGCGTGTCTGATCGTTCTGAATAAATGGGATATGGCCCCGAAAGAAGATTACGACAAGATTATCGAAGAGGTGCGTGACCGCTTTAAATTTTTAAGCTATGCCCCGATCATCACGATTTCGGCACAGAGTAAACAGCGTGTCCACAAGATTTTCGATATGCTTCTCAAAATCAACGAAAACTACTCGCAGCGTATCTCTACGGGCAAACTGAATGAAGTGATTCAGGCGGCAATGCGCAAGCATATCCTGCCGAGTATCAACGGCCAGAATATCCGTCTCTATTTTGCGACGCAGTACGATATCCGTCCGCCGCGCATTGCGTTGATCATGAACAAACCGCAGGGGCTCCATTTCAGCTATCGTCGCTATTTGACCAATCAGCTCCGCGCGCAGTTCGATTTTGAAGGGACGCCGATTCTGTTTAAAGCGAAAAGCAAAAACGGCAATCGAAAACCGCAGCCGCATAAGAAAAAAGCATCGTGGTAATGAGAGAGGGGTCATTGCGGGTGACCTCCCCCCTTTTATGAGCGGGGGAATATCAAAGCTGACCTTACGCACCTTGTCTCAACAAGTGCGAAAAGGTTAGTAATCTCCCGTATCCGAAAGATACGGGTAGCTTCAGGGGGGTGCAGGGGACAAATTGTCCCTGCCACTTTACGGGCTATGAGCGAAAAGTGTGTAACATCAGATCAAAGAATTAAAATGGTTTAACGATGACCAATGCAACGATACCGATCAACAAAAGGGTCGGTACTTCATTGTAGATGCGAAAAAACTTTCCGCTTTTATAGGCTGTGTTTTCTTTGAGCTTGAGACGGTAGTGTCCGAGTGAGAAAAAGTAGGCGATCAAAATGGCGACGAGGGTCATTTTGGCGTGCATCCAGCCCCCCATTCCAAATACATTTACCCCATAGTGTTGCGTAGAGAGCATGATGAGTGCTGTCCCTGAAATCAGTGTCGCCCAAAAAGAAGGGATGCCGATGTATTTGTAAATCTTCATCTCCATCACTTCAACGACGTCGATGAATCCCTGATTGGTACCGTTTTCGACATGGTAAACAAAAAGACGAGGGAGATAAAAGAGTACCGCGAACCACGACACCATTGAGATAATATGAAACCAAAGGATCCAGTTGTACATGTGTTACGTCCTGTTAATAAAAGTAGACGCAAGGGTACCTAAAAAAAGTTAACACTTACAGATGTTTTTTGACCCAAGCGATAATTTGAGAGGCAGGAAGAGCACCGCTGAATTGATCAACGATGCGATTGTTTTTAAACGCGATAACGGTCGGTATCGATCGGATACCGAAGCGCCCCCCAAGGTTCTGCTCCTCTTCGGTATTGATTTTGATAAATTGGGCTTTGAGGGGAAATAAACGTGCCGCCTCTTCGAATGCGGGTGCCATCGAACGGCAAGGGCCGCACCACGGGGCCCAAAAATCGGCGATGATCAATCGCTCATCGTTCAGAAGCAATCGATCAAGCTTCTCTTGGGTGACATTGAGAGGTTTTGTATCGAGAAGCGATCCTTTGCAGTGTCCGCATGCAGCTTTGGTGTAACTCTCTTTGACGGGAATGGCATTGACACCGCCGCAATGGGGGCAAACGATATTAATTTTTTGCATAAAACCCTCGTTTCATATCTCTGTAAAATTTAAATTGTTTGGAAACCGACATCCCTTGCAGTTGAAGGGGTAACCAACCCCTTCTTCGAGATATGTATGTTGGGGTTATTCTGCTTCGACAACCTCTATTTCACGCAACGAAGTTGCCTGATGGTCTTTCATTTTATCGTGTAATCGGCGAAGTGCTTTATTGGCACGTTCGATTGCCATGTCGATAGCCGTATCAACATCTTCGTCGGAATCCGAGATAACAACCGGCTGTGCATGGGCGATATGCATATCAAATTCGACACCGACTTTATTTTTTTCTTTGGTAATCATAACGTTTACAGTAGTAATGTCGAGATGGTAACGCTTAAAATTTTCGATAGCCGCTCCAATGTGATCATTGAGATGCTGGGTAAGTTTAATCTCTTTCGAGCGAATTTGAACATTCATAATAAATCCTTGATTTTTTGATTGATACACTGATGAAGCAAAACTCCGATCAGCTACACTGACGTTGACTCCTCTTCCGTTTTAGAAGACCCATCCGCGATAAACTGCAACGTACAACAATTTGTAGTGACGTTTTCAATGAAAAATATAGCATATCTTTTCTTAATACGAAGCTTAAGACACTATGCGGGAAAATTGTCTCTATTCAAGGAGTAATGGTGAGAGTTTTAACCGGTATTCAACCTTCAGGCGATTTACATATTGGGAACTATTTCGGTTCGATTAAGGCGATGATCGAGTCGCAGGATGAGCATGAGGTATTTGCCTTCATCGCAAATTATCATGCAATGAGTAGCCTCAGCGACGGGGAGCGTTTAAGCCGTCTTACGATGCAAGCCGCGACCGATTTTCTGGCGCTGGGGATGGATCCGGAGAAAAGTGCTTTCTGGGTGCAGTCGGATGTGAAAGAGGTGCTGGAACTCTACTGGGTCCTCTCCGGTTTTACTCCGATGGGGCTGTTGGAGAGGGCCCACAGTTACAAAGACAAAGTGGCAAAAGGGATTGCCTCTAATCATAGTCTTTTCTCCTATCCGGTTTTGATGGCGGCCGATATTTTGCTGTTTGGTTCCGAGGTGATTCCGGTCGGAAAAGATCAGATTCAGCACGTCGAGATCGCCCGCGATATTGCGATCAAATTTAACAATCAATACGGCGAGATTTTCACGATTCCGGAGTTTCGCGTCGATGAGAACGTCGCGACGGTTCCCGGAATCGACGGGCAAAAGATGAGCAAAAGCTACGGCAATACGATCCCTATTTTTTCGGAAGAGAAGATTCAATCGAAAATCATTAAAAAGATCGTGACCGAAGCGGTACCGATGGAAGAGCCCAAAGAGTATGAGGGGTGCAATGTTTATAATATCGCCAAGCTCTTTTTGGATTATGAACAGACGCAGGCATTGCAGGAGCGCTATACGAAAGGGGGAGAGGGGCACGGCCATTTCAAACTCTATACCCATGACGTGATCTGGGAATATTTTCGTCCGTATCGGGAACAAAGAGCCTATTTTGAGACACATCAGGATGAAGTGAGAGAGATCTTAAGTCTCGGTGCGGCCAAAGCAAGTGCAGCGGCACAGCCGATTATTGATAAAGTCCGTTCTGTAACGGGAATACGGTACTAAAAGGGAAATCATGGAACGTTATATTCGAGCACAGATTGCCGATTCGGCAGCAACCAAACAGGCAATTTTGGAAAATGAAGCGCTGATCAACGTGATTATGAAGGTTGCAAAAGCGTGCGTCGAGGTGTACCGCAACGGTAAGAAGACCCTTTTGGCCGGTAACGGCGGCTCAGCAGCCGATGCACAACACATTGCGGCGGAATTGGTTGGGCGCTACGGATTTGACCGCCCCTCACTTCCGTCGCTTGCATTGACGACCGATACCTCCAATCTTACCGCTATCGGTAACGATTACGGCTATGAGAAAGTCTTTTCCCGTCAGCTGGAGGGGATGGCTCAGGAAGGGGATCTCTTTATCGGTATTTCGACGTCGGGGAATTCGCAAAATGTGATCAATGCGTTTGAATCGGCGAAAGATCGGGGAGTCACGACCGTTGCACTTGTCGGGCGCGACGGCGGAAAAATGGGAGAGATGGCCGATTATGCGATCATCATCCCCTCCAATGCGACGCCGCGTATTCAAGAGTCGCATATTTTGATCGGTCATATCCTCTGCGATATCATCGAAAAAGAGCTTTTCGGCGGCGGAGTGGCATGATGAGCACATTGTGTTCGTATTTATCTGCCTCGACAGAGGCAAGCTTCAGTGCCACAGCGGCTAGCGTAGCCGAGCGGGGCTTTGCCCTGCTGGCGTTTTAAAATAATAATGCAAAAAGCATTATTTTTGGATCGTGACGGAGTCGTCAATGTTGAGAAAAATTATCTTCATAAGATAGAAGATTTTGAATTGATGGAGGGGATCGTCGACGTTTGCCGCCTTTACCAAAATCAAGGATACCTGATTATTATTGTCACGAATCAGTCGGGGATTGCGCGCGGGTATTATTCGGAAGAGGATTTTAAACGTCTTAGCGAATGGATGGTGGGCTATTTCAAAGCGTTGGGGATCAGGATTTCTCATATCTATCACTGCCCTCATCATGAGAGTATCGACGGTGCGTGCGAATGCCGAAAACCGGAACCGGGGATGTTTTTAACGGCACAAAAGCAGTACGATCTGGATATGAATCTTTCCGTCATGATCGGAGACAATGAACGGGATATTGAAGCGGCTATCCGTGCAGGAGTGGGACATAATCTCCTTTTGTCCGAAACGGCAACACACTCGAATGGCGATCGGATCGTTCGCAGCCTAAAGGAGTTGCTGGAATGGTGATTCTCAATACCGGCGGCACCTTTAATAAACGGTATGATCCGATTTCGGGGGAGCTTTTTGTCCCTGCCGATAATGGGGCGATTGAAGCGATTTGCCGTGTATTGGCAATTTCTATCGATATCCGGGGGATTATCCATAAAGACTCTTTGGAGATGGATGAAGCCGATCGCGCGTTGTTGTGCGATACGATCCGGCAATCGGCGCAAGAGCGTATCGTTGTCGTCCACGGTACCGATACGATGGGATTAAGTGCGGCGGCCGTTGCGGCGGCCGGTTTGGATAAAACGGTGGTTTTTACCGGAGCGATGGTTCCGTTTTCGATCGATCCGATCGAGGCGACCGCCAATCTGGCCATGGCCATGGGGTATGCCCAGAGTGTTTCAGGGGGTGTATCCATCGTTATGCAAGGGGTGATGGGTCCGTATGATCGGGTGAAAAAAAATCGGAAATTGGGGAAGTTTGAGTATGTCTAAAGTCAAATGCGATCACTGTCATCTTGAATTTAGGGATGAAATCATGATCCATGACGGTGAATACCGTTTTTGCTGTAACGGCTGTCAGGGAATTTTTCATCTTCTTAAAGATGAGGGGTTGGAGAGTTTTTATTCCAAAATAGGGGATACGACCCTCTCTCCGCCGAGCGAAGCGTATGAAGCGAGCAGCAATTTCGACA
Source organism: Sulfuricurvum sp. (assembly GCF_023229695.1). Classification (GTDB taxonomy): domain Bacteria; phylum Campylobacterota; class Campylobacteria; order Campylobacterales; family Sulfurimonadaceae; genus Sulfuricurvum. The sequence continues at coordinate 69,299 of NZ_JALNYS010000011.1, forward strand.
CCCAGGCTTTTCATCAACGCTTTGTAACCACGACCAAACAGGGGCTTTCGCAAGTATCGCTGGTGATTGAGGGGATCCATTGTGCGGCATGCGTCTGGTTGAATGAAAAAGCCCTCCATCGAATGGAGGGGGTAATCGAAGCCCATATCAATTATACGAACAATAAAGCCCGTATCAGCTGGGATCCTGAGACGGTAAAACTCTCTGCCATCATCGATATGATCCGGGCTATCGGGTATAACGCGTTCCCTTACGATGCCTCACTTCAAGAGGTACGCGCCAATAAAGAGCGTAAAGAGTATTATCTGCGCATGGCGGTGGCGACGTTTGCCACGATGAATATGATGTGGATTGCGGTTGCCCAGTATGCGGGATATTTTACGGGGATCACCCAAGAGATCAAGACGATTTTAAATGTTGCGGAATGGGTGTTGGCGACACCGGTCCTCTTTTACAGCGGATGGGTTTTTTATCGCGGGGCCTATTACGGATTGCGTAATAAAGCGGTGACGATGGATCTGCTGGTCGTGACGGGATCGAGTCTGGCCTATCTTTATTCCATCTATATTACACTGTTCGAAAAAGGGGAAGCCTATTTCGATTCGGTTGCGATGATTATCACTTTTGTCCTATTCGGAAAATTTTTAGAGGTGCTGAGTCGAAAAAATGCGGCCGACACCCTTGATATTATCGGCAAGCACATTCCGGGCGAAGTGAGTGTGATTGAGGGGGAAAATATCCGCCAGATCAATGTCAATGATGTCAAAGTCGGAGATCTTATTTTAATCCGGACCGGTGAAAAAGCGGCCATTGACGGTGAGGTGATATCCGGAGAGGGAAGTTTTGATGAGTCCAATCTGACGGGAGAGTCAGAGCCGATCTTCAAGCGCTCCGGTGATTCGATTATCAGCGGTACGACGAGTATCGATGCTCTGCTGCACTACCACGCGACCAAAGATTTTACCCACTCGACGTTATCGACGCTGGTGAACCTGCTTGAAAATTCGATGAGCAATAAGCCCCGGATCGAACAGCTTGCCAACCGCCTTTCGCAACATTTCTCATCAACGATCCTTTTTCTGGCTGTTGCGACCTTTTGGTCGTGGTATTTCTGGCCGCACAGTTTTGACCGTTCGTTGATGGTGGGGATATCGGTGATTATCATTGCCTGCCCGTGCGCCCTTGCCTTGGCCACTCCGGTTGCGACATTGGTAGGGCTCACTCTGGGAGCCAAGCGGGGGATTCTGTTCAAATCGGCGGCACAGATCGAAACGATGGCCAAAGCGACGATGGTGGTGTTGGATAAAACGGGTACGATTACGCAGGGGCGTCCCGAAGTGGTCCGTGCCACTTATGAAGCACCGTTTGAACGTTCGCTTCTCCTCTCTTTGGTCCAATCATCCCATCATCCTGTGAGCCGTGGCGTCAGTGATTACCTCCAAAGTTCGGAAGAAAATCTTTCATGCGGTGTTATTGAAGAGGCAAACGAGATTCCGGCGAGGGGGATTGTCGGACGTGCCAACGGGGTGATGATCGCAGGGGGGAATGCTCTGCTGATGGAAGATATGGGGATTGATGTCGATTCTTCTACGGATAAAAGTGTTTTCTATTACGCGGTAGAGGGAAAACTGGTTGCCGTATTTGAACTGAGGGATTTACCGAAATCGGGTTCCGCCGAGGCGATTCACACCCTTAAAGCAAGCGGCTTACGGGTCGTTATGCTGACCGGAGATCACCAATCGGCTGCAACGCGCGTAGCGCAGGAGGTGGGAATCGATGAACTCTACGCCCATCTCACCCCGCAGGATAAAGCAGCTTATGTGAGCCGTTTTCATGAAGAGGGGCACATTGTCGTGATGGGGGGAGATGGGGTCAATGACCTTTTAGCCCTTGCAAACGCCGATATCGCCATTGCGATGGGGAGCGGGAGCGATATCGCGATCGAGGTCTCGGACGTGGTATTGCTCAACGATTCGTTGACGTCGCTTGCGGAAGCGCATGCGATCAGTCACCGAACGTACCGATTGATCAAACAAAATTTGGGGATTTCGCTCCTGTACAATACGATTACGATACCACTTGCGATGATGGGGGCGATTATCCCCCTGATCGCGGCTATTTCGATGTCGTTTAGCTCACTTCTGGTTGTCGGTAACTCGATGCGCAGCCGGTGGATGTATAAATAAAAAGTTAAAATCATGGTGGTATAAAGGATTATAAATGGAGAGTTGGGTTGTTGCTATGATGTTGGGGGCATCGCTCTTTTTGGGCGGTATTGCATTGGCGGCATTTTTGTGGGGAATCAAGAACGGTCAATTTGACGATGAGAAGAAGATGATGAATCAGGTGATGTACGATGATGAAGCGGAACTCAATGATGCGGCACGGCTGCAACGTAAACGGGAAGCTTCGGAACAGAAAAAAGAGTATCGACCGGAATAAAAAAAAGAAGTTAAAAAAAGGTGAGAGATTAATCAAAGTACGGTTTACTGTACGTGAGCTTCGCGCTGAGCGAAACACAGCGTTAGCGTAGCCAAAGGGATGTGTATCCCTTTGGCGTTTAAAACTTACTTGATTCCTGCAATGTAAGCAGCAGCAGCTTTAATATCAGCATCTGACATTGCAGCAACTTGCCCTTTCATCAATGCGCCCATACCGGCTTTGTTAAGTGTACCTGCTTTGTAACCGTTCAAAGAAGCTTCGATAGCTGAAGCCGATTGACCTTTAACGATTGCAGATTTACCAAGAGCCGCTTTTTCGAAGCTAGCACCGTGACACGCAGCACATTTAGCAGTAAGAGCTTTACCATCCGCTGCCATCATAGATACACCTGCGAATAGCATTGCAAGAGCGATTTTTTTCATTCATTTTCTCCATTAAAAAATTTGATAAGAATTATAGTCCTATCAATCTTAAAGGATACTAACAGTGTTTCGCTTAATCATTGCTCTGTTACAATAATGGACTCTAAAAGCGAAGGAGAATCTATGCGCTACAGCGACGTTGATTTAAATCATAAAACCATCCTTATCACCGGAGGGGGAGGATTTATCGGCTCGAACCTTGCATTCTATTTTCAGAAACATTATCCGGATGCCCGTGTTGTGGTTTTGGATCTGTTCCGTTCGAACCTTACCCTCTCCAACGGTAACCTCAAAAGTTTCGGTCATTTTAAAAATCTGATCGGCTTTAACGGTGAGGTGATCAGCGGGGATATCAACGATCAAACCCTTTTGGCTAAACTGTCCGCACACTATAAATTTGACTACATTTTTCATGAAGCGGCCATTTCGGACACGACGGCATTGGAACAGGATTTGATGATCCAAACGAATGTCAATGCTTTTAAAGATCTCCTCGATATCGCTGTTGCACACGGGGCCAATATGATTTATGCGTCGTCCGGGGCAACCTATGGAGACGCCCCCTCACCGCAGAGGGTAGGATGCGAAGCGCCGCAAAACGTGTATGGATTTTCGAAATTGATGATGGATCATCTGGCGCGTCAGTACGCTCAAAAACATGATTCTATTTCGATTGTCGGTTTACGTTATTTTAACGTGTACGGTCCGAGAGAGTTTTTCAAAAACAAAACGGCGTCGATGGTGGTACAGTTTGGCCATCAGCTCCTTGCGGGCAAACATCCGAAACTTTTTGAGAACTCCGATAAAATTCTTCGAGATTTCATCTACATAGAGGATATTGTTCAAGCCAATGTGTTGGCGATGCATCCGAAAGAATCGGGAGTCTTTAACGTCGGGACGGGAAAAGCCCGATCGTTTCAGTCGATGGTCGATATTCTCCAAAAAGAGCTGGGGACCGCTTTTGCGTGCGAATACATCCCGAATCCGTTCATCGGACGCTATCAATTCCATACGGAAGCCGATATCGAATCGACAAAAGCAGCATTAGATTATTCACCCTGTTTTGAATTTGAAGCGGGAATTGCCGCGTATGTTCCGGAAATTAAACGTCTTTTTGAACAGGAACTTTCATGAAGCGGCTCCACAACAGCCATCCTCACATCCTTGTGATCGGCGATTTGATGATCGACCATTATCTGTGGGGGGGGTGTGAACGGATATCTCCCGAAGCTCCCGTGCAGGTGGTCGATATTGCGCGCGAAACAAGCGTCCTCGGCGGTGCGGGGAATGTGATCAATAATCTTATCACTCTGGGTGCGCGTGTCAGCGTTGCGGGGGTGATCGGAGACGATGAAAACGGTCGGGAATTGGGTGGAATGCTTGAGGCCATCGGCATTAAACGAGAAGGACTGATCGCACAGAAAGGGCGTAAAACATCCAAAAAAAGCCGGATTATCGCTTCAAATCAGCAAATACTCCGTTACGATAAAGAGTCCAAAGATGCTATTGGGGATGCAAGTGCGGAGGCGATTGTGAAGTACGTCGGTAGTATTATCGGTACCTGTGACATGGTTATCCTCTCCGATTACGGCAAAGGGGTGTTGACCGATGCGGTTGCGCAAGGGATCATCACCGTCTCCAAGGCTGCCGGGAAAAAAGTGCTTGTTGACCCTAAGGGGAAAGATTACTCCAAATATCGCGGTGCCTATCTCCTGACGCCGAATAAAAAAGAGGCTTCCGAAGCGACGGGAATTGCGATTAAAGACGAAGCCTCCCTGCATGAAGCGCTGCTGCTTTTAAAAGAGAGATGCGATCTGGAGTGCTCGATGATTACCCTTTCCGAAGACGGGATTGCTCTCTACGATGAGACGATGCGCCGTTTTCCGACCGTTGCGAAAGAGGTTTTTGATGTGACCGGTGCCGGGGATACGGTGATCGCTTCGCTCTCATTTGCCCTTAGCAGCGGTTTTTCCATGGATGAGGCGGCTCCGTTTGCCAACCATGCCGCTGCCGTGGTTGTCGGTAAAATCGGATCGGCGACGGTAACTCTTGATGAAATTGATGCTTACGCATCGAGTCTTCATCAAAGCAGTTCGGATGCCCATATCAAATCCCAAGCCGAGATCGTAGCGATCTCTGAACGGCTAAAGGGGGAGGGGAAGCGGGTCGTTTTTACCAACGGATGTTTTGATATCCTCCATGTCGGACACGTCAAATACCTCCAAGAGGCAAAAAGCTACGGAGACGTGCTGATCGTCGGGCTCAATTCGGACGCTTCGGTACGAGAACTCAAGGGACCGACCCGACCCGTCAATCCTGAAGCCGATCGTGCCTATATCCTTGCCGCGTTGGAGGCGGTCGATTATGTGGTCCTCTTTAGTGACGAAACACCGCATGATTTGATTCAGAGTATCGCTCCCGACACCCTGGTCAAGGGGGGGGATTACGAAGGAAAAACGGTGGTTGGAGCGGAATTTGCTAAGGAGCTCCGATTGGTGCAGTTTGTGGAGGGGAAAAGTACTACCTCGACGATTGCACGGATTAATGATTCAAAAGGGACACAATGTTAAAAAAAGTAATTTTAGCCACGATACTAAGCAGCACGATTGCTTCTGCGCATCAACTTGAGGCCAATGTCAATAGCAGAGACGTTGAGGGGCAGATTCGTCTCGATATGGGACGTATGGGGAACAGCACGGAGTTGGGGACGACGTTCGTCGGGGCCCGTTTCTTGAGCGGCGATAATAATAACAGTAAAACGATTGCCGATCCAAGCCCGTTGATGGAGATCTCATTTATGGTTCAACGGCCGGTACGCGGGGTCGATGGGTTAAAGCTGGGGCTTGGGGTCAAGGGGGAATATACTAAATTTGACGGCAATACCTATGCGGCGATGCCTCTGGGGATGGAGGGAGAACTGCGTTTACCGCTGAATACCCCGTTTCCGTTCTATTTGGGGGGAGCGTTTTATTACGCCCCTTCGGTTGTCACGTTTCAAAACGGGAATGCGTATATGGAGACACGGCTTCATGTTGATGCTGAGCCGATTGAAAACGGACGGATCGAAGTGGGATACCGTAAGATCGATACTGATCTGAAAAATCGCAATGTCGTTTATAACGATGCGTGGTATTTCGGGCTAAGACTCGATTTTTAACCTACAACCCTGCCTCATTTGAGGCAGATTTTTTCTGCTGCTTCGATCACTTCATCCGCTCTAATACTCTTCATACACTCGTGATGTTTCAAGGGGCATTCGCGCTTCATGCACGGGGCACACTCCATATCGTGACGGACAATAACGCTTTTTTCATTGTGCCACTGCGACGTTTCGAGGTGGCGGGTCGGGCCGAAAATGGCGACGGTCGGAACCTGATAGGCCGCCGCAACGTGCATCGGGCCGCTGTCGTTCGTGATGAAGAGATCCAGCCCCCCAAGCATGGAACACAACTCCCGTACCGATGTTTTTCCGGCCATGTTGGAAAGAGCGATCCCCTCCAGACGCGACTGGATATCGTTGGCCATCTCTACTTCATTCGGTCCGCCGAAGATGACGATATCGTAGCGATCGGCGAAAAAACGGGCCACTTCGGCAAATTTTTCGGGGTACCACCGTTTGGCGCTTCCGTAGGTCGCCCCCGGGTTAATTCCGAGGGTCGGGCGATCGTATCGATGAGGCGGAAGATGAAGCTTTAGATTGTCGATAACGAGAGGGGTAGGGGTGAGGCTCTGGGCGATGTCACGATACTGTTCTACCAGATGGGAGGGGTGGATTGGTTTGATGGCGTGTTTTAGCAAAAATGATGCGTGCCAACTGTGCCGTCCCGCTGTTATCGGGGTGCCGCTCCAAAAGAGCAGCAGCGAAGAGTGGAGCTGATTGCGGAATGTGATTGCCAGATCATGCGCTCCGAGTTCTTTGGCAAAGCGGTAGGTATTGACAAACCGATTTCCCCCTTTTTTCGTCTCATCGACATAATGGCGTCTGCATTGGGGGTGATGGTTCAGTGCTTCGACACTCACGAAGGATCCAACTAGGGTGAGTTCTGCATTCGGATAAACGGTGCACAGTGCTTCGATGGCAGGGGTCGCCATAACGGCGTCGCCGAGCCAGTTGGGGAGGAGAATCAAAATTTTCACGCTCTATCCTTATAGTGGTAGATAGGTGCAGAGGTCAGGTTCCAGGTGATGTGTAACGCTCCTCTTGGTGTGGAGCACCTAAGCAGATGGGTATCCGACGTGTGCCGGTAATCGACCAATGTCGCATCGCTCATATGGGAGAGCATGATTTTATACTCCTCATACGCCTTCCGCTTTCGGAGGATCTTTTCTCGATTATCGATCAGACCGTATCCCGGGGCGATGAGCTGATGCCAATAGAGACAGCTTACCTGCTGAGACGCAAACGCTAGGAGATGATAACGGACCATAAAAGAGGCATAATCCTCTTCACTGACACACTCATGTTCACTGGTAGGGGCATAGGGGGCCGTATGTTTGATCGGCCAGTTGGTTTCGGTGATAATGAGCTCGTTGGAGGTTTTCGGACTGAGTGTTATCAATGCGTTCAAGAGATTGATTTTTCCCATGAGATTAAAACCCATCTGGCTGTTTTCGGGGGCCCCTCGACGGTCAACATAGAGGAGGCTTCCTATCGCATCGAAGTGTATTTTTGCGAGATTGAAGAGGGTATGGGCGCTAAAGTGGTACTCAAAATCGATGACGTTGGAACCGATGAGTTTGAGGTGGGGAAACCGTGTTTGTTTCAGAGTGTACGCGACAGCGTAAAAATCAAGATATTCGTTGACACTGAAAAATCCCCATTTCGCACGGTTGATGGTAGAACCGATGATATAGGTATGGCATACCCCATCGAGTGCTTCGAAAATCTGAATAAAATGGTCTTTTGTCATACTCAATGACGTAATATGCTCTCGATCTTGCAGCAGTGCAACGGTGATGTGTAGGTTGGTAAAGCTTCGAATAAAGGTGACGTAGTCATTTAAACGATCCATCTCCCACAGCGGAATGCGGATCAGGAGTTTTTGGACACCCAGTTCCTCGATCAGGTAGGGGGTAGTGTTGGGTTCTTTGTCCAGATTGACCCCCATGCCGAAAAAATGTTCCCCCGTAATGGTACGCCGCCCTAGAAACGGCATTGCTATGAGAGCTATCGGCAACGTCATCAAGGCAATCAAAAAAGTTTTAATAAGGGAGGGGAGAGCACTGCGACGCATGGTACGTTTAAGCGCTTTGTCACGGATAATAGCGGGTTGATCGGAATAATAATCCCAGGCAAACGGTTGTTTCATAGGGAAATTGTACCTTGTTCTTACCTTCAATCGGGTAAAATGGGGAGATAATAACAAGGGACTTCAATGAATATTTTAGTGGTACGCAACGATAAAGTGGGGGATTTTATTACCGCACTTCCGACTCTTTATGTCCTAAAACACCATAACCCTGCTAACCGCATCATTGCTCTCGTGGCCCCCTTGAATCGAACATTAGCGGAATCGTGCGATTTTATCGATGAGGTGATCGTTGACAGCTCTGAAGATATTTTAGAGCTTGCTTTTAAAATCAAGCAAGCCCGTATCGATGCTTCGATCACCCTGTTTTCCAACACCCGTGTAGCCATTGCCCAATTCATTGCCCGTATCCCCATCCGTATCGCCCCTGCGACGAAAATCGCCCAAATCTTTTACAATCGCCGCATTATCCAACGCCGCAGTGAGGTAAAAATGGGGGAGTTTGAATACAATCTAGAACTTTCCAAAGCTCTTTTTCCCGATATCAGCCTCGATTTTCCGAAGCCGCTTTTGCATTTTGACGATACGGCTTACAAAGCGTTTTGCGAAACCTATTCCGTTGGGAAACCGGTTATTGCCTTTCATCCCGGCTTCGGAGGTTCATCGGATGCCAACTGGACACTGAGTGAATACATCGAGCTGGTCCGTATCGCAGAACAAAATGAGAATATTGATGTGGTAATGACGTTCGGTCCCGATGAAGAAAACCTTTATAATGAAGCTAAAGCTTTGTTGGATGAGAGCCGGGTAATTTTGTACCCTTCTCAAGGGAGTATCGCCCTTTTTGCGGCATTGTTAAGCCGGTTTGGCCTCTTTGTCAGTACGTCGACGGGGACGTATCATCTGGCAAGCGCGGTTGGGTGTGAGACGTTTACCTTTTTCGCCGATACCCTTTTTGCCTCGGCAGCGCGGTGGAAAAGCATTGGAGATGAGAGCAAACAGCACCCTTTTATGATTCCGCATGACCGGGCAGGGCGCTCACAGATGTTTGAGCAGGTCAAGCAGGAACTGAAAAATCGCCTTTCAAAAGGGCTTTAAACTTTTTTTTGAAATTTTTGGTTTGTTTGTTGGCTGTGTTGTGGCGCTGCATTTCGGCTATGGCGATCGCTTCGTCCAAACCGCTAAGCCGCGCGTATTCGCATCCCATGATTTCAAGCTCCTCATCGCTCGCCCACAGTTTATTGAAATTTTCACATCCCTCTAGCGGAGTGATCTCTCTAAATTCCATCCGATTGATATCGACGATGCTGAACACATAGCCGTTGTTTACACGTTTGATCAGGATATTGCCGGGGGAATAATCGAGATGCCATACCCCTTTTTGATGGAGTTCATACGTGTAAGCGGTAATGCTTTAAAGATCGCTTCACGCTCCTCAAGCGGTTCGAGGAGCGGGGTACGGATCGTAAAGTCGTAGTCGAAATACTCGGCGATAAAAAAGCTCTCTTTGAGTAAACCCGATTCATAAAATTCGATTAAAGCAATAGGTTCAGGGGTAGAGATGGTTAACTTTTTCAAGCGAAGCGCATTATGGTACGATTTGTACGCTTTGCTTTTTCGGAAAAAAGTATAAACGATACGGTTAAGCAGATGCGGTACTTTGAACGATTTGACGACCGTTTTGATCCCCTCTATCTCAATAATTTTTAGTTCATTGCGGGCTTTGTGGATAGAGTGATTATCGCCGGCAAAGATTTTTTGAATCGATTCAAAGGAGCTGGTGAGATACGTATATGGAAGTGGGGTGGTCAATGAAATTTTCATAATCCCAACCTTTTACAAAAGTGTTCACTGCTAAGGAGAAGAATGTCCGGACTCAAAAAGTTTTTATCATTGGAAACAATGCAATCGCATAAAGCTTTTTTGGCAAGAATGTATTGGATTGTGTCTTCCAAATCTTTAAAATCGCTGTTTTGAGCCATTAAATCACAGGTTTGTTCCACCTCGGTGTTGGAAAAATCAATTATTTTACAAAAACGATTGATTTTTGTAATTTCATTGAGCGCCCGCTTTTTGTCTTTTTTAGCACTAAGATAATAAACCGTTGTTACAATATCGCAACTTGTAAATACAGGAATTTCTTTCTCCAAACAAAAACGGATGAGAGCAGTACTTCTGTGATGCATAGGTCTTTGATCATCGATTGAGTCAATTAAGATATTAGCATCTAAAAAGATTCGTTTAAACATCCATTTGAGCTTTAATTTCTTGTATCGTTAGATTCCCAAATACCCCAGAAGCACTACCTACGATACTTTCAAAAGCCTCAATCCTCTTTTGCTTTGCAATTTCCTCATACCGTTCTTCGATCATTTCACTGATGGTTTTTGTCAATGAAAGTCCTTTGATACGAGCAATTTCTTCGAGATGGGCAATGACAGTGCTGTCAAAAACAAAATTTTTACGCAATGTAGCTGACATCTGTATTCCTTTATATGTAAATATTGTTATGTATTATAGCTGTAATTTCTAAAAAGGGGTAAATTTTGTATAATGAGTACTAAAGATTCTAGAAAGGGAATTATGATACCGGTTGTAATGTACCATCATATCAATAGTGATGATTTGCCGCTTTCCAATTCCGATACGATGATGGAGGAGCATTTGCGCCTGATAGCACAGCGGTATACGACGCTCTTTCCCGGAGAAAAGTCGGCCGCTCCCTCTCTCTGCCTGACGTTTGACGATGCCTATTTCGATTTTTATTATTACGTTTTTCCGCTTCTGAAAAAATTCAATCTGAAAGCCCTTTTAGCGGTTCCGACTTTTTTTATACGGGAGAGTACCGATCTGGAAGCGTCGCTGCGCCTCTCTCTTACCCATCATCAGATTTATGAAGGGGAGAACTATAAAACGTTTGCCCCTTTTTGTACCTATACCGAGTTGCGGGAGATGATCCAAAGCGGTCATGTTACCGTCGCTTCGCACTCCATGCATCACCGGAATCTGGCAGAAGCGGGGGTCGATTTGAAAGAGGAGATATTCGGTTCGAAAATTGTCCTTGAAGAGAAACTCGGCTACCGGGTCGAATCGTTCGTTTTGCCGTACGGGAAATACAACGATGCAGTAGTGGCGCTGGCTCGCGAACATTATCCGTACGTTTTTCGGATCGGCAATGCGATCAACCCATCATGGGAGGGGATCGGCGGTCTGATTTACCGGATTAAAGGGGATGGGTTGAAAACTCCGGGCACCCTGTTTTCTCCGATAAAACGGTTGGGATTTTGGTTTAAAATGATAGTTAAATGGATAAAAAGTTAAATGATGAACGTATCGGCGGTGATGATTGTTAAAAACGGAGCGCGGACGATCGGTAGAAGTCTGGAGAGTTTGCGAGAGTTTGATGATGTGGTCGTGTACGACAACGATTCGACCGACGCAACGGCGGTGATAGCCGGAGAGTTTTCGAACGTCCGTTTGATACCGGGGTATTTCGACGGGTTCGGGACAACAAAGAACCGAGCGGCAAGTTATGCCAAAAACGAGTGGGTATTGATTATCGACAGCGATGAAGTGGTCGATGAAACTCTTTTGCGTACCCTTCAGACCAAAGTGTTGGATCCCCATACGATCTATATCGTCAATTTCTTGGCCTTTTACAAAGAGATCCCGATCCGTCATTGCGGCTGGAACAACCAAAAAATCCGCCGCCTCTACAATAAAACGATCACCCGGTTTAACGACAATGCTGTCCACGAGAACATCATCGACGAGGGGATGAAAAAGGGACCGATCGAGGGGAATATGAAGCATTACAGCTATATGAGTATTTCCGATTTTATTGTCAAACTGGACCGCTATTCGACCCTTTTCGCAACCGATAACGTCGGAAAAAAATCCTCTTCACCCGCCAAAGCGTTTTTCAACGGCCTTTACTCTTTTTTCCGTACTTATATCCTCAAACGGGGATTTTTAGACGGATATGCGGGGTTGATCATCGCATTTTCCCATATGGCGACCAATTTTTATAAATACATTAAACTTTATGAAATGAACCGGGAAACCCAAAAGAGGGTATAATTTAGAATCAAAAATCAAAGGGGAATGCATGGGTGCCAGAGCCGATGAAGTGATACCGCATTACACTGAAAAAGAGTGGCGTGAATGGGACGGATCATGGGAGCTGATCGAAGGACAGCCCTATGCTATGGCACCGGCTCCTTATGTTAAGCATCAAGAGATCAGCGGCAACGTTTACACCTTTTTCAAAGAAAAGCTTCGTGATTGTCCGATGCGCTGTAAAACGCTTCTTCCGGTGGATTGGTATGTCGATGAGACGACCATCGTTCAGCCCGATGTGCTCATCGTGTGTGGTGAAAATATCGGCTCAAAAAAGCTTACGACGACACCGACCCTCGTGGTGGAAGTGCTCTCTTTTTCGACGGCATCTCGAGATCGAAAAGAGAAATTCAACCTCTATCAGCGTACAGGGGTCCAGTATTACCTCATTATTGATCCCTCAGCTAAAAAAGTTGAAGTTTATTTAAATGAGAATGGCACGTACCGTTTGATAGGAAATTTTAGTGAGGGAAGCGTACCTATTAATATTTTCGGGTGCGTTATGAATTTGAATATCGAGTGTGTATTTGAAGGGATTGAAGAGTAAATATGGCAACTAAAATCTGCGAACTCTGTCTCTCCCCCGATTTGGGCGGTTTGGAACTCTATATGATGCGGGCATCTCGCTATCTGGCGGATGAGGGGGATGAATGCATCAGCGTCATCAACGAAAAAGGGAAGCTCAAAAGCTATTATGAAAATACACCCTATCGCTATTTTACGTTGAAACGGCGCAAGGTCCTTTTTTCGTGGCTGAGTGCACGTACTTTGGCCCGTATCATCGATGAAGAGGCGATCGATATTCTCCATCTGCATTGGACGAAAGACATTCCCGTAGCCGTTATGGCGAAACTCCTCTCGAAGCGCAAGCCCAAAGTGGTGCAGTCGCGTCACATGACGATGACCCGGTTTAAAGATGATCTCTATCACCGTTTTTTGTACAAGAACGTCGATTTGATGCTGGCGGTGACCCATCAGGTCAAAAGGCAGATCGAAAAATTTATCCCCGCCGAAATCCGTCCTGCAACTGAGGTGCTCTATATCGGAGCCGAACAGCCGGCTATTATCGGTACGGAAGAGAGAAAAAAGCGTCGTGAAGAGTGGGGGCTGGCCGACTCCTTTACGGTAGGGATCGTCGGACGGATCGAACCGCAAAAAGGGCAATATCTTGTGATCGATGCGACGGAAAAACTGATTCATCAGGGGATTGATGCTTGTGCGCTGATTGTCGGCCATCCGATGAGTGAGGAGTACCTTCAGCTTCTCAAAAAAGATGTTGCAATGCGGGGATTGACGGATAGGGTACTTTTTACCGGCTTTACCCGTGAGGCACAGGTGATAATGCAACTGTGCGATGTGGTCGTATTGGCAACAGAAAATGAGACCTTTGGATTGGTGCTGATCGAGGCGATGATGTGCGGTGTATGCGTTTGTGCGAGTGACAGCGGAGGGCCGTTGGAGATCATTGATGAGGGCGTGAACGGGGTGCTGTTTAAAACCTTCAATTCGGACGATTTGGCCGATAAATTGGCAACACTGTATCGTACGGAAGGGCTTAGAGAGTACTATGCCGCCGAAGGAAAAAAGAAAGCACTGGCCGTATTTGAAAGCGAGAAGCAGTTTAAAGCGTTAAAAGAGGCTCTGGAGAATGTATGCGCGTCAGTGTGATTATAGCGGTTTATAAAGATAGTGAATCCCTCTCTTTGATTATCGATGCGCTTAAACGGCAGACCTATAAAAATTTCGAAGTGATTGTCGCCGAGGACGGTGAAAACAGTGAAATGAAAGCGTTTGTAGATTCCATTGAGGGGCTCGATGTCAGACATACGACGCAAGAAGATATCGGTGTCCGAAAAGCCCGTTCCCAAAACAACGGGATTATTGCCGGCAGCGGAGAGTACCTGATCTTCATCGACGGAGATTGCATCCCCTATACGACGTTTATCGAAGCGCATGCCACATTGGCACAGCGGCGAGTCGTCCTCTCGGGGAGACGGGTAAATCTCTCTGAAGTGCTGACCCGAAAAATTAAAAATCATGAACTCGACGTACTCGATATAGAGAAGCGGCTTTACAAATACATTGGTTTGGCATTTGAAAAAAATTCAAAATACGAGTACGGTATCTACCTCTCCCCGAGAGGATGGCTCTATCCGCTCCTCTCTAAGCTGCGCAAACGCAACACCTCTATATTGGGGTGCAACTTTTCGTGTTTTCGGGAGGATATGATCGCAATCAACGGATTTGACGAAGGGTACGGCGAAACGTCGCTGAGCGACGACACGGATCTGGATTGGCGATTCCGCGCTTGCGGATTGGAGATCAAATCGTGCAAAAATGTAGCTAACCAGTTTCATTTGTGGCATCCTTACAATGAGCGCGATATAGGCTCCTTTTATTGGGAAAAAATGGTTGAGAATCAAAAAGAAAACCGGTTTGTCTGTGAAAAAGGGCTAAACGATCATCGCTAAAGGGGATTTTGAGGGGAAATCGGTTGCGTGTTAGTGGAAAATTAGGATGAATATATTATAACTTTTAAGATAAAAAAGGATTGACCCATGAAAGTAGTACTCCTGGCCGGCGGATACGGGACCCGTATCTCCGAAGAGACCGATTTGAAACCCAAACCGATGGTAGAGATCGGGGGCAAACCGATCCTTTGGCATATCATGAAGATGTACTCTGCCCACGGTTTTAACGATTTTGTGATCCTTCTGGGATACAAGAGCTATTACATCAAAGAGTATTTTGCCAACTATTTTCTCCACCAGAGTGATATTACGATCAACCTTCAGA
This sequence comes from Sulfuricurvum sp., assembly GCF_023229695.1. Taxonomy (GTDB): domain Bacteria; phylum Campylobacterota; class Campylobacteria; order Campylobacterales; family Sulfurimonadaceae; genus Sulfuricurvum. Next base: position 84,327 of record NZ_JALNYS010000011.1, read on the forward strand.
CCAACGAAATGGAAGTGCACAACAACAGCAGTGAGCCGTGGAAAGTGACCCTCGCCGAAACGGGCTTGGATACGATGACGGGGGGTCGGATCAAAAGGGCAGAGAACTATATCGGAAACGAGCCCTTTTTGCTCACCTACGGAGACGGAGTGGCCGACGTGAATATTGCCGAGACGGTGGCCTTTCATAAACAACACGGCAAGGCACTGACAATGACGGCGATTCAGCCCGAGGCCCGTTTCGGGAATCTCGATATTCAGGAGAATATGAGCGTTGCCAACTTCGTAGAGAAACCGAAGACCGAAGGGGGATGGATCAACGGAGGGTTCTTTGTCTGCGAACCGAAAGTGTTTGAGTATCTAAGTGCCGATGAATCGTGTATCTTTGAACAGACACCGCTTCAGAATCTGGCCAAAGACGGGGAACTGGTTGCCTATAAACATTACGGATTCTGGCAATGTATGGATACTCTTCGAGATAACCAGAAACTGAACAAGATGTGGCATGACAACAATGCGGTATGGAAGGTTTGGTGATGGAGAATCTTTTCGGAGGGGTTTACCGCGACAAAACGGTTCTCTTGACCGGGCATACGGGCTTTAAAGGCTCCTGGCTCGCACTCTGGCTGAAGAGGATGGGTGCAAATGTGATCGGCTATTCGCTTCGGGCCCCTACGGAACCAAACCATATTTCTCTTCTGAACCTTGATATGGTTTCTGTTATCGGAGATATTCGGGATTTAGAGAAGCTGAATCAGACCTTTGCGGCCCATAAACCCGATATCGTGTTTCATCTGGCCGCCCAGCCGCTGGTACGCCTTTCGTATGAAAATCCGATCGAAACGTACGAGACCAATGTGATCGGAACGCTAAAAGTGTTTGAAGCGTGCCGGGCTCACGGGGTCAAGGCCATCGTCAACATCACCAGCGACAAAGCGTACGAGAACAAAGAGTGGGTATGGGGATACCGCGAAAACGACCCGATGGGGGGGTATGACCCCTACAGCTCATCCAAAGGGTGCGCCGATTTGTTGGCCAATTCCTACCGAAGTTCTTATTTCAACCCTGCGGAGTATAAAAAAACCCATCATACCCTTTTGGCCTCGTGCCGTGCGGGGAATGTGATCGGCGGCGGCGACTGGGCAAAAGACCGGCTGATGACGGATATTATGCTATCAGTTTCACAGGATAAAAAAGTGAGTATCCGCAATCCGTACGCAACCCGCCCGTGGCAGCATGTTCTAGAGCCCCTTAGCGGATATCTCGCAATCGGGCAAAAACTTCTAGAAGAGAGGGTCGAATTTGCGGAAGCGTGGAATTTCGGCCCCAGTGATGAGGGGAGTATTACGGTCGAAGAGGTTGTCCGTAATGTTAAAAAGCACTGGAAAAAAATCGATTACGAGATTACCCGTGACCCGAACCAGCCGCACGAAGCCAATTTGTTAAAACTCGATTGTTCCAAAGCCCATATCCGTCTCAAATGGAAAGATGTCTGGGAGAGCGATACGACGTTTGAAAAAACAGTGCTGTGGTACAAGAATTTTTATGAGAATAATACCGTTGACACGATTGATGATTTGAATCAGTATGTTGCCGATGCGAAAAAAAGAAATTTAGAATGGAGTTTAGGGTGAAAATCAGAGTCGCAGATTACATGGCTAAGTTTTTGGCTGTTCATAACGATACGGCAAAAACTGTTTTTTTGGTTTCAGGCGGCGGAAACATGCACATTATCGACGGGATCGGTAAAAATCCGGCTTTAACGTACGTGTGCAACCATCATGAGCAAGCGTGTGCGATTGCGGCAGAGGGATACGCTCGTATATCCAATAAAATCGGTATCGCCATTGTGACAACCGGTCCCGGGGGGACAAATGCCATTACGGGAGTGATGGGTGCATGGACAGATTCGATCCCGATGCTGATTATCTCCGGTCAGGTTAAATTTGAAACGACGATTGCTTCTCAACCGGAACTCAATCTCCGTCAGATCGGTGATCAGGAGATCAATATCGTTGATATTGTCAAACCGATTACCAAATACGCGGTGATGGTAACCGATAAAAATGATATTCGTCGTTATCTCGAAGAAGCTGTCTACCTTGCCAAACATGGCCGTCCCGGCCCCGTGTGGATTGATGTACCGCTGGATATTCAAGGCGCAATGGTCGAAGAGGATGATTTAAAAGGGTTTACCCCTCTTGATGAACCTGTATATGATTGCCAAATTTCAGCAGTGATCGATGCCCTGAAAAATGCAAAGCGTCCGGTCATTATTGCAGGCAATGGGATTACGTTGTCGGATGGAGTAGACGAATTTAGACAGTTAGCTGCTCGATTAAACATTCCTGTTATCGGGACATTTGCTCGCTATGATATTGCCAAAGACGATGATCCCTTTTATTTTGGACGTTCTGGATCATTAGGACATCGTGCCGGAAATTTTGTGGTGCAAAACAGTGATTTGATTGTTGCAATCGGTGCAAGGCTCAATATTCGTGTTGTTAGTTATAACTGGGAGTTTTTTGCCCGTGAAGCAAAGAAAATTGTGGTTGACATCGATCCAAATGAGTTGAAAAAGCATACAGTAGAGATTGATATACCGGTTGAAGCGGATGCGAAAGTTTTTTGTAGCGAATTATTAGAAGCGACTACTTTTGCTAAATTACCATCATACGACGAATGGTTTGACCAATGTAATCGCTATCGCCATGATTTTCCTACAATTACAACTGAGCGTCAGAGTGTTACTGAAGTGGTAGATGCGTATAATTTTTATGATGTTTTCTCAAACGTTTCGAGAGATAATGATATTTTTGTTTTTGGAAACGGTACGGCATGTGTCGCATCGTACCAGAGCTTGCGTCTACGTAAAAATCAAAAAGTTGTGGTCAATTCCGGTTGTGCCTCTATGGGGTATGATCTCCCAGCTGCAATCGGTGCGTGTTACGCCAATAATCAACGCGATGTTATTTGTGTAACAGGAGACGGCAGTCTCCAGATGAATATTCAAGAGCTTCAGACGATCGTCCATAATCAACTTCCGATCAAACTCTTTATCCTTAACAATGACGGATACATATCGATTCGCAATACGCAGGGCGGTTTTTTCAAAGGACATTATGTCGGATCAACTCATGAAAGTGGAGTAAGCTGTCCGGATACGATTAAAATAGCTCAGGCATATGGACTTCCGGCGTACAGAATCGAGAATCAAAATAATCTTGCTGATGATGTTGCGAATATCCTTCGTATGCAAGGTCCGGTCGTGTGTGAAGTAATGCTCAGCCCAACGGAAAAAATGGAACCAAAACTCTCTTCTGAAGCGAAACCGGATGGGCGAATGATCTCTAAACCATTGGAGGATATGTTTCCATTTTTAGATCGAGAAACATTTAAAGCCAATATGCTTGTAAAGATGATTGATGAGTAAGTTGACGGTACTGATCACAGGTGCGTCAAAGGGTATCGGAAAGGCAATTGCCGATCTCTTGAAGGAAAGCAGTACTACGTATGATCTATTGACTCCGTCTCATTATGATCTTGATCTCTCCTGCCGAGAGTCTATTCGTACCTATTGTCAAAAGCATCCCAACATTGATATTCTGATTAATAATGCCGGAATCAATATCCTCGGTGCAGTTGATAGCATAAGTGACAGTGACATGGATGTTATGTTGGGGACCAATCTTATCGGCCCTCTCGCCTTGATCCGAGAGGTGGTTCCGGCGATGAAAAACGGGGGATACGGGAAAATAGTCAATATCAGTTCAATCTGGGGTATACGCTCCAAAGAGAACAGGAGCTTGTATTCGGCTACGAAGTTTGCCCTTAACGGAGTAACAAAAGCGTTGGCACGGGAACTTGGGGGGTATAATATTCTTGTCAATTCGGTGTGTCCCGGGTATGTGAATACTGAACTAACCCAAAAAAATGTCCCCCAAGAGGAACAGACCAAGATCAAAGCTACAATCCCTTTGGGGCGTTTTGCCGAACCCGATGAGATCGCACGGACGGTTGCTTTTTTAATTTCCCGGAACAATAGCTATATCACCGGACAAACCATCATTATCGACGGAGGATTTTTGGCATGAGAGAACTTCAGATACAATCCAATATTAAAAATTATACGGTCTCATTTGAGGAGAGTTTTGATTTTTTAGCATCGTTAGGCGAGATTGAACACCGATCCATTATTATTGATCGCAATGTTGCGGCCTTTTATCATGAAGTACTTCATGCGGTTTTTTCACAGGAAGAGATTATTTTATTGGATGCTGTGGAAGAGAATAAAACGCTCGAGTATGCCGGAATACTGATTGAGCAGATGATTGCACAGGCCGCCAAGAAAAACTTGACCCTTATTTCGATCGGAGGGGGGATCACTCAGGATGTGACCGGTTTTATCGCATCTACGTTGTATCGCGGAGTGAATTGGATTTTTATCCCGACAACATTTTTGGCACAGACGGACAGTTGCATCGGCAGTAAAACATCGATCAATTTCAAATCGTATAAAAATTTGCTGGGGACGTTTTATCCACCGTCTAAAATATATGTTAATCCGGTATTCCTTCAGACTTTAACCCCGCTTGATTTTTACAGCGGTATCGGTGAAACGATTAAGTTTCAGCTGATGAAAGAAGAGGAGACGAAAGATTTTGATCAGATTGTTGAAATCGTTGAACGGGCGAAACAAGACCGTACCCGATTGTTGCCGCTGATCGAAGAGAATATGGGTGTCAAGCTCTCTTATATGGAAGGGGATGAATTTGATCAGGGACGACGGAATCTCCTCAATTACGGACATTGTTTCGGTCATGCGCTGGAAACGGTAACCGAGTATTATGTACCGCACGGTATCGCGGTGACGGTGGGAATGATTTTTGCCAATGCGATCTCGTTAGGGCGCGGTATAATGGAGAGCGATTTTTTTGACCGTTTAAATCAAAATCTGTTTCTCCCGAATATACCGCTTTCTTTGGAAAATAGCCATTTTGACTCGGAACGTTTGTTGATGGCGATGAAAAATGATAAAAAGCGTATTGGTAAGGCATTGACGGTGATACTTCCGGATGTAACCTTTTCAATGCAGAAAGCGGACGATGTGAGGGAAGAAGAGTTTGATCAGGCATTGGATATAACCATGAAACTTTTAATAGGGAGAACACTATGAATATTATCGAACGGGAAATGGTCGAAGTCTTAAAAACACTTCGGGATGAATACGGTGTTTTTGAAATCAAGGCGGAATTCGAAGCCGAAGGGAGCCGTATCGAAGAGATGATGCGGCTCAAAGATATCACGTCCAGAATTGATTTGCCGATCATTCTGAAAATAGGGGGAGTTGAGGCCATTACCGATATTTATAACGGCCTTTCGATCGGAGTAAAAGGGATTATCGCGCCGATGGCGGAAACCCCTTTTGCCGTCTCAAAGTTTTTAAATTCCATCGAAACGTTTGTCGCCAAAGATAACCGTGAAGATATCGATTTTGCGATTAATATCGAAACGCAGACTGCGTATGATAACCTTGATGCAATTTTTGCCCTGAATAGTATTCCATTGCTCACCGGTATTACGGTAGGACGGGTTGACCTTGTCGGTTCCATGGGATATGACCGCAGCAAAGTCGACGGTGAAGAAATTTCCGAAATGTGCCGGAATATTTTTAAAAAAGCTCGGGAAAAAAATCTCAAGACAGGTCTGGGAGGAGCAATCTCTACCGGCTCTATCCCTTTGATTGCATCACTGAGAGATGAGGGTCTAATTGACAAATACGAAACACGGAAAGTCGTTTTTGCGGCAGAAGCGATTCGGCATCATCCTGAAAAAGGGATCTTAAAAGCGATTGAATTCGAACTTCTGTGGTTGAAAAGCAAACGCCGTTATTACTCGGGTATTAAAGCGGAGGATGATCAGCGTATCGAGATGTTGGAAAAACGTTTAAAAAAATAATTATTACTTGATTATGATATAATTATAAATAACAGAATTGCAAAAAGGTTTCCATGAATGTAGTTATTAAAGTGAATAGAGTAGAATTATTTTTATTTGCTATTATATTTTTCACCCTTTTAAATGGTTTCTTTAACTCATTAGCAGTCTCGTATGGATTTAATGAATACTCAATATCAAGTTTTCTCTTTGATTCGAGAGACTTACATGCAGATTTGATAAAGTTTTCACTATCGTTTATACAGCATGAAAATATACAAAATATTTCTGAATGGCCGACGTTATATCAAGAATACTTTTATAATAATCCATACGGAGGGTTAGAATCTATAAAAAGTGGTATATTAACAAATATGCATCTACCACCATTAGCTGTAAATTTTTCAATTGCATGTGCTAAAATTTTAAAATACTTTGGTCCTAATTTTCTCTTAATACTTTTTTATTGCTTTGTTATATTAAGTATTTTTCTATTATCAAGACTCCTAGAAAATCAAAAAAAATCAATATTATTCTTTATAATAATGATGTTTTCATATCCAGTTCTTTTTATACTAACCAGAGGGCATATATTTTCATTTATAGTAAGTATTCTTACAATATTTTTCTTTTTGAACATTATTCAAAGAAAAAATATCCTACTTCCAATCCTATTATTAGCTATTATTTGTAATTTTCGACCAAATGCTTTAATTTTAAGTATTCTATTTCTTGTTTATGGTTATAAAGAAGGATCGAAAGGTCTAATTTTATTTTTCTTCCTTTCAGTGAGTATTTTTTATCTAAATTTGATCCTTGCTCATCAATTATATAATGATTATACTTTTGATAATTTCATTACCGCAGTAGGAATTTATTATGAATTATATGTAATAGGCAATGGTGGGCTTCTATTTAATAATTCATTATACGGAGCCTTAAAAATAGTAATACTGGCTCTTTCTAAATTAGGTTCTTTTGATTTAAATACTGCATTCGTGTATGCTAATTATATTTCTTTAGTTATCAATATAATCTTGCTTACTCTTTCCACTTATTTATACATAAAACAAAAATCACTTAATATATTCGAATTTATTTTTATTGTGGCAACAGTTTATGTACTTTCTTCTTCTATATTCGTTTCTTACTACTTATTTTTCTTTTTCTTTTTCTTACTGATTCCATTTAAATATCCTAATATAAATTATTCCAATAAATTTTTAAACATTATTCTTTTCACTTCAGTTTTTGTGCTTGTTCCAAAAAATTATTTTCATGTCCATTCTATTTCTTTTGAAGTAGTTCTCAATCCTTTAATTATGACATTAGCCATCCTTTATATTTTAATTAAATCATTTTTAAATAATACCAATCTAAATAATAATTCAGTGAACTAATATAGTCATAGAAAGATACATTATGCAGGAAAATAAAAAAAAGATTTTTTTAGTATCGGGTGTTACATCAGGAATGGGATTGGCATTCTGCAATTTGCTTCAATTAGAAGGGCATGATGTTATTCCTATTGTACGTGATAAAACAAAGCTTGTAAATAGTGAAAAATATCAGAATATTCTAGAATGTGATTATAGCGATTCTGCGCAGATTGATCATATTTTTAAAAACTTTGATTTTGAGATTGATGCATTTGTTAATTTTGCAGCAGTATTGCCAGGGAAATCGATATTTGAGCAAGCATATGAAGGGTTACAAGATCTCTTTAATATTAATGTCATAACTCCAATATTGATTATTAAAAATCTTAAAAATCGAATCAAAAAAGGTGGGAGTATTATTCTAATAGGATCTATTTCAGGACAAAAAGGCAGCTTTGATGATCCTTATGCTGCCAGTAAAGGTGCTATCCACTCCCTTGTAAAGTCACTTGCCCTCAAGTTTGCCCCTGATATTAGAGTTGTCGGTATCGCACCCGGAATAACAGATAATACGGGTATGACTAATAATTTGATTCCTGGATTGTATGAGCAAAATATTGAAAAGGTACCTCTTAAATGTGCAGGAAAACCCGAAGATATAGCAAAAATTGCTTTAATGCTAACAAGTGAAAGTGCGCAATTTATTACTGGAAGTATAATAGATATTAATGGCGGACAATACTTGAGATGAAGTATTATGATATAGCAGTTATTGGAGCAGGTTTTTTTGGTCTAAGAGTTGCCCTTTTTTTTGCTAAAAAAGGAAAAAATATTATTATTTTGGAGAGTGAAAGTGAGGCATTTAAACGTGCATCACTTATCAATCAGGCAAGAGTACATAATGGATATCATTATCCAAGAAGCTATCCTACAGCACTAAGCTCACATAACCATTATAAAAAATTCTGTGAAGAATACAGTGATTGTATAAATACTAATTTTAAAAAAATCTATGCAATTGCTAAAAAGAATTCTTATGTCAACAGTGTGCAATTTGAAAAATTTTGTGAAAATATAGAGATACCATTAGAAAAGCCAAGTGCAAAAATCAGTAGTTTATTTTCGGCTGATTTAATCGAAAATCTTTATTTAGTTGATGAAGTTGCTTTTGATGCTAATAAAATGCAAAAAACTCTTTTAGAAGAACTATGCAAGTTTAATAACGTCGAAATAGTTTTTAATGCTAAAGTTCATCGATTGTCTGTTGAAGGTAAGCTTGCAAGATTAGAAACAAAAAACTTTCAATATATGGCTAAAAAAGTTTTTAATGCAACCTATGCGGGGATCAATGAATTATTGTCTAAAAGTCAGTATGAAATATTGGATTTTAAGTTAGAGTTGACTGAAATAGCATTAATTAGTCCGCCGGAAGAGCTTAAAAAACTCGGTATAACAGTTATGGATGGTCAATATTTTTCTACAATGCCTTATCCGGCTTTTGATTGCCATTCATTGACACATGTAAGGTATACCCCTCATGCGCATTGGTATGAAAAAGAGAAGAGTTTAAATACGTATGCTATAGCCGATAAAGAGCATAAAAGTAAATGGAAATATATGGTAAATGATGCTCGGCGGTATTTACCTAGTATAGACAAATCGGAATATCTTGGGTCTAAATTCACCATTAAAGCGATTGTATCGCGTAATGAAGCAAATGATGGTAGACCTATAGTTATCAAAGAACATGTGCAAGAACCATTAATAGTGACGATTCTAGGCTCTAAAATTGATAATATATATGATTTAGAAAATTATATAAAAAAATATTAAAGGAATAAGTATGAAGAAGGATATTATTGTCTCTATAGTAGCACCAGTATACAATGAAGAAGCATGTATAGAGGCATACATTAATGAAACTATTCAAGTTTTGCAAGCGCATTATTTGAATTATGAACTGGTATTGGTTGATGACGGTTCTCTTGATCACTCAGTAGAGCTTATAAAAACAATGCAACAGAAGACTGAAAATATTCGATTGATATCTTTATCTAGAAATTATGGACGTGAAATTGCAATGACTGCAGGACTGGAAGGTTCTATTGGAGATTATGTTATTTTGATGGATTCAGACTTGCAAGATCCACCTAGTTTAATCCCAAGCTTAGTCGATAAAGCTCTTCAAGGATATGATGTGGTTTATGCTGCGCGTACAAGTAGAGAAGGAGAAGGTTTTATAAAAAAAGTATCATCTAAATATTTTTATAAAATAGCATCAAATATGAGTGGCTTTGATATACCTGAAGATGCTGGAGATTATAGAGTATTTAGTCGAAAAGTTGTGAACTCTTTAAATCAGCTAAAAGAACAAAATAGATATATGAAGATGTTATATGCCTATGTTGGATTTAAAGTGACAAAATTGCCGTTTGACAGAAATAGACGGTTTGCAGGAGAAACAAAATATAATTATTCAAAATTAGTAAATGCGTCACTGGACGCGATTATCAGTTTCTCAAATAAACCACTTCGTATTGTCTCTCTGTTTAGTATTATATTGAGTTTTATCCTTTTCCTGACGGCTACAGGAATTTTCATTTATAAGATTATAGATGCTGAAAAAATTGCGGAAGGTTGGGCATCCATGATGGTCCTGATGAGTTTAATGTTCTCAATCCTCTTTGTATTCTTGGCTGTTATATCTGAGTACATCGGGCGAGTACTCGTGGAAACAAAAAATCGACCTTTGTATTATATAAAAGAAGAAACCAATAGCTCGGTACTGCAAAAGGAAAATATTATAGATGATTTATAAGTATATAGGGGTTGGTCTTATAAATACTGGAATCTCATTTCTTGTTATTTTATTGTTTTTTAAATTTTTTGAGTTTAAGTATGGAATAGCATATTTTATGGGTTATGTTATTGCATTAATCAATAGTTTTTTTATGAATAAAAGATACACTTTCCAAAGTAATGGGCATTGGAAAAAAGAATTTAAAAATTTCATTATAGTATTTATTATCGCGTATAGTATCAGTCATATTTTTTTATATTTAATGGTTGAATGGCTAAACATTGGAGTCATAATAAGTATCATAATATCAATGATGATCTATACTTTTATTGGATACTTTTTAAACAAAAATATTGTTTTTAGCGCAATATCAAAGGCAAAAATATGAATATCCTTATCATCGGTGCAAATGGGTTTATTGGCAAACATCTATGCGAGTATTTCACCAAAAACAGCACCTACACACTGTTGACTCTTAGTAGTAAAGAGCTAAAGGTATTGATGTGAATATAGAGATATCAAGTCAAAAAAACTATAATGAACTTATTGTTCAAATAGGTAGTTTACTTGCTCTTGGTAGGGAAAAAGCAGCTTACAGTATTAATACTATTTTAGTTCAGACTTATTGGGAGATAGGTCGGTATATTGTAGAGTTTGAGCAAAATGGAAATGAAAAAGCTGAGTATGGAACACAACTTTTTGAGAGGCTTTCTCGTGATTTGACAACGACTTACGGCAAAGGTTTTGGAAGGTCGAATTTACTTTATATGAGAAAGCTTTATTTGACATTTCCAAAAAGTGGGACAGTGTCCCACAAATTGACTTGGAGTCATTATTACGAGATACTCAAATCTGATTCAGAACTAGAAATAAGCTTTTATGTGAAGCAAACAGAAAAAGAAAAATGGAGTGTTCGGGAGTTGAAACGACAAATGAAAAGTATGTTGTTCCATCGTTTGGCACTTAGTACCGATAAAGAGGGTGTGTTGAGATTGGCTAGTAATGGTCATGAAGTAGAACAGCCTGAGGATTTGATAAAAGACTCTTTTGTGCTAGAGTTTCTAAATATCCCTGAACAACATCATTATCTTGAAAGTGATTTGGAAGAGAAGCTTATTTCGAATCTACAACAATTTTTACTTGAACTTGGAAAAGGATTCGCATTTATTGGCAGACAATATCGTATGAGTATTGGTGGAAAGCATTTTAAAGTTGATTTACTTTTTTATCATCGAATCCTCAAATGCTTTGTATTGATAGACCTTAAACGAGGTGAAATAGACCATCAAGATATCGGACAAATGAATCTCTATCTTAATTATTTCAAAAAAGAAGAAGCTACGGAAGGTGACAATGAACCTGTAGGAATTATCTTAGGTGCATACAAAAATCATATTTTGGTAGAATATGCGACTGAAAGTATCACAAACAAAATACTTCTTGCAAAATATCAACTGTATTTGCCAAACAAAACACAACTTGAAAAAGCTTTAAATAAAATAATAGAGGAAGAATGAAAATGAAAATCCTCATCATCGGTGCCAACGGTTTTATCGGCAGACATTTGCAAAAGCACCTAGCAAACAATAGCCTCTATACCCTTTTGACTCCGGAGAGCAAAACCCTCGATATTTCCGACGAAGTCGCCGTCGATGCCTATATCGAGGAGACAAAACCCGATCTCATCATCAACTGCGCCAATCGCGGCGGCGGGCGGGACAGCACAAATGAAAACATCGTCCACGAAAATCTCCGTATGTTTTTCAATATTGTGAAACACTCGGATAAGGTTTCAAAAATCATCCATTTCGGCAGCGGTGCGGAATACGGCAAACATAAACCGATTCAAGATGCCAAAGAGGAAGATGCGAACAGCGCTATGCCGCTGGATGAGTACGGTTTTTACAAGTCAGTCTGTTCCAAATGTATCGAGCAAAGCGATAATAATCTGAATTTGAGAATTTTTGGCTGCTACGGTGAATATGAGAATTATCGGTTTAAATTTATCTCTAATGCTATTGTGAAAAATCTCTTACATTTGCCCATAACGATTCATAAAAATGTCTTTTTCGATTATATTTATGTGGAGGATTTGGTAAAAATCGTCGAGTATTTTCTCCATCATGAAACGGCACACAAGGTCTATAACGTGACGACGGGGAGAAAAATCGATCTGCTCTCCCTGGCCCGTTTGATCAATGAAACGGGCGACTTTACGTCGGAGATCAAAATCATCAATGAGGGGCTCAATAACGAATATACATCGGATAACAGCCGCTTGATGGATGAAATCGAAGATTTTGAATTTACTTCGCATCGAGAGGCGATTATACGGATGCGAAATTATTTTCGCTCCATTTTGCATCATATTGATCGGGAGAAAATAGAAGCAGACCCGTATTTACAATTATGCACTACATTTTGGAAACAATCGGAGGAGAAAGAATGACGCAACAAGAAGCACTGAAACAAGAGATTTTGGCCAAGACCAAAGAGTATTACGAACTGGTTCACAAACCGCAACAGGAAAAAGAGTTCGTAGCCGGAAAAAGCCGTGTCAATTATGCCGGACGTGTTTTCGATGAGAAAGAGATGGTCAATCTTGTCGACAGCAGCCTCGATTTTTGGCTCACCTACGGAAGCTATTCCAAAATATTTGAGAAAAAATTAGCCGAATATCTCGGAGTCCGATGGGCATTTTTGGTCAACAGCGGCAGTTCGGCCAACCTTCTTGCGTTTTACGCGTTGACTTCCCCTTTGCTCAAAGAGCGCCAAATCAAAAGAGGGGATGAAGTCATTACCGTTGCCGCCGGATTTCCGACGACGGTCGCCCCCATCGTACAATACGGTGCGGTTCCGGTGTTTGTGGATATGGAATTGACCCATTTTAACATCGATACGACACAGCTGGAGGCGGCACTGAGCCCCAAAACCAAAGCGGTGATGATCGCCCATACCCTCGGCAATCCGTTCGATCTGGGGGCGGTCAAAGCGTTTTGTACCCGGCACAACCTCTGGCTGATCGAAGACAACTGCGATGCGCTTGGCTCCACCTATGAGGGAAAACCCACCGGGACATGGGGAGATATCGGAACGAGCAGCTTTTACCCGCCGCACCATATGACAATGGGAGAAGGGGGAGCGACCTATACGGACAATCCGCTGCTGAAAAAGATAATGCTCTCCATGCGCGACTGGGGGCGTGACTGCTGGTGTGAAAGCGGCGTGGATAACACCTGCGGGGCCCGGTTTTCCCAAAGTTTCGGAAGTTTGCCGAAAGGGTACGATCACAAGTACGTCTACAGCCATTTCGGATTTAACCTCAAAGTCTCCGACATGCAAGCGGCGATCGGCGTGGCACAGCTGGAGAAATTTCCGGCGTTTGTCGAAAAACGGAAAGAGAACTTTGCCAAGCTCTATGAAGGGCTAACCGGGGTAGAGGGATTGATTTTAAATACCGCAACTCCCAACAGCGCTCCGAGCTGGTTCGGGTTTATGATTACGTTGAAAGAGGGGCTCTCTTTTACCCGCAATGATCTGGCGGAGCATTTGGAAAACGCCAATATCCAGACCCGCAACCTTTTCGCCGGGAATATGCTCCGCCATCCGATGTTTGATACGATGATTGAAGGGGTCGATTACCGTGTTGTCGGTGATCTGGCTCATACCGACAAAATCATGAACGACAGTTTGTGGATCGGCCTCTATCCGGGGATGGGTGACGAAGCGATCGCCTATATGATCGACGTGATTAAAACCTACGTTCAAACCGTCTGAAGTATGAAATTCATTATTGTCGCACCGGGATACGATGATAACGCCGGCGGGACGGTCGTTCTTCACCAGCTGTGCGACAGGCTGAACAAACTGGGGTATGCAGCCTCTCTTTGGCCGATCCATAAGCCCGTTTTTGATAGGAAAAATCTGTTCAAAACACTCTACCGCTTTATCCGCTATTTCCGTAAAACACTCAAATACGGATATCAAAAAAATCCCCTTCTCGATACGCCGGATACCTCCGCTGACGATCTGAAGGGGGGAACCGTCGTCTATCCCGAAGTTGTCCTCGGCAACCCTCTGAACGCGCGGCATACGGTTCGGTGGCTTTTGCATAAACCGGGTTTCAACAACGGCGGGAAAATCGAGTTCGGTGCTGACGATCTGTTCTTCTTTTACGATCGGGCATTTGATGATCATTGCTATAACCCGTTTCCGGAGAACCTTTTGCATATCGTTTCCCAACGCTCCGCCGTATATCGGGTGACCAATACGGGGGAAAGGGAGGGGAGCTGCTATCTGCTTCGAAAAGGGTATAAGCGAACGATGCTCCACGATACGGCCGATTCCATCCTGATCGACGGATTATCGCATGAAGAGATGGCAAAGGTCTTTAATGCGGTTGAATATTGCCTCTTTTACGATACCTATACCATGTATACCGTTTATGCCGCGATGTGCGGCTGTATCCCCATCGTTATCCCCGAAACGGGGGTGAGCAAGGAGGAGTGGCAGCCGAATGAAGAGAACCGTTACGGGATTGCCTACGGGTTTGGGGATCGTGCGTATGCGATTGAGACGCGTCCTTTGCTTCTGGAGCGATTGGAAAAACAGGAGAGAGAATCGGACGAATCGGTAGAGCGGTTTGTCCAAAAGTGCAAAGAGTACTGGGAGATCGAAAATTAGATTTTGACAATTCCATTTTTACAGACAAAAGCATTTTCAGCACGGTGTTTTTCCATAATCGCTTTGTTGACATCCCCTTCGATCGCACTGAACCGTTTAGGATGGTACAAATGGATGATGTTCGCATTGTTCCGGCACGATTTGAGCTCGATCCCCATTCCCCGAAAACGCCAGCTCGGATCGACATCTTCCCCCTCGGCAGGAAGACGGTAGGTCTCGTCAAATCCGTTGATAGTCAAAAAATCCTCTTTGTAGCATGACCAGTTGCACCCGATAATGTGCCGGACGTAGCGTCTGTGGATCAAACGGCTGATCAGCTTGTGCGATTTGAAGTAGAGGCCATCTTCGGGATGCCTTGCGTCGTCTTTGACCATGGAGGGGAGATACCGGAGAAAGTTTTTTTCGATATCGGCCAGTTTGAGCTCATGGCGTTTCACTTTGTCGGTGAAGGTCGGACCCAGTTCAAACCGCTTGCCGCACAGGACGATCTTTTTTCGGGCATTTTCGACATGGGCCTGGATAAAGGTGGTGTAGGGGACACAGTCTCCGTCGATGAAAACGAGGTATTCGTGACGCGCGGCTTTGATCGCATTGTTCATTGCCCTATTCTTGCGCCACCCCTCATCGGCTTGCGTCAGATGGAGCAGATGGGGAAAGCGGTTTTTCTGCGTTGCGATAAAATCGTCCATCTCCTGCGAATTACCGTCTTCGGAGACGATGATCTCATCGGGAAGCAAGGTTTGGTTTTTCAGACTGTCTAATATAAATCCAAGTGCTTCGGTATCTTTATAAACGGAGATAATGATAGTGGTTTTAGGATAAGACGATACCTTGGCCTTGGTTGATGTCATAAGGAAGCCTTTTGGTTCATATAATGGTTTTTTAAATGATTGTATATTTCAATAATAATCGTTTTTTGATTCAGAATACTATTGATGGCTTGACTCATTTCTTCTGGTTCGTCGTCATATTGGTGGGATATTTCATTACGAATTTTTCGCAACATCAACCATTCTTTTGTACTGGGCAATAATCCAAATTTTTCGAGTTTATTTAGAGTGTCGATAAAGGAAAGATTTTGGGTATTTTCTTCGTATTGAGACAAAATAAGTCGAAACAATTTGTCCCCCATCGTATCTTGAAGCTTCGCAAATCGAAAGAGATATTGATCTATTGCTTGAACTTGTGATTCGCTCAAATTTGGATAAGCAGTGGCGCTGATGGGTGAAAATTCTTTGATGCTCTTATAGGCTTGCTCTATTCGTAAAATATGTTTTTCACACTCGTTTAGATATTTTTCGATGATCAAAGTATCCGTATTCAACTGTATTCCTTTATTTTTAGCTTCTTGCTCTATGGGACGTGTGCTATCTCGATGAAAGACAACGTCAATTTTTTGTTCACCGATTAGCGATTCGAGGAGAAGTAAAAACTGAATCTTTTTTTCAGATAAATGATCAGAGTTTTCGGTCTCGATATAGAGATCAATATCGCCCCCCTTCTTCTGATCGTCAACACGGCTTCCAAAGAGATAGATATTGCCAGTCTTGAAAATTTGACGAAAGGCACTTAAAATGGAGCGATGCTCAAACTCTGACAATCTCATTAATCATTTTTCCTAAAAAGCATATTTGAAGAATTTTATACAATCTTCGCTGATTTTAACGATGCCAAAACGGCTTCGGGGGTGATGTTCCCCATACAGATATTGTCGGTGCACCGTTTCATCGTTTCCGTTTTGTAGCACGGTGAGCAGGGAAGATGCAGCGAGATGGGATAGACGGCATTGGTTTTGCTCTGATACGGACTGTCGGTGAGGGGATTATTCGGCCCCATCAGGACAAAGGTCGGGGTGCCGACTGCCGCACCGATATGTCCGGTCGCCGAATCGGTACAGATCAGGGCTTTGCTCTTTTGGACGGTGGTAATCAGTTCGGGAATCGAGAGCTGTCCCACCATATCGATGAGGGTAGCGGGATAGGGCTTCAATGCATCGAAAAACGACTCTTCTCCGCGTGCTCCGACAAGGATGAGCGGAGTCTGCTGAGCGAGTGCCGCCATGAGTGAACGCCAGTGTCCGGAGGGCCATGCCCGGTAGTTGAGCCCCTTTTTTTGGTTATGGGAGTTGCTGGGGGCGATGACGATCGCATTGTCGGGAAGTTGGATTTTGCGATTCAAATCGCTTTTTGAAACGCCGATGAGGTGAGGCTGCGCTGCGGACAAACGGGCGGGATCAATCACATCACGGTAATAGAGCTTGGTCGCTTCGGCGCGGTTGATTGCAGAAACCGGTTCGGCGGTTTCTGTAATCCCCATCCCGGTTTTTTGGGTTGCGTGAATGGCGTTGATCAGGCTTTTAAACTGTTTTCCGAATTCGAGTGAAATCAACAGGTCATACGGATGTTGCTGCGAATGGCGGATGATGGCACGTTTTTGAGGACTGAGCCAAATGGGGAATTTTTTGTGCCGGAGGTGGAATACCTGATGGATGCGGGTGTCATATTCGAAAAGTTTAGCAGTACCGGGAGTCGTGATGAAATCGATTACGATATCCTCTCCGTATTCTTGTCGCAATGCGTCAATAACGCCGGTTGCGTACACCAGATCTCCCAATGCGCCGCACCGCAAGATTAGCGCACGCTTTACATCCGTTAGAATAGCCATCCACACCCTTTTTTCACTGCTCTGATAATGCTTGAATTAATCGTCACAATTATAGTAGAAACAAATTATAGACTGGTTTAAAGAACTTTAACGATTGTTACGCAATACTTTTGGCATGAAAATATTAATTATTGATCGAATCGGTTTTCAGCTTCAAACACGGAAAATGTTGCTGGAAGAGGAATCGGAATGCAGTGTGGATTCGGCTTCGAGTGTGGGAGAGGTTTTTATCGCCTTTAACAAAGGGGAATACGATGTCGTAATCATCGATCACGGGATTGAAAACGGCGAAGTTTTATTCCATCATCTCCTCGGCATTGATCCCGGCCAGCCGATCCTGGTGGTCAGCGATGCGATCCATTGCGTTATCAGCCGATGCGAAGATTGCGTAAAGCGCCATACAATTCGGCGTCTTTATAATCCGGTTGCGATTGAGACGATTGTCCGGACGGTGAAAGGGATGAAACTGCTCAAATGCGATCACTACGATGAGGAGACCAATAAGATCGGGCAGTAGCCCCTTTATTTTTGACTCCTTGAGTGTTTTCGAAGAGGGAAATGGATAGAATTGATCCATTATTATTATCGGGGTTTGTGCATGATAAGTTTATGGAATGACGCGGAAGCAAAAGCTTTTGAGAGTGATTTAGAGTTGAGAGTCTATTCGTCCCGTCTTTTGGGAAAAAGCAGTGACCTTGTACTCCACGGCGGCGGGAATACCTCGGTCAAATCAACGGTGATCAATATATTCGGCGAAGCCGAAGAGATACTCTACGTCAAAGGGAGCGGCTGGGATCTGGCCACCATCGAAGCCCCCGGATTTGCCCCGGTAAAGATGGAGGTGCTTTTAAAACTGGCGGCGCTTGAGACGCTCAGCGATACCGATATGGTAAGCTATCAGCGTTCCGCGATGATTGATCCGGGAGCTCCGACCCCTTCGATCGAAGCGATTTTGCATGCGATTTTGCCGTTTAAATACGTCGATCATACCCATGCCGATGCGGTAGTTGCCCTGACCAATACGCCGGGCAGTGAAGCCCTTATCAAAGAACTGTACGGGGAGAGTATCATTATCGTCCCGTACGTCATGCCGGGCTTTATCCTCTCACAAGAGATTGCCCGTGCGATCGAAGGGAGGGATCTCTCTCAAATTGACGGTCTTATTCTGATGCATCACGGTGTCTTCAGTTTTGATGATTCGGCCAAAAAAAGCTATGAAAAGATGATTAAACTGGTCACGATTGCGGAGGAGTTTAACGCAACCCGCAAGCAGCCGTTGCAGCCAAAGCCAAGCAGTGCCGTTACCCCCCTTCAGATGGCTCAGATACGCTCAAAACTCTCAAAAGTCAGCGGAAATCCGATGGTAGCCCGATTGGATCGCGGGGAACTCAGCCGCGCATTTATGGGGCACAAAGAGGTAGAACGTATTTCTACGACGGGACCGTTGACTCCCGATCATGTTATACGTACCAAAAAGAACGGTGCGGTGATCTCTACCCCTGAAGATATCGAGTCGTATGCGGCAGAGTATAAAGCTTATTTTAATCGCCACAACGACGGTACATTGACGATGCTGAATCCTGCTCCTATGTGGGGTGTCTGGAGAGATGTCGGGAGCCTCTCTTTCGGCAGTAGTGCTAAAGAGGTCGGGATTATCAGCGATATCAAAGAGCATACGATGGAGTCGATTCTGACCGCAGAATCGATTAAACAGTATATTGCCCTCCCTGAAAATGAGATATTCAAGATGGAGTATTGGGAGCTGGAACAGGCAAAATTGAAAAAAAGCAGTTCTAAGCCGCCGTTTCAAGGGAGAGTGGCGCTGGTCACCGGAGCGGCCAGCGGCATCGGAAAAGCGTGCGCTTTGGCGTTTGCCGATGCCGGAGCCGCAGTTATCGCACTCGATATCAATCCGGATATCGCAACGATGTTTAAAAGCAGTGCCATTTTAGGGATTAAATGTGACCTGACCGATGCCGATCAGATCGATCGGGCCATTGCTGAGGGGGTCTTTACTTTCGGAGGGATTGACGTTTTGGTCAATAATGCGGGATATTTCCCGGAGAATGCCAATATTGAAGAGATTGATTCTCAGACGTGGTTAAAAAGCATGGCAATCAATCTGACCGCACAGCAGGTGATGACCACGAAAGTAATTCCGTTTCTCAAAGAGGGGATTAATCCGGCGATCGTTTTTATCGTTTCCAAAAACGTTCCGGCACCGGGAAAAGGGGCAAGTGCTTATTCGGTGGCAAAAAGCGGAGTGGCGCAGCTGGCCCGTATCGCCGCACTGGAACTGGCACCGAAAATCCGTGTCAATATGCTTCATCCCGACGCGGTATTTGATACGGGGCTATGGACCCAGGAACTGCTCGAAAAACGTGCTCACCATTATGGAATGAGTGTACAGGAATATAAAACGCGCAATCTCCTTCAAGCAGAGATCACGTCGCGTGACGTCGCCGATTTGGCCGTTGCGATGGCGAGCGAACTGTTTGGTGCCGTAACGGGTGCACAGGTGGCGATTGACGGCGGCAGCGACCGTATCATTTAGGGATCAGGAGATGGAGTACACCATTTTAGATAACGATAAAGTGAGAGGCTATATCCAAGATACCCCGGAGTTGATGGCCATTTTGGGGGAGGGAGAATTGAGTATCCAAGAGGTAGGCGACGGCAATCTAAACTACGTCTATATTGTCGAGTCTTCCAAAAGCAAAATCATCCTCAAACAAGCCGTACCGTATCTTCGCATTGCCGGCGAAGGGTGGCCCCTTTCGCGCGAGCGGATGAATTATGAGATACGGGCCCTGAGCTATTTTCGCGAAATTGCCCCTTCTTTTATCCCGACGATTTATCATGCCAACGAAGAAATGAGCGTGGTGGCGTTGCGCTTTTTAGAAAATCATATCATTATGCGTCGCGGGCTGATGGAGGGGATCAGATACCCAAAATTTGCCGAGCAGATTACTGATTTTTTGGCGGCCTCCCTCTTGAAAAGTTCATCGCTTTATCTGAGCAGCGAATCCAAACGCGCCTTGATGGACCGGTTTAACACCAATACGCAATTGTGCAAAATTAGCGAAGATTTTATTTTTACTTTCCCGTATATGGAGCATGATTCCAACAACATCAATCCGAAAATGGTTTCAGTGCAAAAAGAACTCCAAAACGACACCGAATTCAAAGTGCAGATGCTGAAACTCAAATATCTTTTTATGAATCAAAGCGATGCATTGCTTCACGGTGACCTTCATACCGGATCGATAATGCTAAATAAGGATGAGACGTATGTGATCGATCCCGAATTCGCTTTTTTCGGCCCGTTCGGATTTGATATCGGAGCGCTCATCGCCAATTTGCTCCAATCGTATGTTTCCCATTTTGAGCGGACTAGGGACAGTGATTATCAGCAATGGCTGTTGGAGACGGTGGAAGCAATTTTTGTTAAATTTGAAGCCAAGTTTCTTGACCACTGGAACCGTACGGATGAGAGCGCCTTGATAGCGCATGGGTATGCCGATGAAGCGGTATTGGCTTCTTTTCAAAAGCAGTTTATGGAGATGATATTCCGCCAGTCAGTTGGATTTGCCGGTGCGAAGATGGCCCGCCGCCTATTTGGGATTGCCGGGGTTGAGGATATTACGGGGATCGACGATCCCGATGCACGTGCACGGGTAGAGAAAAAATCACTGGCTATCGCAAAGCGTTTTGTCAAAGAGTATGAAAAAATCGGAAATGTAAAAGAATTGATCGGAATGATTAAACAGGAGAGCGAATGAACGGTATCTATAAAGCACTGTGGCTTAATGAAGAGGGTGATCTTGAAGTGATCGATCAAACCCTGCTGCCGCACGTCGAGACGACCAAAGTGTTGAAAACGTGTGAAGATGCTACGTTGGCCATTGCCGATATGACGGTACGCGGAGCGGGTGTTATAGGATCCGTCGCGGCATTTGGCGTTTATCTGGCGGTGCGTCAGACCAAAATACTAGACAGTGAGTTCAATGCAAAAGTACAAGCGCTCAAAGATGCCCGTCCTACGGCGGTCAATCTTCAATGGGCGGTTGAACTGATGGTGGAGCGGTTACGCAATGCAAGCGGCGATCTGGTAGTCAAAGCCAAAGAAGAAGCGATCGCACTCAATAATGACGAAGCTGAAAAAAGCCTCGAAATTGCGCGTTTGGGAGCCGATCTCATTGAAGCGATCGCCAAGCGGGAGAACCGAAAGGTGAATATTCTCACCCATTGCAATGCCGGATGGCTTGCTGTGATTGATATGGGAACGGCATTGGCACCGATCTATGAGGCGAAACGAAGAGGGATAGATCTGCACGTCTGGGTGGATGAAACACGTCCGAGAAATCAAGGGGCAAACCTGACAGCGTGGGAACTGGGACAAGACGGAGTAGAGCATACGATCATTGCCGACAATACGGGCGGGCATTTGATGCAGCACGGAATGGTTGATATTGTATTTGTAGGGGCTGATCGGGTAAGCCGGCAGGGAGATGTCGCCAATAAAATCGGAACGTATCTCAAGGCGTTGGCGGCTCATGCACATAGTGTCCCGTTTTATGTCGCTTTTCCTACGTCGACATTTGATTTTGAGGTGATTGACGGGGTAAAAGATATCCCCATAGAGACCCGTAGCGAGGATGAGGTCCGTTATATGGTCGGTTTGCATGAAAATGGCAATGTCGAAAAGGTACTAGTAGTTCCGCAGGGGTCACGTGCGCTGAATTACGGATTTGATGTCACCCCGAACCGCTATATCACCGGACTTATTACGGAAAGAGGAATTGTAGACGCGGATCTGTTAAAAATAGAAGAGCTGTTTGAAGATTTGATTTAAGGGTGGCTCCGGATACTGGATTCAATTTATATTAAGGTAAAAAACTACAAACGACCATTTTTAGGGCTTTTGTGACTCTATCAGTTTTCAAAAATTAGGTAAAAATAGTCATTTTTGGGCACGATTTGGGCACAGTAAATTATAGCCTAACGTAAAACATCATTAATCTTTTGAGATAATTCAGTTGTAAAGTTAATTCGTTCAGCATTTACAATTTCAGTTAACGGAAGCGCGAAATTACCCGTTGAAGACTCAACCATTATTATATTTTTTTTGTCTCTAAAGTATTCAATATTCGTAATACCATAAATATGCAGCTTGCTTAATTTTAATTGAGGGGTATTTTTATATTGTATTGCTGGGTCAATTTGCTTTTTTGGTTCTAAATTTGGTGCAGTGGCTTGTATTGCTTGTTGTGCTACTTGTTTTGATTCAAAAATCGCACAATAATCTTTTTTGTAATAAACAGGAATTTTTTTTATAATTTGCTCACATGCGATTCCTAAAGTGAGTTGTTGATGTTTTAAATACTCTTCATTTGCTCTAGCTTCTTCTTCTGGTGAACTAAATATGCTCCTATCAAGTTTCTTTCCTAGTTCTTTACAATAAGTATCATACCTAAAATAGTTACTATGAGATATATCATAATAGCTTTCTTTATAATCACTATATAAGCTATCACAACTATAGTCATATATATAAGACCTAGCATACAGTGAAGATACAGCAATTGTCGCCAAGATTATTTTTTTCATTATTTTCGCCTTTTTATTTATTTTCTACTACGGAATCGCGTCCGATGTCATTTGTATGTAAATTGCCATCAGCCCTTTTATAAAAAGATACTGTATGTCCTAATGATGAATAGCCACTATCAGTAAAACTTAAATTTTCCGATTCTCCATATTGACTCAATGCGCCGAATAATTCTTCTTCACCATACCATTCATCACCAGAGCCGAATTTTATTTTGTACTCTCCTGGAGGAACTTTGGCTGATAATTCCTCACCAGCCCTGATGAAAAATTTGGCAATAGTTTTGTCACCTCTCATACTGTCGCAAAGTTTTACATAGTAATTTTCATTATCTGCAATAAGAGTAAAAGGACACGTTGCAGATTCTTGGGTGTACGTAGTTGAGAGTATAGATGTTAATGGTGTCGGTAATGGTTTAGGAGCTTGAAAAACAGGTTGTTCAATATTTTGAGTTAAAGTAGTGTCTGAGGCTTTGGCTGAATGGTGTTTACTTTCTTTAGGGCACCTCTAAAAACCCACCTCAAAAGCAGATAAGCACCAATTCGATAAAATAAAGATATATATGTCAGAGAACGGAGAGGTTTGGGATGAGCAAAAAGCTGCGAGGGTTGTTTGATTATGAATA
>NZ_JALNYS010000012.1:0-58224 GCF_023229695.1 Sulfuricurvum sp.
TGCTCGATTTCATCACTGCTTTGGAGCGCACTTTTCGCTGCGCTCAAACGGCTATTATCATCCGCACCCGCTAACGAAAGGGTAAATAGAAAAAGAATCAGGAAAAAGAGACGACTCAGCACTCGATCAATCACTCCCCTTGAATTAATTTTTCCATCAACTCTTTGACGGAGATGATTTTATCAATACGATACCCGTTGGTGCCTGAAAAGAAAAGGCCCAGTTCCAGATTTCCCGCATACGCATCGCTAAGACGGTCTGCGATACAGAAACCAACCTCTTTGGCTTCAACCCCGCGATTACACGGAGCAACGCAGTTGGAGATACATTTGATGGCCGGGCCGGTACGGGTATCGACCAAATTGCGCAAATTGGTACGTACGCCGCGTGCAGGATAACCGACCGGAGATTTCATCAGGGTGATATCTTCCTCTTTGGCATCGATCAAAACCTGTTTGAAATTTTCGTGGGCGTCACATTCGAATGTACCGATAAAACGGGTCCCCATTTGTACCCCTGACGCACCCAGTTCGATCATCTGGTCGATATCGTTTTTATCCCAAACTCCTCCGGCGGCTATTACCGGAATATTTCCCCAGAGCGCCGCTTCTTCAACAACCGGTTTGACAAGATTTTCAAGCTGATACTCTTCCATTTCGCATTGTTCATAGGTAAATCCCTGGTGCCCGCCGCTTTTCGGCCCCTCAAGGATCACGGCGTCAGGAAGCCGATTGTAGCGCTTTTGCCACCGTTTGCAAATAATCGAAAGGGCTTTGGGCGACGATACGATCGGAACCAATGCCACATCCGGATAATCGGCGGTGAATTCGGGCATGTTGGTCGGCAGACCCGCTCCGGTAATGATGATATCAATTCCCGCTTCACATGCATCGTGAACGACGCGCCCGTAATCGTTGATCGCATAAAGGACGTTACACGCCAACGGAGCGTCACCGCAAATTTTACGGGCATTTTTGACAATGGCGTCAAGCCCTTTTTTCGAATAAAAATTTTCGGCATCCAAAGGGCGATCCGCAACCAGTTTGTTAACATGGACTTTATCTTCGTAATATCCGGTTCCAACCGAGCTGACTACTCCCAGTCCGCCTTCCGACGAAACAGTTCCTGCCAATTTGTCCCAGCTGATACCGACACCCATTCCCCCCTGTACAATGGGGTGCTTTATCAGATGCTTACCGATTTGAAGTGGTTTAAAGCTCATAAGGTTACCTTTATTCGCGCAAATTTTCGTTTTCCAACCTGTACCACGTACTCACCCGCTTCCAGTTGGAACTGTTCGTCGCTCACTTTATGTTGATCGATTTTAACAGAGCCTTGCTTAATCTCCCGACGAGATTGTGAAGTGGAGGGGCTTAAAGCACAATCCACAAGAGCTTTCGCAATCCAAACGGGCCCTTCTATGGTAAACTCCTCCATTTCGGTCGGAATTTCACTTTGTGCGTGTACCCGCTCAAATTCAGCCTGTGCGCCATAGGCCGCATCCTCCGAATGAAACCGTGCCGTAATTTCAATCGCCAATGCCTCTTTGACCTTTTTAGGGTGCAGCGAACCGTTTTCGACACCCGATTTCAGCGCTTCGATCGCATCCAGACTTTGAACACTAAGCAACTCATAATAGCGCCACATCAACGTATCGCTGATACTGAGAATTTTTCCGAACATCTCACCCGGCGTATCGGCAACGGCGATATAGTTTCCGAGACTTTTGGACATCTTCTGGACCCCGTCAAGCCCCTCTAAAATAGGCATCATTAAAACAGACTGCTCTTTCCCGATTTCATAAGCGCGCTGCAAATGACGCCCCATAAGGAGGTTGAATTTCTGATCGGTCCCGCCGATCTCGACATCGCTTTTAAGATGTACGCTGTCATACCCCTGAAGGAGCGGATACAAAAATTCGCTGATGGAGATGGAGATCCCCCCCTTGTAACGCTTATCGAAATCATCGCGTTCCAGCATCCGTGCGACATTGAAGGTCGTGGTCAGTTCCAGCATACCGGCGGCTCCGAGGGGGTTAATCCAGTCGGCATTAAAGACAACCGTCGTTTTTTCAGGATCCAGTATTTTGAACACCTGATCTTTATAGCTCTGGGCATTTTGCTCAATTTGAGCGGGCAGAAGCTTTTTACGCGTTTCGCTTTTCCCGGTAGGATCGCCGATCTGTGCCGTAAAATCTCCGATCAAAAATTGGATATGTCCACCGAATTTTTGAAAGGTAGCCAATTTTTGGAGTAAAACGGTATGACCTAAATGCAAATCGGGCGCGGTAGGATCAAATCCCGCTTTGACCGTATAGCTCTCCCCTTTTTCAAAATAATTTTTCAACAGTATCTCAAGTCGCGCTTCATCAATGATTTCGGCACTCCCTCGTCTAATTTCTCGTAATGCTTCGTTTAACATGTTTTATCCTTGACTTCGGTACGCATCATCGGTCCGAAAAAATTGTATGATTTTCCCTTTTTTTTCAAGCTTTGAACGAAGCTTGCTCGTATCACGTTCCAGGGTCTGAAACTCCATTTCGCAATATTGGGTATGTTCCGAACGCTCTTTCCCCAGTTCGATGCTGTTGATATCAGCCCCCATCTTGGCCATATAGGTGAGAAGGTCGGCCAAAGAGCCTTGCGCATTTTGCATACTGATAATAAGATGAAAGCGAAAATAATCCTGCCGCTTCCATCGGACGAACAGCATCGGCTCGTGTCGATCGATCAATGCGGCGGCATTTTTACACATCTTATGGTGGACATGCGCTTTGCCGTCTTGCAAAAAGGCGACGATCTCGTCGCCGTTTTTCGGATGGCAGCAATAATCAAATACCGCATCGGAGATGTTTTGAACCGATGAAATTTCCAATGAGGAAAACAGATACGGCTTGAGCTTGAACCGGTTACGGGTCCAGAACGCACTAAAGCGGCTGTTCTCGCGCAGCTCCTCTCCGAGGCGGTTAATCGACTCTTTTAAAAAATCAAGATCGCGCGGCAGGCGATGCATCTGATCTTCAAAATGGACCCGCGTAAAGAGCTCGACGATTTTCTCTTCCTTCAACCGAAATACGTTGGTCAGGATATTCAAACCGCTCTGAATATCAATCGCACGTATCCGCTGGTTACAGTTTGCGCGCATGCTTGCTTTTGCACGGGAAGTTTTTACTGTATCAATCCAGCTGCAGCGGGTGATTTTTTTATTCCCCGGGGTCGTTATGATTTTAACCATATCCCCGTTATGAAGTTCGCTGAGCAGACTCGCTTTCTCTTTGTTAACCAGACACCCCTCGGCACTGTCCCCCACTTCCGTATGGACCGCATAGGCAAAATCCAATGCCACCGCGCCGCGCGGGAGAGTAAAAGGTTTCCCCTTAGGAGAAAAAACGCTGATATCTTCACTGTAGAGATCGTTTTTGATCAGCTCATAAAAGGCTTCCACCGATTCGTTCTGGTACTGTAGATTGTGTAGCCAATCCAGACTGATCGCGTTATTTCCCCCGCTTTTGTATTTCCAATGGGCCGCAACACCCAGTTCGGCCGTTGCGTGCATCTCATAGGTGCGGATCTGCACTTCAAAAATGGCACTCTCGTCAAATACCGTCGTATGCAGCGTCTGATAGCCGTTCTCTTTCGGAATCGCAATGTAATCTTTAAACCGGGCGCTGATCGGTTGAAAATTGAGATGAACCATACCGAAAACACGATAACAGTCAATCGGTTTTTTAACCAGAATCCGTACCGCCAGCAAGTCCAGAATTTCGTCGATGCTGATCCCTTTGCGCTGCATTTTGAGATACACCGAATAGTGGTGTTTGACACGGCTGAGGATCTCGAAATCTTCCTGACAGAAACCGTTTTCAAGCATCATTTTGGTCAGTTTCTCGCAAAAATCGTTTAAGCGGACCGAAATAGATCGATAATTTTCTTCCAGATACAGATCAATGAAACGTTTATCTTCGGCAAAAAGATACTGGAAACTCAAATCTTCCAATAAGTTTTTCAGAAAAGAGATCCCTAAACGATGGGCGATCGGAGCATATACGACCAGCGTCTCTTCCGCGATCCGATGTTGTTTAATCTCGCTTAAGGCCCCCAGCGTCAACATATTATGAAGCCGATCGCACAGCTTGACGACCAATACGCGAACATCTTCGATCGAGGCGATCAGCATCTTTCGAAACGAGAGGGCCGAAACAACCAGTTTTTCATCCGAATTCGACGGGATAAGCTCCGCATCGCGGATCGTATCGATTTTAGTCAACCCTTCAACCAGATGGGCTACGTCATTTCCGTAGTCACGGGCGGCGTCTTCAATCGTGATGTGGGTATCTTCGACGACATCATGCAACAATGCGGCAATGACCATCGCCTCATCTCCGGTAATGGAAGCGACCAAAGAAGCGACCAAAACGGGATGGACGATATAAGGTTCGCCGCTTTTGCGAAACTGCTCACGATGAGCCGCCTGAGCAAAGTTTAAGGCGGTTTCAATGGGATTGGAAGGGTGGATGAGGGAGTAAAGGTGCGCTACGGCACCTTCCGTATCATTGATGCGGGTGATTTTATCGATATCGACGGTGTTCAATGATAAGGCTCTAGCAGTACGTTATGCTTTATCTACAAAACCTTTGATGGTAATGTACCCTTCGGCAATCTCCATCAAAGCGACATCGGCCGGTTTAACTTTTTTCATGTCTACATTCATTTTTGTCGGTGCGCCGTTTTGGAGCTCTTCGGAACGTTTGGCAACGGCCAACGCCAATTGGTAACGATCGATATTCGCAGTATCAAGTGCTTTTGAGGTCAGTTGTTCAAGTCTCATTAAATGTCCTTTTAGATTTATTTCACAATTGAGCAACGCTCAAGATTTCCCTGAATGATTTCAAGCAAATTACCCGGTCTAAACATGTCACACACGATGATCGGAAGCTTGTTCTCTTTGGCCAGGGCGATTGAAGTGTCATCCATTACTTTGATATGGTCACTAAGGGCTTGTTCGTATCCGAGCTCCGGAAGTTTGACCGCATCGGCAAATTTATTAGGGTCTTTGTCGTATACACCGTCTACTTTGGTCGCTTTGATAATCACTTCGGCTCCGATTTCAATCGCACGCAAGGTTGCTGCCGTATCGGTAGTAAAGAACGGATTTCCGGTCCCTGCGGCAAATACGACCACCCGTCCCCGCTCCAGATGACGGATTGCACGGCGCACGATAAACGCTTCGGCAATCTGTTCCATTTTGATCGCGCTTTGCACACGGACCAGAATCCCTTCGTGTTCGCACGCCTCTTGCATGGCGATCGCATTGATCACGGTAGCGAGCATCCCCATGTAATCACCCGACGTTCGGCGAATAATGCCGTCTTGCGCTGCCGTGACGCCACGGATAATGTTGCCGCCGCCGATCACGATCCCCACTTCAATCCCTGCATCTATGAGGGTTTTGATCTCTGTCGCAATAAACTTGAGGATTTTTGTATCGATCCCGTGACCGTTCTCACCGGCCAGTGCCTCTCCCGAGAACTTCACCAACACACGTTTATAGCCCATACAATCCCCCTCTATGAAATTACGCGTATTATACTTTATCGTCGCTTTAAGGTTGCTTTGATTACACTACAACCCTATAACAGGCAAGGGATATTTCGGTGAAATGGTTTGATAAAGTTCTCTCATGGCTGCGGCCGAATCCGCCTGAGAAAACCGTTATCTACGGCAGAGGGATACACGCGCTCCCCAATCCACGGGAGAAAGAGCTTTTTGACGAGGCTTCCGATGCCTTCATACGCGGCGATATCCTCCAAGGGTACCACCGTTTTTTAACCTCCCTTCTCCACTCGGAAATTCCCGATTTGCCCCCCCATCTCACCCTCATTTCCGACGAAGAGTCGCTTCGTTTTACTCTGATTCAGGGAAGTGCCATTGTCAAAGGGGTCGTCACCGCCGAATTTCTTGAAGCGCATGTCGACATTGCGAATACGGGAGCGTTGCATGTTGCCATCAAACGCCGTTTTTTAGAGCGTAATTTTCAACTCACCTATTGCCGCTTCAGTGATGAAAAGGGGGTTATCCGACTCTCTCTCCATCTGGAAAATACGACAATTACCCCCCAGAAAATCTTTTTTCCCCTCCGCGAAATCGCCCTCCATGCCGATTTTGAAAAAGAGTTTATCGCCAGTGATTTTGACGAATCGGACTTGCTGGAGTTTGACCATATGATCCCGATCAATTCCGAACGGGCCAGACGACTCTACACGACCATGCAATCGTGGATAGCCCAGACCAAAGCGAGTCTTATCGGGCTCCTCTCCAACGACAACACCGGGATGGCGTCGTTTAGCTATCTCTCTCTTTTGCTTCAAATCGACTATCTTTTCATACCCCGTAAAAAAATGGCCAAAAATTTAAGCGAGAAGATCAACGGCTATTTCCTGGAGGATGAAAAACTGACCGAAGACAAAAATGCCGAGCTTGAAACGTTTCTGGCGGAACTTGAAGCCCTCTCATTCGAAGAGTTTTCAACCCAGTTCTACGATTCGCCCTATACGTTTTCGCCGTATGAGCAGGCAATGCATGACGATATCGCCACGTTTATCGATGAGTCGCTTGTCAAAGTGCGCTGGTACAAGCACAATCACTCCAACTACGTGATCACCGTCATTTATCGCTATATTTCCCTCTATATTCTGTATAACTACGGCCTCCACCCGGCGCTGCGCTCCCTTTTGCATCTGCATGTCGAAGTGTATAACGGGGATTTTTTCGAAGGGGAAGGGGGACAAAGGCTGTACAATCCCCAAAGCGGCACCTTCCAGAAGCGCATCATCGCAGAGCGAATCGCTTCGGCGATTCAACCCTACGGTGAGCGCTATCGGGGGCTTAAAAATTTTGCCGATGAGTTAAACTACACCGATTTGGACCATTTCAGCCAAAGTTTTTATCTTCACATTAAAAATCTTGATTTTACCGAGGCTTAAGAATGACAACCTCTACCCAAAAAATGGTTGAAAAAAGCATCGACAGCATCGTGCAGATCACCACCCCCTACGGGAGCGGGAGCGGCTTTGTCATCGGTACCCTTATTGTGACGAATTCTCACGTCGTCAATGGACTGAAACAGGTTCTCATCAGTACCAAAACGCTCCCAAAAACGATTGGGGATGTCGTGTATGACGACCCTGCCTACGATTTGGCATTTATCCGCCCGCCAAAAACGATCGGGACGCAAACGCCCCTAGAGCTCTCCACCTCGCCCATCAGTGACGGAGACGGCGTTATTGCCATCGGCCACCCCTACGGGCTCAACTATTCCACGACCGAGGGGATCATCTCCCGGGCTTCCCGGATGCAGGGGGAGGTGGAATACATCCAGTTTGACGCCGCAATCAATCCCGGAAACAGCGGCGGGCCGCTGCTGAACGAAGAGGGAGAGGTGATCGGCGTCAACACCTTTATTATCCAAAATTCCAATAATCTCGGGTTCGCTCTCCCCTGCTACACCCTCCAGGAGGCGTTGGAAGAGTTTCTTGCTTTGAACAAAGAGGATATCATCCGCTGTATCTCCTGCAAAAATCTCATTTTCGAACCGACGATTCAAAATGACTATTGCCCCAACTGCGGCGTAAAACTCGATGTCGCCAAACGGCGGCGCGAAGGGTACAAACCCTCCGGCGTCGTCGCCTTGATCGAAAAAATACTGGGGTCCTTGAAAATCAACGTTACCCTCTCACGTCGAAGTCAGCGGAGCTGGCGGTTTGAAACCGATACGACCCGCATCGATGTCAACTACTACGATAACGGGGTGGTCATCGCCGACTCGGCACTCTGCCGGATACCGCAAGAAAACATTGAACCCCTTTACGATTATCTCCTGCGCGAAAATGCCGAACTGGGACGATTGCAGTTTGCAATCAATGAAAACACCGTCTACCTCTCCTATATTATCATCGATTCATCGCTGAGTGAGCACTACGGGACACAGGCGTTACGGCAACTCTACAAACACTCCCCCCGCTACCACAAACTCCTGATCGAAAAGTTCAAAGCGCTGGAGCCGAAATTTGATGAGTTTGAATAATTTACTCACTGATGTTACACACTTTCCGCTCATAGCCCGTAAAGTGGCAGGGACGACCCAGCCGGTACTACGTACAACGGCTTGGGTTCCAAAGCTAAAAAAGCCAAGCAGTTGGCTTTTTTGACGCTTTTCACCCATACAACCCCCTAAAGCTTCCCGTATCTTTCGGATACGGGAGATTAACTCCCCTTGAAGTACCTGTTAAGGCAAGGTGCGTAAGGTCAGTTACTAAAAAAAAGCACCCTCTTCTTTTTTCTCCATCAACGATTGAATCGTTACGAGGATTTTTTCCAGCTCCCCTAATGTTTCGATGATAGTATTGAGAATATTCATCGCGTTTTCTTCATTCTCTTCGTAGTCGTGAGCAATTTCATTCCGAATTTCACGCAGCATAAACCATTCGTCTACATCAACAATATTGAGCTTTTCGAGTTGATGCAAAATATCCAAAAAAGGCTTATCCACATTCTCTCCCTGTGCCAACAAGAAGGCTTTAAAGAGTTTAGCCCCGATCCCGTCTTGCAGTTTTGAAAAGCGATAAATCACCTGATCCGCATACGCAATATTTTGAACATTATCGATAAGCTCTCGGAAGTTTTCAATAGTGATCGGAAACGTGTACTGCTTTGACAACTCATCAAATGCGTTGCGAATTCTCCGCAAATGGATGAAGTTTTCATTCAACGTTTTCAGAAGTTTAGCGTGATAAACTAAAGCCGAATCCCCCATTGTCGAGCCTCCTGTTCGATAAGTCTGCTCTCATCTTCGTTAAAAATCAAGTCTATTTTTTGATCCCCCAAATCACGTTTCACTTTGGATAAAAAGGTAATTTTTCGTTTGAAAAGGTTAGATTTATCCTCTGTTTCGAGATACAGATCAATATCGCCGCCCCGTTTTTTATCATCCGTTCGTGATCCGAAAAGATAGAGATTAGAATGGGGGAAAAGGGCATTGCAATGTTTGGTGAGAATCTGATGCTCGTATTCGCTTAGTCGCATTGCACCTCTCCTTGTACGCTTAATATATGAATTGTATCACGTTTTAGTAATTTGATGAGTTTGAATAAGCCCCGACACTTCCTCTTTTCTCGGGAAATCAGCCCCCATGCTGATGATGAATGAGGATGCTTCCTGAAGCGATAAGGTTGTTTTTTTGATCTTTGTTTCATCAACCAGTACCGTATATCCGCTCGTCGGGTTCGGAGAGGTCGGGATAAATAAGACGCAGATGTTTTCATGGCGATTGAGCAAATAGGCCGGAACCCACAACCCCTCTTTGGGATATTCGACCAATACCACCTCTTTTTTTGTCCCGTCTTCGCCGCCGCTGAGCATTGCCGCGAGTTTTTTCGATACCGAATAGACGGAGCGGATAGCGGGAATTTTCTCAAACGTCGTATCAATTATAGAGATAAAAATAGAACGTCCGTATTTCTCAATCGAAAATCCTAAAAGGGCAAAAACAGCGACAACTCCTGCCATCAGGGCCAGTGTTACTCCGAACGAATTGGTGTAATCATGCAGGGATGAGTACGCACTAACGCCTAGATTTTTAAGATAATTGACCACTACGATCACCAAAATCAATGGAAAAAGGGATAATGCCCCCACAAAGATATACCGAAGTAATAGTTTGATTTTTACACTCATTGGAATAAACCTTTTTAATGTTACGCACTTTCTGGGCGAAGCCCGGAAAGTGGCAGGGGACAATTTGTCCCCTGCACCCCCCTGAAGCTACCCGCATCTTTCGGATACGGGAGAGTAACCCCCCTTGAAGTACCCGTTAAGGTCAGGTGTGTAACATCCGTTAATATGACAAATTGTCGAATTATAGAATACTTTTTGAAACACTTTACTACAATATCGCAACTATAGGAGAGACCATGCACCCTTTTGCCGATTTTAAACTCGATTTAGAGACATTTATACCCGATTTGAATGCCTTGATCGAAATCAATCATAAAACCATTGCCGATTTATTGGCGATTAATGATAAAACCTACGCCAATTTTGTCCGTCCGTTTGATTTTATGGAGGAGGAGATGGAACTCTTGTTCACCCCCCTTTCGCACATCAACGCGGTGAAAAATTCCCCCGACACCCAAAAAGTCTATGCCGACGCCTTGCCGATTTTGACCGACTATTCTACCTTTATCGGGCAGAATCTTGCCATTTATGATGCGTTCAAACGGATCAAAACCAATGAGTACGATCGTCTCAACGGCGAACAGCGCCGTATTCTGGATCTCAATATCCTCCATTTCGAACTCGCCGGAGCCCATCTGGATGATGTCTCGAAAGGGCGTCTGGCCCAGATCAATCAGCGCAAAAGCGTCCTGACCAACGATTTCTCCCAAAACCTCCTCGACGCCACCAATGCGTATGAAAAAATCATCACCGATGAAGCGGATGTCGCGGGAGTGCCGGAAGGGGATTTGGAGGATGCCCGTTTTGAAGACGAAAACGGCGCTATCCGATACCGCTTTACCCTCCAGATGCCCTCATACATCGCCTATATGACCTATGGTCCCAACCGCTCCATCCGCGAAGAGCTCTACCGGGCCTATACAACCCGCGCCCCGCAGAACGCCGCTATTATCGACGAGCTCCTCGCGCTGCGTCAGGAGAGTGCCAAACTCTTGGGATTTGAGAACTACGCCGAATATTCACTCGCGTCCAAAATGGCACCCGATACCCAAAGCGTATTGAAATTTCTCAACGAATTGGCCCGGACCTCCCGTACGCAGGCTGCACGCGAAGTCGAAGAGGTACGGGCGATTGCCGGCGGCATCGATCTGCAAAGCTACGACACCGCTTTTTACGGAGAGATTCTCAAAAAAGCGCAATACGATATCGACGAAGAGGAGTATCGCCCCTATTTCGAACAGCACGGAGTGATGAAAGGGATGTTCGATTTTCTCGGACAGCTCTTCGGTATCCGATTTGAAAAGTGTGAGCTTCCGCTGTGGGATAAAAAAGCAAGCGCCTATGACATCTATGAGGGGGAGAAACTCCTGGCACGGGTCTATTTCGATCTTGAGGCACGTAAAGAGAAACGCGGCGGGGCATGGATGCACAATTTCCAGACCCATTGCGAAGATACCCAAGGGTGTATCCACCACTCCAGCGCCTTTGTCGTCTGCAATTTCCCCCCCTCCTCGGAAACGTCCCCCTCCCTTCTGCGCCACGATGACGTCGTTACCCTTTTTCACGAAATGGGGCATACCCTTCACCATCTGATGAGCCGGGTCCGCGAACACGGGGTCAGCGGTGTCAACGGCGTCGAATGGGATGCGGTCGAATTTCCGTCGCAATTTCTGGAAAATTTCGCGTATGAACCGAAAGTGCTCAAACTTTTTGCCATCCACCACAAAACAAAGGAGACCCTCAGCGATGCAATGATCGAAAAACTGATCCGGGCCAAAAATTTCCAAAGCGCCCTCTTTATGCTCCGTCAGCTGGAGTTCTCTCTCTTTGATTTCATGCTCCATTCACGCCTCTATCAAGGTGAAGAGATTCAAGAGCTTCTCGACTCGATCCGTGAGACGACCGCTTTTATTAAGCCCCCTGCATACAACAAATTTCAAAACGGCTTTTCCCATATCTTCAGCGGAGGGTACAGCGCCGGATATTACAGCTATAAATGGGCGGAAGTACTCAGTGCCGATGCCTATTATGCGATTGTCGACGAGGGGATATTCGGTTCCGAACTCGCCCGAAAATACAAAGAGATTGTTCTAGGACGCGGCGGCAGTCAGAGCATGCAGGAGCTGTTTGTCGAAATGATGGGACGCGAATGCGAAACCAAAAACCTCCTACGGCTCAATGGAATCGAATAATGCGCCTGTTTTGGCTCCTCTTTATCGCCGTCACACTGTTGGGAGGGGCCGAAATGAAAATTGCAACCTATAACGTCGAGAATCTTTTTGATACCCAAGATGACGGAAACGAGTACGAAGAGTACATCCCCAACACCGCGTGGGGTTGGGATGAGACGATGTACCGGACCAAACTGCGCCATAGCGCCCAAGTGATTCGCGATATCGGTGCCGACATCATCGGTTTGGAAGAGATTGAATCCGAAACCGCCCTGAAAGATCTTAAAGCCGAGATCAACCGCCAGGGGCTCTATTACCCCTATTATGCGTATTCGCGTTCCAAAAATACCACGGTTTCGGTCGCCATGCTCAGCCGCTATCCGATTCAAAGCGTGCTGAACCACCCGATCAGCGCCAGCCGGGAATTTCGGGACATTATGGAGGTGAAGGTTACGGTCGAGGGGAAAGCTCTCCGTATTTTTGTCAACCACTGGAAATCCAAAAGCGGTCCGGAGAGTATGCGTATCCAAAGCGCACGGGTACTGGCCAAAAGGATCTCCCTACTCGATTCGTCTGAACCCTTTATCATTCTCGGCGACTTGAATTCCCATTACGAAGAGTACCGTACCTTTCTCAAAAGCCGCCGCCATAACGATACCGACGGTATTACCGGCATCAACCATATCCTCAAAACCGTCGACGAAAATCACAATCCCGCCACGTATCCCTCGCTTCAAAGCAACAGCGGCACCCTCTACAATCTCTGGTACGACCTCCCCGAAGAGGAGCGGTGGAGCCATCAGTACCGACACCACACAGAGGCTCTCGACCATATTATTATCTCACCGGCCCTTGCCGATGGAAAAGGGATTGAATACATAAAGGGGAGCATGCGCCGTTTTGCTCCGGAGTATCTGTTTCAGAACGGGAAAATCTACCGCTGGCAGCAGAGCCGAAAATACCCCAAACACCATCTGGGAGAGGGATATTCGGATCACCTTCCGATTTATGCACAATTCAGGTTATAATTGGGCTATGGAACGTTCACTTCTAACCGAATATCTATCCGATCAGCTCAAGAGCGCACTCGGCTTGCTCCGAAAAATAGAGGGTGACGGTGAGCCCGATGATATCCATCAGTTTCGTGTTTCGATCCGGCGGATCCGTTCGCTGCTGCGCCTTTATGGCGAGGACATCCCCCCTTTTCCCGTCGAAATCAAACAGTTTGTTCAAAAAACCAATTCCGTTCGCGAAATCGATGTTTTGCTCTCCCTGATACGCCCGGACAAATATCCGAAAACCTTTAAACGGCTCCGCAACCTTCGGAAAAAGCAGTACCGCTTATCCTTTGACCCCACGGCTCTCCAAAAGATAACCGTTTTAGTGCAGCACTACGATGAAAAATTATCCCGATCGGATCCGAAATCCGAACCGCTCCGCTGGATAGCGCTGGCGGAAACCAACTATCGCATCGCCCGTATCGGCTACCAATCGTTGTCCAAGAAAACTCCGCAAAAAGAGCTCCATGCACTCCGGATTCGATTTAAAATAGCCCGTTATGCCCTGGAATTTATCGATAAAAGCGGTTTAAAAGGGGAAAACGAAAAAATTGCCGAATGCAAAGTGCTTCAGGAGAGATTGGGGGCGGTTCAGGATACATTTAATCAACTCATCTGGCTTAAAAAAATTTACCGGAAAAAACTGATAGACGAGATCCGCACATTAACCCGGAAACGGGAGAAATCGATAAAAAAACTGAAAAAGCTAGAGTTTCCACTCAATCGGTGAGATTCCCCAACTCTGTAGATACCCATTCGTCCGGCTAAACGGCCTGGAACCGAAAAACCCCCGGTACGACGAGAGGGGTGAGGGGTGAGGGGCTTTTAGGATCAAATGTTTCGTGCCGTCGATCAACGCCGCTTTTTTCCCCGCCGGCCCTCCCCATAAGATAAACACAAGGTGTTCACGCCGGTCGCTTAGGATCCGTATCACCTGATCGGTGAACCGCTCCCATCCCCGATCCTTATGGGAGAAAGGTTCCCCTAAACGGACGCTCAAAAGGGTATTGAGGAGCAATACCCCCTCCGATGCCCAATGACTCAGATCACCGCTGCCGGGATAGGGACATCCGATGTCGTCCACCAGCTCTTTAAAGATATTGTGAAGCGAGGGGGGAATTTTTACCCCGGGGGGGACGGAAAAAGAGAGGCCGTGCGCCTGCCCCGCACCGTGATACGGGTCCTGCCCGAGAATGACCGCTTTTACCGAATCAAAAGGGGTGGAGTTAAACGCATTGAAGATATTGCCCCCCGTCGGAAAAACCGCGTAGTTTTTTTTCTCTTCGACAAGAAAGGCTTTGAGCTCCTCCATATAGGGGTGGAGAAACTCCGCCCGCAACACCTCTTTCCAGCTCTCATCCAAAACAGGGTTCAACGGCATCGGATCACTTTAAAAGATCATCTTCAAAAATAACCATTTCGTAGATGCTCCGTTTGGTTACCAGCGCTTTTTCGGGGGGGACACCCGAACTGTTGCGCATCCGGGAGAGTTCCTGACGCAGCAATGCCAACTCCTCTTCCATCGTCTCCATTTTGTCTTTCAGCCGCATCACGACATCGACACCGGCTAGATTGACCCCCAGTTCACGAGTCAGTCGTAAAATCGTTTTGATCTTTTCGATATCGCGCTGGGAGTACAGACGGATTCGTCCGTCCGAACGGGAAGGGGCAATCAGATTCTCCCTCTCGTACTGCCGAAGGGTCTGAGGATGGATATCGAGGATTTTTGCCACAATGCTGATCATATAGACCGGTTCATCAAAATGGTGCATCGTCTAGTCTCCTTGCGGAAGGGATTTTTTCATCTGCTCGACAAGTTCGGAATCTATTTTATCAACATTCGGCAAAACAATGTTCGCTTTCAGGTAAAGATCACCCCGGACATTACTCTGACGGTTCATGACCCCCATCTCCTTGAGACGGAAGCGCTGGCCGTTTTTCGTATTTTCGGGAACTTTGAGGGTAACCTCTTTGTCCAGTGTCTGGACGCTCACCTTTCCTCCGAAAAGGGCCGCATACAGAGGGACGTTAAAGGTTTTGACCAAATTATCCCCCTCCCGCTCGTAGTCGGGATTGGGGGCGATATTAATTTGCAGGTAAAGGTCCCCGCTCTGAGTCCCCGCACGCTTCCCTTTTCCTCGGACACGAAGTTTCTCCCCGTTTTTGATCCCGGCCGGGATCTTGATGTCAAAACTCTCTCCGCTTAGGCTAATCGTATGTTTTCCCCCCAACACCGCAACATTGAAAGGGACCGTTACATTCGCATCGATATCAAGGTTCATCCCGCCGCCGAAGCCGCCGCCGAAACCTCCCCCTCCAAAGCCGCCGAAACTACCACCGCCGCCGCCGTAGCCGCCCCCTTGACCGAAAATATTGCGGAGAATGTCGTCCAGATCGACATTCCCCCCCTGTCCCCGGGCAAAATCATGAAAATTCTGACCGCCGAACATTGAATCGCCGTATTGATCGTATTTGGCACGCTTCTCTTTGTCACTAAGCACTTCGTACGCGGCATTGATCTCTTTAAACTTCTCTTCCGCTTTGGGATCTTTGTTCACATCCGGATGATATTGGCGTGCAAGTTTCCGGTATGCTTTTTTGATCTCCGCGTCACTTGCGGAGGGGGATACTTCGAGGGTAGTGTATAAACTTTTTGACATAGTGTGTTCCTGTACATATTTACCTATTTTTATTACAAAAAGTATAGCATAAAAGTTGAGCCAAAATCAATCAAGGTTAAAAATGAAAGTTCGTAATACTGGGGAAGAGAGGAAATTAAACCTTGCGCCATAGCGGCGCAAAAGCTCTTAGCTTATGAATATTCGACTTTATCGCGTGGCAGAAAAACTCCCTTGATGCCATTAGGGTTTAGTACCGCTATTTGAATATGATTTTGTTTTTTAAATCCGGCACCATCATAAAGTGGTTCACCTTCCCAAAAAGCGGCACGCACTGAGTCAAAATGTTCTCCTTCATCTTTTGCAAGCTGATGGGCATGCCGAATGACGGCACAATCCAATTCCCGTTTTCTAAAATCAAAATCGTTTTCTGAAAATGAACTGTTTGTGGGAAGAGTTTTATTTTCAATTTCGAGACTCTGTTTTAAATCATTATAGGCAACTGATAGAAAATCGAGATATTTTTGATCGAGAAGATCGAGACAATTACCTAAATCGATAATTGCCCCAAGGACAAACGGTTCTTTTATTTTGGTATGTTTGCGTTTTGAATCTTCAATGGCATACTGAACAGCTCATTCATAATTATTTTCCCAAAAATAGACACCATGACCAAGCCAATCATAATGATTATTACTGTGCTTAAAATCTTTTTCTTGTGTGAGAATTTGGAGAGCAATTTCTTTATCGAGACCATGAAAACCATAAACAAAAGATGGTTTACTGGTATACATCAACTGACTTTTTGTTTTTTAGCTCTATCTTTGGCGACGGTTTCAGCGGAAAAATAACGGGAGTCATAATAACCGTCTTTATCGATTATGTGTGCTTTTCGGAGTAATGTACGACGCTCACTATCGGTGCGCGTTTTAGAAGATGCTTCAATCTTTTGCATCAATTCTGTAATCGACATGAAGAACTCCTTTGATTTGATTTAAAAATTATAGTGGAAATCAGTTAAAACATCAATGAGTTTGAATCATAGACTTAAAATGCACAAATACTTCTTATGTATTTGAAATCAAAAAGTGGGATAAAAAGAAGCTGGATTCCGTGTCAAGCACGGAACCTCAAAGAGGTTCTTGTGCCCTATAAGGTATGATGAGTGAAGAGATTCTAATGTAGAAAGTGGCGGATACCGCTGAAATAAAGTGACATGCCGTACTCATCGGCAGCCGCGATCACCTCGTCATCACGCACCGAACCGCCCGGTTCGATGACCGTTTTGACCCCGGCACCCGCCGCCGCATCGATCGAATCGCGAAACGGGAAAAACGCTTCGGAGGCCAACGCCGAACCGCTGACGTCCAGCCCCATCTCTTCGGCTTTACGCAGTGCACAGCGCGCGGCATCGACACGTGACGTCATCCCCATACCGACCGCTACCATCGCCGAGTTTTTGACGTAGACGACGCAATTGGATTTGGTCAGGGATGCCACTTTATAGGCGATCTCCGCATCTTTGAGTTCCTGCTCGCTTGCCGAGTGCTTGCTCACCTGCTTCGCGTTTTTCACCTCATCCGCACCGACACGGTCGGCATCTTGAAACACGAATCCGCCGTCGATGTGTTTGAAATCGATAGCGTCGTTGCTCAAAGCAATACGATCACTGCCGTATTCGAAGAGTTTGAGCCGTTTTTTCGGCTCGAACACCGCGCGCGCCTCTTCATCAATTCGTCCGGCAATCACCACTTCAAGGAACATTTCGTTCATCTTCTCGGCCAGCTCTTTGGTCACGACGCCGTTCACCGCGACCACACCGCCGAATGCAGAAACCGGATCGCATTTGAGCGCTTCATTGTAGGCATCCAAGAGAGTCTCACGAATCGCAAAACCGCACGGATTGCCGTGTTTGACGATACAGATCGCGTTTTCCTCTCCGAATGCCGCCGCGATTTTCACCGCGCCGCTGATGTCGGTAAGGTTGTTGAAGCTCGCTTCCCCTTTGAGGGTTTTGAAGTTTTGGCTGAAAAACGCATCAAACTCATACAAGCCGCCCTTTTGGTGCGGGTTTTCGCCGTAACGGGTATCCATCACTTTGTTTCCGACAATAAACTGCTTGGCCCCCATGCCGTTGTTGAACCGTTTGTTCATGTAGTTGGCGATCATAGAGTCGTACGCTGCCGTATGCTCGTACGCTTTGATCATCAAATCGCGGCGAAATTCGACGCTGTTTTCACCGTTTGCAATTGCATTAAGCACCAATGAATAATCCGATGGATCGGTAAGGATAATGACGCTATCGAAATTTTTTGCCGCAGAGCGCACCATAGCAGGTCCGCCGATGTCAATGTTTTCGATGATCTCTTCGAAATCGTCGGTTTTCTCAATCGTCGCTTTGAACGGATAGAGATTGACACAGACCAAATCGATCGCTTCAACACCGAGTTCGACCGCTTGGTCAAGGTGCGATTGTTTGTCACGGCGATGGAGAATTCCGCCGTGGATGTAGGGGTTCAATGTCTTGACTCGCCCTTCGAAACACTCGGGGAATTTGGTCACTTCATCGATCTCGATCGCGCTTACACCCGCCTCACGCAACATTTTGTACGTTCCGCCCGTAGAGACGATTTCATAGTCCAAACCGATCAGAGATTTGGCGAATTCAACGATGTTGCTTTTATCGCTGACGCTTAGCAGTGCACGCTTCATGCAGTTCCTTTGAGTTGGGTACCAGACCCATAAATTAATGGCGGAATTGTAACAAAGTGTGGTTTAGGGGAAGGTAAAATGAGGTAAAATCACTCCATGCAACCTTTTTTTCACCCTTTCACCCCTATTCTCGATGAGCGTACCCGCGTCCTCTTTTTGGGCAGTTTCCCCAGCATCGCTTCGTTCGAACACTCATTTTACTACGCCCATCCCCGCAATGCCTTTTGGCCGATCATCGAAGAAATTTTTACCGTCCGATTGGAAACCAATGAGGCAAAAAAAGAATTTTGTCTGGAAAAAGGGATCGGACTGTGGGATGTGATCGCGTCATGTGAGCGAGATAACTCAAGCGATACCAATCTCAAAAACTGCGTCCCCAACGATTTTAAAATACTGTTAGAAGCGTATCCGAATATCAATGCCATCGGCTTTACGGGAAAGAAGAGTTTCGATCTGTTTCAGAAGGTTTACAAGGATGTGAGTGTCGAAAAAGTCCTCCTCCCCTCAACATCCCCCGCCCATGCGGCGATGAAACGGGCTGAAAAAACACAACGCTACAAGGAGTTTATCGATAACGCTCTAGCCGGATAACTAACCTTACACAATTATATAAAACTCTTCATGAAGCCGTCTCTTATTCTGTGCTAGAATTCGTTTAATAGACTTCTTCCATAACCTTGTGATGCAAGAAGTTTTCTGCCTCGAAGAGGCAAGCTTTAGTGCCATAGCGGCCAGCGTAGTGCTTTGGGCTTTGCGCAAAGCACGTTTAAAAGAGAGCTCTGCAAGAACTCTAATAAAAAACCAAGGGGAGGGGATGATGCGCCGATTTCGACACCTGTTTGCACTGCTCTTCATCTTCTCCATTGCGGTCGGTGTGGTGCATGAACTCACCCATCTTCATCCGCACGGAGAGACGTGTGAGGTGTGTATCCTCGCCCACTCCCCGGCATTGGTGGACGCACTACCCGCACTACCGAATATCGATTACACATTTGAGCCGTTTCTCACTCGATATACGGCACACTCCGCCATCCCCGTCATCCCCGGCCGGAGCCGCTCTCCCCCGTTTGCCTGATCCTTTTTCTCTATTTTAACAATGACAACGATCAGGATATCTCTATGAAAAAACTATTATTCTCAACCGCTGCCGCCGTCTCTTTGATGGCAGAGACAACCGAACTGGAAACTCTCAAAACCCAAATGGTGCACATGCAGCAGACGCTGCAGTCGATGCACGAGAAGATCAACGCCCTCGAATCGTCCAATGCTCAGGAAACACCTCCGTCCGAAATTCTCCCTTTGACAGGCCCAAACAACGGCACCCTTTCCAATCTGGACTTCTCCCTTATCCTCGACACCTCCTACGTCAACCGCTCCCAAAAAGAGGAGAGGCTATCGGCCTTAAATACCCCCGGATTTGTTAAAAGTCCCCTCAGTGAATCCCCCTATAACCCCTCCAACGGATTTAACCTCAATTATGCCGAAGTGGCACTCCACTCCGTTGTGGACCCCTATCTGGACGCCGACGTGGTGTTTCATGTTGCCGAGGGGGGCGTGGAGATCGAAGAGGGGTATTTGACCAGCCGCAATCTCCCCTACAATCTCCGCATTCGCGGAGGAAAACTCTTAAGCGAATTCGGGCGGATCAACGCGCAGCATCACCATGCCTGGAACTTTTCCGATTTGCCGCTGGTCTATCGATCGTTCCTCGGACATGAAAAACTCAAAGAGAACGGGGTACAGTTTCAGTGGATCGCCCCGACCGAACCCTATCTGATGTTCGGAATCGAAGCGTTGCAGGGGTCCAATTACGCCTCGTTCGGTACAACCCCCATCACCAATTCCTATGACGGATCGACGCTTGCATCCTCCCCCGCCAAACCCTCCCTCATCGTCGGATATGCCAAAACCTCGATGGATATCGCCGAATCGACCCTCTTGGCCGGTGCAAGCGTCGTCAGAGGGGAGAGCCGGATCGATTTTGCCGATTCCGATCCGGCCTTTAGCGGGAAAAGCACCCTCTACGGGGTCGATTTCACCCTGAAACACTATTTTGACAGCTACAGCTCCCTGAGCTGGCAGAGCGAATGGCTTTACCGCACGATGGAGGGGAGACAATTTAGCGATAACGGGAGTGCCCTCCTCGATGAGCTCTCCGGCAGGAAGCAAGCCGGATTCTACACCGAACTCGTTTACGCACCCGATCAAACCTGGCGTTTCGGGACACGCTACGACTCCATTTATCACAACGCCCTGTCGGTAGAAGGGGTCGATCGCCATCTCCCCGGATCGATGGAACAGATCTCCGCCATGATCGAGTATCACACCAGTGAGTTCGCCCGATACCGCTTCGAGTATGCCCATTCCAATGCCCTTTTCACGACGGCAGGGGAGCGTCAGCCTCTCGATTCCTTTATCTTTTCGGTCAATCTTGCCATCGGCAAGCACACCGCCCACTCATTTTAAGGAACATCCATGCGCCTGCTTTTACTCCTCGCCCTCCTCGTCTCCCTCTCTGAGGCCAAACTCACCGTCGCGGTGAGCTATCCCTATATTGCCTCCATCGCCAAAACGATCGGCGGCGACAAGCTCACCGTCGAGACACTGGCACAGGGGAGCTGGGATCCCCATTTTGTCGTCCCCAAACCCTCCCTCATCGGACGGCTCCGCAGTGCCGACCTCATCATTATCAACGGTGCCGATCTGGAGAGCGGGTGGCTTCCGCCGCTCTTAACC
Source organism: Sulfuricurvum sp. (assembly GCF_023229695.1). GTDB lineage: Bacteria > Campylobacterota > Campylobacteria > Campylobacterales > Sulfurimonadaceae > Sulfuricurvum. Next base: position 21,027 of record NZ_JALNYS010000012.1, read on the forward strand.
CGCGCATCCAACGGCAATTTGAACAATCCCGCCAATGTACTGGATCTCTCGAAAAAAGTCAAACTAATCGATATACCGACCGATACCGGCCGTGCGGGGGGAGACGTGCATGCGGACGGAAATCCCCATTTTCACCTCGATCCGCACAATATCCCGGTTCTGGCCGAAGCGATCACCCTCTTTCTCTCCCAAAAAGATCCGGCAAATGCCCCACTCTATCGCGGTAACCTCGCCGCGTTTAAATCCCTCTGGAGTACAAATCTCAAGCGGTGGGACAGTACCATGGCTCCGCTGCGGGGTACAAGCGTCATCCAATACCATCCGGTATTCAACTATTTTCTCCGTGCCTACGGTTTGAAATCGCTGGCCACCATCGAACCGCTTGCCGGTATCCCCCCCTCCTCGGGTCATACGATGAAACTCATCGGAATCATTGCTGCCGAAAAACCGCTGTGCATCATGCACGATGTTTACCATTCGACCAAAACCGGAGAGTTCCTGCACGATAAAACCGGGATCAAACTGCTGCTAATGCCTCACGATGTCGGGTCGTTGGAGACGATTGATACGATTAGCGCCCTCTTCGATGCCCTCACCAAGAGGCTTCAATGATCGACATCTTTCTTATCCCTCTGATTCTGGCATTCCTTCTGGTCATCATTCATGCCTGGTTCGGGACCGGTATCCTTCAGCGGGGGATCATTTTCACCGATCTCGCGATCGCCCAGTTCGCCGCTTTGGGTTCATCGATCAGTCTGGGATATTTTCATCAAGAGCACCTCTATCTCATCACCCTCCTATTTGCCCTGATCGCCGCATTTTTCATCGCTTTTGCCTCGTTACGCAATCTCAATCTTGAGGCCTTTATCGGGCTCATCTACGTTCTGGGGGCGAGCGGCATCCTGATGGTCCTCTCCCACAGTGCGGAGGGGATGGAGCATTTTAAATCGCTTCTGGCCAACGATATCCTCTTCACCACCCAAGAGCAGCTGACTCAAGCGCTCCTCCTTTATGGAGCAATCGCGCTGGCGCTGTGGAAGGTTTATCCGAAAACCAAAGGGTTTATCCGTGAACTCCTTTTCTTTTCCCTCCTTGCCCTCACCGTCACCTCATCGGTGCAGCTTGCGGGGGTACTGGTCGTGTTCGTCTTGCTCATCGCCCCGGTTCTGGTTGCTTCGATGCAGCGGCGGTTTCCGCCGTTCCCCTTTGCCCTTTGGTTTGGATGGGGTATCTGCCTGAGTGCGATCTCCCTTGCCTTCTACGCCGATTTACCGACGGGATATACGATCGTATCGATCGGAGCTTTCACCTCGATCGTATCCGTTTTAGCCCTCTCTGCAAAAAAAGAGAGCGTATCGAAGCTGTGACAAAGATATTTCCTAAACTAAAGTCAAGTAAAAATTGAAAATTCTTTGAAAAAGGTTAAATTTTAGTAACCTAAACGTATTTTATCGGAAATTCTCTTTGCTCTGTCTCCGACTTGTTCAGCCCATTTACTTTTCAAAACTTCAATCGATGCTTCTTCGAATTTGCCTTCTTCCATTAATTTTAGGGTTCTTTTAAATCCGAGGACTTTGTCGATACCCATGTTAAATGTCATGTTAATAAGGGCGGATTGTCTGCCGTCGCAAAGTTGATCAAAGAATTTTAGGTTTCTTGAAAGATCATATTTCGCGGCCTTAATGTCAGTTTGTAACATTGTAAATGCTTCAGAACGTGAAATTCCTTTATCATCAAGATTTCTTCCGAAACCTATCGTTAATTTTCCAACTGTGTCTTTATAAGGTTTTGAGCTAAAACCCTCATCGATTATTAGTTGTTCTTCCAATTTAGTCATTGAATGTAGCCTTTCTGTTTGAGGAAAATATAGATTCCTACCGTGATTACTCCAACAAGAGCGTAGAAGCCGTTGACCGTTTTTTTGCCTATATCGCGATATGCACGGTCTGTCATTTCTTTGATTGTCATGTTTACGATTTTTTGAAGCATTTCATCATCTAAAGTGTAGTTACACTCAATGTTGTTTTTTTTGCAATTGTCACACATCGTAAATCCTTATGTAACCGTTTGTTTCGTAGTTATAGGAAGATGAGCCGCTGTAGTAATTACCCAATGTCTCTTTTGTGATGAGAACGCCAACATTATTAAAAATTCCGGCGTTTGCATCATAAAATACCCGCTTTAGTGGGGTTCCCGAAACACGTTTTCGCAATTCCCAAAAAAGCGTTGTTGATGAGCCTGCAACATACGGTTTGTACGCGATGATGAATACTTGACCGCTCATAACTTCTAAGTTAAATGTTGGTATTGCAACTTCGCGATAAGGCAAAAGCGGCATACATGGAGAAGTTAGGAAAGCATTTAACGCGATTGAAGAACCTTTAACACGAGAATAAGCGACCGAATCATTTTTGATTCCGAGGAAATTTGAAGCGTTTGAAATATAATCCACGAAGCTTTGAAGATCAATTGAAAATCGTGCAGGGTCGTAAGATACGCTTTTAATGTACGTTAACCAATCAACCGGAACGATGGGTTTCTCGGGTACGAATTCTTCACTAAATGAATCAAAAAGAGGGAGAAGATCAGTATTTATAATACTTTGGATTGTGTTTAAGAGGCGATGTATTTCAGGATTTGTGATCATGGGAAACCCCCGCTTTACGCGAAGGTTACAGGTTTGAAGCCGATAATAACAACTTCATCGATGAGAATTCCGTTGATGGTCAACCCTTTAAGAGTTGCAACGATTTCATCAGTATTCGTTGTCGATTTTGCGAAGAAGTGCAAGTAATCGCGTTTACCGGTTCCGGTATTGCGGTACTGAACACGAGTTTCGTACACAAGAGTGACAGCAGCATCAGAACCAACGGAAGATGTTTCTTCGAAAACTTTATAAGTCCCTTCAAGAAGATCCGCACAAATTGTTTCCGCGTTTACCGCAGTACAAGGAAGATAAATGTTTTGAGAAACCGGGCCGAGTTGATTTTTAACAAGCGATTTCATTATTTAGCTCCTTGATAGATTTGGTTGATGTGTGTTGCCGGAAGTGCGCTTTTCCAATCTGCATCGAAAAGAGCCATATGGGTGAAAACGTCCGTACTGTGTTTTGTCGGTTTGATGTGTTTGAAAGAAACCGTACAACTCAATTTGTCAGCTTTACGACCGACACCGAATTTCATACCGCGCATTGTTGCCGGAGCTGTTGCAATATCTACACCGCCGCTGCTTTTTTCGGTAAACGTAGAAATAACGCCTTCCATAAGAGTTTCAAGAGTAGCGAGGGCAGCCAAATTAATTACAGCATCAATTGTGGCGAATTTGCCTTTTACGCTTTGCTTAATAAGCATTGTCTATCCTTTTTTTTTATTTTTCTAAAAAATCAAACCCGATTGATTAGATACTGAAAATATAGATAATTTGTGAATTGTCGGGCAATATTGGATTTTGTAAAGTTGATTAAACAAACCGAGAAGGGAAATTTTAAGTAAGTAAAGTCTAATAGTAGTGGAGAGAGTTTTTAAGGAAAGGTTCAAAAAATTTGAAAAAGTTTATTTTTTAGATGCGCCCCTAAATCGCGTTAGGGGGACATAGTCCCCTACACGCGATTTTTAAGGTGAGGGCGAGGGAGTTTAAAAGTGGTGGCGTGAACCGTCCCTTATCCCTAAAATTTTCGCTTTTTGGGCGAATTTTAGGGGGGACTAACAAAAAGGTCGCCCATGGGGAGGGGGAGGGAAGGGGTAAGATAGGGCTATTGTCCAAAAAGCTTAGAGTTTTTTAGAATGAAAGAACGAACCGCGTCACAGTTGAGGCCGTCGATTTCTAAGCACTGTTTGGCCTTCAAAATTACATCATCAGTATTTTTTGTTAATTTCATGTTTTGAAAATAGAATTGTTGAGATTTTCTCGAATCGTCGTTTCCGTAAAAGAATTTGCACAATTGATAATAGGCCATATCATCGATCGGGGGAAGTGTTTCATCGACATATTCTACTTTTAAGATTTCAGAGACTTGCATTGTTGTAAGTGTGTTATAAAAATCCAGAACAGCCGCGACACTTTTTGCTTCAATATGTGCGGTTTTTGTTGTTGAACCTTGTTTTAATTGAACACGGTATTTAGGCATTATGAATCCTTTTGAAGTTTTCTATGTTTTGAGGTTTGTTTAGACTGGTTAAAGAGTTTGGGAAATCAAAGCCAAGAGGTTTAAAAGTATCAAAGAAGTTTTCTGAATCGAAAGGGAAAAAGCTTGTTCTAAACTCTTTTAGTTCTTTCATCACTTTATTATTTAATATGATTGGTGAATCGTAAAGATCGATTTGATTCGGAAAGTTTATAAACGATGGGGCGTTTTTAACTTCGATGATGTTCGATAAATGTAAAAATATCAGAGGATGGCAATATTTAGAATATCGATCATAGTCAAAGTATGAGTCATTACCTTTTTCAAAATATACGTCCAGATCATATTTTTCAGAATAGCAGACGAAAACAAAGTTATCTACTTTAAATTCTCCGGTTTGAACTTGTTCGATAAAGCCGAGTTTACCGAAGAGACCTTCTCTTCCCGGATAGCGATAACCAAAGACTAAGAGATCATTGTGAATCATGATTTTTTCGGGTCAATTGATTTTTTAGGATTTTGGTAACTGATGCCCAAATCCGTCAGTGGATTTATTTCATAAGTAATTGATTTTAGATATTCTGCATTACCGCCAAATAATTTAACCAACTGTTCCATATATATCATGTTGTTATACATCATTTTTTGCTGAGATTCGTAAATCTTTGCAACATCGACGTTTATCATGTCATTTTTCATTTTTTGTCCTTATGGTCGGAAGAATCCGAGAGCGTTTGTAAGATCTGTGAAAGTTCGAGCTATTCCGATTAATTTGCCGTTGCTGTCTTTTGTATAGATAAATTCATGAAGTTTATTTAATTCTGAAATCTCAATAGGTACAGCGTTAAAATTATCACGACCGATAATTTTTTGCAAAATCAATTTATCTGATTCGCTATAAGTTCCCGTTAACGTTTTAATCATTAGAGAATCCGCGAAACTTTTGTTCTGCATCGATGCAAATCTTAGATCATGCCCTTCTCTTCTTATTGCTGTATCCATAGAAGAGTTTGAGGCACTGATAGTGTTTGCTACGTCGTGACCTGTATTACGTCCGTTCAAAATAGTTTGCATAGCTTGGTAAACTTGACCGATAAACGAATTCGTTACGTCGGTTTGGGAATCGAAAAGTTTTAATCTGTTTAATGCTTTAACGCCTTTCATCGATTTGATACGTTTGCCAATACGGTCAAATGCGCCTTTGTTTCTAAGATAAAGAACGCTTATTACTGCTTCACCCGCCGCAAAGACATATTCGACAAATTTTTCTTCTCGTTTGATAACTTCCATCATCGCAGACATGAAAAGAAATGATGCGCCGCCCGCTAGAATCTCTCTCGCATAATTTACACGTACACGTCCGTTTTCATCTTGTGTGTCTGGGTAGAGTTCCGTTAACTTTTCTGTAATCCATGTATTAACAAGAGAATAACCCACCATCATGGTTGCATCTTCAGCCATATTTGTAACGGTTTGTTTTGCGATTACAGACATTGATTACCTTTAAATTTTAAAAGGAAATCTATAATTAATTATGAAAGTCGGGCAATATTGGAAAATGGGGGCTTTATGAATATCGTGAAATAGGAGAGTTTTAAGGTTTTAAAGTCCTCTAATAGAGGACTAAATTTTCGTGAAAGATGGCATGAAAGGATTATCCGTTGGATATTCGAATTTGGTTTCGTCGTTAAAAATGGCTGATCTTCCTACAAAAGGAATGGTCGGGAAGAAGTCGTTGCCGTCACTTTCTGGATTAATATCTTCATCATTAAATTCATCGTTGTTTGTATCAGTATGAAATTTTGCGTTAGCGGCAGATTCAGCAAGTTTTAATTCGTATGGTGAAAGTTCTTTTGCAACTGTTACGCCGTCGAGGTCTTTAATTTCACGCGGTGTCATTTCAATGGTTTTATCCATAGTGATAAGGTCAGCGGCAACCGAAAAGGGAATCGCGAATTCTGTTATTGTCTTATTAATAGCAAATAAAGCCGATGAAATACTAGAAAGATTCGATTCAAGTGTTCCAAAGAGCTTGACTGATAAAGCAGAGTTAGAAGTCAAAACATCGACAATGTTGTCAAGTGCTTCAACTTGATTTTGTTGATTCTTAAGTAGTGGAGAATCCGCGTTTTGTTTCGCTAAATCCTTGTTTCTTGCTTCATTTTTTGCAATTTGGTCTTTTTGAGCTTTGACTAAGTCTTTAGTCTGTACTTTTTGATTTTTAACAACCAAATCTTTAGAACTAACAATTTCTGCTAATAAATCTAAGCTATCGGCGGCCTGTTCCGTTTTTGAATATGGAACAATATCCGTTTTTCGATTATTTGGATGAATTAGAGAAGTATTGTTTTTTGCTAACTTTTGGGTTGGGGAAAGGTAATTTGCTAAAGATTTGAATTGTTTTGATTCAACTAAAGCGACAGTGCCTAAGGTAGCTAAACCAGAAATGATTTCTAATTGTTTAACACCCATGTGAGCAACCTAAAAAACTCCTAAATAGTGGAGAAATTGACCGATAATAAGACCTAGCATTGAGCCGCGCCATAAATGTACTGAATTCCATAATCGTGAGAGCATTTAAACCCCTTTTAACTATTTTAATCATTTTACACCCCCGTATCTTAAACGGGGTTTACTGTTTGTGTAACAGCAATGAGAAAATCTTCAGGAGCCGACAAAGTTCGTCCAGTTGAATCCATAAGATCATAGGAAGTTGTGTATTGATTATCCGCGATAATCATAATGTAGCTTCTTACTACAACGTAAGTGCCTTCACGACCCTTTACCATTACAAATGTGCCGTCAATATGTTCACAGCCTACGCCGTTGAGGCTTGTAAGCGTTGCCGGGATTGTGAGGACAGATTTATCGTACGGGTATTGAATTTTATAGGCTTCGTGTTGTGCTGTGATCGTTGCGATTTGGTCGTTAACCGATGCTTTATAAGTGTCATATTCGGTTTGCAATGCCGTTAAATTTTCGGTGAGTTTTGTTTCGATGAGGGTTGCGTAGTGATCGCTAAATTTAGCATCAGCTTTTGCGGTTGCAGCCTCATCTAATGCAGTTTGAACGGTGACAAGATTATCGGCTAATTGTGTGTTTAGTGAAGCAATAGCAGATTTTACGGCAGTATTTTCAGCATTAACAGCAGAGAGTTCAGCGTTGTATCGGTTTGCATCGGCGATTGCGATGTTTTTGAGGCCGATTTGGTTTGTGATCTCATCTTGCAAAATTGTGTTCATAGATTGAAGATTGCTTATCATTGTATCACTCGTTGATGTGTCACTGTTTGCAAAGAGTGCACTTACATCGATTGCATGTAATGGGCTTGAATCGATTCGGCAATTTTCGTTGATATGAAGGACAGCATCAACATAGCTTCTAAAGTAGCGACCGTTTACCCGAAGGTAATATTTTTCCTCAGTGCTTGAAATATCAAAGACAGTTCCGGCAGGAAGTCCGTACCACTCAACGTCAAAACTTGCCATATCCGTATTTATATCAAATAGTAATTTGATATTTTCGATAACAGCTACATCATTTGCGGCGTTCCAATCGCAAAAGTTTGAATAATTACTATTAAGCAGTGTTCCGTTTTTATAGCACTCAACTATAAAAGGATGGTTTCCGAATTGATCCGTATTAAGTTGCATTGTGTCGTAACGAATACGGAAAGTGTAATTAAAGCCAATCATTCGATTAAACGGTGCGACGGATGGAGCGTTACCGGTTCCGTTAGATATAAAAGATGGGAAAAGATTGTCTGGAATTGGAATGATTTTAGTCCCTGTATTTACAAGTGTGAAGCCGCTTGTTGCGTAGGATGGAACCGGAGTACCGTTAACGTAAATGTATTCAGCATCGAAAGTAAGAACATTTGTTGTTGAGTCTTTTATTTCAATTTGTGTGTAGTGAAATCCAACTATGTCTTTAATATCGACGCTTTTTGTAAAGTCGACAGTAGCTTTTCCGTTAGTGTACGACAACCAAGGAGCTGTAAAATATTTTGATGGAGCGACAGCATAATCTTGTTTTACGTTTGTGTATTCTCTTATTATGAATCCAGTGCCGCTTATTTCAATATAAAATGTGTTCATTTGATTCTCCTATCATTTCGTGTGATGTCACAGCGTTAACCGCTAGTTGATCTACTGTGTTGTTGTTTTTGGGTTGTAAATATGTACAACCAAGTTGGACAACTTGTAAAACTTTGTCGTCTTTTTTAGAATCACTGTTTTTTGTGTACATTTTAATTATCTCGACAGCGAGAGGGACTAGGAGGGTGATAAAGTTCATGTTTTTCCTTTAAAATATGGGTTGGTGGGCGGATTCCGCCACGTATGGGGATACAATTTGACCGATATAAAAATCTAAATTATCTTTTACAGAATCATCAACTTCGATGATGTCTAACCCCAGTTTTCTTTGTTTTTCAATTTTAAGCATGTAATCAGCGGTTTTTTTGTAACCGTTATCGATAAGACCGATTTCGTGATTTTTAAGTGATCTTTCCTCTGCTTGTCGCATTACCATAGCCTGTAATTCAGGTGTGTATTCTCCATAGTGCTTAATAATTGTTGAGATGCAAGCACAAACGGAGTTCATCGCGTAGATTGGAAGTGATTGTTTCACTTGATTAAAACGAAAATAAAAATCTGCTTTCGTTGCGTTATAAAAAGTAATAAGTTTCCAAAAATCGTGTAGATCAGCTTTATTTTTCAATCGTTTAATCGCTGTTTTAGTGTAAGGTTTTGGGATGCCAGATTTTAAGATTCTGTATCCGAGGATTAGACTGATAACAGTTTCTTGATCTAGGTCTTTCATGGAATAGTAAGAGTGACAAAAAGTCCAGATTGAAGGCAAATTGTTTAATAGAACTTCGGTGAATTCAAATGATTCTTTATAAGCATTGAAAAGAGTTTTTAAGATTGGTTTTCTGATTTGAAACTCGATGCGCCAGACCGGATTTTCTTCGTTATAGTCTGGGTTTTTATTCCATAGTAATTGAGAGTGTGCAGAATCCGGATGTATTTTTATCTCTTTTGATTTATTGTAGATACGTAATAAATTGTTTGATGAGCCGAAATACATGGTTTCGAGTTCTTCTGAATTAAAAATCATGTGGCGGCCTAGTTCGCCACCGTCGCCTTCAATGTACTTAGCTTTTGTCGTGTAGTTTTTAAATCGTTTCATATCAAGTAATGTAAAGTTATAACCCTGTGTATCAGCCGCAAGGTGTATTTCTTGAGCTTTTGAAATGTAATCTTTATGAATGTAGGTTTGAACGAATTTTTTAACCGTTTCATATGCGTCTTTGATACCGTATTTGACGAGATACGATGCGCGGTATTCGATTTTTATGGAAGGGTTTTTATCCGTTTTTGTGTCGCCGCGTTTGCGAAATGCTATTGAAATATCTTGATTTTTCATAGTTACGGAATAGCCCGTAATTGACGTTGCCATTACTTGAAATTTGATTCCACCAACCACAAAATTGACAAAGCGTAGATCATTGTTTTGATGATGGATGAATTGTGCTTCTTCTTTGAATTCCATCAAAGCGCAAATAAATTTGTTGTATTCGATGGTGTCGCCTTTGAGGTATAAAGCCTCTTTAAAAGTGTCAACGTGTTGAGAGATGAGAATCATTTTAAATCACCGTTCATAATTGATTGGGTAAATAAGTGTAAAGCAAAACATTCTTCAATGTAAGCGTCTTTATCAATGTAATTTGATTTATCAGAATCACTCATTTTTTCCCAATGATCAGAAGATTCATTATAGACACGCATAAATTGCAAAAATTCTTTAACAGCTTGTAGATAGTTTCTCATTGTTTATCCTGCTTTATTGCGTATAAAGGGAATTGACGAGTAATGCCATCATCACAGTGGCAAGAGTAATAGGATTCATCGATGTAGTGAATGCCATCATCATAGAAAACTTTTCTTACGTGTTTATGAAAAGAGAGAACAACACCTTTCACCGTTGGCACTTTGAAATGAACGAATCGAAGTCCTACCATTTTAAAACCTCGCCATCAAATGTGAAATCTGGAAGGCGGCAATCCCAAGGTACCTTTTTAAAATCAATTCCTTCGTTAATGAAGTCATTGAAAAAATTGCAATATTCACCTTTTAAATGTGTGCAATAGTTGCAAGGCTCTAAAAAGAGATCATCTTCAATAATAGTGATCATTTGACACCATCCATGTATTTATCTTGTAATTGCGCTAAACGTGCTTTTTTGGAATCTGAAAAAGGTACACTTAACCCCCTTGTTAATCCAGCTCGGGAAAACCTTTTTTCGAGTCCAGAAAAGGCCGTATGGTCACCCATTGTGTTAGAAAGGAACGTCAAAGTCGAAAGGTATCTTTTTGAGAGTTCAAAGATTTCTTTCAAAATTGGAGTTATGGAAGGACTGTTAAACTCTTTTTTAAAGTAGCCGGAGTGAGTACGATAGAATGAGCATTTATTCATAGTAAATGATTCGATGATACTGTCACCCCATGAGATTGTACGGGGTGGAAATGATTCAACACCATCATCTAAGCGACCGCCATTAAATGCGATTTGATCAATGTTTTCGATAATCATTGTTATCTGCCTTGTATTTTTGCAAACTAGTTAAGATTCGGCTCCATTCAGCAAGATAGCCGCGTTTAACGCCGTTTGAAAGCTTGTATCTGGAAACGCTAATAGCCCGTTCAATTGTGATATCATCATCAATAAAGAAGCGAAATTGTTTTATGAGTTCTTCAGGCGTGTATCGGTGAAGAGAGATGTTCTCTTTTATAAATTCAATATCAATAAACATCGTGTATCCTTTCCCCCAAAGGGGATTTATTAAGATTCGAAGCGTAAAGGGATAAGGCCGTCCTGTTCTTTTCCGAAAACTTTCACTTTTCCGTGACGTGCAATGAGCAGGTATTCTCCAAATTCTTCAACACTATTAAAAAGGTTTTCATCGTTGATCGGTAATTCTAAGCTTCCGCCTGTATATCCGAAAGTAATTGACATTGGAGGCGTGTAAAACATTGGATTACCATCTTCATCATGTACGGGCATATTGTCTTTCATGCGCGGTTTGGCTTGACCAACATACTTTTTGGTGATTTGACCGAAAATCTTTGTTTCGTTCAAAATACGACGAGCCGCACGTTTGCGGTCTAGTTCTAGATATTGCTCTAAAGTCATTGGAGTTTCGTTTTGTTGTGTTATTTCTTTAGACATTTTGTTTTTCCTTTAATTTTTGATTGTAATTTTTAATAATACGATAAACCTGTGATCTATCGACGCCGCTTTCATTCGCTAATCTGTAACGTGTTATGTGTGTTTCTCCTCCTTCTAAAAGATCAAGTAATGTAATAAGCAATTTATCTGTTTGTGTTGGTTTTTTCATTTTTATAATGCCTTCCTGTGTGTTGTGATAATCGTGATATGATCAATCTTAGAATATGAGTCATGATCGTCACTAGAGCTTTTTTCTTTGGTTTGCCCGTTTCAAGTAGTCTTTGATATTTCAGTTTGATAATTGGATTCCACATCACAGAAGAAACGGCAGACATGTAAAGTGCTTTACGTGCATTTTTATCACCACTGTGTGATATATGTGAACCACGTTTAACAGAAATACCGGATTCGTACGGAACCGGAGAAAGGCCAATGAAAGAGACCGTTTGATTTGGTTTGAACTTATCAAAAGTGTCATAAATAATCGGGAGAAGGTTAAGCAATAAACCATCACCAACGCCTTTGATTTCGTCTTTAATGAGTTTTGCTTCTGGGATAGCGGTGTAAAGTTCTTTAACCGCGTATTTCTCCAATATGTCTTGCATATCCGATAATTTCAAAATCATTTGTTCAAGTTCGAGGATTAGGAAATCATCAGCTTTTCGGACTTTTAGTGAGTGGAGAAGATTTTTAGTTTGTCTGATCTGTTTTTCGTAAAGTTCGAGTGAGGTTGTATAGGGTTTAAAACGATCTAAAGTTGGCTTTTCATAACGTTCATTATCTTCGTTTTTTGAGAGATAAAGGGCGATAGAATAGCTGTCAGATTTGTCCGTTTTACCTTTGGTCTTTTTCGATGATTTGGAAAAATGGAAAACTGATCTTGGAGAAAGTACAAAGGGTTCGAGACCCTCAGCAACTAAGAATTTTTCTAAGTCTTTATGATAAACGCCTGTTGACTCAAAGCCTATTTGGCCACCATTAAGCATTTTATAAACGCTTAGAAAAGATTCATAGCCGTTAAGGGTTTGATCGTACTTATTGTAATGCGGTTTGTTTTCGATTAAAAAGCAAACGTCAAATGTATCTTTGGAAATGTCGATACCTGTGAAGTTAAAAGATTTATCTAATGATTCTATCTTAGCTTTCATGCTACTGTTTCCTATTTAGATTAATTTTGAAGTTCCATATCTTTGGATGAGTTATTTCACTCACATGCGTTATCTGAACTTAACAAAATTATATTTGGAAACATCGAAAAACAAAAAAGAATTAATGTTTTTGATGGATAGAGTGATTATAGAAATGCGTTATAATAGGGGATGCAAAATTCAGCCGTAGCGAGCATCGTTATCCAGCACCAAGAGGAGTATCACCTCTTCGTATGCAGCGGAGATTGGAGTATCGAGACGATTTCTCCCATTGCCGCGAAACTCGAAGCATTCCGTCCGAAAGGGGCGATACGGTGGGATTTAACCGCCATTTCCCAGATCGATTCAGCGGGGATCGCCCTGATAGAGCTCTCCTATCGGCAGTTTGAAGCAAAAGGGTTCCCTTCCGAAATGATCGGGAGCAGTGAAAAGTACCAACGGCTCTTTCAGCTTCTCTATGCCCGTCCCTATACCGAGCCGCTTGCATCGGACCAAAACTCGTGGATTTACCGTATCGGCCGAGAGAGTTACCGTTGGGGAGCGGAGATCTTCCGATTTTTCCATTTTTTCGGTGAGCTGTTCCTCGTTCTTCTCCACAGCCTACGCCACCCCTCGACGATCCGTTACCGTTCCGTCGTTTCACATATTTTCACCTCCGGAATCACGGCCCTCCCCATCATCGCCATCAGCGCTTTTTTAATCGGCGTCGTCGTCGCATTTCAAAGCATCGTCCAGCTCCAAAAATTCGGCGCCGATATTTTTATCGTCGATATGATCGGGATATCGCTCTCTCGGGAGCTGGCTCCGCTGATTACCGCCATCGTCGTCGCAGGGCGCAGCGGATCGGCCTATACCGCCCAAATCGGTGCGATGAAAATGACGCAGGAGATCGACGCGATGAAAACGATGGGGTTTCACCCCTTCCTTTTTTTGGTCTGGCCCCGTATTTTTGCCCTGATGATCGTGATGCCGCTGCTGATCTTTTTTGCCGACATCGTCGGAATTGCGGGAGGGATGGTGATCGCTTCGACGCAGGCAAACCTCTCTTTTATCGAGTTTATCCATCGTCTCCAGATTGCGTTACCGCTCAAACATCTCGTCATCGGTATTATCAAAGGCCCTTTTTTCGCTTTTCTGATTGTCATCGCCAGCAGTTTTCGGGGATTTCAGGTCTCCTCCAACACGGAGAGCATCGGCCGCTATACGACCAAAAGCGTCGTGAACTCCATCTTTCTGGTGATCGCCTGCGATGCCCTTTTCTCCATTATCCTGACGGAGTTCAAACTATGAGCCGGGCGATCATCCGGGTCGAAAACGTGGTGAGCACTTTCGGAGAGGCCCTGATCCACGACCGCATCAGCTGTACGGTGTATGAGCATGAGATATATGCCCTTTTGGGGGGGAGCGGATCGGGAAAATCGACCCTGATGCGGGAGATGATCATGCTCCAAGCTCCCCAAAGCGGAACCATCACCGTAATGGGAGAAAACATTGCCGATCTCAGCCTCGAAGAGGCTCACCGGCTCCGTCAGAAATGGGGAGTCCTGTTCCAGTCGGGAGCCCTTTTCTCCTCTCTCACCGTAGGGGAGAACATCGCCCTCCTGTACAAAGAGTACACCGCATTACCTCCGAAACTGATCCGTGAACTCGTCAAACTCAAAATCGATCTGGTAGGGCTCCCCCTCCATGCGATCCACCTTTATCCAAGCGAACTCAGCGGCGGGATGGTCAAACGGGCGGCTCTGGCACGGGCGTTGGCGCTTGATCCCAAACTGCTGTTTCTGGATGAACCCACTTCGGGACTCGATCCGCTAAGCTCCCGCCAGTTTGACACCCTGATTCGCGAACTCCGGGATCTGCTTGGGCTCACCGTTGTTATGGTGACCCATGATTTGGATACCGTACACCACATTATCGACCGTCTCCTCCTCCTGGGAGAACATAAGGCCATTGCAGAGGGGTCGCTTGAGGAGGTACTGACCATCAACCATCCGATTATCGACTATTTTTTTCAAACCGCACACGCACCATCTCATCGAAAGGGGATCCATGGAATCCAAAGTTAACTATACCGCTGTCGGTCTCTTTGTCATACTCTTTACCACGGCACTCGTTGCATTCGGATTTTGGCTGGGCAAATACAATGGGGATACAAAGGATTACCGTTACTACAAGCTCTTTATCACCGAGTCGGTTGCCGGCCTCTCCCCCGAAGCGGCGGTCAAATTTCGCGGAGTGGATGTCGGAAAAGTGGAAACGATCCTGATCAATCCGAACAACAGCGAAGAGATTGAACTCACGTTGAAAATCAAAAAAGAGACCCCCATCAAAACCGATTCGTATGCGATCTTGAAATTTTACGGCATCACCGGACTCGCCTACATCGAGATCGCCGGAGGGACGAAAGAGAGCCCCCTCCTCGTGAGCGATGAGCACACCGTTGCGACGATCCCCTCCTCCCCTTCGCTGATCAAACGGCTGGATGAATCACTGAGCAACGTTGCCTCAAAACTCTCGACCACCCTAGATAAAGCCGACCGCCTTTTCAATGACCGTAATGTCGAAAATGTCGCCCTGACGCTGGAACATTTGCGCTCCCTGAGCGTTCAGCTCGACGGCTATCAAAATGAGGTCCGAACCCTGATTCAGCAGACCATCGCATTGGAAAACAACGCGACCGGTTCTCTCAACTCCATCCAAGATGCCGCCGACGAGACCAAAAAATCTGCCGCCAATTTTAATAACGTCGTCACCGTAAAAATGGGCAATACTCTCGATTCACTCGAAAAAAGCTCCCGAGAAACACACGCCCTCATCCAGAAAATCGAACAGACGGTCGATCGGGGAGACTATGATCTGCGTTCCGTTGCGGCACCTACCGCTACGGAGTTCAATGAACTCATCGCCCAGACAAAACTCCTCTCCAACGAATTGGAACAAAGCTTGAATCACCTTAAAAACAGCCCTTCCGATTTGCTCTTCAAAACATCCAAACCAACCCCCGGCCCAGGAGAAAAATGATGCGCCCCCCTCTCTTTTTAGTTACTCTCACCCTTCTCATAGCAGGGTGCAGTACCCAGACCCCCCCGATGAACGAATACATCCTCTCCTCTGCGTCACTCGCGCCATCATTCATTGAATCGGCAGCTCCCTACACCCTGAAAATGGCTCCCCCGAAAGCACGCCCATCTCTGATCTCCAAACTCTTTTATTACCGCGAAGGGGAGAATAAAATCGGAAGCTACCTGTACAGCCAATGGGTCGATGCACCCGCCGCCATGCTCGATCGGCTCCTCTACACTTCTCTTCAGCAAAATCGCCTCTTTAGCACCACCCTCTCCTCCGGTTCCAACGCTTCGGGCGATTTGGTACTCGAATCGATGTTGCATGATTTTTCACACCGCATCGATCGTTCAGGCCATAGCATGGGGGAGATCGATATCACCTACACCCTCATCGATACCAAAACCAAAAAAGTGATCGCCTCGAAACGGTTCACCGCTTCATCCCCCACACCCACCGTGGATGCACAAGGAGGGGTTATCGCCCTCGATCATGCCGCCACCCATATCATTGAGCAGTGCAGTGCATGGCTCCATCTTATCTCAAAGGAACCTTCATGGAAAAAATAGCGATTCTCTGCTCCGGAGGCGATGTCTCCGGAATGAACCCGGCACTTAAACGGTTTGTCGAATATGCCTACGTCCAAGGGCTTCAACCCTATTTTGTATTTGACGGCTACGAAGGACTTATCGATAACCGTATCCATGAAGCCCACTACCACGACGTCAGCGGAATCGTCTCCCGTGGCGGGACCAAAATCCGTTCCGCCCGTTCCGCAAGATTCAAAGAGGCATCCTTCCGGGCCATAGCGGCAGAGAATCTCAAAAAACGGGGAATTAGCAAACTGATCGTCCTCGGAGGAGACGGAAGTTTTCGGGGGATGGAACGTTTTCATCACGAAAGCGGAATCGCTTTTTGCGGTATCCCCTCTACGATTGACAACGATATCAACGGGACCGATTACTGTCTGGGGGTCGATACCGCCTTGAACATCATTAAAAATGCGGTTGATGCGCTGCGCGATACCGCATCCTCATTTCGGCGGGCATTCGTGATCGAAACGATGGGGCGAAACTGCGGATATCTGGCACTCGTTTCAGCCATCACTTCAGGAGCGGAGATGTGTCTGGTTCCGGAAATTCCGATCGATTATACCGAGTACAAAGGGTGTTTTGAATCGCAGATACGGAATGGACGCGATTATTTTATCGCCATTGTCTCCGAAGCACTCCAAAATACCAAAGAGGTCTCCGAATGGTTTGAAACGGAACTCGGGTTCGAATCGCGTATCACCTTGCTAGGTCATGTTCAGCGGGGGGGAAATCCCACCGTTTATGATCGTTTGATGGCGTATAAATTTATTACCTATGCGATGAACGGGTTACTGGAGGGGCGGACCAACTCGGTGATCTGTTACAACAAAAGCCATTTTAATTTTAAAACCATTGATGAAGTCGCGCTCAACCCTTACCGTCTCGACGAAGAGCTGGTCAACCTTGGGCGCGAACAATTTGCTCCATCGCGCTGTCAAATGTAGGGTATTTAAAGAGAAATCCCCCCTCTTGCAACACGCGAGGGTAGACCTCCTTGGAATCGAGCATCACGACCGATCCCTCACCGAATATGAGCTTCACCACCCAGGCGGGAAGGGTAAAAAAGGTAGGACGGTGCAGTATCTTTCCCATTATTCTTGTCTGCCCCAGATTGCAGATCGGCTCAGGGGAGGTAAAGTTGACCGCCCCTTCAATCAATTTGTTGTCGATCAAAAAGGCACACGCACGGACCAGATCCTCAAGATGTATCCACGATATCATCTGAAATCCGTCCCCCATTTTTCCCCCGACCCCGAGTTTGAAAGGGGGGAGCATCTTCTCCATCGCTCCCCCTCCCGCGCCGTACACGACGCCAAAACGCATCGTACAAACGCGGGTGTGAGACGAATGTCCCCGCATGGCGGCATTTTCCCAATCGCGTACGAGCAACGCTAAAAAGTCATCGCTGTAATCGCGTGAGTACTCATCATGCTGATGATACTTATCGTAAATTCCGACGGCCGAGGCGTTTAAGAGGGTATGGGGAGGATGGGGGGCCTCGCGTATCGCCCTGACCAGTTTATCGGTAGTCTCCAGACGGCTTTGCCGCAAAAGCTGTTTGTAGCTTCTGCTCCATCGTCCCAGAATACTCGCTCCGGCAAGATTGATGACGACATCCGCGCGATTCACCCTGTTTATAATCGATTCGAGCGAGGAGGAGCTGCGGATACTGAGCCCGACCACCTCATCCCCCTCTTGTTCGAAATGATGTTTCAAAGCACTCCCCACAAATCCGTTCGATCCGCAAATGACTATTTTCATTTCAACCCTTATTTGGAATGGACGTTCATTAGAAAGATTGTAACAAATCGCTTGGATAGGGAGTTTTAAAGATAGAGGCAGAATAATTATTAAAGAAAGGATAAAGGGGATTCACCCTCAAAGAGGGCGAAAAAAGGGAATTAACCGCAAGAAGGGACGTTTCCTGAATCGGAACCGTACTCTTTCGCGAAATCACCGATATCTTGTAGCTTTTCTTTGTTATTCGGGTCAGTCAAAATCGGTTTTGCTGCCGGGAATTTTTCACTGTACTCTTTGATGAATCCAGCTGCGTCGTTAGCAAAAAGTTCAGTCCATTCATCGACCGTATGCTCAGCAGCAAACTTGGTACCGTTCATGTTGAATTTTGCTTTTAACGTTTTAAGATATGCCTTTTGACCGGATTTTGCATCAGCAAAAGCGGCAGTACTCATCATACTTGCAGCAACAACAGCCGCAAGAAAAAATGACGTTGTTTTTGTCATAAAGTTCCCCTTAGATTTAGTTTTAAGTACTTTTGCCTTTGTAAACAGAGGCAAAAATTCTTTGATACTTTTTAATGATAGCTTAGAAAGGATAAACGAACGTTTAACGCGTAGCCCTTACCTCTTTTTTTTAGCTTCAATATATCAAAAATGTATCAAATAGTCTCAACTACTCCTCGTCAGCCTGATCCGGGTTCTCCTCAGAGAGCCCCCCTTTGACTTCGCGACGAATTTTATCCTGACGAATTTTACGATACGCTTTGTATTGCGCTTTCGCCAGCTCTTCCCCTTCCATTCCGACCTCTTTACCGATCTCTTCCGCCGAAAGACCCGCTTCATTCATCATAATCATCCGAAACTCTTTTTTTGTCAAATGGCGTTTTAACGACGCATACAGCTCACGCTCGTCTTCACCGAGTTCTACCGCACTGCACTCATAAATACGGGCCAATACTTCGCGAATTGTTTTATCAGGGTTGTAACGCAACCAGAGAGAATTTTCTAACATACTTTTTTCCTTTTTATACGCGTGCGGAGCAAAGCCCCGCCCGCTACGCTAACGCTAAGTTCTCTTCGGCAGAGAGCCCGCGCACGCTTGCACCTTCTTTGCTTAAACGCCGACGGAGCAAAGCCCCGCCCGCTACGCTAACGCTAAGTTCTCTTCGGCAGAGAGCCCGCGCACGCTTGCGTGCTTTTACGCAAACACCTTCGTAATAATTTGGGTGAGGTCTTTTGTCTCTATGATGACATTCGCCTCTTTTTTGAGAATCTCTTTGGCACAAAAGGCCACGCGGGTCCCGGCGTGAGCAAACATGGAGCGATCATTCGCCCCGTCTCCGACAACCATCGTCTCTTCGGGAGTTATCCCGAAGAGCCCTTGAAGGCGCAGCAGCATATCCCCTTTGGAAAAATCGAACATCATATCTCCGCCGACGAGTCCGGTAAGCTTCCCCTCTTTCTCATGCAGTACGTTGGAGAAATCGGCATCGTATCCCAAAATTGCTTTGGCATGCGACGTTGCACTGCGAAATCCGCCGCTGAAACAGACCACTTTAATACCGCGCTCTTTCAAGGCCGCTATCGTCTCGATCGCTCCGGGCATATAAGGGAGATTATGGCAGATTTTTTCCACTTTGGAAAACTCCAGCCCCTTGAGCAAACCGACCCGTTGTTGCAAGGATTCAAAAAAATCAAGTTCCCCGTTCATCGCCCGTTCGGTAATTTCCGAAACCTGTGCTCCGATCCCAAGCGCCTCGGCAAAAAAATCGATCGTCTCTCCGTCCATTAAGGTCGAATCGAAATCAAATACACATAACTTTATCAAAAGTATCGTCCTCTTTGTTATAATGGCGCAATTATATCTTATTGGTCTTAATGGCATCCCTAAAGGCATCTTTTGTTTGAACTTTTCCTGGAAAAACTCCGTCACGGCACCTACATCACACTCGAAACAACTCCGTCACGCTCGGCACAGTTTGCCCCTACCATCGATAAGATTGAAGCCCTTGGACTTCAGAATCTGGTAGACGGATTCAGCACGACCGACAACCCTCTTGCCAAACTTAAATACAATGCCCTCTTCGCCGCCATGAAGCTCCAAGAGCGTTTCGGCAAACCGGCATTGGCCACAATGAGCATGCGCGACCGTAACCGCATTGCCTTGCAAAGCGATCTTCTCGGTGCCAATGAAGCGAACGTCCGCGCTATCCTCGCCCTCACCGGCGACAGCGCACACAACTCCGATCAACCGCATGCCAAAGGGGTTTTCGAGGGGAACAGCAAACTCCTCCTCGACATCATCGCCACCCTCAACAACGGGACCGATATGGCGGAGCAAAAACTCATCGCCCCCGTCCAAGAGATATACCCCTTCGCCGTCACCGATGCGTATGCCAAAAGTGCGGCGACACTGCAAAAGAAAATGACTAAAAAAGTCGCGCACGGGGCGATCGGTATTATCTCTCAACCCGTTTATGATCTCGAAAATGCAAAAAAATTACTGGAGATGATGGCAGAAGCCAACCTCGAAAACAGTGCTGAGTCTGTATTGGTTTTAGGCTATTTTCCGATCACAAAACTCCGCACCGCCCGATTTTTGGATGAAAACGTTCCGGGGATTTTTGTACCGAGCGCATGGGTCGCAGCACTCGAAAAAGCTTCCCACATCAGCCCGGAGGAAGAGTACAAAGTCGGATTTGAGCTGAGCAAAACCCTCTTCGAAGAGCTCAAA
The DNA here is from genome assembly GCF_023229695.1 of Sulfuricurvum sp. Classification (GTDB taxonomy): domain Bacteria; phylum Campylobacterota; class Campylobacteria; order Campylobacterales; family Sulfurimonadaceae; genus Sulfuricurvum. Next base: position 41,659 of record NZ_JALNYS010000012.1, read on the forward strand.
GCGCTCCATCCGAAAATCCACATTATGACCGCCAATCAGTTTGAACTCGCCAAGGCGATTTTGAGCTAAAATCATAAATATGGTATATAATTTTATACATACAAATGAGAGGAGTTTTTGATGGCTTTTAAAATGACAAAAAATGGCAAAGTAGTCAAAACCTACTTTCGCGGAAAGCTTCCTAAATCAGTTATTGTTGCAGTTGAAAACAATCCCAAAGGGGATCAAGCGGTTCAAAAAGCGATCAATGTGATTAAAAATGCCAAGGTGGTGTGGAATTTTTAAGCCTAGAAAATTTGTAGGCTCCAAACTGCCGATCAGCTATTTTAGTCGAACGACGAGCGAACAAGAACGTCAATTCATCAAACAACTCTCATCTTCCTGCGAAAAAAGCTCTATTGTCGTTTATGCGCTTGAAAAAGATAATCTTCTTGCGGGACTTATCGGCTTATCTGCTTCGCGTGTTGACTCCATCTCTACCGTACAAATCGACTATCTTTTTGTCGCCTCAGAATATCGTCGAGTAACATTCGAGGAACTTTCAAACACCAAGATTTCGAGCTACCTCATCGATTTGGCAATCGTCTTATCCAAAAGAATCAGTAATGAAATCGGTATCCGATGGCTAGCACTCGTTCCCGATAATGAAAAACTTGAAATATTTTACACCAATGAGTTTGGATTCAAACCTCATAATGATAGAGATAAACAGCGGTATTTGTTTTTGAAGATATAAGCTTTTATTTTCCCGTTCGTGGTGAGCTCACGTGCCCTTCGAGTATGTCGAACCATGAAGTTAACCTTTTTCAATCTCTTCGATAGAATCCATCAAGCGATCAGCATTATTTTTGGACGATAGCAGATGCATCGTCTCTTTCATCGAAGCGTACTCTTCATACGAGATCAAAACCGCACTTTGGTTATCTTTGGTCGTGATGATATACTCTTCACAGTTGTTACAGACGCTATCAATCATACTTCGCAGGTTATTACGTGCCGCAGAATAAAACATAGCTTGCATCGCAAACTCCTCATTTTTGTCAAGATATTGGCAATTATAAAATTTTATTCCGTTACGCAAACTACCCCGTTTATAAAACAAGTTCCACACCTAATTAACCATAAATTTGCCCCGTATCTTTCTCTAACCCACCAACCTATTTAAACCAATACGGCGTTGCTTTTGCCCACGGGGTATTTTCATACCGCTCGTGTAACAAATCATATGCTTTTTTTGAATATTCACCATGCGAACAATTACTGTCTTTTTCAAGTAGCCAACAAAAATTACAGCCGTAACGTGTTGTTCTGACGGCGCGATACAGATTGCCTGCCCGCTCGTTTTGCTCCTCGGGAGTTGTAGCTATACCCGATTCCACTTCACGTTTGATTACCGCTTCACTCAAATATTTTGGCCCAGAGGGGATGTTTTCCAGTGCTTCGATCTCTTTTTTGTCTATCAATGCTATATAGGGATGGTTGTTCAGCAATTTTCGCTGATTATCGAGATAAGGTTCTAACTCTATTCTTTGGCTTTGATCTTCCGATCTATTTCTAGTGTTATAGGAGAGTATATTGTTGTCATTCGGAACAATCATCATGGCATTAAAAATTCGTTTTTTAAATATTTTATCATCGAATCGGCACCACCAATTGTTATCGTTGTGATTATATACATCGATTGCATCGAGTCTAATCCCTTTTTCCTCCCCTTTACGCTCTGGATCATCCGCGTACTCCAGATAGAGTGCCGGGCGAAATCGAGGCATTTTCAGAAGAAATTCGATGTATTTATCGCGATTATGACCGGCAACGCTCTCTAGTAACGGTTCACGAATCGAAGGGTTGAGCTTGGCGGCCAAAGCTGCGTATTTATCGATCTGATCGTTATCGTATTCGAGTAGTACTGCTCTTGTGAAGAGGGTACGGGATATCAGACCTCTGTACTCACGTTTGATACGATCGTCCGTTGCCATGGTATAGAGTAATTTAAACGGTAAAAGTTCGATCATTTCCCGCCATACTTTATCGTCATTATTATGCTCGTATAATCCATAACGATCATAATCGGTAAGTATCGCGACGCTGATCGCTTCATCGGGCGTTGTCGCTAATAGACTTCTCCACTGATCAAAATTATTAGGAAGCTTTTTTTGTATTCTGTCTAGCAATGAACGTGCTGAATCTGACTTGCCAGTATAAACGAGCCATTGCAGCGTTTGAACCAACGTCCGTTTAAAATCTTCCCTATAATAGCGGTATTTCATGGATTCAGAAAAAGAGAGCAAACCATTTTGATAATAATCCCAATGCCCGAAAATCAGTGAATCGGCTTTATCAATCTCATCTCGTCCCAAACGAATACGCACTGCATTACTCCACAGGTCAAAGAGCCATATTCGATATTCTGGGGTTTCATTTTTCCATGCACTATTCAAATAGGATTCAGCATCGGAGAGAATTTTAGAAGCCAAATCATCCTGTGGATGGACGCGTTGGATAGCAATTTGCAGCCATGCTCCGTCTTTGGTCTTTTTCCATTGTTCGAGTGCATGAATAACGATATTTCGATTTTGTTCCCAATAAGGGTTATTTTGTTGATGTAACGACCAAAGCCAGTCGGAATCGAAAACGTTATATGCCCATTTGGCCTGCATCCAGTCGATGAGAGGATTTTGAGGAGCCAGTGTTTTTACGGCGCGCATTCTAGGTCCCTCCGGTTCGTAGGAAGTCAACCACCAATCGACCGTTTTCACATCCGGTGCATAGAGTGCAAAATAAACATTAAATTGCTCCAATGCATCTTTTTGCTCGGCAAACGCTTTCTCCGGCTGTTCAATATTTTCGGTAGTGAGTCGGACAATCTTTTGAAGCCATTTTAAATGTTCCATTGCCAGTTCAGGGGTAAGCTCCAAATCAAAAGAGCGCATATTACTCATAATGACGAAGCGATAATTTTTGGCAATATCATGGATACTTTGCAAGGAAGGATCGGCGAGGATTTCACCGATTTTGTGATAAGCCTCTTCGGCACGGTTTTGATACGCAAGTGTTCGAACGACCATGTAAGCAGCCATCGGTTGCTGAGGTGAGTCGTTCAATTTTTCGACCTCTTTATAATTTTCTAACGCCGTTGGGTAATCTTTTCGATAAAAATTCCAGCTTCCGAGTTGATAGAGAAAATCCCCTGTTGCTCTTGGGGGGAGTTTTCCAACAGGTTGTACCGGTGTTAAATCGTCCTCTTCTCCCCCTTCGCACGCAGAAAAAACCCGGTTTTGATTAGCAGCCCATAATTTTAAATAGGGTGAATCTTTCCCTAGTTGTGATTGGATTTCCCGTAACGCTACCAATCCGCTCTTATAGTTACATTCACTCCACCGATTTGAATCCATTTGAGGGGAGAAACCGGGAATCTTTAAGCCCAAAAGCGCTTTTGACCAAACCAGCGAATCGCTCGGGGCTTCAGTATAGTATGTGTCTGCATAAAGCGCTTCGGACATCAAACTAGGACGAGTGATTTTTTTTTGATCCGTTGCAAATTGGTATTGCGCTTTATTTTCCAAATATTTAAGTCGAAGATTATAAGAATCATACAAACAATTTAAATCCTTACATTCATTCCGTTCTTTTAACCATACAAACTGTTTATCTTTGAGCTGATTTTTGTCTTTGGTATTTTTTATAGCTTCTTTAAATGCTTTGGATAGATTTTCATCTATAACAGATAATTTTTTATCTGAACAAATCATCTTCTCAACATTTGTTTTCGCTTTCGAACAATCAAAACTCGCTCCAAATAGTGTGACGGTTAGGAGAAGAATAAGAGTTAATAGTTTTTTCATTAGGCTTCCTTAGGTGGAATTGGTTTTAGTCATCACACATACATGATCCATTTTACATCTGTTAGTAATAGTTATATTAGATATTTTAACGTTTGTTATGCAACATATTATACTTTCCAATCTTTAAATTACTTTATTTCTTTCATAACCTTCTTTTGCATTCATAGTGAGCTAGTCGAACCATGAACTTACCCTTCGACATACCCGAAGGGCACGTGAGTTCAGGGCGAACGGGATTATTTAAATATTTATTGCTTTTTACATACAATTGATATACAATTATGAAATAGTATCTTTAGCAAGTGAGGGATCAAATGGTTTTTGATTGGAACGATGAAAAAAACACCCTCCTCAAAGAGAATCGAAATGTCTGTTTTGAAGATGTCGTTACCAGTATTCAAGAAGAGAAACTTCTCGACATCGTCAAAAATCCAAGCGCCAATCATCAGAGCCAATACTGTTTAATTGTCGAGATTATGAATTATGCCTATATCGTTCCGTTCGTAAAAGAGGGAGAAACTTTTTTTCTAAAAACGATCTACCCCAGCCGAAAACAGACCAAAAAATACATCAAGGAGTAACCGATGCGTACCAAAACAATCTATACCGATGAAGAATTAGCCATTGTTGAAGCGGTAGAAAACGGTGAGTATGTTCCTCTCCCGAAAGATGAGCTTGAGAGCCTCAAAAAATCGCTCAAAATCACTGCCGCCGAAACGATCAAACAGCGATCTAAACGCAAAGCGATCAGTATCCGTCTCTTCGAAGATGACATCACAAAACTCAAAGCGATGGCACTCAATGAGGGGATTCCGTATCAAACCTATATCACACATATCATCCATAAAATTACGACGGGACAGGTACGGGTGTCGTAAGTGATTTTGACCTAATTTCAGCCTCTTTTGGCTATAATCAATCCACTTTATAAGCAACAGGATTTGCCTTTATGATCGATGTAAAACTTCTCCAGAAAAATTTTGACGAAACCGCAACGGCGTTGATGCGCAAAAAAGTCTCAGCAGAGATAATCGCTGAACTAAAATCCGCCAATGAAACCCTCAAAACCGCTAAACTCGCCTATGAAACCTTGCAAGCGAAACAAAATGAACTCAGCCGTCTTTTCGGTCAGTACAAAAAAGAGGGAAAAAGCACCGACGAACTGAAAATCGAAGTCGATGCTAACAAAGCAACCTTAAATGATCTCCTTGATACGCAACGTATCGCCGAAGAAGCCCTCGATGCGATCATCATGCGCGTCCCGAATATCCCCGATGCGGACGTACCCGACGGTGAGGATGAAAACGATAATATCGAAATAAAAAAAGTTCTCGCTCCACCCTCTTTTACCTTTACCCCGAAAGAGCACTGGGAACTCGCCGAAGCCAACGGCTGGATCGATTTTGAGCGGGGGGTCAAACTCGCCAAAAGCCGTTTCAGCGTTGTCAGCGGCATGGGGGCGCGGCTGGAGCGGGCTTTGATCAATTTCATGCTCGATTTCAACCGCCAGCGCGGTTTTGAAGAGGTGAGCGTTCCGATGCTCGTCAACCGCCGTGCGCTGGAGGGGACAGGACAGCTTCCGAAATTTGAAGAGGATCTGTTCAAAGTCGAAGAGGAAGAGCTCTATCTCATCCCGACGGCGGAAGTACCGCTCACCAATCTCTACCAAGATGAAATCCTGAACGGTGCCGAGTTGCCGATCAAAATGACGGGATATACCTCATGTTTCCGCAAAGAAGCAGGTTCAGGCGGACGCGACGTACGCGGTATGATCCGTCAGCATCAGTTTCATAAAGTGGAACTGGTCAGCATCACCCGCGCCGACCAAAGCAATGCGGTGTTTGACGAGATGGTGGCGTGTGCCTCCGATCTCCTGAGCGCGCTGGGACTTCCCCACCGTCTCGTCACCCTCTGCACCGGCGATTTGGGATTCGGTGCGGCCCGCACGGTCGATCTGGAAGTGTGGCTTCCGGGGCAAAATGCCTACCGTGAGATCAGCTCGGTCTCCAATACCCGCGACTTCCAAGCACGCCGTGCAAAGATCCGTTACAAAGAAGAGGGGAAAAACATCCTCGCCCATACTCTAAACGGTTCAAGTTTGGCCGTCGGACGGACGATGGTCGCTATCATGGAAAATTTCCAGCAAGAAGACGGGTCGATCAAGATCCCCGATCCGTTGCAGAAATACTTATAACTTCTAAAGTAGCGAGATGGCGCAAGAGCAAGACGAGATAATCATTATCGAAGAGGCCGATGCCGCAGGTGTCGAACAAGCCGATTCACTACAGAGTGAACCGCTCCCTTCAAAACCCCCTCTTTGGAAAAATAAAAAAGTTCAAATCGGGGTCGGCGCACTCCTACTCCTCCTCACGACAGGGAGCGTTACCTTTGCTCTTTTTTCAGGTCATTCCGGTGAAAATGGGTCTCATGCCGAAAAAAAACCGATGAAATCCAAAATATCCCATAGCGATGATTCAATCATCGAACCCAGTGAGCTGGAAAAAATGATCCAATCGGCCAATGCCCTCTACGCCAATGGAAATCAGGCCGATGCACTGAAACTTTTTGAAAAAATCGCCCTTTTTTCCGAAGCCATTTCGCAATACAATTTGGGTGTAGTTCAGCTCCGGGAGGGGGATTACACCGGAGCCCTCGCCAATTTCAAGCGCTCCATTGCCAACAGTGAAAACCGCTGCGTCAGTGCGATTAATGCTGCCGTATGTTCGCTTCATCTGGGGGATGAAAAAAAGTTTAATTATTATATTGATATGGCAGCGGCCTATCTCCCCCAAGAGAGTGCATCTCCCCTCTATTCTTACTACTACGCTCTCATTAATTATTACAAAGGGAATTACCTCGAAGCCCTCAGCGCCCTCAATCACCCTACCAGCGAAGAGTATAAGGGGACCCAGAACAAGCTTAAAGCCGCAATCGATAGCCTGTTCGGCAATTATCAGGAGGCTATTGAGGCGCTGCAAAACCCTTACGAAGAAGATGATGCCTTTACCAGAGGGTTACTCTATGCCAACAGCGGCAATTTGGAACAAGCCCGTGTCCACCTGAATCAGGCCGTTATCCGCAATGCGAAACCGATTCAAGAACAGCTTGCACTTGCTTTCATTAACCTCAAATCCGGTTTTCAGGAAGATGCCGCATCGCGGATCAAGTCGGTCACCGATGCCTATCCCGATCAGGTCTATCTCCCTTATCCGTTGCATGTCTTTTTAAAACCGACCCTCTTTACCCCGGAGAACGGCCAGCAGTTTTTTCGGAGCATGAAAGGGGCAAATCAGGTAAATGTATATCAGACTATTTTTTACTTTTCCCCCTACAAAGCGTTCAACGCCGACCAAACCATCAGCTATATCCGCAAGGGAAATGCCAATATTTTTATCGATGACATCAGCGGTGCCAAAGAGTACCTCCAAAAAAGCAGCCGTGCTTCCGCTGTCGATTACGGTATAGCGCGTGCCGTCCAAAAAGCGATCAATCTGCGTCTGCGCGATGCGAATAAAGATCTTGAACTACTGTTGAAGAACAATCCAGAGCACTCCGTCCTTCACTACGATCTTGCCCTGACCTACGCACAGCTGGGGCAATATTCCGATGCATATGACCATTTTTTACGCTCCTATCATCTGGATGCGGGTAATTACCTCTCCGGAATATTCGCCCTTATGAACGCTGAACTGATTGCCAAACCCAATCCGAAGCTCGCATCGATTTTGAAAGAGAACCTCTCCAAAGAGCCCAATACCGAAGAGTTCAAACTCTATCGGGTCCTTGTCGATATTCTTCAGAATAACTACATGAATGCGCAGAAATGGAGTGACAACCGCTATAAAGAGCGTCCTCTCTACTCTGCGCTTGATTTTTTGATCGCTTCCGAACTCGATTTAAAGGACGAGGCGCAGCGTGCCGCACAACAGCTGATTCACCAGCAGCCCGGTACGTTATTACCCCACCTCATGTTCATTAATTCCCGGTTTAAAAACCAAAAGACCAAAGAGTTTGCGGCCTCGTCCATCAATTATCTCAAAAAACAGTCATTCACCTACAATGACCTCTATTTCGGTCCGCAGATTACCCGAGAAAAAACGATCTTGATGGCAATGATGACCGGACAGTTGGCACCGACGATTCAACGTCTGCAAACGAAGCTCCAAACAACCGCCGACAACAGTGCCGACATAACCGAAGCTCTGGCTCTGGCCCATTTTTACAACCAAAACTTTGAAGAGTCCTATACCCTTTACAACCAGCTGGTCGATGTATACAAGCTCAAAGATGAAAAAACCCTTTTTATGGGGGCATGCGCATCCATCGGCGCGGGGCATTATGAAAATGCGATTGCATTGCTGGAGCTCTCAAAAATTAAAAATACCAACTATGCGGAGAGCCGTTATGCCCTCGGACTCTTGTATCTTCAAGCTCAGAACAATCCCGGAGCGGTGGTACAATTTTCAAAAATGGGGAATAGCGGGTTTGTCTCACGCTATTTTGATTTTAGAATCGATACCGAGAAACTCGCTAACGAGCCCCAGAAATATCACCCTCTATAACCCGTCACCAGCCGCCGAAGTAGATAAAAAGATGCCCGCATGGGGCCGTATAACAAATATCCCGCCCCCAAGAGAGCCATCCCCTCAATCGGATAAATAAAGACGCTCAATGCAATAACGATCACACTGATCAAAAAGCGGATAAAATTAAATACCTTGAAATTTATTTTTTTAAAACTCGGATAGCGAATATTGCTCACCATCAACAAGGCTAATACAACCGCCAATGGAAGCATCAAAACCTTATAGGCATACAATAGAGGATAACGTTCCATGACTAAAATGGCAAGAGAGACCATAATCGCTGCCGTTGGAATCGGCAAGCCGATAAATACACTCGGTTCGATCCGTGAGGTCGTTACATTAAAACGGGCAAGTCGAACCGCTCCGAAAATGATAAAAAGGGCACTCACAACGATTCCGATCCTCCCATACATTTCACCTACGTATAAATAAAGCAAAAGGGCCGGGGCAACGCCGAAAGCGACTATATCGGCAAGCGAATCGAACTCTACACCGAAATGACTTGCCGTATTGGTAAGACGGGCAACACGGCCGTCCAAACCGTCAAAAATAAGAGCCAGAAATATAAACCATGCAGCCGATACGAAATCGTGCTGCAATGCCAGTGAAATCGCATAAAATCCGGTAAAAATGGAAGCAGCGGTAAAAAAGTTGGGGAGGAGATAGGCGATGGGAGGAGGTGGATCTTTTCGCATCGTTTTCCTTTAGCATTTTAAGATTTCTAATGATAACTGACCTTACGCACCTTGTCTAAACAAGTGCGAAAAGGTTAGTAATCTCCCGCATCCGAAAGATGCGGGTAGCTTTAGGGGGTTGTAGGGACTTTAGTCCCTGCCACTTTACGGCTTTGCCCGAAAAGTGCATAACATCAGATGATAAGATATTCTGCTTCACAGAAGCAAGCTTTAGTGCCATAGCGGCTAGCGTAGCGAAAGGGATTTTATTCCTTTCGCGTTCTATTAATTAGGCAGCTAAATAACCGATCAGACTTTCGCCTGCTCTGACGGTCGCACCGACATTGACCGAAACGACCGACCCTTCCGGAAGGTAGAGTGCACTTCGCCCTTTGGCCATAAATCCATAACGCATCCCCTCTTTAAGCATCTGCCCTTTTTCGAGTTCAATACCGATCGGAAAACAATTTTGCTCACTCATATGTTCGATAAACAGTTCATCCCCATTCGCGGAACGAAACGAAATTACCGCTTTTTCATTCAATGCATCGGATAACGGATTGTACAACGGCAAAGAGACGCCGTGGCGTGTTTTGAACCCCTCTACGGTAGCATCGAACGGAGAGCGGAGCATCGAGACGTCCCATAGCGAGTTAAGGACCGTCACCTTGGTCATTTTTTTATCTTCGACCACGGCCTCTTCGATCGAAAGGATGACCCCGTCAATACTGCTGATAATGGCCCCCGCTTCCGTTTTAAGGGTGTTTCGCTCAGGGTTGCGAAAGATGGCCAAAACGGCCAGTAATGCAGCTCCGCTGATAAACTGAAAAAGATGAAGCCCCGTCGAGGTAAAAAATAAAAAAAGGGCAGCAATCACGGTTGCCAGAAGCCAACCCCTTTTGGAGAGGATAAAAGTATCATTTTGAATTGTCATGACCTACGCTCCTTCTAAGCTGTTACGGTTATTCTGAAATCGTTGCTTCCGGTTTAGGCGAACCAAGGACTTTCCGAGGTTCGAGTTTGGTTTCAATCCCATTCTCTTTTTCGTAGGCTTCAATAATTTCGCGGACCTGATCTCCTGAAATATTCTCTTTGGCATACAATAGCTCAACAATTTTTTCAATGGCGTCACGGTACTCTTCAAGACGCTCTTTGACCGCAGCATAACGGTCGTTGAGAGAGCTCTTGATAAACTGATCCATCTCTTCGGACATTCGCTCGCTATACTCTTTCGCCTGCGACATTCCCCCTCCGAGGAAACTGCTGCGCTGACGCTCCAGTACCATTAATCCGGCAACATCGCTCATACCGTACATCTGCACCATAGCCTTGAGGATATCGGTAGTCCGCTCCAAATCATTGGCCGCACCGGTAGAAATTTCACCGATAAAAACCTCTTCCGCCGCACGACCGCCAAGCAATACGTCGATTTCGGCGATCAGTTCATGACGCTGCATCAGATATTTGTTCTCTTCAGGGGTGTTGAGGGTATACCCGAGTGCCGCCAATCCGCGTGGAACGATGGAAACCTTGGAAACTTTTTTCGCCCCCTTGGTGGTCTCTGCGAGAAGGGCATGCCCGCTCTCGTGATAGGCGACAATCTTTTTCTCTTTTTCATCAATACGGCGGCTCTTTTTCGATAGCCCCGCTATAGCCCGCTCAACCGCTTCACGCAAATCGGCCTGACGAACCGTCTTTTGGCTTTTTCGCCCGGCGAGTAATGCCGCTTCATTGATAATATTGGCCAAATCGGCACCGGCTAAACCGGCAGTCAAACGGGCAATCTCATCAATATCGATATCCGCATCGGTTTTCACCCCTTTGACGTGAACATTCAAAATGTCAATACGCCCCTGAAAATCGGGTTTGTCCACCAGCACCTGACGATCGAATCGTCCCGGACGCAATAAAGCCGGATCCAGAATCTCCGGCCGGTTGGTTGCCGCGAGGATAATAATCGGAGTATCGGTACCGAAACCGTCCATCTCGGCAAGGAGCTGATTGAGCGTCTGTTCACGTTCATCGTTCCCCCCCATCACTCCGCCTGCCGCGCGGCTTTTACCGATGGCATCAATCTCATCGATAAAAATAATCGACGGAGCATCTTTTTTTGCCTGTTCGAACAAATCGCGTACCCGTGCGGCACCGACCCCGACAAACATCTCGATAAAACTGGAACCCGATACGGAGAAAAACGGAACTTCCGCCTCTCCGGCTACCGCTTTGGCCAGCAACGTTTTACCGGTACCCGGGCTTCCGACAAGAAGGACCCCTTTGGGGATTTTGGCTCCGAGTTCGACGTAACGGTCCGGATAACGCAAAAAATCGACGATTTCCAGAACTTCTTCTTTTGCCTCTTGAACACCGGCGACGTCATCAAACTTTGTTTTCGGCTTTTCGGAATTGACCAGTTTTTTGGAGTTTCCCATCCCCAAAATTCCGCCACCCATACTTTTTTGCATCCGTCCGGCAAAAAACATCCAGATTGCGATAATAATGAGAAAAGGGAAAAGCCAACCGAACATCTCGGTAAACCAATTGGTCTCGCTAAAACCGTTATAGTTGATTTTTTGCTTGTCCAACAACGGGATCAGGGTAGAATCGGGGCCAACGATACGGGTAGTGTACGCCACTTTCCCGGTACCGTCGTTCCCGATAGCACGGATCATGGTTTGCCCGATCGAAACTTTTTCAACCTCTTTGTTTTCAATCAGCCGTTTGAGATCGGCATAGGTGATCTCTTGGACGCGGGTCACATTTTGCCCGTTTATCTTACCGGCAAGGTCGCTTTCGTCGCCGACAAACGCTTTAAACAAGACGATCATCGCAACGGAGAAAATTGCAAAGGTGATTAAAGGATTTTTGTTAAAAAAATTTCCGTTTTTATCCGGCTTATTCGACTCGGGTTGACTCATATTATATCTTTCCTTTTTCGGTTAAAACCAAACTTACCCACTCATTTTCGACAATACGTTCCGTCAGTTCAAACGTTCGATACGCACGAAGCACTTTTTCTTCGTATTTGTCCATAATACCGGAGAGGATTAAAACACCCCCCTCTTTCAGCCGTTTTTTAAGGTCAGAGGCGATAAATACCAGAACATCGGCGACAATATTGGCCACGATCACGTCGTATTTCTCTTCGCTCTCCTGTATCGGCCCTTCCCATAAACGGCGATAAGCGAGGGAGTTTTGTTCGGCATTGGTGCGGGCATTCTCTACCGAGATGGGATCGGTGTCACAGGCATCGACAATAGCCCCTTTTTTCATCGCTGCGAGTGCCAGAATACCGCTTCCGCAACCGACATCCATAACCTCATCCCCGGCATGAACGGACGATGCAATCGCACGTAGGCACGAAGCTGTCGTAGGATGGTGCCCTGTCCCAAAGGCTAATGCAGGGTCAATGGCGATATTCAACAACCCTGATTTAGGCTCTTCCCACGTCGGGTGTATGTAAAATGGCCCTATTTCAATCGGAGTAATGGCTTGCTGATACTGGGCGATCCAATCGTCATTTTTCTCTTTGGTGAGGATCAGCTCAACATCAACCACTTCACCCAACGCACGCTGAAGTGCTTCACTGAATTGTTCGATTCCCCAACTGATCGTTTCGAGATCTTCTTCACTCCGGATAATAAATCCTTCGTCCGTCTCTTCAAATCCGACCGGGATGGCATCCACTAAAAAATCACTAAAAAGCTCATGATGCGAAGATGGTTTAACCACCAACATGTAATAATAATCTTGCATCAGCCCTCAGTGCCCAATACGGCGGCCAATTTCTCTTTGAGCACCTGCGGGGTAAAAGGTTTGACGATATAGTTATTGACACCGGCTTTAAGGGCGGTAATAACCTCGGTTTTTCCCCCCTCGGTCGTTACCATAATGATCGGAAGGTCAGAAAAACGGGCATCGGCACGAACTTTCTTCACCAATTCCAACCCGTTCATCTCCGGCATATTCCAGTCGGTAATCAACATCCCGATGCCAGGGTTTTCATTCAGTACTGTCCAACCCTGGACTCCGTCTTCACCCTCTAAAACATTTTCGTATCCAAGTCGTGAAAGTGTATTTTTGATAATACGGCGCATTGTCGAGCTATCATCTACAACCAATAATTTCAAAGTGCGTCCTTTTTTGGTTTATACAGAATAAGTGGTCAATAATAACCTAATCTTCTTTGAGTCAAGTTTAAAAAAACTTTTTGAGGTCAATTGTCCCCTCATAAAAGGCTTTTCCAACGATCACACCGGCTACTTCAGAATGTTTCAGCAACGCTTCGATATCGCGCTCATCTTTAACTCCTCCGCTGGCAATGGTCGGTATACCGCATGAACGGGCAATCTCAAGGGTAAAATCGACATTTACACCCGAAAGTGTACCGTCACGCCCTACATCGGTACAAATAATCGCTTCGACCCCCGCATCGGCGAATAAACGGGCCAGATCGGTTGCCTTCATCGTACTCACTTCCCCCCATCCTTCAACCGCAACGTATCCGTCAATCGCATCGATGCCGACGGCGATCGGATATTTGGCCGCCATCGTTTTGACGAATTCAGGATCACGAAGGGCAATCGAACCTAGAATAATCCGGTCAATCCCCAGCTCCAGATAGCGTTGAATGGTTGCTTCGTCCCGAATACCGCCGCCAAGCTCCAGCTTGACCGTGCAGTTTTCACGGATGGCACGGATTTGTTCAAGATTTTTCGGTTCACCGGCAAACGCTCCGTTAAGATCAACCAGATGGACCCATTCAGCCCCCATCTCTTCAAATGTCTTGACCAGTTCCCACGGAGTCTCCGAATAGATTTTGGCACTCTCCATAGCACCCTTGGTGAGACGGACAGCTTTGCCGTCTTTCAGGTCAATTGCGGGAAAAATAGTCATATATACACCTTTTTTAGATATTTAAAATCTCCCACATTGATGTGGGTAGCTTTAGGGGATTTAACATCAAAGATTAATAAAATTTTTGAGTATCGTCAGGCCGTTTTTATGGCTTTTCTCCGGATGCGGCTGTATCCCCATCACATTTTCGTGGGCAACGGCACTCGTAAAGCGATAGCCATAATGGGACTCTCCGATCGTGTCCGAAGGGGTTTCACATAAAGCATGATACGAATGGACGAAATAGAGATAATGGGCTTCGTCCAGACCTTCAAACAAAGGGTGCTGCGCCGTAAACATCCGGTTCCATCCCATGTGGGGCACTTTAAGAGGGGTATGAAAACGGCTGCTGTCAAATGCGACAACCCTTCCCTCAATCAAACCAAGCCCTTTGGTAAGACCGAACTCTTCACTCGAATCAAACAGCAGCTGCATCCCCAAGCAGATCCCCAGCAGATAGCGGCCACTCGAAGCATATTCCCGAACCGCTTGATCCATTCCTCGCTCTTGCAAATGTTCCATCGCATCTGCGAACGCACCGACGCCAGGCAAAATAATGCGCTCATACGTTTGAAGCTTATCGGGATCCGATTCAATCACCGCCTCTTCACCCAGTAAATGAAACGCGTTCATAACACTGGCAAGATTTCCCATCTTATAATCAACGATTCCGATCACTCTTTCTCCTTTATCTGGGTAAACCGGATATACACTGCCAAGCCTATAAGGAGCATCGCCACTCCTCCGATAATGTAGATGGCGTTGATAATCAAGGCCGGTTCTGTCATAGCAAATTTAAAGACCAACATCAGTGCTTCGATGGAGAGGGCTATAATAATAGAGCCCAAAAAACGGACCATCGTTTTGTGCATATCGGATGCGGGGTCATGCTTGCTTTTTCCGATTACTTCCTCTTCAAAGAGCGTTTTCACCAAATCGAATGTGGCCAAAGAAAGGGTTAAAAGAATCGTTGCTTCAAATATATCTTTTATATCAATTTTATCGTACTGCCCGAAACCGTATGCCAAAAAGCTTTCAATACCTTTAACAAACAGCAACAGAGCCACAAACGCCAAAGCAATCGAAAAGACGGCATACGCTCCTCTAAAGAAACGGCCGGCGAACGATTCCAAAGCCAAAGGGTGAGCGATTTTAAGCACTTCATCCAACGGCATATCGAGACAAGCGACATAAACGATCTCTCCATGCTCGTCAAAAATCGGCTGGGAAGCGGTAACCGTTAAGTTATCGGTCAGCAGTGAAGGGTATGGATCGGTGATGGTACAGCGCCGCTCGTGCATCGCACGGTAATAATAGGCTCGGGTAGAACGTCTCGCCCCGTCATCCTCATCTTTTTTCCCCTCTTTGAGATACGTTGGGCCAATCTGATTTCCTTTGGCGTCCAACAAATAAACGGCCTCAAGCCCCTGCAGATCACCCCGGATTTTAAGCATTCGGGCCGTAATCGTCTCTACCGAAACGGAAGGGAGATGGTTCGGTAGATTTTTATGAAAAAGATAGCAAAAATAGGCCCTTGCTTTGGGGCGGATTTCAGAATACTGCTGGATATCTTGCGCGACCATATCTAACCCCTTTTACCCTTTATAATGGGGAAATTATAGCTTGGTTACGCTATAGTTACGCTTATGAAAAGTCCGAATTTACGTATCGCTATCGTCCGCCTCAGCGCATTGGGCGACATTATCAATACCGCTCTCATTTTACAAATCATTGCCCATTATTATCCCGACAGTCAGATTGACTGGTTCGTCGAAGAGGCATTTGCACCCCTATTGCAAAACCATCCCCTCATCCATAACGTCATCCCTATCCCCCTCAAACGGATTAAAAAGACCAAGAGTCCCGCGCTCTTCCTCCAAACGCGCAAAGCACTTCGTGCTCTTCCCCCCTACGACCATATCATTGATGCGCAAGGATTGCTCAAATCGGCAATTGTTACCTCTTTTTTAAAAGGAAAAGTACACGGATTCGACCGGAAAAGTGCCCGAGAGGGGATCGCATCATGGTTTTATGACACCGTGTCGTCAATCCCGTACGAAATGAACGTCATCCGACGCAATATTTTGGTCATCACCGAAGCGCTCGGCATCCCTTTCGATGAAAAAACCATCCAAAATAAAGAGGCCGTTTTTCCTCTGCAAGAGCGGCCGCAAATTTTGGACACTGATGTCAAAAACATCGCGTGCGTTATCGGAGCCTCCTGGCCGTCGAAATGTTATCCGAAAGAGCACTTTGCCGCACTGTGTCAAATACTCCCCTATCCTTGCTATCTGATCTGGGGAAGTGATCAAGAACTTCATGATGCCCAATGGATTTCCGAACGCGCCTCCAATGCAATCGTCGCCCCCAAATTTTCTCTGTTCGAACTGGTCACCTTTATCGCCCATTGCGATCTTACCGTCGGCAACGATACCGGCCCCACCCATATCGCGTGGGCAATGAACAAACCTTCCATTACCCTTTTCGGTCCGACCACGGAGCGAATGATCTATCCGACGCCCGTCAATATCGGAATCAAATCCCCTTCGCACGTTGATATCTTCCATATCA
>NZ_JALNYS010000012.1:58234-105837 GCF_023229695.1 Sulfuricurvum sp.
GCAACGATTTTTCAATTTCTCACATTGAACCCCGTCTAATCGCTCAAAAAATTCAGGAGCTTTTATGATTGCCTATCGCCTTTTTTTAGCCGTGGATACCCTGTTGATGTTCTTTCCCCACCGGTGGCGCAAACGATTATTTACGGCTCTGGCTTCATTAGCCCATAAACTTGCCATCAAACGCAATCAGGTCATCCGCCAAAACCTCTCTTTCGCCTTTGAAGAAACCCTGAAGGAAACGGATCAACGGGAAATTGAAGAGTATTGCTACCGGAATCTGGCTCTCAATTTGCTGCAAGTGATGGAAAACCGCCGCAATACTCCCGAAGATTTGCACTCCAAAGTAACCTTCAAAAACCGTTCACCGGTCGATGCCATTTTAGCCAGAGGCGGGGGAATTATTTTTGTCTCCGCCCATTTTGGGAATTGGGAACTCGGCGGAGCTGCCCTCTCCTCGCTGATCACCCCCGTTACCTCGATCTACAAAGGGTTCAGCCGGAGCGAATTTGATCCCTATCTCCTAGAAGCCCGAACCCATCACCGAATGGAACTCGCTGAAAAAAACGGTGCCCTCAAACATATTGCCAAAGGGCTTAAAAACAACCGCTCCGTTTTGTTGATGATCGATCAGGCAAGCAATGAACGTTACGGAGTCAATGTCGATTTTTTCGGTCATAAAACCTACCACTCCTCTAGCGCTGCACAGCTGTCGGCAAAATTCAATGTTCCGATCGTCGGAGTTTACATTACCGGAGAGGATGAAGAGCACTACACGATCCGCTTTGAAGAACCGATCGAGGTAAAGAGTGGCGATGACGCTTCGATCCTTGAAGCGACACAGCGTCAGGTTGTGGGACTCGAAAAAGCGATTCGGGCAAATCCGGAACTGTGGTTCTGGTGCCACAAAAGATGGAAGGGAGAATATCCTGATATTTATGCGGGATAAGCTTTTTTCAGCACTTCATAGAGTGCCTCAGGTGTTAAATCGGGATCGTTTTCCCAGGCCAGTTTCATTACCGCGTTATCTTCTTGCCCGTTCCAAATTTTAATGTAATGTCCCTCCTTATACCCGTGATCTTGACGAAATTGATTAAGAATATTCTTCCCAACATACAAACGGTACAACTGGGTTATATTCAATCCCCCCAAATAAACTAGCTCAAAAAATTCTTCAATCATAGCGCCGATCATCTCAGGAGATATCGGAATCAGCGAAAGACGCATAACATTTTCGATTTTCACCATCAAAAGGTCATCACTCCCGAAAGAAAGCGATTTATCGGTGCTTAATTTCGTATACTCAGGGGTCTGTGAAATTCTTTTGGCCAGTTCCTCGATGGTTTCCGCACCGTTATTATGGGTAAACTCCAGAACCAAACTCATAATAAAATGCCACACATCGACAATTTCGATTTGTAAATTGTCATAATCGGTCGTCTGGGCAATACTTTTCCAATGTTTCCATCCGAAAGAGTCAATCATCTCGGCCGATTCCATCGTGATACAGCGGCGCCAGTTGATTTTTTTACCATGTTTGGTCACCCCTTTTTCCCAACCCTCGCCGTTGGTCGCATCATTAAGCTTCTGCTGAAGTTCAAGCATACATAAAAGTTTATTCATTATCTCTATCCTTTAAAAAGTTTCGAATTATACGTTAAATTAAAAAAAATGTTACGCCGCTCGCTGTTGATAGAGATATTTTTGAAAGTCGATAAACAGTGAGCTGATTGTTGCGACTTCGCCCAACTCCTCCTGCGCATCTTGCAGGGATTGGTATTTGTTCGTAAGGAGAATCGGCAGTTTCTCCTGATCGAGTTCATCCACCCCCGTCTCGATGTATTTGCTGAGGACGAATTCGATGAACTCTTTTTGTTTGTCGCTCAGAAGTGCAAAAATCGTCGCTTGGGCGGCGGCGACACGTGCTTCGCGTGACATCGGGACAGTATCGCTGTTAAAGACATATTCCAACACATCGAACAAATCGCTTTTCTCCGCATCGATGAGTTTTTGAAGCGTCCCCAACTCTTCTCGCCCGAAACCTGCTTCACCCAGTTTTTCGAGCAAAATTCTCCGCGTCAGAGGATTGCTCCACAGCGTTCGCAGCTCCTCTTCGGTTGTGAAAAACTCAGGGAGTGCGCCGAAGAGGTTTTCTAAAAACTCCTCCACTGAGATCGGCTTGCCATCCGCACTCCAAAACGAGGTGGACATCATGTGCTGAATTTCCCGCTCTTTGTCGTCGCGCAGTTTGATTTTGATTTTTGTGCGTCTCTCACCTGCTTCCCCCACATCAGCATTACCCGTAGATTCTTGAGGCTCACTCGGCTCTTTAGGAGGTTTAGGGACTGACGGAGATTCCGGTTCCAACGGTTCACCGTCCCATTCGGGATCGGCGAAATGGTGATACGCATCGACGAAATCATAAATCGTAAAAAACTCTTTCCCCTCAAACAACCGTGTACCCCGCCCGACGATTTGTTTGAACTCGATCATCGAGTTGACGGGACGCATTAACACAATATTGCGGATATTACGTGCATCGACCCCCGTGGAGAGCTTTTGGGAGGTGGTCAAGATGGTGGGGATCATTTTCTCGTTGTCTTGAAACTCTCGTAAAAACTGCTCGCCGATAGCTCCATCATTGGCGGTGACACGGACGCAGTAGTTCGGTTCTTTGCTCTTTTTCATCTGATTGACCAAATCGCGAACCGCAGCCGCGTGATCTTGGGTGGCGCAAAAGATAATCGCCTTTTCGTTTTGGTTCGCTTCGTCCATGTATATCTTAATTCGCTTCGCTTCGCGCGCGGTTATCTCGATAATCTTGTTAAAATCGGGTTCAGTATAGAGTTTCCCCTCTTCGATCTCCCCTTCGATGATTGTGTCGTCGCTCGTGTAGATGTAGTCATCGAGGGTCGTTTTGATCCGTTTGACTTTAAAAGGGGTGAGGAAACCGTCGTTGATCCCCTCTTTGAGTGAGTAGATATAGACGGGTTCGCCGAAATAGCGGTACGTGTCTACGTTGTCTTTACGTTTTGGTGTGGCGGTGAGTCCCAGCTGAACCGCAGGGGAGAAATACTCCAAAATCCCTCTCCAGTTCCCCTCATCGTTCGCACCGCCGCGATGACACTCATCGATAATGATAAAGTCAAAATAGTCTTTCGGATACTCCCCGAAATAAGGAGCCGCCCTCCCCTCGCTATCCGTTCCGCTCATGAAGGTTTGAAAGATGGTGAAAAAGATACTCCCGTTCGTCGGTGCGCGTCCATTGCGGCGTATTTCATCGGGTTTGATCCGCACGAGGGCATCGTCGGGAAATGCCGAAAAAGCATTGAACGCCTGATCTGCTAAAATATTACGGTCAGCTAAGAACAGGATGCGCGGTCGTCGGCTCCCATCACGGCGAAGATTCCAACGGGTTTGAAAAAGTTTCCACGCGATCTGAAACGCGATAAAGGTTTTCCCCGTCCCCGTAGCAAGGGTGAGCAATACGCGCGGTGCGTTGTTAGCAACCGCTTCGAGGGTTTTATTGACAGCAATCTCCTGATAGTAGCGCGCCCCCTTCGTCCCACCGACATTCTCAAACGGTACGGCACTAAACTTCTCCCGCCAATCGTTTTGCTCCGCGTACGTTTTATTCCAAAGCTCTTCAGGGGTCGGATAACGTTCCACCAGAGCTTCCGCACCGCTCTTCATACAGATGCTGTAAATCTCTTTGCCGTTGGTAGCATAGGTGGTGTCGAGTTTGAGCTTATCGGCGTACTGTTTGGCTTGCGCCACCCCTTCACCCACACTTAGTCCGCTTCGTTTGGCTTCGATAACGGCGAGTTTGATCCCTTTGTACGAGAGGACATAATCGGCGCGGAGCAGTTTGCTACGAGTGCCTCCCGTTTGGATTTTACCGGCAGTTATGGGATGATTTCTAAAAACTCGTGAACCTTCAACTACTCCCCATCCCGATGCGAGAAGCATAGGATCGATCAGTTCGGCTCTCGTTTCGTCTTCGTTCATCCACTTCCCTTTAGTTATTCTTTAAGAAGATTAATAAAACTTTTACAAGGAACATTTACTTCAGCCAAAGCACATACAGCAGGAATTTTATAATTTGATTTTTTTGGAGGTAATATAAGTTGTCTTGCTTCTTCAGTAATTAAAATGGAATTATAGATTTTCGCAATTGAAATAATAAAAAGGTCATTTTCACCAACACCTTTTGTATATGCTTCTTCTTCTATTTCTAATAATATTTTTATGGCTTGTGCGTGCAATATAGCATCAGCGGACAATGGATGTATCTCTGCATTATGACTTTTAAGCCATTCGCCACATTCTGGGATTTTATTATTTATTTCAACAAATGCAATTTGTGAAAAAACAAAGTTTTTTTCTTGAATTTGCTCTGCAAACCATTCCCATAAGGCGTTAAAATGTGGATTTTCAATTGGGTAGTTATCCCATGCATGAATCATTGACGATGCATCAAAGCTATACATATTGCTCCAGTTTTCGCACATCGGTAATTTTTAGATTGTCCAAATAAGTACTGGCTTTGGCTAGAGTAATAAGGTTATTGTGAAACGCATCAAGCACGGTACAAACATATGGCTTACCAAACATATTGATAGGTTCTCTGTGTCGGTACTGTCTTGGAATTGGTTTTGATTCAAGTTGTTGTATTTTTTCGCTTTGTTCTTTTTTGTAATTCCTGTAATCTTGATAAGCTTTTTGATGAATCATATTGTTCGTCAACAATCTCATTAAGATTGCCTCACCACTTACACACCACTTTTTTTTAAACCCATCCAAATAGCTATCATAACTTACTATTTCCATGCGCAAAAGCGTACCAATATCTATTTGATTTAAAAAGCTATCAGGTATTAATAGATTACCCGCAAATTCATTTGCCTCTTTTTCTCTTCCTTGGTAGTGGTAGAAGTTTTCTTCATTATCAATAGAACTCTCTTTGTGCAACAGTAGATGCGCTAGCTCATGCATGAGGGTAAATGCCTGTGCGCCGTCACTTTGCTTTTTGATAACAATGATTGGCATAACATCGTAGTAAAGAGAAAAACCTCGCACATGCTCGCTTTTTTCAATCTGCCATTTACCGTTATAGCCATTAGATACAAAAACCAGTATCCCTTTGTTTTCAACTGCGTGACGCAACTCATCAAAACCATATTTTAGAGGCAAATCTAGCCATTGGCGTATATTTGCACTGATTTGTTTTATATCTTTTGTATTTAACGCAAGTTTGGAATGCCAATTTTCTTCGACAGGTTCTTTCAGGTCTTCTAATAGATCGAGATAAACCCGTCTTTGTTTTTCAATACGCTCAATAAATGCTCTTAATTTAGGAGAATGTATAGGGGCTTGATTATTAATAGTGCGAAATTGGACAGAATAAATTTTCTCTTCTTGAATGTCGGATGGATCGATAAAAAACAATAAGCTTCGCTTAAAAAAATTAGCTATTTTTTCCAATTGCTTAACACTCAAAACGGCTTGGCTTGCCATAGCTTGTTCAAGTGTTTGGTGGGATATGCTGATATCTTTAGATAAACTATCAATATCTATGCCTAATGTATCACAGCACCATTGTAAACGCTTTGGATTGATTTGTATTTTTTCCATAATGTAAATTGTATCTGATTTTGGATAATTTACTTCTGTATTTCATCACAACTCCCCGTTAAACGCTTTTTGCAATATACTTTTTTTTAATTCCTCTAAGTTATCTATTTTCTGCTGATAAATCGCTTCGAGGCGTTTGGTTTCGGTGGAGAGGAGATCGAGTTTTTGGACGATGGTTTGTTGTTCAGATAATCCTGAAAGATTATATATTTTAAAAGCTCTGATGTCTTTCATATTAACATGTTCAACCGTTGCCCCTGTGGAATGAGACAGTAATTGTTCCTGCACATCCTTCGAAAGAATTAAATACGCTAAAAACTTAGATACCAATTTAGACTTTTTAGGTCTAATCAGTACGGTTCTTTGCCCTAAACATACTTTAATATTTTCTGGAATTACGGCAATATTTCCGGCTGGAGCTTCCCTTGCTAAAATCAAATCATCTGCTTGCGGTATTGCTCGCCTTGTCCATGCATTGTATGTTTCTTCAGACACCCTATTTACATTATCTAAAATTAAAACACCTTTACCAATATTTGGAGTTCGAATCGAGGGATAGCCAGTATCTTGAGTAGGTGCAGTTTTATGCTCACAATCAACTATTAACTCACAAAGACTATCCAATGTTTCAAATAGAGAACCATGTACTTTATTTTCAAACACACTTTGCAAATAAGAGTCGAAAAGCTCTTTTGCATTTTTAAGGTTCTGCTCTGCATTGGCTTTTGCACGCTCTATTGCGCTAAAGGCTTCATCTAAAATGGCGACGATTCGTTGTTGTTCGGGGAGTGGGGGAAGAGGGATTTCAATAGCTTCAATTTGTGCTTTATTGATCGAATTAAAAACTGCACCAGTATTTCCAATAATTTCATTTTCGTGTTTCAATAAAAAATTAAAGAGAAATTCTTTATCTATCAATTTTCCTGCTCTGATAGCGGCAAGACCACGACCGATACAAATTTTTTGAGTTGAAAAATTTATTGGACCAACTGGAGCACGAACAGACATTAAAATATCATTCGCTTCTGCTTCTTTTGTTATTTTAGTAGTCCATGTCGTTGGTTCACCAATAAATTTGTCAGAAAATTCTTTCTTGCCTTGATAAAATGCTAAGCCTTGCGCTTCAGAATTATAATATTTGCCCTCAGGCGATTGACCAGCAATTACCTTACAAATCTCACCCAGCTTTTTTACTTCCCACCCCTGCTTCATCCGCAACTCTTTACTTTTGAATAGTTTTGCGTTAGAATACTCTCATAATTTCCTTCGGGACGCCCTTTGGTTCTGCCAAGGGGAGAAAATCTACACATCTAACAAATCCTTGATTCTCAACTTTATGTTTTCAAAATCCTCTTTGCTTATCATGCCGATCCGGTTTTCTAATCTTCGCGTATCAAACAATCTCCCCTGAACAACCAAAGCAGTACTTTTTTCTCCGTTCAATTCAAAACCGTAAAAAAAGCTCCCCTCTTTTGGCTGAGTCGATAACGGAACACCAAAAAAGATATTTTTTGAAAATCTTTTTACGATCAAAACAGGGCGTGAAAAAATATCCCCTTTTCCATTTTGTTCAAAACCAATATTTTCACCGATACTAGCCCAATAAACTTCTCTCTCTTTTGGAGTAATATATTTCTCTTTGCAATCAAGTTGTTTTTTAACTTCGTTCCACTCGTTGAATTTTTTCATAGTAGTTCCAAAACCCTGCCCAAAATCTCCGCACTCTCATCATCGAGTGCTTTCATCTCTTCGAGTATCTCTTGCGGTTTTCGCAATGCCGCTTCTTCTTTTTTATTCGGATTTTTAGCACTCAGATCAAACGTGCTTTGGTCTATGTCGCGGACATCAACACTCCACGAGTTCTCAGACTCCCCGAACGACTTTTGAAGCTCCACAAACTCCGCCAAATCTTTCTCATTGAGCGCGTTCGTTTTCCCCAGATTGCGATCCAAATTCAGCTGATAAAACCACACCTTGCGTGTCGGAGCACCTTTTTCAAAAAACAAGACGACAGTTTTAACCCCCGCCCCCGTAAACGTCCCACCCGGCAAGTCGAGGACACTGTGAAGGTTACACTCTTCGAGGAGTTTTTTACGCAGTGCGACAGAGGCGTTGTCGGTGTTGCTCAAAAAGGTGTTTTTGATAACAACCCCCGCGCGACCCCCAGCTCGCAGAATCTTGATGAAATGTTGTAAAAACAGCGATGCCGTCTCTCCCGTTTTGATCGGGAAATTTTGCTGTACTTCGGCGCGCTCTTTTCCTCCAAACGGTGGGTTGGCGAGTACGACGTCGTAACGGTCTTTCTCTTGGATGTCATCGAGGTTGATCGCCAACGTGTTAGCGTGAACGATGTTCGGGGCTTCGATGCCGTGGAGGATCATGTTCATCGTCCCGATGATGTAGGCAAGGGATTTTTTCTCTTTGCCGTAGAAGGTCGTTTTTTGGAGGGTGAGCGTATCGCTCGTGGTGAGTTTTTTGCTGTGTTTTAGGTACTCGAACGCTTCGACCAAGAATCCCGCACTCCCTACGGCACCGTCGTAGATTTTTTGTCCGATTTCGGGGGCGACGACGCGGACGATGGTTTTGATGAGGGGGCGGGGGGTGTAGTATTCGCCGCCGTTGCGTCCTGCGTTCCCCATGTTTTTGATCTTGTCCTCATAAAGGTGGCTCATTTCGTGTTTTTCGGCATGGGTGCGGAAACGTAGCTCGTCGATGCGGTTGATCACTTCACGGAGGTTATAGCCGCTTTGTACGCGGTTTTTGAGTTCGCTAAATATCTCACCGATCTTGTACTCGATGGTGTCGGCACTCTCGGCGTCGACTTTGAACTTTTTGAGATAGGGGAAGAGTTTATGATCGACGAAATCTTTGAGATCATCGCCACTCAATGCGGCATGATGATCGAGTTTGCCGTCCGCATCTTTGGGAGCTGCCCAGACATTCCAAAGAAATTCCCCGCTGATGATAGGGGTATAACTTTTGCCGCTCAATGCGGCGGCGGTGGCTTTATCTTTTTCCAAATCGTCGAGGTATTTGAGAAACAACACCCATGAGGTTTGCTCAACATAGTCGAGTTCGCTCCCGCATCCGGCGTCTTTGTGGAGAATATCGTCTATATTTTTAAAAGTTTGTTCAAACATGAGTTAGCGGATCCCTATGGAAATTGGGCGTATTATACGCTAATATTCCACGTATGGAAAAGATAAATTGTCATAAATGTATTTACTATTTTGTCACGTGGGAAGCCCATCAGCCTCATGGATGCAGAGGGTACGGCTTTAAATCAAAAGCCATCCCTTCGCAAGTCGTACTCAGCAGCAGCGGCCGGCCCTGCACCCTCTTTAGTCCGAAAACTCCCGCCGCCACATAATCTTTTTCCCGAAGCCGAGGGTGTTGTCGGTCATCTTGCACCGATGAATCCGGATGCGCCACAGTATCGGGTCCATAATACGGGCATAGGGGTATGCCTGCAAATAAAGCTCCCGCTCCCGCCGATCAACGCTACGGCTCATTTCGCCTGCAAACTGTATTCCCTGTATCTTTCCGACCGTTTTCGTTTCCAAGGCAACCGTCCCCGCGACATCCGGGTGATCGGCTACATTTCCCATGTGTTCGGTTTGCGGATCCGAAGCGACGATAAAAGCAACCTCTTCGGGATCATAGGCATAAAAAAGGGAACAACACCATAGAGCCTCCCCCTGTGTTGCAAGGGTGAGAAGGTGGTGGTGATCGATAAAGCGCTCAATTTTCTCTAAGGTATCGCGCACGGCTACAACGACAATGCTATGGTCAAGGTTAAAAGAGAGAGGCCGCTGAGTGCGATCAAACTCATCCTCCCCGTTTTTGGCGATCCCAAAAAGAGTGCCGCAAGCCCCTTGAAAATATTATTGCTGGCGATGGCGATTAAAATCGCCGAAACTACCGCCTGTTGCGAAATCGCAAAACTTCCGTTAATCAGCGAAAGGATAAACGGGTCAATATCGGTAAACCCTACGATAAAGGCCAGAATATTGAGCCCTGACGTTCCGTAATCGGTAATAAAATAGCGTGTAATGACTGTCATCACGACGAACATTGCCGCGAATACCAAAGCTACCCCCAACTCCATCGGATTGACATTGCTCGGCTTTGTTTCGGATGACGTTCGGGGTGATTCTTGTTTGAGTCTTGAAATTCCGAATCCGGTCAACAAGGTGAGTCCGGCCAACGCTCCCAAGGGAAGAGCCAGCGACTGCAATAATGTAAAATTGAGAAAACCGATAATCGCCATTAACCGTAAATACATCATACCGGTTGCCAGAACGATTGCGGCAACAAACGTATATTCATTGCTCTGAAGCGTTTTGGATTGTCGTGCCAGAACCACCGTTGTGGCGGTAGAGGAGTAGATACCGCCGATCACACCGTTGATCAAAAACCCTTTCTCATGGAAAAAATAGCGCTGAAGAATGTATCCGATATAGGAGATTCCCGAGACAACAATCACCGCAATCCAAATCTTGCTCATCGACATCGGTATCCACGATGAGATCGGTGTTGTCGGCAAAAGGGGCCAGATTACGACACTGAGCAGTACCAGTTTAGAGAAGGTGACCAACTCGGTCGTGTCCACCGTCTCCATAATCATTTGCACCTGACTTTTTGCATTCACGACAAAAATGATGGAGACAAAAATCATGGCAGTAAACCAAAGGGGCTGCGTTATAATCAGCGGCGCATAGGTATAGACCAACAATGCCGCCAATAAACTGATAATCCCTTTTTGTTCCGCTTGAAGCTTTTGGTGGTAAAACAGGGCGAAAAAGATCGCCAAAACCCCCATCCCCGCTAAATACAGTTGCCACGTCGGGTCCAATTTATAGAGGATATATCCCAACATCCCTATCAGAATATACGTACGCACCGTTCCGATAAAATAGGCATTGCTCAAGGTATGTTTGTAGGCACGAAGCTCCAACCCCGTCAAAAAACTCAAGGCGACCGTTAATAGAAAACGAAAATATTCCATTTCGTAAAGACGTAAAACCGTATCATACATACCCACTCCTTTGTAAAGCGTTTTCTATCTTCTCCAATGCTTCCTCAAGAATTGCTGAAGAGACGGCGAAATTGAGTCGCATAAATCCCGATCCCTCTTTTCCGAAACCAAGTCCGGCACTCAGCCCCAATCCGGCTTCACGGGCAAAAAACTCCCGTAACTGCCGATCTCCCAGCCCCAGTGAACGGCAATCCAGCCATGCCAGATAACTCCCCTCGGGTGAGTAGTGGGAAATAGGAGGGATTGACGCACACCATGCGGCCATCATCGAGCGATTCACCCCCAAATGGAGCATCAGTTCCCGATGCCATGTTCCGCCGTCTCGGTACGCCGATTCAAAAGCGACATGCGAAAGTGCCGCACCGTCTCCGAAATGGACCCTCATGCGTTCGTGATTGAATAGATCGCGCATCCTCTCATCGCCGATACAGACGGTAGAGATCGAAAATCCCGCCATATTAAACGTTTTTCCCGGTCCCATCAACGTGACCGTAGAGGCAAAAAGCTCCGGGGAGAGAGAGGCGAAAGGGGTGTGTTTGTGCGGAGGGTAGACGATATCGCAATGGATCTCGTCGCTGACAATCCGGATCCCATGTTCCAGACACACCTCTCCCAAGGCCCTTAATTCCTCCGGGCTCCACACCCTCCCGACAGGATTGTGCGGTGAGCACAAAAGAAGGAGTTTGGTTTTGGGGGTGATTTTGGAACGAAGGTCATCGAGATCGAAACGATACATGCCCTCACGGTCGCGGTGAAGAGGATTAAGGAGTAATGTCCGTTTATTGATCCTCACCATATCGTAAAAAGGGGGATAGACCGGAGACTGGACGATCACCTCGTCCCCCTCTTCGCTAAAAGCGCGAATCGCGCATCCGATCGATGCGACGACGGAGGGGGAGTAGCTGAGCCATTCGGGCGAAATCTCCAAACCGTGATGCGATTTAACCCACGCACATTGGGCCTCAAACCCGCTGCGCTTCATGATTTCATACCCCATCACCGGGTGTTCCAACCGCTCTTTGAGCGCATTCAGGACACATGCCGGGGTTGCCAAATCCATATCGGCCACCCACATGGGGGTCACCTCATCGGTACCGAAAAGCTTTTGACGCAACGTATATTTTTCAGCGTTGGTGTTTGAGCGGTCAATAAATCTCCCTACCTCATCCACCGGTTTTTCTCCCTATCCACACGGCTGTCTCTCCCACTTTTTCGACCCCTATCATTTCAAAACCCTCCCCTTTTTCAAGGCGATCCGCGTCTGCCGAGATGACGACCAACCGCCCCCCCTGCACCAAGCGCTGCGACAGTTGGGGGAGGTGCTCTTGGTAGTGGAGGTTGTCGAGGCTATTATTGATCACGATCGTGTCGTACGCGGTAAAATGGGACTTCAGATTGGCAAGATCCCCCTGATAAAAGTTAACCCGCTCACGCGCATGGAGTGCATCAAGCGATCTCAGAAGCACACACGATTCTTCCTTGCCCGCCTGATACGTTACCCTGCCCTCCTGAAGCAATGCGGCACCGACACGGATCATACGCGCAGAGAAATCAACGGCATCCACCGCTTCAAACCAATTCGACAAACCGAAACTCAACCGCCCGGTTGCGCATCCCAGCTCCAGCACTCTCCCCTCTCTTCCGAAATAGCCGTCGAAACGTTCAAGAAGATCTCGAAACCACTTTCCATGGGTCTCGTATTGAAACCGGCATATCGCGCTCACATCCGCCTCTTTAATGACCGAAGGGGCACTCTCCTCCCTCCGCGCCTCACCCACGACATAGCGAAAACCCGCATGCTGGATAAAATGGCGCCGAAACGCATAGCGTGACGTCGTAACGATCTCGTTCCCCGTAGAGGCCCACGATCCCCCCTTGAGCAGATTATGTTTTCCGTCAAATGTCGGGAGCGAAAAATCATCATACCACGGATGGGGGGCGAATCCTTCAAATCCCGCAATCGGGGTCTGCGTCCACTGCCAGACGTTTCCGGCAACATCATAAAGCGAACCGTGTTTAAAGGTATCCACCGGAACCGAGGAGGCGTAGTGGGCGAAGTTGAGATTGGCATGCTGATCGTCAAAGATGCCGTTGCGTTCTCCCCCATACATCTGTGCCATCATTGCCCACTCCGTTTCACCGGGAAGACGGTAGCGTTTATCCTCTTTCGCACTTTTCCATCGGCAAAAGGCTTCGGCTTCAAGGGCGTTCACCTCGACCGGCCAATTGAGCGGCATCTCGATCTCTTCAGCCAGACCGCGATAGCGAAACGTCCCGTCTTCACATGCAACCCAGAACGGAGGTGCTTTGGCATGACGTATCGAGAGGTATTTCAGCCCCTCTTCCTCCCACCATTCATGCGATTCGTATCCCCCGCCCCGGACAAACTCCAGAAACTCCCCGTTACTCACCAGATACAAGGAGGCTTCGAATGGGAAAAGGGTTACGCTCTGCACCCCGTATTCATTATCCCATCCGTAAAGCCCGTGATCGGATTCCCCCTTGCCCAGGGTGATTTCTCCTCCCGGAATCGAAACCAGAGTGTTTTGAGGAGCATCCGCAAACTTCGGGCACAGGGGGAAAGCCTCATGGGGACGGACAAATTCAGGAGGCATCTGCCGATGCAGGACACTGGAGGTTTCGATATGGATCCGCTCATGTTCTATCCCCATCCAAAGTGCCCAGAAAGGGTCTTCCCGGGTCACCGGAAGGGTCATCGGAAAGGTGCGGATAAAATGGTCGACCACTTCACGGACCTGACCCCGATATTCACGAACCGCATCCACGCTCGGCCACTCAAACCGCCCACTCTCCTCATCCCACAGCATCTCGTCAACCCCCACGGCGAATAACGATTCAAATCCGGGATTAATGCGCCCCTTCAAGCCGTTTGCAAGGAGAAGCTTATTGATGTAAAAAACAGCGGTATGGCCGAAATAAAAAATCATCGGATGACGTGTCGGTTCAGACTGCCGGTAAAAAACGTCGTCGGATTTAAAAAGGTCAAATAACGATTCAAACAGCTCAAAACTCTGATGGAAATACTCAAGCAGCTCCTCCCGTTTGGCCTGAACTTCCCCTCCATCCAAACGTACCGAGACCATCTGACGCTTCATCACCTGCCATCCTTTAAACTGTATTGGGTGTATTGTAGCAAATTACCCTTACTGAGCCCCTTTATCACCTCTTTTGGACAATTACGTGCTGATGTTACGCACTTTGCGGGCAAAGCCCGCAAAGTGGCAGGGACATGTGTCCCTACAACCCCCTAAAGCTACCCGCATCTTTCGGATGCGGGAGATTACTGACCTATTTCGCCCCTTTTGAAAAAGGTACGTAAGGTCAGTTACATGTTCTTTTTTCTCGGTTTAATCTCACACTTTAACTTCGAAAAACATACACTATCTTCAAAAAAAGTAATATAATTAGACAACACAAAAATATCACATAGATGTTCTGCGCTCCTGAAAATCCGGAAATCGACAAACACAAGCAAACGTGTGATTTTTACCACAGATAAGGATTTTTATATGTTTGGCGAATCACTGCAAAAAATGAGTATTCGAAAGCGGATGCACTATCTTGTCGCCTCTGCTACCCTATCGGTTATCGGTGCTTCGATATTTGTTTTTTTTGCCTTCCAGAGCGTCGAAACCCAATTCGGCACCTTGCAGGAATTCTCCACAAGCGGAGCGCTCCAGGTTCTGGAGATCGAAAAAGATCTCAATTACGTCAGCCGCACGAGCCGGGACATCATCCTCGGCGGCGACTACGATCAAAACATGGTGAAACTTGAAGAAAATACCCAAACGATCAAGCACCTGTTTTCCGAACTCGAAACCCATTCCGATCCGGAAGCACTCCCCCTTATCAAAGAGGCAAAAGAGAGCACCTTTGCTTTTTTGGACACGACTCTGGTGATGATGCACTCCCTGGATAAAAATACCATTACCTCGCAAAGCGGCCCCATCTATGCCGAATACAAGAAAAAAATCACCCCCTATGCCGATGCATCACGCGATGAGTTCAAACAGGTTGTAGAACAAAAACAAAAAAATCTGACAGCCGCTTCCGAAAATCTTCACAACGAAATCGGTTTTTATAAAATTTTCGTCCTCTTTACCGGTATCGGTGTTGCGATCGTGATTTTCATCTTTGCCGCGATGGTACAACACTCCATTACCGGAGCCCTTGAGAAATTCACCTCTGTGATTAAAACCGTAGGGAGCGGAAATTTTTCCGACACGCACGTCGATACCGATCCGAAGACCGAATTGGGTGTCATGGGGGGAGCCTTGCAACAGTTAATTACCCAAATCGTAGGGTTTATCCATCAAATCAACACCTCCATTACCAACGCGACCCACGGCGATTTTTCTAAAGTGATCTCAGATCAGGGGATGCAAGGGGAGTTCGTCGATGCGATCGGACATGTTCGAAAAAGTATCGACATCATGAAAGAGCAGGAGATCAAGAAACAGCGCGATTCTCTTAATTCCGAACTCAGTAAACTCAGCGTTCAGGTAACGGAGAGCCTCTCGGTCATTCAGGACAATCTGACCCACAACATCCATGCACTCAAAGAGGTCACTTCGGCAACCAAAGATGCCGCTACCCTCGCCGACGACAGCCGCAAAACCATCGCCACGATTATTGACGAGCTCAATCGCCTCACCGAAAAAGTGGGGGGTAATAACGATGCCATTTCCCATATCGCCTCCCGAACAAGCGAAATCACCTCCGTTATCCAGCTGATTACCGATATTGCCGATCAAACCAACCTCCTTGCCCTCAATGCCGCAATCGAAGCAGCCCGTGCCGGCGAACACGGTCGCGGTTTTGCCGTCGTTGCCGATGAAGTGCGCAAACTGGCGGAACGTACCCACAAAGCGACCGGAGAGATCTCCGTATCGATCAAATCGCTCCAACAGGATATGAGCGATATCCAAACCAGCGCCGAAGAGATGAATGAAGTGGTCGAACGTTCCAGCGAGCAGATCAACAACTTCGAAGCGACCCTCATTCAACTCCATGAAAACTCCTCCGGAATCGTCACCTCATCGTATAAAATGGAGAATAATATCTTTATCGTCTTGGCAAAAATCGACCATATCCTCTATAAATCGCGTGCCTATAACGGTATTATGAATTGCGAATCGCATCTTGAACCCCAGGATGCCCATCAATGCCGCATGGGCCAATGGTACCAGAATGAGGGGAAACGCCGCTTCGGAAAAACACTCAATTACCCCCTTATTCTTGAACCGCATACGATCGTACACAACAAAGCCAATCAGAATCTTAATTTCGTCAAAAATGCAAAAGCAAACGAGTGCATAACCCGTGGAAACGAAATTATCAAAAATTTTCAGGAGATGGAAAACGCCAGTGAAAAGCTATTTGTTCTGATGGATAACATGCTGAGTGAAGTCTGATAGCCCATCTACGAAGATCGACCGTTACGCCGGGGAGTTTTGCTGAAGTACGGTATCGAGAATACCGATAATAGCACTGGGTAAAAGCGGCGAAGCAATCGGATAGATACGCAGATGCTCCCTATTCACATGATCTTCAGAGTGGGTAAACATCAGCACCGGCAACGCCGTATTCGGGAGATTTTTATCACTGCATACCAGCAGTGTCGCTTCTTCTGCCGTTTTAACCCGTTCCAGACCGAGAGCGTCCAGATATTTTTCCAGTAGTTTTATCGCGTTTACCGATAATGGGTCCAATAAGGGGTAGTACCGGAGCTCCGAGTAATGCCGATTCATTTGTACTGCCGGATTTTCAGTACATACAGGGAGCGGAACCTGAAAGACAAATGTGGACCCTTTCTGAGTCTGACTGCTCACCCGGATATCCCCACCCATCAGATCACTCAGCGATTTGCAGATCGCCAATCCCAGCCCCGTGCCTCCATATTTACGTGCGATTGACACATCTGACTGCTCAAAAGGGTGGAATATCTTCTTTTGCTCGTCTTCGCTCATGCCGATTCCGCTGTCGCGGATTGCAAACTTGAATGTACCGCTTTGATCCTCATAAACGATTTTGATTCGAATCGTCTCATTGTGCGGCGTAAACTTGATTGCATTGCTCAACAGATTGTTCATCACCTGCTTGATCCGTGTCAAATCCCCCATCAGACATTTGGGGATATTCGGATCAATAAAGGTCAGCAGATCAATTCCCTTCCCTTTTGCCGATGAGGAAAACAGCAGCATAATCTCCTCCATCTCTTCGCACGGATCAAAAGGGTACGATTCGATCAGAAGTTTTTGACCGTTAATTTTGGAAAAATCAAGAATGTCATTCACGATATCAAGCAACGAAAGGCCGCTCTTGTAGATCACCCCCAGATATTTTTTAGACTCGGAATCGGTGTTACGCTTTTCTAAAATAGGGATAAAACCGAGTATCGCGTTTAAGGGGGTACGGATTTCATGACTCATATTGGCAAGAAAATCCTGCTTGGCCCGGGTAGCGTTCTCGGCCTCTTTTTTTGCCTCTTCCAGATGGCGCGTACGCAGAGACACCAGATAATTGAGCTGCCGGTTATAGAGGACGAGCCCAAAAATCATTAAACCCATCAGTACGATTCCGCTTGCCACCTCTTTCCAGTATTTCCCGTACCGGCGCTCCGTAACATTGGGGTCATAGACGATCTCCTCCGCCAGTGCCTGAGCCTGTGCTTCTGATAATCGGCTATCCATCGTGCGGGCCATCGATGCCAGTTTTATCGGATTGACGGTACCGATCGGAATAAATTCCGATTCAATCAGATGTTTGGTAGTTTTGGCTTCATACGCCAGTTGATCCGCATTGAGCCGTGATTGCGTATTGTATTTTTCAAGGATAATCCGGATCGTCTCATCCGGATGGCTGATCGCATAGTGCCACCCCCGGATCGTTGCTTTTTTCATCGCTTCTACCCGTTTGGGGTGGGAAGTGATCTCCGATTCACTCGTAAAGAGGATATCACCGTACAAATCGATACCATAACTGAGCGGATTGATGATATTCAGCTCCACCCCCCTCTTTTGAATCCAGTGAGGCTGATCCGTAATGTACGCGGCGATGACGTCGATATCGCCGGAGATGAATTTTTCATAAGAGAAGTCCATAGGCACTTTCTTGATCTCATGAACGTTGATGTCGGCAAAGCGGAAAACATGGCTAAAGATCGCATCGTCTATCCCTTCCTGATAGCTGACTTTTTTTCCGATCAGTTCATACGGGCTGGTAATTCCGGAACTTTTCTTTGCGATCAGAACCATCGCATTGTGCTGAAAGATAGGGGCAAGAATTTTAACCGGTTCACCCCTCTCCCGGTACCCGAGGATCGATGAATCGGCAATGCCGTATTCGGCCTCTCCGTTGACGACCTCCATGATATTATCTCTGGAAGGGTCTCTCTCCAGGATCGTCACATCCAACCCGGCATCGGAATAAAACCCTTTCTCCTTCGCCATAATAATTCCGGCGAACTGATACTGATAAAACCACTTTAGGATAACGGTGACGTTTTGAAGGGGGCGCTCCTCACCGTACGATTCTACTCCGCTCAACAAAACAGATACGATCAGCAGACATTTGGTAACAATATTATCCATTTTCGAGATCCAGATTTTGATTCAGGCATTTACTCTGCCTGCAATCCATTATAACGACCAATTGAAAAAACAAAGCATATCACATCGTATTATGTTTGCATAAGACCACTTTGTGCCCGTTTCATTCATCGTCTCTTCTCCCACTCCCAAGCCGCACCGAAAAAAAGGGGAGTGCCGTTTCCCATCACCCCAACCGGTCCATTGCATGTAACAGCTCACCCATTTTACTATCTACGGTTCCGACGTACTGGGTCAAACGCATCATTTCATCCATATTGTTATTGAGCTCCTCACTGTTATCGTTGATGGCCTGGATCAGGACATTGATGGTTGCCGCCGTTTCAGTCAGACTTTTCTGGGTCCGTTCGGCCAGTTTACGCACCTCCTCGGCGACGACGGCGAATCCTCGTCCGTGTTCTCCTGCCCGTGCCGCTTCCATAAATACGTAAAAGACTGGATTTAGTAAATTATTCTGCCAATTCAGCAAATTCTCCTTTACCCACGCCACATTCAGGGCAAACCCAATCTTCAGGAAGATCTTCAAACGCGGTACCGGCAGGAATGCCGTTCTCAGGATCACCTAATTCCGGATCATAAATATATCCGCATACATTACATTCATACCTCACTCCACGACAGTATAGGAACGAAAATGGCTTAGAGAGTTGAAAAAGTGAGTTTGAGTGGAACATTTAGATCGGATGCAGAAAGTGTTTGAGCAATATTATGACTGGAGTTATCGGAGAATCGGGTTTTTTGGAAACTTGATCAGTTCAATTATACGGAGCCGAAGCGTAAATATGCAAAAAGTGGCAGAGAATATCGAAGGTAATGCGATGAGCGGATCGAATTATCGAAGAATACAGCGGATATTCAAAGATCAGAAAGTGGATATGGAGATGACGGCCAGATTGCTTTCAACGATTTTACCGGATAATGAGCCATGGGTATTGTGTATGGATAGGACCAATTGGCAATTGGGGAAGAACAACATCAATCTGCTAGTCCTTTCAGCTGCCTACAAAGGTATGGCGATACCGCTGATCTGGAGTTTTTTGACCACAGATGCAACGGGAGACGTAGGGAAAAAAGGGAACTCAAACGACATGCAAAGACGAGAATTGATGGAGCGGTTTGTTTCATTGTTCGGAAAAGAGCGGATCAAGACACTGACTGCTGATCGTGAGTTTATCGGTAAAGAGTGGTTTGGATGGCTGATGCAAGAAGATATTCCCTTTGTTATTCGTATCCGAAACAATCTCTTGCTCAATCAAGATCAGCTCGATGCCAGAACGGTCAATGACCTATTTGCGTATGTGCGCAAGAATGAGTTCTGTGGATTTGGAAAAACCGTCCTTTTTGAGCAGGAACTTCACCTTGGCGGTATTCGTTCCAGTAAGAGTGATGAGCCTCTCGTTGTTGTATCCAACCGCCCTATGGACAAAGAGACTATCGCTACCTATCGCAAACGCTGGGAAATTGAAACAATGTTCGGAGCCCTCAAATCCAAAGGATTCAATTTCGAAGAGAGTAAAATCCATGGTAAAGAGAAAGTCACCAAGCTCATGGCATTTCTCTCCATCAGCTTTATGTGGTCTATTCTCGCAGGTGAATACCGCCAAAATGATAAGCCCATTCCCCTCAAAAAAAAGACCGAATCAAAAAACCTACCCGATCAAGAGCCTTTTCAAACATGGTCTCGAGTGGCTCAAGAACGTATTAGTCAATTCAAAGCTCAAAAGGAAGGAGTTTTCCGTGTTGCTTAACCTTTTAAGGTGCTCTTTTGCTAAATCAACCAAACTCTACCCTACTACTGTCGTGGAGTGAGCATTCATACTTTTTCATTTTCTTTTCCTTTGTTAACTGTATTTATTCATCTCATCATTAAGCGCATGAAAATTAACCTGATGAGAATACAATGGAGTCTCATCCATCCGACTCTCAACTCTTAAGATCTCTTCCAATGTCATTTTAGGAGGGCTTTTATAAATAACCCCTATCGAAAACGGATGAGATTCCAACGCTTTTTCAAATGCTTTTACCTTATCCGAGGGGTCATAATTCTCCGGCAATACATATACATTATCCTTGAACCACTTAAAGGTATTGGTTTTATTGAACGTAACGCACGGCTGAAAAATATCGATCAAAACATACCCTTTGTGTTCAATCGCGATTTTGAGCATTGCTTTGCAGTGTTCTTTATTCCCAGAAAATGTTCGGATTACAAGCGATGCATCCAGAGAGATCGCAGTGGCTATCGGGTTGAAAGGTTCGACGTGCACCCCTTCGGTCTGTACCGGTGTTTTAAACCCACGCTGGGACGTCGGAGAGGCTTGACCTTTGGTAAGACCGTAAACCATATTGTTATGAACGATATTGATAATATCGGCATTACGGCGGATTGCACTCATAAAGTGGTTTCCCCCCTCCCCGTACATATCGCCATCACCCCCCTCGGCAATCACCGTAAGAGAAGGATTAGAAACCTTCAGCCCCTGCGCGACGGGAAGGGCCCTGCCATGAAGTCCGTTAAACATGTTGACCCTCATATATTGCGGTGTTTTCGCCGCCTGCCCTATCCCTGAAACCACTACGCTCTGGAGCGGGTCAAGCCCCATTTCATCCAACGCCTCTTTCAAATGGGCAAGAATCGAAAAATTTCCGCATCCGGGACACCATGCATTATCTTCAACGATTCGGTCAAATCGTGTAGTCATCGGATCTCCTTTAATACGGCTGCAATCTTTTCGGAGAGTTCGTCAGCGAAAAAAGGCAAACCATCGGATTTTAGTATCTGGGTATGAATAACAATATTGTGCAAATTTAGCATTTTTGCAAACTGCCCTGTTGCATTATTTTCGACCGAAATAATCTGTTTCGCTCGCCTTAACACTGATAGTTGAGTTTCACTCAGCGGAAAGACCCACGAAAAATGGATCGATGCGATATCCGTATCCTTTATTTTTTCGAGTGCTTCTTTGATTATATGCTTTGTGCTTCCCCATCCGACAATAACAATATCTCCTTCACCGTCACCTTCTGGAACAATCGCATCATTACGGATCAACTCACGCTTTTTAAGACGTTTGCCATTTTGCTCGTTACGGACAGACATACTCTCGGTGATTAGCCCTTCTTCGGTATGTTCATCCGAATCGACAAGCACGAATCCCTCTCCGAATCCGGGAATCCCTCGGGGGCTAATCCCATCGTTACTCAAAGAATAGCGTTTATAATCCACATCGGTTTTGACAATATGATGAACAGGTTGTTTCAGATCGATATCAAACCTCTCGACATGGGAATAACTGTCTGCCAAATACTGATCACTCAGCACAATTACCGGAACTTGATACAAATCGGCAAGTTCAAACGCCCTGCGCGCCAAATCAAAACACTCTTTCGGATCACCCGGAGCGAGAACAATACGTGGAAATTCTCCATGCCCGCTGTAGATGGCCAGTTCCAAATCCCCTTGCTCCGTCCGCGTAGGAAGACCTGTCGCGGGGCCGGGACGTTGCGCTAGATAAACCACCATCGGAGTTTCCGTAATCCCGCTAAGACTCATCCCTTCACCCATCAGTGCAAATCCGCCGCCGCTCGTCGTCGTGATTGCCCGCCCGCCGCCGTACCAGGCACCCATCCCCATCTGAAAAGCCGCAATCTCATCTTCCGCCTGCTCGACACAGATAGCGAAGTTTTGGCTCTGCTTCGCCAAAAAGGTCAGTACCCCCGTAGAGGGACTCATCGGATAACTACAGATAAAGTTGCATCCTCCCGCGATCGCTCCGAATCCGATCCCCTCAGTACCGCTTAAAAAGAGGTCGTTTGCAGATGCACCCGAGAGATTCGGCTCGATACAGTAACGGCAATTCCCGTTGTTTTCTGCCAGTTGCGCTCCAATGTCCAGCGCTTTGAGATTCATTTCGAGCATCTCATCTTGATACAGCTCCGATACAATCTCTTTTAATATACCGATATCGCACCCGAGGAGTCCGAAAACCAGTGCCGCGGCTATCGTATTGGAAACGATCGGGCTTCCGATACTTTTCGCCAGAGCCGGCACATCATGATCATAAAGCGTGCAGTCGCACTCAAAATCCCCTTTTTTAGCGATTAGAAATGTCTCTTTGGTTATCCGCTCTTGGGCATAATAGTACGAATCCGTGTCCAGCGGAACAAAAATATCTACACCGAAAACAGGTGCATTGACAGGGTACTTGGAAACGCGTATCAGCGTCGTATTGCTTCCACCACGAACTCTGGACATAAATTCTTTGGTTGAAAAAGTATAAAAACCCGCTCTCTTAAACCCTTTGGTTAAAAGTGTCTCAATACTCGCTATCCCCTGACCCGCACTCCCCCCGATCAATACCGAAACCGAATTTCTCATGTTCTTGCCCCCCATGTAATTTTCCCGCCGTAATACCCAACGATAGTTATCGAAATAACCGTGATAAATATAATGGCGTGATACGTTATTCCATCTAACCCTGCACTAAAAGGTACATCAGAATTGAAGTATTTTTGAATCAGTGGAATAAGTCCGATGGTGAGAGTAAAGAGCGCACCGATTAATTTAATAACAAATGCTCTGGACATTGAAAAATCGTAGTTTATCCACCAGCTAAAAACTCCCGTAATCAATGCGACAAATCCCATCACCGTAGCGATCAGAAATGATAAGAAAACAGATACTTCATACTCTGCAGATGGATTGTTTAAAAATAAAATATCTGCAACTGCACTAAAATAGTGTAAAGCAATCGGAAAATGGACAACCATAGGATGGGGATGATACATACTATACCATTGACGATATTGCTCTTTTTTTGACTCATTTTCATCGAGTGTTACTTCATTTACTGAAACGATTAATATCCCGATTTGAGGACAGTTTTGAAAAACTTCATCGCCATGCGGTGCATTCGCTAGTTCAGCTGCAAGATCATGGCCTGCAAAATGTTTTTTAAAATGGGTGCCATTTTTCCAAAATTTGGATTCACTGACGTCGTATACTTTCCCTCTAAAAGCGACGTATGAAGCTTGTTCGTCAATTCCATTGTATTTTATGAGTTCTTCTGTGCTAAATTCTATCATAACATCCTACTTAGATATTCTATACACAAATGATCATGCTTCACAGCTGTTAAATTTTTATGATCATGACTTATGATGTAATAATATTTTTAACCATTGCTTAAGTGCAATTGTAGATCATACTATTTTCGTAAGATTTTATTTTTATAAGTTAATATCACAACATAGTATTACAATTCAGGAGGATAGATTATGAAACATGTTCTTATGGAATTGCCCTATGAGCAATCTGCATTGGCTCCTTATATTTCAGCCGAAACGATCTCATACCATTACGATAAACACCACGCTGGATATGTTAATAAACTTAATGCCCTCGTAGAGGGGACAGAGTTTGAAAATAAACCGCTGGAGCATATTATCAAGTATGCAAATAACGCTATTTTTAACAATGCCGCGCAGGTTTATAACCACGATTTTTACTGGAAAGGACTAATCAACAATCCCACAACTCCTTCAGCAGAGCTTTCAGAACGGATTGAACGAGATTTTGGTTCAATTAAAGCATTTAAAGAAGCTTTTTTAGCGGCGGCGGCAGGATTTTTTGGTTCAGGCTGGATATGGCTTGTTATGACAAAAAGTGGAAAATTGGAGATTAGAATGACTACTAATGCCGATACACCGATACGCCATAACGATACACCGTTATTGACTTGCGATGTTTGGGAACACGCGTATTATATCGATTATCGAAATGTGCGTCCCGATTATCTTGCCAACTGGTGGAAATTGGTCAATTGGAATTTTGTATCCGATAACCTAGCACGTGTTGAAGCTGACCCTATTGCCGGCTATAATCAGTCATGCAATGACATAAGTGAAGTATGTGAATATGTTGATAGCATGCAAAAAAATGAGCGTACACCTTCATAATTTTCTAAAGATTGGTACAGCTCTGATAACTAAGTAAAAGAGAAGGAGTGAATTATGTTGCGTAAACTTTCGATATTAATATTATCCGGTATTTTAAGTTCAGCTACCCTTTACGGAGTCGATTATGACGGTGAAAAAAGCATGCTTATTGAAGTTCCATATACCATGTGCGTAATCCCACCACAAATGGATGAAGCTAAAGCACAAGGGATAAAAGTTATCAATTCAAAAAAAGCCAAAGCATTATATGACCAGAATGCTATTTTTTTTGATGCGCGTGAAAAACGGCATTATGCAAAAGAACATATCAATGGTGCATTTCCCGTCTATTTTGATGAATCCAAAGCTAAATATATTGCGCTGCAGCTACCTGCGGATAAAAAACAGCCTCTAGTTTTTTACTGCTACGGTGAATCTTGTGCAAACTCTTATGAAGCTGCTCTATCTGTACGAAAACTTGGATATCAAAATGTCAATTGGCTCTTAAACGGATACACAAAATGGAAAATGGCAGGATATCCTATCTCTTCGGAAAGTAAACATTCAAAATAAAAAAATAGCGAGAAAAAAGAAAGAGTGGATAATTGACATCTTTGAAGGATTGGGCGGTGGAAAAAAATGAAGTTAAAAAGACAGCTTCTTAAAATATAAAATCCCTATTTATAGGGTTTCCACATGGTCGGAGCGACCTGACTCGAACAGGCGACCTCTACCACCCCAAGGTAGTGCGCTAGCCAAACTGCGCTACGCCCCGACGTAAAAAGTGGAATGGAAGGATAATCGAAATTTAATTAATCCCACCTAAAAGAGTCACACGTTATACTCCTAACATGAAAACGATATCCTCCCCTCTTTTATCCTTGTTTAGCGATATAACGGCCCTCTTTACGACACGCCACGGCGGAGTTTCCAAGCCCCCTTTCACTACAGCCAATCTGGCCTTTCATGTAGGAGACGATCCGCGCGATGTTTTAGACAACCACGATATGCTCGCCAAATTCTCCGGGTATGATAGGACTAAACTGATCCATATGCGCCAAATTCATTCGGATCGAATAGTCCTCATCGACGAGAGGATAAATTTTGATACCCCGCCCGAATGCGATGCCCTCATCACGAATCGGCCGTACACCCCGCTGATGGTGATGAGCGCCGACTGTACGCCGATACTCGTGTATGATCCGGTGCAGCGTGTCATCGGAGCGATCCATGCAGGGCGTGCGGGAGCACTCAATGCCATTTTGCCCAAGACGATCGAACGGATGGGAGAAACGTTCGGCAGTAAAATAGAGGATATCCGCATCAGTATGGGCCCCTCCATCCACGGGTGCTGCTATGAGATCAACGGGCAAATCGGAGCGGAAGTGAAAGAGAAGGGGTACTCCGAAGCATTGAGAAAAGAGGGGGAGAGACTCTTTTTGGACGTCAATACCGTTTTACGGCAGCAGCTGGATGCCCTCAACC
The DNA here is from genome assembly GCF_023229695.1 of Sulfuricurvum sp. Classification (GTDB taxonomy): domain Bacteria; phylum Campylobacterota; class Campylobacteria; order Campylobacterales; family Sulfurimonadaceae; genus Sulfuricurvum. The sequence goes on from NZ_JALNYS010000012.1 coordinate 83,957, forward strand.
TTCCGCAGGAGCATCTGGAGGTAATCGCTGCGTGTCCCGCATGCAAAAGCGATACCTATTTTTCGTATCGCGCCGACCGGCAGCATACCGGACGCATTGCCGGGGTTATTTTCCTTCGCTGACCTTTTGGGCCAATTGTTCCGGGCGAAGTCCCAATGACGCTTCGACCAATTTGGTATTGCCGTGCTTGATAAACGCATCATCGTATTCGAAACTGACCAGACGGACATCGGTAATGCCCGATTCGCAGAGCCATTCCAAAAGGGCGCTTCCGACTCCCCCCATTTTTGCCGAATCGCTGAAGACGTACCATCGTTTGTGACGCTGTGCCATCCGTGTCAACATCTCACCGTCCAGCGGTTTTACAAACCGAAGATCAAGGAGGGAGGGTTTTTCCGCCATAAGCTCAATCGTTTGCGCCGCACGTCCTACGCCGTTACCGTATCCGATAAACAGCATATCCGAACTATTCGAGCTCAAAAGCTGCGATTTACCCGTCTCAAAAGGGAGCGATTCGGGTAAATCCGCTTCCAGAAATGCCCCTCGCGGATAGCGGATCGAACAGGGGTGATTGTAGGTCGCGGTGTAGGCTATGATCTGATGAAACGATTTTTCATCCCGGGGGGCACACAGCATCATATTCGGGATCAGGCGCAGAAAGCTGATGTCAAATACCCCTTGGTGGGTTTCGCCGTCTTCACCGACAATCCCCGCACGATCCAGGGCAAACACCACGGGAAGGTCCATTAGACACACATCATGGATCACTTGATCGAATCCCCGCTGCAAAAATGTGGAGTAGATCGTACAAAAAGGTTTAAACCCCTCTTTGGCCAATGCCGCCATAGAGGTCACCGCATGCTGCTCCGCAATCGCCACATCCCAAAAACGGTCCGGATATTTTTCCATCAAAGCACTCAGTCCGGTACCGCTGGGCATCGCCGCCGTGACACCGACAATTTTTGGATTATGATCCGCCTGATGCATCAGGGCATCGGCATAAATCTGTGTAGCGCTTTTAGCGGAACTTTTGGCATTGGCTGCCCCGCTTTTGAGATCAAAAGGGGAGACGCCGTGCCATTTTTCATGTTTCCCTTCGGCAATCTCGTACCCTTTGCCTTTGATCGTCTGGACATGGACCAAAACCGGTTTTTTCATGGAACGGGCTGTCTCAAACGTCTCAATCAACGATTTGAGATCATGGCCGTTAATCGGCCCGATATATTCGATCCCCATCTCTTCAAACATAATCCCCGGCGTGATCAATTTAAACGCCTCTTCAAACCGTTTGGCCAGATAGTGGGCCCCTTCTCCGAAATTATCGACGAATTGCTCGGTCTTCTTTTTAAACCGTTGATAAAACGGGCTTGCCATCGCGGAACTGAGCATCCGACTGATCGCCCCGATCGGCTTGGCGATACTCATTTCGTTGTCGTTGAGAATGATCACCATCGGGTATTTGCGATCTCCCAACTCGTTAAGCGCTTCATAAGCCATCCCGGCCGACATCGATCCGTCTCCGATCACGATGACCGGAATCCGGCTCCCCTCTTCGTTTTTTAAGGCAATGGCTTTCGCCGCTCCGACCCCGAGTGAAATGGAGGTGGAACTGTGCCCCGCAACAAAATAATCCATCGGGGATTCGGAAGGTTTGGTATAGCCGCTAAGCCCGCCGAACTGGCGAAGCGTCGCAAACTCTTCCCATCGCTCCGTCAACAGTTTATGGGCATACGATTGGTGGGATACATCGAAGATAAACGGATCATGGGCGGCATCAAACACTTTATGCATCGCTACGATAATTTCGGTAGCGCCCAACGTCGAACTTAAATGCCCTCCGTTTTGACTGACTACTTCTAAAATCCGCTCCCGTATTTTTTGAGAAAGTTCCTCAAGTTGCGGCAGGGTAAATGATTTAATATTCATAAAAATTCAATATCCTAACTTTAGATAAAACGCCCTCAAACGGATGGCCCATTATAAATAGGCATATTCGTAAAAAAGCTTTAAGATTCAAGCAAAAGGGATCGTTTAAGTCTCTCATACCTCTTTTTAATCTGCGAATCAACATTACCGACGTCACTGATCGCAACAACGCCTCCGGGGTTGATAGCGCGGTCGGAAAGGACCTCTACATTGGATAACGATCCCACTTTTTCGGAGATTTGTCCATGATCGACAGGATTGACCCGTAGTGTGATTTTTGACGCTTCCGCAAGCTCGTCCATCAAATCGGCCGACAATTTGGCCGCGATTCTAGCACTGTTCTCTTGTGTCTCAACTCCGATCACCTCTTTGGCGATCTCCAACGCCGTAAACGTGAGCTCTTTGTGGATCGATTCGAGTGCTTTGGCAAACTGTGCCGCCTGTTCGTCGAGTGTTTTGACCGAAATGGCCAGCTGATCCCGAGACTGTTCTTTTCGCCCCGCATCATTCGATTGCTCCTGAGCGACACCGGCAGAAAATCCCTCGTCGTAAGCCGCTTTTTTTGCCGCATCCATCGCGGCGGCATGCTCCTCCTGGATCGATTCAAGGCGCATCTGCATCTTAATGACATTTGAGCTCATATCATCCGCTTTTTTAAGGAGGGACTCCACCAATTCGTCCTTCGACGACAAAGAGTGATCTTCTTTGCGCCGGTTATGAGGGGTCTCGGACGTATGATGGTGCGAAAGTTCCGCTACCGCGTCATGAATACTGGAACCGGCCAATCCCGAGAGTATTTTAAACTGATACTTACTAATCGCATGGGCACCCGTGCGGTCCTGTGAGATAACCACATCCATAGGTTAATCGACCATCTCTTCGGACTCGCCCAGTTGCAATACTCCCTGTTCCGCCAATGCCTGCACGGCATCAACGATTTTTCGTTGCGCCCCTTCGACCTCTTTGACTTTAACGGCTCCCAGAAACTGCATCTCTTCCACAAACGACTCTTTCGCCCGTTGCGACATATTGACGTAAAATTTCTCTTTAAGCTCATCGGCAGAGCTTTTAAGGGCCAGCATCAGATCATTTTTATCGACCGATTTTAAAATCTCGCGGACACTGTTTCCATCCAGATTCACAATATCTTCGAAGGTGAACATCATCTCTTTAATCGATGAAGCCAGCTCTTGGTCAAGCTGCTCGATTTGAGACAACGTCGCTTTCGACGCTTTTGCCCCCAAACGGTTGAACACATCGGCAACCGCACGCGGCCCCCCCACTTCCACTTTGTAGCTTGCAAGTGCTTCGAGTTTGGATTCGAGAACCGCACTCACCCGCTTGATAATCGACGGAGAGATATCCCCTAGCTTTGCCATACGCATCGCCACTTCCGCACGCAGCTCATCCGAGAAAATATAAAGGGTTTCCGCTGCTGCGGAGGGGTCCATATGGGCAAGAATCAGCGCAATGGTCTGGGGGTGCTCGGTGGTGATAAAATCGGCCAGTTGCTGGGGCTTTATTTTAGACAAATAGGCAAAATTTTGACTGTTTTGCATGGTCTTGGAGAGACGTTCCAATATTTTTTTCGCCTCTTCGGGTCCCAACGCTTTGTAGAGAATCTCACGGGCATACTCCAGACCGCCGGTATTAATATACTGGTTTGACTGGATGATGGCATAAAATTCTTCCAAAACCGCCGCCGCAATATTTTTCTCGACCGAACGGTTGTTGGCAATGTATTTTGAAATCTGGGTAATCGCATCAACATTCATCCGGGAAAAAATAGCAGCGGTGCTGTCTTCCCCCAGTTGCATCAAAAGGATAGCAACTTTTTCAGCCATCCCCATTTCATCAAAATTGGTTTGCTGTGCCGGTGTAAGATTCATCGTATCCTCCTAGCGTTTTTGAGCTTCATTGGGGGTGGATTCCTCTTCGATCAACGCTTGAATCAAAGACGAGATCTCATCCGGGTGTTCTTCGGCTATTTCGCGCACTTTTTCAAGTATCACATCGTATTTAAGTTCCTCTTCGTTGAATCCGTCGCCAAGGCCCAATTGATTTTCCACTTTTTTACGCATCTGCTGTACTTTTTCAACCAAATCTTCATCCTGATCGTCCGCGATTTCCAAATTCGGTTTTTCCAATTCCTCTTCATCGCGGCTAAATTCGAGCATCCGTTCGGCAAAAGGGAAAATGATTTTTCGATACGCGACGAACAAGATAAGCGCAACCAGTAAATATTTAAATACCGGACTAAACGGAGCCAGGTACGTCGCCACAAACTCCGAGGTTCTGGAAGCGGCATCTTTCGGTTCCATCCCCGCTTTGGTGGTTTGAAATTCAAAATTTCGGATACTGACCAGATCGCCCCGCGCTTCGTCAATACCGATCGATTGTTTCACCAGCGAATCGATCGCATCCAACTGGGTCTGATCGAGGGCAACGTACTCCATCTCCTCCGTCGGCTTGTCGTCTGAACCTTTTTTGGGGACATACTTGCCGTCTACAACCACCGCTGCGGTGATCCGTTTAACCCGCGCAAACGCCAGTTTTGTCGTTGAGACGGTTTTGGAGATTTCGTAATTGGTCGTACCGGACGTTTTTTCGTATTTCTCACCGCTGCCGCTGTTGGCCAGCCCTTCAACCGGAGCGATATTGCTGACAGCTCCGGGAACCCCACCCACCGGGGCGGCAGAGCCACCCTCCCGTTTCTCTTCGAGGGTTTGTTCGCTTCGAACGACATTTTCCGGATCGAATTTCTCCGACGTGGAGCTTTGTTCGGAAAAATCGTAATCAACCGTTACTTTGGCGACAACCCGGTCTTTACCTCCGATAAACGGAGAGAGGACATTGTTGATCTTCTCTTCGAGCTTCTTTTCCTCTTTCGTTTTATAGAGCTGCTGCATCGAAGAGAGCTCCCCCATCGCGGAAGCAGCATCGTTATCCCCTAGGGTTTCCCCTTCTGAATTGATCAACGCCACATTCTCGGGTGTCAGTTTCGGTACCGCCGATGCGACCAGTTTTTTTATCCCCCGGATCTGCTTTGAGTTTAATTGCCGGTCGGCATACAGCTGTACCATAACTGAAGCCGAAGGGGGGACCGCTTCGGAGACAAACAGCGTCTCTTTAGGGAGGGCCAGTGAGACACTCGATTTTTCAACCGGTGAAAGCGAATCGATAGAGCGGGCAAGCTCCCCCTCTAAGGCACGCCGAAATTTGACCTCTTGATCGAAGCTTGTCGCACCGAACTCTTGCTTGTCAAAAAGCTCAAATCCGACATGCCCCTCTTTGGGAATCCCCATGGACGCGATGGTGATCCGCTCTTTGTACACCACCTCTTTCGGGACTTCGATCACATTATCCCGAACAATTCGGTACGGGATTTTATCTTTTTCAAGCTGATCGACCACCTGAGCCGCATCTTGCGCGCTCAGCTGATCGAATAAGACCTGATACCCCTCTTTCTCACTCTCCGGAGTATCCGACGTATAGACTATCAAAAAAATCAGAAATGCCACAATTCCCGCAACCGCTGCGCCGATTATTGTTTTTTGCGCTTGGGTCAGCTTGCCGTAAAAAACAACGAGTTGCGAAAAAAGTGCCTTGAAATCCATTCTTTTGAATGCCTACTTTACAATAAAGGTTCTACGAGTTCAAAAAAGCGGTCGTTCTGACTCTCCGTGCCGATCGTCACACGAATAGCGTTCAATCCGTAACTGCTTAAATCACGTACAATCATACCCTTTTTTAAGAGTTCTTGGGCTATTTTTGATGAATTTTTTTCTTCAGGTAAAGGTAAAGTGATAAAATTTGTATAACTTTCAATCACCTCGATCCCTTTGGAGCGGGCAAAAAATTCATAGCGGCGCATCTCTTTGAAGTTTTCGACGATACACTCCTCTACGAAAGCCTCATCCTCCAATGCAACCGATGCCGCTTCCAGAGAGAGGGTCGTAATATTAAACGGCGGACGCATTTTGTAAAGGGATTGAATAATATCATGCCGGGCGATCCCGTATCCGACCCGCATCCCTCCCAAGCCGTATGCTTTCGAAAAGGTCCCCAGAAAAATGACGTTGTCAAATCGGCTAATAAGGTCCTGCGGGTCGACCGCTTTCGAAGGATCTTTGAAACGGGCGTATTCCATATAGGCGCCGTCCACGATCACCAGCGTATCGCTGTCAATCTTTTCGATAAAGGAGAGCATTGATTCCGCGTCAATCGCATCCCCGGTCGGATTGTTCGGGGTACAAAGAAGAATGACCGAAGGTTTATGCTCCAGATAGAGAGCGTAAAACTCCTCCATATTGTGTTCGCGTGAAGAAGTTCGGATCGTCTGCGCCCCCACCTGTTTCGCATAAATTTCGTACATTGCGAACGTCACGCTGTTCATCAGCACTTTGCTCCCGCCGTGGGCTTTGGCATGAATCGCAAATTCGATCACCTGATCACTTCCCGATCCGATAATGAGTTCATTGGGGTCAATTCCGTATTTGGATGCTAATGCCGTTTTAAGCTTGATCATCGAATCATCCGGATAGTGGGACATGTAGTCAATCATACTGCAAACGGCCTCTTTCACCCTCGGCGAACACCCGAAGGGGTTCTCATTACTGGCCAGCTTGACAATCTGATCGGGGGATATCCCGTATTCTCGGACAACCAGTTCGATCGGTTTTCCCGCTTCATAGCTTTTAATGCTCTCTAAAACGCTGTTAAATTTCATAACTCTCCTTTTACATAACTGCCGAGCCATGTCACTTCATCGGCATGCTTTTGAATGATATTGTCTACTTTCGGCTCATCGATGTGACCGAAAAAATCCATAAAAAACCAGTACCCGAATCCGTCGTTATCACGGGAGGGACGACTCTCGATCTTGCTTAAATTGACCTCGGCATTATTGAAATCTTCTAAAAAGCTGACCAACGCTCCCGCTTTCTGAGCATCTTTGAGACGGACAAGGATGGAGGTCTTGTCATCGCCGCTGGGGGCGTTTTTAAAATCACTCAAGATAAAAAAACGGGTCGCATTGTTATGGGTATCTTCAATATTTTCAAACAACGTCGGTACACCGTAGAGTTTTGCCGCAATATGGCTGCATATCGCAGCCGCTTCAGGGTCTTTGGCCGCCAAAATTGCCGCTTTTGCCGTCGATTCGACGGGAATATGCTCAATACTCTCCAAACCGTGTTCCTGCAAAAAATCCCGGCACTGCCCAAACCCTTTGTCTTTCGAATAGATTCGCTTAATCTCCTGAATTTTCCCCGCTTTGGTTGCGAAAGCCATATGAATCGGCATATAGAGTTCGGCTACGATTTTAACGCCGCTTTTTCCCAGCAGATCCAGAGTTTCCCCCACAACACCGTCACGGCTGTTTTCGATCGGGACCACCCCGAATTTTGCGCGCCCCGCTTCGAGTGTTTTAAAAACCGCTTCAATCGACCCCAAAGAGAGGTAATCGCTCATGGCCCCGAAGCGCGACTCGGCGGCTTGATGGGTAAAGCTTCCCTCCGGTCCGAGATAGGCAATCCGCTCAGGCAGTTCCAGATTGCGGGCAACGGCAAAAATTTCTAAAAATACCGCTTCGATCGCCTGACGGTTCAATAAACCGCCGGTAGATTCGCTGATGCCGCTTAAGCGGTCAATGATCGCTTTTTCCCGTTCAGGACGATAAATCGCCGTATTGCTCTCATGCTTGATCTCGCCGACGCGACGGACAACCTCCATCCGGCGATTCAATAAAACCATCACTTCATTATCGATCTCATCGATTCGTGCTCGACACTCTTCTAATGTATTCATAGATTCTCCAATATCTCTTGCATGTCCTGATAGACCGCATTCGGATGTTGTTCTTTTGGGATTAAGGGGAGTATTTCATCTGCGGATTTGTATTTTCCGCTTAAAACAAAAATCCCTTTCATCCCCAATTCCTGTGCCCCGACAATATCCCCTTTGAGATCATCGCTAATGATGGTTACCTCATCAAACGTCCGTTCGCCGCCTTGAAGATTCAACCGCGCCAAGGCCTCCTGAAAAAATGCCGGGCTCGGTTTTCCTACGACATCGTAGCGGCACGAAGTGGCACATTCCAGCATTTTCAAAATCGCACCGACACCGGGATAGCGCTTGTGATTCTTGACGTACAGCGTCGTCTCATGCATTCCGATCAAACGTGCGCCCGAAAGCAAAAACTCAATCATCTGAGCATACTCGTCGGCTTTAAAATCCTCTTTAATCGCGATTAAAACGATTGAGGGCGTATTATAGTCCAAAGTGTAGCCCATCGTGCGAAGAACGTTTAAAAATGGTTCCGAACCGTAGGCTGCTATTTTCTCCCCTTCACCGATGTAACGCTCCAGAACCATAAGGGGATCGAGATAGCGCTCCTTGGGGATAGCCAGTCCGATGGAGTTAAGGTACCCTAAAAATTCGGCACTGGGATATTTCGTACTGTTGGTGATCACCATATACGGTATCTTCGCCTGATTCAAATGATCGATAAACGAGACCGCCCCGCGAACCGGAAGCTTGGTGTTGTCTTCGATCAAAGTCCCCTGTACATCCACAAAAAACATTAAAGGTACTCGCGCTCTAAAGCGATCAGATCGTCAAAGCTTTCTCGTCTGCGGATCAGACGGTGGACTCCGTTTTCAAGGGCCACTTCCGCCGATCTTCCCCGCGTGTTGTAGTTGCTTCCCATCCCGAATCCGTACGCTCCGGCACTGTGAACCACCAGCAAATCGTTATGTTCCAGAGGCGGAAGCGGATAATTTTTCGCCAAAAAGTCCCCGCTCTCGCATACCGGCCCGACAACGTCAACCGCACTCGCTTCCCCTTCATTCCCCAGCGATTCGATCCGATGGTACGCGTTGTATAAACTCGGACGGATCAAATCGTTCATCGCCCCGTCCACCACAACGAACCGCTTTTGGCCGTTTTGTTTTTCGTACAATACTTTGGTCAGAAAATAGCCTGCATTGGCTGTCAAAAAGCGCCCGGGTTCACAAATCACCGTTACGTCGATCCCTTTCAATGCCGCCAAAACCGCTTGCGCATACGCGTAAGGCTCAATGGTAGTCTCTTCCTTATAACGGACGCCGAGACCTCCCCCGATATCAAAAAACTTCAACTCGATGTTAATAGCGCTGAGGGAACGGAGCAAATCGGCAACAATCACCGCCGCTTCATAAATCGGTTCAAGCTCCGTCAATTGGCTCCCGATATGAAAATGGATCCCGACCGAATCAAGATACGGCGAATTTTTCGCCCGGATGTACATCCGTTTTGCCGCAGTGATCTCGACGCCGAATTTATTATCGTGCAGACCGGTTGAGATATAAGGGTGCGTTTTTGGATCAATATTCGGATTGACACGGATACTGATACGGGCTTTCGTATTCAGCTCTTGCGCAATCATCTCCACCCGTTCCAACTCGGCTTCACTCTCAAGATTGATGTACAAAATATCACTCTCGATCGCTTCGCGAATCTCATCGTCACGCTTCCCGACACCGCTGAAAATGACCCGATATTTGGGGACACCCGCCATCAATGCACGACGTACTTCACCGATAGAAACACAATCGGCACCTGATCCGAGCGACGCAAAATGTTTCACGACACTCAGATTGGAATTGGCTTTGACAGCATAAGCAAGAATCGATTTACGTCCCCGAAAAGCCTCTTTAAGAGATTCGAATTGAGCGCGCATCGCATCAAAATCATACACATACAGAGGGGTGCCGTACGTTTGTGCAAGTTCTTTAAACGGGATCACGGATTGACCTTTGAAATCTAATTTTGACGCGATTTTATCCTAAATCTGCTTAGACGTAGCGTCATAGCAGCAAGGAGTATGATGATCGGCACGATCACCCCGACTTCGGGCGAGAGGGTTTTATTGACCGATAGTTCTCCCATCATAAACGCAATCCCCCATATCATCAATGTGGCTAAAATCGCCCCGAAACTGAAGAAAGAGAGATTTAAAAAACGGGAGCTTACCGGAGCATAGGTAAAAAATATCACCATCAAAATCAGGGCAAACCACGGAGAGAAAAAAATCCGGTACAACGCACTTTTTATTTTTGCCACATCGACATTCTGGTTTTCCAGTAATTTCAGTGCATCTAGTCCGTCACCGATCGTAAAATTCACTTTCCCCTCATACACCTGATCGAGAATCTTCGGACGAAAATCGGGAAGAACTTTGAGGTTCTTCCGATCTTCTATGACAATCCCTTTTTCCCCAAGCCGGAGCGTTTTTGGAGTTTTGAGCAAATGCCCTTTTTGTATGACCCAGAAACCCTCTTGATACACCGCTTTCGTAGCGCTGAGCACTTCACGAAAACGCCCCTCTTTAAAGGTAAAAATACGGATATCTTCCGCCTTGCGCGTCAGGGGGTAGAGTGTTCCGAAATAGATATAGTTCCCCTCATGGGTAAAAAAAAGGTTACTCGTCGGACGAATCAGTTCCGAGGATTCACGCAGATTATCGGCATACTCGTTTGCTCTGGAAAAAGAGGTCGCATGCAATGCGACATAGAGAACCAGGATAACGGTTGCAACCGTTCCAAAAGGGGCAAATAGCCGTTTTTTAGAGTACCCGAGGGCATAATAGGCAACCATAGCATTTGAACGGACCAACTCAACCAACGATGCGATCATCGCAAAAACCAGCGATATCGGAAGCATCATGTCGATCGCATAAAAAATTTTATACGTAATATAGATGAGGACAAGATTCGCCGAACGGGGAAGCTCTGCGGCATACTCCATCAAATCAAATCCGACCATAAAACTGCTCAACGCAATAATAATGATCAAAAAATAGCGTAGATATAAAAAAGACAACGTATTAAAAAAGAGCATTTTTACCTATTCGTTGTAAAGATCGTCTATTGTAGCGTTAAAGCCTTGAGTGAACACTTTGAAGCTACCGCATCGTGCGGTAGACGCAAAAGCAGTTCTACCGCATCTGCGGCTTTTGCGATCCATCCGTCGATCTGCTTTTTTTCATCCGGAGAAAACGGATGCAAAACATAATCGGCTACCTGCGATTTATGTTCCGGTTTTCCAATCCCCATCCGGACACGTACATAATCGGGGCTGATTGCCGCATCGGTCGATTTGAGGCCGTTATGCCCGCCGTGACCGCCCCCTTTTTTTAACCGCAATGCACCGAAAGGGAGGTCCAGATCATCATGGATCACAATCACATCATCAATTTTATAGAAATTTTTTACGGAGGCTACCGAACGGCCGGAGAGGTTCATAAAGGTCATAGGCTTGAGAAGAAAATGTGTCCCCATTTTAAACAACTCCCCTTCGAAGGAGCTCTTTGAAACGGCGCTAACACTATGGCGACGGCATAACTCATCGATCACCATAAACCCGATATTGTGCCGGGTTTGACTGTACGCCGGGCCAGGATTGCCCAGTCCGACGATCAGCATGATTATTTCGCTTTAATGATACTTAAAATCGATACACGGTCCGAATCGGTAAACGTAACGTTTTCAATTTTTTCCAAATCGCGCAACAAAATAGAATCACCCAGATCAAGAGGGGCTACATTGATTTCAATCGCATTCGGAAGATTTTCGATCGCTGTTTTAACGCGAAGACGTTTTTTAGATACGTGCAACATCCCTTTGTTTTTCAAACCGATAGGGGTCCCTACAGGCTTGACAGGAATATGATAATGGGTTACGACACCCGCTTGTGCTACCATCAAATCAACGTGCAACAAATTGCCCGATACCGGATGAGACTCATACCCTTGAACAACAACATTCATCTCGTTCCCGGCAACATTGACACCGAACGCAACACTCTCTTTGTTACGAACAGTACGGATAAAATCGTTCATTTTGAACGCGGCGTGGATATTTTCAAGCCCTTTTCCGTAAATGTTGGCGATAAGATAACCATCACGGCGGTACGCTTTTGTTGAACGTTTGCCAATACTCTCTCTTACAATGCCTTCTAGCATAATCAAATCCTTCAAAATTAAAATGGGACGGATTATACTTAAAAAAATATTAAACCATCCTAAAGCATTACCCTTTTAAACCGATAAAATCGTCTTCTTCAAACTCTTTCGTAACATCGTTACTCCCAATCTTCTCTTTATCAATCGAACCGCCCAGCCCTTCCATTTTCAGTTTTAAATCGGACGCGGAGGTAGCGTTGGCGAAAGCATCGTCTCGACTGATCCGCTTTTTGAAGTAAAGGTCCAGAATCCCCTGATCGAATGTCTGCGATTTATAGAGCTGCTTCCCTTCCGCAATCGTATCGGGAATCTCGATATCACGATTTTCGGCAATCAGCTGCTCGATACGGGGCGTTCGGACCATCACTTCAAGAGCGGCAGTCCGTTTTCCGTCCACGGTAGGGATCAAACGCTGTGAAATCACCCCTCGGATAACGGAAGAGAGGGTCATTCGGACCCGATTTTGCTCCGCCGTCGGGAAAACCGAAACCACCCGGTTAATCGTCTCTTTGGCATCCAGCGTGTGTAGGGTGGAGAAAACAAGATGCCCCGTATCGGCAGCGTGAAGCGCAATCTCTATCGTTTCCATATCACGCATCTCCCCGACCAGAATGATATCCGGATCCTCACGCAAAGCGGCCCGTAACGCATTGCCGAAACTTTTGGTGTCCTGCCCGACACTGCGTTGATTGATAATACATTTGCGATCTTTATGGACAAACTCGATCGGATCTTCAATCGTGATAATATGCTTGCGCCGATTCAGATTGATTTCATTGATAATGGCCGCAAGGGTTGTCGATTTACCGCTCCCCGTCACCCCCGTCACAAGCACCAGACCCCGCTCCATCTCCGCAAACGTATGGATCACTTCCGGAAGGTTCAGCTCGTCGATGGTAAGGATTTTGACCGGAATCAGACGGAATACCGCCGATATCCCCTCCATCTGAAAAAAGATGTTGATACGGAAACGGGTATTTTCATCAAACGGATAGACTAAATCCAGCTCTTTTTTCTCTACCAGTTCAGGAAAACGGGTGCGCAAAAGCTCTTTTGCAAAGGTCAATGCATCTTTTTTGGAAAAAATTTCACCCGAAAGGGGGACAATCTCCCCATTGATCCGGGCCCGTACAATCGCATTGGCTTTAACATGCAAGTCGCTCCCCCCCGCATCCACCATCCGACGCAAATAACTCCGTATTTTTTTCAACACCTCAAAATCGAGTTCGCTTACATTGACCTGACTGTCCATCTCTTGACTCATGTATTTACTCCAATTCGCTCAAAATTTCACTGAACGCTATTTTAAAAGCGGCTAATCCTTCACGAATCTGTTCCTCAATAATTTGGTTCATATTGACACCGGCACCCAGAACAGCCTCTTTGTGTACCTCGATCGCATCACGTGACAATGGGAGTTTAATCCCCTTTTCCCCACCCTTGACAAAAGCATCGATTGTTGCAATCGGTGCGGTATTGACGCTGTTAAAAGCCAACAGTTCGTCAATATAATAGGAGGCTCTAAAGTCATCCCCTTTTACCCCGGTACTGGCGAATAATACACGACATTTGGGGACCCCGATGGCTTCAACCTCTTCGTAAATTTCAGCCGCGTTCATAATACCCATGAGCCCGACCGAAACATCGGCAGAGCGAAGTTGCTCATCAATTGCCCGATCGATCCGACTGACAAAGACACTGATAACGGTGTGGACAGGATCTGCTCCCTTATCCGAAGCTTTATGAAAAGCCTGAGCACTTTTTATCGCCTGCTCCAACGAAAAAATCAGGGTCGCATTGACCGGGATACCTTGGGATGCAAGGGTTTCCATGGCATGATATCCCGCTTTTGTAGCGGGAACTTTGATCATGACGTTCGGACGGCCAATCACTTGATGCAACCTAATCCCCTCATGAACCGTCCCCTCCGCATCATCGCATAAAAACGGATCCACCTCAATACTGACATATCCGTCATCTCCGGCATCGTAAAGCGGACGGAGAATATCCGCCGCCTTTTGGATATCGTAGATCGCCAGCGCTTCATATTTTTCTTTCGGTGAAAGAGCGCCCAGCCCGGCAAGCTGTTCTTTGTACGCTTCCGACGTCAGAATCGCACTCTTAAAAATAGAGGGATTGGAGGTAGCCCCGTTAATAATCCCCTGCTCGATCAACTCTTTAAACTCATTATCCAAAAAAGTGCGTTCAATAAAATCGGCCCATAAAGAAAATCGTGATTCAGGAATATACATATAATTCGGCTCCATCATAAAAAAAGTAACCGATTATGCCGAAAAAAGGTTAAAAGTAGAGGCTGATTCCGGCATGCAGACGATCTTCCCTTCCGGCTTGCCGATAAAGGTCATACTGAAAAAAGAGGGCTCCGTGGCTGCTCCACTGCCATCGGTGCGAAAAACTCAAACGGCTTCGATCACGCTGATCCAGATACACTATATGCCCCGTTTCCAGATAACTTTTCATCGCTTTTCCCCAATTGATCCCTCCCCCTGCGGTCAATCCTATTCCGGCATCGGGATTGAATCCGGCACGTACTTCCGGCTCACTCAGCAGATATCCGAATACGCGATCGTTCCCGATACTCGTACCGACACCGAGACGGGTAACGAAACTAAGGCGGTCCGAACCGTATTCTCTGTCCCAACCGATTTTCATCCGCCAGGAGAGCGGTTTGAAAAAATAGGACACCGGAGCGATCGAAGCCAGTGAGAGGAGGGTCAGTTTTTCTACGGTGAGGGTGTTGTTCTCGATCCCAAGCAGGGTGTCAAGAAATTCGATCTGCGCCCCGGTCAAATGTCCCGCATCGACTTCACCCAAATCATGAAAAGCCGGTCTAAACCCGATCATAAGCGGCGATCGATTCTCAAGCCACCCCTGCGCCATCTCTAGGCGTGCAGAGCGGTGGGCCGTATCGGGATTAGGTTTCGCTATCGTCGGGAGAACTTCCCCCTGACCCAGTGCCGCACGCTCCGATAAAAGGGTATGATACCGCTTCCCATACGCCTCTTTTGACATTTTTCCTTCAATAAAAACAAATTCCGTCAATTCGGCAGCCGCTTCCAATCCGTACCGTTGATCCTGAACGGATAAGGGGAGCTCTTTGATTGCGGCAGCTTCCATTTTCCCCGATGCGAGTAGTTGAACGGCCCCTATTGCCGTGGGATTGAGCTCCCCTTCATAGGCCAAAAGCTTTGAACGTTTTGACGCTCTAAAATGTTTTTCACCGACAACCCCCTCCTCTTCAAAGGCCCGAACCGTATCCGGGGGGATAACGTAATACCGGAAATACTCGCGCAAATGGAGACTCGGACGGGCAATTTCACTCAGCCACAACATATGATACGAACAATTTTCATCAAAAAAATAGTACCGCGAATTGATCCGCTGGAGCTCCCAGATATGGCGTACCATCGCGCGAACCTCATCGGGCGTCAGATTCAAATCGTACTCCCAGACATCCCGAGATTCACTGTCGCGGTACTCTTTGAGTTTTTCATAATAGGGGAGCATCGAATAAAAACCGAAATATCCGCCGAAAAGCCCCTTATAGGCAAAAAGGAGCCCGTTGGTTTCGGCGGTTTGTGCCGCATAATTGATCGCATACGACATCAGCTTGCTCTCCATCGACGAATCGATCCGTAAAAACGTATGTCCGAACATCGATGCGGGGGAGTTGATATGAGCACTGGGGAAAACGAGCGTCACTTTTTTGGGATCCATTTTGGTTAAAAGGGCTTCGTATTGACGGCATTCACCCTCTCCAAAAGAGATCCGAAGTTCCTTTTCAAGCCATGCTCTTCGGGCGGGAAAGCGGCAAAAGAGGCTCTCGTCACTCCGATTCACATCGTCATTCAAATGGCGAATCGTTGCGTTTAACTCTCCGCCAAGATTATATTTTCCATCGGGAGCCATAAAAAAAGCGTCGTCATCAATTTCACTCTCCCCTTTGGGGGCATGCATCAATAAATGCCAATAACGGGAGTTTTCCAGATGTTGGGAAGTAGCTTGTGCAATCAGTTCATCGGTCGTAGCAGCAAAAATCGATAAACTCAACGCACCTAATAAAAGAAAAAATGGCAAAAAAAACCTTACATACCGTCATTCCCGACTTGCTCGGGAATCCAGCTTTATTTTAGAGATGGATACCCAAGTACGGGAAATGATGGGGAATGAATATTATCCGGCGATAGTAGAAACGTTATCCAATACTGTTGCCATATCGGCTTTTTCATTGGCATAAATCGCATTATAATTCGCTTGCAGCGCCGAGGCGAAAGCCGCTTTATTCTCAACGTTCAATAACTCGGCCAGCGTTTCAACACTCTCTCCCTTCCCAATCGCAATCTCACGAGAGAGCTGATCCATATTGGACGCAACAAACGCGGCAGCCCGCTCATTCAAAACGAGTTGTGAACGCTTACAACCTGAAGTCCCGGAAGTAACTCCGAATGTTTGATTTCCTGACGTACCGTTTGTTGTCGCTTGCAGCGCCAACATGACTGCCGAACTGTCATCTTTGATAATTTGTGATCCTAATCCACATCCGGTTTGATTATTAACCGTTGCAAATCCTGCTGTGCTAAGTGCTGCAACCGCTACCATGCTGAGAATAATTTTTTTCATTATGACCCCTTGTTTTATAGAATTAAAAGAGTATAAGAGAAAATTACTTAAGATTAACCCAGATTCAAAAACCAGTCGTATTCATTGTAAGACTCATTGGCCAGGGCGAGGCGATTTAAAAACTCCTCCCTTGAAACCTCTTTTGCCCCTAAACTTTTCAAATGTTCCGTCGGTACCTGACAATCGATAAAATCGTAGCCCCACCCTTTCAAATGATCGATTAAAACGGCAAAAGCGACTTTGGAAGCATCCGATACCTTGGCAAACATCGATTCGCCGCAAAAAACCTTTCCGACACTTACACCGTATAAGCCGCCGACCAGCACCCCCTCTTGATATGCTTCAACACTGTGCGCATATCCGAGCGCATGAAGCTCTTCATACGCTTCAATCATCGCCGGGACGATCCAACTCCCACTCTGCCCTCGCCGAGGCATCTGCGAACATTCACGAATCACTTCTGAAAAAGCCGTATCAAACCGAATTTCAAATTGCGGTATTTTTTTACGGAGAGATCGGTGAAGTCTAAACTCATCCAATTCCAGAATCAGTCTCGGATCCACGGACCACCACAAAATAGGATCCCCTGCACTGTACCACGGGAAAATCCCCATCCGATAGGCCAGCATAATACGCGAAGGGGTAAGATCACCGCCGTAAGCGACAATCCCCTCCTTACTTGCCGACCCTGGATCGGGGAAAATCAATGAAATCGAAAGTTTGGGAATCATTCGTTAAAAGAGAACCTTAATTCCGTATCATAATCGATACTCACCGTACCGCCGTTTGCCAAAGAGCCAAAGAGCATTTCATCCACAAGCGGATCTTTGATCTTCTCTTGAATAACCCTTCCCAACGGCCGTGCCCCCATCGCTTTATCGTATCCGATTGCCGCCAGATACCCTTTGGCTTTTTCACTCAGCGAAAGGGTAACTTTTTTCCCTTTGAGCTGCTGATTCAATTCACGAATAAATTTATCCACCACTCCACGAACTACCTCTTGAGATAACGGACCAAACTCGACCACCGCATCCAACCGATTACGAAATTCCGGAGTGAAAAAGGATTTCAGCGCCTCATTACGAGAGAGAGAACTGTCGGCATTAAATCCCATCACGTTTCGTTCGGTTGCACCGACATTGGAGGTCATAATCAAGATAACGTTCGAAAAATTGGCTTTGTACCCGTTGTTATCGGTCAATGTCGCATTGTCCATTATCTGCAATAATACATTTATGAGGTCAGGATGGGCTTTCTCTATCTCATCCAACAGTAATACCGTATAGGGGTGTTTACGGATCGCTTCGCTGAGCAATCCCCCCTGTTCAAATCCGACATATCCCGGAGGAGCCCCGATGAGCCGGCTCAGCGAATGTTTCTCCATATATTCTGACATGTCAAACCGTTCAAAATGGATCCCCATGCAAGATGACAGCGATTTGGCCAATTCTGTTTTTCCCACCCCAGTCGGCCCGGAGAACAAAAACGAAGCGATCGGCTTATGCAATCCACCTAAACCGGCATAAGAGCGTTTGATGGAACGGACTACCTGAGTGACGGCTTGATCCTGCCCTATCACCTGAGCTTTTAACTCCCCATCCAGTCCAATCAGTTTGGCACGGGCATCTTCTCCCATTTTTGAGGTGGGTACTCCCGTCATTTTAGAGATAATGGTCTCAATGTCCATCGGCGTAATCGTCGTCCGTTTATGCTTTTTAAGATGAAAAGAGGCCCCCGCTTCATCGATAAGGTCTATCGCCACATCGGGTAAAAAACGGTCGGTGATATATTTTTTGGAGAGTTCCACCGCACTGCGCAAAGCCTTATCGGTATATTTCACTTTGTGGTGGTGTTCATACCGTTCCCGAAGCCCTTTAAGAATTAAAAAACTATTTTCCATCGAAGGTTCCCCGACATCGATACGGGCAAACCGCCGGCTTAGAGCACGGTCTTTTTCAAACACATTCCGGTATTCGGCATGCGTCGTCGCCCCCATACATTTGAGCCGGCCCGAAGCAAGCGCCGGCTTGAGCTGATTAGAAGCATCCATACTCCCTCCCCCTACAGCACCCGCACCTACAATCGTATGAATTTCGTCGATAAACAAAATAGCATTGGGATGTTCCTGTACTTCGTCGATGACCGCCTTCAGCCGCTTTTCAAAATCTCCCCGATATTTTGTACCGGCCAGCATCGCCCCAAGATCGAGGGCAAAAAGTTCGGCATCGCGTAAAAGATCAGGGACATCCCCTTCCACCAGTCGCAGAGCCAACCCCTCCGCAATGGCGGTTTTTCCGACCCCCGGTTCACCGATAAGAAGAGGATTGTTTTTTTTACGTCGGCAAAGGGTTTGGATCGTCCGCTCTATCTCGTTTTCACGACCGATTACCGGATCAATTTTCCCTTTTTTTGCCTGAACGATCAAATTGATCGCATATTTATCCAAAGCCCCTTCTGCCCTTTCGGTATCTTTCGGCGTCTCAAGTTCACGATGCGAAATGGCTTCGAGCAAATCAACACGGGTAATTCCGGACTCTTCAAGGAGGATACACGCATACGAATGGTGTTCTTCATAGACGGCGGCAATAAAATCACCGACATCGGCATGCTGTTTCTGGGCGCTTCGAACATGACGCATCATCTCATCAATCATTCGGGCCAACGCAACCGTTTCAAAAGGCTCCTGCTGTACTTCATCCGGAAGCGGTTCCATCGTCTGTATCAGATAACGGCCCAACGCTTCGCGCATCATTTCAACATCTCCACCGCACGCCCGGATGATTGCTTCACCGTCCGAAGTCGCCAAAAGGGCAAGCATTACATGTTCGATTGTTAAATATTCATGACGCTGATGCCGTGCAAATGCAACCGCTTTTTGAAAAATCGTATTGAGCTCCGAACTAACCATTACGCCTCCTCCATCATCGCTTTAAGCGGAAACCCGCTCTCCCGGGCCAAAGAACTGACTTGTTGAACTTTTGTCTCGGCAATTTCATAGGGGTAGCTTCCGCATAATCCCCTCCCTTGTTGATGAACCTGCATCATGATCGTATAGGCATCCGAATAATTTTTACGAAAAATACTCATCAAAATATCGATAACAAAATCCATCGACGTATAGTCATCGTTTAATAAAAAAACGTTGTACCGTTTAGGTTCACGGAGGGCTAATTCACCCTCATAGTGTTCTTCAATTTTTGTACTCAAAAATAGTTTCCTGTCATTTGAAAAAAATAATGTAACAATGATTACGTATTGTTTGGCTTAAAAAGGAGGATTATATTTAAATGGGACCCTTTATCACCCTCGAGCGGTGATAAAGTCATTAATAATATCGTCGGGATTTTCAAGCCCGATAGAGATACGGATCAAACCGGGGGTAATCCCCAAAAATTCCCGCGTCGATTCATCAAAATCACGGTAGATTGTCGATGCCATATGAAGCCCCAGTGTTCGGCTGTCACCGATATTTGCAGTAATCGTGACCAACGCGGAACGGTTTAGAAATTCGAATGCACGCTCTTTGCTCCCCATATCAATCGTCAGTAACGTTCCGCACCCCTTGCCAAACTGAGTGCGATACCGTTCATGATGGGGATGGGTAGACAACGAAGGGTGATTAATCACAAATCCCGCTTCATATAAAGCGTTCGCCACTTTTTCAACACTCGAAACGACACGATCCATCCGCAGCGGAAGCGTTTCAAGTCCCAACAGGGTCAAATAACTCCCGAAACCGTTGGCGGACATCCCGAAATCACGTAGAGCACGCTTCTTTGCATTGGCAATCAATGCCATCGGTCCCATTTTTTTGATGAACGGATGAACATCACCGTAGCGCTCACCCTTGAATTTATCGTCTCCCTCGCAAATCGGACGAAAAACAACGGCACCTCCAAGGGAGGAGGCATTTCCGGTAATGATTTTTGTTGTCGAATAGACTACGATATCGGCACCCAAAGCAAGCGGTGCGATACTAAGAGGGGTGATAGTATTGTCCACTATCAATACTACGCCATGAGTACCGGCTATCTCTGCGATTGCTTTAATGTCGGGCAAGCGCATGTTCGGATTGCCGACGCTTTCCAAAAAAATAATTTTGGTTGCATCGCGAATCGCCCCCTCAATCGCTTCCAATTCATCTACGTCAAAAAAACTCGTCGAAATCCCGAACCGGCTTAATGTCTCGGTAAAATACGAATAGGTCCCTCCGAAAAGCCCTCCGATACTGATAATATGGTCCCCCGATTTCAGCAGGCTCAACGTTGCCATCGCCGTTGCCCCCATACCCGAAGCAGCGGCTACCGCACCGATACCGCCGTCCATGGATGCTAAAATCTGTTCCAACTGTCCCGATGTCGGATTGCCTACACGCGCATACAACGGTTTTTTTACCGATCCCTCAAAGATCCCTTCCCCCGTTTCGCTGTCACCGTATCCGAAAGAAGCGGAATTAATCATAACCGGACTGACCGGCCCCTCTTTTTTCCCGATTTGCTGTACAAATGCGGTTGTAAAATTTTCAAAGCGATTCATCATCAAACCTGTATTAAAATTAGACCAATTATAACCAAAAAGAGATTTCATTGGCCAAACGTATTTTCATCACCGCTACCAATACCGATATCGGAAAAACCTACACCTCGATACAGTTGCTCCATGCATTTGCTAAAATGGGGTTGCGCGTCGGTGTTTATAAGCCGATAGAAACAGGGGTAGTGGAGATACCTGCGGATGGAAGTCTTCTTTTCCAAACGGCTTTACACTTAAACCCCTCTCTAAAATCCTTATCCGTATCCGATATCGTTCCTCTCACTTTTTCTCTGCCGGCGGCACCTTTTGTCGCCAGCGGCGGCCAAAAGATTGATCTTTCCTTATTTGATGCTCCGCTGCATAAAATCGAAGCACTTTGCGATGTTATCATTATCGAAGGGGCGGGGGGGTTACTGGTTCCGATTGATGCAAAGAGTATGATGCTTGATCTTCCCCGATACTTTAAGGCCGTAACGCTCCTTATCACCCATTGCAGACTCGGCTGCATCAACGATACGCTTCTGAGTCTGCGTCTCTTGAACGATACGAAACTTCCTCATGTATGGGGACTAAACTGCAAAGAGGCCAGAGAAGATTTCAATCTCACCTCTCTCCCCTATTTCATCCATCACTTTGCCCCTCTTTACTTTATTGATCACGATATTAATGCTATTGCACACGCACTTTTAGATACAATTACAGAATAAATTCAGCCGCATCCGTGGCAGGCATAAGAGAAGAAAGAAATCCTCTTCGTCTATGTTAAACAGGAGAAAGA
>NZ_JALNYS010000012.1:105847-107877 GCF_023229695.1 Sulfuricurvum sp.
GAATGCGCCATTTAATTCGCACCGATGATTTTACCGTTGAACAAATTGAACAGGTGCTCCACGATGCCGAAAATTTTTCAAACGGACAATTTGACCCCGTTCTTCGTGAAAAGATCATTATTACCCTCTTTTTTGAGAATTCGACCCGCACAAAAAGTTCTTTTGAGATCGCCGCCAAGCGGCTCGGGGCAGAAGTTGTCCATTTGGATGTCCAAAAAAGCTCTACCCAAAAAGGGGAAAGTCTCGTCGATACCGCCGCCAATCTGGATGCGATGGGGCCCCATGCGATGATTGTACGCCATGCACATGCGGGAGTCCCCAATATCCTCGCCCAACACACTAATGCATCAATTATCAATGCAGGTGACGGTGCCCATGCCCATCCGACGCAAGCCCTCCTCGATCTCTTTACCCTCCGCCGCCATTTCGGTGATGTCAAAGGGAAAAGAATCGCTATCGTCGGTGATATTAAAAATTCCCGTGTTGCCAACAGTAACATAGAACTCCTCAATCGCTTCGGCATGGATATTACCCTTGTGACACCACCCCATTTTTTACCCGCTACAACGCTTAAGACTACACATACCCTACACGATGTTATTGATAATGTTGATGCGATTATGAGTCTGCGTACCCAAACCGAACGCCATTCCCACCAAACGTACGGTTCACTCAAAGATTATGCCAGTGATTTTTGCATTACAAAAGAGCTTATAGCCTCCCGTGACATTATTATTCTTCATCCCGGTCCCGTTCACCGCAACATCGACATCGACGATGCCATGCTCAAAGACTCACGCTGCAAGGTTCTCGAACAGGTCAAAAACGGGGTATCCATACGAATGGCCGTACTTAAAGCTCTCATTGCCTGATGTATGACCAACTCAATGAATGGGTATCAAAAGGGATACCCACCTTTTTTTATACCGATTTCAAAGGGGAAAAACTCATCGCGGCTCCTATCGATCAGCTAAAACACCTCGATATAGAGTTCTCGTTCCATTCGACACGATCTTCTGAAAATTTCCCGCATACCCCGCTTAACTTTCCATACCCCTATTCGGATTACAAAAAAAAATTTCAGCAGTACAAGAGCATATACGCTGCGGAAACAGCTATCTGCTTAATCTGACACAGCCAACACCCATAGAGACCCCCTATACTCTACGTCAAATCTACACAATGGCACACGCACCTTATAAAATCCGTGTAGCCAACCATTTTGTCAGCTTCTCACCGGAACCTTTTATTACGATTCAGAACAACACGATTCATACCTACCCCATGAAAGGGACCATTGACGCCAGCCTCCCAAATGCCGTTGAAACCATTATGAATGATCCTAAAGAGATTGCCGAACACACCATGATCGTTGATCTACTGCGCAATGATATCGGGATGGTTGCCACCAATGTAAAAGTGAAAAAGTTTCGCTACATTACAACAATCAATACCGGTAAAAAAAAGTTACATCAGGTCAGTTCACATATCAGCGGCAATATGGACAGCCGATGGAGGGAAAACTTCGGTGAACTATTACGGAAACTCTTGCCTGCCGGAAGTATTAGCGGAACACCCAAAAAAATGACGGTTGAGATTATCGAAAGCATTGAAGCGTATGAACGGGGATTTTTCAGCGGTGTATTCGGATATTTTGACGGAGAATCCGTTTACAGTGCCGTAGCCATACGCTACATTGAAAATACAGACGGAAAACTGCTTTATAAAAGCGGCGGTGGAATCACGGCAGATAGTGATAGCCAAAAAGAGTATCAAGAGATGATCGATAAGATCTATATACCCTAAAGTTAGGAACGGGTAAAAATTTCTAATCCGTTAAAGTAATCAGATGTGGATTGTATTGTATTGTATTGTATTGTATTGTAATAATGGTTAAAAAATGATTAATTTTGATTGCTTAAGAAGAAAAAGAGAAGAAGGTAAAAAAATCCGAGGCCAGGCGGCGACCTACGTTTCCACACCTGAAAGATGCAGTATTATGAGCGAAGAGGGTCTTAGCTTCCGGGTTC
>NZ_JALNYS010000043.1 GCF_023229695.1 Sulfuricurvum sp.
TGGGAATAAATCGGGTGCGTTGTTTTTCTCGGCAATTCCGAGTGAGCCTTTGCCGATGACGTCCATGACGGTGACCCCTTCGATTTCGTTGTCGAAAAGTTCTCGTAGAACATCGTTAAGACAGTGACGGTTGAATACAGCAGTAATTTGTAACATGGTAAACCCCTTTGGTTATATAGTTACGTCATTATATTGGAATACGAGTTGAAGATAGACTCTTGATTGCCTAATATATAAGCAAGATAAATCTGCGTAGTCACTAACGTAATAAACACTCCCTGCATAACTTGTTCTTGATTGTTGGACTGACAAAAATGTCATCTTTTGATGAGAACATCTCTTGCAATGTCTCGGATAATATCATCCAGCAAGGAGCTAGTCATGGCACGAGACACATTAATCGGCGGAGCATTATGGGAAGAGTACTCAAATGAGGTACAACGACGTATGAATGATCCTATCAATATGGGAGAGATCACGCAAGAAGAGGCCGATGCGGCGCAAAAGCAACTCATAATTGCAGATTTTGGTGCGGAGAGCTGTGGGGATGCGGTACGGTTGTACTGGATGATCGATCCTAAAAATGATGTCATCATTAAAAGCCGATTTAAAAGTTTCGGATGCGGTACTGCGATTGCAAGCTCGGACATGATGGCGGAACTGTGTATGGAAAAAACGGTCGATGAAGCGTTAAAAATCACCAATATCGATGTGGAAAAAGCGCTTCGAGATGAGGAAGATATCCCCGCCGTTCCGGGGCAAAAAATGCACTGTTCGGTTATGGCATACGACGTAATCAAAAAAGCGGCATCCATCTATAAAGGGGTGGATATGTCGGAGTTCGAGACGGAGTTTATCGTCTGCGAATGTGCTCGTGTGAGTCTCGATACCCTCAAGGAAGTGATTAAGCTCAATAAGCTTGATTCCATCGAAGCCATTACTGATTATACGAAAGCGGGTGGCTTTTGTAAATCGTGTATCAAACCGGGCGGTCATGAGAAAAAAGATGTCTATTTGGTAGATATGCTTGCAGAAATCCAAGGCGAACTCACCAAAGAGGCAATCAGTAAAAAAATCAAAGAGGCGAAAGGGGACGGTAATTTCAATGCGATGAGTTTGGTGCAAAAACTCCGCAGTATTGAATCGATCCTCGAAGAATATATCCGCCCGACACTTAAAGCCGATCACGGTGATGTCGAAGTAATCGATCTCAAAGAGGTTGAGGATGGGCATGAACTCTATATTCAGTACAAAGGTGAATGTATGAGCTGTTCTATGAACACGACGACAACCCTTGCAGGGATGCAGGATATGCTTAATTTCAAACTCAAATCCAACTTACGCGTGATGGTTGTTTAATGTCATACGCAACCAAAGAGGGAACGTTTAGATATCTCAAAAAATTTGGGGCCTATTCAAAAGATTTTTATCGTTTTAACGGAGAGCTCTTTTTTCCCTCACTTGGAATCGGAACGTATAAAGCAGAACCGTACAAAGAAGAAAATTATATTATCAACTATGGGGAAGCGATCAAAACGGCTCTTCGAAACGGTATCCATTTCATTGATACCGCGATCAATTATCGCTATCAGATGAGCGAGCGTGAAATCGGTGAAGCGCTGAGTGAGATGATGGATGCAGGGGAGATAAAACGCGAAGAAGTGATCATCGCTTCCAAAGCAGGATTTATTCCCTTGGATTTTCCCTTTCCGGAGAATCCCTACGGCTGGATACAAGAGAATATGATTGCTAAAGGATTGTCGACCAAAGAGGAGATAGTCATCGATCAACATTGTATGACCCCTGCGTATTTGCGCTGGAGCTGTGAGCAATCGTTGAAAAATCTCTCACTTGAGACAATCGATATCTTCTTTCTCCATAATCCTGAAACGCAGTTGGGATATATCGATGCAGAGATGTTTTATTCCCGAATCGAAGCGGCATTTGTACTCTTTGAAGAGCTGCGTGGTGAGGGTAAAATCGTGGCTTACGGAATCGCGTCATGGAACGGTTTTTTGTACGAGGAAGATCATACAGAGTATATTTCTCTGGTAAAAGTGGTTGAAATCGCACGTCGTGTCGGAGGGGAAAATCATGGATTTAAATACCTTCAAAGTCCGTTTAATATGGCGAAGCCTCACGCGTATGGGTATGCCAATCAACGATCAGAGGATGGCCGCTATTATCCGCTGATGAACGTATGTTCACAATTCGGTCTTAGTTTTCTGGGTTCGTCTCCATTTTTGCAAAAAAATCTTTTCAAGCGAGCGTTTGCACCGAAGATTGGTGAGCTGATGAATACGAGTGAGCTGAGTGATGTGGCGAGTGCATTGCAGTTTGCTCGAAGTGCGGGAGCAATTACGGCAATTTTCGGTGCGGTTGACCCTGCGCATGTTGTTGATAATGCAATTTTAGGCTATGTTCCCAATGCGTCAACACAGGCGATGGATACGCTCATGCGAGACAGCTATGCTGTATGATGTAATCGTCGTCGGTAGCGGAATCTCTGGATTGTATGCGGCACTTTATGCACGTCGAGCAGGGCTTAATGTTGCCCTTATCTCCAAAAGTACACCGCTTCGTTCCAATTCTGCTGTTGCATCTGGGGGGATTAATGCGGTGCTTAAAACCACTCGTCATGACAGTTGTCGAGATCACATTTCCGATACGCTAAACGGAGCGGATAAATTGGCACGTTTTTCTGCTGTAAGTGGGATGGTTGTCGGTGCCGAAGAGATCATTGAAGATCTACAAAAAATGGGGGTTGAATTTGACATTCAAGACAACGGTTCAGTAGCGCAACGTCCTTTTGGCGGAACGAAGGCGAAACGGACGTGTTATATTGCCGATAAAACGGGAGCGTCTATCACCCAAACACTCTTTGCGCAATGCAAAAAAGAGGGGGTAAAGATCTTTCCAAATCACCTCGTCCTTAGTATCGCGACATTTAATGAGAAGCTTTCAGGGATTACGATATTACGCCGTCGGGATTCTGCGGTGATTGCCTTCGCATGTAAATCGCTCGTTCTTGCAGGCGGTGGGTATGCCGGGATTTATCGGGGGCATTCGACCAATTCTCAAGAATCC
>NZ_JALNYS010000044.1 GCF_023229695.1 Sulfuricurvum sp.
TTCACCGTAGACATGACCGACATAACCGATCTCGATCTAGCCGACGCCGTTTACGCCAAAATGCTCATTTCCCACCTGCGCTCCGACGACTTTTTCTCCGTCAAAATGTTTCCCGAAGCAACTTTTACTGTCCAAAGTGCCGAACGCTCGCCCGACGCCACCGTTAGCTCCATCAACCACACACTGCACGGCAGCCTCAGCCTTTGTGGCATTGCCAAAACCCTCAACGTCCCTGCCACCCTCATACAAAGGGATGCAAATACTCTGATACTTGAAGCACATTTCGATTTCGATCGCACCCTTTGGGGCGTCGCCTACGGCTCTGCACGCTTTTTCCGCTTTCTGGGTATGCATATGGTCTTTGACCCTGTCAGCATCGAAGTGCATATCGAACTCAAAGCCACGCACTAAAAAAAGTGAATGCAGAGCATTATCTACTTATTCAGATCGTTGTCTTTCCAATACTTTGATCCTTGAATCGTTGCCTGCAACGCCAGACCGTTTTGTGTCAATTTATAGAGTCGAATTCCGGGTGCGACGGTAATGGCCAGATTGATCGCATTGGAATGACCCCTTATCCTTAAAAAGGATTTTGAACGCTCTGGGATGCTTTGATTGTTATCTGATCGGGTAAGGTTTTATCCCGCTTTAGGGCATCAATGGATGCATCGATAATTCGTTTCAGCTTCAAAGCAGACTCAAGCCCGTGGCGATCTTTTGTGAGCTCTAAAGAACCGTAAATCGAGATACGATCCAGACGGTTTTCGACCGTTAGATCATCTATTAAAAATGAGTCAACTTCATTTTCGTATGCCATAAAAGGTTGTGTGGGCATTTTAGAATATCCGTTTCAAAAGTTTTTCGATCAAATAGATTATATCTTTATTCGTGATATTGTTGTAGGAATCGCCGCGATGCTCTTGCGGATCCGGTAAATCCATCGAATTTTCTCTGGCGGAGGGAGCCATTGCCGGAAAGAGTTTGAGTCCGCTCATCTGCTCCAACTGAGAAATACTGACTACTTCATAATCGTTGCCCGGTGCATTGGTGACAAGATAGGCTCCCCCTTGTCCGCTGGAGGGATCATAGATCGCTTTATAGAGTTTTGTGGGAACCAATATTCTCCCCCCGATCCGTTTGATCTGCGAACCGCTGAAGATCGGTCCGGTGATAACAAAGAGTTCCCCTTTTTGGCTGGTCAAACGGCGCGTAGCCCCTTCGATAGCCGACCATACTCCCCGATTGTTTTTGGCGTCTTGGGGAACCATGTTGGCGAGGGTAAAACACTCATGCTGCGCTTGCTTGTTTCCCATATCGGCGGCGGGTGCCATGTGCCCCCGGTCATACCCCGACTTGGCATAATCGGCGAGTTCGGCGCGCTCATCGGCACTTAGCTGTTCTTCGGGATGAAAATCGTTGGTTCGTTTGCTCTTATGGCGCAATCCCTCTTTCGTGAGATGTTCGGCACTCCATAGCGGCGTACGGGAGATTCCCGAGTGCATTAGGGCAAAGCTGTTGTAGCACAGCTCTTTGGTTTTCGGGAGAAGTTTGGCGTTTAGAATATCGGGAGCTTCGTTGCCGTAATAAAGCTCATCACACTGTGTCGGGGCGCTAAATAATGCGGTGGAGAGGACAAGAGAACTGATGGATGCGACAAATAATTTCATTGGCAAATTTTACCATGTAATCAGGCTACTTAGAAGTATTAATTTAGCGTAAATTGCTGGCGGGTGACGATTCCCCAGTGAAGATCGTCGCAGGACTCTTCGGTATATATAGTTTTGTTAAATCGTTCAATGGTTTTTCGCCAAAATTTGGTAGCATATTCGGCTCCCTGAATCTGTTTGATCTCCCAATCTCCGGGATAGTTTTTCCAAATAGTGTGGGCAAACTGCATTCCGATACCGTTTTTTCGAAAATAGGGAAGTACGTAAAATTCACATACCTCGTAGGCTTGAGCCTCTTTACAATGGATCGCAGCGATTCCGGAAGGGGCATTGTCGATTATGAGTAAAAATCCTAGGGTACTGTCTCCTAGATGGGTATCGAGTTCGAACAGACCCGAAGCGTTCGGCTTTTTGCCCGTAAGGGCTGAGAACTCTGCCTCGTAGTATTGCACGAGGTTGTGATAGACATGTGAATTAGTTTCAGTAACAGGGGTTATTTTCATAGGATTTAATCGTACTCTTTTCTAAGCTTCTAGCCGAATTCTTCCCGTGGCGTATTGGTGTACTAGGGATGAAATAATAGTTTGGTAGGGTATACCCGTCTCTTGTGCTTTATGTTTGATCGTCGTTACATCGCCTAGGCTGAGACGAATGGTAATGTTTTTTGATTTTGAAAGGTACTCTTTGGCTGCCTGACGAGCCAATGCAATTTCTTCATCCGCATTGATACTGCGTACCAGTTTATTATTTTCAAGAGCATTTAAAATCTCCATCTCTTCTTCATCAAACATTCTCTTCTCCTTTGTAGAGCTTTTTGGCTTTTCGACTTGGGATAATCGTCTTTAGAAAAATCCCCTCGTCATTACGAACAAATGGCACCAGATAGACATAATCAAGCGCTTCAATCACATAAATTTTTTGTCCGTGATAATTTATCTGATCGGGATGGTCATAGACATCTAAAATCTTTCCAGCATCAATTGCACTGATGATTTCTTCCAATCCGATTCCACGATTTTTCTTGAGCAGTTCATTTTTCTCAGTCCCATAGGTAATCAAGGAAAGCCTTTATATTATACATACATTGTATTTTATAGTAAGATATCTAAAAGGAAAATAAATAAGGAAAAAGTAAAGATTGAATACCTGACCCCCTTTTCTTATCTCACTGGAATGGTAAATGAATATCGGATAGAAAAAGGTTATTTATGGCATCAACCACCACACCGCTTAAGGTCATACTGCTCAAAGGAAACGGAGGAATCACTATCAACAACGAGATGATGGAGCTGCTCACGATCACACTCGCACATGGATGTATCGGTCTGCCGCTCAAGGCGTTGTATGCTGAAAATGTCTA
>NZ_JALNYS010000045.1 GCF_023229695.1 Sulfuricurvum sp.
GCGATTACGCGTGGTGATGGCAGCATTGGTGAAGACGTTACCCAAAATGCCAAGACGATACAGAGTATCCCTCTCACGATCGATTATAAAGAGCGGATTGAAATACGGGGTGAAGTGGTCATTTTTAAAGAGGATTTTGAAAAGATTAACGAAGAGCGGTTAAAAAATGGGGAGACCCTTTTTGCCAATCCCCGTAATGCGGCGGCGGGAAGTTTACGACAGCTTGATACTCGTATAACGGCATCACGCCGTTTGGTTTTTATGCCTTATGGGATTGGGGCAAATGCATTGGAGATTAAAAATCTCTCTGAACGGATGGAGTGGGTGTATGCTCTGGGGTTTCGCAATCCGCACATGACCCATCTGTGTGAGAGTTCGGAGCAGATTGAGACATTTTATCATGAGATGCGTGTTGAACGGGATAACTTCGCGATGCTTCTCGATGGGATGGTGATCAAAGTCGATTCGATTTCGGTGCAGGATGAGTTAGGTTATACGGTCAAAAATCCCCGTTGGGCGGCGGCGTACAAATTTCCTGCGATCGAAAAACTTACGCGTCTTAACGAGGTTATATTGCAAGTAGGGCGCAGTGGCGTAGTTACCCCTGTGGCCATTGTGGAGCCCGTCTCGATAGAGGGGGTTGTGGTAGAGCGCTCAACCTTGCACAATTTCGATGAGATTGAGCGTAAAGATATCCGACTCGGGGATAAAGTGATCATTTTGCGAAGCGGTGATGTTATCCCTAAAATTGTCAAAGTCATTGTATCTGAGCGCGACGGAAGTGAAAAAGTCATTCCAAGACCCTCTCATTGTCCCGTTTGCAACAGCGAATTATTGGATGAGGGGGCATTGATCAAGTGTCAAAATTTGGATTGTGAAGCACGCGTGGTCAACTCGATTATCTATTTTGCTTCCAAGCAATGCCTTAATATCGATGGTTTAGGGGATAAAATCGTTGAAGTTCTTCACCAATCGGGGATGGTGCGGGAGCTGATTGATTTATTTCATCTCACGATGGATCAGCTTCTTTCACTCGAAGGGTTCAAGGAGAAAAAGAGCCGAAATCTCATCGATGCCATTCGTGCTTCCAAAGGGTGTGATTGTTGGCGTTTTATCAATGCACTTGGGATTGAGCATATCGGTGAAGTTGCTTCCAAAACACTGTGCAATGCATTTGGAACCGCATTTGACCGTGCGAGTCGTGAAGCAATTTTGGCACTTGATGGATTTGGAGGAGAGATGGTTGAATCGATCCTTGAATTTGTCCGTGTAAACGGTGCAAAAATCGATGCGTTACGAGAGGTATTAGCTCCGATTGAACCGGTTAAAAAAATAGCTGTTGATAATCCTTTTAAAGAAAAAACTGTTGTCGTAACGGGAGCTATGAGTGTATCGCGTGATGTGATTAAAGCAATACTGGAAGATTTAGGGGCAAAAGTCGCTTCATCCGTCTCAAAGAAGACCGATTTTGTGATTTATGGTGAAGATGCGGGGAGTAAATACGATAAGGCAGTTGAATTAGGGGTTCCACTGTTAACAGAAAGTGAATTTCGGGAGAAAATTTCTGCCTCGTAGAGGCAAGCTTTAGCGCCATAGCGGCTAGCGTAGGGAAAGGGGCTTTTGCTCCTTTCTCATTCAAAAATTATCTTTAACGTCGCTTTCCGATAGCGCTTCTTCGGCGCAAAGGGAGAGTGTAGAGGTGAAAAATAGCCTTTTTGATTAAATAGGCGAGATACCCTTTGACTTTGATCCCTCCCGGGAGAAGTCCCGCACCGTATTCACCCCCTAGAGCGATCATCACCCCCTGATTTTTGAAACGAAACGGCTGTTTTTGTTTCCCTTTTAGCGAGGATAGGATGTTTCGCGCTGCGTGTTCGCCGCCACGTTCCGCCAACTGTGCGGTAGGGGGGATAAATTTTCCCTCTTCGTTTAATGCTTGAGTTATGTCACCGATCGCGTAGATATTTTCATAGGTCGGAATATTGAGATTCTCATCGACAATCAAGTGCCCTTTATTGTTCGTTTCAAATCCAAGATATTGAGTGAGTGTCGATGCAGCGATCCCGCCCGTAAAAATCATAAATTCAAAGTCCAAAATTTTACCGTTATCGAGAAGAATCTCTTGTTCTCGCACTTCGCTGATACGGTTATTATGCCATACGTGTACACCCAGTTTGATAAGACGCTCATAGGCGCTCTCAATCAAAAAGGGATCCATTCCAAAGAGGATACTTTCATACGCATCGATGAGGTAAACATCGATTCCACGGCATCCAAAATTGCCATTTTGGTAAAAAGAATTGGCATACGCCGCCATCTCTGCGGCAATCTCTACCCCCGAAAGTCCCGCTCCACCAATAACAATATTAAAAGGTTCCACATCACAGCTGCGGCTTTGTGCCTCGATCCGATCATAGAGTGCTCTTTCAAATTGCTGTTTAAACTCCAAAGCAGCGGGGATGTTTTTTACCCCGTGTGTATAATCGCGCAGTCCAGGGATAAAATCGGGAAAATAGGTTCGGCTTCCGGTTGCAATAATGAGCTGATCGTAGTGTAGCGATTCCTTCGACGTTATGACTTGATTATGGGTGGAATCGATACCGTTCACCTCTTCGCACAAAAAGCGAACCGAAGCAAAACTTTTGGCTAACGAGGGGAGATCAATCATCACATGAGACATATCGACTTTATTGGCGATAAAATCATACACCTCGGCTTGCATATAATGATAGGGATTTTTATCGATTAGGGTTAATGTGATATTAGTATGTTTTGCAAGAGATTCGAGTGCCCGAATGCCGCCGTATCCGCCGCCGATGATCACTACATGAGTCGATTTCAATGAATTTCCCTGACTTTTTTGCAAATGGTAGCGCAATTTTGATCCATTCACAATTGCTTATGGGTGATAAAAGGTATAATTTTAAATATTTAAAAAGATTGAGTGATATTGATCTTCAAGTGGTTAAATGGGTTTA
>NZ_JALNYS010000046.1 GCF_023229695.1 Sulfuricurvum sp.
TGCTACCGAATCGGTTATCTTACGGGTGACAAACTCACGCCCGCGCAACGGGGATTCGTGGTTGAACAAAATACCGCTGCACCCGAAAATTCCGTAGGATTCACGGTAATTGATCGTCATCCAGTGTGCGTAGAGCTTTGCAACACCGTATGGACTTCGAGGATAGAATGGGGTGTTTTCAGTTTGAGGGATCTCTTGCACTTTACCGAACATTTCTGAGGTTGATGCCTGATAGAATCGGATGGAGGTATCGATAATACGGATCGCTTCAAGGAGATGCAGTGCCCCAAGCCCTGTAATGTGTGCCGTAGCAATCGGCTGATCAAACGATACTCCCACAAAACTTTGAGCTGCAAGATTGTAAATCTCTTGAGGACGGATTTCAGAGACCATACGGACCGTATTGGATTGATCGGTGAGGTCATATTCGACTAGATGGAGGTTTGAATGGCTTTGAATCCCCAACTCTTCGATACGCCAAAAATTTACCGACGACGTGCGACGGTACGTCGCGTAAACTTCATACCCCTTTTCGAGTAACAATTCCGCCAAATAGGCACCGTCTTGACCTGTAATCCCTGTAATAATCGCTTTTTTCATGAAAAAAATCCCTATTGAATTGAAAAAAAAATCTATTTTATTGTTTGCTATTATAGCTAAATCTGAAACATGAAACGAGAGTACGACAGGCATCGTCCCACGAATGAATCTTGGGAGAGGGTAAGTGTGCCGAAGATGGAGGGAAAAGCGAAGAATCGGATTGAATCATCGAACTCATCTGCGTGTAAATCGACTCAATGGATGCTGGATTTGCATACCACGCACGATTGCCCCCCACTTCGGGCATCGATGTACAATCAGAGGTCAAAACCGGGATTCCCGATGCAATCGCTTCGGCAATGGGCATCCCGTAACCCTCATAAAATGAGACATAGCACAGCGCATCGGCAGCAGCATATAACAGCGGTAAAACATCACCGGGAATGTACCCCAAACGGATAATCTGACCCTGTGCCGCAAGAGGGGAAATGAGAACTTCAATCTCCTCGGTGAGCCATCCTGACGCACCTACGATCACCAATGGACGACTGCAACGCAGTTCATCACTGAGCGCCGCATATGCCAAGCAAAGATTTTTAAAATTTTTACGAGGTTCAAGGGTCGCGACACTGAGAAGATAATGGGAGGGAAGTCCATATCGGTCGCGTATGGGTGCCAGCTCTTCAGAGGAATACGGGTGAAAAACTTCCGAAACTCCGGGAGGAATAATCGTAAGTTTCGCTCTATCAATTTTGTAATATTCAACCATCTCCCTCGCCGAAAATTCAGAAATTGTCACAATGGAAACCGATTTTTCCAAGGCTTTTTGGAGATTGGAATTAAAATATGAAACACGGCTGTCCGGATGAAACTGTGGGTAGCGTATGTGAGACAGATCGTAGACCGTGGTGACCGTTTTGCCTAAAAACGGCAGTGGTATATAGTTCGTTTCCCAATAGAGCCAGTCACTGCACGCGGCTAAGTTTTTTTTGTGGATTTGACGCAGGGCAAAGCGGTATAGTTCCCGCCCGCCCGGAAGAGCCGCAATGATTTGCGCTAAAGAACGAGAAGATGATTTAACATGAGGGGGTGTATCATGAAGCATCAAACGTATTTGAGCACGAGTCAACCAACGATGAAAAAAGAATCCTTCGAGCTCAATGATAGCAGGATCATCAATAAGTCGGAGAAGTAATTCTCTCGTATAGTGCCCAATCCCCGTCAGCGGAGGGCGAAGGGGAGAACAATTGACGATCAGGCGCATTACATCGCCCCTTCCCGCTGTAAGACGACTTTCACCGTTTTAACCAAAATGACAAAATCGGTCCAAAGACTCCAGTTACGAACATACCAAACATCCAGCTCTACACGGCTTTTAAACTCAAGCTCGCTACGTCCAGAAACTTGCCACAATCCCGTAATCCCCGGTTTAACCGCTAAAATCATCGTTGTTTTTTCACCCATTTTTTCTTCTTCTTCGAACATATAAGGTCTAGGACCGATGAGGCTCATATCGCCTCGAATAACATTGAGGATTTGAGGCAATTCATCGAGTGAGGTTTTACGTAAAAATCTCCCGATTGACGTAATACGAGGGTCATTTTCATATTTGTGATAAATTTCATAGTTTCGGATCTCTTCGGGATGAGAATTCAAATAGTATTCCAAAAGAAGATCCGCATCACCGGACATCGAACGAAATTTATAACAAATGTACGGATTGCCATCTTTTCCCATACGAGATTGGCAGAAAAAAATCGGAGAATGCGGTTCTTGGCGTTTTATGAGCCATGCAATAACACCCATCGCCATCAAGGCAAATGGAAGAAGAAGCAACGAGAGGAGGTAATCGAAAAAACCTTTTAGGAGCTGATTGATTCGACTTAGAAGTTTATTTTCCAATACAATCAAATTGGTACGGGCATTAAAAAGGTGAATGATATGGGAATCAGAAAAATCGTAGCTTTTGATAAGGGGGATAAAGATCACCTCTTGCTTATGCTTGACGGTTGTATCCAAAATCGACTCAATATCTTCAGCACTTTGATGATTTGAAGCGACAAAAAGGGTTTTAGCAGGTCGATTCTGTGCCCGAATATACCCTAAATAGGGATTTCCGAATACTTCACGCTCAAAAAACGGGTCATCTCCAAGCACCAATGCTTCGCGACCCCAAATTTTAAACCGGTATAGCCACCGTTTTAAAAAATATTTTTCAACCGGTAAAAAGATAAACAAGAGAGCAAACGAAGAGAGCAAAACAAAGCGAGAATAGGTCTCTATCTCTCTACCTAGCGCTAAAACTGCCAGAACAACCACACAGGAAATTGCAAGAGAACGCACTACCCTCTTGTATTCCTGCCAAAAAT
>NZ_JALNYS010000047.1 GCF_023229695.1 Sulfuricurvum sp.
GAAAGATACGGGAAGCTTTAGGGGGTTGTATGGGTGAAAAGCGTCAAAAAAGCCAACTGCTTGGCTTTTTTAGCTTTGGAACCCAAGCCGTTGTACGTAGTACCGGCTGGGTCGTCCCTGCCACTTTCCGGGCTTAGCTCGGAAAGTGCGTAACATCAGTCTATAAGAGGTAATTTTTTTTTCGAATGGTATAATGAGAACTTACCTTACGCACCTTGCCTTAACAGGTACTTCAAAGGGGAGTTAATCTCCCGTATCCGAAAGATACGGGAAGCTTGAGGGGGTTGTATGGAAAAAATATGGAGGCAGATTTATGTATGCAGTTGAATTTGAAACCGTCTCTAAAAATGGTATTATCGAAATCCCTCAAGACTTTTCTGAGTTTGCCTCAAAATCTTTGCGTGTCGTTTTAATGATGGATGAGTCGCAAAAAGAGAGTAAAATTGCCCGTATGCAAAGCCTTGTAGACGATGCTATAGCAAGCGGTGCGGGAAATCGCACGATGAGCGAGCTCAAAAATGTTGCCAAAAATCGGTTGACAACCGGTACCAAATAGTGGCGTATACGTTAAGTATTGAAGCCGAAGAAGATGTTATCGCTATTTTTCTCTCAGGTGCCGAACAATTCGGAGTTGTGCAAGCGGAACGCTATCACGACGAATTAGAAAAGATATTTGACTTTTTATCGACACATCCTCAAGCTGCGCGAATCCGCGAAGAGTTAACCCCCTCCGTACGTGTTCATCCCTTTGGTTCTCATATCATTCTTTATGCTGTAACCGAGAGTAATGATCTATTTATTATACGTGTACGCCATACCCATGAGGATTGGATAAATCAGTAAAAATGATCACGTTTAAAACCCTTTTTACGATGATGCTGCGGCACAAACGTCAGCTGATCTGGGGAAATCTGATCGCCATCGCGGCGACGCTGATCTCCATTCCGATCCCCTTGCTGATTCCGCTGATGGTCGATGAGGTGCTCCTCAAAAAAGGGGGAGCCGTTACGGAGTATATCGATCGCTTGACCCCCTTGCACGAACCTCTGTTGTATATCGGGGTCATTTTGGGGGTGACGATCGGTTTGCGGTTCCTTTTTTTTCTCCTCAGCATTGTTTCGCAGCGTTTTTTTATCACCCTCTCGCAAGAACTCAGTTTTAATATCCGCGTTCAGGCGCTGGAACATCTGAAGCGTGTGTCGATGAGCGCGTACGAGCGGTTGGGGAGCGGAAAAGTGATTACCCACCTGATTACCGATATCGATACGATCGAGCAGTTTTTGGGGAGTTTTTTGAGTAAACTGGTTGTCTCGGTAGCGACCCTGATCGGGGTGGCCGTTGTCCTCATCTGGATCAACCCTCTTTTCGGTATCCTTATTCTGATCTTTCAGCCTCTTATTATGATGGTGACCCGTAACATCTCCGGGAGGGTGGGGAAACTCAAAAAAGAGCAGAACCGCACCATCGGAGAACTCTCCGATACCCTGACGCAGATGTGCGATCTCTTCGGGCAGATTCGTGCCAGCAACAAAGAGGAGCGCTTTATTTGCGAAGCGATCGAGCAGTCGCGAAGACTCCGCCAAAGTGCGGGAGAATACGGGATCAAGGCGATGGCGGCAGAGCGCTACTCCTACACCCTCTTTTTAAGCGGATTTGAGATCTTTCGGGCGATGGGGCTTGTAATGGTCCTCTATTCGGATCTCTCCATCGGATTGATGTTCGGAATATTCGGCTATTTGTGGTTTATGATGACACCGGTACAGGAGCTGTTATCGATGCAGTACAGCTTTGCCAATGCGAAAAATTCCCTGGTACGGCTGAATGAACTCCTGGCCCTTCCGACCGAACCGCAATTGCCCGAATCGTCCTCAGTATTAAAAGGGGGCCATCCCCTGTCGATTGAAACGCGTAATCTGTTTTTTGGCTACGATGAGGGGGAACCGATCCTAAAAGGGGTGAATCTGACGATCCGGGAGGGGAGCAAAGTCGCTATCATCGGTGCCAGCGGGAGCGGTAAAAGCACCCTGTCGCAATTGCTGGTCGGATTTTACCCCCCGACGTCGGGAGATATCCTCTATAACGGGGTGAACGTGGAGGAGATCGGCTTTTCACGGGTTCGGGATGCGGTGTTTGTCGTTTTGCAGCAGCCGTTGATGTTTAACGAATCGTTGCGGTTTAATCTGACGATGGGGGACGAGAAGCACGAGGAGGCGATCTGGGAAGCGCTCCGGATCGCTCAGCTTGAACCGTTTGTCAAAACGCTTCCGGAGGGGCTGGAAACCCAGATCGGAAAATTCGGCATCCGTCTCTCCGGAGGGCAGCGGCAGCGTCTTTCAATCGCACGAATGGTGCTTGCTGACCCGAAGGTGGTCATTTTCGACGAATCGACGTCGGCATTGGACGTCCATACTGAGACGCTCTTGTTCGAAGCGCTGGAGAGGTTTTTGGAAGAGAAAACGGTGATCATCATTGCCCATCGTCTTAGTACCGTGACACGGGCCGATTATATTTATGTACTGGAAAACGGGGTTGTCCTCGAAGAGGGGACCCCTGCGGCGTTGGAGTCGATTGAGGGGAGTTTCCACACTTTCGTCAACCGTCAACATTCATGATAAAATAGCAGACTTGGCCCGAAAAGTGCGTAACATCAGTTAGCAATCTCCCGCATCCGAAAGATGCGGGAAGCTTCAGGGGGGTGCAGGGGACAAATTGTCCCCTGCCACTTTACGGGCTTGGCCCGAAAAGTGCGTAACAGAAAAG
>NZ_JALNYS010000013.1 GCF_023229695.1 Sulfuricurvum sp.
TTCGCCCTTTGAAAAAGGTGCGTAAGGTCAGTCATTTATTATCCGATCAGCCACTGAATCGTTTCGATCAAATTGTTCTGATCGAACGTACTTTTCACGATGTAGGCGTTGGCCCCCGCATGCATCCCTTTTCCTCTGTCTTCTGCCGATTCCAACGACGTTACAAGGACAACCGGAAGTTCAGAAAGCTGTCCATCGGAGCGTATCGATTCGGTCAATTCAAACCCGTTCATACGGGGCATATCCACATCCGAAACGACCAGATCAAAAGTGGCTTGTTTGAGTTTTTCATACGCATCCAATCCGTCAACCGCCGCCACAACGTCATATCCGACCATCTCCATAATATTTTGGAGCAAGGCTCTCGTAGTCGGAGAATCATCCGCTATCAGCAGCCTCCTTTTTTGTTTTATCGCCTCTTTTTTCGGTGCCGTATGGGCGGGGACAACCATCCCGGCAGACTTGAAAAGATCGGAGACGTTAAGGATCAATGCCACCGTATCCGAAGAGAGCAATGCCGCTGCGGCTATGTTTTTTACCCGGGAGAGCTGTTTGCCCAGACTTTTGACCATCACCTCATCTTCGACCTCAATGGCGTCCACACGGATGGCCATCATCTCATTCGCCGATCCGATCACAACGGCCGATACGGCGGAGGAGCCGTTTTGAGAGACAGGCCACTCCAGCAGGGTATAGAGCGAATACAGCGGAACGACATGGTGATCGATGAGGAGCATCTCTTTACTTTCAACATTTTGAATTTTTTGACACTCTTCCCGGAGGACGCGGACGATGTGTTCACTCGGAAAAACAAACTTTTGCCCGTTTAACGAAGTCACCACCCCTCTAAAAGTGGCCATACTCAAAGGGAGAAAAATCGTAAATTCGCTCCCCCCCTCTTTGAGAGTCTGCACACGCACCTGACCGCCGAGTTTTTCGGCCTTCTCCTGAACAATCGCCAATCCAAGCCCCCGCCCCGATAAATCGGTCACTACCCGGGCAGTCGATATCCCCGATTCGAAGATAAGATTCAGGAGATCTTCGTTCTCCAAAACCTCAATCTCCTCCTGGCGGAGAAGCCCTTTGTTAACAGCAGAGAGGGCGATTTGTTCACCATCAATCCCCCTTCCGTCATCGCGAACCGACAATTCGACTTTGGAGCCGCTTCGTTGCGTGAGGGTCAGCGTCACGCTACCCGCCCTATTTTTCCCTTTTTGCATCCGCTCTTCGGGACTCTCTATCCCGTGATCGACCGCATTGCGCAAGAGGTGAAGCAAAGGGGTATGCATCTCCTCCAATATCCGTCTGTCGATCTCGATATCCCCTCCGACTACCTGAAACGCAACCTCTTTTCCCACACTTTTTGCCATATCATGGACCATTTTCGGAAGGGGATAAAATAGGGTGGAAAAGGGGAGCATGAGGGCCTCTTTCATCTCTTCCGCCAAACGTTCCACCATCATCTCTATCTCCCGCGCATCCCCTTTTGCCTGCTTGAATGCTTTGAGGAGTGTCGATTCTATCGCCCGCAGCCCCTCGCCCATCGCATGAAGATCGTTCTTTTTTTTTCTCAGCTCTCCCACCCCCTCCATGATCCTTTGCAACTCCTCGGCATGACGCCTTGAGGCTATTTTGGCAAAAAGCATCTCTTCGCTCTGGCGCATGATGGCATTGAGTTTTTGGACCGGTATACGGATGGTTTCTGAAATGTGCGACTCTTTTAAACGCGTATTCGGCTCATCCGCTGCCGCCGCATATCTCTTCTGAGGCAAAGAGGATATTCCCCTCTCCTCGGCAAGGGCAGCTTTTATGGGGGCGACCGCTTCGGCAGAAGGAGAGTCCGTATCCGCTGTTTCGAAGCTGCCGGCTTCCAATTGGGTATGGAGAATCTGGATCATTGTCTGAACGCGCGGTTTTAATTCTCTCCGATTCGCTTCATCGGAGACGGCAAGAATTCCCAGAAGATCACCCACCTCCAGCATTGTTTCGACCAAAGGCTCCGGTATCGGGAGGGCAGAGTGTTTGTAACGGCTAAAGACCTCTTCCAATACTTTGCACACCTC
The DNA here is from genome assembly GCF_023229695.1 of Sulfuricurvum sp. GTDB lineage: Bacteria > Campylobacterota > Campylobacteria > Campylobacterales > Sulfurimonadaceae > Sulfuricurvum. Next base: position 2,064 of record NZ_JALNYS010000013.1, read on the forward strand.
CTCTATCTCCGGTATCTCTACCGCACGGGAGGCCCCTTTGAAACTGTGCGCTTCCCGAAAAAGGGACTCAACCACGTTTTGAGACGACGCTGAGTCACTGTTTTTGAGTTGGATAAGACCATTGGAGAGGGCATCAATGTGTTCTTTTGCCTCTACGGCAAAGGTCTCCAGAAGCCTTTTGTGAAACGCTTCGTTTTGCATCTCCGTCACAGGTCCCTACCTCATTTCGTATCGGCAATGGTGTAATGGTCCATCACCTCTTTGAGTTTCTGGCTCAGAGCACTCAGATCCCGCGCCGAGAGCTCTACTTGTTTGGTACTGCTGAGATTTTGGGCAGTCGCCTCTTTGATACTGCTCATGGCCCCGGAGATCTGATCCATACCGGCAAGCTCCTGCTCATACGACGCCGCGATCTGTTTGCCGGCATTGGCCGCATTGAAAACGCTGGCGTTGAGCTGATCCATCGATATTTTGGCATTTTGTGCCTGCACAACACCGTTTTCAACCGCTTTTGACCCCTGTTCGGCAACCATCACCAGCGTAGCGGTCACTTTTTGGATATCAAAAAGGATTTTTTGGACCTGCTTCATCCCCTGCTTGGATTGTTCGGCCAGATTTTTAAGCTCCAGAGCTACGACGGAAAATCCTTTCCCCTGTTCTCCCGCTTTGACCGCTTCGATGGAGGCGTTTACGGCCAGCATATTGGCCTGATTGGCGATATCTTCGACCGTGCCCGTTATTTCGCCGATCTGCTGGCTCTGGTCGCTTAGCTGGATGATATTGGAGGCGATCAGATCCATCTTCTCTTTGATCTGGTTGAGCCCTTTCATGTTTTCATTCAACCCTTCGGTTCCGCTCTTGGCGATCTCCATCGCTCTGGTCGTACTCTCTGCCGTCTGAACCGCTTTGGCACTGCTCACCTTCGCCGTCTGCTTGATCTCTTCGACGGAGGCAGAGGTCTGCGCAACCGCAGAGAAGGTCTGGCTGGCACTCGAAGAGACCTGTGACGTCGTTGCGAGAATCTCACTCGCGGCACTGTTGAGGGCGAAAACACTCTCTTTGAGCTCCATCATAATCGTATTAAGATTGATGAGCATATTTTCCAATGCCTTCCCCAAAATATCGTTTTCGGAACGCTTCAGCACCGTGACGTTCAGATCTCCCTGCCCGATTTTGTGGGCAATCACCGAAAAATTGTTCAAACTCTCAATCATCACTTTAAAAACTTTTGCCATCTCCCCCAGCTCATCACGGCTCTCCACATCAATCGCTACCTCCGTCTCCCCTTTACTGATCCGCATGGCGGCATCTCTAATAATGGTGATCGGTGTAATAATGATTTTGACAATGTAAACGGCAATCATAACCGCTAAGAAGAGGGAGATCGCCGTCCCGAACACAATGACGTTATTCGTCATATGGGTTACATTATCCGCATCCGTAATCCGGCTTTCGAGAAGCGCCTTTTCTTTTGTATCGAACAGTTTCATCTGCACACGAAACGCATCAAAATGTTCTTTCCCTTGTCGTTGTCCGACCAAAGCACTCATAATATTATTGACATCCGGTGAACGGGCCAAATCTCTCCGTTTTTGGATATGGGGGTCTATAACGGCTTTCCAGTGATCCAATTCTTTCTCCCCCTCCGCCAGAGCGTCAAGCGCCTCCTTGTCCTTCGTCATCTGCTTTAACTCTTTAAACAGCTCCTGATATTTTTGACTCCCCTCGATGTAGGGCTCCAGATAGCTCTCATTCCCCGTCAGCAGATATCCTCTCTCTCCGGCCTCCATATTAAAAGCAGCCTTTTCAATATCGCTCCCCATCTCAGTGACCTGATACGTATGCTCTACCTGATCATAACTCTCCACCACGCCGTTAAAATTTATCAATCCGATCAGGTTGACGATCCCCACCAAAATGAGAGGAAAAAGCCCCCCTGCCAATATTTTCTGTTTCAAGCTTAAGCTATTGAACATTTTCTCTCCCTTTATACGTCGTTACGACCTCTTGATGTACCCGCATGTCCGGATCGGACAGGAGCTTTTTACCGCTCAACACAATCAGCCCCGCTTCGTTTACCCCGAGAATAAAATCAGACCTCGGGAGATTAAATCCCGAAGGGATCATCCGGATCGACTTTTCAGAGATTCTCAATTCGTCGACCACCTCATCAACACTTACACCAAACTCCATCTCCCCATCACTGAGGAGCAAAACGGTGCGTGAGAGATCGTCGTTTCCTATCCCCAAAAAACTTTTGAGATTCACGATGGAAACAAACCTCCCGCGCATGTGCACGATTCCCAGTATGTACCAAGGGACATGGGGGAGCGGCGTAGGCTGTGAAAACGGGCACACTTCACTGATCGCTTCTGCCTCGATACAATAGAGCTCATTCCCCAGCCTAAAAGAGACCACCTCCCTTACGTGTTCATTCTCCGTACTCTCCACCCTTTTTGCGGCTTTGAGGGCTCTTTCTCTGAGAATTGCGTTTGTATTATTCACCCTTATCCCCCTTTATGGCATTGAGCATGGTGAGTAAATCCGATGCCCGGACCCCATCGGAGAGGGCCACCTCTTCCTCCCCCTCCATTTGCTGCAGCAGCGCTTTTGCCCGGGCAATCTCTTTCGCCCCCGCCTCCGACTGCCCCTCTTTTGTCAAGATATTTCCAAGAACCACATGTGCCATCACCATCCCTCTATCCAGATAGAGGGAACGACGCAAAAGCGCTTTGGCACGTCCTTTATCCCCCGCGTCCAGCATCGCCAGTGCATGATGATAATAGGTATCCGCCTGCTCTATGTTCGGGTACGGGGTATAAGGCTCATCCATTGTAACCGGCTGCGGTACGTCAACATTGTCCCTCAATGCAAAGAGACTTCCCCCATTTTCCACACCGTCTGCCGATGCCGAAACAGGTTCAAACCGCATTCGCAAAAAGCTCTCATCCTGATACTCTCCCTTTTTTTCCAATAAATATCCGTCCGGTAGGGATTTCGTATGAGGGAAATCGAACACCCCCATACCGTATTCCGCCGGTGTCGTTGCCAGCCATCCCCCCTCTTTGATAAACGGAACAAGGGTATCCACCGCCTTTTTAGCTTGGTTCGGCTCAAAATAGATCAGGACATTGTTCAATAAAATCAGATCGAAGCCACCCCCATAAGGGGGCAATGCGGGTAAAGGGTCTTTCCCAAAATTATGATAACGGAAATGGACCATTTTTCGGATTGCCGGATCAATCGTATACATCCTGCCGTGAGGTTTAAAAAAATCCCTAAACCGTTGAGGGGTCTGCCGCAGTGACCACGTGTCAAAAACTCCCTGCTCCGCCCGTTCCAGAACATCCGGGTTGACATCGGTACCCAGAAGGTAGATATTCCACCGATCGATATCCGCAATCACCCTTCGCAACACCATCGCCACCGAATAAAGCTCTTCCCCGCGACTGCACCCTACCGACCACACCGATAGGGTATACCCGTTTTTAGCGATAATCCGAGGTAGGATATGGTGTTCGAGTTGGTCAAAAAAACGGGTATCTCGGAAAAAATAGCTCTCCCCCACACTAAATTCTCGGGCAAATGCCTCTATTACCCGCCTATCGTTACCGTGATATTCAAGCAACTGGAGACAGTGCTCTAAAGAGGTGCATCCCAATTCACCCCTTACCCGATCGAGTTTTGACCCGAATACAAGCGGGTCGATCTCTATCTTCCAGCCCAGATTTTGGTATAAAAATGTCTCTACCCGCTCACTCGAAATCCAAGGAAAAGAGGGATCAACCATTTTCATTATGAATTTTCCTCCTGAGCGTGCAGATGGAGGATCTCTTGATCAATCAATCTATCGATGTCCAGCAGAGGGATCAGTCTCTCTTCCCATCGCACCAGAGGGGTCATAACCAACGCGTCAAAAAGCTCCGGCGTTTCCGAAATCTTCTCCCGTTCCAATTCAAATACACCGATAACATGATCGCTCAGCAAGGCGGTCTGATGGGCATGAACATTGACGATCATAAGGGCATCTTCGAGTTCCATGTTTTTTGCCGGGAGAGAGAGGAGATGTCGCAGAGAAATTACGGGGATAGTATGACCGTGCAGGTCAAATACCCCCGCTAAAACGGGGGGTGATTCCGGTATAGCGGTTATTTCCAATGCCCGTAATACCCGCTCTACACTCTCCAGAGGTAATGCATACGTATTATTTTCGCAGGAAAATACCAATACATGCAAAACCATAAGCACCCTTTTTATACGAGATAAAGCATCATTATCGTTTATGATGATTTAAAACAATATAAAGAGATTTTAATAAACAAAAATAGTTAACCGACTTTACGCACTTTGTTTGAACCATGTGCGAAGAAGTAGCCTGAAAATGTTATATTTTAAATCGAAAAAAAACATTTTAAGCATTAAAATAATTTTATAATAATAAAATACAATATATACTATCGCAATCCATTGCTTAAGGAAAAATATGAAAGCCTTCTTTCCCCTTTTCGCGCCCTTTATTCTCTTCGGTGCCTTTAGTGCTCAGGCGGATACTATCTCTTCAAGAGATAGCCTAATATCGTTATCTCAAACACACAACTCCAACTATATCAGCGATAATCATCGAAATGATTACACTCTTTTTTACGACACGGAAAGCGTAAAGCTCTCAGTAAGCGGTGCCTCCGGTTATTTCGGTACATCCGTTCGTTATAAATTCGACCCTATGCACGATAGAAAATGGTTTGTTAAAACAGGAGGAGATTATACCTCCCAACAATTTTCTACCGCACGGTTTATTGCCTATTCTGCTCTATTAACCACCGGATACATGGTTCAGGATGATTTGTATGTCGAAGCTGGAGGACGCGTAATTAAATATGATGCCAGCACCGATATCGAGGATGAAACGGTTAAACTAATAGGCGGACATGCCATTAAACGCTGGGAAAGTACGATCGGAACGGTAGACACCTCCATAGCATTTGACCGTGTATTTCAAAATTTTGCGGACAAGAACATGTATTCGGGAACACTCAATTATTACCCTATGAACAATGTCCGATTAGGGTTTGGTTATCGCTATGCAAAAAACGGTCATTCCAATCATATTAGTTTTGACTACGGTTATCTCTACTCAAATTACAACAACAATTTTAATAGCGACATAAGCAATTTGACGATCGGTATACAATGCGCCTTTTCAGATTTGACCGATTTTTCCAGTTACCGAATGCCGACCAATATCAAACGACATCTTTCGGAGTGATGGGGTCTTCGAAGCTCAAAACATCACATCTCATCCAACCCTCTCAAGACAACCTCTCGTTCGATAATCGCAACGGAAGCTTTAAAGATCGAGGGTTTTAAAAGCCCTGTTTCCTTTGGAAATCCCGTTTTACGCGGCTACCGTACCGCTAAATCCAAACTCAACCCGAAAATCAGTCGCCTGCACTTTTGGAATCACCGTATTTTTTTCTTTTTCCAACACGACGATTCCGTAACGTTCCAGTGTTTTGAGGGTACGGGAGAGATTTGATTTTTTACGACCCGTCATTGCTTCGAGTTCCGTAAGTGACTACGGATTTTTTTCGGCAATGGTTTTTAAAAGCTCTTGATTTTCATTGCTGAGTACCTGCGCCAGCGATTTGATCGATTCAAACCATACTTTCGGGCTCACAAAAATAGAAAAATTAGAAATTAGCACCAACAAAGTGATGCTAACAGATAAGAATTAGACAGCTTTGAGCTGATCAGAGAGAGGGGGATTTTTAGGAGTCAAAACACGCCCTACTTTTCTATTTGAAACAGTAAGTCCTCGTTTTTTTCGCCCCATAGCAAGATCATAAAATCTTTTAAATGTAGTGCTTTCCATTTTTTTTGCTTTTAATTGTTCGTAATTCGTCATGTGCTCTCCTTTTCTGTATGAGCTGAACGAAGCGCTTTTGCGCGGTCTATTTCTCTTCGCGGAGTCTTTTGCGATTTTTTTATAAATCCATGTGTAATTATAACACGCTTTCCACTAACGTAAAAGTAAAGTGTACGTGCAATTCCATCTGCAAATGTTGTTCTAAGCTCAAAAATTCCATCTTCCAATGCCTTAGAAAGATTTTCTTTGATTTTCAAAGAATTATTTTTCTTGTGGATAAAATCGTCAATCGTGGCAAAAATTTCAGCCTGCACTTCTTCACTTAATGAATCAATAAATTCTAAAAATGGTTGATGACCATTTTCAAGCTCTACAAACTGAACCTTATATTTATTCGGCAAAGAAACCTCATCTTAAAATGTTGAAATATATTCTATCCTAATTATTTTGCTTTCATTTTAATTTTGGCAAATGAATCGTCATTCCGTACTTGATACGGAATCCAGTTTTGATAAAGCGTTTCGTTAATCTATGCGGCTACTGTTCCGCCAAATCCAAACTCCACCCGAAAATCGGTTGCTTGCACTTTTGGGATCACCATATTTTTATCTTTTTCTAACACAACGATTCCATAACGTTCGAGTGTTTTGAGGGTACGGGATAAATTTGATTTTTTACGACCTGTCATCTCTTCGAGTTCCGTAAGTGACTGCGGATTTTTTTCGGCAATGGTTTTTAGAAGCTCTTGATTTTCATTGCTAAGTACCTGCGCCAGCGATTTAATGGATTCAAACCATACTTTCGGTTCATCTTCTTTAGGTTTATATTCCCCTTTTGCGATGGCAATAGTACGCTTTATATAATCGGCTTTACTCAAAATTCCGACGTATAACATTTTAGATTCCATCTTTTTCTCCTCTAATGATTCGCCAAATAATAATTGACGCTGTTCCAAAAATCTTCCATCAGTTTCCCTGCGCAATCAAACTCATAGGGAAAAGTCTCTTCTTTTTTATGAATATGATCCCATGTCGTTTTACGTGCGCCGTAACGGAAACTACTCGGTTTGAAGCTGTGGGCGTTGTCATATCCGATGAGGCGATGATTACTCTTATCGTGTAACGTCAGGGAGTAGCGGACACCGTGAGGAATCGTCTCGCTCGTTTCCACCGTTTTGGCTTCAAACTTTACCCAATATCCGTTATCCATCGGAAATATCTCACCGTCTAACAAAAGGAGGTTTTCTAAATCACCCACACAGACTCCAGTTAGTTATCATCTAATGATAACATATTTTATACTCATTTACGATTATCCTATTGCAATAACAATTAAAATGGAATTTCATCTTCATCAATATCAATCGAAGGCAATGTAAATTCTTTGTATTCTAAAGTATATATTTCATATTTTTTTAACAATATTTTTGTTTCATCCATAAATTTAATTGATTTTGCCAAAACACTATTATTTTTAATTTGTTCTGCCATCTGAGTAAGAATTTCTTTAGGAATAATTTCTAACTCATTTAATATATTTAATTGCTTTAATGCTGTTTCCTCATGTGTTGAGTTACTTATTAAATTTGTGAATATAGTAAGTATCTGGTTACTAGTTTTAGGATTTTTTACAATAGTAATAAACACTTCTTTTGCAATATCTGCAACACTTTTTTTCCCATCTGCATGAATAGATTGATATTTACCAATAAATCCGTAAGGGTCTAAATCCTTTTTAATCGGTATAATTAAAACACTTTTACCTACTGCAAATCCCACCTCTTGATCACACCAACTACTTTCTTTAAAACCATCTAATAAAATAGCAGTCAAAGCGTCCATAGTATGTAAAGCTTTTTCAATTTCATCAAGCCATTCACGACTTGGTTCAATATCAGAATGCGCAACAAAAGAAGATATTCCATAAATTTTAAGCGAATTTTGTAATTCCGATGCTTTTTCTTTAAATTTTGCAACATGACTGATAAATAGTTTGAAATAACCTTGCTTCCAAAAAGTAGGAATTATATTTACCTTTGCCCGTTCTGAATGATCTAACTCTAAATCGTCTGCTATTTTTAGAATAACTTCATCTGACTGATCAGAAAGCAACTTTTCAACATATAATCGTTTACTAAAATTTATATCAAAATGATGATCTGGACACGCTATGCCAAAAGCTGGTAAATATGCGTCTATTCTTGAATATGTCATATCCTGTTGAAGCATATTTGCTATTTTCCCAATCAAATTTACTCGTTCAATAGGTCTCATCTATCACTTTACCCAGTCTGCAAAATTATTATATCCATCACCTTTATCCCAATCATACACATTAAAAAAATGTGATAGCGGCAATATTTTTTTCAATACTAATGAATGTTTTACATTTACCTTTTCCGTTCCATCAATGCTTTTATAATATATCCATTCCTTACCATTATGTTCAATCAAACTGTATGAAGAATTATCTTCTGCATAAACACCAACAGAATCTAAAGGATTTTTAGCAAGCGATTTCATAATGCCTTTTTTACATTTTATTGAGTTTATATGCACACCAAAAATATGATTACCTCGTTTTAAACTTTTTAAGATTTCATATCTTACCCATGGTCTAGAATGTGTTTCTGTCCCTATCAAGACACAAGTATTTGATGTATTTTCCAAACCCTGATTTATCAATCTTTTAATAGCAATATCGCCTTCTTTTTTTGCTTTTTCCCATATTGAAGCATCATAAAATCCTGCAGCATCACGATGTTCTTTAGTAACCCAATGATTTCTGACAACATTTGCTCTAAAATCAATAACATCCTGATAATGAAAACTAAAAAATACACGCTTTGCCATTTAATGACCACCAAGATAACATATACTAATACATTTAAAAAGTGTAAGAATTGACATCCATTTACTCACTACAATGTACCCCAAGATGGCAAGGAATATGCCTCCATAAAATGGCAATAAACTTACTGAATACATTATTTGAAAGATTGATTTGACTTGATTATCAAAGCGCATGGGATTTACATTAAAAATTTGATCATCATTATTAGGTCTATATGAAATAATCCAATCATAAACTTTTCTGAACAATCGCTCTTGTCTTAAATAATATGCATCTAAATACCAAAAAGCAAAAAGAGGTATAAATGCAATAAAGAAATGTTTATCGCTTCCTTTAAGCAGTAACGTTCCTGCGACTAATGTAATTGCCCAAGTTTTAACATTAAAAGAATTTGCCGCCATTCGTTTGACAATATCTTGAATATTTTTGACTTCTTCAATAAAAAGTTTTAATCGATTATCTTCAATATTTATATCAGCCATTCCTAATTCCTTTGTGTTGGTTGATTCCCCATAAGCCAAGAATCAAACCTAACATATTTTTTACTATTTTCATTAACAAATAAGGCTTCCTTGATGCCTCCACTAATTTTGGCTTTGTCAATGTAAAAATATAGCCCTAAGTATTCTTGTCCCCTGAAATCTTCATTAAACCCATTATTATCTTTTTTCAAAGGTAAAATTCCAACCATTTTACTTTTAATGCCATCAAAATATCCAAGCTCCCAAGGCATCCATTTAGAATTTGTTGAATTTTCAGATGTTGCAAATAATAGACATTTTGATTGTTTCATTCTTTTTTGTAAAACTTCAGCAGTTGCTTTATTGACTTGTTCTCTACTTAAAAACCTATCAGTTATCCAATCAACATAAACACTATATCCAAGTGATTCAAGCTGTTTTTTTAGCTGAGGGATAATATCTTTATCTGAATAACTATGAGACAAAAATATATCGAACTTATCATTTTGATGCACAGATACCGATGTAGCATTTTTTATTATAGTACTATTTAAACTTGAATCAAATGCCTCATTTGACGGAATCCTACTTAACTCACTATATGAAAATAGTGCCATGATACATCCTCTACTATTTTAATACGTCTGCACCCCAAACTTCAAAAGCATCTTCGGAAGGACATCATCGGATATTTTTATACATTTGAAGATTGGAAAGATTCTTGGCAAGTTGACTTGTGGATATGAGTTTGGTATTAGACATCAATTTTCTCATTATCCCGTTTTATTTTGTATAAATAGAATAGCTGAAAATGGTAGAAAAAGCAAATATTTTTAGGGGATGGATTCCGCATCAAGTACGGAATGACGGGAGAGAAAGTTCACCCTTCGACTGGCTCAGGGCGAACGGATACAACCTTACCCCGCTTTTTCCAAATGTTGCGCCAAAAACATCTTCATAATTGCTTGACGAGCAACTCCGAGCCGTTTCGCCTCATAATCGAGTCTCTCAATCATCCATACAGGCAAATCGAGATTCACCCGTTTTTGCTCCAAATTAGGACGGCGTGATGCCGACCAATCTACAAACTCGGATATATCCTCACCGTTGTCAAATGCTTCATCAAACTCTTGAACTGTTTTCATAATATTCTACCTCCACATCTCGTGATCTTCTCACGGAAATAATTCGGATCATTTCTGACCGATACGTGATGACAGCAGACCAGTGTTTTTTCCCGATTTTTCCAATACAGATAAAACGCTTTTCTTCGGAAAAACTCAAAGGAGCTTCAAGCAAATTTTCATCATGCCATAATGCTTGAGCTTCATCGAAGTCAATGCCATGTTTTGCTTTATTCGCATCACTTTTGTTGCTATCATATTCAAATTTCATACCAATAGTATACCAAATTTAAAAATAAAATGAGTTAGGAAATGGATTCCCGATCAAGTCGGGAATGACGGGAAAGAGTAAACACAATTCAGAATTATTTTAATTTAACGACGACCACATCATAATCGGTCATATTCACTGTCTTCGGCATTATCCCATACGTTGTTTAGGCTTTTTTCGGAAAGTTTGCAGAACTCTTTTGTGGTTTCATCTTCCACCACAATTTCAAGCCCATCTTCTTCGAAATGCTTTAAAAGCCATAAAACTTTCTCAAATAATTGCGGGTTTTGAAAATTAAGGATTATTGATTGCATTCTATCTCTCCTACATCAATGTACGCTATTACAACAGTATATCAAAAGGTAGAAAAAATGATTTAGAAATATTTTTATAGGGGGGGCAAGGGGCGTAAACCCCTTGGCTACACTCAATTGAGCATAGGTGCGAAAAGGCACACAAGTAGTAGTGCTAGTACGTACTTATCCATAAAGACCCCCTTCATTCGTTTTTTGGAGGGCAAAAAAAAAGGCCGAGGGGTAATTACTCCCTCAGCCTCTTGCCGCTCCATCAAACGAATGAAAAGTCGTACTAGCAAAAAAATTATAGCATATTTTTTACTATTGTAAAACTTACCCTTTTACTTTCGCTTCGATCGTCGCAACGATACTCGGGTCTTCGAGAGTCGAGATATCCTGCGTGATCGCTTCGCCTTTGGCGATAGAGCGTAGTATTCGGCGCATGATTTTGCCCGAACGGGTTTTCGGCAAGCCCGGTACGAAAACGATGTCATCACAGATAGCGATGTTACCGATCTCTTTCATGATCACTTTGTTGATCTCTTTGACCATCTCCATCTCTTCACCGACGGTGTCGTCGCCTTTGAGGACGATGTAGGCGAAAATTCCCTCACCTTTGATGTCATGCGGTTTACCGACAACGGCGACTTCGGCGACGTTCGGGTGTTTTTTACATGCCGCTTCCACTTCGGCGGTTCCCATACGGTGACCTGAGACGTTGATAACGTCATCGGTACGACCCGTGATCGTGATGTATCCCTCTTCGTCGTAGATTGCACCGTCACCGGTGAAGTAGACCGGCTGTCCCTCTTTTTTGACATCGCCGAAATACGATTTTACAAATCGCTCAGGATCGCCCCAGATTCCGCGAATCATAGACGGCCAAGGACGGGTTACACACATGTATCCTCCCTCGCCTGCCGGTACTTTTTCACCCGTTTGAGGGTCAAGGATCTCAGCGATGATACCCGGAAGGGGGAAGGTCGCGCACGCCGGTTTGATCGGAGTCGCACCCGGCAATGGAGAGACGATATGTCCCCCTGTTTCCGTTTGCCAGTAGGTATCGACGATCGCGCATTTGCTTCCGCCGACTGCCTCATAGTACCATTTCCATGCCGGAGGGTCGATCGGCTCACCGACAGTTCCGAGAACTTTTAGGCTGCTAAGATCGTATTTTGCCGGCTCATCTTCACCCATTTTGTGTAATACGCGGATTGCGGTCGGAGCGGTGTAAAATTGGTTTATTTTGTACTCTTCCACCATTTTCCACGGACGTCCTGCATCGGGATAAGTCGGTACCCCCTCGAACATTACCGTCGTCGCACCCATCGCAAGCGGTCCGTAAACGATATAGGTGTGTCCGGTAATCCAGCCGACGTCTGCCGTACACCAGTAGGTGTCGTTCTCTTTGACGTCGAATACCCATTCCATCGTCATTTGCGCCCAGAGGATGTATCCCGCGCAGTTGTGCTGAACCCCTTTCGGTTTTCCGGTAGAGCCTGAGGTGTAGAGGAGGAATAACGGATCTTCGGCGTCCATCACTTCGGCTTCACAAATGCTTGACTGGTTTTTGATGAGTTCGTTGTACGAATAGTCGCGTCCCGCTACCCATGTGATATCTTCGTTATTACGCTCGACCACGAGGACCTTCTCAACCGGAGATTTTTCATCAATCGCCTGATCGACTACCGGTTTGAGCATGTACGGTTTATCTTTACGAAATGCACCGTCGGCGGTAATGACCACTTTCGCCGCTGCGTCTTCGATACGGTCTTTGAGCGCTTCGGACGAGAATCCGCCAAATACGATCGAGTGGATCGCACCGATACGGGCACAGGCGAGCATCGCGTACGCTGCTTCAGGGATCATCGGCATGTAGATGACGACGCGATCCCCTTTTTTGACGTGAAACTCGTTTTTAAGGAGATTGGCGAATTTATTGACGTTGTAATAGAGCTCAAGGTAGGTAATGATTTGTTTATCACCGCGATCCCCTTCGAAAATGATCGCCGCTTTATTTTTACGAGAGCTGAGATGACGGTCGATACATTGGTGGGCTACATTGAGTTTCCCGTTCACGAACCATTTATAAAACGGCGCGTTGCTCTCATCGAGGACTTGGGTGTAGGGTGAGAACCAGTCGATTTTCTCATTGGCGAAATGGCCCCAAAACCCTTCATAATCCTCATTGGCCCATGTTTGTAAATCATGGTATTCGCACATATTTTTAATGCGGGCATTTTTAGCAAACTCGCGGTTCGGTTGAAAAGTTGGTTTTACGATATCACTCATAGTTAAGACTCCTTAGTGTAGTTTAAGTGTATTTTTTAATTTTATGTAGACCATTGCGGTCATGATCGCGTCGTTCAACGCGTTGTGCTGTCCCATCCTCGGGATCTTTAAATCTCGGAGGATTGTATCAAAGCGTAAATCAATGTTTCCTTGAGGTATCAAAGCAATTTTTTTATCAAAATATAGCCCCGACACTTCAACCTGTTTATTGGGAAGCGTTATCCCAAGCCACGGCTTAAGGAGGCGGTTGACCATCGCCACGTCAAATTCCAGATAATAGCCCACCAACGGGCGGTTTCCTATGAATTTTAAAAATTTTTCCACCCCCTCTAACGGCGTATGTGCGTGTTCCAAATCGCAGGGACGGATATGGTGGATCTTGATACTCTCGGTGCTGATAACGCGGGAAGGTTTCAGAAAAATTTCGAAACTCTCCGAAGTGAGGATACGATCCCCCTTCACCTTAACCGCACCGATGCTGAGTATCGCATCTTTTTTGGTATTGAGCCCCGTCGTTTCGGTATCAAACACCACTACTTCATCCCCGGTGTAAGGTTCAAACAGCCACGCATAGCTTTCGTCTTTTAACCCTCTGCGGTTCCAGACGCGTTTGAAGTGCTCAAACATCACACCACCATCCCCAAATGAAAGTGATAGGTGAGGAATTTTTTAAACGTATTGACGATTTTAAACGCATCTTTGAGCAAATCACGCTCCGCTTTGCTGAGCAATTTCGGGTTGACGTAATTGCCCTTGTCGCTCTCTTGCTTTTGCTCAAGGATAAAACGGAGCCGGATGCTCAGCAGCGTATCGTACGCTTCGATCAGTTCACTCGCGAATTGCTTGTCAAACAATCCAAGGTTGTTGAGCTCTTTGATCCGCTCAATCGTATTTGTCGCACCGATTTTGTGTTCCAGCGCCAAAATACGGATACCGTGAACCACCGCAAAAATTCCCCCTTTTTTGATGTCAAATTCGCTTTCGTGCTCCGCTCTCCCCAAAACAAAACCGCCGATAAGGCTCAGCGGTGTTTCAAAAGCGAGCGCCGATTTCGCCAAATGGGCCAATACATCGCTCCGCCCTTCGAAATTTTCAAACAAATAATCCCGGCACTCCGTCAAAAGATTCGCATCTCCGGCCACGCACTGCGCGTCCAGAAAAATCGACAATCCCATCAGCGCTTCTTCATTAAAAGTGTCGATCCATCCGGAAATCAGCTTTTTATACCCCGCAACCGTATGGCGCCAATAGGGGTTGGATACCATAACGTTGCCGTTGCATTTGGGAAATCCCAGCTGCAGCAAATAGGCACTGAACTTCTCCATGTACGGTGCATAAGCCCCCTCCTCTTCCCCGTCTCGAAGGATGAGGCCGTTATCCTGATCGGTGCGTAAAATCTGCTCACCCCGCCCCTCGGATCCCATCACGATCAATGCACAGCCATCGTGCAGCGAGGGAGGGACAACCATCTCAAACACTTTGCGATACACTTTTGCATTGAGCTCACTCACCAGTTTCGAGACATACCGCACCTGCACCCCTTTGGTCGTTAACGAGCGGACCAGATGGGTCAGTGAGCGCTGTGCACTTTGGAGTTCGTCGATGGTGGTGGAGCGCTCTACCGATGCCGCGATCAGATGGGTGTGATTGGCGAAATGGCTGAGGAGATCGAGCTGCTCTAAAATCCCGACGATTCGATTTGATTCCACCACGACAAGCCGTTTTACCCCGTATTTGGTAAACAGCAATAAGGCGTTAAACAAAAAATCGCTCCGCTCAATCGTGATCAAACCGTACGTAGCGATCTCGTGAATCGGATCATCGCTATTTTTATCCGCCAACAGTACTTTTTCGCGCAGATTCGTATCGGTCACTATCCCGATTTCCTCACCTTTTCGGACCAATATCACCTTTGCATTCTGATCGCTCATCTGACGCAACGACGCTTTGATCGAGAGAGACCCCTCTACAAAACACGGAGCATGCAAATAGATCTCATCGACCCGTGAGACCATAAACGGAGTCAGCTCATTTTGGTGCTGCCGCTCTTTGAGATGCTGATGTTTGGTGATGAAATCTTGCATAAAATAGTTTTGAAACGATTCAACGTCTTGGAGAAGATTGAGAAAAGATTCTTTAGGGAGTTCGTAACAAATAAGATCTTCGGCAACACTAAAGGTGCTTTGGGTATTTCCGTATATTAGGGAGTTCGCGTCAAAGCTGTCGCGCTCCCCGTATACGTTTTGGAGTTCACCCTCGATGGTTTCGTTAACAAACCCTTTGATGATGATATAGAGCGATTCTGCCCGTACCCGAGGAGCGATCAGTACCGTCTCCTTCGGGTAATAGGCGATGTCCATCTGGGTCATCAACTTTTCGATCATCCTCTCCCCTAATAGGTCAAAAGGATGAATCGACATCAATAGCGCTTTTTGATCAAACAGACTCAAAAGTGTCTCCTAAAAAAATCAATGAAAGAAATCTGCCTCGACAGAGGCAAGCTTCAGTGCCATAGCGGCTAGCGTAGCCGAAGAGGCATATGACCCTTCGGCGTTCAAAATAATCTTTAATGCTCCACCGCACCCTCAGCACCGATACCCGTTTGACTTCGGATAAATTGTGCTTCATATGCTTCATGCTCTTTGCGCGAGTTTTCGCTTCTATCGGTGATCGAGAAGAACCAGATTCCGATAAACGCGGCACTCACCGAGAACAGAGCCGGATATTTATACGGAAAAATCGCTTCCGCATTTCCTAAAACGTCCACCCAAACGGTCGGCCCGAGTACCACAAGCACTGCCGCTGTCAATAGACCGAGTGATCCGCCGAGCAACGCACCGCGAGTCGTAAGGCGCGACCAATACATAGAGAGGAACAAAATCGGGAAGTTCGCACTGGCTGCGATCGCAAACGCCAGTCCGACCATGAATGCGATATTTTGATCTTCAAACGCAATACCGAGGTAGATCGCTACGATACCCAAAATAACGGTAGAGATTTTAGACACTTTCATCTCCATCAAGCCGTCGGTTTTCCCTTTTTTAATCACACTTGCATACAGATCATGCGAAATCGCCGAAGCCCCGGCCAACGTAAGGCCGGAAACAACCGCAAGGATCGTCGCAAATGCCACCGCCGAAATAAATCCGAGGAAGAAATCGCCGCCAACCGCATGCGAAAGATGGATCGCTGCCATATTATCACCGCCGAGGATCGGATAGCCGCCGTCAATTGCCTGTTTTGCCAAATCAAGGTATTGCGGATTTTGGAATACCAAAACGATCGCACCGAAACCGATGATAAACGTCAGGATATAGAAATACCCGATAAACCCGGTCGCATAGAAAACCGATTTGCGGGCCTCTTTCGCATCGCTGACGGTGAAAAAGCGCATCAGGATATGGGGAAGTCCCGCCGTTCCGAACATCAGCGCAATACCCAGAGAGATCGCCGAAATCGGATCGCTTACCAGTTTTCCCGGTGCCATGATCGAAACATCTTTCATGCTGACCGCCGTAGCGAACAACGACTCGAAGTTGAAATCGTAATGGGCCATAACGGCAATCGCCATAAACGTCGCCCCCGAAAGGAGCAAGAACGCTTTGATAATCTGAACCCACGTCGTCGCAAGCATCCCCCCGAACGTGACGTAAAGGATCATCAATACACCGACGAGGATAACCGCGATCTCATAATCCAGACCGAAAAGAAGCTGGATCAATTTACCGGCACCGACCATTTGAGCGATCAGGTACAAAACCACCGTCAAGATCGATCCAAACGCCGCCAATGTACGGATAGGGGTTTGGCGCAAACGGTACGATGCCACGTCCGCAAAGGTATATTTACCGAGGTTACGGAGCTGCTCCGCTACCATAAACAAGATAATCGGCCAACCGACCAAAAACCCGATCGAGTAGATGAGTCCATCATACCCTTTTGCATACACGAGGGCAGAAATACCCAAAAACGACGCCGCAGACATATAATCCCCGGCAATCGCCATACCGTTTTGGAATCCCGTGATCCCGCCTCCGGCCGTGTAGAAATCTTTTGCCGTTTTGGTCCGTTTGGCCGCCCAATAGGTGATCCCCAATGTCGCCCCGACGAAAATAACGATCATCATGATCGCCGACATGTTCAACGGCTGTTTTTCAACCGCACCGCTCAGTGCTTCCCCCGCATACGCAGCGGCGGAAAATAAAAGTACCGATAGCGCTTTCATCACTCTCCCTTTGCTTTGGCTTTAATTTTTGCGGTCAATTCATCAAATTCACGGTTTGCACGACGGACATACATACCCGTCAAAGCAAATGCGCTGACGATAACGCCGACACCGATAGGGATTCCGACGGTTGTGACGGACCCTTCCGACAACGGTGTCCCCAGCAGTGAGGGATCAAATGCGATTGTCAATACGAATCCGAAATAGATGACCAGCATGACAATGGTCAGTATCCATGCAAATTTACTGCGCGTTTTGACAAGATGTATAAAATCCGGATCGTTCTTGATACGATCAACCATCTCTTGTTTCATGTTAAACCCCTTTTAAAAATTGTAGTTGGCGATAAAGCGATATTCATCCCAGCCGGTTGCCGCACCGGTTGCCGTTTCTTTAAAATTACGCGGGAAATTTCCACGGAACCGGAGCTGGAGGTTTTTCACCGTTTGCGGCGTGTAAATCATATCGAAACCGGCTTCCGTAGCGGTCCAGGAATGATTTGCTGAGTAGCCGTTCAAGGCATCCATATCGAATGATGCATAATAAACACCCGTATTCAGATTGGTTCCCATATCTTTCCAGTTATAGTTCCCTGCCACTTTCCAGGTGTCGGTCCCCGCCATAAACTGGTGACGCGTTACCATCCCCTGCGTATAGGCGCTCATCCCGCCCCACGGAGTGATCGTTCCGCCGTTGATTACCGAAGAAGCGTCTTTACTGTTGTGGGAGAGTGCCGCATACACGTCGACATTCGACACTTTCAAGCCCACTTTTGCCGCAATAAAATCACTCTTAACCTTGGTAATGATAGCGTTATTTCCGACATCCCGTTCATTAATCCATTGTGCCGCTACGTACGGAGCCATTGCGTTTGAATAAGACCAACCGTAGTTGGCTTCCGCATATACGGCATTGAGAATATTACGGGCATAATAATCCCATACTTGCAATTTTAATCCCGGCATACCGGAGTAGATTGCCGCCGCGACACTTACCCCGTTCGTATTTTCACCGATTGCATAGGTTCCCATATCGGTAAATTTGCCGACATAATCGGTTGCGTTGGCAACACCGCTATACCCTGACGTCAATGCCAGCACCGAACCGGCCGTTGTAGAGTTATAGGCGTTTGCAAACGTTCCGGCCGCAAATTTCGTTACATGCGCCGCGATCAATGTCGTATCTTTTACATCGGTATTGCTGAGTACATAGGCTTCAAAAAGGCTGGGAAGCATCCGTGCGTCATCGCTTCCTGCCATCGGGGTATCCAATTTTTGACGACCTGCTTTAAATGCGGTATTACCATTTTTATATTGGAGGTAAGCTTCCCCCAAATAGGTCTCATTATTTCCGTTCGGACCGAATAACGTCGTGTCGTTCTCTGCCGCAACATCGCTTTTTTTGTCTAATTTATTCGTCGTATAGAAGGCTGCGGCGGCACTAAAACCATAAAAGGTGCCTGTTTCGTATTTAAGATACCCCCCCAGACTTAAGCCGTCACGATTAGCACCCGGCGCATAATCACGGTCAATGTAAAAAGCACGGATTTGCCCGCTGGCCTTCCCCTCTTTAAATATCCCTGCCAAATCATCGGCCGCATGGGTATTCAATACCAATACCGACGCTAAGAGTGAAAGACGTACTGTATGTCTCATTCTTGCTCCTTGTAAGTTTTTAACAGTGTCATTATGTAAACAAAGCGTAGCATCAACGTAGCATTGGTTGAATTAGAAAAATTAATTGTCTGAAATGGAGGAAAGCAATTCGTTGTGAGAAAAAAAGTAACACGGTTTTTCTGCCCCGCCGGAGACACCCCCCGTGCCGTTGCCGCAGATTTATGGGGAGAGGAGAAATTCCTCTCCCCTTCCCCTCTACACCATACGCGGAATATCGATCATATACCCCAACGCACGGATATTTTGGATGAAATCCTCTTTAAGGCTTTTCTTCAGGCGGCTCACTTCGGCCCGGATCGTCGCATTATCCACATATTCCTCATCCCATACATAGGTCCGGAATTGATCGAAATCGACGACCCGTCCCCGATTACGGGCGAGAAGATCGATGATTTGAAGTTGCCGTTTGGTAAGGGGCTGTGTTACGTTATCACACAACAGAGTCGAGGTGGAAGCATCGTATCCATAGCTTTTGGAGAGGCGCACATGGTTTTGGGGAGTGGCACAGCTTTGCATCACTTTATCGATCCGAAGCGCCAGCTCTTTCAGATGAAACGGCTTTTTAAGATAGTCATAGCATCCCAGATCATACGCGCGACTGATCCCTTCGATATCGACAAGAGCGCTGATGTAGATGGCGGGTGGACGGATCTTGAGCAGATGGAGCTGTTCGAGCAGATCCAGTCCGTCGATACCCGGAACATTGATATCCAGAATCAGCAGATCAAACATCTCCTTTTTAAGAGCTCCAAGCGCATCAAAACCATCATAGAAAGAGGTGACGCAATGACCCAGAGAGAGTAAATACTCAGTGATTGCCTCACTGAGCATTTGTTCGTCTTCAAGCAGCAATATTTTCAATTGTACCCTTTTTAAAGTGATATTCAAAACGGGTAAGATCATTGTCTGATACAATCTTGATCTCCACTCCGTCTTCATCACAAATCGATTTTACCAGACTCAGCCCCAACCCGAAACCGTCTGTCTTTTTCCGTTCTCGGTAATATGCCTCAAAAATCTTTTCCGCATCATGAATCTTTTGGGATTTGCTCTCGACCCAAAATCGGCACTCCTGCGTATCGCACGCTATCCCGACACGAATCAACTCTCCGTTTTTGGTATATTTGATCGCATTGGTCAGATTATTATCGATCACCCGCTGGAGCTTGGTTTCGTTAAACTGGATCCATGCCGGAAATTCGGGCTTGGTATAGTCGAACGTCAGATTGGAAAAATGGGCCACCTCATCAAAAAACTCAAGCCGTTTCTCGACATATTCTCCCATCTCGATCGGACGCGCAGGATACTCGATCTGATCTTTTTTGACCAAATAACTCAGATCGTCGTAGATACTAAAAATATTTTTGACCGCCGCTTCGATCTTGGCCAAATAGCGATTACGCCCCTCATGCATCGAAAAAAGCTCGATATTGGCCATGATCACGGAGAGGGGAGTATGGGTTTCATGAATCGCATAACGGATAAACTGTTTGTGCGATTCGAGCAGCCCCTGCGAAAAGCGCTGCTCCTCTTCAAGCGCTTCATTTTTCATTTGCAGCGCATACGTTTTTTGTTTGACCCGCTCTTCCAAACTCGCATTCAGCTGTTGAAGAGACTCTTTTTGCTCATCAATCGTGTCGGCCATCTCATTCGCATACCCCGCCATTTTTTTAAACTCGTTGAAATAGAGCTCATGCGGGCCGATTGGGTCCGCTTTCGTATGGGCCGATTCGAAAAAGGTCAAAAAGCGTTCCATATCCCGTGCGATCATGCTGTTGACGATCTTTGATATACCGACTATGAATCCGAAAATGATCAGGGCCAGCGTCGCGATCTCGACCATGATCTTGATCAGCTGCCCCTTAATGCTTTTCCCACCCTCAGAGAGATGCTCTGCCGCCGCCGAGGAGACCTGGGCAAATTGACGGTATTCGTCATAAATCAGCAGCGATGAAAAAATGACGGTAAACAATAAGATAAAAACGATCGTATAAAAATTGAGTTCTCTAAGGGATATATGAGACAACTTGCGCTGCAACCACGATTCCATACGCCCCCCGACCGATTAATTCACTCTATTATAACCGATTCTGTCCCGTTGGTTAAGATTTATCCACTATAATTGCGAAAAATTCCCTCCAAGGATAGAGACATGTTCGGACGCAAAGAACTTAAAACGTATACCGTTACCCCAGAAGAGATGGCAACCTACCAATGGGCCAAAATGACCACCGCAAAAGGGGTTATGTGGATCAAACTTTACAACGATGAAACGCCTAACACCGTTGCCAACTTCGCGGCACTCGTCAACGACGGCTACTACAACGGCCTCAACTTCCACCGCGTAATTCCAGGATTTATGGCGCAAGGCGGATGCCCGCACGGCACCGGAACCGGTGGACCGGGCTGGGCGATTCCGTGTGAAACATCCCTCAACAAACACCGTCACGTCAAAGGGACTCTCTCTATGGCACATGCGGGACCCAACACCGGCGGAAGCCAGTTTTTCATCTGTTTTGCTAGCACCCCGCATCTTGACGGCGTTCATACCGTCTTCGGCGGCATCGAAGCGGATGACAAAGAATCGATGGCGGTTCTTGACAGCATCCAAATGCGCGATACCATCGAGTCGGTTGAAATTCTCGCAGAGAAAAACTAAACCGTGCTCGTCCACATCTGCTGTAGCGTCGATTCTCACTTCTTTATCGAGAAGCTACAGCACGAATACCCTGACGAAAAACTCGTCGGGTTCTTCTATGACCCCAATATCCACCCCTACAGCGAATATCAACTCCGGCTTCTCGACGTAGAACGCAGCTGTAAAAAACTGGGAATTGAGCTGATAGAAGGGCCCTATGATTATGAAAACTGGATGGACGCCGTACGCGGCCTTGAAAAAGAACCCGAAAAAGGGGCCCGCTGCGAAGTGTGCTTCGACAAACGGTTCGACGTCAGTGCCCATAAAGCGCTTGAACTCGGTGAAACGTCGATGACCACTACCCTCCTTGTCAGCCCCCTCAAATCGCAAGAACAGCTCAAAAAAAGCGGTGATGCCTTTCATGCTTCTCACGGCGTCGAGTTTATCGCGTTCGATTACCGCAAAAACGGCGGAACCAACGATCAGGGGCGTGTCAGTAAAGAGCAGCAGCTCTACCGTCAGGATTACTGCGGATGCCTCTATGGTCTTAGTATGCAGCGCGATCAACAGCACCGTCTAACGGATGAGATGTTCTCTCCACTATCGCGTCAGATTCTTCCCGCCTCCATCGAAGAACGGCTCGAACTCTACACCCGCCGAATGGAACTCGAAGATCAAAATATCCCGTATCGTATTATTAAAGAGCGGTTTTTAAACTACCGGCTGATGCGCTCTTCCCTGAGCGTCGGCGGAACCGTCGTCACCTCCTACCCCCTTGTCTACTCGACGATCAACCGCACACAAGCACAGGGAACGATCGATTTCGAGATCGACGGACAGTTTTTCCTCAACCGCGAAGAGGTACGCTTTATTACTCTGTCTACGTTCAATACCCTCACCTCATCTGCCTATAAAAATACAAAAGAGTTGATGTTTAACGCACCGTCCATTGAGACTGAAATGGTTCTGCGGACACAACTCACTAACAGTCCGTTCAACACCTCGGCGATCATCGTCATGGATGAAATACCAACGGCTAAAATCACCCTCCTCTTAGAGACGAAAACGTATGACGATGTCAGAGAAAAGCTTATTCTTCTTTAATTAGCCTGATTTTGTTATAATAATTTTTAGATGAAGAGTTTAGAAGAGCCAAAGCAATAACATTTGCATTACAATCGTACCGAGTTTGGAATAGCTCGTCCACAGAGTGATGAGTTCTATGGACTTGCAGAGTTAGATAGGTCGCTTAATTTCTCAACCACTCCTTGATTTCCTCTTTAAAGAAAAGTGCAGTGAGGCTGATAACAGCAACTAAAATTTGAATTAATGGTAGCCATTCTATAGGCGACCTCCACATATACGAGTCCCACTTCCCCTTGTCTTGGCAAACTACACCCGTAAACGAAAAAAGCCCCGAACGGTTTCCCGCCCGAGGCTTTGCCAGTTTCTACTCATATATGTGGTCTAACTCTACCGTTTAACCAGATCTCCTAAGGGTAATCATCCCTACGATCTGATGAAATTCTAGTACTTATTGACGTTAGTGTCAATAGTGCGTATAGTTTATCTCAACCACCCATAGCATGAACCCTACACTAAAAAATCCCCCTCATTCCCGACTTGATCGGGTATATCCCTATTATCTTTCTTCAAACGAGTTATGATAGGATAAGCATGACATAAAGCACGCAAAAGAGCGGCACATTGGCGTGTCCGTAAATTTGGGCTCACTCCTATCCCATGAAAAGGGTAGCAAATCACACATCATGATACAAGGGTTCAAAGGATGCGCAAAAGTCTCATTTCCGTTATTGTATTGATCGGATTACTCCTCAGTGGCGTCAATGCCTTCGCAAAAAGCAAAGAGACCATTAAGATAGGTATTCTTGCAAAACGGGGGATACCTCAAACAATGCAGCAGTGGCAGCCATTGTCCAAGTATTTGAATCAGCAGATCCCCGCTTACACCTTTGAGATCGTACCGCTTGGTTTTAATGATCTCAATGATGCGGTGGCGTACGCGTCGGTCGATTTTGTACTGACCAATACCTTTCAGTATGTTACCTTTGAGTACCGTTACGGTGCCAGTCGAATCGCTACACTCCAAAACCACTCGGATAACGGATCAGGCCAACAGCGTTTCGGCGGAGTGATTTTTACCCATAACACCAATACCGATATTCACGCTCTGCACGATCTTCAAGACAAACGTTTTGCAGCGGTGGATCCGGCATCGTTTGGCGGATGGATTATGGCGAAAAAAGAGTTGCTTGATCACGATATACACGAGGATGATTTCTCTCAGCTTCTTTTTTTGAATTCTCACGATGCTGTCGTACGTGCGGTATTGGAAGGGCGTGTCGATGCGGGAACGGTACGCAGTGATACCCTCGAACGGATGGCAGCTGAAGGAAAAATCCGATTGGATCAGGTCCGTATTATCGCACCCAAAAACTACCCCGAATTCCCGTTTGCAGTATCTACCGCACTCTATCCCGAATGGCCCTTTGCCAAACTCTCCCATACGTCCGACACATTGGCCGAATCGGTTCTTATCGCTTTGCTTGGTATTACGCCGGAACTTGACGTTGCCAAACGGACAAGTACAGACCATTGGACGATTCCATTGGATTATTCTCCCGTGCATGATCTGCTTAAAACGTTAAATATGCCCCCTTACACTGCAGAAATCACCCTTTCGGCAGTCATACACAAGTATGCCGTGCAGATTATTTTGGCAGGGATACTCATCCTTGTCTTAAGTGCGGCAACGGTATTTATCCTTATGCTGTACCGGCAGCTGAAAAAACAGACGACCCGCATTGCCGCCCTCAACGAAGAGTTGACCCAGCAAATGGAACGTGAACACATTTTCCGGCAAATGCTCAACAGTCAAACCGCATTGACAATGCTGGGGGATGAAACCCGGATTGTTGAGTGCAACAAGGCCTTTTTGACTTTTTTCAACGTCACCTCTTCCGAAGAGATCGTTCAGCAGGGGGGAGTGTGCTCCTATTTTATGGACGGCATCAACGAAGATCAACGAGAGAGCTGTTTATCCCATATTTTTGCGATGAAACAGCAGGGGGTATACTCCAAAATTACGATCCACGATCCAGAGGGGCATCCTCGAGTCTTCCATGTCCATATCGACCGTTTTGCCCACGACACATCACTCTATGTCGTCAATCTGGTCGATATCACCTCCGGCGAAGAGCTGCATCAAAGGCTCATATTACTCCAAAAAGCGGTGGACCAATCCAGCAATACCGTTTTAATCAGCAAGATAGACGGGATCGTGGAGTATGTCAACACCTCGTTTTGTGAGTGTTGCGGATATAAAGAATCGGAGCTCATTGGGCATAATATAGAGCTTCTGAACACCATGGGGCTCAATCCGCTCGCCTCTGAAGAGCTTTATAGCACCCTATCAGAGAACAAAGTGTGGGTGGGAGAGGTAAAAAAAACCAATAAAGACGGATCCGAACATATCATCCGGATGGCGGTTTCTCCGGTAAAAGACACAAACGACACCATTACACACCTGATAGCGATCGGTGAAGACGTCAGCAAATACCGACAAATCGAAACCAAGCTGCACGAGAAAGAAAAAATGTTGTTGGCACAATCACGTCTCGCAGCGGTAGGGGAAATGTTGAGCATGATCGCTCACCAGTGGCGTCAACCTCTTGCGGTCATCCAGATGTGTTTGAGTGATTTGGAGCTTACGTTGCAGCTTATGGAACTGGCAGAACAAGAGAGTATCAAAACCATGACGGAACAGGTACAATTTTTATCCAATATTATCGATGATTTTAGCCGTTGCTTTCAAAAAGAGACCCACATAGAAACGATCGATTTTGACACGATCATCTGCAATGCGATTCGATTATTTGAAAAAAATCTAGAAAATAATCGTATCACACTGGAAAAAGAGTGCACCGTACACCTGCAAATCAATACACGACAGCAAGATGTAATACAGGTGCTCATCAATCTGATCAATAATGCCAAAGACATCTTGGTCCATCGTCACGTCGCTTCTGCAAAAATTACGCTACGAAGCCACTATGTGCAGGAAAATGGACTCTATGTTGTAGAAGTCATCGATAACGGCGGCGGCGTAGATGAAACCATCAAACATCGGATATTTGAACCCTATTTCTCAACCAAAGAGGCCCAGGAAGGGAGCGGATTGGGGCTTTACCTCAGCAAATCCGTAGTCGAAAACAATCTACACGGCTCCATCGGATTTGAAAATGTACAAAACGGTGCTTCCTTTTACATCAAAATTCCTTCCTTAGTGCTTGAGGAAAAAGAGGTGGTGAGCACTTTTTAACCACCCGTTTGCCACCGGCAAACAGGATCGTTGACTATAATTTCGTATGGAAAATTTACTGCTAACCATTTTTTTCACCGTTGCCATCGCGACGGTTCTCAACATCATCCTAAAGCGTTTCAGCATCTCGCATATCATCGGCTACATCGCGACGGGGACGATCATCAGCACCCTTTTCGGATTCAACGGTCTGGGGAACGATTCGCTGGATTTGATCGGGGAGTTCGGGATCGTCTTTTTGATGTTCACGATCGGGCTGGAACTGAGTCTGGAAAAAATCAAAAAGATGAAAGAGCTCCTCCTTACCAACGGCCTCTTGCAGGTGCTCTTCAGTGTCGTGGTGATCTTTATCCTCTCTTATTTTCTTTTTCATCTCAATTTCAACACGTCGCTCATCATCGCGTTGGCATTTTCCCTCTCATCCACCGCCATCGTCCTCACCTATCTCAAAGAGTCCAAGGATATCCACACCCCCTACGGGCAAAAATCGATGGGGATTTTGATCTTTCAAGATCTTGCCGTCATCCCGATTTTGCTCCTCATCACCTTTTTGTCCAACGATACCCTCTCATTGGGCGAAGTGATCGGAAAAACACTCCTCTCCGCCGCTTTCGTCGTCGTATTCATGTTTACGATCGGGGAAAAAATCGTCAATGCCCTGTTGCAGTTTTCAGCCAAAACGGAGCTAGAAGAGCTCTTTTTGGGTTCGGTATTCTCCATTCTTATCGGCGCTTCGCTCTTAGCGCACAGCATGGGATTTACCTACTCGCTGGGGGCATTTATCGCCGGAATGATCATCGCCGATACCCGCTATAACGTCAAAGTCGAATCAGACATCGCCAGCTACAAAGATCTCCTCTTGGGAGCCTTTTTCTTTGGGGTGGGGACGAAAATCGATATCCTCTACTTTGTCCAAAACATCCACATCATCACGTTTGTTTTCCTCTTTGCCATGCTTTTTAAAGCGCTTGTCATTTATCTCATCATTCGGCGTAACTCCGATAAAAACACCTCCGCCAAAACAGCCCTTGCACTCGCACAGATCGGGGAGTTTTCGTTTGCCGTTTTCGCAATGGCCGGTTCGGAAAAACTGATTGCTCCGGAGATGGCGAGTTTTTTGATCTTGGTCAGCGTCATTTCGATGATCCTCACCCCTTTTATCATCGGAAATATCTACAAACTCTCCTCCTATTTTGAAAAAGAGTTTTACGAATCGGACGTCATTACCCCCATCGGACGCCAAGATCACATCATCGTCGCCGGATTTGCGATGCTGGGCAAGATTGTTGCTGCCAATCTGCAAAGCAAAGGGGCCAATTTCATCATCATCTCCGACAACCTGAAACACGTTTTACACGCCAGAAAACTGGGCTACATGGCCTATTTCGGTCACCTGAACAAACTTCCCGTTCTCGAATCGCTGATGCTCAGGGAGGCCAAAGCGGTCATTATCACGATGAGCAGTGAGCAAAACCGACGGCTCATCAGCGAAGCGGTCCTAAACTACGACAAAGAGGCCAATGTCATTGTCAAAATCGACAGTGCCGAAGAGCGAAAAAATTTGAGAGATCTGAGCGAATTGGAATTTGTGGATGCCAGTTTTGAAGTAGGGAATCTGCTGGTAAAACGTGCCCTAAAAACCGGCATTTAAGCCAATTATCGTTAATTAACAAAAATTGCGGTAAAATTGGGGGATTTTTTACTCAAGGTGAATACATAGCATGTTAGATGTCGTCCAAATTCAAAAAATTTTGCCTCACCGCTTCCCGTTTCTACTGATTGATCGGATTACCGATCTTATCCCCAATACGTCGCTTGTCGGTTATAAAAACGTCACCATCGGCGAACAGATTTTCGAGGGACACTTTCCGGGACATCCGATCTATCCGGGGGTTATGATTCTGGAAGGGATGGCCCAAGCCGGCGGCGTATTAGCGTTTAAAAGCATGGAAATGAGCGAAGAAGAGGCTGCAAACAAAGTGGTCTACTTCATGAGCATCGACGGTGCAAAATTCCGTGCTCCCGTCCGCCCCGGTGACCGACTTGAATACCGCATGAGCGTTGTCAAGCACAAGGGGGCCATCTGGGTACTCTCAGGCAAAGCCTACGTGGATGACACCCTTGTCTCTGAAGCCGAACTCAAAGCCATGATCGTCGATAAGTGATCGGAGACGCATGAGCAAAATATCTCCACTCGCAGTTATTGAAGAGGGTGCCGTTATCGCCGAAGATGTTGAAATCGGACCGTTTTGTTTCATATCCGCCAAAACCAAAATCGGAAAAGGGACAAAAATTGCCGCGAGTACTTGTATCTACGGTAATACAACGATCGGTGAATACAATGAAATTTTTTCCCATGCCGTACTTGGTTCAATCCCGCAGGATTTGAAATATGCGGGCGAAGAGGTAGAACTCATTATCGGTGATCATAACAAAATCCGGGAATTCACCCTCTTTAATCCGGGAACCATCGGCGGCGGCGGCAAAACCGTTGTTGGATCGCACAATCTTTTTATGGGGTATGTCCATTTGGGACACGACGTAATCATCGGGGATCACTGTATCCTTGCCAATGCCGCTACCCTTGCGGGGCATGTCGAAATGGGGAATCACGCCGTCATCGGCGGAATGACCCCCGTCCATCAGTTTGTCAAGATCGGCGATTATGCAATGATCGCCGGCGCATCCGCCCTCTCGCAGGACATCCCCCCTTATTGCCTTGCGGAAGGGAACCGTGCGATACTGCGCGGTCTCAATCTTAACGGCCTTCGCCGTCATCTTCCACGTGGAGAGATTGATGCTCTGCGCTCCGCTTATCGAGAACTCTTCGAATCGGGCAAACCGCTTCAGGAAGCGGCTTCAGCCCTTTTAGAGAGCACTTCAAGCGAACATGTCCGTAATCTCTCTCACTTTATTATTAATACCAAACGGGGTATCCCATTTCAGAGGAGTCAATCATGATACACCGCCATTGCAGCTTTTGCGAAGCACAAGAGAGCGACCATAACCCCCTAATCGCAGGAAACAGCGTTTATATCTGTAAAAACTGTGTTTTTTCCGCCTATAAAATCATGTTTGGCGATAACGATTTAGAGCCCAAAACAACCACGCATGTCAATGCAGAACTGGTCATTCCAAAAGAGTTAAACGCCTTTTTAGGACAATACATCATCGGGCAGTCTCGTGCGCGCAAACTTCTTTCGGTTGCGGTCTATAACCATTACAAACGGATTTTCAAGCACTCTCATGTGAATGACGATACCGAAATCGCCAAATCCAACGTCCTCCTTATCGGACCGACCGGAAGCGGTAAAACCCTTATGGCACAAACCATCGCACGTGTGCTCAACGTCCCGATCGCGATTGCCGATGCGACCAGTCTCACCGAAGCGGGATACGTCGGAGAAGACGTCGAAAACATCCTGACCAAACTTCTCCAGGCAGCGGACGGCGACGTGGAGCGGGCACAGCAGGGGATCGTTTTTATCGACGAGATTGACAAAATCTCCCGAATGAGCGAAAACCGCTCCATTACCCGCGACGTTTCCGGCGAAGGGGTGCAGCAAGCATTGCTCAAGATCATCGAAGGCGCCGTCGTCAACATCCCGCCCAAGGGGGGACGCAAGCACCCGAATCAGGATTTCATCCAGATCGATACCTCCGGTATCCTTTTCATCTGCGGCGGTGCTTTTGACGGCCTAGGGCAAATCCTCGAACGTAAAAAAGGGCAAAACATCATGGGGTTCGGCCACGACAAACGCAATGCTTCCGACATCGATGACAGCTTCGAAAATATTGAGCCGGACGATCTGGTCAGTTACGGTTTAATTCCTGAACTGATCGGACGTCTCCCGATCATTGCATCGTTAAACAAAATTACCGAAGAGGAGATGGTTCAGATCCTTACCGAACCTAAAAACTCCCTCGTCAAACAATATACGAAACTTTTTGCCATCGACGATGTCGAGCTTACCTTTGAAAAAGAGGCCCTAAATGCGATAGCCGCCAAAGCACTGGCACGCAAAACCGGAGCACGCGGACTGCGCGCTATTCTCGAAGAGATCATGGGCGAAACCATGTATGAACTCCCTG
Organism: Sulfuricurvum sp.; assembly: GCF_023229695.1. Classification (GTDB taxonomy): domain Bacteria; phylum Campylobacterota; class Campylobacteria; order Campylobacterales; family Sulfurimonadaceae; genus Sulfuricurvum. Next base: position 32,200 of record NZ_JALNYS010000013.1, read on the forward strand.
AATACAGCGGCTATGAAGTGGTCATTACCAAAGAGATGGTCGAAGAGGGTGCGAAACCTGTTTATATCAAAAAAACCAACCAAAAAAGTGCATAGGAGACAAAATGCTATTTAATAAACTTATCGGTATGTTCTCCAATGACCTCTCCATCGATTTAGGGACGGCAAACACGATTGTCATTGCCAAAGGAAAAGGGATCATCATCAATGAACCTTCGGTTGTCGCCGTCAAAACGGAAAAGTACGGACAACAGCGGGTTCTGGCGGTAGGACGCGAAGCCAAAGAGATGGTCGGTAAAACGCCGGGAAACATTAAAGCGATCCGCCCGATGAAAGACGGGGTGATTGCCGATTTCGATATGACCGAAAAAATGATCCGCCGCTTTATCGAAAAAGCCCACGGGCGTACCAGTCTCATCAGCCCGCGTATCATCATCTGTATCCCCTATGGCTTAACGCAAGTCGAACGCAAAGCGGTCCGCGAATCGGCGATGAGCGCCGGAGCGCGCGAAGTGTATCTGATCGATGAGCCGATGGCCGCCGCCATCGGTGCGGGGATCGATATCCGTGAGCCCAAAGGGAACATCATCGTCGATATCGGCGGCGGTACGACCGAAATCGGCGTCATTTCACTGGGCGGATTGGTATTGTGCCGTTCTATCCGCGTAGCCGGTGATAAAATTGACCGCGCCATCATGGATTACGTCAAACGCAAATACAATCTCCTGATCGGGGAGCGGATCGCCGAAGACATCAAGATCAATATCGGTACCGCTATGCCGCTTGCTCAAGAGCTTAAAATGATTATCAACGGGCGCGACCAGGTAGAGGGTCTTTTGACCTCAATCGAACTCAGCAGTGAAGATGCCCGTGAAGCGATGCGCGATCCCCTCAAAGAGATCCTCGAAGCCCTTCGGGACGTTCTTGAAAATATGCCGCCCGATCTGGCAGGAGATATCGTCAACAACGGCGTTATCCTCACCGGCGGCGGTGCATTGATCCGCCAGCTGGACAAATACCTCTCCGAAATTGTTAAAATTCCGGTCTACGTTGCGGATGAACCGCTCTTGTGCGTAGCACGTGGAACCGGCATTGCATTAGAGGAAATTGATCAGCTCCACGAACTTTTCGATAATGAATAAAAGCAAATTTCTTCTCCTGATCTTTCTCGCGCTTAGCGTGGGAGGAGCACTCTATTTTACCAACTTTTTACAGTCACCCATCCTTTACGTCACCCATATTCTAAAATCCTCTTATCTTAACGGAACCGAATCGATACGCAACACGGTTGAAGAACATTTTAATCAACGATCCCAAATCATCGAGCTTCGAAATAAGACCCGTTACTATGAAAAAGAGTTGTTATCCCTTCACCAAATTGCCGACGAGTACCATAATCTGCTTCGTGAAGAGAACAGCACTTTGACGACACGTCCGCGTATCGACCTTGTCCGGGCCCTCTCGTACGTCCGTTTCGGCGACCCCCACAAACTCTGGATCGAGATGGAGAGGTTTGATCCGAAACGGGTCTACGGCCTCCTTTATCGCGGCTATACCGCCGGAATCGTTGTCGCAAAAGAGAACCGCCCGATGGCCCTGCTCAACGGTGACATTAAAAGTTCCTATGCCGTCAATGTCGGCAGCTCTATGGCTCCGGGCATTGTGCGCGGAAACAATACCCGCCGCCTCATCGTCGAATTTATTCCGACATGGATCCCTATTTCGGTAGGCGACGAAGTGCTCACATCCGGTCTGGATCAAATTTTTCTATCCGGTCTCAAAGTGGGTAAAGTTATTTCTATTTCACGGGCACAAGGGTATCAAAGCGCTGTTATCGAACCCTACTTTTACGGAAAGAATCCTACTTACTTTCATCTCATCAAAGAGGTGAGATAATCGGATTTTAAGTGCCTTTCGACTATAATAATAAAATTTTTGTAAGAAGGGTCACAATGCCAAAACGCGAAGACATCAAAACGATATTACTCATCGGATCGGGCCCGATCGTCATCGGTCAGGCCTGCGAATTTGACTACTCCGGAACACAAGCGGTCAAAACGCTTAAAGAGTTGGGATATCGAGTCGTTTTGATCAACTCAAATCCGGCGACGATTATGACTGACCCCGAATTTGCCGATCGTACCTACATCGAACCCATCAAACCTGAGATTATTGCCGAAATCATTAAAAAAGAGAACGTGGATGCCATCCTCCCTACCATGGGGGGGCAAACCGCTCTGAATGCCGCGATGAAAATGCACGAATTGGGATTACTGGAAGGGGTTGAATTTCTTGGTGCGAACCCAAGCGCGATCAAAAAAGGGGAAGACCGTCAGGCATTTAAAGAGTGTATGCTCAAAATCGGTATGGACCTTCCGATCTCCCGCTACGCCTACAACATGGAAGAAGCGATGGCAGCAGCCGAAGCGATCGGCTTTCCGATCATCATCCGCGCCTCCTATACCCTTGCCGGCGGAGGCAGCGGTGTCGCCTACAACATCGACGAATTCAAGCTTCTGGCTCAACGCGGACTGGACGAGTCTCCGATCACCGAAATTCTGATCGAAGAGTCCCTTCTGGGGTGGAAAGAGTACGAAATGGAAGTTATTCGTGACCGCAACGACAACTGCATCATCGTCTGCTCCATCGAAAACTTCGATCCGATGGGGGTCCATACGGGAGATTCCATCACTATCGCCCCTGCCCTGACCCTGACCGACAAAGAGTATCAGCGGATGCGTGACGCGTCGTTTGCTATTTTACGCGAAATCGGCGTCGACACGGGGGGATCGAACGTCCAATTTTCGGTTAATCCGGTAACCGGACGTATGATTGTTATCGAGATGAACCCGCGCGTATCGCGCTCCTCCGCCCTCGCGTCCAAAGCGACCGGATATCCGATCGCCAAAGTCGCCACCCTCCTTGCCGTCGGATTTACCCTCGATGAGATCACCAACGACATCACCGGCACCCCCGCAGCGTTTGAACCGGTCATCGACTACATCGTGACCAAAGTTCCCCGCTTTACGTTTGAAAAATTCCCCGAAGCCGAATCTACCCTTACCACCAGTATGAAATCGGTCGGAGAAGCGATGGCGATCGGCCGTACCTTCAAAGAATCGGTTCAAAAAGCCCTTTGTTCTTTGGAAACAGGTCTGAGCGGTTTCGACAGAATCGACGGCGATCTGGAGTTCGTCAAACACGAAATCCGCCGTCCGAACGCCGAGCGGATACTCTACGTTGCCCAAGGATTCCGCATGGGGCTAAGCCGCGAAGATATTTTTGAACTCTCGAAAATCGATCCGTGGTTCTTAACCCAAATCGAAGAGATAGTAGCGCAGGAGCCTTTGATTAATACAGCGACATTGAGCGATGAAGTGCAGCTGCGCCGCCTCAAAACAGAAGGGTTCTCGGATAAAAATATTGCTCGCCTTATCACCCAAAACGGCGGCAGCGCAAAAGAGAATGACGTCTATGACGCACGCAAGGCGTTGGGAATCGCATTTGAATACAACGAAGTCGATACCTGTGCGGCCGAATTCGGTTCATTGACACCGTATCTCTACTCCACGACCAACATCACCCGTCTCGGGCTTCAGGAGCCACGCCAAAGCGACAAGAAAAAAGTGATGATCCTCGGCGGAGGGCCAAACCGGATCGGTCAGGGGATCGAATTCGACTACTGCTGTGTCCATGCCTCGTTCGCTCTCAAAGAGATGGGGATCGAGACCATCATGGTCAACTGTAATCCCGAAACGGTCTCGACCGACTACGACACCTCCGACGTCCTCTATTTCGAACCGATCGATTTCGAACACGTCCGCTCCATCGTCGAAGCCGAACAGCCTGATGGCATTATCGTCCATTTCGGAGGGCAAACACCTCTCAAATTGGCCAACGGTCTCCACAATATCGGTGCTAAAATCGCCGGAACCTCGGCAGAGGTGATCGACCTGGCCGAAAACCGCGAAAAATTCTCGGCGTTTGTCGTCGAGCAGGGGCTCAAACAGCCGGAAAACGGTCTTTCGATGACCAAAGAAGGGGCATTCGAGATCGCTGAAAAACTCGGCTATCCGGTACTGGTACGCCCCTCCTACGTCCTCGGCGGACGGGCGATGCGTATCGTTTACAACGAAGATGAGCTTCGCACCTATATGGATGTCGCCGTCTCGGTCAGTAACGACTCTCCGGTCCTCGTCGATAAATTCCTCGATCAGGCCGTAGAGCTTGACGTCGATGCCATTTCGGACGGAACCGAAGTCTACATCGGGTCGGTTATGCAGCACATCGAAGAAGCCGGGATCCACTCCGGCGACAGCGCCTGTTCGCTTCCACCGGTCAGTCTCAGCCCGGAGCTTCAAGCGCAGGTTGAACAGCAAACCAAAAAAATCGCACTGGGTCTGGGTGTTATCGGATTGCTCAATATCCAATACGCCATTTATCAAAATGAAGTCTATTTGATCGAAGTCAATCCGCGTGCTTCGCGTACCGTCCCCTTCGTCTCCAAAGCGACCGGTATGCCGCTGGCCAAAGTCGCCACCCGCGTCATGGTGGGCGAGACACTGCGCAGCGCTCTGGCATTTTACGACCATTACAACATCGTAATGGAAGAGAACGGCTTGCTTAAGCCACGCCTGAAGGGACACGTCGCGATCAAAGAGGCGGTATTTCCGTTCAATAAACTCTACGGTGCCGATCTGGTCCTTTCACCTGAGATGAAATCTACGGGTGAAGTGATGGGGATCAGCGCCAACTTCGGCGTCAGCTTCGCAAAAAGCCAGCTTGCGGCAGGGAATAAAATCCCGACATCGGGAACCTGCTTCCTCTCTTTTATCGAACTTGACAAAGCCCATGCAGCAGAAATCGCACGCGGTCTGCACACACAAGGGTTCAAACTCGTCGCTACCCGAGGCACCCAAAAAGTGATCGAAGCGGCAGGGATTCCGTGTGAAGCCGTTCTCAAAATCTCTGAAGGGCGTCCGAATATCGAAGACGTTATGAAAAACGGTGAAATATCTCTGGCCATCAACACCTCTGATAATACCACCTCGAAAAAAGATGCGGAACAGATTCGCCAAATCGTATTACGCATGGGTATCCCCTATTTCACTACTCTCAGTGCCGCACGTGCCGCGATCGAAGCGATGACACACATGCAAGACGACACCTGGATGGCACCGCAGGCTCTGCAAGATTACCTTCTTTCCTAACCATGAAAGTTCTTCTCGCACAAACCGATACTACGGTTGGATTTCTCTCCCAAGATCCGCTGCGTCTGGGTGAGATAAAAATGCGCGATTGCGCCAAACCGTTTCTCAAAGTTTTCTCCGATTTCAAAACGCTCAAAGAACACACCCGTATTCCGAACCGCTATAAAAACTGGGTACGACGGGCAAAAAAAACGACTTTTGTCGTTAAAAATCAGGCTTTCCGTTACGTCAGTGATCCTTCGCATGCCTCCTTGATTGCCCGGCACGGGTGGTTTTACTCCACCTCCGCCAATCCAAGCGGAGGGTCGTATGAAAACCTTTTTTGTGTTCAGAATGCCGATTGGATTGTTGAAGACGATCGCGGCCTCTGTGAACTCTCCCCCTCACGCATTTTCAAATTGGGGCATCGCCGTTTCCAAAAAATACGTTAATATTACTGCAAGGAATTTTTATGAAACATATTTTTAGTACCAATACCGTCGCTCTAGGTTCGATGGGGCTTGTGATAATGGGTGCTCTCGGCGGTTGCCAGGGGACACAGGAACAAGAGCAAACCCAAGCAGCCGAAGGGCAAAACAAATTTATCGTTGTTGAGCAGCTCTCCGGCGGCAAATACGTCGTTGTCGAAGAGATGCCGACCACCGGCCCAAGCCGTGCCATTATCCGTGAAAAAGATGAGAACGGTACCGTCCATGAACGGATCCTCTCGGAAGCGGAGATGAAAGAGCTTGCCGATCAGGAATACAAAAAAATGGAAGAGGGGAAATCGGAACTTAACGCCGAACCTCAGGGTGAGGGGATGGGGTTGGCCGGTACGATCCTTGCCGCAGCCGGAGGTGCATTGTTGGGGAACATGATCGGAAATGCGTTGATGAACAACAAAAATGTTCAAAGGCATCAAGACGTCTCCAACCGCTCGGCCTATCATAAATCCGCCTCCGGGGCCACCGGAGGGAGCGCAACGTCGTCCCCTCAGAAAAAAAGCTTTTTCGGAAGTAAAAGTACCAGCTCTACCACCTCATCTAGCAGTTACGGAGGCTGATGATGGTAACCCTGCAACCCGTCAAACCCATTAACGACACCGTTTTGGAGCAAATCGGCTTCCAATGGCATACGGACAATGACCAAAGCAAATACATCGCCGATGAACTCGTAGTCGTCACCGATAGTGAAGCCGAAGCCTATTACGAAGCGGTCAATGAATTGTACGACATGTACGCAACGTGCGCGCAGCACGTCATCGACAACAACCTTTTTTTTGAGATCGGGATCCCTTTTAACCTGATCGATCCAATCAAAAAAAGTTGGGAAAATGACGTCCATTGGCACCTTTACGGCCGCTTTGATCTGGCGGGCGGAATTGACGGAAAGCCGATCAAACTGATTGAATTCAATGCCGATACCCCCACAGCCCTTTTCGAAACCGCTATTTTGCAATGGGCGTTGTTGAAACATAACGGGATGGACGAGGAGCGTCAATTCAATAATGTCTATCAAGCCATCAGCGATAATTTCCGCCGCCTTGTCACACTGTTTGATGACCCGGCCGATTTTGAGCGCTATTATGAGGGGTGGAAAATTCTTTTCAGCTCGATGAGCGGTAATATCGAAGAGGAGCAAACGGTCAGGCTTTTGCAGCAAATGGCGATCGATGCAGGCTTTGAGACCGGATTTGAACCGCTTGGCGGCGTCAAATTCGACGATGAGGGGATTTATGACAGTGCCGAAAATCCGTACGAATATTGGTTCAAACTCTTCCCGTGGGAAGATATTGCCATCGATGAACCGGAACTTGCTACACAGCTGGGGACGATTATGGCGAACCAAAAAGCGATACTGCTCAATCCCGCCTATACCCTTTTGTTCCAATCCAAAGGGATGCTGAAAATTTTATGCGATCTTTTTCCCGATTCCCCCTACCTTCTTAAAACCTCATTTGAACCTTTAAAAGGGCTCTCTTGTGTTGAGAAACGGATGTTTGGTCGCGAAGGGGCCAATATACGGATCCTTGACGCGTCAGGAAACGTTATCGAATCCAATGACGGTCCCTACGGCAATTTCAAACCGGTCTATCAAGAGTACGTTGAGCTTCCCAAAGATACCCGTGGCAACGTTTATCAAGCCGGTGTATTTTTTGCCTATGAAGCCTGCGGATTGGGTTTTCGCCGTGGCGGTAAAATTTTGGGCAATATGTCGAAATTTGTGGGACACATCCTGCAATGAAAGTGTGCGCCTGTCAAAATGTCACCCTCGATGATATTGTCGAGGCGATGCAAACTGTCGGCAATGATGCCGAAGCGATACGCAAATATACCGATGCGGGGAGAGGATGTTCCGAATGCCTGCAAACGCCCTGCGACGATGTCGATCTTCCGTTCCCTGATGCACTTTTAAACGCGCAAGCCCTTCTTGAGCAGCGTCAAAACCGTTAAGTTCGACCTCTTGCGGTCGCTTACGACAACGGTATCGGTTTTCCGGTAAAATACCCTTGCGAATAATCGACCCCAAGCTCTTTGATAACGGCATAAACATCCTTATCCGTTACAAATTCCGCGATCGTTTTTGCGCCGATCTTCTGAGCGAAGTCGACAATCGTTTCAACAATAATATGGTGACGTTGATTCGTTGCGATCCCCCGTATTAAAGAGCCGTCGATTTTAATATAATCAACACTTAACTTGAGGATATTTTCAAAATTGGAATAACCGGTCCCGAAATCATCAATGGCTATTTTTGCCCCCAATGCTTTGACTTTGCCGATAAACTCTACCACCTCATCGTAACTCTCGATCCCTTCCGATTCCAGAATCTCAAATACGACCCGCGAACCGGTACCCGTTTCGATAACGGTTTTAATGATCTCCGTCACGGTATGGGGATTACGGATATCGCTGTCTGAAAGATTGATCGAAAACTCTTCCTCCCGTTTTGCAAAAAGGGTACACGCCTGATAGATCACCTCAAGGGTGATCTGAGGATAAATCTTCGTTTTTTTGGCAATGGGTAAAAAATCAATCGGCGGTACAATTTTACCCGCTTCGTCAATCATCCGCGCAAGCGTCTCGTATTTTACGGTAGCTCCCGTTTTAATATCGATAATCGGCTGATAATAGCAGATAATACGGTCTTCAAAAAGGGCTTTACGGATAATGGAGGCCATCGTGAGGTTGGAGCGGTATTGCTCTTCCACCCCTTCATCCTGATTATAAAACCAAATCTGTTTTTTGTTCTCTTTCGCATAATGCAAAGCGATATCGGCCCGCGTCAGCACTTTTTCATTTCCGATGGCGACACCGATCGTGACCCCTATCGTTAAACTCTCCCCTTTGACTTTAAACGTTTTTTCATCCAGTAATTTAACCAGCGTCCCTAACCGGTGTTCCAAATCAACCTGAGTTAAGGTATTACTAAACGTCAAAGCAAACTCATCACTCCCCAATCGGTAGCATGAGCCGGAGAGTTCATTGAGCCATGAACCGATCTGAACGAGTATTTCATCCCCGATTGCAATCCCGAAAAAATCATTCACTTCTTTAAAATCATCCACATTGACAATGGCCAGAGCCGTAACCTCACCCCGTATCAGTTTCTCTTGCAATCGGTACCGATTGGGCAATCCGGTTAACCGGTCAAGATAATACTGATCTTCCAATTGCCGGGTTTTTTCACTCACCGCAATCTCAAGGGAGGCGTTCATCTCCTGCATCTGTTCGAGATAGCTATAGGTTGTCTCTTGCATCGCATTAAATGCGTTAACGATTTGTTCAATCTCCACGCTGCCGTCCTCTTCAAACGCCATTCGGTCACCCGGCTTGTAATAGCGTACTTTTTGGGCTATCTTCGTCAACGGCGATAGAAGATGGCGGACCCACCACACGGCGGCAAAAAACAAAAGGGTGATACTGATAATGACGCTGTAAAGGATTTTTTGCATCGATTGACGTGTCTCATTGTATGCCCGATCACTGTACCCTAACGTGATCGATCCTATCAACTGTCCGCTCGTAGGATCTTTAATGGCATGGGTAACACGCACAGCGGTATGTTCGGATTGCACCTCTTTTTGGGGATTGCGATAGAGGTACAATCGTTTCGAATCGGAATCGTCGACCGAAAGTTCTGATACATCCGAAAGAGAGATGACCGGAGAGACTTTTTTGGAGATCTGGTCGTATAATTTTAAATAGAGTGCAATCTGCAGCGGTTTTTCAATCGTTTGGAGCAGTAAATCCGCTTTTTGTTTTTCCGACGCCAACGTCGTATTTTCAAAGACCATCTTTACCACTCCCCCAACCGTTACAATCAGGAGTGCAAAAATGAGGATAAGCGAACCCACGATTTTGTAGGAGAGGCGGGAACTGGAGAGATGCATATTTATCTACCTTGCATATCATGCAATAAATTTATCACATTTTATTATTAATTATCATAAAACTACTCTTACCTCTAATCCCTATACTATTGTATAGCAGATTCAACACAATCCGATCTATTTTATCAATAAATTATCTCTTTTTATTGTAAAATCTATCTCATTGTACGGTGCACTCTTGTTTTCAGCTGTGGTTAACTCTATTTTGATTATTTTTCAATACACCAATAAAAGGGTCAACAGTGGAATGCAAAACGGCAACGTCAGAATACGAACGGACCTCCATATTACGGCAACGGTATGAGGTGTTTGTCGAAGAATTTAATTTTTTACCGCCGGTGGAAGAGAATAGAGAGCTGGAGTACGATCAGTATGATGAATATTCCCTTTTGCTGGGGGTCTGGGAAGATGATGACCTCATCGCATCTTGCCGGCTTATCCTCCCCAATGAACCGTTGGGTTTGCCGACACTCAATCGAATGATCATCGATTCCCCGATCTTTCGGCGTGATTACCCCACAGCCGAAATTTCACGGATCATGATTGCCGCCGGCCATAGGAAATTCAAAAAATCGGTAAAGGTGCTTCAGCTCATGCAAAAAAAGATTGATCAGCTCTCAGCAGAGCATGGAATCACCCAGTGTATCGGCTCGGTTGAACCTGCCTTTTTAAAACTGCTCCATTATGCCAACCTCCCGTATCAGCCGATCGGCCCTTTGCAGCACCATATAGGGCCGGACCGCTATCCCGTTATTCTGAAAACCGATTATCTTGCTTCACTTCAAAAGCAAAACCGATGAAACCCCCTTTTATCCCACTCCTTCTTATTCCGCTGTTTTGCTGGGCCGACGGTGCTACGACGCAGCCGTTGCAAGAGCTTATAGAGGATATGGCATCCCTCACGCAATCGGCCAAAAATCAGCGGGCAAATATCGACTATCTTCCCTATATCATGACCCTCTTTGAGGGGAATGAGCTTGCCCACGCCGGTGCCTCCTCCCTCAATGATGCCCTGACCCTTGTTGCCGGAGTCAACATCGCCAGCGACAACCTTTCCCTCTTTAATCCGGTATTTCGAGGATCCAATCCCGTCGCCTACGGCCAGAGCAAACTGATTGTTGACGGTGTCGAAGTCAACGACCTCTTTTTTGACGGATATACCGCCTATCTGAGCATGCCGATCGATATGATCAAACGGCTTGAAATCGTTCACGGTCCCGGCAGCTACAGCGACGGATACTCGGGATATGCCGGATCCATCATCGTAACCACCTACAAAGCAGAACCCTCCTCCGGCTCTCCACTGCGCTGGTTTGCTTCAGCCGGTGGCAACAGTACCCGCACTATGGGGGGATCGTATGCCCAATCGCACGGGGACCTCTCGTTTTCCGCCGATGTCTATACGGTTCGCGACAATCTCTCCCTCCCTTACGGTCCGGACGGCCTTTCAAACAATCTTTTCGGAGCGCTCAATGCCCCCCTCTCCCGATCGGGAGATGCCCCCCTTCAAACCGATGCAACGATGCTCTCGGCATCGCTATCGAAAGGGGCTTTTTTCGCAAATGGACGATTCTCCACCTATCGGCACGGCGCGGGAGGAGGGATCAATTACGCCCTTGCAAGCGAAGGGGACCACTACAACGTCGATCAGTGGCAGCTGCACGCCGGTACCCACTATAAAGTGGGCAATTTCACCGGAAAGCTTCAGGGATCCATGATCGAAGACAGTTTTACAAGTCATGCCCTTTTAGCACCCCCGGGGCTCGTTTTCCCCTCACTGACCCCGCCGCCGACCATGGTTACCTATCCAAACGGATTTTACGGAGTCCACGAAGCCTTTATCCGAACGTACCGTGTCAGTAACACCCTCACCGGAACCCTCTACGGCACCGACGTAACGTTCGGTATCATGAAATCGCACAGTAGTGTTTTATCGGAAAAAACCATGACGACCAATCGCGACAGCGGAACGGGAATGAGTGATTATTCGCAAACACTCCCTTTTTTCAATCCCAACGGATCGATCATCGATTTAAGCACCTACCTCACTTTTGAACGGGTGGTGACCCCTTCTTTGAGCACCTACGCCTCGCTGACACTTGATCGGCGCAACGGCTTGACACCGCAACTGGACCCCCGTATCGCTGCGGTTTATACCCTCGATCCTGCAAATTTAATCAAATTCTCGATCTCACATGCCCACCGTAACCCCTCCTGGCAGGAGATGTTCACCCTAAACAACAAAGCGCGCTGGGGAAATCCCGATCTGCGGGCAGAGAGCGTCTGGGCTTTCGAGACCCAGCTCATCCACAATTTCGGAATCGATCACACCCTCTCTTTCAATCTTTTTGACCTTCGCAATGACGACCAGATCTACCTAAAGTACAATACCTCTCTGGCGCGCTATGAGTATGTCAACGGATCGAAAAGCACCATTCAGGGGGTTGAAACCGAATGGCGCAAACGGTATAGCACCTTCTCCTTTTATGCTGCATATACCCATCTTTTAACCAAAGACGGCAACGGCATCCCCCTCTCCACTCCCCAAAATATGGCCCGAGGGTACATTAGCTACGATCTGGACACCTCTTGGTACGGTTCGCTTGCCGGACAATGGCAAAGCAATACTCCCCGATTCCAAAACGATCCGCGCGAAACGTTAAAAGAAATCAAAACGGTTGATGCCACGATCGGGTACAAACTGCCGTCCCTGCACAGTGAGATTCAATTGAGCGTAAAAAATATTTTTGATGCGTCTCAGCGCTATCCGAGCCCTGCCGGAACGTATAACGATGACTACCCGGCTCCGGGGCGTACATTTTTGGTTACCGTAAGAGGTACGTTTTGAAACGAATCTTTATCCTTCTTATCCTAAATGCGGCCGTATGGAGTGCATCCTACGACCCTTTCCTTTTGGAAACCCAGCTTACGCTGCTTCCCAAAATTGCTATGCTTGAAAAAAATATCGTTTTCAGCCAAAGCAATGCACCCGTCAAAATTCTGATTGCGTACGACCGTGGAGACGAAGAGGCCGCCGCAACCTGCACCAAAATTCTAAGTACCAAATTCAACGGGCGCCTCAACGCTCATCCGATTGCCCTAACCGCCCTCTCTTTTGATAAGCTGGAGGGGACAGGAGCGTATCATTTCATCTATGCGCTGAAAGGGAACCCTTCGCAACTTAAAAAGCTCCATACGTCCGGTGCGGTTACCGCCCTTTACGATGCGGATCAACTCAAAGAGAACGGCATCCTTCTCTCAATCCAAATGGAGCGAACCCCGATTATCCTAATCAATGCCAAAGCGCTGCGGGAAAATCGATTTTCATTCCCGGACAGTCTCCTTGAAATCGCAAGGATAGTCCCCTAGAATTTTTTCGTTTAACGCACCTCTTTTTGGTTAAAACGCTCCTGCAAGCGGTTAGAGATATTGATCAGCGAAAAGGTAACGATAAAGATCATTAGCCCCGGGAAAAAACTCACCCACCATGCGATATCAATCACCTCTTTTCCGCCGCTGAGGATACTTCCCCAGCTCATCGCGGGTGCGGTGATCCCCAGACCCAAAAAAGAGAGCCCCGATTCCGCCAAAATCGCCCCCCCGACTCCGAACGTAAAACTCACCAACGTAATCGGACCCAATAAAGGGGCATAGTATTTCAGGATGATTTTCAACGTCGGTACCCGGGCAATATGGAGGATCCGGATATAAGGTTTGGCGCTAACGGCAAAGCTCTCCGAACGTATCAGGCGTGCCGTCCCCATCCACCCTGTTAGTGAAATAATCAAAATCAATACCCAAATCGATGCGTTTACGTAACTCACCAAGGTTAAAAGCAAAAAGAGGGTAGGAAACGTTAAAAAAAGATCTACAACGACGATAAAAAGCTTATCGTATCCGCCGCGCAGCAATGCCGCACTCACACCGTAGAGCAATCCGATCAACGTCGCTATCAGTGCACTGGTAAATCCTATCATCAGCGAGACCTGTCCGCCGGCCATCAAGCGGGCGAAAAGGTCTCGTCCCAGCCGATCGGTACCGAACCAGTGAGACGGCGAAGGGGGAAGTAAAATAGCATGCGTATCCAAATATAACGGATCGATCGTGTGGATCAAGGGGAGCAAAAACGAAAAGAGAATCACCCCTATCAGCGAGGCAACACTAACATAGAGCATCAGCTTTTAATCCCTAAAAGGGTCGTCATCATCTGATCGATCGTCGTAATCACCTTGGCAGCAGCGCCGTAAGAGGTTTGGTAGCGAATCAAATTGGCCATCTCTTCGTCCAATGCCACTTTTCCGATGGAGTCTTGCTCCTGCTTAATCGCATTAAACTGTGCGGTTACCGATTGGTTGTTCTGAATAACGGAGTTGGTTTTTGTTCCGACTTTGGTGACAAGCGAATCAAAATAACCGTAGACGGTCTCATTGGAATGGAGAGAACCGTTCACAAAATCAATTTTCGTGAACTGCAACTCCCCCATATCCATGGCCATTTGGTTATCGCCGTTGACCGGTGGTTTAGACCCTTTAATCAACGTCGGATCGCTTCGCAACGTACTATTAAGCGCTATGGACTGTGCGTCATTTCCGTCAAAAAAACGGCTCATTCCGGTCACACCGGCAAAATTGGTCCCTCTATCCTCTAGGGCAAACGTAACCCCCTCAGACGCGAAACTCTTTGAAACATCCAGACTTAACGTTTTGGAAGAGGGGATATAGACGCTGTTGATCATATTCGCTATATCGTTGAGTCCGTTGTAATCGTTATTGTCGTCTTTCATCGCTTTGAGCTGCTCAACAATGCTGTTGCGGGTAATCCCGTCCGAAAGAAGATTGGTTGCGGAGGCATTGTCCATTACCGTAGCGGCATTCATCGTAATCGAGCGTCTCGCTATCTCTTTTCCGTTAATGTCATACGCTACGACGTCAAACGTACCCGCTTTAAAATTCTCTCCGCTGCTTAGCAAAGGTTGCGCGTCACTAAAAGACAACGGATTGGAGTTCATCGTATCGGTCGCACTCTGCGCATACAGGTTATTGGTCGATTGGATCAACCCTTTTGCGAAAGTATCCAGATTATTGAGCGTCTCTTGCAAAAAACCGTTTTCAAAATTTCCGGCCGAATCGATTTTAGAACCTCTCAGTTCCAATAACGCGCCGATTTTTCCCCCCGTAACACTGGAGGTAAAAGGGATTTTAACCCCATCCTGACGTTCGTAATACAAATCATTGTAGCCGTTTTTATTTCCCGTTGCATCCATACCGATCGGATGGAAACTCGTCCCGTCAATAATGTTAAATCCTCCGACATTCACCGTATAATTACCCTTATCGGTCGTAATATTGGTGTCAACCGGGGCATTTGCCTGCAATTTATCGGCGAAAGCTTTGGAACCGATCAATTTTGACATCGTCATTTCCAACTGATTGCGTTGATCACGCAAATCGTTCGCATTACTTGTACCGGACGATTCTGCCTGATAGATTGATTTATTCAGCCCCGCAATCTGTTCGCCGATCCGGTTCACTTCGTTTACGTCAACCGCAATCTGATCGTTCAAAGAACTTTGCAGCGCTGTAATTTGGGTACGGGTCTGACCGATATGACCGGCAAGGGTCTGAGCTTGTTCGGCTAACGCAACTTTCACCGCCGTATTGGAGGGATTGCTCGCAAGGGTTTGCCACCCATCAAAATAGTTTTGCAAATCGTTTTTGATACCGGTGCCGTCCACTTCCGGAAAATAGGTGGAGAGTTCTTCAAGATTTTTTTTCAACGTGTCGGAATACTCTTTGTTCTGCGCGGCAGAGGTATAACGATCGTTCACAAATTTGTCGAAAACACGTACGATTTCGGTAATCTGCGTCCCGCTTCCGCGCTGCCCGGGATCAACCCCCAAAGGGTAAGCGGCAGCCGTCACGACGCGCTGTCGGGTATACCCTTCGGTTTCCGCATTGGAAATATTATGTCCCGTCGTATCAATACCGACTTGTGCGGCATTTAAACCGCTGTACCCGATATGGAGTGCATTAAAAATCGATGCCATGTTATGCTCGCACTTCCAAAAATGAGGCGGATGACGATGCCACTTTTTGATAACCCTGCATTTGTGTCGGTACGATACGTTCCAAGAGGGTATTATAAAACGATCCGACACTCAGAACCATTTTGGCGTATTGCTGGTTCACTTCACGGAGGATCGAGAGATGGGTTTTAAGGCTGTCTAGCTGTTGATGTTGTTCACTGTCTAAAAGTTCGGAAAGGCTTTTGTCACTGTTGGAGGTCATCAGTTTTGAAATCTCATGATCGATCATCGCTTTTTTTTGTTCAAAACTTTTAATTTTTTCCTCTTTGATGGAAAGACGATCGAACTGTGAGTTGTGTTTTGCCTCTTTTATGTCTTCGATGTCTTCGCGCGATAAAGAGATCAGTATATCAAGATCTTTGATAGCGCTTTGCAATTGATAGGACAACATCATAAACTCCTGCTAAATTTTACGTCAGCTCCTGCGCAATACGCTTGGCCAACGATTCAATATCGACACGGTATTCCCCTTTTTCGAAAGACGCTTTCAGCTCTTCGATTCGGCTTGTGTCACCTTGTTTCATTATCGGTTGAGCAGCTTTATTCTGCTCTTTATTTTTGATTGAAACTTCTTGATATACCCCTCTGGAAAGGGGATTGTTCACACTTGCGATCATGGTGAATCCTTATTATCCGCTTATGATGTCTAGTAACCATATCGGCAAAAACTCCCATAAATTTAACGTTCTATCCCTTTTTGGCTCAGGTTTTCAAAGAGCATTTGTGAAAATCCGAACCCCCCCGCACTGGCGTTGGAAAGCTCTTCACGATACATGGATTTGAAAATCTTATCTCCCGGATCGTTCACGCTGCTAAAAAGATTTTTTTCCTCTTTCATCGCTTCATCCAGCATCATCTTGACGATAATCGCTTCAAACTGATCGGTTTTTTCACGAAGCGCTTTATCTCCCTCTTTGGCTCCGACAGTCGGAACACTCTTTTGATACGGTACGTTTGATATCTCCATCAGATTACCTCCAAATCAACTGCAATGGCTCCGGCACTTTTCATCGCTTGCAAAATCGAAATCATCTCTTTTGGGGTGGCCCCGAGTTTTTGCAAAGAACGGGCGATATTGGCCACCGTTGTCGTCCCTTTTTCAGTGTAGACCTCGTTTTCATTGAGGCCGATGACAAGGCTTTTGTCCATCGTCACACTTCCTGAGGGTTTGGCAACCGTATCTTGTGCCAGGATTTTCACGGTGATATCCCCTTGGGTGATCACCACCGGCTTCACCTCTATATCTACACCAGCAATTATAGTTCCAGTTCGCTCATTGATAACGATTTTTGACTCCTGGACATAATTGATATCCAGATTTTGCACCTCAGCCAAAAATTCGACCATCGTTTTATTTTTCGGAAGTTTCAAACTGATTGTTCTGGGATCGATTGCGGTTGCGACGGGAGCGTTATAGCGGCTATTGATCACTTTTTGGACAGCTATGGCATTGTTAAAATTAGAGGATTTCAGAGATAGGGTCGCATTCTCCTGATGAATCATATCCTGGAGAATTTCACGTTCAACCAATCCCCCCCCATACACCATTCCGGCAGTTGAATGGGACTCCGCACCGGCCCCTTTTTCATTTTTGCCGCCGATACTGACCGGCCCCTGCGCCAATGCGTAAATTTTACCGTCCACCCCTTTAAGCGGTGTCATCAGAAGGGTCCCCCCCTCCAGCGATTTCGCATCGCCGATCGACGAAACGGTTACGTCAAAAGCGTCCCCCTGACGGGCAAACGGGGCAAATTTCGCCGTTACCACGACGGCCGCAACGTTTTTGGATTTTATATCCACGGGATTCATATCGATATTCATCGCTTTGAGCATATTGGCAATCGACTGAAGGGTAAATTTAGAGGTGGTGCCGTCCCCGGTTTTTTTCAAACCGACCACCAGTGAATAGCCGATAATCTGATTGTCACGCACACCGACGATATTGGCAACATCGCTTACGCGGGTGGCCCATACGCTGCAAAACAGTACGAAAAGCAGTAAAAATATTCTCATGTTCATCCTTTGTTCAACAAAGGAGAGCAAAGAGTATTCCAGTTATGCGTAGTAAGTGAGAGACGTTTTCCCGAATTTTTTGGTTTTGATCCGATGAAATACCCCGATCGTTTCAGGGAGTTCCAAAGTGCTCATGTGTTCAATCGTCACCAATGTTACGAGCGACTGGGGAAAAGAGGCGATCAACCGAATCATTTTATCGTAAATCTCTTCCATCCCCTCCCGATACGCAAACGGAGGATCCACATACAAAAAGGCACTCTCACCGAGGGATTCAAGCCGTTTTTTGACGTGTACGATATTCGTAAAACTGTCCCCTTCGATCACTTCGCAGGCATTCGGATCGGTTTGCGCGATATTGGCACGCAATGCTTTGATCGCATCGCGGTCTTTCTCCATAAAAATGATTTTTTTAGCACCGCGACTAAGCGCTTCGAGTCCGATCGAACCGCTCCCGGAGAACACCTCGACTACGACCGAATCGATCACGTCAAACTGTATCGTATTAAAAAACGACTCTACGACAATCGCTTTAGAACTGCGTGTCGTCTCTTTGGAGGGGAGAAAGAGGGTTTTGCCTTTAAACCGCCCCGCGATAATTTTTTTCGTCAGTATCTCATTATTTTTCATAAAATGCCCGTATTGCCTTTACTATATTCGCCTGATATTCACGGGTCAGTTTCTCAATATGGTGTTCCAATATCTCAAAACTGACCGGTGTTTCTCCCACTTCATCGGATTGTTCGGGTAGAGTTTTTACCGCCGGAACTGCCTTGAGCTCACCGATCCTATGGGTCAGTGCATGGAAAAGTTCTGCTTTGGAAAAAGGTTTGATCAAATCGGCTCCGGCATACGATCCGATAACAAAAGTCGGATGGTCAAGATCACGGATGTTTTTGTCTCGGATGACAAGGTCACAATGACGCAGTGAGGTTAAATGTCCTCTTAAAAAAAGTTCCAGTGAACGCTGCAACAATGGGGATTCGCACTGCACCGATACTTTCATCATTCTCCTCTCCTACTCGCTATTGGATTGTCGTCTATCTCTGCCACACCGTCAAACCGTGGAAAAAATTACCGTATTTTAACATAGATTCGTATCCGAACCCTATTCGCTTCAAAATCATTCTCCCGGCAATTTGATACGAAAGAGGGTCTCCTCCCCTTCACTGCTGACCTCCAGTAGGCCATGACAGTGTTCTTCGATAATCATTTTACTCATATACAGCCCCAAACCGGTCCCCTCTTTGTTGTTTTTCGTCGTAAAATAGGGGGTAAACAGTTTATTCATCAAATCCGGCGAAATCCCCCCTGCATTATCATGAACCGCAATCGTTCCGTAACCCTCATCCCAAGCGATACGGATGGTGATTTGAGAGAGTCTGAGCGGATTTTCCCGGGCGGCATCCAGGGAATTTTTGAGCAATGTGATTAAAACCTGCAGCACCTCGTTGTAAAAGGTAATCAGTGTGATCTCATCATCGATGATTAATTTCACTTCGATATTATTGTTTTTAAACGTATGGTCCAGCAGATGAATGGCCTGTTCTGCCAACAAAGAAAGGATAACCGGTTCTTTTTCTTTATTGGGATTCGATAAATCTCTGTAATCCGAAATAGTTTGTGACAGATGGACACATTGTTGCTCGATCTTGATCAGATTGTCAATCAAAAAAGGGTCCCCTTCCTCTTTCATCAACTCTTTTAGCCGTATCTGTGCCGCGATGGCGTTTATGATGGCCAACGGCTGACGCCATTGATGGGCTATCATCGAGATCATCTCTCCCAGCTGCGCTTGTCGTGCCTGCATTTTAAAGAGCTTTTCTTGTTCCACTCTTTCGGTAATGTCACGTGCGATCAGGATCAGTTTATCGCTATCGGTACCGAAAGCCGACAAGGTCATTTCCAGAATTTTCGTTTTATGATGTCGTTTCTCTAAAACGAAAGAGCACTCCATCATTGTCGTATTCCCCTCCGATGCGGACAAAAGATAATGGGAAAAAGGGTTTCCTCTGCATTCAAAATGGTAGACCGGATTTAAAATATCGCTCCCGATGAATTCCTCTTTGGTCGTCTCAAACAACCGGACTGCCATCTCGTTGCAGTCAACAATCCTGTTGTTTTCCAAAATAATGATCGATTCACGTACAGAAGAAAAAATCGTCCGATAAAGCTGCTCCTCCTTACGGTAGGGGTCATCAGAGGGGAGTTTGAACAAGGGGGTATCCTATTTTTGCAAGGTTGCGTATGGTAATCTCATCCTCAGCGTACAATACCGATAAATTTTTAAAGAATTGAAAATTATCCATCAGAGACTCACTCGTAGTAGAAAATAAAAAATATTGAAAATAAATAGGGGTAGTTTACCCTAATTTTTTGATTTTTATCGTAACACGGGAGCCGACTTAAGCGCTGATGTTAAGCGATAGAATTCCCCCTGTTATCTGGATATCGGGATTTTAATCGTAAATTTCGCCCCTTTTGGGGTGTTTTCGATCCGTATGGTTCCGTGGCAATGGTTCTCGATAACGGTTTTACACATATAAAGTCCCAATCCGGTCCCCGTATGGCTTTTGGTAGAGACATAGGGGAGAAATATCGTATCCATCAAAACCGTATCGATCCCGCCGGCATTGTCTTCGACGCTGATGATCACATACCCCTCCTGCTGATCGCTTTTGATAACCATTTCCGGTGCGACGATACTCCGCTCTTCAAATACATCCTGTCCGTTTTTCAAAAGATTCAACATGACCTGAACCAACTCATTTTCAAACGTCCGGTATTCCAGATCGTTTTGATGGGTTTGACGGACGACAATGTTATTGTGGCTCAAAGAGTGCTCTATCAAACCAAGCGTTTTGGACAATAGTGTTGCACTGGTCGTTAACACGGCCTGTTTATTCGGCTTGAAAAAATCCCGAAAATCGGTAATGGTACGTGACAGATGTTGAATTTGCAATTCAATCGCATCGATATCTTCCAGAAAATTTTCCATCGTCGCTTTTTGAAGAAGAATATTGACCCGCCCCCGGCTTAGATAAGAGCTTATTATCGTTAACGGCTGTCTCCACTGATGGGCAATCATGGAGAGCATCTCTCCCATTTGTGCCTGGCGCGTCTGCATCAAAAACAGCTTATCTTTGATAGTGCGCTCCGTTACATCCTCCTGAACCGTCACAAAGTTGACAATCTCATTCTCTTTGTTAAAGATTGGAAATATGATCGATGCGCAATCACGATGCTCACCGTTTTTCATCCGATTGATCATCGTACCCCGCCATACCTGTTTTTCTTCAGACACGGTATTCCAAAGCTGCCGGTAAAATGGCTCAGAGTGGGCTCCGGATCGAAAAATATTCATATTTTTGCCGATCAGCTCATGGTGAAAATACCCCGTCATCCCAAGGCATTGTTTATTAACGTATTCAATAAAACCGTTTTTGTCGGTAATGATGGTGGTATAGGGGTTTTGATCTACGACCTGAGAGAGGCGGCTGATCTGATCTTGCGCCTGCTTGGATTCCGTGACGTCCTGAATCGTTCCGGACATTTTTTGATGTTCCCCGTCCCATAGCATCTCTGCTCGTTGGTGGACATATTTAATATTTCCTTTTGCCGTTACAATGCGGTGCGTAACGTCATAATAACGCTGTCCGCTCAACGCTTTTTCAACGGCATTCAAAACAACCGTCTCGTCTTCGGGATGGAGATGGCGTATAAACCAATCCTCGTCTATCGCCGTTTCAAACGGTTCCAGTTCATAAATACGGTAGGTCTCGGCGGACCAGAGGATCTCTTCGGTGGTTCGGTTGTGTTGCCAACTCCCGATGTGCGCAATCTCTTGAGCTTTGTTGAGATTTTTTTCATTTTTTTTGAGCGATTCATACAAGGATGCGTTCTTGAAAATAATGGCCGACTGCGTCAATAAAAGACGTAGAGTCTGGACGGTATCGGGATTCAGCGGGGTCACGACGTCGCGGTTTTCGAGATATAAAACCCCTTCAACGCTCCCTTCGACCATCGCTACCGTAACGGAACACGAAGCGGGTCTGTGTTGGCGGATATATTCATCGTATTGGAACATGCCGCTCTCAAAAGGGTTCTCCAGAGTGATATTTTTTTTCGAATTGATGGCATGAAACACGATCGCTTGCGGAATCAAGGTCGCTTCGTTCAGCGGTGTGTTTAAAAATTCGATCTCCCCGTTTGCAAAATCGATACCGGCACTTTTGGAAAAATGTTCCCCCTCTTTGAACATCAAAACGGCTCTGCTGGCGGTTGCATTTTCCACAATTATTTTCAGTAACGTCGTAACCAGTTCATCCGTATTCATCACCTGCGATATCGCTTGAAACGATTTCAACAGACTCTGGAAATTGGCGGGTTCCGATTTCATAAACGAACTGTTAGAAGAGCTCTCCATCATGCTTGATGCGGATAGCGTAGGGATGATGTATTTCGCTTTTAGCCGCTTTGCCGCTTCGTAGGCACCCCACTGGCTCAATCCGACAACGGCTTCATTGAAATAGCGATTGCCCATCTCCGGATGGGAGAGTTTTTTCCAATACCGTCCCGCACTGACACCGGCCATAGCAATGGCAAACGGATTTTTATGTTTTCGGGCCACCTGCAATGCATCATCATAGGCTTTTGCCGCATTCCAATGGTTTTCAACCGATTTGATCCGCTCCGCTTTGAGCAGCAATTTCCAAAATTTATAATTGGCCGGTGCCGCTTTGGAGTAGGAATCGCATTCTGACAAATCTCCCCTCAGGAGTGCCGTTTCGGTATCGGTTAAGGGGAGCCGTTTGTTCAAGAGGAGTATTGCCCTCAAAAAATGGAGCCGTATCTTCGGAAACATGATCACTTCGTTGGAGGTATAATGGACAAAACGCTCTAAATAGTTGTACCCTCTCTTCCATTCCCCTTCAAGCATACACGTTTGTGCTTTCAAGATACCATACCAGGCCAGTGCAGGATAAAAGTGTTCCGATTCCCACATGGCAATCGCTTTCTCTTCTACAGAAAAATCCTGAGGACCCGGATCTTGCAGATAGCGTACCGTATTGGTCAGAACCTGAAATACGGCAATCATTTTGGTATCGCCGGAACGGAGAATAAACGTCTGTTCTTTGATAATCTCCTCACGAAGATGTTCCAGCGACTCCCCGGAGAGAAAATCGGAAAAATGGAGTAAAAAATTGGCCCAGGTACCGAATACGATATCTCCGTTCATCTTGCTTTGGTAAAGACTTTTACGATACAAAGTTACATTGGAAGGCAACGGTTTGACATAAGGATTGATAAAGTTGGCAAAAAAGTTGTGGACTTTCGGCAGCATGATCTTGTCATTGAGCTCCTGATTCAGCCGTAACGAGACCTTTCCGAAGCGGTACCCTTGCATGTACTCCCCTCTTGAAACCATCGATGCTCCATACAAAACATATCCGAAAGAGGACTCACTCGAATTTCCGAAACGGAAAGAGAGATCGATAATGTTTAGATAGGCCCATTGCATCCATTCGATATCGGCGAGATAAAAAGCGGCTTCCCAGTAATCGACCAGCAACGATAGAGTTTTTTGTTTGTGCTGATTTTGCAATCGTGGCAATTTGACTATCTCTTCGGGGCTACCGTAAAGGGGATTGCTCTTGATCTTTTGATCCAACTTTTCCACGATTTCATGAAGTTCCTTATCGGTATTGGGGATGTGCAGTCCAAGCTCTTTTAATAACCGATCTCCGAACTCGATCAACTCGTTAAAATGGGTCCCTTTTGTGACGCAGATGTTTTTCAGCACGCTGAAGCACATCACCCGCTCTTGTATGTTTTTCCCTTTTGCCATCAGCTGTACGGTATGGGCATACGCATCGTTATGCTGTGCGTTGAGATACAGACTCTTCCCTTTCAGAAGTTGGTATTGAAAGGTCAAAGAGCGCTCATTGTTCCATAAGCGTTCACAAAATAGATGGGTGTCGATCCACCGTACACGCTCCATTGCCAATGGGTACGCGTTGTTCTTGATCATTTCATCCAGCGCTTGCACATTCAGTTTATAGAGTCTGGCAGGAAAATCATCCCGTTCATAAGCATTATTGAGATGATGGGTGATGGCAACAGTGCCGCCCCCTCTTTTCCCCTCAAACGTACGTTCCAGATAGTGACCGATTTTTCTATGGATCTGTTTTTTCATCCCATCACCCATCGAGGAAAAAACAAACTGATGAATCTGATCGTGAACAAACTGATACTCTCTTCCTACCAGTTCAATGAACCCTTTTTCTTCCAGCTCTTCCAATAAACGGTTCGGTTGTCCCAAAAATTCCATAATGGCGAGGGTCCGTCGTAGATCGTACCGATTGCCCAATAATGCCAGATGTTGCAGATATCCTTGTTTCTCCCTCTCCAAAAGCGAGAATCGGGCATTGATAATCGTCACAATATTGATGCTGGAAGCGTACGATTTGAGCTGTTCAAGAGAGTAATTCCATCTGCCGTTCTCAAAGCGCAACCCCTTTGAATCAATCAGATGGCCCAAAAATGTTTTGACATAAAAAGGGTTCCCGCCGGTTTTTTTATACACCAGCGATGCAAATTTTTCACGTTGTTCACTCCTCTCCTGCAAAAATTCATCGAGAAACCGATTGATCTCTTTTTCATTGAGAGGGGTAAGATGGAGCGTGTAGCAGTGATCGCGTGATTTGTCCTGAATCGCCTCGATCAATTTGGCAATACCGCTGTGTTCGCTCTCCCGATAACTGGCGATAAAATGGAGATTCGGATTGGTGATTTCAAGAATCGATTTTTCGATCACCTCTACCGATGCCGGATCGGCCCACTGAAGATCATCCATAAATAAGACCAAAGGGGAATCTGCCGTGACGATATGGGTGAAAAAATCTTCAAGCGCATACGGGAGCTGAGAGCGAATCTCATCAGACGAATGAAACGGCTGATCCGATGAAAACGGAAAAATTTCGCACAGTTCCGGGAAGACTTGACACAAAACCCGAATCGTGTTCGGATGAATGTTAAACGCTGTGTTTCTCGGAGCATGATTCTTTAGATGGATATGAAACTGTGAAAAAATCTGCTTAAAAACATGATACGGAGAAGCCGTTTGATATTGTTCGAACTTCCCTTTGAAAATACGGAATCGCCCGGTATTGAGGTAGGTAAAAAACTCCTCAATCAAACGGGTTTTCCCCACTCCGGAACTCCCCGAAACCACTATCCTGACCGATTTCCCGGCAAGGGCTTTTTCGGCCGCTCTCTTCAGCAACGCCGTCTCCTGTTCCCTTCCGAAAAGGCGCTCTCCGAATTTGAGCACAGGGCGGTCCTGAGTCGCAATCACAAACGCCTCCACCCCTCCGCTCTGTTCCAGCAACCGGCGGCACTGCTTCAGATCATACACGATGGCCTCATCGCTTTGGTAGCGGCGCTCAGGCTGTTTCTCAATCAGTTTTTCGACAATATCCGAGAGGACGGACGGCAGGGCATCGTTAAGGGTATTGAGCGGTTTTGGGTCCAATGCGATCTGCTTGTGAATCAGTTCATACCGGTCTTTCGCATCAAAAGGGAGCTGTCCGGAGAAGAGATGGTAAAGCGTCATCCCGAAACTGTAAAAATCGGTTCGATGATCGATTTTTTGCTTGGTTCGGCCGGTCTGTTCGGGCGACATGTAGAGGAGATTTCCGGAAGTGCCGACATCGATATCGTTATTGTATCGGTAATGGTTATCGAATAACGAATAACCGAAATCGATCATCTGAACCGCTTTTGTTTCAGGATTATAGATGATATTTTTGGGATTGACATCGGCGTGGATGATATGTTTTTGGTGCAGATAACGGATCGTTTCGGCGACATCAATCGCAATGTCCAGCGATTCGTCGATCCCAAAACGCCCCTCCTGAAGAATATTGAACAATGAATCCCCGCCGATGTCTTCGAAAATATGGATGTATCGTGATCGGATATCCCCTTCGTTCACCATTTTGACAACTTTGGAGGACTTTAGGGAGGAAAGGATTTGATATTCATTCACAAATTGCGCTATGTTATGCTCATTCTGCGCGCTTGTTTTAAGCATCTTAATAATAACACTGTGTTTCGTAGAAAGATGGATCGCCCGATACACAACGGTCGTCAGGTTCTCATGCAAGGTATCGATAATCTGATAGTCTCTGCTAATTGTCGTCAAAAGGGCTCCTAAACCAAAATCATACGCTCAATCGGTGAACTCTTGCGAGATTTCGATGAAACGATCGATATTCGCCATAAAAATATCCACCAATCCCGGATCAAAATGGCGCGCGCGTTCATTCACGATGAATTCAATGATCTGCTCCATCGGCCACGCTTTTTTGTACACACGCTCACAGCTCAATGCATCAAATACATCCGCCAATGCGGTGATTCTGCCGTAAATATGGATCTCTTCGCCCGACAAAGCCCGGGGATATCCTGAACCGTCCCATTTTTCATGATGTTCGCGGGCAATGATGGCGGCCGCCTGAAGCAACGGGCGTTTGGAATTTTTAAGAATATCGTAGCCGATCGAGCTGTGTCTTTTCATCACGTCGTATTCATCCGGTTCCAGTTTGCCGGGTTTGAGCAAAATCGAATCGGCGATACCGATCTTTCCGATGTCATGCATCGGGGAAGCGCTGTAGATGAGTTTGGCCTCCTCCGCATCCAACCCATAGAGTTCTGCAAGGAGTTTCGAATATTTTGAGACCCGTCGTACATGATTGCCCGTCTCATTCGATCGGGTTTCCCCGATCTCGCCGAGGAGATTGAGCATTTCATGCTGCGTATTCCAAATTTCATCGTTCAAATTGTGCATTTGAGTCACATCGTAGCTGATACTGATAAATTCCAGAATATGGCCGAATTCATCCAGTATCGGTTTGATCGTTGTATCGGTTATGTAATGGGAACCCTCTTTTTTGAGGTTTTTGATCGTTCCGTGCCATATTTTTTTATCCAGAATCGTTTGCCACATATGCTCATAAAAATGGGGCGGTATCTCCGCATGGCGGATAAGCTTATGCCCGTGTTGAAGCATCTCCTCTTTCGGATAACCGCTTGTTGCACAAAACGCATCGTTGACGTAGGTGATATTCCCCTGCAAATCGGTTTTGGAGACGATCATCGAGACGTCTACGACCTCTTTATACTGTTCGAGGAGCGTTGACTGATGGATAAGGTCTTGTTTGAGATGTGCCGTAAAATCTTCCACTTTTCGGGCATTAAAGAGATTCTGAACCACCGTATAAAGCGTCTGAATCATACTGTCGGTTTTCATCGGCTTGAGAATGAACTGGGCAACACCGTTATTGATCAGTTCAAGCAGATAGATACTGTCTTCGCAAGCAGATGTGACAATAACACTTTGTGAGGGGTTTATCTCTTTGATCTTCTGGATCATAGCAACCCCGTTCATCTCCGGCATCAGGATATCGGTAATGACAATATCGTAGGATTTTTGTCCATAAAGAGACAACCCCTCTTTGCCGTTATCAGCGGTATCAACGACGGAAAATATCGTTGAAAAAAGCATGGCGGTATTTCCCCGTATCAGCTCTTCGTCTTCGACGTACAATACTTTCATCCCCTCCGCATAAAGCGTCAGTTGTTTCAGCATCTCTTTAACGTGCATTATTGTTGATCCTCCAATGGCAGTTTGATCGTAGAACAGCGTTTTTATCTTTGATGTTACGCACTTTCTGGGCAAAGCCCAGAAAGTGGCAGGGACAGATGTCCCTACAACCCCCTAAAGCTACCCGTATCTTTCGGATACGGGAGAGATAACCGATTTGATGTTACGCACTTTCCGCTCATAGCCCGTAAAGTGGCGGGGACAAATTGTCCCCTGCACCCCCCTAAAGCTACCCGTATCTTTCGGATACGGGAGAGATAACCGATTTGATGTTACGCACTTTCCGCTCATAGCCCGTAAAGTGGCGGGGACAAATTGTCCCCTGCACCCCCCTGAAGCTACCCGTATCTTTCGGATACGGGAGATTAACTCCCCTTGAAGTACCCCTTAAGGCAAGGTGTGTAAGGTCAGTTTGTACCTGATGTTACGCACTTTTCTAAAAAGGGTAAAAAATTAGTTTTCTCCGACATAATAGTGAATTGCTATGGTATCGTATTTTCCGTTATTTTCAATGCAAATGAATATTTTTTTGTACGGAACAACGGTAACGTCACATTCTTCAAACCCATCAAAAAAACTCAATATTGCCCTCTTCCACATCTTCCGGCCGGATCAGCGCAATGATTTGCTGGATACTCATTGCGGTGGGCTGATGGATATGGTGAATATTCTTCATTGCCATACTTTCGATCGTAAATCGGTCGATATAGAGGGTCATATCGATGCACACCGCATCAAAAAGCTTTAATACCATTTCCGGTTTTGCCTCGATTAACGCCACAAATGCGGATCCCTCTCCCATAGCATAAGCGAGTTCTTCCATATTGTTCGCCAACAAATCCATAAACGGCGTATAGAGGCGCAGGGTATGACCGATTTTTACAATATGTTCTGCAATCGTATCGATTTTTGCGCTATCGCGGTCACCGCAATAGCGTATCAGCAGATTCGGTATCTCGCCGAGCAACTCTTTCATCTCATCCGCGTCTTCCGACATAAAGAGCACTTTTTCATACCCTTGGTCTTCGTCTTTGGCGAAATACTCTTTGAACAGCAGTTCGGTATCTTCCGGATTATTTTGGAAAAAAAGCTCTTCTACCTGCTGATTTTTTACCGTGATCGCATGCAGCTGGGCTTCCAGCGTTCGAACTTGCTGTTTGAGTTTATTGCGTTCTTCGTGCAGCTCTTTAAAGAGTAGCGCATTCACATTATAGGTATCCGCATCGCGGCAAATCGGGTACAGCACTTTAAGCATCTCCTCTAGAACAATCGGTTTGAGGATAAAACTGCTGATCCCCTTACGGATCATACCGATTAAAGTCTCCTGCTCATCATGGGCCGTAATCGCAATAATTTTTTGTTCCGGATTGATCTCCCGTATACGGTCGATCATCTCCAGACCGTTCATACGGGGCATATTGATGTCGGTAACGATAATATCATACTCTCCGTTATTGTAGTGTTGGAGCCCCTCTTCCCCGTTCTCAGCCAAATCAACCTTTGCAAAAAACGGTTCCAGCAACATCGCGGTCGCTTTTCTGAGTTCATGATTGTCTTCGACATAAAGGACGTTCAAGGTATGCGAAAATTTTTGAATATTTTTGGTGATTAACATTTTAGTTCTCCTATCCGATCCCACCCATCGAACTTTTCCTTTTTTAGTTCAATTTCCATACGGATCTATTCACATACTCAATGATGTTGAATAGCCATATCATATTGAGAAATAGTCACAAAACAATCACAGGAGCTTTTTTTGTACCCAAACGGTTACCTACCCTCACTGTAACCCTCAGGAGAAATATCCCCAAGGGGGGTTCACTAGCCGATCCCGTGTTAACTGCGGTAGTGCTGCAATGCGTGCATATACGAGTTACGCTCATAGGCTGAGGGATTATCGGTATGGGAGAGCGAAATGCTCCCTTTCATCTGTGAAATCGATTCATACTCATGCTCTTGCATCCAGGATGTGAGGTCATGTAAAATATTTCGAATCTCCCCCTCACCGTGAAGGAGCAATACCGAAGCCAATGCCGTGGCATCGGCACCGCTCATCACCGCCTTTAAGACATCTTGGCCGCTGTGGATACCGGTATTGGCACAGAGGGAGCAGCCAAGTTTGTTGTAGAGTATCGCACACCACCGTAACGTTTCACTGAGACTGGCTGAGCTGGTGATATTCGCTTGCCGCAACGCCGTGAGCAATTCCAGATCGACATCGACCCGGCTTGGGTTATCGAAAATCGTCAAACCGTCAGCCCCCGCTTCGACAAGCCGTTTTGCCATATTTGCAGGGTTCGAAAAATAGGCATTCATTTTGACGTTCAAAGGAATCGAGATATGTTTTTTGACGGTAGAGACGGTATCGATATACATCTGTTCTATTGTAGGCCCTTCCATATCAACCGAGGTGGGGATATAGGTGATGTTAAGTTCCAGAGCATCTGCCCCTGCCTCTTGCAATTTCTTCGCGTATTTGGCCCATCCCCCGGCAGAAACACCGTTCAAGCTGGCAATTACGGGAATGGAAACGGCTGCTTTGACCCGCATGATCTCTTTGAGGTAATTTTCTGCCTGGATATTTTCAAAATCGACTCCAGCGGGTAGATAACTCAACGCTTCAGCATACGATTCGCTGTTAGCGTGTAAAAAATGGTCGATCTGCCGAAGTTCGCGGTTGATCTCCTCTTCAAAGAGCGAATGGATGATCACCGCAGCGATACCGTTGTCTTCAAGCTTTCGGATACTCTCCAGCGATGCCGTCAACGGTGAAGCGCTTGCGATCAACGGATTTTTCAGCGTAAATCCTAAAAAAGTGGTTGAAAGGTCCATGTTACACCTCCTCGGATGGTTTGTAATATTCATGCAGATTCACATAGCGCTTGTGAAGGGTCTGCGCCGTATGCGCCGCAGTAACCAGAAATTCTCCGGCTGCAGTGTGATTCATTTTCTCTACCATTTTAAAGCGGGTTTCACGATACATAAAATCTTTGACGTCAATCTTCGGCCCTTTAGAATCGAGCGTCATCGGGTTTTCCCCCTCTTTTATCCGTTCCGGGTTAAATCGGAATATCGGCCAGAGTCCGCTATCGACAGCCCGTTTTTGTTGATCGAATCCGTAGCGAAGATCGTAGCCGTGAGCTACACAATGCGAATAGGCAATAATAATCGACGGTCCATCATACCGCTCCGCTTCGATAAATGCCTTCACCGTTGCTTGATCATTTGCCCCCATCGCCACTTTTGCAACATACACATTTTCATAATTGATTGCCATGGCTGCGAGGTCTTTAGGCACTGCCCCTTTCCCCCCTGCGGCAAACTTGGCCACCGCACCGGTCAAGGTCGCTTTTGACTGCTGTCCCCCCGTGTTTGAGTAGACCTGTGTATCCAATACCAAAATATTGACATTTTTGCCACTGGCGAGGACATGATCGAGTCCCCCGTAGCCGATATCGTATGCCCAGCCGTCACCGCCGATAATCCAGACCGATTTCTTGACCAGATAATCACAGAGCTCTAGCAATGTTTTTGCCTCTGCATCGTCCACGGCCTCCAGCGCATGTTTGAGGATAACGATTCGTTCCCGCTGCGCATTAATCTGCTTCTCATCGCGCTGAGGAGCCTGCAAAATATCTTCGACAAGACCGGCACACAATTTCGGTTGAAGTCCTTCGAGGAGGCTTTTGGCATGATCGGCATGATTGTCAATGGCAAGGCGAAAACCTAATCCGAACTCTGCATTATCCTCAAACAGCGAATTGGACCAGGCAGGCCCCCTTCCCTGATCATTTTTTCGCCATGGTGTCGTAGGGAGATTGCCGCCGTAGATCGAGCTGCACCCCGTAGCATTGGCTACGACCATACGGTCGCCGAAGAGCTGGGAAACGAGTTTAACATAAGGAGTCTCCCCGCACCCCGGGCATGCACCACTAAACTCAAAGAGCGGTTCGAGAAACTGAGACTCTTTAAGATCGTCATGATCGAGCAATGCGCGCTCGATTTTCGGCAGAGAAAGGAAAAAATCCCACTGCGTACTTCCGGATTCTCGCAGCGGAAACTGCGGCATCATATTAATCGCTTTTAGATTGGTCTGTGATTTGTTTTTTGCCGGACACACCTCTACACAAAGAGCGCATCCGGTACAGTCTTCGACAGCGACCGAAATAGTGAAAAGATCATTTTCCCCGAATTTTTTCCCTTTGGCCTTTTTGGCAACAAACCCTTCCGGCGCCCCCTCCATCCATGAAGCATCAAAGACATTGGAGCGGATCACCGAATGGGGGCACGCGCTTACGCATTTATTGCACTGAATGCACGTATCCCTATCCCATACCGGAACTTCGTGGCCAATATTACGTTTTTCATACTGGGAAGTACCGGTAGGCCATGTCCCATCAGGCGGCATCTGAGAGACACGCAGAGTATCCCCTTTATACGCCGTAATCGCTCCGATCACTTCGCCCACAAACGGATCAAATTTACCTTTCAAAGGTGAATGCAGTTCCAGTGTGCTGCTGATGTGAGACGGAACTTCCACTTCGAAAAGATTTTCAAGGGTATTGTCCACCGCATCGTAGTTCATCTGAACAATCTGGTCCCCTTTTTTGCCGTAGGTTTTTTGGATGGATCCTTTTATTTTTTTAATCGCCTCTTCTTTGGGGAGGACACCGCTGATTGCGAAAAAACAGGTTTGCATGATGGTATTGATCCGTGCACCCATTTGGCTTGCTTTGGCTACACGATACGCATCGATAGCGTAAAATTTCAATTTTTTAGCAATGATGTGCTCTTGTGCCACACGGGGGAGCCGATACCATGCCTCTTCTTTCGGATAGGGGGTGTTGAGCAAAAAGACGGCACCGGGCTTGGCGATTTCAAGCAGATCCAATTTTTCGAGAAATACCGCCTGATGCACCCCTAAAAAATCGGCTTTCTGAATCAGATAGGTCGAATGGATCGGTTCGATTCCGAAACGGAGGTGCGAAATGGTCATGGAACCCGATTTTTTCGAATCGTAAACGAAATACCCCTGGGCATAATGGTCCGTCTCCGTCCCGATGATCTTGATACTGTTTTTATTGGCACCTACGGTGCCGTCCGAACCCAGTCCGTAGAATACGGCCTGAAACTGCGTAGGATTTTCTAACACAAAATCAGGGTCATACAAGAGGGATGTAAAGGTCACATCATCCTCGATACCGATCGTAAAATGATTTTTGGGAGAAGCTTTGGCAAGCTCATCGTAAATGGCAATAATCATTGCGGGAGTAAACTCTTTGGACGAAAGGCCGTAGCGTCCTCCGATTATTGTCGGCATCGCAAAAGGGAGAGTGTCGCGACGTTCGAATAATGCCGTCACGACATCGTGATAGAGCGGCTCCCCCACACTTCCCGGCTCTTTGGTGCGGTCAAGCACCGCTATCGATTCGACGCTCTTGGGCAATGCATCGAGAAATGCCTCAACGGCAAACGGCAGAGCAAGACGCACTTTGATGAGACCTACTTTTTCCCCCTGCCCGTTTAAATAAGCCACACTCTCTTCGACCGTTTCGGCACCTGATCCCATCAAAACAAGTATCCGCGTCGCCTCACCGTCACCGATGTAATCAAAAAGACGATAATGTCTCCCGCTCAATTCGGCAAATTTGTCCATCTGCTGCTGCAAAATCTGCGGCAGAGCCAAATAATAGGAATTGACACTCTCCCGCCCCTGAAAATAGACATCGGGATTTTGAGACGTGCCTCGGAGTACGGGATGTTCAGGACTCAAACCCCGCTTACGATGGGCTTCTACAAGATCCGTATCAATCATCGCTTTGAGCACCTCATCTCCCAGCACTTCGATCCGGCTGACCTCATGAGAAGTACGAAAACCGTCAAAAAAATGGAGAAACGGAATCCGTGAATGGAGTGTTGCCGCCTGAGAGATCAGGGCAAAATCGTGTGCTTCTTGCACCGAATTGGAAGCGAGTAGCGCAAATCCGGTCTGTCTGACTCCCATCACATCCTGATGGTCTCCGAAGATCGAGAGTCCCTGCATGGCAAGAGAACGGGCGGCAACATGAAATACCGTTGCGGTCAGTTCACCGGCTATTTTATACATGTTCGGAATCATTAAAAGCAGCCCTTGAGAGGCAGTAAAGGTTGTCGTCAAAGCACCGGTCTGCAACGCTCCGTGAACGGCACCGCTCGCTCCCCCTTCACTTTGCATCTCATACACTTCAGGGATGGTACCGAAAATATTTTTCTCCCCTTTTGAACTGTACAGATCGCTAAACTCCCCCATCGGAGACGAGGGGGTAATGGGGTAAATAGCGATTACCTCATTGATTTTGTGTGCGACTAAAGCAACGGCTTCATTGCCATCAACCGTAATAAATAAACGATCACTCATGATACTCCTCCGTGATTTTACAGATCAGATTGTATTTTCTTGTGAATAGTATATAACACATTAGTTACAAAATATAACTACAAATCTGAAAATTTCAAGAGGAGTCCAATTTTTCAATTCAATACGCACATAAATAAAGCTGTTGAAAAATTTTAGATAGGGTGGTTATGCATACAAATATAGATAATGATAAAAAAGCTCAACCCCGTAAATAGTATTCGATACTGTACCGCAAATCTTCATCCATATCCATCAGACTCTCCAACATCCATTTCAGATAGGCGGGATCTTTTATCGCAATGGTCTCAATCCGTTTTTTCGCATACTTTCCGAACGGGAGGCGACCTAATAGCAAACGGGCCTGACTCATGTTTACCAATTTCTCGTGCGATGCCAGATCAAGCAGATACTCATACACCATCCGCGTATGGAGTGCATCGCTGAATGCGTTGTGCGCTGTCGGCTTCACTCCGTATCGATCAAAAAACTCTTCTTCCTGACGGTACAGCCGCAATTCGTAACGCAAAAACTGCAATCCGTAGCCGTCCAAATCGTCCATTAGCGCTTTGGAACATTTAAGAGTATCTATGATTTCACCTTGCCATGTAATACCCTCTTTTTGGAGCATCGCAATATCAAACGGGGCATTATGGGAGATAAGAGTATGTTCGCCGCTGTTGAGCGACCGGATCAGCTCATTACTTTGAGAAGTTGCAAAAGGGGGAGCCTCTTTCACCATTTCATTCGTGATATGGTGAATCGCCGACGCTTCAGGAGGTATTTTTTTACCCGGATGGATCAATTCGTAATGGATTTTATCATCATCCATAACCAGCCCGAGGGCACAAATACGGTCCTTATCTTCTAGACCCGTTGTTTCGGTATCAAGGACAACCGTCATGACTCGTCGTTATGATCAGTTTTCAATTGTGCCAGTAAATTGTGATAGTGTTCGAGGGTGCGAAAACTTTTTTCAAATCGCCAGCTCAATACAAAAGTGACAATCTCCCGGACCAGTGCTTTATCCAATTTTTCAGCACGTCCAAAATAACCTAATGAAATATTCTTATTTTTAACCTTAGCCTCTTTATCGTATATAATCGCGATAATCTGGGCGTATTTGCCCTCTTTTATCATCCCTAAATCTTCATCCGAAAGTGAAATACCGGAGAGATTAATCGCCTTAAACTCAAACAAATTCTCAAATGAAGAGACTTTGGCATCAATCTTTAAAGTATTGAATAACCGTTCCAGCTCTTTTAGATTGCTTTTGCGTTCAAGCTCATAACTGGAAATTTGTGCGGTCAGATTTTTAAGCCGATCAAGTGCTGAACTCACACGTTCCCCTTTTTTCTTAAAATTATACCACTTTTACCAACATTGCCTTATAATGTTACACTTTTTTTATATTGGGAATTCAATGGACTATCTACGTATTCAAGGCCCTACAAAACTTCAAGGCTCAGTTGTCATCTCCGGCGCAAAAAATGCCGCGTTGCCACTTATAACATTAACTTTATTGGCACACAACAAAGTGACCCTTACCAATGTCCCGGAGGTTGCGGATATTAAAACACTGCTCAAGCTCTTGCGAAATCTTGGGGCGACTAGCAGTCTTGAAAACCATGTCCTTCATCTTGACACTTCTACGGTCAATCATACCATGGCCAATTACGATATCGTCAAAACGATGCGTGCTTCCATCCTCGTCCTCGGCCCACTCTTAGCCCGCTTCGGTCATTGTGAAGTCTCTTTACCCGGTGGATGTGCTATCGGCCAACGCCCGATCGATCTGCACCTCAAAGCATTGGAACAGATGGGTGCCCAGATCACAATCCATGCCGGATACGTTCATGCATTGGCACCCGAAGGACTTAAAGGGGCACACATCATCTTTGACAAGATCACCGTAACCGGCACCGCTAATATCGTCATGGCTGCAGCACTTGCACACGGAAAAACAATTCTCGTAAACTGTGCAAAAGAGCCTGAAGTAGTACAACTGTGTGAAATTTTACGGGACAGCGGTATCGACATTACCGGTATCGGTACATCAGAACTATCCATTATTGGAACCGGTGGGAAAACCATCGATATGGTTGATTTTGAAATCATTCCCGACCGTATTGAAGCGGGAACCTATTTGTGTGCCGGTGCGATTACCAATTCATCGATCACTCTAGAGCATGTCCGTCCCGATCATCTTGATGCCGTCACCGGAAAATTGGAGCAGATGGGGTGCACCTTTGATATCACCGATACTACAATAACAATCCATCCGGCGCCGCAACTTAAACATATTGATATCATCACCCAAGAATACCCTGCATTCCCGACCGATATGCAGGCGCAATTTTTAGCCCTCGCAACCCTTGCCAACGGAACAAGCATTATCGAAGAGCGGTTGTTCGAAAACCGCTTTATGCACGTCAGTGAGCTTCAGCGTCTGGGGGCTGATATCAAACTAAACGGCCATACGGCTGCCGTTATGGGTGGAACTCCGCTGTTCGGTGCCGATGTCATGGCAACTGATTTACGGGCTTCAAGTGCCCTAGTCCTTGCAGCAATGGCGGCTGAGGGGACGACAAACGTCCACCGTATCTACCACCTTGACCGCGGATATGAAAATCTTGAACAAAAACTTCAGGCTCTCGGCGCGAAAATTGAGCGTCTAAAAGAATAAAATAACCGTTCGCCGTTTTACGGCGGAAAATAAAGACCTCATCTCTTTCATTCCCCAAAAAAATAATCACAATACCATTCATTTAAGATAGAAAATATAGTGGTTGACAGTATAAAAGTATCGGTAAAAAAAGAAGTTAGCTAAAGAAAGTCAAGAGGAGAAATTGCCGGCAATGCCGGCAAAAGGTTAACGAATCTCTTCGTACGGAGTTGCCGCAACGACTTTACGAGAAACAGTGTATGGAACCAATGCAGCAGCACGAGCTTGCTTGATTGCGATGGTAACCATATCTTGGTGACGCTTACAGTTACCCGTAAGACGACGTGGCATGATTTTGTAACGCTCAGAGAGTGAGTATTTCAAAGAACCTACATCTTTGTAGTCAATGAAATCAACTTTTGCTTCGCAGTATTTGCAATAGCGTTTTTTATATTTTCTTTTTTCTGACATGGTTGTATCCTTGTACTTTCGTTAAAACGGAATTTCGTCTTCGTTAATATCAATCTCGGGGAGATTGTTTTCCGGCATTCTGGCCGGAGACGGTCTCGTGTACGCCGGTGCCTGATTGTACGCTTTCGGCTGCGGAGCATCATACCCCCCGCCTTGGCTACTTCCGGCATCGCCATAATCACTGTAACCACCCTGAGAAGCTTCGCCGCGTGAATCAAGCATTTGCATCGTTTCTACGATAACAGAGTGCTTGGAGCGCTTTTGTCCACTTTGCTGGTCTACCCATTGTTCAAACTGCAATCTTCCCTCTACCAGGATCTTAGACCCTTTACGGAGGTATTGGTTGGCTACTTCACCCGAACGACCGAAAAAAGTGATGTCGACAAAACATGTCTCCTCTTTTTTCTCGCCGTTCACCGTAAATTTACGGCTGGTTGCGATAGCGGTTTTTGCAATCGCCGAACCGCTTTGTGCGTATCGAAGCTCGATATCACGTGTCAGATTTCCAACCAAAATAACTTTATTGAACATAGGTTTTCCTTCGGGCTTAAGCTACTACTTCTTCTTGCTTTTCAGCGACTTTCTCAGTAACAACAGCAGCAGGTTTCTTGGTTTTGTTAACCATATCATTCCATGCTTTGATCTCACGTTTGCTATCGTATTTCATGGTTACGAAACGCAAGATCTCCTCGTTGATACGGAAACGTCTCTCGATTTCACTAATCGCAGAAGGTGCAACTGTGTAATACATAACGTGAAAATAACCGCGAGCGTTTTTCTCGATCGGGTAAGCTAATTTTTTCATCCCCATTGCGTCGCGAGCGATGATTTCACCACCGTTTGATGTGATGACCTCTTCAACGATTGCAAGGGTGTTTTTAATCTCTTCTTCTGTAAGAGTCGGTTTTACGATTACTAGGTTTTCGTAATGTCTCATAGCGTATGTCTCCTTATGGTGTTCGCCCCTTATGGTTGTTATACAGCACGACAGTCGTGTTGCAAAGAGCAAGGAACGCGCGAATTATACTGAAGAATAGCTTAATTTTAGTTTTGGCTATTAGAGGACACAGCTGTGTCCTCGGGCACTCTGCCGAAGAGAACTCAGTGTTAGCGTAGCAGACGGAACTTGTTCCGACGGCGTATTTTTAAAGTATGTTTTGCACTTTAAGCAGTGCCGAAAGGAGCAATGATTCCTGATCCGGTGAACCGGTCGATTTCATCTTCAATTCGGTATCGAGCAAAAGATTCAGCCCTTTTTTATACCCTTCGGGCGAAATCTTCACTCTCTCGAAAAGTGAAATATGCGAGGGATTAGGGTCATACGATTATCCAAAAAATCGTTCATAATGATCATGATCTCCGATCCAAAACCATGTGGCGGTGTTGTTTTCCATAATACAAAGAGCACGATAGCCCAAAGAGATACGAGCAGACCAGATATTTTGTGCGGTGTTGATACATTTGAATCGGAGTGATGGGTGATAAGGATTTTCGACCCATAATCGATACGCTTTTTTAGCGTGGCGTTTTGCGGTAGGGCTGAGATGGAAATAGTTATCCCAAAAGCTCTCAACACTCAAAGAGACGATCATAAACGTTCCGGCTCAAATGCTTTTGCGGTATTTTGCCGTACATTCGCGGCAAAGGCTTCGAGTTTTGCAGAACTGCTTTGATACGAACGGTTCCATCGGTATTCATCGACCATATCGGCTACGATGGGACGGATTTTTTCGATCAGGGTTTCTTGGGCCTCAGCTGGCAGTTCATCCATCATTGTGCTAAAAGTTTGAAATGCTGCTGTGGTCATTGCAAATCCTTTTGTTTTTTTGAGTGATACTTTAGTACTTTAAAGTATTTTAACATAAAAAGTCTGATTTGAATCAGGTGAAAACACTGCATTTACACTCAAAGAGATGAACTGGTGGTCACATTTTGTTACCAGCTAATCTAGAAATTATATTAGAGTATCGTTTGCAGTTTCAGCAATGCAGAAAGAAGCAATGATTCCTGATCCGGTGAACCGGTCGATTTCATCTTCAGCTCAGTATCGAGCAAAAGATTCAGCCCTTTTTTATACCCCTCAGGCGAAATCTTGATCGACATGCTTGCCCGCTCTTTTTCGATAAATCCGGGGAGTTTATACCCCAACACCAGTGCCGAATCGGCGACACCGTGGAGCTTGATCGCCGTGTTAAACAGATACAATTGCGTCAAAAACCCGCTCAGTGAGGTCAGTATCCGAATCTCCTCTTCTCCCGATTCGAGCAGATGGCGCAGCGATTCTAGGATCGGTTTTTTCTCGATCACCTGTGCGATGAAATGATCCAGCTTGATTTCACTCAGACCGAAGACGTGTTCGTCGATCTCTTTGATCGTGATTGTTTTACCCAAGATAGCCAATTTCGAGAGTTCGTTGCATGCCAAGGAGAGATCGTTATTGTGGGCATTCAAGAGGTGAACGGCAGCTTGATGATCGATTTGCAGCCCTATAAGAGATGCCTCTTGCAAGATGATCGCTTTCGCCTCATTCGCATACGGATGAAACAGGCGTACCGATCCGGCATGAGACCCTTTAAACGCCGCATCCGCCCCTTTGACATCTTCCCCGTAGTAGCAGTAGATAAACGTATTATCGGGATTTTTTCCGACCAGTTCGATGAGGGTGTCCAACTCCGCTTTCGGGAGCTTTTTTTCGTGTTTGACAATCAGCAGATTCTGATCGCCGAAGAGTGAACCCTGTGAAAGGTGGGCTTTGGCGGTGTTGAAATCATACTCGTCATGATAAAGGCTCAGTACCGATGCCCCTTCGATCTGAGCAAGTCGGTGGGCATAACGGTCGATGAGAAAGTGACTCTCGCCGAAGAGTGCCATCGCTCGTGGTGCTGAATTATTTTGGAGGTGACGGTCTAGTTCTTGGCGGTTCATATAATGCCTCCATACATTTTCTGGTGGTAATATTGCTTCATTTTTTTATCTCTTGTAATTTTTCTATCACTTATGATACAATTATCTTCTAATTCGCCTTTGGGCACACCCACTTGATTTCAGGTGGGGATAATCGTTTCTGTATCTATTTCAAGATAATACTATCAATCTCTTTTTCGGTTAAATCGCTACTTTTTCACTCATCCTATCAAAATTCATTCCATTTAATCACTGCACACACCGCTTTATTTAAAGTTGATTGGTTATAATTTCTTCACTTACGGTGAGCCTCTGCACGCACGCTTACCTTGTCCTGATAAACCCCAAAACGAAATCTTCCAGTTTACTTTCCAATCCGACCAGATTATCCGATACGAACAAATCGATCAAATCATCCACCGTTTTGAAGTTATCTGCGCTGCCCAGCAACACATGAAGCGAATAATAGACATCCAGTATTTTATGCTCATAAATCGTTTTTTTAAATGCCGTGTGAGTGCCGAACGCTTTTAATCCTCTAAAATTTCGGTTGAAAATTCTGCCGTTATGAGCACATCGATTACGAAGCTCTTTGAGCCTCAGCAGATAGTTTAAAAATAGTTCATGGCTGTAGAAACCAAATTTTTTCCCTAACAGTTTGAGGATGTCATTATCATCGATCTGTAGTTTCGAGATGAGATTGATGAGCGTCCCAAGCGTCGCATTTTCAATGAAATAGTGAAACGGTGGGTAGTTGATATTTTTCGTCGTATTGACGGCAACCATAGGCTCATTTTGGATATAGTCAGCTTGATTTGATTGAAAATCATACGTGTTGAGATAATAATCCCGATAATGGAGATAGATTTCTTTTTTCTTTTTCGAATTAAGTTGCTGAACTTCCCAATCTTGAACCGATTCGAGTGGCAGGGTAAAAGGCTCCTTGTAGCTTTTAGCAAGGAGATAACAATACGGATTGTCTGTGATGGCATAAACGATTTCAATGAGATAGGCTTTCATCCTGATTTCAATCGTGGAAGTCATCGAAAATAGTTTCGAAGACAACCGTTTGTCAAAATCATGAATGGCGATGATGTCGTCAATCGAATAATCGGGTAGATTGTTTCGGAACGCTTTAACATAGCCTTTGAATCGGAAAATCCCAATATCTAAAACTGTCTCTTCGATACTCGCATCACATTGTGTCACCATTTTTTTTAAACCATCATCATAAAGGGATTGAAGATAGAAGGCAACATCAAGCTGTTTGTAGTCGTATTTCAATGCATTCCTTTCGATTCGTTCATTGTTTAGAGAGATTTAATCTCTTCCTTCTCTATCCGACTCACAAATGAGGCGGTTATTTTCGCGGTGGCGAGATTGGCGCTCTCAATTTTCACCATCACATCATCGAAAAGCATGAGCCCAAACGCAGAGGTGACACTCACTTTTGCCCCCGTGATCACATCGTGGATTTCAGCGTAGATATCGTCTTCGGCTTTCATGACGCGAGCTTTGAACTGCTGCCCGATGACGGTAGCAGCCCAACGGGCGAATTTACGCTCCTGGAAACGGATCTCGATGTCGCTTGCTTCGCGCTCTTTTTCACTGATCGAGGTACACAGCGATTCGATGTTGCGCAGGACGTAGGAGCCCTCTTCCGTATCTCCCGCTTTGATCGCTTTGAGAAGGCGATGGACGATCAGGTCGCTGTAGCGCCGG
Source organism: Sulfuricurvum sp. (assembly GCF_023229695.1). Taxonomy (GTDB): domain Bacteria; phylum Campylobacterota; class Campylobacteria; order Campylobacterales; family Sulfurimonadaceae; genus Sulfuricurvum. The sequence goes on from NZ_JALNYS010000013.1 coordinate 73,702, forward strand.
ATCGGAGAGGTAAAGTGAGTATAGCGCTCAAATCCCAGACCGAAATGGCCCGTATTGTACGGAGCATAACGTGCCTGCATCTGAGAGCGGATAATGAGGGTATCGACTTCGCTGATCAGATCCCGCTTTTCGGCTTCGGCTTGGATAGCGGTGATCGTCTCTTTGATCTCCCCTTTGGATTCGACGAAAATGCCGATGCTTGCCAATTCGGTATAAAGGCTTTGGAGCTTGAGAGGGCTTGGAGGTTCATGAATCCGGAAAACTCCCCTCTCATACATCGAAGCGGCCTCTTTGTTTGCCAGCAGCATACAATCCTCGATCAGTGCATGCGAAGGGGTTTCGACGGCAAATTCGGTGCTGACGATGTTATGATCTGCATCAATCCGCATCTCCAGTTCGCTGGAACGGAAGTTATACCCTTTTTTCATCCGCTCTTTTTTCAAGTTGGCGGTGAGTTCATTCAAAAGCGGGATATAGGCTAAGACCAGAGCTTCTTTTTCATTAGACGGCTGAAGATTCCCCTCTAAAAACAGGTCGATCTCTTCATAGGTAAATCGGCGGTGAGAGTGGATGAGCGACTCATACAGATCGGAAGATTCAACTTCGTACGTCGCCGGATTGATCTTCATCTCAAACGTATAGGCGAGACGGTCGACGAGAGGCTGGAGCGAACAAAGGGTTTCGCTCAATTGGCGCGGCAGCATCGGGATCGAGCGATGTGGAAGATAGATCGAAAAACTCCGGTATATTGCCTCGGCATCGATGGCGCCGAACGGGTGGACGTATTCGCTGACATCGGCAATCGCGACGTAGAGGGTCGACGTTTCCGGGTCATAACAGATAGCATCGTCGAAATCTTTGGCAGTGACCGGATCGATCGTACAAAACGGTAAATGGCGCAAATCACGACGCTTCGGATAGAGCGAGGCATCGACCTCTTTGGGAAAGGATGCCGCCATTTCGAGGACATCTTCGTCAAATGCGTCGTGTTTGTTATAAAGGGCCAATACGATCTTTTCATCCACTTTCGGATCGCTCAAATTACCCAAATAGGCAGCAATAACTCCGGTTTGATTATTGATCTGATAGACCGATCCCTCTCCCCTTTCGCCCAAATCGGCGACGTCAAAGCCAGCCGGATGCTCGGTACGGATATCATATAAACCAAGATAGCCGTTTTTTAAAGTGACGACGGCAACACTAAATGTTTCATTCCGTCCGGCAATCAGAATAACCTTGGCTTGCGGCCCTCCCCGCTTACCCAACAGCCGCTGAGCGATGACGAGATCGCCGCTTTTAGCTCCCATCAGGTTATTGGTTTCGATAAAGTGGTCGCGGATACTCTCTCCGAGTGTCTGAAGATACGCACCGCTCTCAGAAGCCAGTGAGATGATACCGGCGCGGTATTGAGACGCGAGCTGATATTTGTTATCTTCATGCGTTAGAAGTTTTCGTGTAAGCCATTCATTAATGTACTCACGCTCTTCGGGTGCGATATCTTGGTCATAAAGACCGTGGGTAAGACGAATTAGGAGTGATTTCATAGAGATATTATAGTCAATAAATACTTCTATGATAGAATAACTCCTCTAATTTTACAAAGGAACACACTAATGACACATGAAGCGATTTTAAACCAACTCGGATATGCCCCTAATGAAGCATTAAGCCTCCAACTTAGCCGAATCGAAGAAAATACTGGCGGATATGAGAAAATTATCAAACATATTTTGGATTTGCATGAAGCACTAAAAACGGATGAATCGTATGTAGCGATGTCGAACAGTAACGACTATTTTAAAATCAAGATCGATGCGACAAGTGAGATCAGTTCAAGTGACGCAATGGAAAAAATCAACCATTTTGCGGATAAATACAAAGTAAGTCTCCAAAAAGTAGACGGGAAACCGACCTATTATATTCTCGGATTTGCGGCGTAAATGAGGTACGAGCCATCGGCTTGTACATAATATTTATAGAATCGTTAAGAAAATGAGAGATGATGCATTATTAGGTATCACCTCGTATTTCTTAATAGTTTATTAGACTAAAATGGTATCTCATCTGGGTCTATATATGGAAGTTCTTGAATAGGCTTTTTCATTTCAAATCTATCTTGATTGTCTAAAACCCAATTCCATCCATTTTCTGTTAATTGATAACCTATATAAGTATCGTTGTAATCTGGATATTCATCATTAGAAATTAGCCCTTTTTTTGTCAAACTTTGTATTCCTAGAATTGCAGCCATTTTGGTAAAACCGCTATTTTCAATATCTCTTTTTATCCGTCCTTTCGCACCCCAAATTAGCAATTAATTTCCAACCTATTGTAGTAGCTCCAATACCTCTCTCCCAGAACATTGAGGATACGACTGTTTTCCTCCTTTAGATTGGCGAGAACTATTTGGGAGAGCTGAGGGATGATGACATACTGTATCAAGGGTTACCTGGTGCCGTTTCGCTTGGTATTTTTGCCTTTTCTGCGGTTTTTTGGATGGGTCAAAAAATCAATACGATTTTTATTGACTCCCTAAAAAAAGATTGATCGGGGGACGGTATGGGCTTTAGAGAGATAGCGTTGATCGCCGTGGCGTTAATTTTGGTTCTCATCCTTGGCTTCGCCATAGCGCCAAGTATTACGGCAAGCGGTGATGCAACAAAAGCCTCAATCGTCTCAAATGAAATTGCATCGATTGAATCAGCATCAAGAATGTGGATGATTGATCATTCAGCAACCGCCGCGCTTACCGGTTTGAGCGCAGTAACGGTCGCTAAATATATCCCTAATTTAACACTTGTTGTATGGAGTGGAGAACCCTATTTTGTGAGTAAAGCTTCTCCAAGTTTACATTACGTGATTAGGCAAGATCATACTACGGATATCCGAGTCATCACAATCGGAATGGCATCGATTTATTCATCGCACGACATGATATATTCGCAATTGGTGAAAATACACGGAATTTCGAAGGTTGTAAAAGATGGCAATGAATTTGTGGTGAATGTAAGATCTTAATACAAAGGTAGGATGCTATGGCTGAAATAGAAACCATTTATCTGGAAGATTTGTCAATGTATCACGGGGATGATCCTCGTGGAGAATATTATTGTCCCGACTGTGGAGGTGTTATGTATTGTGTAGAAGAGACAGTAAGCGGTGACGCTGTTTTTCAGTGTCAAAAATGTTTAAAAGAGCTAAAGGTCGGTTTATGAGTGTCATCATCGTCGAATCACCAAACAAGATCAAGAAGATCCGGGAAATCACCGGATCAAAGGTCTATGCAACCGTCGGCCATTTCGCCGACATGCCGAAAAACAGCATGGGGCTTGATATGGAAACCTATGAGCCCGAATTCATCATCAACCCGGAGAAACAAGACAACGTCGATAAAATCATTGCCGCTTGCGAGGGTGAAACGGTCTATATCGCTTCCGACGCTGACCGCGAAGGCTATGCGATCGGGATGCTTTTATATCAGCGCATCAAAGACGCAGCGGATCAATGCTGGCGCCTTGAGATCCGGGAGATCACCGAAAAGGGGATCGCCGAAGCGATGAACACCGCCGTCAGATGGGAAGAGACGAACTACAAGTTCTATGATTCATTTCTTGGGCGTCGTGTTGCCGATCGTCTTGCGGGGTACATTTTAAGCCCCCTTGCATCCTCTTCTTTAAAGGGGAAGTTCTCCGTCGGGCGCGTACAGTCCCCGGCGGTCCGTTTGGTTGTCGATCGCGAACGCGAGATCCGCAACTTCAAACCGACTCCGTATTTCACGATCTCGACCAAACTTTCGCATGAAAGCAAAACCTTCACAGCTCAATTCTCGGGATACCTCGATGATACGAAGTCATTTAAGACTAAAGAAGAAGCTGAAGCGGCAATCAGTGACGCTTCCTTGACAAAATACGCTACCGTTGAATCGGTCGAGAAGAAAGTCGTTAACCGGGGACCAAAAGCCCCGTTTACGACCGTAGACATGCAGGCAGCTGCCTCGATTTCTTTATCGATCGCTCCGGAAAAATCCATGCAGCTCGCACAGGGGCTTTTTGAAGCCGGGCTTATCACCTATCATCGCACCGATTCGGTCCGGCTGTCCGATGAATTTCTGGCGGAAGCGGCGGAGTTTGTAAGAAGTAATTTTGGAGGGGAACATATCCCCGAAAAACCAAAAAAGCACTCGTCGAATTCACAAGCAGAAGCACACGAAGCCATTCGTCCGACGCATCTGCACCCGCTCGATGAGATCGATTCCAAAATCAAAACGGCTGACTTAACGGCGGATCATGCGAAGCTCTACAGATTGATCTTCAAACGTGCCGTTGCTTCCATGATGAGCGACGCTACCGCAGACGCGACAAGCTATCAGTTTGATATCGGGGGGCTACCCTTCAAAGCAAGCGGATCGGTTCCGAAATTCCCCGGATGGACCGCGCTTTATATCGAAGAAAGCGAAGACGAGAAGGAAGCGGAGCAATCTCTTCCGGATCTTGCTCAGGGCGATCTTTGTGACAAGCAATCGATCGATGTTGAATCCAAGATGACGAAAGCCCCCGGACGCTTCACCGAAGCAAGCCTCGTCAAACAGCTTGAGAAGATGGAAATCGGGCGACCGTCAACCTATGCCTCGATTATCGGACGCATCAAATCGGCCGGTTACGTCTCAATTGAAAAGAAAAAACTAGTGGCAAACTCTACAGGTGAGCAATTAATCGACTTTCTCAACAATGACGGGCATTCGTGGATTATTGATTACACGACAACGGCAAATATGGAAGAGTATCTTGACAAAGTAGCTGACGAGATCGATGGGGCGACGTGGCAGGCATTTGCTAAATCGACACATGAGAAGATGGGTTTTTTTATCCCCATTGCGAGAGAAGCACGAGAGAACAAGGCACCCTCAGAAAAACAGATCGCTATGGCTCAATCGATCGCAGAAAAGAAAAGAATCAGGCTACCCGACTCAGCACTTGAGAGCGGTTTTGAGATGAGCAAATGGCTTGAGAAGAATATGAACAAACCGACGGAGCCCGTGGGAAAATGCAAATGCGGCGGAGATGTCAAAGAATGGGATAAAAACTTTCAATGCTCTGGATGCAAGGCGACTATTTGGAAAGAGTTTCTTGGCAAGAAAATCACGAAGACTCAGGCGATTAATCTTTTGGCCGGAAAAACGATCACTCTTTCAGGGCTCAAAAGCAAAGCGGGTAAAGAGTTTGATGCAAAAGCGAAACTAGACGGTGGGAAGATAGAGTTGGAATTTGGGAAAAAATAGAGTGATGATAGCTCAGGGGGTAGCTATCCCCCTGTTTTTGACTAATGCAATACTGGTACGAATACCATTACAATTAGAAAAGCTATCAAAAGTTTGTAAATCAAGAAGGCTATCTCCTTTCAAGAGATGGTACCCACTTCCACCCTACCAGCCAAAAAATTGGCAAAAAAAAAGGCGAAAGCTCGAAAGCTCCCGCCTTGCATCTTTCTATCCGCTAGCTACACGGAAAGAGATTGCACTTCTTGATTACCTTGAAATTATAGCACATAATCTATCTATGTCAATCAACGACCTCGGGCGGAGCCTCGCCGCCCACATCACGTTTCTCTCTTCATTCGAACTTCCGCGATCGTGGTATATAATAAATTAATTATTAACAGTTTATAAACTGTTTTATATCCTATAAACAACTGATTATTATTGACATGATTCTTCTCTTTAGATATGATTTTGTATAGTTAAATAACAGTTTTTAAACCGTTTAAAAACATATAAGGAACATATTATTATGATATTATCAATTGTGAATAAAAAAGGCGGCGTCGGTAAAACGCCTATCTCATTTTCTCTCGCTAAAGACCTCGGCTACTACCTTCAGTCGAACGACAACTCGGTAATCGAATCGATCTATCCCGATATGGCCAAAATTACCGAATCTCCCTCTTTACTTGATGATTGCGTCTTTGATTTTGGAGGGTTTACAGAGGGTGGTGTTTTATCGATCATTAAAGCATCTGATGCCGTTCTTATCCCCTGTTCGATCGATTACAACTCTATCCTTCGCACCGTCGAAACGATAGAGGAGATTCAACCACATGCAAAAGCTCTTTTTGTGATCGTCACAAAAACGGAAAAAGAGGGAGATTTTCAAACCGTTAAAGATGCAATCACCCAGCATTTTGATGAAATCGAATTTTTTGAATTGCGCTTATCCAAGGTGTTTAAAAACGCGATCGAAACAGGCCTTTCCGTAACGGAACTCTATAATGAATCCCCACTTTCCAAAAACGCATACAAAACGGTTTATAAGCAGTATTCTAATATTTTAAATATGTTTAAAAACAGTTAATAAAGGGTATCAAATGGTAGAGAAAAAAAATATTAACGAAATGATAAAAACCGCTTCGAAGCCTCTTAAAACATTCGAAGAAGCCGATCGTCGCAAGGGTGGTCGTCCGAAAAAAGAGGACGGACATACGAAGAAAAATAAGGTGACGGTTTATCTCGATGATGAAGAGCTTGAGATCGTTACTAATGCCGGCAAAGAGATCGGATTGAGCGTCGGGCTTTATATCAAGGCTTCGGCACTGAAAGCGGCAAAGAGTTAAATAACAGTTTATAAACTGTTAATAATATGTTTATTAACACATTTAAAACATATTATATAAGGAAACAGCATGCAGCGCCTAAGCGATCTATCGCCAAAAGAACGTGAATTCCTTTTTAGACAACTTCGCATTTCGATTGCATACAACTCAAATGCTATGGAAGGGACAACTCTTTCTTATGGCGAAACCAAAGAGCTACTCGAACATGGTATTACGGCAGCTGGCAAACCATTGGGTGAGCAGCTTGTCATTCTCGGATTTGCCAAAGCGTATGACGTCGTTATCCGTGAGGCATTCAACAAAGAGATGAAGTTTAATGCCGGGTACATCAAAGATCTACATGCCATCATGTTTGAGGATGCTCTTCAGGTAGCACCCAATTATGTTTCAAAGCCGATAGGCGCATATCGTCTTGATGATCGATACATCAAAGGGGTAGATATCAAGCTCTCCCCACCATCGATGATTTCGCAGCATATCGATAATTTGTTGTATCAACACCAAATAGTAACTATGACGTTGTTGGAGATATCGGAGTTTCATATAAAATTCGAGCTTATACACCCGTTTGCAGATGGTAATGGACGTATTGGACGGCTACTGATGGCACATCAGGCAATAGCAAATGATTTCATCCCGCCACTTATCGAAAACGATCACCGACGTGAATATTTGGATGCGCTTGCGGATGCTGTTCAGCTGGAAAAGTTTTTGGAGAAGAGCATTGGGAAGAGTATGAGCTTATTGGGGTAGAACGACCGCCGGGGGACCAGCCCGACAGTCTTGCTAACTAAGACGTCCGTTTTTGGAGCCAATCCTTGATCTCTTCTTTGAAGAAAACTACGACTATACCAATTACGGCGACAGAAACTTGTAACATTTGAAACCAATCCATCTTGGCCTCCTGTATTTGGATACCCCAAATCCCTACGCTTGGACACGCTGGAAGCAACCCCCATAACGAAAAAAAGCCCTGAACGGTTTCCCGCCCAGAGCTTGTCCAAGTTTTGTTCCAAATACAGGCTTAGTCAGCCATTTAAACAAGACCGAAATAGAGGTGGTCTAATCCTCTCGATCAAATGAAATGATAACTCTTTAATCTTAAAGAAATATTATTGTAAATAATCTGATGCTATAAAATATTCCCTTGGATTACATCCTGCAAGTTCAGAAAGTTCTTTAGCAAAATCCAAATAACATTCAACTGGAAATGCTGTTGCATCTTCGATGACGACGAAGTTCGACACTTCAACACTAATACGATAACCGCTCTCAAAAAGCACTGGAAGGAAAACGATCATGTCGGCTTTCTTGCCCGCTGCGCGGGCTACGAGCGCAACGCGACGAACGTCAAAATTGACCTCTTGCCGGTCGCGCAGCAGATCGCCGAGAGCACCTATGAGATGCTCGATGATTCTGAGGAAGTAGCGATTGATGCTGTGGTGGCCGAGTACGCGGCTGCTTTAGGGGAAGTCACCACCACAAAACGATTTATAACAGGTAATCGTCATAAACGGCGTCCTGTTAAAAAACCACCAACCCGACAACAAAAGCTGTTAGACTTCGATGGGGAGGTTTGAGATGGCATATCTCGTAAACGCTTTACAAATCCCAAATGACTTAGTCGATCGACTTCTTCTCGAACTTAGTCCGAATGCGCTCAAATGCTATCTAGTTATAGTTCGAAAAACAATTGGCTGGTCAAAAGAGTTTGACGCAATATCCGCCGGTCAGTTTTGTAAACTGACCGGCATCAAAAAAGAAGAAACAGTCTGGGTAGCCGTCAAACAGCTAAAAGAACTTGGGCTTATAGAAGATATTCCAGTTCCTGGTAAACCAACCCAGTTTAAAGTCGTAACCCAAACCCCGCCCAGAGGGGGTGACACCCACCCCGAAAAAAGGTGACACCTCAAAACGGGGCACACAAAACCAATCCTCTAAAAACCCAACTAAACCCATTTTAAAAGAGGAAGACGTTGTGTGTGAAATAATCCCTGTAGCTATGGAGCATCTGCCTCTTTCGCTAATTGATGCAGCGATTGATAAGGCGGTGAGCAAGCTCGCCAAGCGAAGCCCAGCTGGGTATCGCCGCCGCCTGCTCCAAGGGTTGGCGGCAGGAGATGAGGGCTGGATAGAGACGGTCATGGAGTTTGTGAAGCAGGTTGAGGCCACTAGCGAAGCCCCATGGATTCGCGAAAAACGGCTAAAACGAGAGCACGGTGAGGCGATGCAGATGGCTTTGCAAAATTGCGGCTTCGACAGCCCTGAGGAAGCGTACTTTGCGTTGAAAGAGGGGGTTCGAGATGATTTCTGAAAAAATAAAAATTATTAAACCATATATTTTAGAAAATGTGCTATCTGATCTAGCCCTCAGTCTCATTGCAGAGGCGCTGGAAACCCTATTATTAAGCCAACCAGCCTCGATTGAGCATATCAAGAATTGTGCAAAAGTTCTCAAAAATGAACTCAAAACAGTGGGCATTTCGATCAAACACGGGCATTCTCTGGAAATTTCTTCGAAAATTTTGGGGTTCAAAAACTGGGACACGGCTTCGGCAATTTTGAAAAATGGGGGCCGGACCATAGGGCTCCCGGGGGGCGCAGCGTGATGTTCGAAACCCAGCTCCTCTCTGCTTTATCTGAGATAAAGCTTAAACTTGATATAACGCTTAAAGAAATCGAAGGTTTAAAGGCTGAACGAGATCGTGATTTTGCAACGATCCCTGAGGTCGCCGCGACGTTCGGAGTATCGGACACGGCCGTTCGGAAAAAGGTGCGAAACGGTGAGCTGGATCCTGTTTCAGATTGCCGGTACGACCCATCGGGAAGACTGAAATATATCAAACGATCGGCATTTGGAAAGTTGCATTTTCGGAAAAAAATCGCATAAGATGGAGGATAAAATGATCAACATCGAAACACTCAAAGATGAAATTGTTGAGCGGCTAAAACCTCTCGATCCCGATAAAATTATCCTCTTTGGCTCCTACGCTTACGGAACCCCGACCGAAGATAGCGATATCGATCTTTATGTTGTTACCAAAGACGATTTTATCCCTCAAAGTTGGAGAGAAAAAAGTGAAATTCATTTAAAAATCGCCCGCGCTATACAGGATATTTTAAAAAAATATCCAACCGATTTAATTACTCATACACGCGCAATGCATCAAAAATTTATCGAGATGGATAGTATGTTTAGCCGAGAGATAATCCACAAAGGAATTTCAATTTTATGAGTGCTGTATTGTCGAAAGAGTGGCTTAAAGCTGCTTATTTAGATTTGGAAAACATTCGTTATATCGTTCATGTGCCCCACTTGAGCGCAATTGTTGCATTCCATGCTCAGCAATCTACTGAAAAGTCGCTCAAAGCTCTTCTCACATATAGAAACGTCGATATTCCTAAAATTCATGCACTAAATAGATTGTTCGATCTGTGCCAAAATGATTTAAGTAGTCCAGATGATGATATTGTGAATCTCTTGGATAGTCTGTATATTGAATCTCGCTATCCTGGAGATATGGGACTTCTTCCTTACGGAAAACCAACATTAGAAGATGCTCAAAAGTTTTATGATTTTGCAGAAAAACTTTTCATGGATGTTTGTGCTCTTTCGAATACCCCGATTGACGAAATCAAATCTTCTAACTAAACACTCTTTTTCTCTCCGTAAAATATGTGAAATATGTATAGTCATATAAAACCCTTCAAAAGGCTTAATATGACATTGGATAAAATCACCCGCCCACAAAGCACCGCCTCACACTCACAAGGAGGCGAAATGAAATATCGATACTGCAGGGAACGAGACGGGATCGTCCATCTGGATATTCCCCTCTCCGGTAAACGGATTCGGCGAAGCACCGGGCGACCGGCGACAGCAGCCAATATGAAATATGTCGAAAAAAACTGGCAAGCTGAGCTTGAAAAGCTTATTTCCGATAAGACAAGTGATCCACAACCGGATATTACTGTCGAAGCGTATGGAAGACGCAGCCTTGAAGCAAATAAAGGCTTTAGAAAAATCCACACTACGCGTGAATATTCGAATACTTTTGAAAAACATGTTGTTCCTGTTTTCGGATCGCTTCAGCTGGATGCAATTGTACCGAGTGATCTGAAGGCATGGCTCTCTAAATTACAAGCATCGGGGCTTTCGGGTAAGAGAATTCACAACATTCGAATCGTTTTTCAGGGGATTTTGCGTGATGCTGTCTCCGATGGCATTATTCCCAAAAATCCGTTTATTGGGATCAAGGGATTTTCGCGAAAAGCGCAGCATGATATTCACCCCTTCACGTTGCCGGAGATTCAGTATATTCTCCAAAACGCAGAGGGGAAACTTAAAGCGTTTTTGACTGTCGCATTTTTTACGGGGATGCGAACGGGGGAGCTGGTCGCTTTAAAATGGTCAGACATCAATCTGAAAAGCTCAAAAATAACCGTGCAGCGTTCGATTCGTGGAAGCATTGAGACAGGGACAAAAACGGGAGTCGTGAGAACAATCGATATGCTTCCCCCGGTTGCCGATGCGTTGAAGGAACAATTCAAACTCACCGGGCTCGCGGGTGGCTATGTTTTTCTGAATCGTTATGGAAAACATTATGCGGGATCAACGACACTTGCTAATGAGCATTGGGCACCTCTATTGAAGCGTTTAATGCTTGATCATCGAACTCTGTATCAAACTCGTCACTCATTCGCGACGATGATGATTTCAAAGGGTGAGGATGTGATTTGGGTGTCTAAAATGATGGAGCACGCGAACCCATCAATTACGCTCTCGATCTATTCGAAATATCGGGAAGAGCCTGTCGTGAAGCGAGCTGCTTTTCTCGATGAAATAAATCTCTTTGGTGAAAAAAACGGACACGGGAACTGTCACGTTTCTGTCACATAGTCAAATTCGGTGCAAAAAAACAATTACGCTTAAAGCTATAAAATCCCTATTTTTAGGGGTTTTTAAAGCCTAGTAGAAAAGGAGAAAAATTGATGCAAAACGAACCAATGACACCCAGAGGTTATGATGAACTTTTACGAGAGTTCAAATACCTCAAAGATGTTGAAAAACCACGTGTAAATCAGGAAAAACAGCGGGCTGCCGAATTAGGCGACCGTAGTGAAAATGCCGAATACCATGCAGCGAAAGAGAAGCTGCGTCATATTGATAAGCGCCTCTTTTATCTCAATGCAATGATTGAAAAAGCACAAATTATCGATCCTTCTCTCTTGGAACATTCCCGTGTCCATTTTGGAGCAACAGTGGAGATCCTCGATCTGCAAAGTGATGAGGAATACTGTTACAGTATATGCGGTACCTTGGAAAGTGAACCTGAAAACAGTCTCATTTCAGTCCATTCACCACTAGCTCGCGCTATGTTGGGAAAAGAAGAGGAAGATGAGTTCAGCGTCAATCTCCCTCACGGGAAAAAGAGCTATGAAGTGACAAAAATAAGCTATACCGATATCTTTTCACTCAAAAAAAATCTGCGCAGTGAAAAAGATTTTGGATTTCACTAGCCTTATTTGATTTCGATTTTTTTCGAAGCTTTTTTCCCTGTTTTGGGAACGGTAATTTTCAGTACCCCATTTTCCGATTCTGCCTGTATCTTACTCAAATCAGCATCGTCCGGTAATGAAAAACTCTGCTGATAACTGCTGTAGGAACGTTCGCTTTTTTCTTTGGTTTTTCGCTCATCCTTCCGTTCACCTGACACCATTATCCGGTTTCCGGTCACTTCAAGAGTAATCTCTTTTTTATCCACACCCGGCATGTCGATAGAGATGCTATAAGCTTTATCGTTTTCAGTAATCTGTGATGCGGAACGGGTCGTGTAAAACACCGGATGGTAAGGCCTGTTGAAGAGCGAATCCCACTCTTCAAACCAGCAGGGAGAGCCCAATTCACATTTTTTTGCCAGTGGCACGGTTGTAGTAGTCGCAGCGTTCATTACAAGCGGAACAATACTCATAGCTATCAAAAGACGCTTAGACAAAATGCTCATCATCTATAAACCTCCAATAATGATTTTAGAATGTAAATTTAAATCTGTTTTGTAAATGGATGGAAAATTAAGGGGGGGATTGACTACCCTTTGGTATAATCGCGTTATCAATAATTGACATCTGCCCGTTAGGGCAAGCTTTAGTGCCTTAGCGGCCAGCGTAGCTTGGCAGGCTTTGCCTGTTAAGCGTTTAAATATAAATTATAAGGAAACTGTCGTGAGCACTCCCCTCCCGGATATTGAAAAAGTCCTCAAACAACATAAACTCTCACTCGGAGATTATGATCATATTAAAAAAATTCTCGGCCGAGAACCCAATCTCGTCGAAATTGGTATTTTTTCGGCGATGTGGAGTGAACACTGCAGTTATAAATCTTCCAAAAAACATTTGAGCGGTTTCCCGACCAAAGCTCCGTGGGTTATTCAGGGACCGGGCGAAAATGCGGGAGTTATCGATATCGGCGGCGGATATGCAGCCGTCTTTAAAATGGAGAGCCATAACCACCCAAGCTTTATCGAACCATACCAAGGTGCCGCTACCGGGGTGGGCGGTATTATGCGTGACGTTTTTACGATGGGTGCACGCCCGATCGCCAACCTCAATGCCCTCCGTTTCGGTAATGTGTTGAATAAAGACAATATCAGCGCCCATCAACGCTATCTGGTACGTGGCGTCGTTGCCGGTATCGGCGGATACGGAAACTGTATGGGAGTTCCGACGATCGGAGGCGAAACCAGCTTTGATGAGTGCTACAACGGCAATATCCTCGTCAACGCGTTTACCCTCGGTCTCGCAAAAAGCGATGAAATTTTCTACGGCCGCGCAGAAGGGATCGGCAATCCGGTCATTTATGTCGGATCAAAAACAGGACGCGATGGGCTCGGTGGTGCGGTGATGAGTTCTGACAGTTTTACCGATGCTTCTAAAAGCCTACGTCCAACGGTACAGGTGGGTGATCCGTTTACCGAAAAATTGCTTCTTGAAGCGTGTTTGGAACTTTTCAAAACCGATTACGTCGTAGGAATACAGGACATGGGTGCGGCTGGATTAACATCGAGCTCATTTGAAATGGCCGGACGTTCAGGGAGCGGTATGATCATGCATCTTGATAAAGTTCCTGCCCGTGAAGAGGGGATGATGCCGTATGAGTTCATGCTCTCCGAGTCGCAAGAGCGTATGCTCATCTGTGCTCGCAAAGGGACAGAACAAGCCATTATCGACATTTTTGAGAAATGGGACCTTGACTGTGCCGTCATCGGTGAAGTAACAGCAACCGGTAATATGGAGCTTTTCTGGCACGGAGAAAAATGTGCCGAAGTTCCAGTTGACCCGGTAAGCGAAGAGGCTCCGATCTTGGATCGCCCGATGGCACGCCCGGCCTATCTCGATGCAATAGCAAATACGACACTGGCAAATTTCGATGCCGTGGATAATCAAGCGGCATTTGAAAAACTGATCGCTTCTATGGAAGTTGTCGACAAGGGATGGATCTATCAGCAATACGACTCGATGGTACAGACCAATACAATCAAAAAAGGGGGCGAACTCGACGCTTCCGTCATCCGTATCAAGGAAAACGGCGTAGCATTGGCGATGAGTGCCGATTGTAACGTCCGCTACTGCTTCATTGATCCGAAAGCGGGAGCAGCAGCAGCCGTCATCGAAAGCGGCCGTAACGTCGCTATGAGCGGCGCAACCCCTAAAGCAATCACCGACTGTCTTAACTACGGAAATCCTGAAAATCCTGAAGTGATGTGGCAGTTTGCCCAAGGGTGTCTGGGGATCAAAGAGGCATGTTTGGAGCTTAATACCCCTGTCATCGGCGGAAATGTATCCCTTTATAATGAAACGAACGGCAAGTCGGTTTTCCCGACTCCATCAATTGCGATGGTAGGAGTAAATGAGGACCAAAATAAAGTACTCCTCTCAACCTTTCAAAAAGAGGGCAATAGCCTCTATCTCGTAGGAGAAAACCGCTCGGAATTTGGCGGATCACTCTACATGAAAGAGATGTACGGCGTTGTAGCCGGAACTATCCCAACCATTGATTACGATAAAGAACGTGCACTCTGGAACCTTGTCATAGAAGCCAACAAAAAAGGGCTTCTTTCTTCAGCCAAAGACTGCAGCGCCGGCGGTGCAGCTATTGCCCTTGCTAAAATGGCATGCGTAAGCAGCAAAGGTGTCACTGCATCCCTAAATGTAGCCGATTCACGTGATATCTTCGCTGAGAGTATGTCACGCGCAATCATCGAAGTTTCACCGGAAAATTCTGCTGCATTTGAAGCGATGGTTGGAAATTTGGATTGCCAAAAAATCGGAACCGTAGGCGGCTCTTCATTTACCCTTAATGATGTCAAAATGGATCTTGTATCCATACAAGAAATCTATTACGGTACATTCCAAAAAATAATCGAAGGAGACCTGTAAGGTCTTCTCGTTTAACGGACACTTGCCTGCGTTTTTAGCTTTTCCACGGTTTTAGGACCGATCCCTTTTACATCAACCAATTCATCCACCGTTTTAAATCCACCATGTAATTTTCGATATTTTAGTATTTCCTGAGCTTTTGTCGGTCCAATACCATTTAGGGTCTGAAGCTGTGCCGAATTCGCCCTATTGATGTTAACCGCTGAAAAAGCTAATGAAATCTGTAAAATGAGCAAAAGAAATAGTTTAATCATTTTTAACCTTTTATGTTTAAATACAATTCTAACGTATTGCACACTTGAAGTCAATACTATTCTAACGATTTCACTATTAGATTATAATGTCATATTATTATAAGGAGAGAACTATGTTGACAATACTTTTGCGCAATTTTATTATTATTACGACTTTTACCACTATACTATCCGCATTCGAAACTTTCTTCAGCATATCCGAACAAGTTAAAAATGTTTCCTCATCAGTTATAAAAATTAAAGTCAACCGAAGCAATGACGCCAATACCGAAAGTGACTTGATCTCGACTGATAGAGGTGGATCCGGATTCGTATTTGATGCAAATCATCATGTTGTAACCAATGCCCATGTCATCGGTGATGCTAAAAAAATTATTATTATAGATGAAAATAATACCGAGTATCCAGCCGTATTAATCGGACAGGATGATAAAACCGATGTTGCCGTATTGGAAGTATCAAGCTTCAATACACCAAACGTCTCGTTTGCCGATGCAAATTCTTTATCCGCCGGGGACGGTGTATTTGTTATCGGTGCACCGTTTTCATTGGGCAACAGCGTATCGGCAGGAATAGTAAGCGCAATAAACCGTTTTTTACCCAACTACCCCTATGTACACTTTATACAAACTGACAGTGCGATCAATCCTGGCAATTCAGGCGGTCCCATATTCAATTTAAACGGCAAAATAATTGGTATGACCTCTACACAGTTTACCCGTCAAGGGGAATACACCAACATCGGTTTCGCACTTCCGATAGATAAGCTCAGCCGCATTGCCGAGCAATTGATTGCAAAACAAAAAATCGAAAGAGGCTATCTCGGAGCTGAGCTGTTAATCTCAGAAAGAATATCCAGAAAAATGGGATATCAATTCTCTGTATTAATTACACGAATCGATCCAAAAAGTCCGGCTATAGAGAGCGGACTAAAAACGGGAGATATAATTATCGGCATAAATAATGAAGTTTTACACGATAGCGGAGAACTTCATCGATTTTTAGAAAATTCACGACCCAGCGATACGCTCACTCTTACCTATGTTCGTAATAAGCAATCTACGATAACTACGGTACATTTAGGATCAATACCGATTAAAAACAAGGAAATAACAAATATAGCAACTGCCGATCAGGCGGAAAAACTCGGACTCGTAGTCCGGGAAAACAACAGCAATATTGAAGTGATAATGACTTATGGAATAGCAAAAATGGTTGGAATCGATCCTAAAGATACCATTATTGGAGTTAACAGCAGTGCAGTCAATACCATTAAAGAACTCAATACGCAACTAATCGCTACTAAAGAAACGGATATTGCATTTCTCACGATTCAGCGTGATGGGAAAAAAATAACTTTACCCATAGGAAGCAAAAGCGCCTTGAGAGGTTATACAACGGAAAATTAAATGGGTGTTTAATCCATCCAACGTCTAGGATCATAACCATCTGTCGGACGCTTAACAGCTTCTATTGATAGATGCTTGATCATTGTTACAACATGCGAGCCGTCTACAGGACTTTTCTCTTCAAAACCATTATCGTAGTATATAAATCCATGACGCTCATAAAAGCGTACAGCAGCCGAGTCTCTCACAACACTGACACTTATTTTCTCATGCAGAGCACCCGCTTCTAAAAGAAACTGTTCCATCATCGCAGACCCTATCCCCTCTCCTCTATATTTAGGAATAACCGCAATATTAAGTATAGGAGTTCTATCATCCACAAATCCGTTGGACAAATGATCTGTATTTAGTTGACGTGTCCAAACCGCACCTGCAACCTGATTATCTGCAAGTACATAAAGACCTAAATCTTTATTCGTAAAGCCGTAAAACTGTTCATACATCGAAAGGCTAGGGATTTCTTGCAATGTTTTATTGACTACATTGAGACGCATAGCGTAAAAGAGCATATCAGTAACTATTTTTTGTTCGGAAGACCTAAGGAAATAAAGAGTTGTATTCATAAGTGTATTATATCGTGTTACACTTGATTGTTGAATGGGTGTTAGAGAAAAAGGTTTTGTGTGATTGCTTGAATAAAAGGAGATTGAGTTGTTAAAAGAGGGGGGATTGGATTGTAAAAGAAAGTAAATCCGAGGCCAGGCGGCGACCTACGTTTCCACACCTGAAAGATGCAGTATTATGAGCGAAGAGGGTCTTAGCTTCCGGGTTCGGAATGGGACCGGG
>NZ_JALNYS010000014.1 GCF_023229695.1 Sulfuricurvum sp.
CCGGGCAAAGCCCGTAAAGTGGCAGGGACAATTTGTCCCCTGCACCCCCCTGAAGCTACCCGTATCTTTCGGATACGGGAGATTACTAACCTTTTCGCACTTGTTGAGACAAGGTGCGTAACATCAGCTTGTTATACAGAACGCTTGCCGAGAAGGGGTATCGGATATAAACAAAGTTTGTCCATATATAGGTTATACTTGCCGAAACCACATCAAAATTACCTATGGATGAAATAATGAAACAAAAAATTGGAAAATTTAAAAGCTCAATCGCTACTCTTGAACTCCAAGAGCGGGTATTAACGGAAAATACGCTGATTCTGGCTGAACCGGGTTCAGGGAAAACCCATCTGGCAAATAAAATCCGTGAATTTGTTATTGAGAACGGTATTTCTACCCTTTATCTCGATTTTTCCGATCCGACTCCGGATCAGGTGGAAGAAAAATTCAAAACCAGCAGCGATTTTCACTATATACGGTTTGACGAAAGCGATGCGTTCAATATCGCTCTAGATGAGGCGATCGCACAGCGCCACAACATCTATATGGCCGTTAGCCCCACCTTTTTTGCGAGCAAGCGGGAGATTAAAAGCAAGCTTTCGCAGATGATGCAAAAAAGGGAGCTGTTGGAGAATTATTACTATATCATGCAAGAAATTACCAGTTTGGAAGGGTTTTATACCAAATTTGAAGATTTTATGTTCTATATTTTCGATCTGGTCAATCTTAAAAAATTCGGGTTGACCTTTTTGGCGCAGCCGCACGAGATGTTCGAAAACCCCCGTATCAAACTGCTGTTTTCATTCCTTTTCATCGGTCGCTGCTCCAATGCCTATTATTATAATACGACCGTTTTGCGCAATATGAAACCGCATACCTTTTTGTATCAGCACCGTGTTGATAACCGCTCTCTCCTTTTCAATAATATTCAGAGTGATATCGTTTATATTGACGATTAATCTCGGTGATCCGTTCCTAAATGGACGGAATCCAGACATTGGCGTCTAGGTACTCTTCGTTTCGGTACATCGTTTCAAACTCTTCGGCTCGCAGCGGTTTGCTGTAGTAATATCCCTGTACTTCGTCACACCCCTGATCACGTAGGTAACGCAGTTGTTCTGCCGTCTCTACCCCCTCGGCAATGGTTTGCAGTCCAAGACTGTGTGCCATATGGATAATCGCATCCACAATCGCTTTGTCCTCAGAATCGATACTGATATCACGGACAAACGACTGATCGATTTTAAGCTTGTAAATTTTGAATTGCTTGAGGTAACTTAAAGAAGAGTATCCCGTACCGAAATCATCGATGGACATTCGGATACCCCGTCCGTGCAGATTGGTCATTGTATTGATGGCGGCTTGCGGGTTATGCATGGCCACCCCTTCGGTGAGTTCCAGTTCCAGATATTCCGGGGGGAGGCCGGCTTCGTCGAGGATCCGGGTGACGAGATTGGGAAGATTGGTATGACGAAACTGTACGGCAGAGAGATTGACGGCCATGATCAGAGGGGGGATTGCGCTGTTGATCCACTCTTTTAACTGGTGTACCGCCGTGCGCATCACCCATTCGCCTATCGGCAATATCAGTCCGTTGTTTTCGGCAATCGGGATGAATTCGGCCGGAGAGATCACTCCAAATTCCGGGTGTTCCCATCGCAGCAGCGCCTCTGCTCCGACGATATGCCCGGTATGAAGGGATATTTGCGGTTGATACACCAGATAGAGTTCGTTCCGTTCGAGTGCATGATAGAGCGCATTGCTCAGCTGTAGATTGCGGGTCGAGACGGTTTGCATCTCTTTGGTAAAGAAAGAGTAGGTATTGCGCCCCTCTTCTTTGGCACGGTACATCGCCGTATCGGCATTTTTGGAGAGGATTTCCATATCGGTGCCGTCGGTAGGATAGAGGGCGATCCCCAAAGAGCCGGTGACGGTCAGTTCATGCTGTTCGATATGAAAAGGGCGGGAGATACATTCGAGTAATTTTTGTGCAACATTAGCCGCTCCGTCGGCATGGGTATCGGGGAGCAATAAGATAAATTCATCTCCCCCCAACCGTGAAAGGGTATCTTCTTCACGCAGCATGCTCCGGATCCGTTTGGCCAGCTCGATCAGCAGAACGTCTCCGTAACTGTGCCCGAGAGAATCGTTAATCTCTTTGAAATGATCCAGATCGAGAAAGATCAGGGCAAAATTATTTTGGTGCCGTTTTGCCGATTTTAGGGTAAATTGAAAATGTTCGCTCAGTTGCCGACGATTGGGCAATCCGGTAAGGGGATCAAAATTCGCCAGATAATGGATATTTTTTTCCGACTCTTTTTTTTCGCTGATGTCCTCTTCGATAGCAATATAATGGGTGATTTGATGATCATCGTCAAAGACGGGGGAGATATTGATCGAGTAGCTGTATTCGGTTCCGTCTTTACGCCGATTTTGAAATTCACCGTGCCATCGATTGCCGCAGGTGATCTGGGCCCACATCGTATCATACGCACCGTAGGGGGTATTTCCGGATTGGAGAAAACGGGGATTTTTACCGATGACTTCGGCTTGTGTATATCCGGTGGTTTGGACAAATGCGGCATTGACGTATTCAATAGTGGCTTTATAATCGGTAATAATAATGGTATTTGAGCTTTGCTCGATCGCTTGCGAGAGTTTGAAGAGCTGTTTTTCTGCCTCTTTATGGGCCGTGATATCTTCATATACCCCTAAAATACCGATAATCTCATTGGCTTCATTCCGAAAAGGGACTTTGGAGGTGCGCAGCCATATCGTTTGTCCGTCCGGTGTCGTTTGCGGTTCTTCAAAGAAGAGTTTGGGGTGGCCCGATTCGAGGATGCGGCGATCATCGGCCTGATAGAGTTCGGCTTGTCCCTTCCAGACCAATTGGGTATCGTTTTTACCGATGATGTTTTGGGGGGCAGCTTCTCCGGCATCTTTGGCAAAAATTTGGTTGCACCCTAAATAGTTCAAATGGGTATCTTTCCAAAAAATGCGAACGGGTGCCGTATTGATGATGCTCATGAGGAGATTGTACGAATTTTTCAATCCCTCTTCCGCATTCTTGCGAGCCTCTTCGTGCGCATAGACGGTGAGGGCATGATCGATATCGGCGGTCATTTCAAGGAGGAGATTGCGTGTCAGTTCATCGAAGGCGTCTTCTTCAGCGGCATAGAGGTTAAAGGTCCCGATGATGCGGCCGTTTTTGTGCAGCGGCAGTGCGGCCGAAGCTTTCAACCCATACTCGATACTCCGTTCATGCCAAGGTTTTGTAAGGGGATTGGACTGAAAGTTTTGACACCAAAACGGATGATCCTCACGACAGACAATGCCGCTTGG
Source organism: Sulfuricurvum sp. (assembly GCF_023229695.1). Lineage (GTDB taxonomy): Bacteria > Campylobacterota > Campylobacteria > Campylobacterales > Sulfurimonadaceae > Sulfuricurvum. The sequence goes on from NZ_JALNYS010000014.1 coordinate 3,343, forward strand.
ACCGTTTCCGTTCGGGTGGTCCGAATCGATCGAGATGTGCAAATATTTGATATAATCGCTTCCTTGACCGTAATAGGCGACCGGGTTGAGCCTTTGGGTCTGTTCATCGATTATCCCGATCCAGACTAATTTCATATTGCTATGGGTAACGGCATTTTCACAGATTTTAGGGAACAACTCTGCGGCGTTTCTTGAGCGGATGATGGCCTCATTGCACTGGCTGAGTGCGGCATAGAGCTGACCGGTATGAAGATTGTTTTTTTCGGCCTCTTTGCGTTTGGCATCCAGAAGAGAGAGTTTGATCTGTGTCGCTGAGAGCCATCCGAGAATACTGTTTCCCATCCCTTCGGCTACCGATATCGTCGAAGAGAAATTTCCGCTTCCGATGAGAGAAATCTGCGTATAGAGCTGATTCAAAGATCCCCCCAGAGTTAAATGCAGCGCCCGATAAGTACGCCAAAACAGCAAGAGGAGAAACATTCCGAAAAAGATAAAAACGATCCGCATCCCGGTCGCCGTGTTCTCGGCACAGTGCACATTTTCCAGCGTCCGTTTATCCATCATATCATGAACGTCGCTGATCGGCTGCATGATGGCGGCTTTGGCGTGATGAAACGAAGCGTTGTATAAAAGTCGAATGGCCAGCTCACGATCGGATGCGCAGAGGGAGATTGCCCTAGACTCAATATCGGCCAATGCATCGGATGATCTTTTGGATTCGGAGAGTTTTGCATATTCTGCCGCTGTAAAACCGCTTTGGCGTATCAGTTCGAGTAACGGGATGGATTTGGAGCTATAAGGACGGGGACGCCGGTCATTGGGGCCGATTAAATCCCAGTATACCTTATAATAATTGACGGGACGGGGAGCCGTGCCATTACGGATCGCAAGAATCTCTTCAAAATGACGTTTGTAGAGGGGATTTTTGGTGATGACATAGCTGCGCGCCATTCGGGTGAGATCATCGGAACTTTGGCGCAATTCGTTGATGAGCATGTGCGATTGCAGACGCAGTTCATTGGCATCATCGATCTTTTTTTCCGATTGAACATAGAGGAAAAAAGTGACGGAAAAAACGGTAAATAGAGCCACTGTCTGCCAGAGGCTGCGATAAAACTGGGGCAATCGGCTATTTGACATGTCCATACGTACCACTTGATGAATAAAATTAAAACTATCTCTATTAGTGTATAGCAATTCTTTAAAAAATGGCCTGTTAATTCAGGATTACATAATCCGCTAAAGAGGATATTTGAGTGGGAAGTGTTTGTCATAATCGCTTAAAACGGCTATAATTCCGCTAATTATTCACAGGAGCATACCGTATGGGAAGAGCGTTTGAATACCGTAAAGCGGCAAAGATGAAGCGTTGGGGAAATATGTCGAGAGTATTTCCGAAATTGGGCAAAATCATTACGATGGCGGCCAAAGAGGGGGGTGATGATCCCGACATGAACCCGAAACTCCGTACTGCAATCCTGACGGCAAAAGCGCAAAATATGCCAAAAGACAATATTGAAGCGGCAATCAAACGGGCTTCGGGCAAAGATGCCATTTCATTGGCTGAAATGAATATTGAAGGAAAAGGGCCTCACGGCGTACTCGTTTTTGTCGAGTGCGCCACCGATAACAATGCCCGGACGATTTCGAATGTACGGACGATTTTCGGTCGTGCCAAGGGAGAGACCCTGAACAACGGTTCTTTGGAGTTTATGTTCAGCCGCAAAGCGGTATTTCGATTTCCTAAGCCGGCAACGGATCTCGAAGAGCTTGAATTTGCCCTCATCGATGCCGGGATCGAAAGCATCGAAGAAGAAGAGGGTGAAGTCAGCGTCTACGGTGAATATACGGCATTTGGCGCATTGTCCGCCGAACTGGAAACTATGGGGATTACACCCGACAGTGCCGCATTGGAACGGATTGCAAACTCTCCGGTAGAATTTAGTGACGAGCAGATGGCCGATATCGAAAAGTTGATCGAGAAACTCGAAGAGGACGACGACGTTCAGGCCGTCTACACTAATATCGCCTAATTTCTCCCCCTTCGGGGTGTAAATCTCCGTTTTATCACCTCTTTATCACTTCACAACCGTTTATACGTTATACTTCGTTCCCTTAAATTACCACAACAGGAGAATGAATGAGATTTTCAGGATACGCTAAAGCGGCCCTTATGGCATCTTTATTACTTGGATCTGCATTGAATGCAAAAGAGTTTAAGGTGCTCCCTATACTTGATGGCGGTTTTTGCCCTAAACCGCAGGTAGGCGTGTCGTTAGGCTACACGAATTTTAAGCACATTGATGCGCAGGGGACTACGGTCGGTGCGGAGATCACATTTGACTGCCCGGTATTTACCTTGCCGTGGGATAACCTCCGGCAGCAAATTATGGTCAATCAGTTTAATGGAAACGGAATCAATCTGACGAGTATTGAATTGAACCCGTATTACATCATTGATCTGGGGAACGGTCTGGATTGGGGATTCGGTCCGGGATGGGGGGTGATTTTCTCCGATACCTATAAACGCGACGTTGCCTTTTCGGTTCAGGCGGGGACCGGTCTGCAATACAGTATCGATCATAAGTATTATGCGGGTGCCGATATGCGATGGCAGTGGACCCAAGCTATCGATATCGCTCCGGGTGTGACGGAAACATTGGACAACTACCGCGCTCAGGTTAAAGTCGGATACCGGTTTTAATTTTTTACTTATGGTACGCACTCGATTCGTTTTCCGTCATCCTCGGGCTTGACCCGGGGATCCATCCCCATAAGAGAGCTGGATTCCCGATCAAGTCGGGAATGACGAAGCCAAAGGCAACTTTGAATGGCTCAAATCAATCTTTAATTACCCCCCTAAAGCTTCCCGTATCTTTCGGATACGGGAGATTACTGACCTTTTCGCACTTTTTAACGAATGTCCCTACAACCCCCAAAACATCAGTCGTGCGAAGGGTCCTCTTTCGTATAGTGGATCTTGGCATCAAGGAGCAAGGTTTTGGCAAATTGGGATTTTGCCCCGGAGGGGAAATGGGGATCTTTGAGTAAAACGGAGAGTTTTGTCGTTTTATTTTTTTCAATCAGGCGACGGAGGGTCCCCTCCCCCGATGCATAGGCAAAATCGGCCAGATACCAGGTTCCGAACTCTTTTTTCAAGCTTAAGAGCAATCGGATAATCGCGTCGGTAGAACGCCCCGCATTGAGCCGCTCATCTCTCTTTTTTTGTACCGTGAGACCGAAATTTCGGGCACTTTGTTTGGTCAATTGCCATAATCCCGCCGTACCGTACCCGTGGGCATTGGGCTGGAATTTGGATTCGGAATAGGGGATCAGTGCGAAGAAGAGGGGGATCCCTGCGGCTTCAAACTTCTCTTCCACTTTCCGGTACTCCTCCTGCGTCATCTGATAGCGGTTGTATAAGGTCGTATACCCTGTTTGATAGCGCTCTTTTATATCAAAAAGGGGGCGAATCTGATCCAGTTCTTCGGTCGATTCCAAACTCTTGAGCGAAGCGTTAATCGCTTCGTTGGCAGGAACGGCATAGAGGGATTGGGTTCCAACCCATCCGAGCAGAAAGAGAAAAAATATCGCCTTTACTATACTATCGGGCATGGTTAGGCTTCGATGTAATCGAGATCTTTGTGAAATGTCTCATGGGTATAGTAGAGGGCCACAATCCCCAGTGCAAAACAGACGATGCCGACGATTGCTCCCGCGCCAAGTATCCCATAGCTCTCTTTCAGGAAGATAAATGATGTGGTAATAGGGACGACCGCACCGCGAACAAAATTGGGGGCGGTCGTAGCGACGGTGGCACGGATATTGGTCCCGAACTGCTCCGCCGCCATCGTGATAAACAGCGCCCAGTAGCCGCAAAAAACACCCAGAGCAAAGCAGCTCCAGTAAAACGTATCGGCACTGGCACCGTGCAGGGTGTAAAACCACAAGACGCTAAGGACGGAGAAGAACAAAAAGAGGGCAAACGCTTTTTTACGGCTGCGCAGTTTTTGGGAGAGATAACCGCTTCCGAAGTCACCGATGGCCAGACCGATGTAGCAGTACATCAGTGCCTGCCCCGCAGTGACCGGTTCGGTAATCTCCAACGCTTTTCCGAATTCCGGCGAGAACATCACCAAAACCCCGACAACAAACCACAGCGGTATTCCGATCGCGATCGCTTTGAGATATTTGCTTAAAAGTTTTCGGTTGGAGAACAAAGAGAGAAAATCTCCCCGCTTGATATCTTCGCTGAGATTATGCTCAAACATCCCCGATTCGCGTACTTTCATCCGTAGTACCAAAAGGGAGAACCCGAGGATCCCGCCGATAATGTAGGCGTTGCGCCAGTCGAATTCTTTGGCGACAAGGTTTGCCGCGACGACCCCCAGTACGCCGAAGCTTGCAATCGTCATGATCCCGTATCCGCGCAGCTCTTTGGGGAGGATTTCGGCGACGAGGGTCACACCCGCCCCCAGTTCTCCGGCCAGACCGATTCCGGCGATGAAACGAAGGAGAGCATATTGCTCAACGTTGGTGACGAAGGCGTTAAGAAAATTGGCGACCGAATAGAGGATAATCGAGGCGAACAGGACCGAAAGGCGCCCTTTTTTATCCCCGAGCATCCCCCAGATGATCCCACCGATGAGCATCCCCCCCATCTGCATGTTGAGGATGATAGACCCCCACGAGGTAATCTGATCAGCCTCTAGGCCGAGTTCGGTCAGACTCGCGACGCGGACGACTCCGAAAAGGATTAGATCGTAGATATCGACGAAATACCCCATTGCGATGACGATGACGGGGAGGGTTAGAACGGTTCGTGCCGTAGAGAGCGCACTTCTCATGCGGCAGCTCCTCTTTTGGTACCGTAAAAGGCATAAATCACCATTCCGATCAGGGACCATCCGATAAACCGTAGCCACGTATCAAACGGCAGCCCCGCCATCATGAAAATGATCAGAATGAAATTAAGCGGCATCAGGATTTTGAACGCAGGGACCTTGAACGTGGGATTGATCGTATTTTGACGGCGTAACACGATGATCGCGACCGCAACCATCAGATAGGCGAACAAAGTCCCGATATTGACCAGTTCGGCGAGCGTTTTGAGGGGGATAAGCCCCGCCATAATACTCAAAAGAGCCCCGCCGATCAGGGTTGCCTTATACGGGGTGTTGAACTTCGGATGAATCTCACTCAACGTTTTGGGGAGCAGGCCGTCGCGTGCGAGGGCGAACAGAATACGGGTAAACCCAAGCCCCATGACCAGCATGACGGTCGTGATCGTGATGACCGCCCCCAGCGCAATGATGTTGGCGGCGAACGGTTCGTTCACTTTATAAAGGGCGAATGCGAGGGCATCGGGGACGTTTAGTTCCTGATAGGGGACGATCGCGGTGAGGGTGAAGCTCACGAGGATGAAAAAGACGACCGAGAGGGCCAGTGAGAGGATCAGCCCCATCGGGATGTTTTTCGTCGGGTTTTTCGTCTCTTCGGCGACGGTGCTGATCGCGTCAAATCCCAGATAGGCGAAAATGATCAACGCCGCACCGTGCCAGACCCCTTCCCATCCGAACGGTAAGAAGTTCGAAAGGTTGTTAAAATCGACGTGCGGCAGCCCGACCACGACGAACGTGACCAATACGGCAAGTTTGATGAAAACAATCGCGGTGTTGACCCGTGCGCTCTCTTTGATCCCGATGGCCAAGAGGAGGAAAATCGCCAGGATGATCCCGAACGCGCTGATGTCGATGTAGGTGCCGTTGGCGGGGTTGTACGCCCCGCTGAGCGCCTGCGGCATATGTATCCCCATGCTGTTTTCGAGAAAACGGCGCAGATACCCCGACCACCCGGTAGCGACGGCGGCGGTCGCCACTCCGTATTCGAGGAGGAGGTTCCACCCCACAAACCAGGCAAACACCTCCCCCAACGAAGCGAACGTAAAGCTGTACGCACTCCCCGCCACCGGAAAGGCCGAACTCAGCTCCGCATAGATGAGGGCGGTAATCCCGATCATCACGGCTCCGAGCAAAAACGACAGGACGATCGCCGGTCCCGCCATCGTCGCAGCCGCTTGCCCGGTAATGACGAAAATACCCGCTCCGATAACCGCTCCGACGCCGATAAATGTAACGTCCATCAGCCCCAGTCGGCGATGAAACTCTCCGGGTGCACCGGACATGTCTTTTTTACGAAAAATATCTTTCATAGACTCCCCATCTTGAATAAGTTGTTTATTGTAGTGAAATTCAACTTAATAGCTAACTTTAAGTACCTTCCTTTAACTGGTCCTTTAATACCAAACTTTATTAACTAGGCATACTCTCGTCATTCCGTGCTACGACACAAAATCCAATGTAAGAAATGGATCCCGTATCAAGTACGGGATGACAAAATGCGTATGTACAGTTAAAGATAGACGGTATTAGTAATCTCCCGCATCCGAAAGATGCGGGTAGCTTCAGGGGGTTGTAGGGACTTTAGTCCCTGCCACTTTCCGGGCTATGCCCGGAAAGTGCGTAACATCAGTAACAATATAAAAGGGGTATTGTGGCATAGTTACACGATACAAGGAGTAATGATGGCAGCAGGTTCGACGGTCTACAAAGTGCAGCTCACGATTTCCGATACGGATCGGCACTATTATGAAACGCATGAGATCACGATCGCTCAGCACCCTTCCGAGACGGATGAGAGGCTGATGATCCGCCTTGCGGCGTTTGCACTCAATGCAACCGATCGGTTAATCATCACCAAAGGGATCGGGGGAGAAGACGAACCTGATTTGTGGGAGAAAAACTACGGGGGCGAGATCGAGCTATGGATCGATCTGGGGCAGGTGGACGAGAAACGGCTCCGCAAAGCGTGCGGAAGAAGCGAACGGGTGCGTGTTTACACCTACAATACCAAAAGTGCTACCGCGTGGTGGCGTCAATACGGAGCATCGTTTGCACGGTTTAAAAATCTCACGGTGATCCATTTGAACAGTGAGGGAATTGAGAAACTCTGCGAACGCTCCATGCGGTTGCAATGCACGATCAGCGACGGAGAACTCAGTATGCACAGTGAACGCGGTGATGTTGAGATTACGCAGACGCGAATGACGCCTGAGGGGTAAAAGAGGGTGGAATAGGACAAATGTGTTAAATTTTTGGCTATATTTTTATGTTATACTATACGAAAATTTTAATGGTTATTTTTTAGAAAAGGATAGTGCTAATGCAATTGGAACAAAAAAAAATTCTTCAATTTGCCCTAGAACTTGATATCAAGGATGTTTATACCTATTCGGGGTACAAAGGGGATTTGGTCGTTAAAATTACGGCAAAAGAGAAAGATGTGATTGTAGCCATCCGAAAGTTTGCCCTTTCCCTCGGGATTAAAGAGGTCGTGATCAAGCAAAATCATAATCTCGTCGAGTATGAGATCTATTGTATTACGCAAGATGATGTGTATCAGCTGAAAGGGGACCGCTTCAAAGAGCGGCTTGGACAGCGCAAGTACGTTGAAGATTCGTGGATCGAATAAAGTTGTAGGGGCATCAGTTAATGAGAAGAAGAGGACTGATTTATTTTGGTTGCCGTTAAAAAAACGTAATCTTTTCCCGTTAAAGTAACTCGACATTTTTTTTGCTGAAGATACTTTTTGCAATAATAAACATCTTTGTACAGCAGCGTCATCTCCGAGTAGGGGTAATTGGGCGCTTTGGCTCCGTAAACCATCTCCCCCCCCATCCAGCGGCAGTTTGGAAAACCGAGTATCATCGCCCCCTCCGGCGTCAGATACTCCTGCACGAGTTGCATAAAGAGCGGTTTGAAATCGATCCCCGGACTCTGCAATGTTCCGATCGTGATGATGAGGTCAAAGCGTCCCAAATTCAGGGATGCAAGATTGTTGATATCATGAACATAAAATGTTGCATTCCCTTCGTTAAACCGTTCCCTTGCCGCTTCGATCGCACTTTGTGAGTGGTCGATCCCTATGAGTTCGATTTGTTGATACGTCTCAGCGGGTACGAGGGTCCGGATCAGATCGAACTCATCCCCCGTATTGATCCCCAGATTTAAAATCCGCTTGCGTTCACCCGCCTTGACGCTTCTCAGCGCGCGGCTATAAGGGGCTAAAAATGCGGGCTCTTCGTTTTTATGAATTGCGGAAAATCGGGAGGCTGTTCCGTATTTCTCCTCTTTGGCATCACTATGATGAAATGAGTCGCTGAGATCGAGTTTCTCGTAAGTGATGTATACGGTATGCTCTGCGGCAATTTTTGGGGTCAGCATCCGGCACAAGAGGATTTCCCCTAAATCACTCCATGCTTTGTAGCTACGGTAAAGATAGGGGGTATTTTCTTTTTCGATGAGTTCTCCGGCATAGCACCCCCGCGCACAATCGGGATTGAGAACTTCGAAAGAGAGGGTGTCGGAGGTTTTGAGCGTTTCGGTTGCCCATGCGAGGATGACGCTCATCGGTTCGGAGGTAAAAGTTTTCAAAAACGTTCATCCATCTCTAACCCTTTTGGCCCGGTAAAAAGTGTCGTTATTCTACACTTTTTTGGATCGTATAGAGCTTACGAAGTTTCGCATCCAGCGGTGCGAGGACTTTGTAGAGGGCCGGAACGACGAGGAGGCTGGTGAGGGTCGAGAGGAGCAGTCCGCAGATGACGGCGACCCCCATCGGCCCCTTGACTCCTGAGCCTTCCCCGACCGAGAGGGCGAGAGGGAGCATCCCGAACGTCATCGCCATCGTCGTCATCAGGATCGGGCGCAGACGGGAGATTCCCGCTTCGACGATCGCTTCATCAAGCGGTTTGCCCGCCTCTTGGAGGCGATTTGCGGCATCGACGACGAGGGTGGAGTTTTTCCCCACCAGTCCGAGCAGGAGCATCAGCCCCATCATGCTAAAGAGGGACATATTCATCCCGGCCGCCCACAAACCGATAAATGCCCCCGTAAAGCTCAGCGGCAACGCGCTCATGATGATGAGGGGCTGAAGCGGAGATTCGTACAGTGCGGCGAGAATGAGATAGATCATCACGATCGCCGCGCCGATTGCTACGCCGAACGCTTCGTTACTCTCCTGCATGTGTTTGGCATCGCCGTCAAGTTCGAAGGTGACTCCGTCGTCCAGCCACTCATTTTGGCGCTCATTGACGAGTTTGACGAGTTTATCCAGCGGAAGGGCTTTGGTGATATCGGCTCCGACAATCACTTTTTTGAGGCGGTCGAACCGTTTGATCGTCGTCGGTGCCTGGTCCGTCGTAATCGATACGACCGCCGATAGCGGTACGGTTCCCCCTGATGAGGTACGGACGTCGAGGGTATTGAGCGCTTCGATATTTTCACGTTTCGTGTCGTCCAGACGCATAATGACATCGTACTCTTTCCCCCGTTCCCGGATAAAGGTGATCGTAGTCTCACCCGAATAGCCGCTGGCGATCGTGTGGGCGATCTCATCGACGTTCACCCCGAGGCGTGTGGCGTTTTGGGTGAGGACGGTGATACTCAGTTGCGGTGCTTTAGGCTGAATGTTGCTTTGTACATCCGTCGTTCCGTCGATGCTTTTGAGCAGTTTCATCAGCTTGAGGGCCGAAGCTTCCGCTTCGTCGGCGCTCCGGGCTTTGAGGATCACCTGATAGGGGGTATTGATTTCGTAGCCTCCGATGTCGTTGACTTCGGTAACGCTGCTCATCGTAAACCCTTTGAGGTTCTCTAATATCGAACGGGTCTCTTCCATGACGTCGCTTTGGCTGCGGGTACGCATATGAATCGGTTTGAGCCGGACGTAGAGTGCCGCTTCGTTCGCTTTTTGATCATTTCCCCGTCCGACGTAGAGGGTGCAATAGTCGACTTCAGCCATTTTTCCGATGCGGCGTTGCGCATCAAGGGAGAGCCGTTTCATCCCATGGATACTGGTTCCGGCCGGGGCTTTTAGGGTGATGTCAAACTGGCTTTTGTCCTCTTTTGGCATGAATACCATCCCCAGTGTCCCCGAGAGGATAATCGAGACGACAAATATCCCCAATGCCCCGAAGAGGGTTGTTTTTTTGTAGCGAAGGACGGTGTGGATGAGGGAGCGATAGAGCTCTTCCATGGCGAGGAAGAGAGGTTCCGTTTTGTGATAAAAGCGGCTGTGTTCCCCTTTTGCGATCTGTGAAGCGATCATCGGGATGAGGGTAACCGCGATGATAAACGAGACGACGATAGCGGCGATAATCGTCACCCCGAAGCTGGTAAAAAAGCGTCCGACGATCCCGCTCATTTTGGCAATCGGGACAAAAACCGCCAGCAGCATGGAGGAGATGGCGACGATGGAGAAGAGGATTTCGCCCACCCCCTCGATAGCGGCGTTAAGGCGGTCGCGTCCCGCTTCGAGCCGTTTAAAGATATTTTCGATGACGACGATCGCATCGTCGATAATGATCCCGATCGCCAGAATGAGGGCGGTGAGGGTGAGGAGGTTGAAGGTTTGGCCGCTCCATCCCATGATCGCAAATACCCCAAAAATGGATACGGGGAGCGAGAGCGCGGCGATCAGGGTGAGGGTGAGGTTGCGTAAAAACAAAAAGATAACGAGCGAAGCGAGGAGGGATCCCAGAACAAGGTCGAACTGAACCCCGTGGAGGGTATCGCGGATGTATCCGGTAGCATCTTGCAACGGGGTGAGGGTCATCGTCGGCTCCAATGCCTGCAAGGTGCCCAGCTGTGAGCGTACCGCATCGGCAATCGCGATCTCATTTGCCCCCGTCATTTTTTTAACCATCAGAAGAACGCCCGATTTTCCGTCCAGTGAGGCAAAACTGCGCTCCTCGGCAAGTGTATCGCTTAGGGTAGCCACATCGCCCAAACTCAACCCTTCCCGTATTTGCAGTGCGCTGAGCGCTTCGACGGTTTTGCTGTCGTTGTCAATGAGGATTTGGTACTCATGGGCCGGATCGATCGTTTTTCCCCCATCCATCCGGACATTTTGCGCACGGATGATTCCGATCAGATCGCTCAACGTCAGGGAATACTTGGCCAAAAGTGCCGGGTTCGGGGTGATACGGATCTGTTTTTTGCGCAATCCGGCAAGCGTTACCCCGCCGACCCCGTCAATCCGCTGTAAACGGGGTTTTAACATTTCATCGGCATGTTTCATGACCCGTTGGGTGTCGCCGCCTGCTAAAAAGAGGGTAATGACGGGGGAAGAGTTGATCGAATATTTGTCGACGGAAGGTTTGTCGACTTCATTGGGCAATTGGATACTGGAGACTTTATCCCGGACGTCATTGACCGCTTCATCGAGGTTTTTAGAGAGTTTGAACTGGGCGACGACAACGCTGATCCCCTTGGAACTGTCTGAACTGAGGGTATCGAGTCCCGAAATTCCGCTTACCGCCTCTTCAATCTTGTCGCTGACCTTGCTTTCGACGATATCGGCATTGGCTCCCTTATAGGTGGTGGTGACGATGACGATCGGAAAATCGACGTTGGGATAGAGGGCAGATGGCATACTGCCGCGTTCGACGAGCCCGAAAAAGATGAGGGCGAGGGCGAACATAAGGGTGGTGATGGGACGGAGGATGGCAATTTTATGCATGGTAATCCCTATTTGGTAACGATCATGCCATCACCGAACGTGCCGGGACGCAGACCTGCTCCGTCCGCTTCAGCACTCATTTGACGGCTTTTAGCGTTGATAGAGGGGTATATTTTGGTGATTTTCGAACATTTACCTGTCGCTATCCCATCAATGGAGGTACAGAAACGATTTCCGATTTTGACTTCCGAAGCATATTTGGAATCGTACCGGATCAGCAGTTTGGTTTGCTTGCTGATCAATTTAAAAAGGGGGGCTCCCCCCATGGCGGAGACCATATCTCCTATTTCGATATTTTTTTCGGAAATACTCCCCGCAAACGGTGTTATCAGACGCATTTTGGAGAGTTTTTGTTCGGCATAGGCGACCGATAACCGGGCCCGCTCTCGCTGGGCGAGTTTCGTCTCCAGTTCGGATTTGAGTTTATCGAGGGTGTTTTTATCGAATACCTGGGCACTTTTTTCGTACCGCGCATATTGGTCGCCCAAAAAAGTACACTCTTTGGAGAGGGCATCCAGATCGGCTTTGGCCATCCGAAGGGAGAGCCGCTCTTCCGTGCTGTCGAGTTCGAGCAATTGGGAGCCTTTTTTGACCGGATCGCCGTTTTGTACGGAGACGGTTTTCACGATACCCGACGCGTTCATCCCCAGTGAGGCTTCTCGGTAAGGTTGGGATTCAAAGGTGGCGTACACATCCCCCCATACGCTGAGTGCACTCAGTGCCGATAGCAGTATCATTTTCATTTTTTCTCCTCGAGTAGTGTCATAAGATCGGTTCCGTAGGTGTAGGCGAGATGGGCTTTGGAAAGTTGCAGGGCGTTTCGGGCAGTTTGTACTTTTGCACGGGAGGCACTGAGGTCACTGAGTTCGCTGAGATAGGCGGTTGTATTGACGAGTCCCGCTTCGAACCGTTTTTTGATGTAGCCGAAAGCGACACTGCGTGCCTCTTCTTCGGCGACGGCTGCATTGTAGGCGCTTTGGGAGGCATCGAGTGTCATCTGCGCGATAGCGGCTTCGTTGCGGACGCTTTTGCTTTTGTATTCGAGCAGTTTTTGCGCTTTCAATGTGGTGAGGCGGGCTTGTTCGCGCTCTTTCGAGATGCTCCCCATATCAAAGAGGGTCAGGGAGAGAGAGGCGATAATCTCATTTTGCCGTTGGGGCTGGACATTGGCTCCCCCCATCGTATCGTAATCGGCGTAATTGAACTCTTTGTGTTTTCCCTGAACGCTCACGCTGGGAAGATAGGTGTAGAGCCCTTCGGTATGTTTGAGGGTATCGATCATCGCGTGATCGGCCTTTAGATCATGCCGCTCTATCTCCCCGCTCTTCGGAGTTATCAGCTCTTTGTACTCCAGTGTATCGATGGAGGTACCGCTGATCAGTTCGAGATTTCGTCGGCTCCGTTCGAGTGCGATTTTTTGGTTTTGCTCATCGTAATCGGCCTGGAGTTTGGAGGCGATGAGCGATTTGAGAATATCGGCGGTTGCCAAATCGTTTTTGACCAGGATGCCAAAGCGCTCCACTTGCGCGGAGAGTTCGGTTCGCTTGTCTTGAATGGCATCCAACGATGATTTGGCATTCAAATAGGTGTAATACATTTGGATGGTCTGCAGTAAAACATCCTGTTCCTTTTGCCCGAGGGTATGCTGGGCGGAGTCAATCGCGGAGTGGATCGCATCGAGCGTCGATTCGCGGCGTAAACCGTCAAACAGGGTGATTTTGGTCCCTATCTCCACCCCCTGTACGGTTCTGGGCTCAAATGCGGTCGCTCTGTCTTTCTTTTGATAAATCGCTGTGGCATTAAGCGTCGGATAATAGGCGGTTTTTGCCTGTTCAAGCTGCTCTTTGGTTTTTTGCGTTTCGAGTCGGACCGATTCAACCTGAAGATTGGTTTTTGCACCCGGAAGCAAGGAGGCAAGATCGGCACACATAAGAGAGTGGGCCGCAAGAAGCAAGAGGACGATAGGTCTCATCAAATGTCCCTTTACGGATAGGTTTGGAGGTTTTATGTTGACAATGTTAACATTTAATGTAGACAATGTCAACATAAGGTGTCCGATTTTGCGGTAAGCATGTTACAATGTCATTATGAAAGAAAAAAGAACTTCCCCCTACCATCATGGAAATCTCAAAGAGGCTCTGTTGCAAACGGCGTTGGAGATCATTGATGCGCAAGGGCTTGATGCGATTACTTTGAGAGATTTGACGCAAAGACTTGGGACCTCCCGAACCGCAGTTTATCGCCATTTTGCAAACAAAGAGGCCCTGATACTCGGGGTGATCGAAAAAGGGTACGAACAGCTCAATTTGCTTTTTACCCCTATATTTCAAGATCGTACTCACAGCGTCGCGGAACGGTTCGAGACGATGGGGAGGGCCTATCTCGACTTTGCAATCGAGCATCCGAATCTGTATCGATTGCTGTTCGGTGAAAAATTTCGTCAAGAGCGCGAAGAGATTTGCGACTATAAAGATGAGACTCAGGCAACGGGATTGTATGCCCTCATCGGACTTTTGCTGGAGGCTCAGGAAGAGGGGATCATTGCAAAAGTAAATCCGATAGTACAGGCGGCCATGGTGTGGGCATCGATCCACGGTTTGGCATCGCTCTTGATCGACGGACATTTGATGATGAGCGATAATATGGAAGCGATTTACGAGTATAGTATAGAGGTGCTGTTAAAAGGGCTCCGTTAAAACAGTTCCCACGGTCTATTCCAGAGGACGAGTTGAGCTATACACTCCTCGCTTACAAACCGCTCCCCCTCTTCGGGGGGTAAAACAAAACGAAACGCTTCATCACCCAGACGAAACCGCAATGCGTAAGCGTGCAGATACCCCCGCTCCTCTTTACGCGCTTCCTCGGATGCCGCGTAGCGTTCATCTCCCGCGATAGGAGAACCGAGAGATTTTAAGGCGACGCGGATCTGATGGGTCTTGCCCGTATGGGGTTTGATGAGGAAAAAGCGCTCATGGGTACGCAGCGCACAGCTGACGAACTGGGTAATGGCCGGATTTTCCATCGTCGTAAGGAGTTTATAATCCCCCCGCCGCGCACTCGCCATATCCCCTTTGATCCACCCCATTTTTTTCTTCGGTTTACGCATTGAGATCGCAAGGTAGTATTTTTCAATCTCGCGGTTTTCAAACATTTTCCCGAACTGCGCCGCCGTTTCGGAATTTTTGGCGAGGATGACGAGTCCCGAGGTCATTTTATCGAGGCGGTGGACGGGAAAGAGGGGAATCCCCATTTGCTCGCTGACTTGGACGACAAATCCCGCTTCGCCTTCGGAGTGGAAATTGACCCCTGCGGGTTTGAGGGTGATGAGAAAGTTTTCATGGTCATATACGATTATCATGGCGTGATTATAGCGAAAGGGGATAGGCGGTTGGAGATGATCGTTGAATATATCTATGAGCAAGCAAAGTCAAAAGAGCTTACACGCGAGTATTTGCAATCTTTACGAGAGTTTATCGTAGTCACGTGGAGTTTTTTTTCCTATGCGGGACGAAGTTCGGAAGAACTGATCAAAGGTGAAGGGGATACTAAACAGCTATCGTGTTTAAATAAGATTTGAGATAGAATACTTATACATACATCCGCCGATATTATCGAAACAGAAAACTGTTTTTTGAACAGTATAAAGAGATGGCGGACCGGTGGTTTTTATTTTTTAACGCCGATGATGAGTTCGAAGAGGTTGCTAACTTCGCCGATGGTGAGCTTACCGTACTGCATGAACCGTATTACAATACTTTTGTGGGAGGACTACAATGAAGACCATCGAAAATTATAAATTCCGTGACATGATCCTAAAAATCGGAAAAAAAGCGATCAAAGAGGCACAAGTACGGAGCCTTGCTAACGGTGTACCGAATGTCTATAGCCGAGACGGAGTTCCTTATTTTCAAATGCCAGACGGCGAAATCACCTCAAAAGTTCCGAAAGAGTACGAAGGGATTTATAAATAATTTTTTATCCCGTTCGCCCTGAACCTGTCGAAGGGTGAGAATGATATTGGTTTGTAAAAAAAAGTGTTATAATGACAGAAAGCTGTCATAAAGGCAATCCCATGCTAGCATTAAACTACACCACCGCGCGTAACTCTCTCAAAACAATCATCGATGAAGTATGTGACAATAACGAAGAGGTGATTGTCACGACTAAAAACGACAAGAGTGTTGTCATTATGTCACTCGATGAATACAACCGCACCCATTCACAGCTCAAACGTGAGGTCAAAGAGGCGATGGAGCAGATCGAACGCGGTGAATACATGGGTATTGATGAAGCATTTGATAGTGTAATCACGAAATATGCGGATTGATTTCTCTCCCAAAGCACATCATCGATTGGAGATGATCGCTCAATACATCTATGAGCAGACTAAGTCCAAAAAACTCACACGAGAGTACTTGCAACGGCTTCGGGAATTTATCGTGTCTACGTTGAGTGCTTTTCCCTATGCGGGGCGAAGTTCGGAAGAACTGATCAGCGGTTCGCGTAAACTCGTTTATCAGGGGTATTCGATTATCTATACACTCGAAAAAGATCAAATTTGGATATTGACCCTCTATCGGGAAAACTTGCCGTAATGTTTATTTATGATAGGGTGGAAAATGAGGCATTGAAGAGGGAAATTGAGGATAGAGAGGAAATATTTTGAAGATATATGAAGTATTAAATAAACTATTTGAACAGCCATTTTTCAAAAAATTGATAGAAATAGTTAAATTCTTTAAATTACAAAAAAACTATTGGAGTGTTGCTTCACTGCTAATTATTTTTATTATTGGGCAAGTTACTGCTTTAATTTCAAGTGATCAAATTGAACAAATTACTCAAAATAAACTTAATGATCAAACGATTGATATTTGGAATAAGATATTTTGGAATCTTGTTGAGTTGATACTTACAAATGGGTCTTGGTGGGCACTATTATTAGGAATATCGATATTGATTTTGGTAACGTTAGTTAAGATTTATGAGACTAAACATACATCAGGAGTCATTGATAGCATTTTATATAACAAATTTTTCGAATCATTTGATGTTTTTGAATATGAAATAAAACAAGCAAGTGATAATGTTGAATATATTCATGACACAAATAGAAATGCTGGAATAATTCAAATTAGAGAAGAAATAGACAAAACATTATCTGTTGGTAGTTCATCATTTGTTCGTATAGAAGGTTTCTCAGGAATTGGTAAAACTCGATTTATTTATGAAACACTGAATGATAATAAATATAAAAAGCATATTTTGTATGTTCAAAGTTATGAGGAGTCAATTTTTGCTGATTTGAAAATATTATTAAGAAAACTTCCTACAGATAGAGAAATACTCATTTTCATTATAGATGAATGCCCCTACGAAGCACATGTCAGAATATGTCGAGGTTTAAATCAATATTCAAATTTAATAGTGATCACCATAGATCAAGTCTTGTCACAACAAGATAAAACTAATTGTAAAGACGAAAAAAGAATTACATTAGAGGGATTAGGCGAAATAGAAAGAGTCAAATTAATACAAGAAATAAATTCTAGGTTACCTGAAGATACAGCCAAAAAGATTGCTTTTTTTACTGAAGGATACCCAAGATTAGCAAAATTTATGGCTGAGTCTTATGATATTGAAAAAGGGGATACGAATGACCCTAATGAAAAAGCAAGATTATTAGACCGTATTGTAGAAAAAGTAACTGCAAATAATGTAGAAAGCATTAAGTTGCTTCAAGTAATAGCATTATTTAAAATGTTTCCAAATAAAGCTGAATTACAGCCCTATAAAAAGATTATTTTTGAACATTTAGGAATTAATCATGCATCAGCGTCACTCGCGATTAAAGACTTTATAAAAAAAGGAATTATCAGAGAAGGTGGAAGATTTTTATATATCAGTCCAAGACCTGTTTCTATTCATCTATTTAACCAATTTATAGAGATTAATGATTATGAATTTATTAATGAATTGTTTCAAAAACTAAATAATGAAGGTTTGATGAATAGTTTTTTTGAAAAACTTCAAGGTATTCCATTTGACGCACGTCAACACAAGGATTTACTTTTTCAAGTTTTATCGAAAATTACATATGAAGAAATAAAAGATGGATTTGGATCAAAAATATTTTACTCGTTATGTCTAAAAGATCGAGTGCTTTCTATAGAGATTTTAAATAATTTACTCAGAGATAAAACTAAAGATGACTTGTTGCAGCTAAATGATGGAAGAAGATATTTAGTCCATTCGCTTGAAGAACTGATTGCATTTCAAAATACATATTTGGAAAGTGTAAAAATATTGTTCAAACTTGCAAGAGCTGAAAATGAGTCATGGGGTAATAATTCGAAAGGGATATTTATTGAATCTTTTCAATGGATTCTCGGAGGAACAGAAGTTAACATTGTAAAGAGACTTGAAGTATTAAAAAGTCTATATCAAGAATATATATCTGATGAAGATAGAATTATTTTATTGAACGCATTAAAAAGAGCGTATCCTCAACATAATTATATGGCAACACATAAAAACCATTCGACTTTCCCAGAAGATATTCCAGAGCATTATCGTCCAACTTCTCAAGAGGAGATTGATCTCTATTTTAAAAAATTAAAAGAGTTGATAGAGGTTTTTTATAACCTGTCATCTGAAGTAATACAATCGAAAATTATCAATGATTTAATTGACTCATTTAGAATGCTAATACGGTACTCTCAGATCAATAATTGGATTTTAGATTTTATAGAACAATCAATTAATAAACATACTCAATTAAAGACACATTTTTTTGAAATCCTATCAATATTTCTTGAGTTTGACAAAGATGATAAATTATCAGACGATATTACAAATCGTGTCAGCAGTTTATATGACAAATATACCAAAGCAGAAAGCATTGATGAGATAAGAGAATTGTTTTTGAACACGGAAAAATATAGATATTATTCTGAAGAAGTATTTGAAAATCACTGCCAGACTATTGCTCAAGATATTGTGCAAAATAAAAATTTTGATGTTTTATTGAACAAAAACACTGCTAACCTCTTTGAACTCGGAAGAGAAGTGGCAAAAATTGATGATGAGTCTAAACTGTATGAAGATATTTTGAATCTTATTCCTCTTTTGACACAAAATTCAAGTAATAGATTTGTTTTGGCTTATATTTTTAATAGTAAGATGGGTACTGAAGACAACTATGAAAAACTTTTTAAAGAAATTTACGCGAAACTAAATGATAAAAGTTTGATGTTTGATTTTATACATTATTCGAAACCGACAGAAATAAGTATGAATTACATATGCAGACTTTTGGAAAATAAAGAAATAAAATCAGAAGTATTGGAAAACTTGACCTTTGGATTTTGGTTAAGAGAACTTCAAAAAAGTGAATTCATCATTTTTATTGATAAGATTAATACCATAATAGAGGATAAATGCGATAGCTTTGATTTATGTATGCAGTATATTCATACAAATAAAGACACGGAATTAATTAAAAAATACACAGAATACTATATTGAGCATAATCTATTTGGTTGTATTGGTAAGCGTAGAATGATAACCTATCTGAATGAGATAGTTGATGAATACTTTTCAAGTAATTTTGAGTTGAATGAAGCATTACTAGCAAAGGTGTGGGATTTTATTTTAATAGAATTGAAAGGAAAGGGTAAATTTGACGAAAGAACTTTTCAGCCAGTATATAAAATAATAAAAAGTAATTCAAATTACTTTTGGAAAAATATTAGAGATTTACTTGAAGAATTAAAACCTCAAAAATATCCACTTTATGGAAGTTTTACTCATTTTATGCAGGGAGGGTATTTATCAGATACATATGAACAATCTATATTTTCATTTATTGACTCAAATCATGTAATAGATTGGTTAAAATCTACTTCTTTTAAAGAAGCCAAATACATTATTGCTGATACATTGAATATAGATTTTGAAACGGATTCTTTGCCTGAAATCGTTATTCAATTATTAACTGAGTTTTCTGATGACAGAGATTTATATGCAAGTATCAAATCAAGAAGTGAAGGTTGGACTGGCTCATATGTACCTGTAGCTAATAAAAAAATCTCTAATATTGACAGAATGTTAGAATATTATCAAAATAATAAAAATGTGATAGAGTTTTTAAAATGGGCGAAAAAAAGCTTTGAATATCACAGAGATAGAGAACAAATAAGAGATGAAGAGAGATTATATTGATTTACGAAATTAAATTCATACCATGACCCCCATCACCGATAACATGGACGTATTCGCCGAAAAATTCGAGAACGTTGATCTCTATGGCAAAAAGATCACCAAAGCCGAATTTGATGACTGCACCTTCGTTTCCTGCGATTTCAGCGAGACCTTTTTCTCCTTCTGTAAATTTACCGAATGCCGTTTTGAAAACTGCAATCTGAGCCTCATGAAGCTCACCAACACCAAAATGAGCGATGTCGATTTTGTCTCGTGCAAGATGATCGGGATCGATTGGACGATGGCGGATTGGAAGAGTCTTCTCAATGCCGACCCTTTGCGTTTTCGTGAGTGTATTCTCAATGATAGCAATTTTTTCGGGCTGAATATAGAGGGATTGGTGATGCGGGAATGCCGAGCCAAAGAGGTTGATTTTCGCAACGGGAGCTTTCAAAAAGCCGACTTTAGCTTGAGCGATTTCAAAGGGGCGCTGTTCGGTAATACCCACCTCGAAGGTGCCAACTTTACCGACTCCTCTAACACCTCTATCGATATACGCTCCAACCATCTCAAGGGGGCGATATTCAACCGTTATGAGGCGCTCTTTTTACTTGAATCGATGGGGATTGTGTTGGTTGATTGAGTTACATTCTTTGCTTGACACGCTAATTCAAAAACACTACAATTGTATCTACAAATACAGAACAAGGCAATCCGATGAAACAGGCGATTAATATCCGTCTCGAAAAAGAGATGATTGAAGCGTTGGACGAATATGCGTCAGAGCTGGACAAAACACGTACGGGACTGATCGAAAAAGCGATAGAACTCTATTTTGATACGCTTGATGAGATGGTGGCGGACAAACGGATCGACAATCTCAAAAGCGGAAAATCACACGTCGTATCCCTCGAAGAGGTATTTAAACAAGCCGGAATCAATGTTTAAAGTCGCATTTGAAAAAGAGGCGCAAAAAGAGTTTTTAAAACTCGCCGATGAGGCAAAAAATCTGATTGCCAAAAAAATTTTAGACCTGCAATCGGGTAACTTCACCGGAGACAAAGCCCTGAAAGGGAAACACAAAGGGAAATTCCGTAAACGTGCCGGAGATTATCGGGTGATTTATCTGCGCGAAAACGAACTGGTGCTGATTACGATTATCTGTGTGGCGCATCGCAAAGAGGTCTATTAGCTAAGAGAAAGGATCTCATTGCTGCATCATCTTGACATGATGTATTGTAAAGGAGAGAAGTTATTATGAAAAAAATCCCTGAACTAAAAACCGAAGAAGAGATTGCCGAGTTTTGGGACGAACACGATTCGGCGGAATATATCGATTGGGATAAAGCCAAACCGGTTCGCCTTACCAAGCTGCAAAAGAGCGCGAAAACGATCTCGATCCGTATGCCGATCGATATGATTGAAACGCTCAAAATCCAAGCGAACAAAAACGACATTCCCTATCAGTCGTATTTAAAGATGTTGATTGCGGATGGGTTGAAGGCGCATGGGTGATTCGTTAGGTATCTCTTCTTGAGTTAATATCTGATACTCCCCCTCTTTTAAATCCCCCAGTCTCAAATCTCCGAAGTGTGAACGGTGGAGTGCGGTGACATGATTCCCCACCGCCGCAAACATCCGCCGTACCTGATGGTAGCGCCCTTCGGTGATTTCGAGTGCCACGTGAGTATCATCGAGTATCGTAAGCTTTGAAGGGAGGCAGGGGGTTTTTTCACCGTGCAACATCAACGTTCCCGAAGCAAATATTGCTGCTTCGTCTCCGTTTAGCGGTCGATCCAACGTCGCTTCGTACACTTTTGGCACTTTATGTTTGGGGGAGGTGAGGCGGTGTAGCAGTGCGCCGTCGTCGGTGAGGAGCAATAATCCGCTGGTGTCCTTGTCGAGCCGCCCTATGGTCGATATTTTCGGATCGCGCATTCTCCATCGTGGCGGGAGGAGGTCGTAGACGAGTCTCCCTTCTCCTTCATCATGGCTACAGACCAGCCCTGCGGGCTTGTACATCAAAATTACCATCCCAGAGGGGGGATCGAGGGGCTCGCCCTTGAAGCGGATCTCTTCGTGCAGCACTTTGGTGTCGGGTTTGAGAGGGAGATTTTCGGTGTGGGTGACTATGCCATCTTTGATGAGTGCCGCGACTTCGCGGCGCGCGCAATACCCCAGGGAGCCGAGGAGTTTGTCGAGGCGAACTTTAGAATTTGAGGTTTTCACAATTTTTTAAGAAAAAAGTTTGAGAAATGCTTTGAAATCAGTAAGGGCTTCATGCTCAAAATTCCAAATAGGTTTTTTGATGGCAATCTCATTTTTACATTTTCTATCAGCTTGTGTTTGTTCTCTTTTTGTGCATGTATCGTATCTTAGATAGTTATTGACCCAAAATTTGTTAAATTCTTTATCACTGATTTTTTTGCCATTTTTATCAAGACATTCTCTCCAAGCATCTAAACAATCTGCATAAGTTGAGTCTTCTAATTTTACAGTTTTAAGGAGTGTTTCGAGTTCGCCGTGTCCATCTACATTGGTGATATAGCAGATAAATTCAAGATCAAGTTTATCACTTCTTATGGGTGTATTAATATTTTTGATTTCAATAGTATCATCAAACTTTTTAACAACAGAGTCGATCTGTGCTAACCGATTTTCGATACCTTCTTTATCAGCATCGATAACAATGCCGATTTTAGTGTAGTCATCAAATTTAATCTCTTCGAGACATTGTAAAAGTTTTGCTTCTGAAAGACCGTTTAAGCATTCATAATCATCTATCTGGCATATTGGCTGATTAACTTTTATGTCAATAGTCAAAGATTCACTTAATGCCTCAATAAAGTATTTGTCGTTATGACTCTCTACAATCAAAAGATTACTCACCTCTAAATTCTCCGTTATGAGATAGTGAATATTCTAATTGCTCTTTGTTTCGTTGTTTCACATTAATTTGGTTGGTTTTTTTACTTTGATAAAATTCAAGATATACACCAGCATCTTCACAATTTACTTCATTAAATGCTTCAATGCATTCTTTTGAATGGGTGGTAGCAAATACTTGGCAATTTACATCTTTTGAAATTTGAAAAATCAGTTTCCAAATATTTTTAATTTGGGCATAGTGAATACCATTGTCTATTTCATCAATAAAAAGCTGGCCATTTTTAGATCCATAAAGAGCACAAATTATTGAGATAAAATGTTTTAAACCATCCCCAAATTCTGTAAGATCAATGTATTCGTCATTTATTTTACATTTTGGCTTATCGCCTATTACTTTGAAAAATTCAATCTTTGGATCAAAATTATTAATTAAATTATTAAGTTCATTTTCTTTGTCTTGTTCTTGAATAGCAATATAATTGGCAATTAATTCTTGGTCAGAAAATCCAAAGTTATCAATATAGTCAACATTTGAACCTACATACTCTATTGAAAAATCATTTGCATTGATGATTTTTTCATTTTCATTAATCATGAATAGATATTCTTTAATACCATCTTTATTTGAAAATTGAAATTTGATTTTTTGATTGTTTGAAGTTGTCGAATAATATTTTGTTGATTCTAAATATTCTTTTGGATTAAATTTTTTGTTTGTTGAGATAACCTCATTAAGGATATTAATATTTTCTCGTGCAACTTTAATATGTGCAAGAGAGGCCGCGAATGATGCAACATTTTTTGTAAACGCATGAATGTAGCATGCTTCTAAAAAAGCAGTTTTACCTATATTGTTTTTGCCACCGATAAGATTAACGCGTCGCAAATTATTTACTTCAAATTCATGGAAGCATTTAAAATCAACAATGTTAATCCATTTTAAAAAATGTTCTTCCATATTAATCCTTTGATTGTGTATTAAAAAAATGTACTTATTCTACAGTGCATCATCTAAAAAAATGTAATAGTCATGACAACTCTTCAAGTTTTTCCTCGTATTCGGCTTCGATCCGCGTGATCTCGTCACTCGCGATTTCGAGCCTCTCGAACAGCTCTTCAATCATTTTCTCATCCTCGCCGACCTGCTTGGAGAGTTCGAGGAGCTTGGAGGTCTCCCCCTGATTCGAATAGGTCGTTAGGAGTTCATGGGAGGTTTTGAGTTTCTCTTCGAGCTTCATGATCGTACTCTCGCAATAATCCGCCTCTTTTTTCAGCGGGCTGAGGAGTTTGGAACGCTCCTGAATCAATGCGGCACGTTGTTGTTTGTTCTCTTTTTTATTGACGTTTTGGGTCACTTTGGCAGGTTTGGGGGCGTCGGTGATCTCTTCATCCCATCCGATTTTATCCAAGAATTCGTCGTAGTTGCCGTCGAAAAATTCCGCATTACCTTCGCGAAAGATGATGAGCTGGTCGGCGAGTTCGCGGAGCAGCATTTCGGAGTGGGTGACGAGGACGACGGAGCCCTCAAACCGCTTTAGCGCGTCGCAGAGCGAATCGATCGACTGCATATCGAGGTGGTTGGTCGGCTCATCGAGGAAGAGGAGGTTGGCGGGGGTGGCGATGATTTTCCCCAGCATAACGCGGCTGCGTTCTCCCCCTGAGAGGATGGAGATCTTTTTGTCGGCATCGTCGCCGCTGAACATCATCGTTCCGCAGATACCGCGAATGCGGACGTTGGGGAGGGTGTTGTCGGCGCTTTGGATTTCGTCGGTGATCGTGCGGTTTTTGTCGAGGCGGTCGATGTTGGTCTGGCCGAAATGGGCGATGGCGGTGGAGGGGTGAGCGGTGATCTCTCCATTGGGTGTCAAAACTCCGGCGAGGGTGTTGAGCAATGTCGATTTCCCTTTGCCGTTTTTACCGATGATGGCGAGGCACTTTTTCGCCTCCAGTGCAAAGGAGAGGTTTTTAAATAATAGCTCATCCGGGGTGTATCCGAAGGAGAGATCTTTGACCTGCATGATCACTTTTGCGGGGATAGGCTTATAGGAGAACGAAAACGAGAGATCTTTTTCACCCTCCAGTGACTCCATGACCCCCATCTTGTCCAGCTCTTTTTGTTTGGATTGGGCGAGTGTCGCGGTGGAAGCGCGGGCTTTGTTGCGGGCGACAAAATCCTCTAACTCGGCACGCTTTTTATCGTGGTTGATTTTGGTTTTCTCATACAGCTCATCTTCGCCCGCCATCATCTCGTAATATTTATGGCTGTTCCCTTTGATGATACTGACACAGCGGCGGCGAAGTCCCATCGTGTGGGTCGTGACCGAATCCATAAAATCGCGGTCGTGGGTGATGAGGATCACTTCCCCCTCGAAACTGCGGATAAAGCTTGCAAGCCACCGGAGCGAGACGATGTCGAGGTAGTTGGTCGGCTCATCGAGCAGCAGGAGGTTGGGTTCGGTGACAAGGAGTTTGACGAGGTTGAGACGGATCTGGTACCCCCCCGAAAAGCTCAGCGGGTCACGGTCCAGATCCTCCTGGGTAAATCCGAGGCCGAAAAGGATTTTTTCGACGCGGTAGACTTCGTGCTCCATATCGCCCTCTAGAACCGATGCACACTCTTCCCGGACGGTTTTATGGGTAAAATGGAGGTGTTGTCGGAGGGTGCCGATCCGGTAGTTTTTGGGGAGGATCACTTCGCCGCCCTCATAAGGCTCTTCGCCGAGGATGATTTTAAAGAGGGTCGATTTCCCCGTGCCGTTGCGCCCGACGAAGCCCACTTTGTTCCCCGCGTTCAGTTTTAGCGAGAGGTTGTCGAACAAGACGCGCGTTCCGTAGCTTTTGGTGAGGTTGTTGATCTGAATCATTTTGGTTCTTTTATTTATTTTCTTTGTTATTCCCGCGAAGGCGGGCGAAGTGCCCTTTAGGGTGAATCCAGCTTTCGCTTGGGGATGGATCCACGGGTCAAGCCCGAGGATGACGATAGATTATTCCTCTATTTTATGAGAAAGTTTTCCCGGCATCGCCTCTTTGTTGGCGAGGAGATCTTCGATTTGACGTTTCACCTTATCGTAGCGGAATTGCTCTTTGAACCCGTTGATCCGTCCGCCGGCGGCGTTGGGATGACCGCCCCCTCCGACCCATTCGCCTGCCATGAGAGCCACATCGACCTGATTGTGTCCGCGTATGCTCAACGTCCCTCGGGTGCCGACATCAATGATAAAATCGAAATCGGGGAATGCGGTGACAAAACCGTTTCCGATAATCGAGGTATTTCCCAATCCGTAGCTCAAAAAGCCGCGCCATCCTTTGTAATAGATCGTCATCTCGCTACGTTTGGTCCCCAGCAATGCGACGATGTATTTGGTCGAGAGATTATCGAGGGTATTGTCGGCATCGTCTTTGAAAAAATCTTTTTTCATTGTATGAAGGGCCTCGTCAAGGAGGATATTGGCGTTGGGGAGATCGCGCATCTGTGCCGCTTGTTCGAGCATGGCGAGCTTGTAGGTGCGGTCTTCATCGCCGAACATGACACGGCTGAGCTCTTTGGCATCACTGATGAGACGCATACACACTTTGCCGTATTCGAAATCCTCTTCTTCGTCCTGATGCCACAGATCGACGGCATTGACCACTTTGACAAACGGCTCCAGCCATCCTCCCGCCTGAAGGCCGTAGTGTTCGAGTGCGTACTCGTAGACGATTTTCGTTGCGCATCGCTGGGTATCGAGAAAATACCACGGATATTGGGCTGCGGTATCTTTTCCGCTGCCGTGGTGGTCGAGGAGGGTGATGGTGAGGCTCCATCCGTTTTCGTTGAGGCGGTTGACTTCGTTATTGAGCCATTTGGCCTCTTCGGGATAGAGATTGAGGTCACTGATGAGGATCGTAGCCGTCTGTTTTGTTTTTTTGATTGTCTCGATAATTTGTTCGAGGCGGTCCATCACTTCGGCACCGTAGTTGGCGTTGAAGCTGATCATCGTGTGGGGAGTCTGGGCCATGACAAGCTGGCAGCTGTAGCCGTCAAGATCGATATGGGAGAGGTGGTAGATGGTTTTTGTCATTTAATGATGTTCCTTTTTAGATAACAAGATTCAAAATTTCTGCCCCCTCAGGGGCAAGCTTCAGTGCCATAGCGGCAAGCGTAGCCAGCGGGATTTTATTCCTCTGGCGTTATCCCAAACTAATAGACCCGAGCACTTCAAATTTTGCTCCGGAATCAATTTCGGCGTGAGAGAGGGTGGCGATATCAAGACTGAACCGTTCATAGATTTCAGCCAACGGGCGGCGGAGTTTTGGGTCAACAATAACGACGATCGGAGATATCCCTTTCTGGAGGAGTTCGCTTGCTTTTTGACTGGTTGCCTGGATCAGACTGTTGATCTCTCCGACATTAAGCATGAGCTGCCGGGTTCCATCCCGTTCGCTTGATTTTTCCAGCAGTTTTTGTTCACTCATCGCATCAAACGTCAGCAGTTTGATCACCCCGTCAGGACTGGTATAGGCCTGTGTAATAATGCGGGAGAGTTTGGCACGGACGTGTTCGGTGATGGTGTCGACGCTTTTGGTGTATTCAGCGACGTCGGCGATCGTCTCTAGAATCGTAATCATATCTTTCAGCGGGACACGCTCATGCAACAGTGCTTTAAGAACCCGCTGGATAAGGCCGATATTGGCCATTCGAAGAAGATCGTCCACCACGACGGGGTAGTCGTTTTTGATTTTCTCGATCAGTGATTGGGTCTCTTGACGGGTAAGAAGCTCTTCGGCATATTTTTTCACCAGTTCGCTCATGTGCGTCGAGATAACGGTAGCCGGGTCAACGACGGTATAGCCGTTCATAATCGCGTCTTCTTTGATACTGGGGTCAATCCAGTAGGCATCCAGTCCGAAGGCCGGTTCTTTGGTCGCTTCCCCCTCGATCTCCGCCATCGCCATACCGCTGTCCATAGCGAGAAATCGGTCCGGCTGGATGATGCCGTCTCCGATATTGACCCCTTTGAGGAGGATTTCGTACTGATTCGGTTTGAGGTGGAGATTGTCGCGGATACGTACCTGCGGCATCAGAAACCCGAAATCGGAAGCGATTTTACGCCGCATTGAGCGGATACGCTCCAGCAGGTCCCCCCCCTGATTCGTATCGGCGAGACGGATGAGCTGATAGCCCAGAGTGAGTTCGAGCATCTCGATTTTGAGGATGTCTTCGAGGGCGGCTTCCTCCTCTTTGGCGATCTCTTCGTTGCTTTTTTTACGAGGCGCGGCAGGAACGCTCCCCTCGGCCCCTGCACCGGCTGCTCCGGCAGCTGCCGGTGTAGCCCCTTTTTTGGGTGCGGTGGAGAGGAGAAGATCCCCTTTTTCGTATTTGTAGAGGGCGTAGCCCAAGCCGGCAAAAATCAGCCCCACAAATCCCATGGAGAGGGTCGGAAGACCCGGAACGGCAGCGAAAAGGATCATGATAAAACCGACGATCATCATCACTTTCGCATTTCCCATCAGCTGGTTGATACTTCCCTCGGCAAAATTGCCCGAATCATTCGAACCGCGGGTGATCATGATACCGGTAGCGGTCGAGATAATCAGAGCGGGGATCTGGGAGACCAGACCGTCCCCGATGGTCAGAATGGTAAACGTTTGAGCACTCGTAGAGACGTCGAGATCAAACTGGAAAACCCCGATCAAAAATCCGCCGATAATATTGATCATCGTAATGATGATCCCGGCAATCGCATCCCCTTTGATAAATTTACTCGATCCGTCCATCGCCCCGTAAAAACTGGCATCCTGCAAGATTTCGGCACGCCGTATTTTTGCCTCTTTTTCATCGATGAGACCGCTGTTGAGATCGGCATCGATTGCCATCTGTTTTCCGGGCATCGCATCGAGGGTGAAGCGGGCCGCTACCTCTGCGACCCTTCCGGATCCTTTGGTAATAACCATAAAGTTGATCAATACTAAGATGACAAAGACAATCACACCGATAACGTAATTTCCCCCGACGACGAAGTTTCCGAAACTCGTAATGATGTCACTGACCGCTTCGGGCCCCTCATGCCCGTGACTGAGAATCATCCGTGTCGTGGCAATATTCAAGGAGAGACGAAAGAGGGTAATAATCAGCAGCAATGTCGGAAAGGTGGTCAGATCGGTCGGTTTGGGAATATAAAGGGAGATCAATAAAATCAAGACCGAAATGGCGATAACGACGGCAAGGAGCAGGTCGAGCATCGCACTCGGCAGGGGGACGATGATGATCGCCAAAATGGCCATAACAAAAAAGACGACGCTTAAATCACGAGAGGCAAATATAATGCCTAAAAGATTCTTTACGCCCGGGGTTTTGTCTTTTGCTTTTGCCAACGGTTACTCTTCTAAAATGGCTTCAAGGGTTAAAATTCCTAAAAAAGCATCCACTTTTCCCTGAAGGCGGTTGAGAAACGGCCATAAACCGCAGGTAGGTGCTTTGTTAGAGGGGCAATCTTCTTGGGAGGGGGAGCAGTTAAAAACCGCCGGGCTTTTCCCCTCCGCCGCTTCCATCACTTCGAGTACGGTGATCTCACTGCTTTTGCGCGCCAGTTCAAATCCGCCGTTCACCCCTTTGTAGGAGTTTAAAATCCCTTTTCGGGCAAGCGACTGAAGAATTTTGGCCAAAAAACTTTTTGAGATATCGAGTTCGCGGGAGAGGGTATCGGCATCCATTGCACGATCCGCTTTTGCCAAGACGATCAGCGATAATAATGCGTACTCGCTCGCTTTGGTCATTAGCATCGGCATCCTTGATAATTATTTTTTTTGATGTGCCGCCCGTGCGGCATCGGAAGTTTGCCTCGGCAAGAGGCAGAAAATAGCGTTATCGTATTTTCTTTCTTTATTTAGGGCAATTATAGCTAAAAAAAATAAGAGGTTACTTTCGGAATTTTTTACCGCAAACGGGAAATTTATTCGCTATAATTCCGACCCTGCTTTATGAAGAATTGTCTTTATCGAGTAAATATCATACCCATCAGGAGGCTACCATGGCTTTAGATACGGCTAAAAAAGCACAGATTATTGAACAATACCAAAGAACTTCCGGTGATACCGGTTCAAGCGAAGTACAAATCGCACTTCTCTCTACCCGCATCGCCGGTCTTACAGAGCACTTGAAAACATTCAAAAAAGACCACTCTTCACGTCTCGGTCTTTTGAAATTGGTTGGTCAGCGTCGTCGTTTGATGCGTTATTTGAAACGTACTAACCGCGAAAGCTACAACAAATTGGTTGCTGATCTCGGTATCCGCGACAATATCTAAGTATTACTCTATTCAGAGCGCCAAAGGAATTCATCCCTTTGGCTTCGCTAGCCGCTACGGCACTGCATCTTGCCTCTTTCGAGGCAAATTTTCTCATACAGTCACTTCTTGAATCTTCGACAAATGTTTCAAAACTTCATTATAATAATCGCTCACGCATCGTGATGATAATGTTCCAATACCCGTTTGTACTCTTCATACACCTGTCGCGGTGTCAGTGAACCTGTATACATTTTGAGGATTTGGCGGGTAAAATCGAGCGGATACTCAATCGACAGACCTGCATTGCGTTTGTATACCGCATCCAAGGTTTCGTACATCCCCTCGTAGACTTCCGGATCTTCGTGTTTGAGACGTTGAAGGTTCTCTTCGGCTTGGATGAGCGAAGCGTCGTTGAACTCTCCGCGTGTTTTGATCGTTTTACGTACCTCTACGTAATCTTTTAGACTTTTTCGATTCAGGATATAGTCGGTAAAGATTTCTATGAGTAACATGGTTTCTCCTTATGTGTCCATTGAAACCATTCTACTCTTCAACCGTAGCAATAGTGTAGCAAGCGTATCATCGAAACTTTTTTCTTGTTTCTAGCACGGTAATCATATTTTGTTTTTATCGATCTCTATTCCGCCGCATTCAAGGGTATTGACCAGATCGGAAGTGTAGAGTTTGTCAAAATTGGCGAGCATGATTTTTCTGAGGTACTCTTTTTCCGCCTGTTCCGCCCGCATCAAGCTCCCCGCAAAGATCCCTTTTTTCTCCAGAACCAGCGAAGTGATGTCGCTGTCCATGTGGATGTGATGCATTAGCTCTTTGATATTGGTTTCAAAAATGGACCCCAGGAGGGAAAACATTCCGGCCAAATAGGCTTTTTCCTTATTTCTAGGGGATGCTTCGGCTTCCATCCTTTCGGCCCTTTTAATCGCAAGTTCAAGCAGGGTTTTCGACGCCGGATTTCGTGAAAGTTCCGAGTACAGATAAACCAAAAGCCAACGGAGAAGTTTTTGTCTCCCCATCAGGTTGATCACTTGGGTCAGCGATTCGACTTTGATATTGAGCTTTTCGGAGTTATTGAAAAACTGGATGAGTTTGAACGAGAGATCGGCCTGTTTTTTTAAAAAGAGTTCAAGCTGTTCATTGGCAGTATTGTCCTCTTTGATAATCTTGATGAGTTGAAGAATGACAAACTGAGCGGCCTCTTTCGGCCCGACGATCTCGATCACTTCAGGCCGGTCGAGATAGTATCCCTGAAACCAGTGAAACCCGAGTTCCTGACACCGCTTATAATCTTCATTCGTTTCGATATTCTGGGCTAAGAGCCGGATACGGGTCCCTTTGAATTTTTTCACCACTTTTTCGAGATTCTCAGGGAGGGAGAGGGCAATATCCATCTTGATAATGTCGATAAAATTAAACAGCCGTCTGAATTTATGGAGCATCTGAGCACTGGAATCAAAACGCTCCAGTGAGAGCATGAACCCCCTTTTTTTATACTGGATGATTTTATTGATGATGTTGTCATCGAGTTTGATGTTCTCGTGGATATTGAGGACAAACCGATCCTTGTCAAGGACATCGAGAATCCCTTTGGTGATGGTCGATTCATCGATGTTTACAAAACCGAGACTGTTTCTCCCCAGCAGCCTGTCAAGCTCCGGACTGGTGATGGAACTCATGATCAGCTGCGATGTCCCTTTGACACTGTCAATCAGCCCGGTCTCTTTGTCATAACCGTCCTTAAATAGGAGCTCATAGGCAAAAACTTCGTTTTTTTGGTTAAAAATTTTTTGTTTTGAGAGGCGTATAATATTCATCGTCAATTCCTTAGGCAGTTTGCGTGTGTGGGGAAATAAACTTATACCCCGAAAATCTTCTTCGCCCGCTCTAAATCTTCCACCGTATCGATCCCAAACCCGCTACTCGCTACTTTGACCATCGAGATTTTTTTGCCGTGATAGAGGGCGCGGAGCTGTTCGAGTTTTTCGATGTCTTCCAGCGGTGCTTCGCCGAGGGCGCAGAAATCGTGGAGCGATTTTTTGGTAAAGCCATAAATCCCGATATGGCCGAAATAGTTCGCCTCTCCGCTGCGGTTGAACGGGATAGGAGAGCGGGAGAAATAGATCGCGTTGTGATCTGCATCGGTGATGACCTTGACGAGGTTCGGATCTTGCGCCGATTCGGTATTGATTGCGTTGTAACAGCTTCCCATGATGAACGGAGCATTTTGTGCTTTGAGGGCGTTGAGACGTTCGATCAGGAGTTCGAGTACTTCCGTTTCGATAAACGGCTCATCGGCTTGGACGTTGATGATCAGCTCATCATCGGGGATGTCGAGGATTTGGGCGCATTCGTTGATCCGGTCGGTTCCGCTTTTGTGGGTAGTAGAGGTGAGACGCGCTTCGACACCGTGAGCGGCGCAGATGTCGAGGATTTTTTCATCGTCACACGCGACGACGACACGGTCGATGGAGGCGACCCGTTTGGCAGTACGGATCACCATCGGCAAACCGCCGATATCGGCGAGCACTTTTTCAGGAAAGCGGGTGGAGGCGAGACGGGCAGGGATGATAATCATAGTTAAACCTGATATGAAGTGATATAATTGTTGAATTATATCCCAAAGGGTGAGAGATTGGGTGGTCTGGAGTTATAGAGACAGTTTTATCAGGCTTTTCCAAATGGTCACACACTGTGTGATGAGCTCGCTGATTGCTTCGTAGGGTTATAATTCTCTCCACATTGTAGAGAGAATTGAATTGAAGCGGCAGAAAATTAGGTTAATAATTTTTCCAATTATTTTGAATCCATTGTTTCACATTGATTTGGCTTCTCATATCAGATGGCAAATGATTTCGAATCATTTTTTCCATTTTTTCAGCAGAGGATTTTTGTTTCCAATCCCACATTTTTGCTAATTTATTGATTAAGTATAAAACTTCATAGCCTTCATGTCTATTGAATAATGTACTATCCGGCTCACCTGTCACTTTTGGGTTATCCCCAGATACAGCAGTCCAACTGTAATCTTTATAGATTAAATCGCTTTTTGAGATTAAACTCATTTTTACTTCCTTTTTAGTTGAATAAAATGAGCAATTTAGTAACATCAATGTGACAGGTGAAAACAGGAGTCTACTGAATCATAAAAAATTTAGTGCTTATCTGCTATAGTCATTATCACATTAACTAGCGCGTTAATTGCTCAATACAAGAGTATCTCTATTGGCGTAGAGTTACTCAATCTCATTTACTGCAATCACAAATCATAATCGCAATAATTCCTCTGTTACTTAGTTATGCTGTAACATTAGCATAAGTATAGCATATTTTAGCGGAATTGTAAATAATAAATCTTATTTTTGTAAAATTTATGCAAAAATGTAATTTATTATGATATTATTTCTGACAATATACGGAGGTGGGAGATATGTTAGTAGAATTTAAAGTTAATAATTTTCGTTCTATCAAAGATACTGCAACATTTAGTATGCTTACTTCCTCGAAAGATGAGGAAAATTATTTTCCAGTTAGAGATTATAACTTGTTAAGAAGTTCGATCGTGTACGGTGCAAATGCAAGTGGAAAGAGTAATCTACTTAGAGCAATGGCTTTTATGGGAAGATTAGTATTAAATCGCTATAAGATTATGCAATCTACCGATCTATTACCACATGATCCTTATCGATTGTCTATAGAGACAGAAAATGAGTCAAGTACATTTGAAATTGTTTTTTTTATCGATGAAATCAAATATAGATATGGATTTGAAACAGACAGTGAAGTTGTTTACAGTGAATGGCTTTTTGCTGATGAAAAAGGTAAAGAAGCAAAACTCTTTTTCAGAGACTCAGAAGAGTCAAGTTATGTCAATCCTAATAAGTTTAAAGAGGGGTATGACTTTTTCAATAAAAAAGATGAAAAAATAAAAATTGCAAAAAATCAGCTTTTCATCTGGAAATGTGACCAATCAGATGGAGAAATTTCTAAGGCGATTCTCGGATGGTTCAATCAATTTAATATGATTGATGGGATGGATCACAATGGATATATCAATTTTACAATGAAAAAAATGGAAGATGAAGTATTTAGAAAAAAGATAATTGATCTTGTTAAAACAGCTGACATTGGCATTGATGATATTCAAATTGATGAAGAAGAAATGTCGGTAGATGTTATTAATGGGCTTCCATTTACGGATGCGTTTAAAACGGAACTTTTTAATAAAGGAGCTATGAAATCTATTTCACTTAATACAATCCATCAAAAATTTGATCAAGATGGTGAAGTAGTTGGCAATGTTGTTTTTGAGCTAAATGAAGATGAATCAAAAGGTACAAAAAAGTTTTTTGCAATGTCGGCACCAATTTTGGATACATTGCAGCATGGAAAAATTTTAATTATTGATGAGTTAGATGCAAGTTTGCATCCTATCTTGACTCAGCATCTTATTAAACTTTTTCATGATGAGAAGATTAATAAAGAAAAAGCGCAACTCATTTTTGCGACGCATGATACTAACCTTTTAAAGCCTGAACTTTTTAGAAGAGATCAAATTTGGCTTACAGAAAAAGATCAATATGGCGCAACAAATATCTATTCGTTGGCACA
The DNA here is from genome assembly GCF_023229695.1 of Sulfuricurvum sp. Lineage (GTDB taxonomy): Bacteria > Campylobacterota > Campylobacteria > Campylobacterales > Sulfurimonadaceae > Sulfuricurvum. Next base: position 37,902 of record NZ_JALNYS010000014.1, read on the forward strand.
ATTTAAAAATGTGAGAAAACAAGAAGATTTTGAAAAACAGTATATTCAAGGTAAGTATGGAGCCATCCCTTATCTTGGTAAATTTGAGTTTTAGGAAGCATCATGGCACGGAGAAGTGGTGGGGATAAACTTTTTCAAAAAAATAAAGAAAAAGCCAAAGTAGACTTCAAAAGAGCTACTAATGATAGACACACAGTTAATGATGTAATTATTGCGTGTGAAGATAGTGTCTCTTCTCCTGCTTACTTTATGATGATAATAGAAGAACTTATTAAAGCGAAAAAAATCACACAAGACTCTATCGTTATCGTGCCGCACGATGGTGCAACACATCCAACAGGAGTTTTGGAAAATCTCAAAAGTTACAAAAATCAATATGGGAAAACTTACAAAGAATTTGATCATAAATGGATAGTGATTGATAGGGATGTTGAAAAAGTTAATGCTGGAGGACATACAGCACAAGATTTCAATAATGCTATTGAAAATGCAAAAAATAGAAGAAAAGATTTAAATGTTGATGTGGCTTATGCCAATGATGCCTTTGAACTTTGGTATCTTTTGCATTTTGAATATAGAACGACAGCTATAATTAGAGATAAAATAGTGCAGCAAGTTGTAAAAAAACTCAAAGAGGTTGAGCCCCATAAATTTTCTAATTTAAATAAAGATAATATTAAGCAAGCAAATTATGCAAAATTGATATTTGAAACTCTTCAGAATAGCCAATTTACAGCAATAAATAACGCTAATAGATTACTAAATAGTTATGGTGAAAATCATAATCCAGAAAATGACAATCCCTCTACAACGATACATCGATTAGTTATACTACTGAAGGAAATAGCTAATTAAAAAACCCGTAAAATTTAGGCAAAGATATTTATGAATAAAAGTTTGATACTCAATTTTTTGAAACAAAATAAAGAGATGATAGAAACCAAATATCAGGTCAAGCAAATCGGGCTTTTTGGCAGTTATGTCAAAGGGTTGGAAACCGATGAGAGCGATATTGATATTTTGGTCGATATGCCCTCAAGTTTTGATAACTATTATGATCTCAAAGAGTTTTTAGAGGCAAATTTACAAAAAAAAGTAGATTTAGGATTGATCGGGACGGTACGAGAACATTTGAAAGAGAAGATTTTTAGTGAGGTGGAATATGTCCGATAGAGATCATTCGTTCTATGTTGTCGATATTTTTATCGCTATGAATAAAATAGAGAGATATACCCATAAGTTTGAAAATGCGCAAGATTTTCTCGATAGCGAATTGGAATGGGACGGTGCTATCCGAGAGTTGGAGATAATCGGTGAAGCGACAAATTATCTCCTAAAAGCCAATCTGATTGATCCGACCTACAGACGAATCGTCGATTTTAGAAATCAAATTATCCATGGGTATTTCGGTATAGATGAAAATATCGTTTTCGATGTAATAAAAAATAAACTACCCCTCTATTATGACGATCTTTTAGAACTCTCCAAACTGCAAAATATAGATATTTTAGAAGCAATTAATGCATCAAGAAAAGAAAATTTCGGCAATAAAAATGTACTCAATTTTTTAAATCAGTTAGTTTTGGAAATAGAATGACCTCAAGTGCTCTCAAAACTCTACCCCCCCCAAAAGAGATAGAAACCACTAAAATCCTCAAAAAATCGATAAGTGCGATTCTCATCAACTTTGATAGGAAATATATTTAATGAAACCAATGATCAATGAAACACAATTGTTAGATGATTTAAAAACGATTATTTTAGAATCGAAGAATCGAGTTATACAAAGCGCAAATAGTATTTTAACGACGATGTATTGGGAAATCGGTCATAAAATCAATCAAGAAACTTTAAAAAACAGTCGTGCTGAATATGGAAAGTCAATTGTCGTAACACTGTCACGACAATTAAAACAAGAGTTTGGTAATGGATTTGAAGAGAAAAATTTGAGAAGAATGATGCAATTCGCGACATTTTTTGAAAAAGAGAAAGTCGTATCGCTGATGCGAGAATTATCTTGGAGTCATTTTTTAGTTGTTCTGCCTATCAAAGATGAAACTCAAAGAGATTTTTATCTTCAAATATGTAAAAATGAAAAATGGAGCGTAAGAACGTTTCGAGATAGAGTGAATTCGATGCTTTATGAGCGAACGGCCCTATCAAAAAAACCGGATGAGTTGATCAAATACGAATTAGAAGAGCTGCAAAAAGGGACAATAAAAGATAGTTTAGTTCTTAAAGATCCTTATTTGCTCGATTTTTTAGATTTGAAAGATAGATTTTTAGAAAAAGATCTCGAAGATGCTATTTTACGACAACTGGAAGAATTTTTACTAGAACTTGGAAATGGATTTTCGTTTATAGCACGACAAAAAAGAATCCAGTTGGATGGAGATGATTATTATATTGATCTCCTTTTTTACAATAGAAAACTCAAAAAACTCATAGCAATAGATTTGAAAATCGGGGAATTTAAACCCGAGTATAAAGGACAAATGGAACTTTATCTAAGATGGCTTGATAAATATGAAAAGCAAGACGATGAACAAAGCCCGATAGGGATTATCCTCTGTACGGGTAAAAAAGATGAACAGATAGAACTTCTGGAAGTGGAAAAAAGCGGTATTCATGTAGCTGAATATTTGACGGTTTTGCCACCAAAAGAGGTACTTCAAAATAAATTGCATCAAGCCATAGAATATGCGAAATTAAAGCATTTGGAAGATAGTAATGGATAAGTTAGTGGAAAATAAAATGACCCCATTCACACTTAAAACTCTACCCGTTCAAAAAGAGATAGAAACCACCAGGATCCTCAAGAACTCGATCAGTGCGAACCCTTCGACAGGCTCAGGGTGAACGGGAAAAATATACCGATAAAAGTGAAAAATTTCGGTATATCTTCAAAATATGTCGAAAAACAGCAAAATTTACACATTACACAAAAAGGTATCTAAATATGCTCCTTTATCAGCCCGATGGCGGCTATTGTTACAACAGTGATTCGATATTGCTGTACGGATTCATTTCCCGTTTTGCCCCGCGTGGGAAGGTACTCGATGTCGGTGCGGGGAGTGGAATCGTGGGATTGCTGGTAGGGCGGGATTTTCCGGAGATCACCTTGGAGTCCGTTGAAAAACAGCCTTTGTATATGGAGTTTGCCCGTCGAAATGCGGCGATCAACCGTATCGGCTATACGCTCCATGAGGGGGATTTTTTGGAACTCGGAAATCATGGGAGTTATGACTGGATCGTATCGAATCCTCCGTTTTACCATGAAAATGTGTCGCGCTCTCTTAATCCTATCCTCCATCAGGCACGCTACAACGTCCATTTGCCGATTGAGCCGTTTATCACTAAAATCTCCAAACTTCTCAAATCCAACGGCGAAGCGGCGATCTGTTACGATGCGCGTCAATTTGTACTGTTGTGCGGTGCGTGTGAACGTACAGGATTAAGAGTCGTTGATGTACAATTCGTCCATTCGAAAGAGGATCGTCCCAGCACATTGGTGATGCTCCATCTGAAAAAAAACAGCAAAGCAATGCTGAATGTTCTCCCTCCGTTGATCACATTTTCGGAGGAGAGTTATACCCCTGCGGTGCAGGCGATTTACGATAAAGCAAAGGTACACAGTATCAAATGTCCGAGTATATGACACGAGAAGGATTCAGCTACGCATTTGACCCCTCCGCCTGCGCCAAATGCGGGGGGAATTGCTGTACGGGGGAGAGCGGCAATATTTTTGTCTCTGTGACCGAAATCGAGACTATCGCAAAGCTGCTGGAGATGGAGGAGGGGGAGTTTCGCCGTACCTATCTTCGCAAAGAGGGTTACCGTTTTTCGATTAAAGAACGCCAGGTAAACGGGTCGTATGATTGTATATTTTTTAATCGTTCACTAAATGGGTGTAGTATTTACGAAGCAAGACCGTTGCAGTGCCGGACGTTCCCTTTTTGGGACTATTTTCGCCACCGCATCGATGAGCTCAAAGCTGAGTGTCCGGGGATAATTCATGAATAAAATACTTTTGGCGGCACTGGTCCTCGTAAGTGGACTGCATGCAACCCCAATGTTAAGCAAGAGGGTATTTGAAGATACGTTTATCCTCTATGCTTTCGATGCGCAAATGCGTCATAAGCCTCATGATGCATCGGAATATTTTTCCGAGCTCTACAAGCGAACGTCCAAAAAAGAGTATCTGTACCAATCCCTGCGGATGCTGGAAGAGGCGAATGAGCTCCCGTTACTCTCCCAGAGGGTGAAGGAGTCTTTAAAAGAGCTTCCCGAAGATGAGATGCTTCAGCGTTTCGGGATAATTGTATTGCTGCAAGAGGGGAGTTTTGCGGAAGCTTCCCAAAAAGGGCTGGAATTAAGCAATAAAACGAAAAAAGCACCGGATTATCTTCTGTATGCCGAAGCACGTCTTAAAATCAGCGATTTCGAGGGGACCCTTTCGGCGCTTAAAAAGGCGTATGATTTGACGTATGACGAACGGACGGCAGAGCGGATAGCTCTGGTGTATTATGCCCACATGAATCAGAAAAAAGAGGGGATCCAATTTTTAAAAGAGCACATCAGCGCACACGGGAACAGTGGATTGATCGGGAAACGGCTGGGGAGTCTGTATGCCGACAGCGGCGCGCTAGACGATGCGGCCGAGATTTATGCCCAAACGTATGAGCTGACCAAGGAGGCGGAGATTGCGGATGAAGCGGTCAGAGTGTACCTTCACACCCAAAAGTACACCAAGGTTGTAGCGATTCTGGAAAAATCGGGGGTGAACGATCCGATGCTATTGGAATTTTATGTGAAAGAAAAAGAGTTTAACAAAGCTTCGGCCCTTGCTCAAAAACTCTATCTTCATCAGAACAATCCCCTCTACCTTGCCCAAAGCGCCGTATTTATGTACGAAGGGGCAAAAGACAAGCACGATGCCGCAGTCATAGCCAAGGTCGTAGAGAGTCTCAAAAAAGCGACCTCTATGGTCGAAGATCCCCTCTACCTCAATTATCTGGGGTATTTGATGATCGATCATGATCTCAATGTCACCGAAGGGATGGGGTACGTCCGCCGTGCCCTCAACAAACAGCCCGATTCCCCGTTTTACATCGATTCGCTGGCATGGGGGAATTACAAACAAGGCGAGTGTGCCGAAGCGCTGCGCCTGATGAAACAGGTCGAATCGATGATAGGCAGCAATGAGCAAGATGTTAAAGAACATCTTAAAGCGATTGAAGCGTGTAAAACCAAGGAGAAGAAATGATCTTAGACGATATTATCAAAAAAACCAAAGAAGATTTAATCGAGAGGGAAGCTAGATTCAGTATGGACTGGCTGGGAAAATCGTTAGCGTTTAATGCCCGGGCTCCCCGTGATGTGCGCCCTTTTTTAACCTCAACTCCCGATGAGCCCTACCGCATTATCTCCGAGGTGAAAAAAGCGAGCCCGTCGAAAGGGGTGATCCGTGAGGATTTTGACCCTTTGGCGATTGCTCAAGCCTATGAGCGCGGCGGGGCGAATGCGATTTCGATTCTGACCGAACCCCATTTTTTTCAGGGGAATCTCGATTATCTGGCGGAGATACGTCGCTATGTGAGTATCCCGCTGTTGCGCAAGGATTTTATCGTCTCCAAATACCAGCTCCTCGAAGCACTCGTGTACGGAGCCGATTTCGTCCTTCTTATCGCGGCGGCATTGTCCAAAAATGAGCTCAAAGAGCTTCTCGACTATACCCGTCATCTGGGGATGGAAGCGCTGGTCGAGATCCACGATAAAGTAGAACTGACCAAAGCTATTTATGCCGGAGCCGATATCATCGGGATTAACCACCGCAATCTGCAAACGTTTGAGATGAATATGAATCTCAGCTATGAATTGATCCCGTTGATCCCTAACGGTAAGATTATCGTTGCCGAAAGCGGTATCTACGAACACGGACAACTGGAAGATCTGAACAAAGCAGGCGTGGACGCGTTTCTCGTCGGTGAGTCGCTGATGCGCCAGGATGATGTCGAAACGGCACTCCGCACCCTTAAAAACGGTTAATTCCACTTTTAATGAAGAAAACGATTAAAACCCTTTCCGGTGTTGTTTTGATCGTTATGGGATTCGGGCTGATCGTTGCGCTGGCCTTTCCGTCGCTGAGCGATTCGGCCCATGCCGGACGGAGCGAAAAAAAAATCCCCCTTGAATTTTCATTTTTGAAAGAGGAACACGCCCCGCTGGTATTGATCTATTTCGGATACGTCGGTTGTACCCGGGTCTGTACCCCGGCACTGAGCGATCTGGCCCAAATTTACCGTCTCCGAAAAATCGCCTCCGCAGATCATCTGCCCGCACTCTGGTTTGTCAATATGACCCCCCGGATGGATTCTGCCTCAGTGCAGAGCTGGGCGGAACATTTTGATTCTGATTTTAAATCCTATGCCCCGAGCGAGAGCGAGCTGCAAACGATTTCCCAAACTCTGAACCTCGTTTATACCAATCTCGGCGTCAAAGCGGAACACATGCCTTATGCGTATTTGGCTAAAAAAACCGATATCGGCTATGAACTGGTTTACATTTATACATCTTCACCGTATAATCGCACAGTAATGTTACAAGATATGGAGGCACTGCAATGAATTTTAATTTCCTTTTTCCGGCCCATGACACCTCTCACAGCCCTGATATCCGATTGCGGCTTCATGAAGATTTTGTTAAAGCCGATAAAGTTATGCTGATTATCGGAATAGTCTCCTTCCTCGCTGTTGCGTTCGTAACCTCGATTCGCTACTCCACCTACTCGTTCGGAATGATTAACGGCGCATTGGCTCTGGGACTTATCGTGATCGCTTTTATGGCGTTTCGAGGGACGACGATCGGGCGGATTATCATTGCACTTGGGCTGTCGATTTTTCCGATGATTATGATCCAGCAGCAGCTGGGGATGATCGAGATGCATTTTGCCCTTTTTTTTATGGCCGCTTTTTTGGCGATTTATAAAGACATCATCCCCGTTCTGACGGCTACGGTGGCGGTCGCGTTTCACCATATTCTTTTCTTTTTTCTCCAGCTCAATCATGCGTCGATGTTTGGTTTTGAGGTGATTGTATTTGCCAGCGGCTGCGATGTCTGGATTTTATTGACCCATATTATCATGTTTACGGTACAGGTTATCGGCCTCGTGTACATTATCGTCAATACGACTCACCAGTTTATCAAAAGCAACGAACTTCAGATAGCATCGGATAACAACGTCAAATTGATGGAAGAGGGGATCCGTCAGGATGCCCATATGGTTCAGGAGGCGGTCGGTATCGTGGCGGAGGTTTCGAAAGGGATACTGGATCGCAATCTCAAGGCGGTTCCGGCAAATTCTCAGTTGAGAGAACTGCGGGATGTTTTTAATACCATGTTGGGCGATCTGCGCCGGATGGTTGGCCCCAATATCGTTGAAATTACCCGTGTCGTTGAAGCGTACGGCGATTTTGACTTTACCAAACGGATTTCCCACAACAGCGGAAAAATCGAACAGCTGGTGAATAAGCTCGGCGATGATATTTCGGCGATGCTGCGTACCAATCTGGCCAACGGGACCGAAATGGATGAGAGTGCACAGCGCCTTAAGAAAAACGTTGACGAATTAGCCAGCTCTTCCAAAGAGCAAGCCAAAGGGATCCAAAAAACCTCCCAGCAGGTCGATCACATGACCCAAAGCGTTGAAGGGGTTCTTCAGCGTACGCAGGAGGTGAGCCATCAGTCCGAAGACATTAAAATGATTATTACCGTCATCGGCGACATCGCGGATCAAACCAATCTGTTGGCATTGAATGCGGCTATCGAAGCGGCACGGGCAGGGGAACACGGAAGAGGATTCGCCGTTGTCGCCGATGAGGTGCGAAAACTGGCGGAACGGACCCAAAAATCACTCTCTGATATCAATGCAAATGTTGGATTATTGGTGCAGTCGATTAACGATATCGGTGATGCGATCGAACATCAAGCCGGAGGGATCCGTCAGATCAATCACATCATCAGCGAATTTGAAGGGGAGATTCAAAACAATGCAAAAATCGCTTCCAATACCGATGCAATCGCGAATGAGGTATTTGTGATGGCGGATCGCGTTCTAAGCGACGTCAAATCGAAAAAATTTAATTGACCCCTGCTAAAAGGGAACATTGGGGCACTCAGAGCAGCAAAAACAGTTAAAAATAAAATTTGAGTATTTTTTAAGCAATCCTTGATGTTAGTTTAGGATATTATTGAGATAGTCCTATTTTTTCACAAGGGGTGTTTATGATTGAACCGATAAGTCCGGAATTACAAAAATTTTATGATGTTTTTGAAGGTGTGGATCAGACAAAGGTTTCTGAGTTCAAAGATTTTTTAGAGGCAAATGCGGTCAATTTCAATCTATTCAAAGATGGCAGTTTTATTGAACGCTCTTTTCCGTTTGATATGATTCCCCGTATAATCCCGAAAGCGGAGTTTGACCATTTGGAAGCGGGAATCATTCAACGGGTTAAAGCGCTGAACGCCTTTCTAAACGATGTTTATACCGAGCAGAAGATTCTAAAAGAGGGGATCGTTCCGCGTGAATACGTCGATTCGGCCAAAGGGTTTTTAGGCGAATTTATGGGGGTTGTCCCTCCCAAAGAGATCCGTACCCATATCAGCGGAATCGACTTGGTCAAAGATGCGGTGAGCGGTAACTGGATTATTCTGGAAGATAACCTTCGTGTCCCCAGCGGAGTGAGCTACCCCCTCACGATTCGACGTGCGTTTCGCCATACCTACCCCGAGTTTTTTGAATCCATGAAAATCTCGAAAATCAAACAATACGGCGATCAGCTCAAAGCGGCAATGGATTACGTCAATACCGGCGGATTGAATGTCATTTTGACTCCGGGTCGGTACAATTCGGCCTATTACGAACACAGTTATCTGGCGAAAATCACGGGAGCGACACTGGCGGAGGGGGAGGATCTGATTGTCGAAGAGAATGAGGTCTTTTTACGCAGTTATAACGGCCAGATGCTTCGCGTCGGAGCTATTTACCGCCGTCTTGACGACGATTTTCTCGACCCCAAAGAGTTTGATCCCGAAAGCCTTATCGGAGTGCCCTACCTTGCGAGCGCCTACCGAACGGGAAATGTTGCGATTATGAACAGTATCGGCAACGGTGTCGCCGATGATAAAGGGATCTATTATTTCGTCCCGCAGATGATCCGGTATTATCTGGATGAAGAGCCGATTTTAAGCAATGCACCGACGTACCTGCCGTATTACGAAAAAGATCGCGAATATGTGCTGGCAAATATCGATAAATTGGTCATTAAAGACGTTGCGGAAGCGGGGGGGTATGGCGTATTGTTCGGCAATCGTCTGAACCCGGAACAGCGTGAAGAGATTATCGGGATGATTTTGGCCGATCCCCGCCGTTTTATTGCTCAGGAGGTGATCGAGTTTTACGACCTTCCGTGCATGATGAACGGAGAGATTTTACCGCGTAAAGCCGATTTGCGGGCATATGTTATACACGGTGAAGAGATTAGCGTCAGTATGGGGGGATTGACCCGTTATGCGATGGAAGAAGGCAATTACCTCGTCAACTCTTCACAGGGGGGGGGATTTAAAGATACATGGGTGGTGGAATTATGATGACAAACGGTGTAGCTATTTCCGTCAATACGGCGCAGCAGCTTTATTGGTTCGGGCGCTATGTACAGCGTGCGGAGACGATTTTACGCGAATTGGTGAAGAGTTACGATTATGTGATCGATCGGGATGTGGATGACGGACGCAAGCTGTATGCAAAATTAGGGGTAGAGATCGATTATCGGAGTGCCTGTGATTTTTTGAAGCAGGGGGTTTACGGAAAACAGGGGGGAAGTATTGAATCCATTATCACCTGGGCGAGAGAAAATGCGATAGAGACCCGCCATCTTCTGGATGAACGGGGTTTCGCCGCACTGAATAAAATCTACAATCATATATCGGCGGGGCGTGAACGTGCCGTCAGCCCTACCTATCTGGAAGAGGCGATTGATAATTTCGCCCTTATTCTGGGGATATTTTCATCCGAATTAGGACGCCCGAAAGCGTATAATTTTATCCGTCTCGGTCAGCAGGTGGAGCGTTTTGACCTGATTTTACGTTTATACGACGGCATCGATCTTGTGAATGCCGAGCTTGAGTCGATGAATGCGATCGGAAGACGGCTGAACCGGAATTATCAGCCGCTTAAAATTACGTCATCGAGCATTCCCAAAGCGTTGAGTGCCGTCAACGGCGTCATCGATCGTGTGATCGTAAAATCCGAAGTTGCGTCGGAGTCTTCCCAGAGACAAGGACAATAGCGTTTTATCTCTCGAAAAGCAAAGAGAAGGGATGGTATATTTCCATCATTAACTGATGTTACGCACTTTTCAGGCAAAGCCCGTAAAGTGGCGGGGACAATTTGTTCCCTGCACCCCCCTAAAGCTACCCGCATCTGTCGGATGCGGGAGAAAAACTTCCCTTTACACACTTGCTAAAGCAAGGTGCGTAAGGTCAGTCATTAAATAGTTACGCGTCGAAGAGGAGAAAATGTGGGTGTTATTGAAGAGGTTTTTTCGATCGAATTGCCGGTAGGGGAACAGTTTCGGATACAGCGGTGCCGTTACACCCCCTCTAGCGGTGAGACGGATAAGAGGATTTCGATTGTCAGCGGAATCCATGGAGACGAACTGGAAGGTCAATACGTCTGTTTTTTGTTGGGAGAGTGGCTTCGGGACAACAGGGAGAAGATTACGGGGACGATTGACATCTATCCGGCGATCAACAGTCTGGGACTTGATAGTATCACCCGTTCCGTCCCTTTTTATGATGTCGATCTGAATCGGAATTTTCCCGGCAGCAAAAACGATTTTCTCCCGGCACAAATCGCCGATGGGGTGGTAACGGCGATGAAGGGATCCGAGATTGCCATTGATATCCATTCGAGTAATATTTTTTTACGGGAGATTCCTCAGGTCCGTATCGCAAAATCTCAAGAAGCCGTTTTGGTCCCTCTGGCCAACAAACTGAATATCGATTTTGTGTGGGTGCATGATGCGGTGACGGTTCTGGAATCGACGTTTGCCCACGCGATGAATATGGAAGGGACCAAAACCCTTGTCGTTGAGATGGGTGTCGGGATGCGTCTGAGCAAAATGTACGGTCTTCAACTTTTGGACGGTTTGCTCAATCTAATGGCGTGCGAAGGATTTTTATCGATAAACCCGTTGGATGTCCGTATGCCGATCCAGTCGCATGTGGGGGAAGTTGCATATCTTAATGCTTCGCAACCCGGACTTTTTGTCTCGGCGATCGAGCATTGTCAAATAATCGAGGAAGGTTCGATTGTCGGTCACATCGTCGATCCGCTCAGCGGGGAGAGGCTGGATGAAGTGATCGCTCCGATTGCCGGGGTCCTTTTTACCCTCAGAGCCTATCCGATTGTGTATGAAGGCTCTTTGGTGGGACGAATTTTTGGAGAAAAACGATGAAACGACTGGAAATACTTGCGCTTAAATCCCCCAATCGTGCACCGCTTAAAGTCGAAGGATTTGTATTCGGGGACGAAGAGGATGACGCCCCATCGATAGCGATTGTGGGGGCGATGAGCGGCGATCACATCAATCAGCTCTATGTCGCATCCCGTTTTGTCGATTACCTCCGCCAAAAAGAGGAAGAGGGGAAAATCACGGGAAAAATTCTGGTGATTCCGGCGGTGAATACCTATGCGTTGAATATGGGAGAAAAGTTTTGGCCTTTGGACAAAACCGATCTGAATATGATGTTTCCCGGCTACAAAGAGGGGGAGACGACACAGAGGATTGCGTCGGCACTTTTTGAAGCACTGCAGGGGTTTGATTATGGGATCATTCTTGAGGGGCGTCGGGATCAGGGGATGTGCATCCCCTATGTAAAACTGATCAAAAGCGGTTATGAAGATATAGAGGCGGCGAAGGATCTGGGGATGCGCTTTATCCATTACCGCGAGTACAGTCCGATCGAGACGGTGATGCTTCAGTACAATTGGCAGTTGTGGGAGACCCGGGCCATGTCGCTTGTTTTCGGTAAGAACGGAACCATCGATGCGGTGACGAGCGGTGAAGTGCAGGGGGCTCTGGTCCGTTTCATGAGCAAGCGGGGGATTCTTAAAAACGGAGTTTTTAACGGATTTTTAAGCAATATTATCGGACCGGAAAACATTACGATCCTGAAAGCTTCACGTGCCGGGATCTTTGAATCGGTCGTTGCATGCGGCACCCGTGTCCAAAAAGGGGAGAAACTGGGGCGCATCACCGACTCTTTAAGCGGGGAAAAATTAGAAAAAATTGTTGCCCCGCGCGATGGTGTGGTGACGTGCCAGTATTCCCATCCGCTGATTTTTCAAAATTCGATCGCTTTTAGAATCGCGTCGGTAGAGTAATCAGCCTAAAATTTTTTTGGCACACTCGTTGATCCGTTTACCGTCCGCCTGAGCTCCGAGCGCTTTGGAGGCGGCACCCATCACTTTTCCTATCTCTTTCATTGAGCTTGCACCCACTTCGGCAATAATGGCCCGGATGGCGGATTCAAGCTCTTCGTCGGAGAGCTGTGTCGGGAGGTAGGTTTCAAAAATAGCCGCTTCCGAAGCCTCTTTGTCATACAAATCTTCACGCCCCGCATCGCGGTACTGCACCATGGCATCGTTGCGCTGTTTCACCTGTTTTTGGATAATCTTGATCACATCGTCGTCGCTAAGCTCTTTGCGCTCATCCACTTCGACCTGTTTCATCGCACTGCTGAGAAGTCGAAGGGCATCGCGTTTTTCGACATTTTTCTCTTTCATAGCGGTTTTGATATCGTCGTTAATCTGTTCTCGTAATGTCATAAGTATCCTTTGGAACTATTTTTGCTTTATTATAGCTAAATTACGATTCGGATGGGAAAACAATGCGCGTACACCTCTATCTTTCGATACTGTCGGCTTCGTTGCTGCTAAGCGGCTGTACAACACGAACCCTTGATCCCGAAATAAGTTTTGTCCCCCCTACCTACGTGCAGGAGATGCCGGCACGGGAGGAAGAGAGCAGTTTCGTCTCTCGCGGAAGCCTTTTCGGGCAGGGGGACAGCCCTCTTTTTTCCGATCATAAGGCAATGCATGTTAACGACATCGTTACGGTGGTGATTTCGGAAACGGCGACAAGTTCGAATAAAGCGAGCAAGGCGCTCAGCGAAAACGATAAGCTGGGATTGAACGGAGGAGCCTTTACCTCAGGAGGGCAGAATGCCGCCGTTAATTCAGCGGTGGGATCGCTAAACGGCTTGGCCAATATCGGATTTAGTGCAGGTTCGAGCTCCAATTATACCGGTTCGGGTTCCGCAACGAAAAATGCAACGTTTACGACAACGGTATCGGCCCGTATCGTCAAAGTGATGGCCAACGGGAACTATTTTATCACCGGACGGCGGGAAATTATGGTTGACGATCAAAAACAGGTGATGCAGCTCAGCGGCGTGATCCGCCCCTACGATATCGACCAGAACAATCAGATCAATTCCGCAAAAGTTTCCGATGCCAAAATTCTTTATGCCAACCAGGGGGATATTGACCGTTCTGTCAATCAAGGGTGGGGGAGCAAAATAGTGGGGGCTATCTGGCCGTTTTAAGCTTCACTCAATCCATACGGTTACTATGGTATGATAACCTGCTGAATGCTATGAGCAAGCGCAAATAAAGCGTGAGGAGCGGCAGTACGATGAAATACCCCGAAAATTCGCATTCCAAAATGGCGGAAGAGCTTTATATACTTTTGGAGAGTTCCCCTTTGGGGATAGCGGTGGACGAAGCGCACAGACGTTTGGCTACATTCGGTCCCAATCGATTAAAAGAGGAGGGGCGATCCCTTTTTGCTATCTTCATCGATCAGTTTAAAAGTCCGATCGTCGCGATTCTGGTCGCCGCGGCGCTGCTCTCTTTTGGCATGGGACAAATGAACGATAGTCTGATCATCGCCGGAATTTTGGTCGTCAACGGCCTCCTCGGCTTTTTTCAGGAATACCGGGCAGAAACATCGATCCGCGCCCTTAAAAAACTGACCGAAACCCATACACGAGTCCTTCGAATGGGACTTGAAGCGAGTATCGCTTCCGATGAAATTGTAGTGGGGGATATTGTCCTCTTAGCCGAAGGGGATTTGATTCCGGCCGATATTCGTCTGATCGAATCGCACGGATTGCAAGCCGATGAGGCAATTTTGACTGGGGAATCGGTCCCGAGTACCAAACAATCACTTCAGCTCCTTTCCCCCGATGCCCCTGTGTATGAACAGAGCAATCTCCTTTTTTCCGGAACTCATATTCTTAAAGGTGTGGCTAGAGGGATTGTCACGGCGACCGGAGAACATACCTATCTGGCGACGATTGCCAGAAGCGCACAAGAACAATCTCCCAATTCTCCTCTGACACGTGCATTGGCCCTTTTCTCCAAACGGCTTATTTTTCTTTTGGTCGGAATGTTACTCCTTATAGGGATAATCGGAATGGCACAGGGACGCAGCGGTGTCGATATGGCCAGCATATTGATCGCGGAGCTTGTGTCGGCTGTTCCAGAGGGACTTCCGATCGTGGTGACGCTTATTTTGGCATTGGGGGCTTACCGCCTCAGCCGCTATAAAGTGCTTGTTCGTCATCTCCCTTCCGTCGAATCTCTGGGAAGCGCCTCGGTAATCGCTACGGACAAGACGGGAACAATTACCGAAGGGTTTCTTTCGGTACAAAAAATCGAAACACTCGACGAAGAGGGGTTGCGACGTTGTGCCGCACTCTGCAACGATGCCACGATTGAGCAGGGGGATCCGGTCGAAACGGCTCTGGCCCGCTGGATCGGCGATGAGTATTCTGCATTGCGGGAGGCGAATCCCCGTATCTTTTACCATCCGTTTGATCCGAAACTGCGATTAATGGCCACCGTCAATCAAATCGGCACTCAAGAGTCTCTCTATATCAAAGGGGCGTATGAAGCCCTTGTCGGGCTCTCTCGAAATTCAATTGAAGAAATAAAGAAGCTGAAAAGTGCGCACGATGCGATGGCGTCAGAGGGCTTGCGGGTATTGGCATTTGGAATCAGTGACGAGAAATGGGAAGATCCGGAACAATGGAGTGTTCAAATTGTCGGTTTGATTGGGTTTGCGGACGGTGCAAAAAAGGATGCTGCATTGGCCGTCGCTCAGGCTAAAGATGCCGGAATCCGGGTCATGATGATTACGGGAGATAACCCGTTGACGGCAAAAGTGATTGCTAAAGAGGTCGGAATATGGGGTGAAGGGGATACCGTCATTAGCGGGACCGAAATCGAGGTGATGGGAGATGAAGAGCTTCATAAAGCGCTGATAGGGTGCACGGTGGTTGCACGGGCGCTTCCCGAACATAAATACCGGATCGTCAAGATGCTTCAGGAAGAGGGTGAAATTGTTGCGGTGACGGGGGATGGGGTAAATGACGTCCCGGCACTCAAAGCGGCCGATTTGGGGATAGCGATGGGGGGAGGGAGCGAGGCGGCGAAATCGACCGCCAAGATGGTGATTACCGACAATAATCTCGGTGTGATCGTCGATGCGATTCGTCAGGGGAGGATCATCACCGCCAATTTGCGGAAAGTGATTTTTTATCTTCTCGCTACTTGTTTTGATGAAATCATCGTGATCAGCGGAGCCATTTTCATGGGGCTCCCGCTCCCGATCCATCCGACCCAGATTCTCTGGATCAATATCGTCACCGACGGCGTGACCGATAAAACCTTTCCGATGTGCCGGGAGGAGGGAAATGTGATGAAACACCCCCCAAGACGGCTGGAAAAGCAGTTTTTCGACCGGTGGCAGATGGCGAGGATCGGGTGGGTTTCACTGGTCAACGCTTCGGTGACGCTGAGCGTTTTTTATTATCTGCTCTCTAGCGGCCACAGCTATGAGGTTGCCCTGACGGTCTCGTTTTGTACGATCGTCACCTCCCAGTGGGTCAACGGTATCCTCGCCCAAAAAGAGAACGAACCGTTTCTTCTGAATATCAGACGCAGTTTAACGATCAATCCGGCGATATGGATCGGTATCGGCATCGGAATAACCCTTCAGGGGGTCGCCTTATATGCCATACCGGAGTGGTTTCACGCCATCCCTCCGACGCAAGAGATGGTGAAAATAATCGTTGAATCGACGGTAGTGGTGTTTGTCTTGATAGAGAGTTATAAATGGGGGGAATGGAGTTTGAAAAAGCGGCTCAAAAGAGCTTAGACCCGCTTTAGCGGATCATCTGCATCGGATCGATATGGGCGTTGCGCTGGGTTACCTGAAACATCAGTTCCCGTCCGACACGGCCGATGATAGCCCCTTGTTTAATCCGTTTGCCCACCTCTACGGTCGGGGCGATTTTATCCAGGTGGGCATAAATCGTGTGCAAGCCGTTGTCGTGTTCGATAATAATGACGTTATCGAGCATCGCGGTCGGTTTGGCCAGAATAACCTTTCCGTTGAGAACCGCTTTGACTTTGTCATCGCCGGTCGGTTTGAGGGAGACCGATTCGTTATTGATTCGGATGCCGTAAACCGGATCGGTATAGGGGCCGAACCGTTTGAGAAGAATGTATCCGTCGAGCGGCGCAATGGTACGTTCTCCGCTGTAGGCAGAGATTTTGGTCGGTTCATACTCAATTGCGGCTTGTTTTACCTCTTCGTGAACCGGTTTGGCTCCGGGTTTCGGTGCGACGAGCGGCGGCGGGGCTTTTTTCGGTTTGAGTGCTTCGCGCTTGATAATGTTGAGACTTGCAAGGGTATTTTGGAGTGAACGCTGTTGCGAGATGATTTTATCGAGGGACTTTTTATACTCGAGTTTCTCTTTTTCAAGGGTGCTGATCGCTTTTTCATTCTCTTGCTTCGTCACCAAAACCTTTTTCTTTTGTTGATCAATAACGGCGATTGATTTTTTGAGCACCGTTGTCTGCGACGCAAGGTTGGCAATTTTATCGGCATTTTCGGTGAAAATGAAGTTGAGTTCTTTGATCTCCTGTTTGATCTGTTTGAGGTGGAGTTTGAGCGCCTCCTCCGTGATGATCGCCTCGGCCTCTTTTGCCCGGTCGTCGTTGATCAGCAGAGAGATCGAGGTATTGCGCGCAATGGCGAATACGAGACGCTGCTCAATCTCGTTCTGGGTTTTAATCAGATTATTTTGATGCGTTTCGAGCCCTTTTAGGGTCATTTTGGTGGATTGGTAGACACTCTCTTTGGATTTGAGTTCATCGACGAGGGAGTTGAGGTGTTCTTGCTGTGCACCGACCAGTTGTTTTTGATGCACAATCTTTCCGGCGGTCTCTTCGAGTTTGGCACTCAGTGCCGAATAGGTTTGTTTCGTTTCGTTCAGCTTTAATGCGGTCGTGTGGATCTTCTCATCGATTTTTGCCCCGTTTAGGGTACACCCCAAGAGCGAAAGGAGGAGAAGAGAATGGGTAAATTTCATCTATTCCTCTTCTTCATGGCCGATAACGATGGTGAGGGTCAAGACGATGGCGACTCCCAGTGCGATCAGAAGCGATCGGAGCGAATCGTTGAGAAAATCGAACAGTTTGATCTCAATACCGACCGTATTGAGAAGCAGATTCATCCAGCCGTACTGATCGATCGCAAAAAAAGTGAGGCATAATAAAACCGTTGCGATCAGCGCATCAACGATTGCGAGACGGAAAAGGACCGCCGATCGGAGCCATACGGGGGCACCGAAAAGGGCCATGATACTCATCCGCTCCGCGTGCTGAAACTGCCACAAACGCATCTCTTTTAGGATCAGCAATGAGGTGACGGCGGCGATGGCGATGGAGAAAAGCTGTACGACGTCTTTGAACAGGAGCATCAGCTTATAGACGGTATCGTGGGTTTGGGAGTACCCTTCAATCCGTTGAATCGCACTGTTACGCTGCAGCCGTTTTTGGAGTTTTCCGATTTCATCGGGAGTCGGAAAACGGGTGAGATAGACACGATAAAACTTGGGGAGGGTGAGGCGCAAAAGGTCGAGATTCTTTTTGCTCATCTCCCCCTCAAGCCGTTCCAATACCTGATCGACGCTGATGGATTCACTCCGTTCGATCAAGGAATCCATCGCTTTAAATTCGACGGGGGTGAGGGTTTTGGAAGCAACGACGATAATGGAATAATCGTTTTTCAAACGGGTTTCATACGCGGCAATGGTACGATCAACCCCGACATAAATCTGAACCGAAAACAAGACGGTAAAGAGGGCAACAATCAGCGAGATATGGTTTTTAAGCGATTTCATGGATAGTTCCCAACTCGATATGGAAGTGTTTGAACGGAACGTTCATCTCTTCAGGAATGTGGTGGGTGACAACCACCACCGTTGTCTTGAGCTGCGTATTCGCCCCCTCCAGCAGATTCCAGATCACCTGGGAGGAGTATTCATCCAGATTTCCGGTCGGTTCATCGGCCAGGATCAGGATCGGGTTATGGGCAAGGGCGCGTGCCATCGCAACACGCTGCTGCTCTCCTCCGCTCAGTTCCGGGGGGTATTTCCCCGCCTGATGGCCAAGTTTGACATGGGAGAGGAGTTTATCCACCTGCTCACCGCTCACCTCTTTGGTATATCCGGAGATAATGAGGGGGAGCATGACGTTTTTTTCGATCGTCCACTCTTTGATCAGTTTGTAGTCTTGGAAGACGATACCGATATGACGGCGCAGGTAATTGAGCTTTGAGGTGCTGATGCGGTTCATTTTAACGCCGCCGACGACGAGTGACCCGGCGCGGGGCTCGATGGCTCCGTAAAACGATTTGAGGAGTGTCGATTTCCCGCTTCCGCTGGCACCGGTGATAAATACAAAACTTCCCGCATCGATCGAGAAACTCGCTTTGGAGATAATGGACTCAAACTCTTTGTAGGAGAGGGAGAGGTTTTCGGCAATGATGACTTTATCCATGGAGTAACTCGTCTAGTAAGATATGGGCGTTTAGGTTGGCGGAGGAGTGGACGGGATCGGTCGGATAGTAGCGGGCATCCCCATTGTCGACGATCAGATAGCTGTGCTCGGGGCGATCATAGCTTCCCATCGCCAGACGGACCATCCACCGGTTCTCATCGATCGTAAAACGGCGCTCGCAGTGGAGAAAACCCCAGTCGCGTTTGTAGGTCTCGGTTCCGATCCGCTCATACGCATCGGGAGATATCATTTTTGAAGAGAAGGAGAAATCCCCCTGGATCATCGATTCTAGGCTTTGCTCTTCGCACGTGAAGGTGACGTCATAGATGTTTTTTTCGAGGCGTTTCCATCGGTCTTCGTATTTGCTGCTGATGGCGATATCCTGATTTTTTCGGACATCAAAACGGCTTTTTGCCGGGGTGCTGAACGTCTCAAGGGCAAATCGGTAGTAGTTTTCGCTATCGGTACGCAGCTCCAGCGTCCCCCCTGCCTTTAAGACCCGATTGGATTCCTCTAAAAAATCATTCGAGATGACCCGACGGTGCGGTTTTTTGTCCCACGGAACGGGGAAATGGACGTATATTTTACCGACAACGTTGGAGG
The DNA here is from genome assembly GCF_023229695.1 of Sulfuricurvum sp. Taxonomy (GTDB): domain Bacteria; phylum Campylobacterota; class Campylobacteria; order Campylobacterales; family Sulfurimonadaceae; genus Sulfuricurvum. The sequence goes on from NZ_JALNYS010000014.1 coordinate 57,481, forward strand.
GGACAAACTCCAAGAAGAGGCGCGCATCGTAATCGATGATCATCAGATTGTTCAATCCCTGAATGGCGATCTGTTTGAGTGCCTGCTCGATGGAGGGTTTGTGGATCTCCAATCCGATAAAGGTGACGTCGGGATGAGCGGCGGCTTGGTGGAGAAGATGGCGGGCGGAGCCAAATCCGATCTCGATTCGCACTTCGCGATCCGCAGGGAAACGGGCCGCAAAATAATCGATTGATTTGAGCGGCGCATGGGTTTTAAGGTGGGTGTTTTCGGGAGCATTGTCGACATTTGAAGCGATGATTTTCGATCCTGAACACTCGGCATACGCCAAAAGGGCATGCTTAACCAAAAAATTGGGGGAAGGGCGGGTGATTTTTTCGCTTTTGAGGAGCTCTTTGGCCTCTGTTTTTTTGTGGAGGAGAAAGAAATTTCTCCCTTTGTAGCGGGTAGCGATCAGGGACTCTTCTTCGCGATCGCGGTTGTATGCGATAAAGTCGAATTCGACTTCGCCGCATTGGGTAGGAAAGGTGAGGGGGTTAAACGATTCGAGATGTAAATGCGGCATAGGGGTTACTTCGCCTCATAACTGAGTTCGATCGGTTTGGTCGGAAGTGATCGTATCCCATTTTTATCAACGCTGAGAATTTCATATTGGTAGCCGATGTTCGGTTTGATATCGGAATCGTGAAACTTCGGTTCGGTAATGTCTTTGATCTCAACGTTTTCACGGCTGATCCAGCTGGTTTTGACCGTTTTGATAATGATGTACGAAACGGTACGCGGATCGTTGTTGCTCCATTGGAGTTCAACCGCTTTGTTCGCTATTTTGCCGTCAACCGCAATCGGTGTTTGCGGTTTGGAGAGGGTGGAACCTTGGGTTGAGATAGGTGAAATAAGCCCCTCCAATCCGTCTTTGTCCACGGCGGTGATTTTGTAAAAATAGTTTTTACCGTCTTCGTCTATCGCATCGGTAAAGGTGGTCGTTTCGAGTTTCACATGGTAATCAAACGAACCATTCGGAGAGGTGGAGCGGTAAATGTTGTAATGACTGATATCTTTGAGTTCACTCGGTTCCCAGGTAAGGGTAATAACACGGGGACGTTCGGTCGTCGCGGTGGTATTTTTGATTTGGGGAGGGAGCGGTTTCGTGATTACTTTGGTAATCTCACTGGGTTCGGTGACCAATTTGTCATGGGTATAGGCTTTGATCCGGTAGTGGTAGACCTGAGCGTCTTTGAGGTCACGATCGATGTACTCGGCATTCAAGCGGCCGCTGATCGTGGCGATTTCATGCCATGTCTGGTCATTGACATTGAGACGGTCGATGATGTAACCGGCAATTTTTCCGTTTGAATGGGGACGCCAGAGGAGTTTTGCACTGCGGGGCATATTGCCGACCGATTGGAAAAAAACGACCGGAGCGATCATCGGTTGGGTGGCGACGGTGATGGTTTCCGATCCGACCGACTCGCTCCCCTCTTTGGTAAAGGTAGCAAAGCGGTACTGGTACTGCACATTGGGTTTAAGATCGCTGTCGACATAATGGGTCGCAAAACGGCTCTCTACCGTAGCAATACGGTGAAGTTTCTGACCGGCTTCGCCGGGAGTGTCGCGGTAGATGTAATATCCGATAACGCGGGGGTCATCGATCGGTTTCCATTCAAATGCCGCAGAGGTGATATCGGAGATAAATCCGTTAATCGTGAGGACCGGAAGGGTAGAATCGATGGTGATGGCTTTTTCGGGTTTGGGCGTCGGGGCACAACCGCTAAACAGACTCAGGGCTAAAGAGATGCTCAAAGCGTAACGGATCGATGTGTGCATGAAATTCCTTTGGATCAAAATGTTTTAGGATGTAATCTTCCATCACCGCCTCCAGAGGGGCAACAAACTGAACCCTCTCCTGGGTGGTGGGATGGGTAAAATAGAGTATGTATGCATGAAGCAAGATACGTTCCATTTTATCACTTTTTGGCTGCAGCGCGTAGATATGATCGCCGATGATATGGCGGCTCATTGACTCCAGATGGACTCGGATTTGATGGGTTCTTCCGGTATAAAGTTTACAGCCGATCAGCTCCTGTGTCTCATCATGAGAGAGGAGTACTTTTTGAAACTGAGTCTTGGCATTTTTACCGCTCTCACTAATCGCCATCTTGAGACGGTTATGGCTGCTTCGTCCGATCGGTTTGTCGATAATGATCCCGTCCTCTTTGAGCGGCGGTGTCACTACGGCCATGTAATAGCGTCCCATGCTCTTGTCCTGCAACTGCGCCGATAGGGCTTCGTGGGCAACATTGTTTTTGGCGATTACCATCGCTCCGCTGGTCCCTCGGTCGAGACGGTGTACAATCCCGTGGCGCTCTTCGCCGCTGAGGGTCGAGAGGCTGATCCCTTTATGTTTGAGCCAATCGACCAACGTGGGTTCTTTGACGCTGGGGGCCGGATGGACGGTCAGGGAACTGGGTTTGTTGATGACGAGAATATCGTCGTCTTCGAACAGCACCTCGACGTCAAAATCGATCACCTGTGCCGGAGTCGATTTCGCCTCCGGAAAAATAATTGCGACGTTTTGGGAAATTTTGAGTTTGAGACCCGGTTTGGAGGTCGCTTTACCATCGACGCGGATACAATCTTGTTCGATCAACTGGGATATCTGATTCCGGGTTTGCCCAAGTTTTTGGACTAAAAATAGGTCAAGACGAATCGCTTCCTCGACATAAAGTGTCACATTTTCTCTGTTCATTGACGCCCTTTATGATACAATCAGCTAAAAATTTTAAAGTAATGAGATTGCAGTGCTTAATATAGATCGCCGAATTCTAGCACATTTTGATTTTATAATTATCATTTTGTTGATTCCCCTCGTATTTACCTCCGGTTGGCTGATCCATGAGATCCATCCGGTATTGGGACAAAAGCATCTGGTGTACGTTGCTGTCGGGATCGGGGCGTTTTTTACCCTCTTTTTGTTGCCGGTGCGTCAGATGTTCTGGACGATCCCTATTTTTTATTGGGGGAGTATCCTCCTCCTCGTTGCCGTCGAGTTTGTAGGGCATGCACGGCTGGGAGCGAAACGGTGGATTGAGATCCCGTTTGTCCATTTCACCCTCCAGCCCTCTGAGCTGATCAAACCGGCGTTTGTCCTGATGCTTGCTTATCTGATCAGCCGAAACCCTCCGCCGCGTGACGGATACCGTCTGAAAGATTTTTCGAAGATCATGTTTTTTATTATCCTCCCTTTTCTCCTCATCGCCAAGGAACCCGATTTGGGGACGGCGACGGTCTTGCTGCTGCTGGGGGTGGGGATTTTGTTTATCGTCGGGGTTCACTGGAAAATATGGGTGGGGCTGAGCACGGCTTTCATCATCTCGCTCCCGCTGATCTATACCCAGCTGCACGATTATCAAAAACAGCGGTTGACCGACTTTATCAGTGAAAAACCGAGCTACCACGTCGAGCAGTCGATCATTGCCGTCGGTTCGGGGGGATTTTTCGGTAAAGACAAAGAGGATGCCACTCAGACCCAGATGAAATTCCTCCCCATTGCATCGAGCGATTTTATCTTCGCTTACGTCGTCGAGCGGTTCGGGTTTTTCGGGGCGTTTTTGCTCATCTCCCTCTACGCCGCGATTATCATCCATCTGCTGATGATCGCCAACTGGGCGCAGGATTACTACATCAAGGTGGTGACGGCAGGGCTCTCCCTCTTTGTCTTCATCTATATGAGTGTCAATATTGCCATGACAATCGGATTTGCCCCCGTCGTCGGGGTACCGCTGCCGATGTTCAGCTACGGAGGGAGCAGTTTCGTCAATTTTATGATTTTGTTCGGAATTATGGAGAACCTTCTCGCTTACCGATTTCGCTATTTGTACAACAATAGCGGTAAAAAAAGCTTCGTCTAATCAAAGAACGAGTATAATACCGCTCCTCAATCGGGTCAATAGTTCAGCGGTTAGAGCCCTCCGCTCATAACGGAGTAGTCGCAGGTTCAAATCCTGCTTGACCCACCACCTCCTCTCGATAAATACAATCCACAATATAACGTCAGTCCCTACGATTTAAAAAGTATGTTTTTGTTTTTGAGATAAAAGCACGATTATTATAGATATTCGTACCAAATATGGTATGATTAAATCAATAATTCAACCTGATTGAAAATAATCGATACTCAAAGGCAATACAGTAGATGAAACGCTGGATATGGGAGAGGGAGACTTATCCCCATTTTACCTATGATTTGAACCGACTTGAGCATTTGATTCAAGAGGTTTCATTGGAGCAGGGGTATTTGATTGCCATAACCCAAACGATGGATCGCAATAATATCGCCCAAAGACAACTCGAAGCACTGATGAATGAAGCGATTAGTACCTCTGCGATAGAGGGGGAAATCCTCAATCGTGACAGCGTCAAAGCCTCCATCCAACGAAAGCTTGGGTTTGCAGAGATAGATTCTTACAAACGGGATATTTCTACCGATTATCTGATAGAAGTACTCATCGATGCCAACACCAATTACGATCAAGATTTGAGCCTTGAGAGGCTCTTTGGCTGGCACAATGCTCTTTTTCCGAGTGGGTATAGTGCTCTTTCTAAAATCAATGTTGCCTCGTTCAGGGGTGAAGAGATTATGGAAGTCATCGGAGGAGCCGCAGGAAAAGAGAAAACGTATTATGTAGCACCTCCAAGAGCCACGCTCGAAGATGAGATGGCTCGATATCTAGCATGGTTTAATGCCACACCTCCGAGTCTGCTCAAAGCGTGTATTTCCCATTTATGGTTTGTTATCATTCACCCGTTTGATGACGGTAACGGCAGAATAGGGCGCGCGATCACCGATTTGGTTTTGTCTAACATCGAAAAATCGACCATATCGAGACTCTATTCGATGTCTAGTGCGATCAACAGCGATAGAAGCGGGTATTACAAGGTATTGGAAAAAACAACGGGGTACATTCGCAAGGAGAGGAATCATTTGGATATCACCGACTGGTGCGAATGGTTTCTCACTACGTTAAACACTGCATTGGGCGACACGAAAAAAAAGCTAGGATACATCGTACAAAAAACGACGTTTTGGGACAAATACAAAACTCATAATCTCAATGCGAGACAAACCAAAGTTCTCAATAGAATCCTCGATATGGGAACTGAAAATTTCCAAGGTGCTTTGAGTAAAAAGAAATATATGAGCCTAACGGACACGGCATCCACCACCGCTTCCAGAGATATTACCCAATTGATCGAGATCGGCTGTATCCGTCAAATCGAGGGGACAAACGGTAGAAATGTTCGGTATGAGATTGTTTTTGAGTAATAGATTTTAAAAAGTGAAGATTGAATATATGACCGCTAATCTGCGTAAAAAAGTAGTCTGTCGCCTTTTTCCTTCGTTTTTATTTCAAGTTTATAATTGACTTGTTAAATAATCTATTTTCTCTTTTACTATTTTTAAATCCATATTAATTGAATCATGAGTAATTTCACCTGCATAATTATTACTGGTAATGTGCTCAGCGTATATTTTATAAATTGGCGATCTAAAACAGTAATGATTAGCTCTTTTTATGATTATTGCTCCTTTTTCACTTTTTACTAATTGTTTTAAATAGCTCGATAAGTTCCCTGCTGGATACTTTGATTCAGTTTCTTGAATTTTTAGCAGTAAATCATGTTGTTCTGCCCCCTCCATCGAGAAGGAAGATAAGGCTTTAAATATCAACATGGCATTCTTGTAGGTTCCTTTTCTTTGTACCAATGCAATTTCGAAGTCAGCTTTAATTGAATCTGATGAATCTTGAATATATCCTTTGATGCCTGATTCAAACATTTTCATGTCAATAACTATTTTTGAGTTGCTTTTAGTATATATACCCATTGCGAAACATATTTGTAAACAAATTGAATGACACACCGATGGAACACCATTCGCAACTTTTATGATGTTATTTTTAATAAAAGCAGGTATTTCGATATTTAATAACGGAAACCCAATGTCAATAATTTGTGCAATTTCGGTGTCAGTCATTAAAGGTACATTTATTTCTGCAACTCTTGACTTGAGTTCAGGGTCATATTGAACAACTTCTCGACCAGTATCCACAGCACCTATACATATGATTTTTAGCTCAGGGTACTCTTCAGCCATATCAACAAAAAGCTTCATTGTCTGAGATACCTTTGTCTTCTCATCAGCATTAATTTTATGAAAATCTTCTAAAACAAAGCAACATTTGGCATTGCCTAAAAATCGAGCAAGTGTTTGCATTGTTAATTTAGGTGGAATTACTCTTTTAATTGTCCCTTGTTCTGTTGTTGTTTTTGTTCCTCCAAGCTCTGCTTTAATTAGTGCATAATCTGACGCTAATTTTATGGATGTGGCATTACTTATAGTGGATACTTTACTATCTTGGTAATAGGGATTTAACTCATCAAATGCTTGCAATACAATTTCTTCATATGTCAGTGTAGAAGTACATCTTACTGTAATGTGGTTTTCATATATTTGCATCAGTTTATTGACAATAAGCGTAGTCTTTCCACAGCCAGAATGCCCATATATTACTAGTTGCTTTCCAGGGGTATTTAAAGCATTTACAATTTGGTTATTAACAGATTCTCTTTCAACAAAAGTTAGTTTTGCAGATGTTGATGGTGTAAATACTTCATTGGATTTAATTTGTTTTTCCATAAATATATCCTTTTACTTGTGATATTTTATACTAATAATAAAATTTTTGGTGAAGAAATTTAGGTGTCAATAGTGTTTAGTGTAAACAATATGTATGATTAATCAATTTATGTTGATGAATTTTGGAAAAAAGGGGACAGGCTAGAATGGCACTTACTTAAGCTTTTAAGCCTTATTTCCGAGACTAAAACAAATGAAATTTAAATCCTGCAAAAAACGGAGCCATTCGGCCACCTGTGACGTTTTTATCCGGCCACCCATGACGGTGGCATTCGGCCACTAAAAACGGTCATTATCCGGCCACTTTTTAGGAAAAAACGTCACGGAGTTTTTATGAATGAAGGGTGTTTTCTGAATTGACTACACTGCCGTTTAAAAACGGGAGTGTTGATGAGGAAGATACAGATGAAAAAAGTACGTGAAGCTCTACGGCTTCATATTGGGATGAACCTTTCGGTTCGTCAGGCACACAGAGCTGCAGGGGTTCCAAGAACAACCATACAAGACTATATCCGCCGCTTTAAGTCTTCCGCAATGACGATTGACGAAGTGGAAGGGATGAGTGATAATGTCCTCCATTCCAGATTGTTTCCCGAACAGCGCAGTGCCACACCTTCCAAAAAACCATTACCCGATATGCTCTACCTGCATAACGAACTCAAGCAGCGTAAACAGACGAAAGTGACTCTCATGCTGCTATGGGAAGAGTACAAAGAACAATATCCCGATGGATACGAGTATACCCAGTTTAGGGTTCTCTATAAAAAGCATGTTGAAAAGCTGAATCCTTCGATGCGTCAGGTCCATTTAGGAGGAGAAAAAGTATTTGTCGACTACAGCGGTCTGACGATGCCGATTTACGATATCCAAACCGGCGAGATCGTCAAATGTCAGGTTTTTATTGCGGTTCTGGGTGCTAGTGGCTATACCTTTGCCCATGCGACTCCATCCCAGAAACAAGAAGATTTTTTTCAAGCTCATGTATTGGCATACCGATACTTTGAAGGAGTACCGCGAATCGTAGTGAGCGATAATCTCAAATCAGCGGTGATTACTCATTCTAATGGAGAAATCGTTATCAACGAAGGATACGCCGACCTTGCCCGCCATTACAACATGGCGATAGAACCTGCACGTCCCTATAAACCCAAAGACAAACCGAAAGTCGAGCAAGGAGTTCAGGGGATTCAGCGCTATATCCTCGCACGCTTTCGCCATCGGAAGTTTTACAGTGTCGATGAGCTCAATGAATCGATCGGTCCGCTACTGGATGATTACAACAACAAGATCGTCAAACATTTGGAACAAAGCCGCACCCAGATGTTTGAAACACTGGATAAGCCCCATCTCAAACCACTTCCCGCCAACCGTTACAGCTACAAAGAGTTCAAAGTTGCACGAGTCAACCAAGATTACCACATCACTTTGGACAAATGCAATTACTCTGTCCCTTATGGGTATCTCAAAGAACTTGTCGATGTGCATTACAATTCACACAGTGTAAAAATCTATCACAACAACACTTTGATCGCCACCCATCCAAGACTGCGACGCACGGGCGATGTCTCCACACTCAAAGAGCATATGCCCTCGTCGCATCAATATGTCCATGAAAAAATGAATCCGGATCGATTACGCAACTGGGCGAAGAATATCGGTTCCAATGCATCCGCATTCGTTGAAGCACGCTTCGCCGCCGCTGAATATGAAGCAACTGCCTACCGTCCGATCATCGCTGTCCTTTCACTGGCCAAGTTGCATGGAAAATCAGAATTGGAACTGGCGCTGATGTTTGCATTGGAGAAGCAGACTCTGAAGACGAAGTCGATCAAGTCGATTCTGGAGAAAAAACTTTATCCGGGTAGAAGTGCCAACAACATCATGACAACTCCTCCTATCCTAAATACCCATGACAATCTTCGTAATGCTCAAGAGTATCAATAACAAAGTATCCAAAAAAGTAAAAAAAGGAAATAACCTATGCAGCATTCACAACTTATTGAAAAAATCACCCAGCTCGGTCTTCACGGATTTAAAGAGGCGTATGCGCGTCAAAGCGAAGATGTCAACTATCACTCTCTAGCATTCGAAGAGAGGCTTTATCAGCTCCTTGATGCGCAAAGTCTCTATCTTCGCAACAAGGCAATCGCTATGAATCGCAAGCTCTCTAAAATTAAAGAGAAACATGCCCTCATCGAAGAGATCGATTTTAATCCCAAACGCTGCCTCGACAAAGCGTTCATACACTCTTTGGCTACCTTGAACTTTATTCGAAGCCATCAGAACATTATTATGACCGGAAAAACCGGTACCGGTAAAAGCTATCTTGCACAAGCGTTTGCCAATCGTGCCATCATGGATGGATTCAGAGTCCATTACATTCGTACTCCGACACTTCTTGAGGAGATAAGAATTTCAAGGATTGACGGCACCTATACCAATCTACTCAAAAAATATTCGAAGTTCCATCTATTGATCCTGGATGATTTCGGAGTATCCGCCATGCATGAAGATGACGCAACCAACTTATTTGAAATCATTGAAGATCGTACCCAGATTAACTCGACCATTATCACTTCTCAACTCCCAGTGTGCGACTGGTATGATTATCTCAATAACAATACTATTGCCGATGCAATCCTTGATCGTATCGTCCATTCATCGCACCGAATTGAAATGGAGGGGGATTCTATGCGCAAGCTTCACTCTACTATCAATAAATCAATCACTGAAAAATAAGAAATTTAGATGATCAAGGAACCAATATCCGGCCACTTTATGTTAAAATCCAAACACAGAAAATATCTCTCTTCAAGTGGCCGAATAATCTCCGCGATCACTGGCCGAATACTCCGTCATATGCAAATCGGAAGTGGGACTTCAGTCCCGCACGATGGCGAGGCTAAAGCCTCACTTCCAAATAGATTTACAAAAACAAGTAAATATGTTAGGCTTTTTAGACTCTTTTTTCCTTAAGTAAGTGCCATTCGGGATAAGCTACTTTTTTACAATAGAAATTTTATTGAAATAATTTTACCAATTTCATACGCATCTCATCAAATGTTTGAATCTCACCCACTAGCCCCGCCAACCCTTCATCACGTTCCGCTAAATATTTTTTAGTTTTAAAACTCTCTAGCCACATCGTTTGGAAATATTCTTTTGTGTAATAAAGCGGTTCATGTTGCATAATAAGCGTTTTGGTCGCAACAGGTGTAAATCGATCATAATCATTTAGCGTATAGAAGCAGAGCATATCGTAGAGGTCTCGTGATTTGGTTCGTTTGTAGAACATCAAAGATTTTATTTTAAATATCGTTTCTAGGGAGGCTATCTTGATGTTTCCGATGGTTGTGTAAATATCATCGGCAAGAAATTCTTTTGTGCCTGGATTGCTTCCACCGTCGAAAAATTGAATTTTAATGCCGTTGACCATCCATGTTTGAAGATAGTATTCGACATTATCTCCGCCGATTAAGAAATCTTCCTTGATTGCTTGAGAAGGTTCAATATAGTCGATATTGTCCATACCGAATTTCTCTACACAAAACTCAATAAATGCTTGAATATCCTCTAAAGGAAGTTCTTGTGTGAGGCAAAAATCTAAATCCTCAGAAATGCGATGATTGATATGATAGGAAAGTGCGGTTCCACCGACCAGTCTGAAATCATGCTTTTTGAAAATCTCGTGATCTTGGATGATCGGTAGAATCTGTTTGATCGCTTCGGTCATGCGCTCAGTCCTGTCATCTTTTTAATCTGAAAGAGGGTATTGAACGGTACTTTTTTCTCTTGAGCCATTTTTACCAACTCATCGGCACTGTATTGTTTGCTCAGATAGGTAATATACCGTTTTTTAGGATGGCGTAGAAGTTCCTCTAGTGCAGGCAACGGATGAACCTCAAAATAGGTTTCAGGGTCTATGGAAAATTCAATCTGCTCTGAAGCCTCATTATAATCTTCGATTGGCATGCTATTTTTGAGTTTCATCAAAATCATCCTAACTCGTTCGATACCAAATAGACGGATGAGCGTTTGGGTATCCTCTTGATTCGGTGTAGAGAGATAAATGGAAATGAGGCTGTTGATCTCTATGAGGGAATGATCTTGCCGTGACCACAATAGATCAATGCTAAACCACTCTTTTCGAAGTTTGGCGAAACGGGTTTTTGGGCTAAATTTTGGCGGGGTATTTTTAGGCTGTAAATACTTTTCTGCCTCGTCAAGGCTGATAGTACGAAGGAGGGTAAGGAGCTTTTGGCGCTTTGGATTGGATTCCCAATCACTGAGAGTGCTATCAGCAATATGAAAAAACTGTGTGATTTCTGCTGTTGTCATATTCTCCTCCTCTTCGAAGTTAATATTGCTATTATATCCGAATATCGGAAATTATACAATCTTATTTCGTTCTGTGGCTTCCAATACACTTTTTGCATTCAAGCTCGTTACCACTTTTTTACCCGTTTGCGCTTCCAACTCTTGGAGGGCTACTTTGGCAACTTTTCCGCCTTGAGCTGCTACTTTTTTGCTTTCTTCAAACGTTTCAGGGCTTAGTGCTTGCGAAATATCTTTTGTAGAAGCTTCCGCTAACATATTTAAAATAAGTTCGGTGTTGGTCATGTTATCCCGTAGGTTCTCTTTTTTTAACCCTTTTAGAATTTTATACTCTTTGGTGGTTTTATCTGCCCATGTTTTGGTGATAATATCGGTGAGAGTTGCAAACTGCATCCCCTCTCTTATCCCTCTTGATTTCCACTCATCGGTAAGTTCTTTGCGGATTTCGATACTTTTTAGCCGTTGGTTGATCCAGTTCTCACTGTATCCTAGCTCTAAATATTGTTTTAATGCTCTATCTATACTTAGCTCAGGGTCTTGCATTTCATCTAAGCGCTCACTAGCGATTTGTGCTAACCAAAGTTTAAAGGGTTCTGCTTTTGGGCTTGGAATAGACTGTATTAATCTGAAAATTTGTTCGGTATCGGCAACATCGGTTTTGTAAAATTTACCGTCTGAAGATTTCATTTTCAGTTGTCCGATTTTTTCGGACAACTGACTTCCCTCTTTTTCTAACTTCTTTTTTAAATCTGACCAATATTTTCTTGGTCGCTCATTATTCGTCAAAACTTCAATAACATCAATAATAGAGATATACCACTTTTCATTCTCCTCATCCCAGAGGGTGCGTACTTTTTTAGTGTCAAAAATTTGAATGGTATCGTGCGTGTTCATCTCAATACCTCACCACAAATTTCAATCTTCATTTTTAATGTTCCTCGTCTGGCGCATATCCGATTTGTTTTATTTTATCCAAACACGTTTAAATGGATCGATATGTTGACAATTTGTTATATTTTCAATTTTTTAAAAAGTGGAATGGACTCAAAGAGCAGACACTTTTTAAGACGGTGATTGGTGCGATAAGCGATGCTTTTCAATGATCTGTGTAAATGCCGTTTGCAGCATCACAACATCTGCCAGCTCACCGCATTCTGCTTTACCCTTAAGATCGTAGAGTTCAAAAAGACGTTCGATATCTTCTCTGCCGAGTTCGAAATGTTTTGCTTCTATTGATCTGAGGAGCCCCTCACTGATGGCAATTTGTTGTGCTTTGTTTGCTTCAGTCCACGCATCGCCCATGTACACATAGACAATCAAATCAGTGACGGGATAATGGCCTTTTCGTATGTAGGTGTAGTCCTCGAAATATCGTTCCAGTCGATTTAATGGCATTTGCTTTCCTTCTGCATCGCTTTATATTGTCAAGAATTGGTTTACGGCTGTTGCTTGCGTGCTGCTTTTTTCGCTGCTTTTTCCGCACGGAATCTATCCATATCGGTCGCTTTTGTCTGCTCAATGAGATCAATCAGTTCCTCTTGGGATAATAATCCCGGTGTTTTGAAAATAACCGTCTTCTCTTTCATAAGTACCGTCGTTGGAAGATTTTGGATAAAGAAATAGTCTGAAAGAGCGGTTTCTTCTTCCGTATGGAGTTTTGCAAACGTGATGTCGGGGTATTTTCCAGATACTTTTTCAAATATCGGTCCATACTGTTTGCACGGAGTACACCATTGCGACCAAAAATCGATAACCACTATCTCGTTTTCTTGAACGGTTTTATCATAATTCTCTTTTGTCAATATGAGCATATTCCATAGTATCCTGTTTTCGAAAATGTAAGTCAATAAGGCGAACGGGTTGCTTAACGCTCAATCACTGTTATTCCTTGATAGTTAGATTAGGTATGTTAAGGAGTAAATGCATAGGCCATTCTAAATCGGGGTGTCATTCCAGATTGAACATCTGACCCAAATTTGCTAGTGATATATATAAAATACATTTTTGCGATACAATTAGCAATAAGATCATAGACAAAGTAAGAGATATTTTAATATCTATTATTCTATATTTATTGCTTTAATCTATAATATACTATCTTTTAAGTGAGATGCAATGTTGCAGCTATATACTGAACAAGAGATGTTGTCTCGTCTGGCAGAGATGTTTGAAAAAGAACGTATTAAGCAAAATATCACCCAGAAAGAGCTTTCATCACGTGCAGGGATTCCACTCCCTACCTACCGTGCATTTTTAAAAAATGGTACATTGTCTGCTAAAAATATGTTCAAATTACTCTTTGTTTTGCAGTTGGATGAAAAGGGCGAGAATCTCGTTAAAGAACGTGCATTAAAAACATTGGAAGACATCCGTGTGAATGTTTCACAACAAGATCGTAAAAGGGTTCGTAAATGACAGAGATTACTGCAAAACTGTATGGTCATACCGTTGGGACATTACTGTATGACGGACGGACGGTCTATTTTGAATATGATCCGATATTTCAAAAGATGGGACTGGAAATTTCGCCTCATAAACTTGCAATCAATAGTTTAAAAGGTGCATATAGCAACACAGATACTACTTATTTCCAAGGTATTCCCGGTGTTTTTCATGATAGTTTGCCGGATAAATTTGGGATGAGGGTAATCGATCGCTATTACGAGGAAAAAGGGAAAAGCATAGCAGATGTAAATCTCTTGATGCGATTATCCTATATCGGTTCACGCGCAATGGGAGCATTGGAGTATGAACCGAGCGATCAGCCACAATTTGCTGCTCTAAAAGCCGAAATCATGGATTTGCGTCAGATGTATTTGGATTCTCAAGTAATCATCAAAGGTGAACAATCCGATGCACTTCATCACATCGCAGCCTTTATGGAAAATGCTGCATCACCCGGAGGTGCACAGCCAAAAGCTTCTATCGGATGGAACCGTGAAACGAAAGAGATCATCAGCGGTGCACAGTTGGGTGTGCCGGAGGGGTTTGAGCACTGGCTAGTAAAATTTAGTAAATCGGACCAATTTGGTCAAGCTCTGGATTTTACCAAACTCGAATACCTCTATATGCAGATGGCGGGAGAGATTGGGATAAGTGTTCCTCAAACGCAAATGCTCTATGATAGAAATGACTGGCACTACGCCATCAAACGATTTGATCGTGTTGATGGTCGCAAGATCCATATGCACACGTTAGCCGGCTTGACCCATATCGATTTCAATGAACCGGGGCATTATTCGTATGAGCAGTTCTGGCGCATCGCCAAAGCATTGACCCGAGATAACTCGGTCAATCTTGAGATATTTAAGCGGGCTGTTTTTAATGTGATTGCCCGTAATCAAGATGACCACGCAAAAAACTTTTCATTTTTGATGGATGAATCAGGGAAATGGAGCCTCTCTCCAGCGTATGATATTACCTTTGCCAATGGGGAAAAATATACAGCCAATCATCAGATGTCGATTGGTGCAAAACTAAACAATTTCACGCGCAAAGATTTGATCGCTTTTGGGTTATCGCTTGAAATGAAAGAAAGTGCCGTAAAAGAGATAATTCAGCAGACTATTGAGGTTCTCAGTTCCTTCAGCCAGAGAGCCAAAGAGATAGAAATTCGAGATGATTTGATTAGGCTTGTCGAAACAGGGCTCAGATTAGAGATATAGGGAGAAATTTTCTATTTTTATCGATTTTCTGCTTTCTTTAAAATCGAGTCATTCATAGAAAATTCAAATTAATTTTAATAAATAAAATTAATTTGAATTTTCCGGCTGAGTAAAAAGTTATTGCGTTAGAATCATCACCGAAAAGATTATTTAATGGGTCAGTCGGTGCATAATTTAATCTTTTCTTGTTTTTAGCTCTCTTAATGACACTCCCGTGTCCATTTCTCCAACCTTAAATCCTATCGTTGCCTAACCTGTTATCTCTTCTTTCGAATCAAAAAGATAGTATCGGTTTTTACCCGATTGTTTGGCCTCATACATTGCCTGATCGGCCTGACGGATCAGCTGGTCTCCGTCCACTTCGTGCTCCTGCGGGTAAAAGGTAACTCCGATACTAGCGGATACCTGAACCGTTAACGACTCAAGCCGGATGGGGTTTCCTGCCGCTTCAAGGAGTCTGTGAATGATCGGTATTGCGGCGGAGGTGTCTTTTAAATCTACGAGAATGGCGACAAATTCATCTCCGCCTAATCTGGCAAGGGTATCCCCTTCCCGCAATGATTGTTTCATCCTTGCCGAAAGGGCGATCAGCAATTGGTCTCCTACGGAATGCCCATAGGTATCATTGATGTGTTTAAACCCGTCAAGATCAAGATAAAGGACGGCCAGCCGCTCTTTGCGTCGTTGCGTTTGGATCATCCCCTGATGCAGGCGATCGGATTCTAGAATACGGTTCGGCAGACCGGTCAGCGCGTCGTAATGGGCCAAAAATTCGAGCTGCTGTGCATGGAGGTTCATTGCGCTAACATCTTTGGTACTGACCAGAATACGTTTTTTGTCGGGCAGGAGAGTGGCTGTCATGTTGATGTAGAGCTGTTTTCCGTCTTTTACGATGCAGGTTTTTTCAAAACCTTTGACAAAGCCGTGTTCCAAAACTTTTTTCATCATTTCGGTTGCACGTTCTCTGTCTTGCGGAATGCTCAGCGAAATACAATTCATTTGTAGAAGTTCTTCACGGGAAAAACCGGTCATTTCCATATACGCATCATTAAAATCGAGAAAATTCGATTCGGTATCCAAGATGGCGATGCCGTCCTTGGAGGTATTGAAAATGGTTTTAAATTCGTCTCGTTGCTCTGCCAAATCTTTTTGCAGATTTTTTTCTTCCGTAATATCGTAAAACCACCCCAAAACACAGGGTTCTGCTTCAAACTCTATCGGCATATACGAAGCCAATACCCAGATCGTCTGATGATTAATGGAGAGTTCTACCAGTCGATTGAAGATGATCTCTTTCGCGTTGATTTGTTTCAGGATTGCATCGTATTCTTCATGGCGGGCATAATAATTTTTCGGATTGTTGCCTAATACGGCAGAAATATCGGTTTGGGTCAAACGGGAATAGGCTTCATTGGCAAAAACAACTTCACTCCCTTCGCTTTTTGCGATTCTGACGGCAATCGGGCTCATTTTCAACAGAAAGAGAAGGGTGTTTTCACTTTTTTCCAAGCGGATTTGATAGTGCATCGCTTCCGTGATATCTTGAACCGTACCAAAGGAACACAGCGGACTATTATCCGTCTGGTCGAATTTTGTATCGCATTGTTCACTGACATACTTGATTCTTCCGTCTCTCATCCGAAGTCTGTGGACTATTTCGTATTTTTGTTGGGTAACGAGTGAATTTTGATAGGCATTTTCAACATTTTTTCGGTCATCCGGATGGATAACCGTTAGAAATGCATCGTAGGTGGGTTCAAAGTTCTCTTTATCCAGTTCAAAAATATGAAAAATCTCATCTGACCATTCCAGAGTATTGGAACGCAAGTCCAGATGCCAATTGCCGATTTGAGCAATTTTTTCGGCTTGTCTGAGGTTTTTCAGAAGCTTTTGGGTCTCTACATCAGCCATTTTTCGTTCGGTGATATCCTCGATGATGGCAATTCCCCCCTCGATGGTATTATCGGTGTCGCGGAGCGGGGCATAGAACATAATGATCCACAAATGGGCATTGCTCAGGGTTGAGTGGTACGGGGTTTCCAATGATCCCTCTTTGCCCTCAATCGCTTCTGTTAATACCGGCAGGATACGTTGATCTTTCAGCGTATGCATATCAAGGCCGATCAGCTTCTCTTTCGGGGCTTTCATAAGCTGTGCAAAGCGGTCGTTGCAGTAGGTGATTACCAGCTCTTTATTGTAATGAAGTATTCCCGCCGGCGTATGTTGAAGGATGAGACGATAGCGTTCCTCGCTGACCCATGCCTCTTTTTCACTCGCTTCCGCTTTGTGTTGCATCATACTGCTCTGGAGGATACTTGTGTGGATGAATTTTCCGATAACGGTTAAGAATACGAAATAAAGGAGCAGTGCCATCCCCATATAAACGGATAGAGTATTTTCGTCCAAGAATAAATAAACCGTAATGGGGGACAACGTCAAAATGGAAAAACCGATGCTGCTGGGAAGGTCGGATCCGTTTGACACCGTATTCCCGGCTGTCAGACCGGCTAAAATAAAAATTAAAAAAAACAGGTGATCAAAATCATTGGAAGAGAACAATAAAAATCCGATTGCGCCCCATATTGTACCGGATACAAAGGTACCGATCCGGATATTTCTCAGACGTAGGCGCGTATCGGACACCGTGGTGTCGGCACTCCGTTGATAGGCGCTGATAAGGGAGATTCGGAGAAATGATACCAGAACGAGGGCAAGAAACCAGAGTATCAATGTTTTAGGATCGGAGAGGTTTCGCTCACCAAAAATAAGTACCATGCCCAATAGCAAGCTGGCAAGTACTCCAAACTTACTGCTTTTAAGCAAGTTTTTCATTTGATCCGTTTGTGTTAGAGAATTCAGGGCAGTCATGAATTAGAGTAACCTTTTAAAGCAATGGATAGGTAAATGGATATTTTTTCTCCGCCTCTTGGTATGATCGGAGACACCGTTTTTATGAGAGTTCTTGCAGAACTCTCTTTTAAACGTGCTTTGAGCAAAGCCCAAAGCACTACGCTAGCCGCTATGGCGCTAATTAGATTATTTACTGATGTTACGCACTTTTCGGGCAAAGCCCGTAAAGTGGCGGGGACAATTTGTCCCCTGCACCCCCCTAAAGCTACCCGCATCTGTCGGATGCGCGAGAAAAACTTCCCTTTACGTACTTGCTAAAGTAAGGTGCGTAAGGTCAGTTATTTATCATTATAGCAAAAGTCAGTTCGGATTTTTTCATAAAAGAAATTTTCCGATAGGGATGGGATCTATCGTACGATAAACAATAGCGATAGTTTCGACAGGAGAATTCTCTTTATCGGAATTATTTTGAGAAAATATTGAGAAAAATATGTAAAAATCCCGATATTTAAAAATAATATTTAATAGTAATTTATAAAAATTAGCGTAATCCGTAGTGCATGAGTGCATACAAAGGATAGGCGGGAGAGAACAAATAGTGCCTCAGAAAAAAAAATTTAAAATTTGTGATACCTTTATCAACCACTCTTCGATCGTTTTTTTTTCATGGGTGACTGACACGCAATGGAGTGTGGACTATCTATCGGAAGGGATCAGACAGTTTGGCTACACCACTGAAGAGTTTTTATCCGGTGAGAAAAACTACCTCCATATTATCTATCCTGATGATGCTGAATGGGTGGTTCGTGAAGCTGAAACGCATACTGAGAATGGGGTCAAGAGCTTTAATCTGGTATACCGTATCGTTACGGCAGACGGTAGGATTCGGTGGATCGATCACCACACGGTTGTTGCACGAGAGAGGAGGGAAGAAGGGGTCTGCTGTGTGGGGGCGATTATGGATATCACCGAGCGTAAAACGATCGAACAAGAGCTCATCGACAGCGAAGCAAAATTTCGGACTATTGCTGAGAGCACGACGGTCGGATTCTTTATTTATCAGGAACGTTTTGTGTATGTCAATCAGGCAATTTGTGATGTTTCCGGCTATACGCAAGAAGAGCTGTATGATATGAATGTTTGGGATTTTGCCCATGAATCGTCCAAAGAGAGGGTGAAAGAAATCGTTTTGAAGCGATGCCGGGGAGAAGAGGTTGAGAGCCGGTCGGATGATTTGGAACTGGTTACCAAAAAGGGGGAGATCAAAATTGTTCGTAGCATGGCGCATACGGTTCCCTATAAAGGGGGATGGGCCGGCGCGGGGACAATTATCGATATTACCGATATCGCTGAAGCAAAAGAGCAGGTGAACCTTTTGGCGCATGCGGTAAAGCAGACGGACGATATGGTCCGTATTACCGATAGAAACGGTACGATTACGTTCGCAAATGAAGCGATACTGAAGCATTCGGGATACACTCTCAACGAAGTGATCGGGCAAACGCCGCGAATCTTTAAATCCGGCAAACACGACAAAGCCTTTTATCGTCATCTCTGGAAGACGATCCTTGCCGGGGAGACCTACCGAGGCGTTTTTCAAAATCGAAAGCGCGACGGGACGCTATATCACGAAGCTGAAACCATTACGCCGATTAGGGATATGAAAAACAGCGTTCAATATTTCGTCGTGACAGGAAAAGATATTTCCGAACAGGTTGCATGGGAAAATGAGCTGCATCGTCAAGCCACGACCGATGCTCTGACGGGCGTATACAATCGGCAAAAGTTTATGGAAGAACTCGAAGCGGAGCTCGATAAATTCCGGCGCTATAACAATACGTTTACCGTCATCATGGTGGATATCGACCATTTTAAAGAGATCAATGATACCTATGGTCATGATACCGGAGATAAAATTCTGAAAGAGTTGTCCCGATTGATGAACAGCAGTATTCGCAAAACCGATCTGTTTGCCCGGTGGGGGGGAGAAGAGTTTATGATTCTTTCTCCTTCATTGTCGTATGAAAATGCGATTGTCTTTGCCGAGAAGATAAGGGGGTACGTTGAATCTTTTGTATTTGACGACATTAACCATCTGACGGTGAGTATAGGGATAACGGTTCCGAAAGAGGAAGATACCTTTGAAAAGATTTTGAAGCGGGTAGACAAGGCTCTCTATTATTCTAAAAACAACGGCCGAAACCAAGTGAATTTTATGTGAAAATCTTACCTTTCGTACTTTGTCTAAACAACTGTACAAAGGTTAGTAATCTCTCGTATCCGAAAGATACGGGAAGCTTTAGGGGGGTGCAGGGGACAATTTGTCCCTGCCACTTTACGGGCTTCGCCCGAAAAGTGCGTATCATCAGTGAAAATGTTTGAAGTGAGGATAAGAGAGAATGGAAACGGAGTTTAAAAGCACGTTAAAATCGATAAAAATGCTTTATATTATCGAAGATGGAGTGGCTCACGATTATCATGTCATGCCTTTTGAATTGATGTGTGAACGGATTCATCTGAGCGATTTTAACAATGGATGGGGAGATTATTTAAAGATAGAGCCCAATATGGTGATGATCCATACGGTGTCGAATTTTCATTTCTGTGAGGAGATTGTCCGTAAAATTCAGAAAATCAATCCTCAATGCCCCTTTTTAATCCTCACCGAGGAGGTATTTCGAGAATCGGTTCTGCATCTTCCGATAGGAGAGAACAGCAGAACCCTTTTTCTCCCCATTACGTTCGAAGAGATGGTGCGGGCATTGAAGGAGATTATCGAATCCAACAGCATAACCTATTTTCTGCGGGATCAAATATTTTTTGAACCGTCGAACAGCGTCTTGATTCGCGATAAGAAGCGGGTGCCGCTAACATCGAAAGAGAATAAACTGCTCCTCTACCTGATTCACAACAGCCATCGAATCGTCTCGTATGAGGAAATTGAAAATTATGTATGGGGAGATACGGCGATGAACCGAAATACCCTGACCACCATCATCAGCAATCTCCGGAAAAAAGCGGGGAATCAACCCTTTTTGGAAAATCATTCAAATCAGGGATATAAGATTCTTCTTCATAATCTTGTAGTAAAAAAAGAACTCTAGTCTATTTGTGCGCGCCCTTTGGCAAGAAGAGGAGCGGTTTATCAAAAGATCATCAAAAAACATGTTATAATATGTTACTGTTACTATGTAGGGTGAAATGAGAAAAATTTTATTTTTATTGCTTCTGATCTCCTTCTCGTCGGTGGGTGTTTATGCACAGGCAAAGAGACAGGTTTTTATTCTTCACTCCTATTCTCAGGAGTACACCTGGACCAAATCTCAGCATCAAAATTTCATCTTTGCTTTCGATAATACGTTTCCCTCCGTCAATTTTGCAGCCGAATATCTTGATACGAAACGGGTTAAAATGGACGGCGTATACGAGAATTTCATGCTGCGCTATCTTCAGGAAAAATACAAAGGGTATCGTCCCGATATCATCTATGTGACCGACGACGATGCCTTGACATTTTTCATGCACCACCGCAGCGAGTTATTCCCCCAGGTTCCGATCGTTTTTTCGGGGGTCAATAATTTAAACCTTCAGGGGAGACTCGATTCGGAGAAATTTACCGGTGTTTATGAAACCAAAGATATTCTCCCCAATATCGATCTAATCCATCAGCTATCGCCGCAAACGAGGGATATCTGGATTGTCGGAGATGCATCCACCACCTATCAATCGATTGAAGAGGAGATTCGGCGAAAAATTAAAGATTTTACGAAATACCGTTTCCATTTTTTATCGGGGGAACGGATATCGGATATCGTCGATCATCTTCCCCGTCGGCAAAAAACCTTTGTAATTCTGACGACGATCGGAAAATGGACCGACGAGAGAGGGGATAATATGGCGATCAAAAATTCGATCGCCACCTTGTTGAAACTCCCCAATATCGTTTTATTGAGTATGGAAGATGCCTATGTGGGGAGCGGTGCGGTCGGAGGTTTTGTAAGCAGCGCAAAGGAGCAGGGGAGCGGTGCGGCGGGATTGGCTATCCGCTATTTGCGAGGGGAGCCGTTTCGCGATATCCGCTCTCTCGACAAAAGTCCGAATATTTATATGTTTGACCGCAATGCATTAATCCGTTCGCGATTGATTCTTTCGGAGTATACCGCGCGAAACGCAACGATGCTTTATCCGGAAAAAAGTTTTTTTGATCTTTATCAAAATATACTGATCAACGTGCTGTTTGTGTTATTTCTCCTGTTATTGATTTTCAGCGTCTTTGCTTTCTTTTTGTTTCGTGAAAAAAATCGTCAAATCGAGTTTCATAAACACGATTGTACGGAGTTTCGAACCCTCTCGGCAAAACTGAAGAATCTGTTTGAAACGGTGGAAAATAGCTTTCATCTTGGATACTGGCAGTGGGAACTCGGGGACGGTAGCGTCGTCTGTTCGGACGGCCTCGGGAAAATACTCCAAACGGATACCGGCGACGTGAGGGATATCGATACGATGATGCTGTCGATTTATCCTGCGGACAAATCATTGCTTCACACCATGATTAAAGAGGTGATGGAAACTTGTTCGGTCCGAAAATTTCACCATAAAATAGTGGCTCAAGACGGCAACGTCGAATCCGTCGTCCATCGGATTTCCCCGATTACAAATGAGGAGGGGGAGATTAAAACTCTCATAGGTTTGGTGCAGAAACTTGATCTCTAAAAAAGCGGTTCTCGCAATGGTCGTATTGACTCTTTTTGCGATGGGGGCCCCATTGCTGTTTTCGGCCCTTTTTTCGAATCAGAATCAGGGAAAAATCGAAGTCAACCGGCCGATTGAGGCAGAGTACCTGAGGGGGGGAAAAGAAGAGCTGCAACTCGTTTTTTTCGGCTATGTCGGATGTACGAAGATATGTACCCCTATTTTGCATCAGTTAAGCGATTTTTATCAATCGAAAGCGTTTGAACCGTTGAAGGGGAGTGTCGGATTTACCTTTGTCAATCTGATGCCCGAGGTCACTCCCGACCAACCCGGAATATTTGCCCAGTCGTTTAATCCGGCGTTTCGGGGAGTCTATTTGACGCAGCGCCGGTTAATGGATATTGATCGCGATTTCAACCTGTTTTTTTCAAAGAGTATCCAAGATGCCGGCGAAATCAACCATAGCGATTACGTCTACCTCGTCCGTACGGAAAAAAACGGCGATTTGAAACTGATCACCATCTACATGACCCATCCGCTGAAAAGGGATACCATTGTAGAGGATATTCTCGCATACCAAAAGGGGATGAAATGAACCGATCCATGACGAATTTGTTTACACTCCCGAAAATTCCGCCATTTGCACGTGAAAATTTTGATGCGAGTTTTGTCCAGGCAGACAAAGTGATGATGGTACTGCTCCTTGTACAGTGGGCGATTGCCACGTTTATCACCTCCGTCAGTTTTGATACCTATCTGTACGGTTTCATTAGCGGGGGGAGCATTACCCTCAGCGCTTTGGGGGTATACCGCTATTATAAAGGGACGCAGCTGATGCGTGTCGTCGCTGCGATTGCGATGATGCTTTTTTCGGTTGTCTATATTCAGCAGCATTACGGCCGAATTGAAATGCATTTTCATGTTTTTATCGCGATGGCCATCTTATCGTTGTACAAGGATATCGTTCCGGTTGTCGTTGCGGCGATGACGACGATACTGCATCACTTTGTCTTTAATTATCTTCAGTTGTATGAGGTGTCGTTGTTTGATATGCCGGTCATGGTGTTCAATTACGGGTGCGGTATCGATATCGTCTTGCTGCACGGCGTATTTGTACTCGTCGAAGTGATTGTGATCGCCTATATTATCAAGCTTCAGATCGAATACGGGGTGGAACTGAACCGGAGTGAAAATCAGATTTTGGGGCTGAACGAAGAGCTCAGCTACACCTCGATGCACGATACCCTTACCGGGCTTCCCAATCGCCAGAGCCTCCGTTCGAAACTCAACCTGATTTTGGCCAATGCCGATCGGAATCAGAAGAAATTTGCCGTTTTATTTCTCGATCTGGACCATTTTAAAAATGTCAACGATACCCTCGGACACGTCGTCGGAGATGCATTGCTTAAAACCGTTGCCAAAAAACTGACATCGATTGTCCGTGCCAATGATGTGGTCTCCCGAATCGGCGGGGATGAGTTTATCATCATTCTAAACGAGGTCAAAGAGAATACGGCACTGGAAAATGTCATCATCAAAATTCTTGAGGCATTCCGGAAAGAGTGGATTATTCAGGGCCATTTTCTCCGATTGTCGGTGAGTATCGGGGCCTCCGTCTATCCGGACGATTCGAAAGAGATCGATGAACTGATGAAATTTGCCGATATCGCGATGTACAAAGCCAAAGCCGAGGGGCGCGATCAGTTCAGCTTCTTTACCGGCGAACTCAACCGTAAAATTCATGAAGAGGTTGAAATCGCCAACGATATGTTCCGCGCTCTGGAGGAGGAGGAATTTCTCCTCTATCTTCAGCCCAAAATTGAGATTGCAACGGGCAAAATCATCGGGGCCGAAGCACTGATCCGCTGGAATCATTGTACCAAAGGGCTCATTTATCCGAACAGCTTTATCCCTATCGCCGAAAATAACGGGTTCATTTTAAAACTGGGGACATGGATTTTGTACGAAACGGCGCGGATGATCCGACGTCTGGAGAGGGCCGGTTATAACGACATCCATATCTCCTGTAACGTATCGACGCGCCAGTTTCAAAATCTCAATATGTATTCCGATATCGACACGGCTATCCGCGAACACGGGATCAATCCGAATCTTTTCGCGATCGAAATTACCGAAAGCGTCATGATGCAGTATCTTGAAGTGACCCTCGAAGTGCTCAAAAAAATCAAAAATCTCGGAGTCCATATCTGCATGGACGATTTTGGGACAGGGTATTCATCGCTCTCCTATCTTCAGAAATTTCCGATCGATTCGTTGAAAATCGATAAAAGTTTTGTAGACGATATCTCCGAAAACGGCGATAACGAACACATTCTGATCAATACAATCATTGCAATGGGGCAGACGCTGAACCTTCATGTCATCGCCGAAGGGGTCGAAGAGAGCTACCAGGAAGAGTATCTCAAAAGTCGCGGATGTTCCTATTATCAGGGGTACTATTTCTCAAAACCGATCGGGGAAGAGCGTTTTTTCGAGCTTTTGGCCCGAAACCGTTCTTGAGCAATCACTGCATTAAATAGCTCTCTGCCCGCTCAAAAGCGGTGATCGAACTGTTGCAGTAGCTTCGGTTGTTGCTCACCGAATGGATTCTTTTCGTATATCGGGTGCACAGCATTGCGAGGATACCGAGCAACCGTTGATTGACGATCCCCTCTCCATCTTTTCCGTAGGTGATGTAGTCGTTGAGTGCACGGATATCTTCATCGTCGTCATGGGCAAACTCTTCCAGAAACTGGGAACATACCTCGTAGCTTTTATCCCCTTCCGTTTCAATATCAATATAAAGAATGGAATCGTTGTTTTTTGCTCTAAAAGAGTGTAGGGCATGACTAAACATGATCAATCTCTCCTTTTGATTTTCGGATTCAATATCTTACTTCCCCTTTATTTCCGGACGGAAACAAAATAGGGGGATGAGGTTACTTTTCGGTTACGGGATAAATGAAAAATTATCGGCATAATTTCGCCATGATACGGGTAGAAATGGACGATTTGAATCGATCGGATGCAAAGCTTTTCGTGAGGGGAGATTGGACCAAAGAGAAGTTGGACGATGCGAATCGCAGGGAGGAAAATATCGCGTCGGTTTCGGATGTTCAGGTCACTTTTGATTTTAGCGAGTGTACCCGGATCGATTCTGCGGGCGCCGTTGAAATCATCCGGCTCAAAAACAGACTGATTCAGAACCGTTGCACGCTCCTTTTTGTCCATCAAAACGAAGAGGATGCCAGACTTTTAAATTTTTATGAAAAAAATTTTCATGCCAAACCGGATAGCCGCCGACAAAAAACGTTCTCGATCGAGGGTATCGGGATGAGGATAGTTGAGCGGTTTAAAGGGATCGGGGAGTTTTTAACGTTTATCGGTGCAATGGTTTTTGCCGTCGCGAAAATAGTTGTTTCTCCGTGGAAATTTCGTTTTACCGCTTTTGTACGGCATGTCGATACCTCCGCGATCGGAGCGATCCCGATTATCGCGATTTTATCCTTTTTGATAGGGGTTGTCATTGCGTATCAATCCGCCGGTTATCTGAGCAAAATCGGGGGGGATATTTTTATCGTTGATTTGAGTGTGATGTCCGTTTTTCGGGAACTTTCGCCGATGATAACGGCCATTTTGATCGCGGCACGAAGCGCCAGCTCGTTTACGGCCCAGATCGGGACGATGAAAATAACTGAAGAGATCGATGCGATGCGGACGATGGGATTTGACCCGTTTATTTTTCTGGTCGTGCCGAGAGTTTTTGCTCTGATCCTGACGATGCCGTTTTTGATTTTCATTGCTGATATGGCGGGAATGCTCGGAGCTTTGGGCGTCGCGACCTTTCATCTGGGGATTAGTCCGAATGCATTTATGGACCGGATGTATCTGGAAGTTTCGGTGAACGAATTCTATGTCGGTTTGGCGAAATCACCGATTTACGGGGGGATCGTCGCCATCGTCGGGTGTTATCGGGGGTTTCAGGTGAAGGGGAGTACCGACAGTATCGGGGCTTATACGACCAAAAGTGTCGTGAGTGCCATCTTCTGGGTCATCATCTGCGATGCGTGCATTGCGATAGCCCTGACAAAGCTGGGCATATGAATCCTGTTATCAAGGTGGAGAACATCGTTACGAAACTGGGGAACCGCCTGATTCACGACAAGATCTCGTTTGAGGTCAACCGGTCGGAAATATTCGGGATACTGGGGGGGAGCGGTGCGGGCAAATCGACCCTGATTCGTCAACTTCTGATGCTGGAGACATTCCAATCGGGCACCATTGAGATTTTGGGAACGTCGCTGCACCGTATCACGGAAAAAAAAGCCGATATCTTGCGCCAAAAATGGGCGGTTCTGTTTCAGTTCGGTGCCCTTTTCTCCTCCCTGAGCGTACTGGAAAATATTGCTCTGCCGCTGATCGAATATACCCGGCTCCCCAAAGAGCTGATCGACAATATGGCCATGACAAAGCTCAGTATGGTGGGGCTCCCCCCTTCGGCCGCCTCTCTCTACCCCGGCGAACTCAGCGGCGGGATGAAAAAAAGGGTGGGGCTGGCACGGGCTCTCGCCCTTGATCCCGAGCTCCTTTTTCTGGATGAACCGACCAGCGGACTCGATCCTGCCAGTGCCGAAGCGTTTGACAGACTGATCGTGGAACTGAGAGATATACTGGGGTTCAGTGTGATCATCGTCACGCACGATCTGGATACGATCAAAAGTACGCTGGATCGCTTTATCGTCCTTCACGACCATAAGATTTGCTTTGAGGGCAGCTACGGGGAGGCACTGCAAAGTGATGTGGCGTTTTTGAAAGATTTTTTAAAGGTGACGTGATGGAAAGAAACGCAAATTTTATCCTCGTCGGGGTGTTTGCCATTATCAGTATAGTGTCGCTGGCCGGATTTGCGTTTTGGATGGGCAAATACGGGGTGGATGAGGATAGATTCGAGAGTTATAAAACCTATATCTACGAATCGGTTGGGGGGCTCAAAGCGTCATCTCCGGTAAAATTAAAAGGGATTGAGGTCGGATTTGTCGAAGAGCTCCGAATCGATCCGGACAACCCCGAACGTGTCGAGATCAATTTTAAAGTAGAGAAAGAAATCCCGGTCAAAACCGACAGTATCATCGTGCTGAATTCTCAGGGGATTGCCGGGATTTCGTTTCTGGAGATCAAAGGGGGGAGCAAAGGGGCGCAGCCGTTGCACAGTGCAAAGAGGGGGGAGCGGCTTGAAATCGGTTCCGAACCCTCCGTCGTCGTGAAGCTGACCGATCAGGCGCAGAGCATACTCACGCAGCTCACGCAGACACTTCAGAGAGCACAGAGGCTGACAAGCGATAAAAACATCGATAACGTGGCGACGACTCTGGAGAATGTTGCCCAAATCTCCACAGGGCTCAAAGCAAATCAACACGAACTCTCCGGTGTGATAACGGGCGCCAAAGAGGTGGAAGAGCATGCCGGCGATACCCTAAAAGAGGTGGCAAAGGTGACCCGAAAAACGGATCTGGTTTTGGATGAAACCAGGAATCTGGCGATAGAGAGTTCCGCGCTGATTCGAGAGATCCAAAAAGCCGATACGGTCAATAGGGTGTCGTCGACGCTGGATGTTTCCAATGAGGCGATAGAGGAGATGAAAAGTCTCCTCGTCGAGGGAAAAAGTCTGGTCCGGGAATTCAAAGAGAGCCCGAGGGATTTGCTCTTTAAAGATAAAAGGGGGAACCCGGGACCGGGAGAATAGGCCCCCCCTCTATTTGAGTGCGGCGATATGATCGGCGAGTACTTTCATATCGGCATCGCTCATGCTGGCCATCTGCCCTTTCATAATTGCTCCCATCCCTTTGGTATTGCGGGTTCCCGCTTTGTACCCTTTGAGCGCTTCGAGGGTTTTATCCGAAGACCATCCGGCAATCACTTCTGATTTTCCAAGAGCCGATTTTTCCCCTTTTACACCGTGGCAGGCGCCGCATTTTTGATACAAAGCTCCACCATCGGCAGCGCTCAACGCAAGGGTAAGACCTAAAAGTGCAAGTAACGTTTTCATTTGAATCTCCTTGTATCCATGGGGTTTGAGAAGCCTCTCGGAAGAGGAATTCTCTTTTTGGATAGAGGCAGTATAAAAGAAGATTGTGGAGCGATTGTGAAGAGAATCAGCGGGTGACGCCCAACCCTTCACTTTTCCATCCGTTTATCCCCCCCGTGACGTTGAGAGGGGTAAATCCGTTGTTTGAGAGGATGCGCGAGGCGCTCACGCTTCGGTTTCCGCTGCGGCAATAGACGATGATGGTTTTGTCTTTGAGGGGTTCGAGCTTCGAGAGGTTTTCGCTCAGTACCTGTACCGGGATCAGGGTAGCCCCCTCGATGTGTTCCTGGGCAAACTCTTCGGGGGTGCGGACATCCAGCAAAAAGAGGTTCGGGTCGTTGTGCAAACGGGTGTAGGCCTCTTTGGGGGTGATGGAATCAAAATTGGCGAATATCCACCCTTTAAAATAGGCGGCGTAGGCCGCAATAGTGATAATGACCAAGGCATAGAGAACGGTGGTTATCGGCTTCATTTTCATTGTAGTTTCATGCATCGAGAGTGATGTTTAATTCGGTCAAAAGGGCTTTTCTCGATTCCATCGGATCATCAAAAAGGCGGTTTTTCGTCTCTTCGTCGAGGAGGGCGATATCGTCCACCAATTCAGGATCGTACATATCGGGAAAATATTTTTGGGCCTCTTGCCCCATTGCATCGAGATACGCTTCATCCAATTCGTCATTATCGAAAAGGCCGATTTTATACCCTTGGATGATACTGGCTACCGCCCGGAGCAAGAATAGATTGTCGCGCCGTTGTTCGTTATTTTCTTGATCGAGGAGACGATTGATCTGCTCCACCTCTTTTTTGTAAACGAGGGTCGCCTCTTGGATCAGCGCTTTTTTTTCGGGTGTTAATGTCATGGTATATCGCTTTGTATAAGGTAAAGGCAATTATAGCACGCGCACGGAGCGTGTCGGATAGGTTTTAAGTCGGACGGTTTAAATCGTCGCTTACCTTTTTGCCGTGGCATCTTTGGCCGCTTGCTCTCGGGCTTTGTCTTTTTTGCTTTTCCCTTTCCCTTTGACCGGTTCGGGTCCTTTGGTTTTCGGTGGTGGGGTCCCCGTGAGCTCAAATCCCCCGATCTGCTCTCGCGGCAGTTTGATTTGGGACCGTTTTTCGATGAGCCTGAAATGATCCTGATCCTCGTGGGCGATGAATGAGATGGCCATTCCCGATTTGCCGGCTCTGGCGGTCCGTCCGATCCGGTGGATGTAATCGGCGCTAGAGCGGGGGAGGTCGAAGTTGATCACGCAGTCGATCCCCTCGATGTCCAGCCCCCGCGCGGCGATATCGGTGGCGAAGAGGATGCGGAGCTTTTTGGCTTTGAACTGATCCAACGTGTAGTTACGATCTTCCTGAGAGAGGTCGCCGTGAAAGGAGTCGGCCGAAAAGCCGTATTTTCTGAATTTCATCGCGATGTTGTCGGAGGCGCGTTTGTTGGCCATAAAGACGAGGAGCTGTCCCCATTGTTCGGTGTTCAGCAGATGGCGCAGCAGAGGACCTCTGTTTTCGCGGTTGACTTCGATGACGCGTTGGGTGATGGCCTGTACCGTCGGCGCTTCGCCATCCAACGACACTTCAACCGGATTTTGGGTAATCCGCGCAGCGATGGCGGCCATTTTGGGGGGATAGGTGGCGGAGAAGAGGAGATTTTGGCGCTGTGCGGGTATCTCGCGTAAAATCAGATCGAGCTCTTCGGCAAATCCCAGATCGAGCATCTTGTCCGCTTCATCAAGGATGAAAAATTCCAGATGCGACAGGTTCGCCTGTTTTTTGCTCAGGACATCGAGAAACCGCCCCGAGGTGGCTACGAGGATGTCGCACCCCTGCTGAATCGCATAGAGCTGATCGCCGATGCTCTCTCCGCCGATGACGCTGACCACTCTGGGCTTTCGCGGTAAAAAAGCGCCGAAGCTCTCGAATGCTGCTGACACCTGTAGGGTGAGTTCGCGGGTCGGGGTGAGGATGAGGGCTTTGATTTTGCCCTTTCCTTCGGTGATTTTTGTACTCCACATCTGTAGTACCGGGAGGACAAAGCTCGCACTCTTTCCGCTCCCCGTCTGCGCTCTGGCCATCACGTCGTGCCCTTCCAAAACGAGAGGGATCACCTTTTCCTGGATGGGTGTCGGTTTGGTAAAGCCGCTTACCTCCAGTGCGTGGAGGATGGGTTCACAGAGTTTGAGAGATGAAAAAGGCATAGGAAAATTCCTCGTATGGTTTGGCGTATTGTAGGGAAAATGGGCTTTAGAGGAGGTTTTATCCTGTTCGAAACCTTTTCAATCGCATTCATCCTCTTTTTTCCGTTTTCGGGTGATGAGTTTAAAGGCCAAAAAGATGAGACTGAACGTCGCAAGCCACAGGGTATAGGTATCCATTAAATCCTCCGAATCAGTTGATGTTAGGTTTCTTCGAGAATACGGGTCAGCGTATGGGTAAAAGCCAGATTGCTCCCCTCGGTCGGGAGGAGGTAGTTGATGTGGATTTTTTTGACCTGTTCGAGAAACGTTTCGCTGGCTTGTTTAACGACGAGAACCAAAACGATCGTCTCGATAACCCCCATTATTTTAAGCCGTTTGAGAAGAATTTTCAATTCAGGGAGCTGCTGATCGATAAAAATAAGGTTCGGGAGATTTTTCGAAATCGATTCGACCGCTTTCTCATACGAAAGGGTTGTTTCCACGTCGAGATGTTTGTCGATCGATGCGACCACCGTTTTAAACCGCATGGCATTTTCAATCTCGGCACTAAAATAGAGGAGAGAGCGGCGATGGAGGCTCTCCAGATAGGGGATCAGGGAGAATAGACTCCGTTGCTCTTCGGAAAGTTTTTCGATGTTGAGGGATTTGAGATAGTATTTGAGATAGGTGAGGCTTGAGAGTTTCCCTTTGATCGTGGATTCTTTGAAATAGTGGTTGATCCGTTGTGAATGGCGGGCTTTTTCCCATAAAGAAGCATCAAATGCATAGGCGACTTTGTTAAGCAAAGCGATGATACGGTGGTCAAAGTGTTTGGCCCGGCCGATAAATTCGGTAGCAAACGGTTTTTCGTTCTGTTGAATAATCATCTCGATCAATCGGGCCAGTTTTAGATTTTCGTCTTCGAGTATCCGTTTGTAATGGATCGCATCGGAAGCGACCGTCCGCGCTTTTTTTATTTTGGACTGGAGGAGGGGGAAATTTTCGGAAGAGGGGGGAGTTTTGGTCATGATCTCGTTGAGTTTGAGAAGAGTCCCTTCGGCAATTTTCATATTATTGGTGTGTTTGGCGATCGTGACTTTATTCTCTTCGAGCTTCTTCTGCGCTTGGATAAAAGTGTCGTAACGGTTGAGAAAAAGATCCTGAAATGCCCGTCGGACCTGTTTTGAATTTTGTTTGAAAGTGTCGTAGAGGTGGCTTAGGGAGGTGATATCTCTGAGGATGTGTTCAATATGGTTTTCCCTCAGATCCATATCCAGTTCAACCAGAGTATTGTAGGTTGTCAACAGAAACCGGCGCCACCGTAG
>NZ_JALNYS010000015.1 GCF_023229695.1 Sulfuricurvum sp.
ATACAATTTCGTCCACGGGATGAGCGCTCTGAATTATTTCATCGTCAATGAGCTGAGCGGTATTTACATCGACATTACCAAAGATCGTATGTATTGTGACGCGGCCAACTCAAGCGAACGCCGCTCGACGCAAAGTGCTATTGCGATTATCGCTAAATCGATGTTGGGGCTTATCGCTCCGATTTTGACCTATACCGCCGATGATATTTTCGAGAATGCCCCTGCCGTTCTCAAAGGCTCTGCCGATGATATCTTTGGTGTGACCTATGCCTCTATCGAAGCGGTTGAGAGCAGTTGGGATGACGCAACGATGAAAGTGATCCGTGAAAAATTCAATGAGATCGTGGACGGATTGAAAAAAGAGAAGGTGATTAAAAATACCCTTGAACTCGTTATCTCTACGAAGTCAGAGTCTGCCAAAGCAATGAAAAAAGGGGACATCGAAGAGTATCTCGTCATCTCTAAATGGTGTGCGTGTGAATTGAAAGATATTTTAGGGACGTTTGAGATCGAGGGGGATACATTCAATATCGCCCTTGCCTCCAAAGCCAAATGTCCGAGATGTTGGAAATACCATAGCGAAGACGAAGAGAGTCTCTGCCCCCGCTGTGCGCAGGTAGTGGCGTAATGGTCGATTTTGCACAGCCTGTTCCGATGAGTTTTATTGTGGAAACGGTCGGGGTGATTTTTGTCGTCATTGGCTTAGGGATCGTGATGGTAAAACAAGCAAAATACAAGAAGGGCTCACTGCCGAAGTGAACTCAGCGTTAGCGTAGCCAATCGGGATTTTATTCCGATGGCGTATAATTAGATAGAAAGGAAAGTGTATGATAACACTCAAAGAGGCGTTAAAGCTCTCGAAAGATGAACTTATCTCACTCAAAGAAGAGTTAAAAGCCAAGATTGCCGCATATCCGGAATTGAACGGCTATATCGATGTGGAAAATGTCGGTGAGGGGATCCCCATCGCGATCAAGGATAACATTCAGGTACGCGGGTGGTCGGTCACCTCGGGATCCAATATCCTTAAAGGGTACGTTGCTCCCTATAACGCAACGGTCATCGACAAACTCTTGGGCGCGAATATGTCACCGTTCGGACGTACCAATATGGACGAATTTGCGATGGGTTCGACGACGGAGAGCAGCTGCTACGGCAAAACGCTCAATCCCCTCAATCACAACTGTGTCCCCGGAGGAAGCTCGGGCGGATCGGCGGCAGTGGTCGCCGCAGGGCTTGCGGTCGCGGCACTGGGGAGCGATACGGGCGGGTCGATCCGTCAACCGGCCGCATTTTGCGGCATTGTCGGGATGAAACCGACCTACGGGCGTGTCAGCCGTTATGGATTGGGGGCGTATGCAAGTTCTCTCGATCAGATCGGACCGATGACCCAAAACGTCGAAGATGCGGCGATTTTATACGATATTATTCAGGGACATGATCCGAAAGATTCGACCAGCAGCGATCGTCATGACGGAAAAGTGAGCGACAAACTCGATCCCGCCTGCAAGCTTAAAATCGCAATTGTTCCCGATTACGTCAAAGATGCTTCGCCGGAGGTACGTAATGCCTATACCAAAGCGGTAACGGCGCTCCAAAATTGCGGTCATACCATTGTCGAGAAACAATTGATGGATCCGAAATACGACATTTCGGCGTACTACATCACCGCTACCGCCGAAGCGACAACCAATCTCGCCCGCTACGACGGTATCCGCTACGGTAACCGCGTGGAGGGGGAGAACCTCAAAGACACGTTTCTCCAAACCCGTTCACGTGGGTTCGGCCCCGAAGTGCAACGCCGCATTATGCTGGGAAATTTTGTCCTCTCATCAGGATATTACGATGCGTATTACGTGAAAGCACAAAAGGTGCGTACTCTGATCCAAGAGGAGTATAATAAGATTTTCGAAGAGGTCGATCTTATCCTCACTCCGGTTGCACCGCGCACCGCGTATGAGTTTGGGGCTTTGAGTGATCCGCTTGAGATGTATTTGAGCGATATCTATACGATTTCGGTCAATCTTGCGGGGCTTCCGGCACTCTCTTTGCCGGTGGACACAGCGGATAACGGGATGCCTGTAGGTCTTCAACTGATTGCGGCTCCGTATGCGGAACAGACGCTATTTAACGGGGCGCTGAGCCTCGAAACTCAACTAAAAGGATAACTTAATGAATATTCGTAAACGTGCCCTCACTTTTGAAGATGTTCTTCTCATTCCAAGATACTCAGAAGTGCTCCCGAAAGAGGTGAGTCTCAAAACGATGCTGACCCGTAATATTTCCCTTAATATTCCGATGGTTTCTGCAGCGATGGATACCGTCACCGAATACCGTGCGGCGATTGCGATGGCCCATTTGGGCGGGATCGGAATTATCCACAAAAACATGGATATCGAAACGCAAGTTAAACAGATCAAAAAAGTAAAAAAATCAGAGAGCGGCATCATTATCGATCCGATTTTTGTCCATCCGACCGCTACGCTCGAAGATGCCGAAGCGCTGATGAACGAGTTTAAAATTTCGGGTGTTCCGGTTGTCGATACGCACAATAAATTGCTGGGGATTTTGACCAATCGTGATATGCGTTTTGAAAAAGATTTGTCGAAGCTGGCGATCGACGCAATGACTCCGATGCCGCTTGTAACGGCGCAAGCGGGGATCACATTGGCGGAAGCTGAGCAGATGATGCACGTTAACAAAATCGAAAAACTTCCGATTATCGATGATAACGGATTGTTGAAAGGTTTAGTGACGATCAAAGACATCAAAAAACGGATCGAATATCCCCATGCCAACAAAGACGACTTCGGCCGTCTCCGTGTCGGTGCCGCAATCGGTGTCGGTCAGCTTGAACGCGCGCGCGCTCTTGTG
Source organism: Sulfuricurvum sp. (assembly GCF_023229695.1). Classification (GTDB taxonomy): domain Bacteria; phylum Campylobacterota; class Campylobacteria; order Campylobacterales; family Sulfurimonadaceae; genus Sulfuricurvum. The sequence goes on from NZ_JALNYS010000015.1 coordinate 2,875, forward strand.
GATGCGGGTGTGGATGTGTTGGTACTTGACTCGGCTCACGGTCACTCCAAAGGGATTTTGGATACCGTTAAAGCGATCAAAAAAGAGATGGTGATCGATATTATCGCCGGAAACGTGGCAACGGGTGAAGCGACATTGGCACTTATCGAAGCGGGTGCCGACGGGGTCAAAGTGGGTATCGGACCGGGATCGATCTGTACCACCCGTATCGTAGCCGGTGTCGGTGTTCCTCAAATCTCAGCGATTGACGAGTGTGCCGCAGTGGGACGGGCTCACGGCGTTCCGATCATCGCCGACGGCGGTATCCGCTACTCCGGTGACATTGCCAAAGCGCTTGCCGTCGGTGCGAGCGTTATTATGGCGGGGTCACTCTTGGCGGGAACCGAAGAATCTCCGGGTGATACCATTATGTATCAAGGGCGTCAATACAAATCGTATCGCGGTATGGGCTCCATCGGAGCGATGACGAAAGGGTCAACCGATCGTTATTTCCAAGAGGGGACGGCTGCGGATAAACTGGTTCCCGAAGGGATCGAGGGGCGTGTGCCGTTTCGCGGGAGTATTGCGGCGGTCGTTCACCAGATGATGGGGGGGCTTCGCTCTTCTATGGGGTATTGCGGATCTGAGAGCATCGAGGCGTTCTGGGATAAAGCCGAATTTGTCGAAATCACCAGTGCCGGACTCAAAGAGTCCCATGTTCATGATGTTATCATCACCCAAGAAGCACCGAATTACCACGTCTAAAAACTTTTTCGTCAATGAGAATCCTGATAAAATCAGTTTGGATTCTCGGGAAAATAACGATATGACGGTATAATTGCATAAATTTACGTAAAAGGATGACTATGCAGCTCCAAACCGAAGCACTCCATGCAGGATACGACAAAGACTCTCAAAGCACGATGGCGGTTCCCATCTATCAGACAACTGCGTACGAATTTCGTGACGTTGAACATGCTGCGAATCTCTTTTCCCTCAAAGAACTGGGGAACATCTATACCCGTTTGAATAACCCGACAACGGATGTTTTTGAGAAACGGTTTGCTCAGCTTGAAGGGGGAGCGGCAGGTTTGGCCGCATCAAGCGGAATGGCGGCGATTTTTTATGCGATCGCCAATGCGGCCGAAGCGGGGGATAACATCGTCTGCGCCAAACAGCTCTACGGCGGAACCCTGACGCAGGCGTCCCATACGCTTAAGCGGTTCGGGATTCAGGCCCGTTTTTTTAACGTACACACTCCCGAAGAGATCGAAGGATTGGTCGATGAGAAAACCAAAGCGATCTTTTTCGAGACATTGACCAATCCGAGTATCGATGTGGCCGATATTGACGCGATCACGGCCATTGCGAAAAAACACGGTATTCTCACGATCGTCGATAACACTGTGGCAACTCCGGTGTTGTGCCGTCCGTTGGAACACGGCGTCGACGTTGTCGTTCACTCTGCCAGTAAATATACGACAGGACAGGGGCTTGCCATCGGCGGGATCATGGTGGAGCGCAAGGGGTTGATCGATCTGATCAAATCCAATCCGCGCTATCCGCAGTTCAACGAACCCGATGAGAGTTACCACGGGCTGGTGTATGTCGATGTGCCGCTGCCGTTGTTTACCCTCCGTGCCCGTCTTTCATTGCTGCGCGATTTGGGGGCGGTCGTATCGCCGTTCAACTCATGGCTCTTTATTCAGGGGATCGAAACCCTTTCACTCCGTATGCGGGAACACTCCCGTAACGCTCAGACCGTAGCGGAGTTCCTCGAAGCCCATCCGAAAGTGAAAAAAGTGAACTATCCGGGGCTGAAAAGCAACAGCAATTATCCCAATGCGAACCGCTATTTTGAGGGCGGAATGGCGAGCGGATTGCTGAGTTTTGAGGTGGAGAGTTTCGAGGAGGCAAAAAAGATCGTGGATGCGACAAAGTTGTTTTCACTCGTGGTCAACATCGGTGACTCCAAATCGATCATCACCCATCCGGCATCGACGACCCATCAGCAGCTGAGTCCGGATGAGCTGATCGCCTGCGGCGTCCCTTCCGGTCTTATCCGTTTGAGTATCGGATTGGAAGCATCACAGGATTTGATCGACGATCTGACACAGGCATTAAACGCGTAAAGGGAAATATGTTAAATCTGCAGATTCACAGCGAACACTTTACCAATCCTCTCTATCTGGAGAGCGGACGTATTTTGGAGCCCTACGATATTGTTTACGAGACGTACGGGCATCTGAATGAGGCTAAAGACAATGTGATTGTAATTTGCCATGCCCTCACCGGATCCCATCATGCGGCGGGGACCTATGAGGGGGATAACAAACCCGGCTGGTGGGATGGCCTGATAGGACAGGGAAAAGCGGTTGATACTGACCGTTTTTTCGTGATCTGTACCAATGTGATCGGGAGCTGTTTCGGTTCTACGGGGCCGATGTCGCTTCGTTACCCCTATAATGAGCCGTATCGGTATAAATTTCCGGTTATTACGATTCTCGATATGGTCAAAGCGCAGCGGATACTGTTTGATCGTCTGGGACTCCATCAGGTTCATGCCGTGATCGGCGGTTCGATGGGGGGGATGCAGGCTCTGGTATTCGGTGTCTTTTTCCCCAATTTTGCCAAAAAAATCATCGCGATGGCCACAACCGCCGCGACGCAGCCTTGGGCTATCGCATTTAACAAAGTGGCGCAGGAAGCGATTTTAAAAGATCCCGAATTTAAAAACGGATATTACGATCCGGATGTCATTGCCCAAAACGGTCTGAGCGGTATGGCGATCGGGCGAATGGCCGGTCATATCAGCTTTTTGTCCCATCAATCAATGGAACGGAAGTTCGGTCGTGAGTATAAGCGGACGGATGGGTTATATGAGCTGTTCGGAAAATTTCAGATCGAGTCGTATCTGGAGTATAACGGCTACAATTTTACCAAATGGTTTGATCCGTTATCCTATTTGTACATTACCAAGGCGATTAACATTTACGATCTTTCGCGGGGATTTGATTCTCTGGAAGAGGCCCTCTCAAAAGTGAACAGCGAACTTTATCTGGTCGGTTTTGAGAAAGATCTACTCTTTTTACCCTCTGAAATGGAACATATCTACAAGGTAATGCGTTCTTGCAAAAAAGAGAACGTCGATTATTTCGGGGTGTCAAGTGATTACGGGCATGATGCCTTTTTGGTCGAGATCGAGAAAATTGAAAATTATGTCAGGGGGGCATTATGAGTGAAGAAGAGAATTTTGAAAATAAAATTGCCAATGCTAAAGCCATTTTGGAAAAGCTGATGGACCCCGCCTTACCGATGAGCGAGAGTGTCAAAGCGTACGAAGAGGGGATGAATGAGCTTCGGAACGCCGAAAAAATGATTGAACAAGCACAGGTGCAGATTCAGATCATCAAAAATCAGGAGCAATGATGCGCGTTGCCATTTTACAGCTCCCTTCTATCGGGATGGGGGGGAACAAACTCGAGAATTATGCCCGTGTTGCCCACCAAAAAGGGGCCAAACTCATTTTGTTGGGTGAATATCTCCTGAACCCGTTTTTTAAAGAGTTGATGGAAACTCCCCTCTCGATGATTCAGGAACAAAGTAACCATCAGATCGAGGTGCTGAAAAATCTTGCCGAAAAATACGATCTTATTTTTGTCGCCCCCATTATTACGGTGAAGAAAAAAGAGTGTACCAAAATGATTGCAAAAGTAGGTTCACGCAGCGTAAGCTACTATCCGCAGCAATTTTTGATCAACTATCCCCACTGGAACGAAGAGAAATTTTTTTCCAATCCGATCGAGCCGGTGAGGGCACCGATGATTTTTGCAATCGGCGGAGTTAAGTTTGCGGTGATGGGCGGTTTTGAGATCCATTTTGACCCGTTATGGGATGCAGTGAGCACCAAAGGGGTGGATGTGGTTCTCGTCCCCAGCGCTTCGACGTTTGAATCGCACAATCGCTGGCGGGAGCTGGTGAAAATGCGCGCTTTTACCCACAACTGCTATGTTCTGCGTGCAAACCGCATCGGCGAATACAACGACGAGAGTGTCGCGTGGAAGTTTTACGGCGATTCGATGCTGGTTTCTCCCGACGGTGAAGTCGAAGCCGATCTGGGCAATACCGAAGAGCTTTTGATTGTGGATATTGATCGAAAAGTATTGACGGAAGCACGAAAAGGATGGGGTTTCAAAGAGGCCCTCAGAAAGAGACGATAACCCGATGATACGGATTCTATGGCTTTTATTCTTTATGGCCATAGGGGGATATGGATCCCCGTTGCAGCTTGGCAACGGAAATCACTATACGTTAAAAGGGCATTTGTCTTATTTCGAAGACAGCAGTGGTACTGTAAAACTATCCCAAGTTCAAAAAAAATCTTTCCTCCCTTATGAAAAAGAAAATGTAAATTTTGGATTTACAAAATCGACTTATTGGTTTAAAATTGATCTGGAACGGGATTTTCAGGCAGCACGAAACCGTTGGTGGCTTATGATCGATTATCCGCTGCTTGAGAAGATTGATGTGTATCTAGTGGATAAAAGCGGCAATCTTATCTCTCAGCGGCATCTGGGGTCTTCGATCTCTTCTATGGATCGAGAACTTCCGCTGCGTGATTTTGTAACGGAACTCCCGCTGTACGAATACAGTGAAACCGTACTCTACGTGAGTGTAAAAACACAAAGTTCGATGCAAATTCCCCTTTCGATCTATTCGTCAGAGTCGCTTTTTCAGGAAGTTGAGCGTAATAACCTTGCTATGGGAATTTACTACGGTATTTTTTTAATCATTCTCTTTTACAACGGCGGAATTTTCTTTTATACGAAAGACCGCAATTATCTCAGGTATATCTTTTTTCTATCGTCCTTTATTTTGTGGCAGCTTTCGTTTGACGGAGTCGGTACGGAGTATCTATGGCGTGACTGTTTTTGGCTTATCGAGCATGGGGCGAGTTTTTGGATAGCCATGTCGGCCTTTAGTGCCCTTTATTTCGGGCAAAGTTTTTTGCAGACCTCCCGTTACTCTCCAAAAGTAAATAGCATAATCCGGATGCTAATGGGATTTTCATTGGCAATGGCATCGGCTTCATTGATTCTTCCGTACGGAAAGGTGATTGTGATCAATACGGCGCTAGCGGCAATTGTCCCGATAATTTTGTTTACGGCCGGGGTTATAGTCATGAATAGAGGGTACCGGCCTGCACGATTTTATGTTGCCGGATGGAGTTCGCTTTTAATCGGTACCCTTATTTTTGCATTTAATAAATTCAATATTATTCCGGGTTTCTACGGTGTGAATCATATTCAGCAAATCGGCTCTGCGATTGAGATGATCTTTCTCTCCTGGGCATTGGCTGAGAGGGTCCATTTACTCCAGGCTGAATACATTGATAAGCTCAGTCATCTGAACGAAACGTTGATCGAAAAAGTCAATTACGCATTGAAAGAGGCACGTATGAAAGATCAAATGTTCGTGCAGCAATCACGGCTGGCCGCACTCGGGGAGATGATTGAACAAATTGCCCATCAGTGGCGTCAGCCGTTGAATACGTTAGCGCTGATCAACCAAAATCTCTACGTCAAGCATAAATTGAACCAATGTACCGAAGAGTGTTTTGAACGCTCTCATGAACAGTTCAATGAGCATCTTCAATATATGTCCAAAACAATTGATGATTTTCGGAATTATTACAAAACCGACAAAGCGAAACATTCTGAAAATATCGGTGAACTCGTCCAGGATGCACTGAATCTTTCGGATGTATTTCTAAAATATGCAAAAATCAAAACGACGGTAACGATTAAAACAGAGAAAAAAGCGAAGCTTGCCAAAAATGAGATGATACAGGTTTTGATTAATCTGATTAAAAATGCCCATGATGCAATCAAAGGGAAAAAAGATTTAGAGGGGCGGATTGATATTGCTCTTTATGAGAATAATGGGGTCATTGAACTGACGATTGAAGACAATGCCGGAGGGATCCCCCGGGAAGCAATGGATAAAATTTTTGATATCTATTTTACGACGAAAAATGCCGATCAGGGGAGCGGTTTAGGTCTTTATATGTCCAAATACATTATCGAAGAGAGTTTCGGAGGGACGATACAGGTCGAAAACAGAGAAAATGGTGCCTGTTTTGTCATTCGATTGCCGATATCGGATTCGGAAACGTTGAGTTAACCTCTCAAGATTGTGTCGGTTTTAAACCAATCGATGTTAAAGTAACTGACCTTACGCATCTTGTCTAAAGGGTAGTAATCTCCCGCATCCGAAAGATGCGGGTAGCTTCAGGGGGGTGCCGGGGACAAATTGTCCCCGGCCACTTTGCGGGCTTTGCCCGGAAAGTGCGTAACATCAATTCAAGTAATTTTAAATTTTCCGCAGGAGAGAGATCATGATGCACTATTTTCATCGACAGGTACAATTATGGGGTGAAGAGACGCAGGCTGCACTTCAGACAAAACGGATTGCCGTTATCGGAAGTGGTGGGTTAGGGTCATCCCTTGCGTTTGCTTTGGGGGCTTCCGGTATCGGTGAAATACACATGGTCGATTTTGATACGGTGAGTCTCCATAACATCCACCGGCAGATTGTTTTTAAGACGGGTGATGAGGGGAAATACAAAGCGGTAGCGTGCGCTGAGTTGATCGAAGCACGATGCCCCTACGTGAAGGCAATATCTCATGTGTGCAATTTTGAGGAGTTTACCCACAAAAATATTGAGGTAGATCTTATTATTGATGCTACCGATAATCTCCCCTCACGCGGAGCGATCAATACCTATGCAAAAGCAGCCACTCTCCCCTGGGTCTACGGATCGGTAGAGGCGTTTAACGGTCAGGTCTGTTTTTTCGAGGAGGCATCGTTTAACGAGCTCTTTAAAATTACGACCAAAACACCGGCAGGGATCGCCGCACCGATTGTTATGCATATTGCATCTTTGCAAGCGAACCTTGCCTTACGCTATTTGGCCGGCTTGAGTGTGAAAAAAGATAAACTCTATTATCTCTTCTTTAATGAGGAGGGGGAGCTGGTAACGCAGAAGTTTGCGTTACCGAAAAGCGAGGGGTAAACTTTTGCCGCTAAAGGGCTGAGATATAGTGTGCAAGTGCATCGATTTGCGGATCGCTCAGCCCTTTGGCTTGCCCTTGCATCAGCGCTTTCATCTCTTTGCCGTAGCTTCCCGCTTGATACCCTTTGAGGGCCTCTTTGATTTTGGATTCACTCCACCCTGCGATGATCTGTGATTTTCCTAAGGCTGCTTTTTCACCTTTGGTTCCATGACACGAAGTGCATTTCTGAGCAAACAGTGCGGATGCATCAACGGATGGCGGGGTCTTTTCAGCTGCTACGGGTGTTTCTATCGCTTTTGTCGAGGGTTTGGCGACCGGTTTGGTAGCTGGTTCAGCGGGCTTTTCGACGGCAGCTGCCGGTACAGCCGTGAGTGTTTCGGCTACCGGAGTTACTGTCTCCGGAACGGCGGAGGTATTCTCTTCGTTTTGAGCCGGAGCGATGCTTTGAGGTTCACCGGAGGTATTAAGGGAGGTTTGTGCCGGGGGTGATTCGCTGCAACCGATCAAAAGCAGGGAACACAGAACAGGTATCAAGTATTTCATAATGGGACTCCTAATAGTTATGATTAGGACAGTGTACGATAAGTTGGATTTATTTTGTTTTAAGAGAAAGAGATAAAGAGGAAAAGTTTCGCACCGAAGTGCGAAACTGCTTCAATGAGTAAAACTTACTGAGCAGGAGTTGCAGCAGCGTCAGTAGCGTTAGCTTCTTCAACAACAGCAGCTTCTTCAGCAACAGGTGCAGCAGCTTCTTCAGCAGCAGGTGCAGCAACTTCTTCTGCAACAGGTGCAGCAGCTTCTTCAGTCTTTGCAGCGTCGCTGCATCCGATAAACATTGCAGCTAGTAGCAACGCAGATACGATTTTCATCATGGTAAGGCTCCTTAAAAAATATGGCGGAAGTATACCACTAATTCCCCTATTGTTGTCAATAAATTTTGTATATTTTTCAAATATTTTTTTCAACTCCCTGTTTTACGGGGTTTTAGAACGCTAATGTTTTTCTCATGAACGGATGATATCGGTAGAAATGTGACAATAAAGTCTATTTTTTTGAAATTCTTTTGATTTTTTTGGATCAGTTTACCAATCGTTGTTTATTGGAGGGCATAAAAAAGGTTAATCTGTGACGAAAAACATGCTATTATTGATGAAATAAAAAACTTCTCTTCCCCCTTTAGAAGGGTGGTATCAGAGGATGGACAAGGGTTGGTTTGAGTCGGTCATCAAAGCAAGAGCGTAAGATCACGATTATGACAAAAGCGTTGGAACTTTTTTCCAAAGAGGGATTCTATCAGACGACGATGCCTGCTATCGCTTTAAAAGCGGGGATGAGCGTCGGCAACTTTTATAATTACTTTGCATCCAAAGAGACGTTGGCGAAAGAGCTGATTATTTATATTGCCGAGTTGCTGGGGGGTGAGATCCGTCTCATCAATGAGACGCCGACGGGTGTAGCAGAGAAGATCCGGGCGATCGTCCGGATGTATTTTCGTATGGCACAGGAGCGTCCGGAGATCATTGAATATTTTTTGAGGGTCTATCTCTCGAATCGGGAAGTTTTTAAAGAGGGGTGTGAGGGGATGATCTGTGTCACCCCTTTTGCGACGGAGATGATGATATTTTTCGAGGAGGGGGTCCGTTCCAAAGAGCTGCGCGATCAGGATTTTTTCAGTGCCTTCGGCCTTTTTATGGGGTATTTGGGGGGGATGGTCTTTCTTAACGGCGAAAAGATCCTCCCTAAAGCCATCAACGAGTACGAAGAGTCCATCTCCGAAAACATCTATCAGGCGCTTTGTTACCGTGAATAGCGTAGTACGTATCGTATGGATCTGCGGTATTACGTGCAACGGCAATACCCATTCCTTTCTGAATCACCCCGCGTTGGAATATCTCCTTGCGAAAATTCATTTTATCCACCATCCCGTTTTACCCTCACCCTTATCTTTGCAAGAGGTTGTATCGACGCTTCCCGAATCGGATATTCTGATTTTTGAGGGGGCTTACCGTCCTGATTTTGAACGCGCCGGGATGGCGATGGAGGATTTGTTCACGGGATTGGCGGATAAGACCGGGATGATCATCGCGCTAGGCAGTTGTGCATCTTTCGGAGGGATGATGAAGCAATGTCGCCCCGAAGAGATTAGCGGGATTGCCTTTGATCGGGAGACCCCTACCCCGTTACTAAAGCGTTACCGGGAGAAGATGGTTGTTCTCAGCGGATGCCCGATTCATCCTGAATGGCTGGCGTTTGTACTACAGATGGCGGCCAACGGTACACCGATGCCGTTGGATACATGGTATCGTCCTCAGGCACTGTATGCGTATCTCGTTCATCAGGGGTGTTTGCGCGGCGAGTATTTTGAGTGGAAAGTGGACGCACACGATTTCGGACGAAAAGAGGGGTGTTTGTTTTATGTTCAGGGGTGTCAGGGGCCGATGACACACGCCAGCTGCAACAAGATACTCTGGAATACGGTCAGCTCCAAAACCCGGGCCGGAATGCCGTGCATCGGGTGTACCGAACCGACGTTTCCCAAAGAGAGACTCTTTTCGACCCAAACTTATATGTCGATTCCCGCAGAAATGCCGCTGGGGATCCCTAAACGGAGTTATCTGGCGTTGGCGGGGGCGGCAAAATCGTTTCGGATCAAACGGCTTGAAGAGAGGATGATGGATGATCACGCATGAACTGATTGAGCGGATCGAAGGGGAGGCGCGTATCGATTTTCAGTGCGACCGGCATGGGGGCGTCGAAGATGCGATCATCCGGTTCGAACATTTTAGAGGGATGGAGAGGGTGTTGGAGGGGAGAGATCCGCTGGATGCATTGGTCATCACTCCGCGTGTCTGCGGTATCTGCGGCCACTCCCATCTCATGGCCGCTGTGCGCGCACTTGAATCGGGACTGCGTAATGCCGGGGTGTGCGTGGAACTCTCCTCTAAAGCTGTTGCATTGCGCGCACTCACTCTGGCTTCGGAATTACTCCAAAATCACATTAAATGGGTCTATCTGGTATTGGGATATCAGTGTGCGAAAATGGAGGGAAAAGGGGCAATAAGCCCTCTGAGGGGGCTGGAGATCGCCTCCAAGGCCAATACCCTCAGCGCGCTTTTTAGCGGACAATGGCCCCATAGCTCGTATGCGCTTCCCGGAGGAGTGACGTGCGATCCGACCCGTCTGGAAATCATTCATGCCCATCGTCTCCTCGATGAGATTGAGCGATTTGCCCATACGCAACTGTGGAACGGGGAGGTGGAACATTTCGGTTGTGAAGATCTATCCCTTTATAGCGGGGATGTCGGGACGATGATCGGGGTGCTGGAGCGTTTGGAACTCAGCAATAAAGGGATTGCTCATGGGCGTTATCTGGTGGCAGGGGAGGATGGGTTTAGCGCTTCGGGATGGTACGAAAAAGGGGAAAGGCGGTGTGTGGATTCTGCATTGATTCAGGAGGATGATCGCCATACGTTTATGCGCGGCGGGAAAACCTATGCGAAAAACGCATTATACGACGGGGAGTTTTGCGAAACCGGTCCTCTCGCACGGGCTATCGTAAGCAATCGGAGCGGTATTGAAAATCTGATTCGAGATTACGGAGAAGGGGTTTTGAGCCGTGTCGGTGCACGTCTGGGGGAGATAGGGGTGCTGATACGAGAGATCCGCCATCGGCTCGATACGATCGATTTGGCCGAACCCTCCTACATCTCCCCTCAACGTGCGGGGTCGTATGAGGGGATCGGGATCGTAGAGGCCCCCCGAGGGTCATTAATCCATAAAGTGAGGGTCCGGGAGGGGAAAATCGAGAGGTACGAGATTATTACGCCGACGCAGTGGAATCTGGGGATAGGGAGTGCGGCAACCCCTTCCGTCGCCCAACAAGCGATGCGCGGGTCTCAGAGCATCTCCCACGCCGAGTTGATTTTCAGGACGTTTGACGTCTGCTCGGTCTGTACGACCCATTAGAGAGAGTCAGAACTTGCTTTTGCGGGACAAAAGCAACGGCGTTACCGCCCTGCAGGGAGGAGATTTTGTTCCGGAAGATGGGAACTTTTATCCCATCCGCCGCCAAGTGCTTTGTAAAGCGATACGGTTGCAATCAGGGTGTTTTGTTGGGCAAGGATGTTTTGTTGTGACGCCTGAAGCCATTGCTGCTGGACCAGGAGGAGGTCACCGTAGGAAATTGTCCCTACTTTGTAGCGGAGACGGGATTGTTCATACGCTTTCTGGATCGCTTCGGTCCGTTTTAACTGATAGTGCAGCTGTTCCTTGGCCTTGGCATTTTGTCCGATGGCGTTATCGGCATCATTGAAAGCGCCGATAATCGCTTTTTGGTATTGTAACAGGGTTTTGTTATGGTCGGCTTCGGCGGTTTTGATCTCCCCTTCTATCCGTCCCGCAGAGAAAATAGGGAGAGTGATTGCGGGGGCAATTTCCCATAATTGGGCCGGGTTGGTGACAAAGTTGCTGAGTTCGAGACTCTGAACGCCCAGCATACCCGTTAAACGGATACTGGGATAATAGGCGGCGCGGGCAATACCGATCTGCGCGTTGGCGGCGATGAGGTTTTGTTCCGCTACGGCGATATCGGGACGGTTTGCCAATATGCTGCTTGGGAGGGCTTCGGGGATTTTTGGAATACGGATGGCACTTAGATCGGTCGTCTTGATCGCTTGGGGATTCTCCCCTAAGATGAGATTGAGGGTTGCCTCTTCGCCAATCTTGGCCGCTTCGAGTTGTGAGAGGGTAGCTTTTGCACCCTCGTATTCCGATTGCGCTTGCAGATAAATAGATTCGGTAATCACTCCGTGGCGGTATTTAAGGGCGCTTTGCTGTTCAATATCACGGGACGCGTTGAGGTTTTCTTTGGCCAGAGCAATTTGCCCGTTGAGGGAGGCAAGCTTGATGTACGAAACTGCCGCACTCGATGCGATAGCGATTTGAAGGGTTTGCCGGGCATATTCGGTTGTGAGGAGGAGGGCGCGCGCTGCTTCGTTGGCACGGCGTACTTTGCCGAAAAGGTCGATCTCATAGCTGGCCAGAGAGAGGGACGCGGCATAGGTCGACGTAACCCCTTCTCGAAGCTGATACCCTCCGGTAGTCGCATTCTGAACCCCTTTGCGTGTCAGGGAGCTGTTGGCGTTAATCTGGGGATAGAGATACGATTTGGCCTGATCGAATTTTCCCAGCATGGCATCCACAGAGGTCTGTGCGGCAAGAAGATCGTAGTTGTTAATCAGGGCATGTTCGACGGTCGCGGAGAGTTGCGGATCGTTAAACGCTCTCCACCATTGGGGATCGACCGTTTTTACGGTGCTTTGGTTGGACTCCATGTGCCGAAACGTATCGGGAGTGGCGACTTCGGGCCGTTTGTAATCGGGACCGATGGCGCATCCGCCGAGGAGGAGGGCAAGGATGAGCGATCCATAAGAGATAGAACTATTCATGTGTGATACCTTTTTCAGGGGCTAATTTCTCTTTAATCGTTGAAACCCAATAATAGAGGAACGGGATAAAATACCGTTCAATAAAGGTTGCCGCCAGCATCCCGCCAAACATGGCCACCCCGATCGAGAAGCGCCCCATGGCTCCAGCGCCGGAGCTGAGGATAAGGGGGAGCATCCCCGCCAAAAAGGCGAATGAGGTCATCATCATCGGCCGGTAACGCAGACGTGCCGCTTCCATCGCCGCATCGTAGATGCTTTTGCCCATATGGCGCTGTTCTTCGGCAAATTCGACGACGAGAATCGCATTTTTTGCCGAAAGGGCGATAAGGGTCAGCAAACCGATCTGAAAATAGACATTGTTGTTCAAGAACGGGATCATCCATACGACCGTATAAGCTCCCATGATTCCGTAGGGGACCGCCAGCATGATCGAGATCGGCAATGTCCAGCGCTCATAGAGTGCGGCAAGGATCAGATACACCATGATCAGGGCAAATACCATAATGATCAGCGCCTTGGAACCGACGAGTTTTTCTTGGAGATAGAGGCCGTCCCAGTCATAGCTGATAGTGTTGGGAAGGACGGTATCGGCCGTATTTTCCAGAATCTGTATGATCTCTCCCGAACTCATCCCCGGAGCCGGAGCCCCCATCACCGTCGTGCTCAAAACCCCGTTAAAGTGTTCGATACTTGAGGGGGCGCTGGACATGGAGACTTTCACGACGCTTGATAGCGGGACCAGTTTGCCGCTTGACGAGCGGACCCATCCTCGGCCGATATCTTCGGGTTTGGTTCGGTAGGGAGCGTCGGCCTGAATCTGTACCCAGTAGGTTTTTCCGTTTTTGTCAAACTGGTTGATGTTCATATACCCGATCGTCGCTTGAAGGGTCTGGAAAATTTCGGTGACGGAGAGTCCCAGCATTTTCGCTTTTTCCCGATCCACTTCGACTGAGAGGGTCGGGGTGGTGATATTCATCGTCGAAAAGGGATTTTTAAACCGTGGATCTTTCCGCAATTCGCCGATAAAAAAGTTGGTGGAGTCGGCAAGTTTGCTGAAATTGTTGTCTCCGGGCTGCTGCAAACGGAAACTGAACATATCCGACGGCCCCATTCCCCGAATCGGCGGCGGAGGCATGGCAAACACCTTGGCCTCCTTGATGCTTCCGAATTTGGGCCCCAAGGTGTTTAAGATACCGAAGACGGCCAGCTCTTTGGTTTTTCGCTCATCCCACCCTTTGAGCCGGGTGAAGATAACGGCGGAATTGGGTTCTTGGGAAAAGGTGAGGATATTGAGCCCCGTAATGGCGGTGAATTTGTAAACCCCTTCCTGTTTTCCCAGGATCGCTTCTACCTGCTTGACCACTTCGAGGGTACGGTTGGAAGTGGCTCCGTCGGGGAGATTGATACTCGTGATGAAATACCCCTGATCTTCCATCGGCAAAAAGGCGCTCGGGAGCGTTTTGTGAAAATAGCCGATGAAAAAGTAGGTGGAGAGGTAGATCACCAGAAAAATCAGCGATTTGCGGATCATAAAGCCCGAACGGCGGACGTAGTTCTCGGTCATTTTTCCGAAGGCGCGGTTGAACCAGCGGAAGAAACGTGCCGGCTCCTTCTCGTGGTGTTTGAGGATCAAAGCGCCGATAGCCGGGGCAAAGGTGAGGGCCATAAAGCCGGAAAATACGACGGAGATCGCGATCGTGGCGGCGAACTGTTTGTACAGCTGTCCGGTCATCCCCCCCATGAAGGTGGCGGGGATAAAAACGGCACACATGACGAGGACGATCGCGATAACGGGGCCGGAGATTTGCATCATCGCTTTGATAGCCGCTTCGCGCGGGGAGAGTTTTTCGCTTTGTAAAATCCGCTCCATGTTCTCGATGACGACGATCGCATCATCGACGACGATTCCGATGGCGAGAACGAGTCCAAAGAGGGTGAGGGTATTGATCGAATACCCCAGCAGGTACATTCCGATAAACGCTCCCGTCAGCGAGATCGGGATCGAGAGGATCGGGATCAGGGCCGCGCGGGTGCTTTGCAAAAAGAGGTAGATGACCAGACTCACCAGAACGATCGAAGCGAGGAGGGTAAAAAGGACCTCTTCGATCGAAATTTTGACGAAATCGGTCGTGTTATAGGGGATGTCGTAGGCGATCCCTTTTGGAAACTTCTTCGCCAGTTTCTCCATCTTGGCCGTTACGGCGGCGGAGGTGTCGAGGGCATTGGCATTCGTATCGGCAAAAATCCCGATCATGGCGGCCGGTTTGCCGTTCACCCGTCCGAAAAATTCGTAGTTTTGGCTGCCGAGCTCGACTCGGGCGACATCTTTGAGGCGCAGAGTCGAACCGTCGGGTTTGGAGCGGATGATGATGTTTTGAAACTCTTCGGGGGTTGAAAAACGCCCTTTGCTGGTGAGCTGCATCGTCCACATCTGCTCAGGCGTCGTGGGTCCTTGCCCCAGACGTCCCGGAGAGACCTGGATGTTTTGATCTTTGATCGCTCCGGCGATGTCGGTCGTACTGACCCCCAAAGAGGCCATTTTGTCAGGGTTAAGCCAAACGCGCATCGCGTAGTCGCGCTGACCGAAAATCTGTGCCCTTCCCGCACCGGGGGTTTTCTTGATCTCATCGAGGAGAGTGGAGGAGATGTAGTTACTGATCTGAATCGAGTCGAAACTCTCATCCGGCGAGGTGACCGCAACGAGGAGGAGAATGTCCGAGGTTTTTTTCTGGACGGTTACCCCCAGATCCCGGGTGCTTTGGGGGAGGAGGGCGAGGACGGAGTTGATCCGGTTCTGGACGTCGACGGCTGCCATGTCCTGATTGACCCCGATATTAAAAGTACAGGTGATCGTAGCGCTTCCGGGGAGGGCGGCCGCTTTGGAGGAGATGTACATTAACCCGTCGGCTCCGGAAATTTGAGATTCCAGAGGAGAAAGGATCGTGTCGGCGATGGTTTGCGCATCGGCGCCGGGGTATTGGGCGGTAACCACGACGGTCGGCGGGGTGATATTGGGCAGCTGCGAAATCGGAAGACTCCGGATCGCCGCAAAGCCCAACAAGACGATTATCATCGCAATGACGGCCGATAAAACAGGTCGGTTGATAAAATATTTACTAAACATGGTCAAACCTTATAGTTGAACGCTCTAGGGGTAAAACCCCTAGAGCTACGCTGGCCGCTATGGCACTGAAGCTTGCCTCTGGCGAGGCAGAATTCAATTTCAAGAAACTTTTTCATTTTTTATTCGGGATGATATCGGCACCCGGTTTGAGTTTCGGCAGCCCATCGGCAGCGATTTTATCGCCGACACTGACGCCGCTTTCGATCAGGATATTTTCACCGACCCATTCACCGGTGACAACCGGTCTGGGAGTGACGGTGTTATTGGCCTCAACCCCGTAAACGAATTTCCCTTTATCCCCCGTAAGGAGTGTTTTTTGCGGGATATAGAGGGCATCTTTCCACTCCATCCCTTTCACTTTTACGTGGACAAATTGACCCGGAAGGAGTGTATGATCGCTGTTGTCGATAATCGCCCGGTAGGTAATCGTCCCCGTCGTTGAATCGATAAAGGGGGCGATGAAATTGATTTTCCCTTTTCGCGTTAGAGTCGTTCCGTCGCCCAGGGTCAGTTCCACATCGTACTGTCCGTTTTTGGGAGCGACGAGTTTGCCGCCGGCGATGGCGTTTTGGCGGGCGGTCCGCTCGTTTTCGCTGAAGGTAAAATTGATATAGATCGGATCATTCTGATACATTGTGCTCAGCAGACCGTTCGCCCCGGCGGCGATGTAGGTTCCGATATCGATTTTGGATTTGTCGGCAAAACCGCTGATCGGGGCTTTGATCGTCGTATAGCTGAGGTTGAGTTTGGCCTGTTCCAGCGATGCTTTGGCCCCCATGAGTGCAGCGGCGGTGTTGCGTTCATTGGCCATAGCGGTATCAAGATCTTGCTGACTGGCCGCATTGGCCTGGGCTAACGGTTTAATCCGGTTTAGAACCGCTTTGGCATTGGTGTGGTTGGCCGATGCCAATTCGTAAGCGGCTTTGGCGCTCTCAAGTCCATTTTTCAAATCGGAAGGGTCGATTTCAAAGAGGGTTTGCCCTTTTTTGACCATCTCCCCCTCGGTATAGGCACGTTTAAGGAGGTATCCCGATACCCGTGCGTAGACCTGAACCGTATAATAGGCCTGAGTCTGCCCCGTTGCTTCAAGAACTGCGGGGAAATTTCCCGATTTCACTTCGGTGAGGGTGACCGGGACAGGCCCTTCGGGCGGTTTTTCCATACCGGCCGCTTTGGGACGTTCGCATCCGCTGATCGTGAGGAGTAAAAGGGAAGAGAGGGCGAGGGAAGAGAGGCGATTCATTCAGATTCCTTTTGTAGAGTATTAAGGGATTGGCACATTTGTTTTAAAACGCGCAGCGTAACGGCAAGTTCATCGGGATCGATCCCCTGATGCAGATATCGGTTAGCTTCTTCCAACACGTGCATTGTCGGTTTCTCAAGTGCGATCCCCTGAGGGGTGAGGGTGACATGATTGCACCGTTTATCCTGACACGCGGTTGTTCTTTGGATCAGAGAGCGTTTTTCCAAACCGGCGATCAGTCGGGTTACGGATGTTTTGTCTTTTCCGACAAAGTCGGCAATGTTTTGTTGGGTCGAAACTTTTTCTTTCCACAACACGATCATCACTTTGAACTGTTCGATTGTCATATCGATACCGTTTTGTTCCAGTCGTTTGGTTAAAAAAGCCCGTGTAGCGTACGCGGCATGATTGGCGAGACAACCCAGAGATTCTCCCGTCGGACATTCACATCGATTCATTAAAACTCCTAGATAGTTGATTATGCAACTAATTGATGAAATTGTATTGTTGTTCTTTATAAATGTCAAGGGAGATCGGAGCGATATCCATCGGTATCGGAGGAAGATTTTCTGTGCCGGTCCCAATAATAACTAGGAAGATAAAATGTTAAATTAAATTTTATAGTTTAAATATTCGTTTAAGTTATCCAGGTCTAGAATAGTGAATGATTATTCATTTTAGAGGGGGAGCAGATGGCACAGCGACGTGACGTGATAATGAGTCTGTTTACGACGGACAGAGCTCAGGTGCAGACCAATAAAGGGGATGCCTACTACCAAAATCTTTTTGAGAGATGCCGTGCGAGACTGGATGAGCTCAAGGCGATGGCACCGCTCAATGCGATCGATTTCCGGGAAATTCTCGAAGACGAAGGGTATGACCGGCGCGAATTTTTAAAATGGGCCAGTGCGGCGACGGCGATGCTGATGCTTCCGCCTATATTTACCCCCCTTGTTGCCGAAGCGGCGGAATTGATGAACCGCGTACCGGTTATCTGGCTGGAACTCCAAGACTGTGCGGGAAATTCCGAAGCGCTGTTGCGCAGTGACGGGCCGAAAATCGATGAGATTCTCCTTGATATCATCTCACTTGAGTTTCATGAGACGCTGATGGCTCCGGCGGGGCATCAGGCCGAAGCACAGCTGCATGAAGCGATGGAGAGCTTTAAAGGCAAATACCTCCTGTTCGTCGAAGGGTCGATTCCCGTCGGTGCGGGGAAAGAGTGGTGTACGATCGGGGCAAGCGGTGAGACCTTTGAAGCGCACCTGCTCCGTGTGGCCGCCGATGCGGCGGCGGTTGTCGCGGTCGGAAGCTGTGCGACGTTCGGCGGTGTCCCCGCCGCCGCCCCCAATCCGACCGGAGCGGTTGGGGTGATGGAGGTGATCAAAGGCAAACCGATCATCAATATCCCCGCCTGTCCGGCCAATCCGGCCAATATGGTGGGGGTGATTTTGCATTTCGTCATGACCGGACAGGTTCCGGAACTCGATTCGCTTCTGCGTCCGAAGTTTGCGTTCGGTTATCGCATCCACGACAACTGCGAACGCCGCGCCCATTTCGATGCGGGCGAGTATGTCGAGGAGTGGGGCGATGAGGGGGCACAAAACAATTTTTGTCTCTATAAGATGGGGTGCAAAGGGCCGATGACCTTTAACAACTGCTCCATCGTCCGCTACAACGAAGCGGTCAACTGGCCGATCGGGGTCGGACGCGGATGTATCGGGTGTTCGGAGCCCGATTTTTGGGATAAATACGCGTATGAGCGTCCCATGGCGGATGCTCACATCAAAGCCCCTACGGGCGGCGTAGAGAAGAGTGTGGATGAGTTCGGTCTGGGCTTGCTCAGCGCTACGGCCGTCGGTATCGGGATTCACGCTGCGGCAAGCGCCGTTGCCGGAAAAAAATCAGATGAGGGAGAAGCATAATGAGTAAACATATTGTAATCGATCCGATAACCCGTATCGAAGGACACCTGCGTATCGAGGCGGTGATTGATGAGAACAATACGATTGTTGACGCTTATAGCGCTTCAACGATGTTTCGCGGAATCGAAGAGATCCTCAAAGGGCGCGATCCCCGCGACTGCGGATTGTTGGCGATGCGTATCTGCGGTGTCTGTACGGGGACCCATTATCAGCGCAGTATCGAAGCGGTCGAACATGCGTTTAACGTCACGATCCCGAAAAATGCCCGGATCGTCCGAAACCTGATCCAAGGGGCGTTGTACCTGCATGACCACGTCGTCCATTTCTACCATTTGCACGCTCTGGATTGGGTCGATATCACCAAAGCGCTCGAAGCCGATCCGGCCAAAGCGGTTGCCGAGGCTCAGAAATGGGCCGGTGTTGCCGGGGTACATGCGTGGGGCGATAGCGTCTCAGTCTATAAAGGGGTGCAGGAGCGGCTGACCAAGTTTGTCAAACAAGGGCGTCTCGGACCGTTTGCCAAAGGGTACTGGGGGAACAAGCATTATAAATTGACCCCCGAACAAAATCTGGTAGCGGTATCGCACTATCTCGAAGCGCTTGACCTTCAGCGCGATGCGGCCAAGATGCAGGCGATCTTCGGCGGTAAGAACCCCCATCCGCAAAGCATCGTCGTCGGCGGGGTGACCTGTGTACAGGATATCCAGAACCCGGCCCGTATCGCCCTCTTTAAAGAGCTGCTGATGAAGTTTCGCGATTTCATCAAACGGGCCTATCTTCCCGATGTCTATATGGCGGGGACGATGTATGCCGACGAGGCGCTTGAGGGGACCGGCGCGGGTCTGAAAAACTATCTGAGCTACGGAGATTTCCGTCTGGATGACACCGGGTTTTATCAATCGGCGTTGCTGTTTCCTAGCGGAATCGTCATCGGCGGAGATATCTCCAAACTCCTTCCGCTGGAGCAGGAGAAGATCGCCGAAGACGTCACCCACTCGTGGTATGAGGGGGGCAAACCGCTCCATCCGTATGACGGTCAGACGATCCCGAACTACACCGGATTCGGTAAAAAAGAGAACGGGATCGCCTATCTGGACACCGATAAAAAATACAGCTGGATCAAATCGCCGATCTACGACGATACCCGGATGGAGGTGGGACCGTTGGCCCGTATGGTGGTCGGTGTCGCCGCAAAAGACGAGCGGATCACCCAATACGTCACGACATTCCTCAAGAAGGGAAATCTCCCGATCGGGGTGTTGTTCTCCACCGTCGGACGGACGGCGGCGCGGGCGATCGAGACGGAGCTGATGGCCGATGTGATGGTCGAATGGGTCGATGAATTGGCTAAAAACGTCGCATCGGGCGACCTGCGTACCTGGACGGAGTTCGATTTTAATGTCGTCAGCAAAAGCGCGCGCGGATACGGTATGGCCGAAGCGCCGCGCGGCGCACTGGGACACTGGGTCCGGATCGAGGAGGGGAAAGTCGCCAATTATCAGGCGATCGTCCCCTCTACCTGGAACGCCGCCCCGCGCGATTACAAAGGGCGCAGAGGAGCCTATGAGGCCAGCCTGATCGGGACAAAGGTCGCCGATCCCGACCAGCCTCTGGAGATTTTGCGTACGATCCACAGTTTTGACCCGTGTATCGCGTGTGCGGTTCATATTGTCGATACGAAAGGGAAAGAACTCGGGGTCTATCGGGTCGATACCCTCTGCGCCGTCTAAGGGGGCTGAAATGAAAAACACCTATACAACAGTCAAGCGGATGAGCGGCGCGATGCGCATCATCCACTGGGTCAATGTCATCTCCGTTATCGCGGCGGTGATCACGGGCCTCTATATCGCCCATCCCTATTATCAGAGTTTTATCGCCGACCCGGCGGTGGACAAATACGTCATGGCGTGGAACCGGTGGATCCATCTGATGGGGGCGATTCTCCTCGACATCACCTCGGTCGTCGTCGCCTATCTCTACTTTTTCAGCCGTTTTGAAAAAGCGTACAAAAAACTGATCCCTTCACTCGACAATATCCGGGAGTTCGGACAGGTTTTCATCAATCTTTTGACCCTCAACCGGAAAAAAGAGTTCAGTTCAGAACACGGTGACAGTTTTAACGCCGTTTATTTCGCTATCATGCACCTGATGCTTATCTTTATGCTCCTCAGCGGGTTGCAGATGTACGTGCAGGGGTTGGAATCGGGAATCAGCAGTATCGGCGCATGGTGGCCGCTGATGCTCCATCTGGCGACCGACTGGACGCTGGTCGTATTCGGCGGAAACATGGAGGTACGGATCGCCCACCATATGACGATGTGGTGGATCGTGGCATGGGTGATGTTCCATGTCTATTATCAGGTCTGGAGAACGATCTTCTGGAAAGAGGGTGATATTGCCATCGTTATCGGCGGTACCAAGTTTGTAAAAAAAGGGAATTGATGTCAAATACAGTGGTCGTGGGTGTCGGAAATATCTTGTTTATGGATGAGGGGGTAGGGGTTTATGCGGGAAAATACCTCGAAGAGAACTTTGCGTTCAATCCCCCGATCGATATCATCGACGGCGGTGTTTTGGGATTCAAACTGATGACCTATTACCAGTCGTACGATCGGGTCATTATCCTCGATACCGTGACGATCGACGATGAGGCCGGCAGTATCTACCATCTTCCCGCCGATGCGCTGATGGGGCTGGGGAGCTATCGCCAGACGGCCCATGAGGTGGAGGTGGTCGAGATGCTGGAGATCTGTTCCCTACTCGATAAAATGGCGGACGTCAGCGTCGTCGGGATCATCCCGCACGATATCCAAAGCGTCGTCATTGATCTCACCGATCGGGTCAAAGGGCAGTTTGACCCCTATATCCAAACCGTATTGGGGGTATTGCGCGATGCGGGAGTCGAGGCTACGCCGAAAGAGGAGGCCAAATCGTTGAACCGGATTATCAATGCCTACGCCAATCCGACGATGGCGGCATTTTAACCTATGGCATTTATTCTCCGTTTCGCCGATGCGTCGCATCAGCTTCTTTATCCCCGGTATTTGGGTGCGCTTGCCCGCAAAGTTAGGATCAATGCCCGGATCATCAAAGAGAAAAACTCAGTTGTCTGCGCTTTGGATGAGCGCAGCGGGGCTCTTGAGTCTTTTATGGAGATTCTCTCTTCATCCGCCCCTTCGTCGATCTTTCTGGGTTCGGTGACCCACGCGTTCGATGATGAAGCGGTGGATGAGCAGAGCGGTGCGCAACGCGCTTTGCCTCTGGGCCTCGGTTTGTGCCCCTCCTGTACCCGCGAGATGCTTGATCCTGCCGGTGCGCGCTACTATTACCCCTTTACCTCCTGCAACCACTGCGGCGGTCAATATGCCTTTTTTGAACATTATCCGTATATCAGGGAAAATACCCGTCTCTCCTCTCATAGTGCATGCCCCTCCTGTGAAGAAGAGGCTAAGGAAGCGGGGTTTCGTGAGGGGTATCCGCAGATTAGCTGCAACGAATGTCCGATCCCGGTAAGATTTGAGGGGATGAGCGCCCGCAGCAGCGTCGAATACCGCCGCCTTTTCAAACATGCCGCACACCTCATTTCGCAAGGGAAAAAAGTGAGTATCAAAAGTACCCTCGGAAAGCGGCGGTATGAGTTGTGCACTCGGGAGGCGGAGACCCTCATGATCTGCGATATGACAAAAATCACCGACTATCTGGCGGTGATTGATGAGGAGCTAAATGCCCTTACGGCCATCGAGCGGCCGATCCTCCACACGGCACTCAAAGACGAAGCCCTTCAGCAGATACTGGGGGAGAGCCGGGATGTCAAATGCCCCGATGACGGGTTTGCCCTTCTGCTGGCACGGGAGCTTCGCGAAGCGGGCATCGGTGTGGTCAGCTATACGGAAAATTTTGAGGGCTATGATGCCGAGATGACGTTCGATCCGGAGACGAATGTCCAAAGCGATCTGCACCTCTTCGTCAACAAAGAGGTCCGTTTTATCCAGAAAGGGGAGCGGGTCTCCTTTCCGGCACACTTTCCTGCCGCCCATCCGACCCTCAGCGTCGCCCATGGATTGGTCTATGTCGCACAAGGCGGGGGGGAGCTTATCGATCAGACGGGACGGTTCGCTTCGGCTGCGGGGAGCCGTCTGTCGGTTTTGGAGGGGGAGCCGTTTGAGCTGAACCATTCGAACCGCCGCGATTTTTCTCAGGATGAGGGGTCGTTCATGGCGGTCCTTGCCGAACATGACGCCCTCTCTTGCAGTGCGGTCGGGGTCCATTTCGATGAGAGCATCTCGTTTTTGTACTACAACGGCAAGCGTCTGGTCCGTGCGGTCCCCTCGATCACGTTTCACCATGCGTCGCTCATCGAATCGCTGAAGAGGCTGCGCGAGGGGTCTGAGCGTTTGGTCGAAAACTGCCGCCATAAACGCCCCGAGGTGTTTGCCGCATTGGAGAAGATCGAATCGGCTCCGTGCAGCGTGTTTGAAGCGGCCGCGATGATCATCGGTCTCGATCACCCCTCGTTGGATGCGTTGATGCGCGAATCGCTCCGTTTTAACGGCAAGGGGGGGACGCAGATCGACATCAAAAGCACCGACAGCCGTTTCGACCCCGTCGTCTTTTTGGCGAGCATCCTGAGTTATGTTTTGGCCGATGTCCCGAAGAGCCTTTTATGTTATTCGATCTTTGAGTCGCTGGGGGATTATTTTGGTGATATACTCACCGAATTGAAACAGCGTTCAAAAGCACAAGAGACGGTGATCTGCGGAGCGGCGATCGCAAACCAGAGTCTCTACAGCCGCATGATGCGCAATCTCAAAAACACGTCGCCGTTAGCGGCACGCAGTTTTCCGATCGGGAGAGAAAATGGAGTCATCGGCGGGATCTATCTCTAAACGGATCGTTATTACGGTACGCGGCCGTGTACAGGGGGTCGGTTTTCGCCCCTTCGTTTATCGTGAAGCGAAGCGTTGCGGGATCAAAGGGTATGTGACCAACACGGCAGAGGGGGTCTATATCGATGCGGAGGGGGAAAATCTGGATGATTTTACCGCCGCGCTTCGTTGTGCTTACCCTGATCGTGCCCGAATGGATTTTGTCGAGATCACGGATGCCGATCCTTTGGGCTATGCCGATTTTGAAATCCGTGAAAGTATTGAGGGGCCCGGTACGGCTGTGATTCCGCTTGACACGGCGCTTTGCCGGGCGTGCGAGGCGGAGATGGATGATCCCGCGAACCGCCGCTACCGCTATCCCTTTATCAACTGCACCGATTGCGGTCCGAGGTATACGATTATCCAGACTCCCCCCTACGACCGCGTCCGAACCTCCATGAAAAAATTTGTCATGTGTCCCGAATGCACTGCGGAGTACAGCGATCCCGAATCGCGCCGCTACCATGCCGAACCCATAAGTTGTCCGAAATGCGGTCCACAGTTACAATTTTTTGATAAAAATGGAGAAGTGATTACAGGTAATCCGATCGAATCGGCGGCGAGGATGCTGCATGAGGGGAAAATCATCGCCCTCAAGGGGCTGGGGGGATTTCATCTGATGTGCGATGCGACCTCCGATGCGGCGGTCGAGAAATTGCGGCTGCGCAAACGCCGCCCCGGCAAACCGCTTGCGGTGATGTTTGCGTCACTGGAGCGGATTCGCGAATGCGCTGCGGTCGATGAGGAGGAAGCGGCATGGATCGAGGGGGAGATAAAGCCGATCGTGATTCTACGCTCCCTGTCCAATACGATCCTCAGTCCCCGCGTCGCTCCGCTAATTCGCCGTATCGGCGCGTTTCTCCCCTATACTCCGCTTCACCGTCTTTTGTTTGAGCATATCGATTTCCCCCTCGTCGCGACGAGCGCGAACCGCTCCGAAGAGCCGATCATCATCCGTCAAGAGGAGATTGTAGCGTTGTTAGGTGATGTTGTGGACGGAATACTTGACCACAACCGTACCATCGTCAATGCTCTCGATGACACGGTGATACAGGTTGTTGAGGGGCGAAAAGTGACGCTTCGGATGGGGAGGGGGGCGGCTCCGTGGTCGCTTTCGTTAGAGAAGCCTATCGATATCCCGACCTTATCGGTCGGGGCTCACCAAAAAAGTGCCGTTGCGGTCGCGGCCGAGAAGACGGTGCTCCTCGGAGGGCACATCGGCGATCTGGGATCGCTTGAAGCGGACGGTTATTTTGAGCGGACAATCAAAACTCTGAAACGATTTTACGATTTCATTCCGCGCCGTCTTATCGGAGACCTCCACCCGCATTACAGCTCCAGCCGCTACGTTGTTTCTGCAACGGTTAAGGAAAAAGTTTTTATTCAACACCATTATGCCCATATTTTGGCCTGCATGGCGGAGTACGGTCTGAGGGAAAAAGTGGTCGGGTTTGCGTATGATGGGACCGGGTACGGGGAGGATGGCCGTATATGGGGGGGAGAGGTGATGATCGCCGATCTTCACGGGTATGAGCGGATCTACACCCTCAAACCCTTTGCTCTGATCGGCGGAGAGAGGGCGATCAAAGAACCCCGCCGGATCGGATTGTCGCTGCTGTTTGAACGCTTCACCCTCGATGAGGTGCTTTGCCTGAACTCCCCGTGTGCGGAGGCGTTTATGAGTCACGAAATACGGCAGATGCACCATATGTGGCAAAAAGGGATTAATTCCCCGATGAGCAGTTCGATGGGGCGCCTTTTTGACGCGGTTGCGTCGCTGGGGGGATTTATCCAGACTCTTGATTATGAGGGGCAGGGGGGACTGGTAATGGAGAGCTACGTCGAGGATCGCCCCTATACGCCGTTTGGATTTGCGTTGAGGGAGGGGGAGATCGATGTGACGGAGATGATCGGTGAGATCATCGACATCGAACACAACACCGTTGATAAAGAAGCGGCCAAAAAAGAGATCGCCGGACGTTTTATTTCCACCGTTGCTGCGATCATTGTCAAAATTGCCGATGGGTATCCGGCTCTAAAAGTTGTCATCGGCGGCGGGGTCTTCCAAAACCGGGAGGTGATCCGTATGTTGATCCATGGCTTCGGAGATCGAGAGTTTTATGCCCAGTGCGACACCCCGATCAATGACGGATCGATTGCGCTCGGACAAGTATGGTGGGGGATTCATAATGGATGCGGTGATTAATGGGTTTAAAGTGCTTCTATCTCTTTACGTATCTCTTCCACTTTTTTCTCTAACTTCATCGCTTCAAAGAGATGTCGGCTAAGGAGATAGTGCGTTTTGGCTTCTTTGGGATTATGTTGCAGTTTATGGATTTTGGCTATGTCTTTTAAGGTTTCGGCTTCTAAATAGATGTATTTATTTTCCTTGGATATTTTCAGAGCTTCATGACAATATTTAAGAGCATTTTCATAATCGCCAGCTTTTAGATAGGTGTCTCCGATATTGCCCAATATATTGGCAATGCCGTTTTTTTCGTCGATCTCTTTTTTAATTTTTAAAGCATCGTTTTGGTATCTTAGAGCGATTTTAAACTCTTGCATCTCCCTATAGATATTGCCGATACTTCCTAACGAAGCTGAAATACCGCTTTTATCGCCAGTCCCTTTATAAGTCTTTAAAGCATCATTTTGATATTTTAAAGCGGTTTCAAATTCTTGTAATCCTTGATAAACATTTCCAAAACTTCCTAATATCGAAGCAATCCCAAGTTTATTGCCGATCTCCTTTTCAATTTTTAAAGAGTCATTTAGGTATTCCATTGCAGCTTTAAATTCTTCTAATTCAAGATATAGCTTGCCAATATTTCCTAATACTGTAGCAATTCCATGCTTATCACCGATTTCTTGGTG
Organism: Sulfuricurvum sp.; assembly: GCF_023229695.1. GTDB lineage: Bacteria > Campylobacterota > Campylobacteria > Campylobacterales > Sulfurimonadaceae > Sulfuricurvum. The sequence goes on from NZ_JALNYS010000015.1 coordinate 29,468, forward strand.
AATTTTCAAAGCATCATTTATGTACTGCAGAGCAGTTTGAAATTCTCCTAAATTTTGATAGATAGCTCCAATATTTCCTAATGCTATAGCAATTCCATTTTTATCCCCGAACTCTTTTTCTATCTTTAACGCGTCATTTTGGTGTTGTAGAGCCATTTCAAACTCACCTAATCCCATATGAATATTACCGATACTTCCTAACGAAGCTGAAATACCGCTTTTATCACCAATCTCTTTATGTATTGTTAGCGCATCATTCTGGTATTGTAAAGCAGTTTTATATTCGCCTAACTTGAAGTATATATTTCCAATATTTCCTAATGAAATTGCGATGCTGTTTTTGTCATCAATCTCTTTATAAATCTTTAAAGAGTCATTGAAGGACTTCAATGCAACTTTTAGCATCCCAAGACCGGAGTAAGCATTCCCACTATTAGAGAGTGAATTAGCCTCTCCATATTTATCTTTCATTTTTTTGTGTAAGTCCAATGCTTCGCGTTGAAATTTTAAAGCTTTCTGATAATTCCCAAGATTATTATAGGTCATCCCTATGTTGCCTAAAGTGTATGCTTTTTTACCCTTATGATTATTGGTGTAGCTTAATGAGAGGTTGAAGTATTCCAAAGCGAGATTGAAATTACCTATATTGTGGGCTTCCAAAGCAATATTTGTTGTTAAATCATAAAGAATATTATTGTGTTTGAGATCGGAGAGTAGATACTTTTCGTAGTCAGCTATGGCTTTTTGTAGTTTTTCGTCTTTTACTTCAGGGATATATGAAAAAGAGTGGTCATTAAACGAGTACGAAAATTTTACCGTAGAGAACAAGTCTCCGGCTTCACACTTGAGGTATTCCAGCAGTTCGTTTGAGAGAATGACCACTATCTTTATATTTTTGAGATAGATGAAATCTCTTTGAAACTGTAATCCGGCGACAACAGCCTTTGGATTGTTATGACCATAGATATTGGCAAGAAAAAAATCATTTTTATTATAGCACTCGTTGTTGGCTAATTCTCGTAAAATTTCATTTTCAAAAGTAAAAAATTTGAGAGCAAAATTAGTTATAAGGTGCTCTTGAAACTCATCGGCTAATCTTTGCGTATCGACGCCGACCAACAATATCCCATTGGCATTTGAAACCCTTTTGATATCGGATTCAAGTCTTTTTAGGGCAACTCTGTCTTGGGGGAGGAGTGATTGCATCGCTTTAGTTTAAATTCTCTGCGATGATAGGGTTGATGTCATAATAAACGGTTCCGTTAAAATAGGCAAATACCAAACCGTCTTTGATCGTCTTTGCCAACGATGAGTAATCTTCTTCATTTTCGATCTTATGTGTCTCTTTTATCTTCTTTAAAAAGTCTGAATTGATCTGTGTCCGAGAGGCGTAGTGACCTTTTAAGATTTCCATGGCACTTTTAATTTCATCGACATCTACTTTATCGGTTTCGAATATATCGATCGCTTCCGTTGATGCTCTTTGTATGATCTCTAACAGCTGTCGGATATTCCCACCGCTCATTTGGACGGCCAAATCGATCGCTTCGGGTGTCATAAGTGCACTGTTCTCGATTCTTTTCTCAATAAGCACTTTTAATTTATCAATATTTTTAATTTTTCCGTCTTTGATTTCCATCGTAAAATCGATAGGTTTTATATCATTAATATCAATAACCTCTTTTAAATACAACGGCATAGTAATGATTTTAAAACATTTTACATCACGTAAAAGAGCTATGTCTTCGGTAAAAATTTTATTGATATTATCAATATTCGATAATCTTTCTAATCCATCCAGTATCAGTAAAATCTCTTTTGGAGAGTTAGACAATCTTTTGTACGCATCAATCAGAGAGTTGATGGTGTTGAGTAAATCTTTGGTTTTAAATCGGTATCTTTTTTTGGCTTCTTCACGGATGTGTTTGTCTGTTTTGTAGATAGCACTCAGTTTGGACTCTGCACTGAAGTATGAAAAAAAGTTTGCTTTTGTAGAGAGGCTGCCTTCTACACTCCCTTGTTTTAACGTAGAGCTTGCTTCGGAAGATGTTTTTTCCAGCTCCCCTGAGCTTAATTCTTGAAGTTCTTGGAGTTTTTTTTCAAATTTATCTCGCAACTCTTTCGTCTTGGCACCGTCTAGTTTATTGTTGTCTATCAGGTCAAATCCGATAACCAGTAAAATGTCTACGATATCCACTTCAGAGATATCAAAGACCTCCATAGCCTGAATATGACGAATTTCATAGCTCTCTTCAAAAGCTTGATTTTTATTTTTTAGGTTATTTAAAATGGTACTTTTTCCATTACCGCGCTGTCCGGCAATGAAAAAAATGTTTTGATGCATTTTATTTCTTTTTACATCACTTATAAATCTTGTCAATTTGGCATCATAAATGTTTTCAAAAAAATCATATTCATTTTCATTTAATGGTCTGTTGAATTCAAAACTGTTATACATATCTTCTAAAGTTTGTGCTTTTTTCATCTTATAAAGTTTTCCTAAACACATGTATTTTGAATCTAAATAATAGCATTAAACGAGTTAAATAATAAGAAACTGACCTTACGCACCTTTTTCAAAAGGGGCGAAATAGGTTAGTAATCTCCCGCATCGGAAAGATGCGGGTAGCTTCAGGGGGTTGTAGGGACATCTGTCCCTGCCACTTTCTGGGCTTTGCCCAGAAAGTGCATAACATCAGCTAAAAGCTAAAGCCTGTTGTAAATTGTGTAGGATCACGGTAACCTACATTATGAGAACCCCCTTCGCTTATTCCCGTTTTTCCTTGGATGGGGAAGGGAGAATCTTTTTTAGTATTGGTAGTCGTCACAAAGCTATTCCACTCTTTAATAGTGTTGTTGATAGCATCGGTACTGCGCTGAATATTCTCTTTATGTTGGGCGATGAAGGTATCGATACAGGTTTTGTAGCGTTGACTCTCTGCATTAAATTGCTCTACTTGATTATTGTTGGTAAATTTTACGGGTTTGATCGGTCGTATGCAACCGGGGGAGGTTTCCAATGGATCGGCATTAAGAGCGGTGAGTGTCGCTATCGCATAGATAAGGATCATCTTTTTCGCCATTTTAGTGTTCACATTCTCCCCTTTTCAGGCTCTAAAATTTGATTATAGGAGCTATTTTATCTAAAAAACTGACCTGACGCATCAACTCTTTAAACCCAGCCACAGTTTTTCGAGAATCTCCCGCTGCCGCTGCTGGGGATGGTTGAATTTGAATTCGGCCTCTTTGAGATAGTAGGGGAAAAACTCGTCGCTCACCCCTTTGTAGCGGAGGATAAAGTGTTCGAAAAACTCCCAGAAACGGGTGATCCGGTTTTCGCGGTGCTGAAGTTTGGCAATGCGATTGAGACGGATGTATTTGTTGAACTCTTTGTAATAGCTCTCTTCGAGTCCGTCGGCCAGAAACTGCTCTTTGTGGCGCTGAAGCGAGGGCATTAGGAGGGTATAGATGAGACCTCCGTAATCAAACGTCAAAAAGTTATGGGCGTCGAAAATCGATTTCGGGTCGTGCCGTTTGTTCGCTTCGAGATAGAAATACTCCTCGTATTCGCTCACCTCGCACTTCCGGGAGAGGTAGCACTCCTCCTGATAGGCGGCGATGAGCCATCGAAACCGGTCAAACCGTTTTTTGACGGTGAGATAGTTGATACGGAGCATTCGGGAGACGCGGAGGGCTGAGAGATCGTCACAAAATGCATGGATGATCTGTAGATCGTTGAGATATTTTTTCGGACTGTACTTTTTTTTGCAGCTGCTGCATTTGACCATTCCGTCGTTCAGCCGGTAGAGAGGCTGGGAACAGTAGATACAGTGCTCAAGCGCTTTCATGAGAGCTATTGTAGCGGATGGGGAGAGAGATGGGTTCTGAAACTGTATAAGAACCTGCCTATTTTATAATCTTTTTACCCATTTGTCCTATAATCATCCCTACTGAATGATTATTCATCATAAATGGGGGGATCATGGAACTCGGGTTGATCGTTATTTTCTGGTACGGTATCCTGCATGCCTTCGGGCCCGATCATCTGAGCGCAATCGCCGATTTCTCCATCGGCAGAGAGACCAAAAAAACCTTTCTGAGCGTAGGAGCGTTTGCGATCGGGCATGGGATTATGCTGTTCGTCTTTGCAAAGATCATGATGCATACGGCCATCCCCCCCGAGATCTTGGGATACGGCGATATCATCGCCTCAAGCGTGATCGTCTCGGTCGGCGTCTATCTGCTGAGCATGGTCTTTCGAAACAAGATCCATATGAAATCTCATACCCATGAGGGGAAAAAACACGTCCATATCTGGTTCGGGGATGAACACAAACACGAATATTCCGGCAGTTCGGCGTTCGGTGTGGGGGTGTTGATGGGGATCGGAGGAGTGCGCGGCATGCTGGTAACGTTAGGGGTGCTTCAGGGACAGGTCGTCGATTTTTCGATGGTTTTTGCCTTTGTATTGGGGGTGATGGTTGTCTTTTTTTCCTTCGGTTTGGTTATTTTTTGGATTAATAAAGATATATTAACGACGATCAAAAACGTACGGCGCGTATTTACGGCGGTGGGGGTCATCTCTATCCTCGTCGGCGGAAATATGTTGTTGGCGTAACCTGAAATTTTTTTCTGCGACGTTTAAAATGATAACGGACCTTACGCACCTTGCTTTAGCAAGTGCGAAAAGGGGAATTATTCTCCCGCATCCGGAAGATGCGGGTAGCTTTAGGGGGTTGTAGGGACTCTAGTCCCTGCCACTTTACGGGCTATGCCCGTAAAGTGCGTAACATCAGATGATAATAACAAGGAGATTTTATTAATGTGTAAAGATTGCGGCTGTTCGATCACCGATCATCACTCCCATACCCATGTCGACGAATTCGGCAACGAATATACGCATACCCACGACGATCACCACCATGATGATAAACACTCTCACACCCATCAGGCGGCACACGAGACGCTTCACCAAAATCCTCAGCTGAATGACCCGAAAACGATCTCCGTCATTACGAAAATTTTGGATAAAAACGATCGGGAAGCGGTCCACAACCGTGAGCATTTTAACGAGCACGGAGTACTGGCGATTAATTTGATGAGCTCACCGGGAAGCGGTAAAACGGCACTTTTAGAAGCGATGGCAGAGATTTCACCCTTTAAATTCGGAGTGATCGAGGGGGATTTGGAGACGTCGCGCGATGCCGATCGTCTTATCGCCAAAGGGATTCCTGCGGTGCAAATTCAGACGGGGAGTGCGTGTCATTTGGACGCGTTTATGGTACACAAAGGGCTCCACGATTTGCCCTTAGCTCCACTGGATGTCTGCTTTATCGAAAACGTCGGGAACCTCGTCTGCCCTGCGAGCTACGATGTGGGATCGCATCTCAACATCGTCCTTGTCTCGATCCCTGAGGGGGAGGACAAAATTGCCAAATATCCGGTGATGTTCCGCACTGCCGATCTGATCCTGATCACGAAAACCGATCTGTTACCGTATTTCAAATACGATATCGAGCGTGAAAAAGCCGAAGCGCGAAAGATCAAACCCAATGTCGATATTTTGGAAGTCAACATCAATGATGAAGCTTCGGTAAAACGGGTGATTGAGTGGATCGAATTTAAGCGAAAGATGAGAAACTGATTATGTGTTTATCGATCCCCTCTAAAGTGGTCAAAATCGATCCCGAAACCAATACCGCAACCGTCGATACGATGGGGGTTCAGCGCACTGCAGGACTTGATTTGATGGAAGAGGGGACAGTCGCTATCGGCGATTACGTACTCCTACATATCGGATTTATCATGAACAAAATCGATGAAGAAGATGCCCTCGAATCGCTCAGAGTCTATCGGGAAATATTGGACGTTATGGATGAACAAGAGCGACTAGCCGCGATAGCAGAGAGTGACAATTGTCCGAACGGCGGAGCCTGAGATGGGGCTGGAACTCAAAAATCTCTATGATGACTTTCGAGATGCCGATACGATAAAAGCCTACGCGAAGATTATCGCCGCAGATGCTCAAAAACTCCCGCATCCGATCAATATCATGGAGGTATGCGGCGGACATACCCACACCATCATGAAATACGGCATCCTTCAACTGCTCCCCTCCACCATCCATTTCGTCCACGGTCCGGGATGCCCCGTGTGCATCATGCCCAAAGAGCGGATTGACCATGCCTATGTGTTGAGTATGCAAGAGAACGTTATTTTGGTGACGCTGGGCGATATGATCAAAGTTCCGGGAAGCAACGGAAGTTTGCAAGATGCACGGAGTAAGGGGGCGGATGTCCGTTTCGTCTACTCACCGCTCGATTGTCTCAAAATCGCCCAAGAGAACCCCGATAAAACGGTCATCTTCTTTGCCATCGGATTTGAGACGACGACCCCGATGACCGCGGCACTTTTAGACACGGTGATCCGCCAAGATGTCAAAAACATCCTCCTGCACGTCAACCACGTCACGGTGCCCGAACCGATGCGCGCTCTGATCAGCGACGAGGCGTGTATCATCGATGCGTTTTTAGGACCTTCCCACGTCAGCGTTATCAGCGGAAGCAAAATCTACGAAGAGTTTCCGCGCGATTGGGGCAAACCCGTCGTCGTCAGCGGATTCGAGCCGGTGGACGTGATGCAGTCGATCAGCATGATCGTCAAACAATTTATCGAAAATCGATGCGAACTCGAGGTGGAGTACAAACGTGCCGTAACGCGTGAGGGGAATCTCAAAGCCCAAGCATTGAATGATACATACTTCCACAAAGTGGACTTTCGCTGGCGCGGATTGGGTGATATTCCCCAAAGCGGGATGGGTCTGCGGAGCGAGTATGATCGCTACAACGCCGAAAAGATGTATGATGCCGTGTTGCCCAAAGAGGAGATTGACGATCACAAACTCTGCATCTGCGGCGACATCTTAAAAGGGAAAGCCTCCCCTCCGCAGTGTAGTATCTTCGGCACCGCGTGTAAACCGAGCAGTCCTGTGGGAAGCTGTATGGTGAGTTCTGAGGGGGCGTGTTCGGCGTATTATAAGTATGGGAATTTGCAAGTAGAGATTCGAGATAATCTATAAAATTCTATAGTATGCTGGTATAAAATATACCAGTATATGGGGTAAATATGAAAATATTGGAATTTGGTATAATAGTGGACAATACGATGAAAGAGAAATAATGTGTAATATTACTCAATTTATTTGGCGTAAACATGCAGCTCAGCGGATGATGGAGCGTTCTATTGGACGCGAGGAGATTATCCATTGTGCTCAATATGGTGAGATCATCGAATCGTATCCGAACGATTATCCTTTTCCCAGTTTTTGGTATATGAATTAGTGAGTGAGCCGTTACACATCGTGATGGCATTAGAGGGTGAAACGTGTTATATCATCACGGCGTATCATCCGAACAACGAAGAATTTGAAAACGATTTTAAAACAAGGAAAAAACGATGAATAACTGCCCATTATGTAAAGGACACATTGTCGATGGTATGAGTACTTTTACCGTCGATTTAGGATTTGGCGTAGTCGTTGTACGTGATGTACCTGCGCAGGTGTGTTCGCAGTGCGGCGAGGAGTGGCTGAGCGATGATACGACGGCGAAACTCGAAAAGATCGTAGAATCCGCACGAGAGAAACAGGTAACCGTAGAAGTGGCGCGGTGGAGTGAAACGGCGGCATAAGGCTTTGCTTTTGTACAAATATGGGAATTTGGTATGAGTTATCAACCGCCGTTTACGATCACCTCTAAAATGCTCTCTTTAGTAAGTGATATTGTTGAAATCATAACGGATATTAAGCACATAGAAACCAATTTAAAAACGCCGAAACTTCGTAAAAAAAATCGTGTAAAAAGTATTACGGGAACCTTGCAGATAGAGGGCAATACGTTTAGCGAAGAGAAAGTGACGAATGTTATAAACGGCATAACCGTTTTAGGGACGATGAGAGAGATCGCCGAGGTACAAGGGGCGATAAAAGCGTATGAGCATTTTGATAATTACGTCTATAAAAAAGAAAAAGATCTCCTCTTGTCACATAAACTGATGATGGAAAAACTTGTATCCAGTGCGGGAAGTTATAGACATACTAACGTAGGTGTTGGCGATCAAAATGGTGTGACCCATGTTGCTCCGCCTGCTTTAGCTGTACCTGAACTCATGGGAAATCTATTTGAATGGTTACAAAACACCAAAGATCATCCTCTCATTGTTAGCTGTGTCTTTCACTATGAGTTTGAGTTTATCCATCCGTTCGAAGATGGTAACGGCAGGGTGGGACGACTTTGGCAGAGTGTTATATTGAACCAGTACAAAAAGATTTTCGGATTTATCCCCATAGAGAGTGTCGTTCGAGAACATCAAGCATCGTATTATAAGGCTTTGGAAGCTTCGGGAAGTGCGGGAGAGAGTACACCGTTTATAGAATTTATGTTGGAGATTATACTCAAAACATTGAAAAATGCTTCGAATGAAAGTGTCCCTAAAAATGTCCCTAGAAATGTCCCTAAAAATCGTTTGAATGAGATTCTAAAACTGATCGAAAAAAACAAAGAGATCACGTCGATACAGATAGCCGAGCGATTAAAAGTAAGCGATAAAACCATCAAAAGAGATATGGCAACACTCAAAGAGCAAGGGCGACTTCAAAGGGTCGGTAGTTTGAAAAGTGGGCATTGGGAAGTGTTGGATGATGAACAATAGAGGGAAGATTGAATGGAATTAGTCTATTTATGGGTTGAAAAATACAAAAATATAAAACATCAGGGATTTAATTTTAGCGGGCGGTATCGATGTGATTATGACCCTGAGAAAAATGAATTAACGATTGATGAAAACAAAGAGTATGTTCATATATTTCCAAAAAATATCAATGTTACCGCGATTGTTGGGGAAAATGGGAGTGGTAAGAGTAGTATTCTTGAGCAATTGATGCTTTTATTTTATAGTGCTTCGCAAAAAGATGCCGAAGATACAAGTAAATCTTGGGTATTGATTTATGACAATGAAACAAAGTGTATTGCTATTGAATATTTCAGTACAGAAAATATAGGATTTGATAAGATCAATACCAATGATAATGGTATAAAAGAAAATTGTGTTGGATGTGAGTATAAAAAATATTATTTTTATAACTCTAAATTTAAAAAAAGAGACTGCTACAATATTTTTTATAATCCCTCGATTGAGTTAGTAAGTTCTTTCTTTCTTGATTATATTAGTGATGGTTTAAAAGATCAATATGGTGCAATTTATGATTTGGATTTTAAACCAGACACATTAAATATTTATGCTTTTCCATCTAAGAAAAAGGGTTTGATTGACATTAAAAAGTTAGAAAACAATGCTGTTCTGACAATGTATAAGTCGATAGAAGTTTCGAAAATTAAAAACTTTGATTTTAAACTAAATCAACTTCTCAATAATACAAAGCTCAATTTTGTTCCTCAAAAAGTGGATTTTATTTTTAATTTAGATGATACTGAGTACTTAATTAAACATGATAATCAAAAAATAAAAGAGATTTTGTTTAGTAATTACAATGATTTAAGCTTAAAAAGTTTATATGCTTATTTTATTACCTCAATAATGTCTATTGCAAATGAAAGTTTTGATACTAAAGAATTTGAGGACTATTTTTTTCAAGATGGTTCCATCAAAGACTATTTAAGAAAAAATTACATTGAACAAAAGAAACAAATTCCCAAAAATGATGTCGTTCCTCCTGTTTATAAGCTTACTAAATATTTGTTAGAGAACATTGAAGAGTTTATGACATTAACTTCAAATATTAAACTTGCAGACTCTCTAAAAGAAAACGCAAATAGACTTAACGTAGATGTAGTTGAAATTGCAAAGCTTATCGATGCCGTAAAAATATTAAACGATGATAACATATTAAATCGTAGGTTGAATGATACAAAAACTATACTCAAAGTATTACCAGTTATACCATCCTGTATAAGAGTTAATGCATACAATAAAGATAATATTTGTTTTAATGATTTGAGCTATGGTGAGAAAAATTTCATTAGTTTAGTATATTCACTTATATACTATGCCCATTTTTTCAGTCATAATGAAAATACAATTAATATTTTTCTTGATGAGATTGAAACAGGACTAAATCCCAAATGGCAAAAAAAACTTATAAACACTTTTATACCGTTTTTTTCAAAATTGAATGTTCCACTTAATATAATAATCTCTTCACATTCTCCTTTTATCCTCTCAGACTTACCAAAAGAAAACGTGATATTTCTCAAAAATGGAAAACAAGATTCTCCTTTCAAAGACCCAGAACAAACATTCGGTGCAAATATTCACATGCTCCTTTCTCATGGTTTTTTTATGGATAAAGGGTTGATGGGGGAGTTTGCGAGAGGGAAGATAACAGCAATAAAAGATTTTTATGAGAAAGTACAAGTAGGTAAAAATAATATAGAAGAACTTGAGCAAGAATTTAAAGAAAATATTGATGACTTTGAAAATATCCAAAAAATCATAGGTGAACCATTTTTAAAGACTATTATGGGCAATTATTTAGACGAGTTACATCTGATTTTTTCTGATGAAAAAACTTTAATTGATAAAGAGTTAATTGAACTTGAAAAAAGAAAACAATCCTTGAAAAGTTTGAAAAATGCTAAAAATTAATTATTCTAAGAGCTTTGACAACAATATTTATTATACGAGTATTGCAAATAAAAAATTTGATATAAAAGTATGTAAAAAAGTAAACTCTAAATGTATTAAAAAAGATGGGAAAATAGAATATGTGATTAGAGATGAGCTAAAAGACATATCTCTTGATAAGAATAAAAAAACGATTAGTACTCTAGAGTTATTTGATATTTATAAGTCTCTAAAAATAGGTAATTTTGAAAGTTTATTTATGAGTATATCTTTGGAAGATTTGATTATTGGTGATTTTGAAAAGATACAACAAATTAAAAAACAAATAAAGTCAAATGGTGGAATAAAAGAAAATAAATATATAAAGTTCTTATTTAATTATACAGATTTACAACCAGATGTAATAAGCCTTTTTTTTGAAAATCATCTCGATATTTCAACATGTTATTATTGTAATATTGATTTTGTAAATACTTACAATACAAAGAGTAAGAAGAAAAATAAATTTACATTAGATCATTATTATGATAAATCAACTTATCCCTACCTAGCCCTTTCTCTCTATAATTTTGTACCTAGTTGTTATACATGTAATTCCAAATTAAAAGGAATTATTGAATTTACTAATTTGGCACCTAGTTCAGAAAAATACGATTTTGAGCAAAAAGTAAAATTTAAACTCTTTTTAGATGGAATGTGTCAAAACTTACAAATAAAATCCAAAAAAGATATAGAAATACCTCTCAAAGAAAATTATTCTAATGATTTTAAAGATTACATCGAAAAACTTTATTTAGATGAGCGGTATAGAGTTCACAAGGATATAGTTTTTGAAATGATTCAAAATGCCGAACTTTATCCAGAAAGTCGTTTAAAAGAATTGCAAAATCTAACGGGTATACCGTTCCAGCAAATCAAAAAAGATATTTTCAATCTTATAGATGAAAATGATGATTTATCAAAAAAACCGTTTTCCAAACTCATCAAAGACATCTCCGAAGAATTGGGACTTGTTTAAAAGGTTATAAATATGGAAAACAACAGAGTATTTCCAATTACGAACGCACTGTATTCGCAATTGAGTTGGACGCATATAAACTAAATGAGGATAGCCAATGACCAAAACAATTACATTAGCCCAAGGCAACGGCGGCGAAGAGAACAACGAACTGATCAAAAAGGTATTTTACAAAGCCTTTAACAACGAGATATTGGAACGAAGCGAAGATGCGGCGGTGATCGGAAATTTGGCGATGAGTACCGACAGTTTTACGGTGAGTCCTCTCTTTTTCGCGGGGGCGGACATCGGAAAGCTCGCGGTGTGCGGTACGTGTAACGATCTCGCGATGATGGGTGCACAGCCCAAATATCTCACTTGCAGCGTTATCATCGAAGAGGGGTTTGAGGTAGAGTTACTGGAGCGGATCGTCGAGAGTATGAGACAAGAGCTTCTTATTAACGGTGCGGTCGTGGTCAGCGGCGATACGAAGGTGGTACCGAAGGGGAGCGTGGATAAGATATTTATCAACACCACAGGGCTGGGTGAGATCGTCCAAGCGGGGATCAGCTCGAATAACGTGAGCGAAGAGGACGTGATCCTCATCAATCGCGACATCGGGTGCCACGGAGCGACGATTTTCGCCGCGCGTGAGGGGATGGAGATGAGCAGTGCCCTCAAAAGTGACTGTAACTCGCTCTATCCGCAAGTCAAAGCTCTCATGGATGCAGGGGTGCGGATCACGGCGATGCGCGATGCGACGCGCGGAGGGGTTGCGGCGGTGCTCAACGAGTGGGCGAGACAGTCGAACGTCTGTATCGAAGTAGAAGAGGAAAAAATTCCCGTGAGCGATGAGGTCAAAGGGATCTGTGAAATGCTGGGATTTGAAGCGACGGCATTGGCGAATGAGGGGACGTTTGTGTTGGCGATCCACAAAGATCACGCGCTTCAAGCCCTGGAGATACTCAAGGGGTTTGAGGTGTGCGCTATGGCTTCGGTGGTGGGTGAAGTGAGTCAAAAGTATCCACAAAAAGTGATCCTCAAAAGCCCGTGGGGGACGTCACGATTTTTAGAGACCCCAAATGGCGAGTTGTTACCGAGAATCTGCTAATGCATGAATACTCTATTGTGCAAGTATTGTTAACCCAGTGCGAGAGCTATGAAAAGGCAAACGATGCCGAAAAGCTCACCCGCGTCGAGATCAAGGTGGGGTGATGAGCGGGGTATGCTGGCGTTCACGATCGACCGCCGGCATGCTACATCTAGCAACAACATGATGGCGCAGGGGCGCTATATGGTGGTGAGCAAACATGATATCAAAGCGTTCGAGTGGATGGTGGACGGGACGGAAGATCGGATGGCGCCAGCGAAAAAAGAGACGGTGAAGTATTGAAAATGGCGGAGTTTTCCCTAAAAAGAAAAACTCTTGCTATAATTGAAAAAATGGATAAAAAAGGTTGTTGCGATGTATGCAGTCGAATTTGAAACCATTAACCATAACGGAACGATCACCATTCCAGAAGAGTACGGGTTTGCGGACAATGAATCAATCAAAGTTATCCTTCTCAAAAAAGAGAGAAGTGCCAACGACCCTGAATTTCAACAACATCGTGAAGAGATCAAAAATCTCATCGATGACTATAAAACAAACGGGGATAAAAATTTCCTCCCGTATGAAGAGGGGATGGACGCAATCGATAACTGGCTGGACGGTTTAGACGTTGCGAATCATTAAATCCAAAACGTTTAATACGCAGCTGATAACGGCGCTTCAATTTATCGCACAAAACAATCCTCACAACGCAAAAGCATTCAAAAAAGAGCTGGATGCGAAAATAGTCGATTTACCTCATTTCCCTTTCAAATTCAGAGAGTCCGAATATTATGACGATGAAAATGCGCGGGATTTGGTTTTCAAAGGGTATACCATTCCTTATTATGTCGATAGTGTCGGAGATACAATTATCATTTTGAAAATATTTAAGTATCGGTTACCGTAAAAAAATATAGTAGACTTCTTGCATAACCTTGTTATGCAAGAAGTTTTCTGCCTCGAAGAGGCAAGCTTTAGCGCCATAGCGGCTAGCGTAGTGCTTTGGGCTTTGCTCAAAGCACGTTTAAAAGAGAGTTCTGCAAGAACTCTAGTGAAGTATTAGACTTTCCGTTCGTGGTAAACTTGTCGAACCATGAACGATTGACCCTTCGACAAAACAAGGGTACCGATCGTAAAGTGATGTTTTCTTGAGCGCAGGGCGAACTGGAAATTGGTTGCCGTAAAAAATTTGCTATAATATTCGGTATAAAAAACCAAATATTAACCCAAAAATACCCTAAAAAGGTTATTTTAAAAAGCCCGTGGGGGACGTTTCGATTTTTAGAGACTCCGAACGGCGAATTACTACCGAGGATTTGTTAATGCATGAGTATTCGATCGTCCAAGCGCTGCTCGATCAATGCGAGAGCTATGCAAAGGTAAACGATGCCGAAAAGATCACCCGCGTCGAGATCAAGGTGGGGGTGATGAGCGGGGTGGAACCGCATCTCCTTTCCACGGCATTTGAGACGTTTAGAGAACATACACTCTGCGATTCTGCGGAGCTGGTGGTGCACATTCAGCCGATTGTCGTCACCTGCCGTTCCTGCCATGCGACCAATGCCCTTGAGAGAGCCCATTATTGCTGTCCGGAGTGCGAGAGCACCGATGTGCGGGTGGATGAGGGGGAAGATTTGCTGTTAATGCGTTTGGAAATGGAGTGATGCTACCTGCCCGATCCATTCTTTTTTGGATTGCGTGTCTCTTCCTCTCTCCGTTGGCGGCGGAGCAGAAGATATCGATTTTAGCGTACCACCGCTTTGGGCCGAATGCGCCAGAGCGTATGACGGTGAGCAACCGCGTATTTGAAACGCATCTGAAATGGTTGCAACAGCATGGGTATGCGGTGATCCCGATGGAGAGGGCGGTGAAATTTCTTCGGGGAGAAGAGGAGATCCCTCTAAAATCGGTCGTCATTACGGTCGATGACGGCCACAAAAGCGTTTATACCGATATGGCGCCGCTGATCCGAAAATACCGTGTACCGGTGACTCTCTTCATCTACCCCAGTGCCATTTCGAATGCCAAATATGCGATGACGTGGGATCAGCTCAGAGAACTTGAGGCGACGAAATACTTTAGCGTTGAATCGCACACCTACTGGCACCCCAATTTTAAGATCGAGAAGCGCAGACTCCCTCCTGCGGAGTATGAAAAACTCGTTGCCGGACAACTCGGCTTATCGAAGTCGGTATTGGAAAAAGAGATGGGGCATGAGGTGAAGTATCTGGCCTGGGCATTCGGGATTCATGACCTCTATTTGGAAGCGATAGCAAAGAAGTGCGGATATACAGCGGCCTTTTCTATCGGCCGCCGGCCGGCATCGGCAGAAGAGGGGATGCTGGGGCAGCCCCGATTTTTGATGCAAAACGGGGATGACGCGGCACGATTTGAAACAATTGTTTTTAATGCAAATTGATTTGTTAAAAAAGTGATGCAAGGCGAAAAAAGATTATGGTACAATGAATTTTAGTTTTATGGAAGGTTTTTAAATGCAAAAAAATTTTTCAGGTAAAAATCGAAAACGAAGAAAAATCAAACTCGATGGTACGCTGGAAGATCAGAGAGAGCCGAGTCTGTTTAAACCTTTTATCTATTATGCGTTGGAAATTTCGCTTCTTTTATTGATAATCGGAACATTTGAATTGAGTATTGACCCGACAACGTGGTCGAACGTAAGCTACATCATCTCTACGATGTGGGTAACCTATACGACGATAAAACTTTTTCGCGTCCTCACCCGTTAGAGGGGGATTGGTTCCCCATACCCGCAAAAATTTCTACGATCCGTCAATTGTGACGGTACTATTTAAAATTTACAGCCTCATATCGCTATAATATATCTACACAATTCCATTACAAAGACTGTCCTTTGCATTTTGAGCCGTATCCGTTTGAAAAATTGACCGCCCTATTGGAGGGGATTACCCCTAATTCTGACTATTCGCCGATTGCTCTCACCATTGGAGAGCCGCAGTTCGAGACTCCCGCATTTATCCAAAAATCGTTGTGCAAACACTCTGAAGAGCTGCGCCGCTATCCGAAAACGGCGGGGGAGAGCTATTTGAATGAATCGATGCGGGGATTTGTCGCTACCCGTTTCGGGGTGGAGCTGAAACCTTCTGAGCTGATCAGCACGTTCGGGACGCGCGAGGTGCTTTTTAACTTTCCGCAGTTTTATCTGTTTGATACACAAAATCCCGTGATGGCCTACACCAATCCGTTTTATCAGATTTATGAGGGCTCAGCGATCGCGTCGCGCGCACGGGTGATCCACCTGAACCTGACCGAGCAAAATAGTTTTAAGCCGGTGGTTGATGAAGCAAAGTTGGCCGAGTGCGATCTCGTGATCCTCAATTTTCCGAACAATCCGACCGCGTCGGTACTGAGCCTCGATGAGCTGGGGGAGTGGGTGAAACTGGCCCTCAAACACGATTTTTGTCTCATCAACGATGAGTGCTACAGCGAGATTTATACGGCCGAAAAAGTCCCTTCGCTTCTCGAAGCGTCGATCCATGTCGGGAATAGGTCGTTTAAAAATGTCCTCGTGATCAACTCGATCTCCAAACGCTCTTCCGCGCCGGGACTGCGCAGCGGATTTATCGCCGGAGATGCAGAGATATTAAAAGGGTACGCACAGTACCGCACCTATGTCGGATGTGCGTCTCCGTTGCCGCTTCAGGCTGCCGCCGCGATGGCGTGGGCCGATGATGTTCATGTTCAGGCTGCGCGGGAGGTCTATGCCCAAAACTTCAAAGCGGCACGGGAAATTTTAGGGGTCGAGAGCTCCGATGCGACGTTTTATCTCTGGCTTAAAGTTTCTGATCCGCTGGAATTTACCCGGCGCCTGTACCGCGATTATAATGTCAAAGTCCTCCCGGGGGAGTTTTTGGCACGCGAAGACAGTTGCGGTGAAAATCCCGGGATCGGATATCTCCGTATCGCCCTCGTCGAAGAGACCGCACGTACGATCGAAGCACTACACCGCCTGAAGGAGGCCCTCCAATGATCGAGTTGAAAGAAAAAATTTACAAAGCCCAGAGCGAAGGGGACATTGCTGCTCTCTACGTTCTTGAATCCCAGGCGCATGAGAAGTTTGACGAAGAGACTCTGATGGCCTATTATGCCAATATCCTCGATGTCGCCCTTGAGCGGCTTACCAACGCGCTGGAGAATCTGGAGCGGCTTGATATGAGCGAAGTGCAGGATTTCGCAACGCTGCGGGCGTTGTACGAGTATGCGATCGAACACTACAGTGCGGGATCGGCAGGTGATGCAAGTGCCTTATTCGAAGTTCTCGGAGGTTTAAGTGATGACGCCTCTTTCAGCGAAGCGATGAAAATTCACCGGGCGGCATGCGATGCGCGTATACCGTTTGACGATTTCATCGATGAATACGTCGATATGAATGCGACTCAAAACGGCGGCAAATTTTATATCAGTTTTTTTAAAAAATCGATTGAGTAGAACTAAAGTATAATGATATTGACTAAAAAAAAGGTGTCAAATGACTGTTAAAGATGCAATTTTGAAAACTCTTGATGAGATAGATAAACCATCAACCTATCAGGATGTTACAAAATATATTTTAGAGAATAAAATATATGTATTTGACGGGTCTACACCTGATGCAACAGTATCAGCATTATTAGGTGATTTTATTCGTAAGAATGATACGAGAATTGGAAGAACAAAAGAAGGGCGTACATATTATTACTATTTGACAAAAAATGAAGTAATTAATGAAACTATCGAAGATAGTTTTTCTGAAGAAAAGATTGATGTAAAAAAAAGTAATAAAACTGATTTTACAGAAAGAGATCTACATCCGCTCTTTGTAAGTTATCTTAAAAGTAAAAGTATTTATGCAAAGACTATTCTTCATGAAGAATCAAAAAATAGTAAAGATGATACACAAAAATGGGCGCATCCAGATATTGTTGGTGTGAAATTCGTTAAACTAAAAAGTGATGCAAGCGTCAAACTTCTAAAAACTCTTGAAAAAAAAGATTCATGTGAGATTGTTTCGTATGAGCTTAAAAAAGAGATAAATTCTGATACTGAACTAAAAAAATGTTATTTTCAAGCAGTATCGAATTCGAGTTGGGCAAATAGAGGTTATTTAGTTGCTTTTGAAATCGGAGATCACTTGAAAGAGGAGATTGAACGTCTTAATAAAGCTTTTGGAATTGGTGTAATTAAATTGCATTCAAATCCATTTGAAAGTCAAATGCTATTTCAATCCTCTTATCGGGACTTAGATTATCAAACGATAGATAAACTTTGCCACATTAACAACAAATACAAAGATTTTATAGAGCAAATCGAAAAAATTTTAAATGCAGAAGATAGGTATTTGGATTCGACGATTAATGAATTAAATGGAAAATGTGATCAGTTTTATGAAAAAGAGGAAGAAATAGTCAAATATTGTGCTGATAAAAATATTCCGTATGACCAAGAATCAATATAAGGATGTTTGAGTGATTGATTTAAGACAGCAAGCATTTAATAATATCAGTAGAGTATTAGCAATAACACGATTCGATATAGAACAAAGACAGCATATAAATGATTATGGATTAAATATTCATGCAGAAAATTATTTTAGAGATGTATTTAGATTTGTTTATGGATATAACTTTGAAAATGCAAACTTTGAAAGTCAGAATATTGCATGTATTGACTTAATTGATAGAAATGAAAAAATAGCTTATCAAATTACAACAACAAGAACAAAAGAAAAAATTGAGAAAACATTCAAAGCATTAACAAAACCAGAGTACAAAGAATACACGTTAAAAATATTTTTTTTACTCGATAAATCAAAACCAGACAAGAAAACTATAGATGAACTTAATAGTTTATATAGTATTGATTTAGAGAATTTATTATTAGATTATACTGATTTAATCAGGGATATAAATAATCTTGAAACCACAAAACTTATCGAATTAAATACTAAATATTTTCAAGGAATTGAAAATAAGTATACAGAAGAGATGATTTTAAATTTAGTTTTTAAGCATTTAGTTCAAAATCACACCAAAATGAATTTTAATTATGATGATGACTTTGTAAGTATAGATACGAAAGTAAAATTAGAGCTGAATAATATAAATGATAGGTTTTCCTCAAAAATAAATAATGGGTTAGATTACAGAGAAATTTTAAATAGTATTGAAGATGAAGAAAATGTATTAAGTAAGTTACAAAGTTTTGTAATTGAAGTCTTATATAGAAAAGTGTTAATAGATCTGTTGTTTTCTAAAATTTCAAAAAATGAATTAGAGAATTTAACTATAACAGAACTTCATCATTTATCAAAAGAATATGCTTTAGATTTTAATAAAATAATTCATAATTTACATATGGAATTAAAAAAGCATATTATCATTGATGATTTTAATGCAACAGAAATTAGTTGGATTATTATTGCATTCTTTTTTGAAATTTGTGATGTGGGGATTAAAGAATGATTATGCCTACAAAAATTATACAGCCTGTTGATAGTCTGATAAGTATATCCGCAACAGTGATAGAAATTTTAAAAGTAAATGGCATGAATATAGATGATTTATTAGAAGAGATAAATATGCGATATTATAAAAAGATTAGCATTGAAAAATTGATTTTATCTGTTGATTTTTTATATATTATAAACAAGATAAAGGATGAGAATGAAATTATTACAATTAACATCTGAAAATCCCAAATTTAGAACAATAAATTTTGAAAGTGGACTTAACATAGTTGTTGGTTCTCAACTAACAGCAGAACAGAAAAAATCAATTAATGGTATTGGCAAAAGTATGTCATTGTCATTGATTCATTATATGTTTGGCTCAACATTTAAAACTAAATCAGAAAAAAAATTAGAAGAATATTTAGCTAAATATGGTGTGTTTGAATTGACCTTTTCACATAAAAAAAAGGAATACAGGATTAGAAAAGATTTTTCTCAATCGGAGTTTTATATTAATGAAGAAAAAATTGCTAAAACTAATTATCGTAAAAAATTAAATGAGATTTTTTTAGAGGAGAATTCGACTTTATCGTTCAAACAAGTATTTAATTGTTTTGCCAGACGATACAGTAGTGATAATGGTATGATTTATTATAGTAACATACTTACTCAGCAAGGTCGCTCAATAGAAGATTATAAGCAGCAATATACTAATCTATATTTATTGGGAATTGATATGTCTTTGGTCAAAAGAAGTTTTGATATTAAAGAAAGATTATTAAAATTAGAAAGTGCAAAAAAAGCTATTAATGAGTATGAAAAAGCTTTAGATAAAACAAATATTAATGACATAAAAGATGAAATTATAAGACTAAATAAACAAGTTGATGAATTCATTATCGCAGAAAACTATGATAAACTCAAAAAAGAGGCAGATGCTTTAACGAACGAAATTAATGAATTTAGGAACCAGATATTTTTTACAACTAAAAAATTAAAAATGAAAGAGCTGAACTTTGAAAGTTCAGAGAATACTAATATAGATATTGAAAAAATTAAAGAACTTTTTAATGAAGCACATTTCTTTTTTGAAAACAAAATTACAAAAAGACTAGAAGATGCTCAAGCTTTTCATAATAACTTAATAAATAGTAGAAAAAAAAGGTTAGGTATAGAAATTAGAGATTTAAAAATTTCCCTTGAAAAAATACAATTAGATTTAAATACGGTTTCTATAAAAAGAGATAGTATGCTGAAAGACTTAAACAATAGTGGTGCACTTGAAGAGCGAGATAGTTTAAAAGATAGAATAAAGACACTGGAAGCAGAACAAAAAAACTTAGAAAAGTACGAGCATATCCTAGTTGATTTTAAAAAAGATAAAAGTGACTTGGATGTTAAAAATGCAGTGATAAAACAAGAAAGCATCTCATATCTTGAAAAAAATCATCAAAAACTAGAACTATTAGAAACTAAATTTAGAGATTTGGTAAAAAAGTTTTATGACAATCAGGGCGGTTCCTTTAAAATTGAAGAAGCTCCAAATGCAAAATATCTTTTTACTATCAATTCACATATCCCAAAAGAAGGTTCACAAGGAAGAGGTGAGGTTAAATTATTTTGTTATGATGTTTTATTGTACCAACTGAATAAAGATTTGTTGAACTTTTTGGCACATGATGGCTGTTTGTTTTCAGAAATGGATAGAAGGCAACGGTCTACAATTTTTAAAATTGTTTTAGAGCTTGTTAGGGATCATGAATTTCAGTATTTTATAAATATTGGAGATAATACATTAAAAGAGATACTGGATGAAGAGCATGAAATAAATATTTTGACAGATGAAGAAAAAGAAATAATTAAAAAAAGTATACGACTAGAGTTATCAGATAAAGAACCAAAAGATTGGTTATTTGGAGAAAGTTTTGATTGAGTATATTCCACAGAATATGCTGATTGATTATTATAAATTAGATATGCACAATAAGGGAAAAAAATGAAAATTCACTTTATCGGTATCGGCGGTATCGGCATTTCGGGACTCGCCAAATACATGCGTTTCAGCGGTCATGAGGTGAGCGGTTCGGACATGAAAGAGACCCATATTACCCAACGGCTGCGTGATCGCGGAATCACGGTCATGATCGGCCACGATGCGGCCAATATCCCGCAAGGGTGTGATCTGGTCATCCATTCGGCGATTATCCGCGACACCAATGTCGAAGTCGTCGAAGCAAAAAACAGAGGGATCGATGTCCTGCACCGACGCGACGCGCTGCTTCGTATCCTCAAAGAGAAAAAAGTGTACGCGGTATGCGGAGCCCACGGCAAGAGTACGACGACGGCGATTCTTGCTTCGATCATGAGCGGAAGCGCGATCATCGGTGCGGAGTCGAAAGATTTCGGCTCCAACGTCCGCTACGACGGAAGCACCGACGTGATGCTTTTCGAAGCCGATGAATCAGACGGGAGTTTTTTGAATTCGAACCCTTACTGTTCCATCGTCACCAATGCCGAGCCGGAGCATATGGAGTATTATCACTACAACCTCGATGAGTTTCACAACGCCTACCGCCGTTTTGTCGAGATGGCACCGATCCGTGTCATCAATGCCGAAGATCCGTTTATGGCAACCCTCGAATGTGAGGCGATCCGTCTCTACCCGAGTCAGGACATTACCAATATCCGCTACACCCTCATCGACGATGAACCCTACACCCGTTTTACCCTCAAAAACATGGGAGAGTTCGAAGTATGGGGATTCGGTGAACATATCGCCATGGACGCGTCACTGGCGATTTTGGCGGCGGCTCAGACGATGAGCATCGCGGCGATTCGTGCCAATATCCTCCACTTCAAAGGGATCAAAAAACGGTTCGATGTGATTTTCAAAGGATCGGATCGTGTCATCATCGACGATTATGCCCACCACCCGACCGAGATCAAAGCGACGATGGAGTCGCTCAAAACCTATGCGCAGCTCAAAAAGTTTGATCGTATCATTGCGATCTGGCAGCCGCACAAATACTCACGGACGCTGGATAATATCGATGCCTTTATCGAATGTTTCGAAGGGGTGGATGAGTTGGTCATTCTTCCGGTATGGGCGGCAAGTGAAGAGCATGTAGAGATCGATTTCAAAGGGCTGTTCGGACGATATTCACCATTGATGGTCGATAAACTCTACCGCAAAGGGGATACGATACAAGCTCTTGTCGGTGATGAAGCGGTACGAACGTATGATCGCGATCTGATTGTCGGATTCGGAGCCGGGGATTTGACCTATCAGCTTCGGGGAGTCAAGTAAGTATGGGGTACTGGCTGTGGCTTAGTGTCGTTATCGTTATTTTCGGGATAATGCACTATTTCACGGAACTGGATATTCGTCAAAAAGCAATGATCAGTCTCGCGGTTGCATTGGTGGTGTCCGGTGCCATTCTCTACAATATCCGAAGCGATCAGGAACGGGCACAGGTGACGGACATCGAACTCAAATACCGACACGGCGAGCGCGTCGTATGTCAGGGGATCGAAGTCAACGGGAGCGAATTTTCCTACAGCGACGGGACCCAAAGCTTTATCGGAAACAAAGGGACGAGTCATTATCAACAAATTTTCAATCTGCGTGAGTGCCGATGAGTTCCATGTCGTCTAATTTGGCCGAATTATTCGGTAAACTCGATTTGCTCCCCCATTTGTCGGCATTAGAGAAATTTTTCTCCCGTCACCAGAATATCGCTATCCCCGGGGATCAGGAACGCCATTTTCGCTACATTCAGGCGCTTGATGCGCTGGAGTTCAAAGCCCCTCCGAAAAGCCTGGCGTTTGAGGGGATTATCAACCATCTGAAAAAGCAGGGTGTTTTGCGGTTTGAAGAGATGTTTGAAGTGATCAAGGTGGTCCGTTATTTTCGTTTGATGCGCAACAACGACTATCCCGGAATCATCGGTGAGTGGATGGGGACGATCCGCATTCCCGAAATTTTCGACGAGATTGACGAGTACTTTGATGAGAGCGGAAAATTTATCGAATCGCGTGATGAAGAGCTTCACCGTATCGCACAGCGGATCAAGGCGATTAAAACCGAGATCAACGAATCGATGAAGCGGCTGTTATTTACCCAAAAGCTTGCCCCCTATCTGGTTGATAGCCAGATCCATTATATCAATGACGAAGAGTGTCTGCTGCTGCGCGGCGGGTTTAACCATGTGTTCAAAGGCTCCGTTATCGGACGGACGGGGGCGGGATTTTTCTACGTCGCCCCCGACGCGATCCTCCGCTCCAAAGAGCAGCTGCGCGGTATATTGCAGGAGCGGGAGGCGAAACTCTACGAGTACGCCAAAAAATTCTCGATGAAACTTGCTCCGCTGCTCCCCTTTATCGGATTCATCGACCGTGAATTTGAGCGGTATGACCACTATCAGGCGCGTGTTTTGTTTGCGCGGGCGCAAAACTATGCCATCCTCAAACCGCAGAACAACAACGAGATCATTCTCGAAGAGTTCTCCCATCCCGCATTGCACAAACCCAAACCGATCAGCGTCCGGTTCAAAGGGAACCTTCTGATGATCACCGGGGTCAACGCCGGGGGAAAAACGATGCTCCTCAAATCGATCCTCAGTGCGGCAGCGATGGCCAAATACCTGATCCCGATGAAGCTCAACCCCCACAAATCCCGCATCGGCGGATTCAAACGCCTCGTTGCGGTCATCGACGATCCCCAAAACGTCAGCAACGATATCTCGACGTTCGCGGGGCGGATGGTACAGTTCAGCCACCTGTTTGATCATAAAAACGCCCTTGTCGGGGTGGATGAGATCGAGCTGGGGACCGACAGCGACGAAGCGGCGGCCCTTTTTGCCGTTGTCCTTGATGAGCTGATCAAGCGGGGTCAGAAGATCATCGTCACGACCCACCATAAACGGCTCGCGGCCCTGATGGCCGACCGTGATGATGTGGAACTGCTCGCCGCGCTGTACGACGAGGAACGGCGTGTTCCCACCTATGAGTTTTTGCACGGCGTCATCGGGAAAAGCTACGCGTTTGAGACGGCGGCCCGATATGGAATCAACCCTTCTATTATCAGCCGAGCGAAAGTCGTCTATGGCGAGAACCACGAAAAACTCAATATCCTCATCGAACGGGGAAGCGAGCTGGAACGGGAACTGAAGCGCAAGAACAAAGAGGTCGATGAGCGTCTCGAATCGCTGAAAACTCAGGAACGCGAACTCAAAGAAGCACGTGAAAATCTACGAAATGAGCTGGAAGCAGAAAAGAGCAAACTTCGATACGGCTATGACGCCGCCATACGCGAAGCGAAAGAAGCGGCAAAGGGGATGGACATGGCCGCTATCCACCGTCAGCTTAACAAAGCCGCTTCGATGGTGCCGAAAAATCAGCCTCCAAAGATTGCTGAACCCGAACCGATCGTCTTTACCGTAGGGCAGAGTGTCAAATACCGTACTCAGCGCGGCACTATCGTGAGTCTGGGGAATAAAGACGCGATGATCGAAGTGGAGGGGATGCGCATCCGGGTGAAGCTAACGGATCTCAAACCCTCCGGTAACCTCCCGAAAAAGCCCAAAACCACCCATACGATGCAAGTGGAGCAAAAAAGCGGTCTCAAACTTGACTTACATGGGCTTCGAGGGGAAGAGGCGTGCGAGCGGATGGATAAATTTCTCTCGGATGCACTCTTGCAGGGGTTTGATGAGGTGATTATCTATCACGGGATCGGAACGGGGAAACTTTCCTATGCGGTCAAAGAGTTTCTAAAAGTGCATCCGAGTGTCAAAGGCTTTTCCGATGCTCCTCAGCATTTAGGGGGATTTGGGGCGAAGATCGTTCGTCTATAACTATCCGTTCGCCCTGAGTGTGTCGAAGGGTAAACAAATAGTATGTTCATGGTTCGACATACCTTGTAGGGCACAAGTGCGCACCACGAACGAAACACTCTCCGTCATCCCGTGCTCGATACGGGATCTAATATACACTTTAGATGCTGAATCAAGTTCAGCATGACAAAATATCTTGCTTGGGATTTATTCGCACTCCCCTTGCAAATCTTTTTATTTCACAGTAAAATCTTTAAAAATATGTCATTTTGTTTAATTTTGATAGATAGGTTTTGATATTCAGAAATACTGTGTATCTAAATAATCTATATATGGATTAGGTGAAAAGTACGTTTTTGTAATGAATAAAAGGTACAAAAAATGGAATCTCTATTCACAGCTATTTTACCAGATAGCTATTCAAATTTTATAGGTACTATTGCTTTTATTATTGCAATAGTATGTTTATTTATATCATTTTTAGTAAATCTACGAAGCCATGCAACGAAGATGTTTTCAATATTGCTGGTTGCGTCCCTTGCATTTTTTGCTTCACATTGGAGTACATATTTTGCGGCGATATTTATTGTTGCGACTGCTGTAACAGAATTGGAATTTTTACAAAATCTTGCAGCTATCCTTAGAAAAGATGAGAATTATTTCAACTATAAAAAAGAAGTCTTGTCAAAAGAAGATAATATTCGTAGAAAAGCGGAAGAAGTACTTGAAGAAGAATATGTTGCTAGTAAAACAATTGATGATGAAATCTCCAAAGAAAAGAAGATAGATATATCGAAGTTACAAGATATGTCTCGAACAGAAATGATGAAATATGCATTTGATATTGAAGAAAAAACACTTGACTTTTTATCACAAACCTACGGTAACATTGAACGAAATGTCAGATTTAGAAAAGATGGAGAGTCAGTTGAATTTGATGGTGTGATTTCTGAAAATAATAATCAAAAAAGTATTGTTTTTGAAGTGAAGTGGATACGAAATGCAGAATATTCTTTGCAACTTATAATGCATTCGATAAGAAGATCGAAAGAACTTGTAGAAAAATATCAGAAGATCACAGGTATCAAATCAGAGTTTCGTTTGATCGTAGTAACCAATACAAAGACCGGTTTAAATGCAGATAGAATTGAACGTTTTCGTGAAAAAGCTAAAGATGAAAATGTTTTTTTAACTTTTCTCAGTTTGAGTGAAATTGGTTTTGAAGTAACTAATGAAAATTCCTAACAAATCAAATAAGACTATTAAAAATCTTAGTGGATACTAGAAAAAATAAATAAATCTTAGGATCAATTATGGCAGATATGGCAGAACACATCGGTTTGGCAGAACTCATCCGCGAACGTAAAAGCACACCGAAAGCGTCGTATATCCCTTTTGAAGATGTTATGGCAAAAGCAAAAAAAGATTTTTTAAATGCTTTAAATCAAGTTCCAAGCAATGAGCCATACGAAGACGATAAGCTTTAAAGCAAAACAAAATTCACATCATTTCATTTTCCGTTCGCCATGAGCTAGTCGAAGGGTGCTTCGTCATTCCCAACTTGATTGGGAATCCATTTCTCCGTCATCCCGTACTGGATCTATCTCATTCCTCCTCCTTGCAAATATTTTTATTAAAGTGTAAAATTATTAAAAAATATGTTTGGAGTATGAAGATTTTGAAACAAGAAATGTATGAACTTGCTGGTGAATTAAGAAAAATTTATCAAAAAAAAATTAATAATACACACATATGGGCATCTATTGCGTATGAAGCTATAAATGTTGCTAGTGCTAATGTAGAGATTTTATCGAGTTCGACGTTTAAAGTCCCGTCAAGATCTGTATCGAAAACTAAGGAAATTTCACGCTCAAAAGAATCTTTAGAAGAAGTTCTAAATGCAGCAGCCGATATTGACTTCAATTATTCAATATTTACTTTCATTGTTGCACAAATTGAAGCATTTTTATCAGATTTGGTGCGTGGAGTTTTGAGGATAGATAAACGACGGTTAAAAATCAGAGTACAAGGGATTGACCATACAAATAAAATAGATATAGCTGAAATAATTGATTCAAATGATATTGATGAGGTTTTAGAACTCATAATAAAAAAAGAGTTGATTAGTATTTTTTATGCTTCACCAGAAAAACAATTTGAATATTTAGAAAAAGTTTTAAATATAAAAATAGATGAAAAGCTTTTTGAGCTTTTCGATAAATGGAAAGAGTATAAAGCTACAAGAGATATTATTATACATAATTCAGGGATAGCTAATGAAGTGTATTTGAAAAAGTCTGGCAATAAAGCAAAGTGGACAGAAGGTGAAAAGGTAGTTATAGAACAAGATTATTTAAATAGTTTGGTGGCGGAATCAAAATCATTAGTCGGTAAAATATGTTCAGCTATTCAGGCAAAGAATAAAATAAAAAAATAGTGGTCATGTGATAACTATAACTCCTAAGCTAGATTCCCGATCAGGTCGGGAATGACGGGATTTTTTACAGAAGAAAAGAAAAGAGAGAAGAATAAAAGATAAAAGGGGACAGGCTACTTTTACGTTGGAAGCTAAAAGATACCTTGCCTGATTATTCCGTGAATGACGAGTGTGATATAATTATCTAAATTGAAGTGAGGAGATTATATGCCAACCATCAGTATGTTTTACGGCATTGTTGTGATGATGTTTTTCAGAGACAATCAACAGCATAATCTCCCGCATATTCATGTCCGTTATCAAGATGATAAAGCAGTGATCGGTATACCCGATGCAGAACTAATCGATGGTACGCTACCGAAAAAACAGCTCAGAATGGTTCAAGCTTGGATCGAGATACACAGAGATGAGCTAATGGCGGATTGGGACTTGGCGATTGTCGGTGAACAAATTTATAAAATTGACCCATTGAAATAAGGGGATAAAATGCTTTTAGATGTTGTAAATTTTGTTTTTTTGGATGAATATAAAATACTCTTAACCTTTGAAAATGGTGAAAAAAGAGAGTTTGATTGTGCGACACTGATCGATCAAAAACCGTTTCATGTGTTTGAAGACAAAAACTATTTTAAAAGAGCAAAAATAGAATATGGTACATTGGTATGGCCTAATGAAATCGATATTGCCCCCGAAACACTTTATGTTTGTTCGACCCCATATGAGAAGGTTAGTTGAGTTTTAATTAAATTTGGTCTCTCTATTTTTACATTCCGCGAAAATCATTTCCATCCAATAGTTTTGCTCTCATACCACACCTAGAGCAAGGTCGCTCGCCGTAGGGTGAAGCGTACCGCCAGCGTTCTGGGGTGAGGGCAAAGAAAAGGATATCTAGTTTTTGTGTATAATATTCCGTAAGATTATACGGGAGATTACGATGGTGG
This sequence comes from Sulfuricurvum sp., assembly GCF_023229695.1. Classification (GTDB taxonomy): domain Bacteria; phylum Campylobacterota; class Campylobacteria; order Campylobacterales; family Sulfurimonadaceae; genus Sulfuricurvum. Next base: position 57,877 of record NZ_JALNYS010000015.1, read on the forward strand.
CTTATAAATCCAACGAAATGATGAGTTCGACCGATGTCGCGAAAAACTTCGGAGCCGTCCTCTCCAAACTCGCAAACCACGAAGTGGATAAAATCTGCGTACTGCGTAACAACAAACCCGAAGCGGTAGTCCTCAGCGCACTCGAATATGAGCAACTCCGCGATTATCGCTATTGGAACACGATGAGCGAAAAAGAGTATCTTCAAAAATCGAATGAGAGTATCGACAGTTCACGGAACTACTCTATCGAAGAGGTGGATGCTTATCTCGAACGGATCATCGACTCGTATGAACGTTAGAATTCTTCCCTCTTTTATCGCCAAACTTCAGTTTGTTTTGGAAAAGATTGCCGAGGATAAAAAAAGTGCGGCGCATATGTTTCGTCGTGAGGTTTTGCGCGAGTGTTACAGCCTCAGCGATTTTTCCTATCGATGTCGTCGCTCGATCCATTATAACGATGACACTATACGCGATCTGATTTTTAAAGGGTGGAGTGTGATTTATAAGATCACGGATGACGAGATAAAAGTGTTCGCACTGACAAAATATGAAGATTACAAAGACGAGAACGACCAATGACCCAAAAAACCTCGTTTTCCCGGTAATTCGTACGCAGCGTCCAAAGATACCGGAAAACGGATGATCTGGCAGAATCTATAAAATATATCATTTTTTATCATTTTATGTTATAGTAGAGTGATGGTATACAAAAAGGGGTCATCATGAAACGTTATTTCCTATCAGCGGTAATTGCCGCTGCCACTTTGACTACTTCGGCATTTGCTGCCGACGTCGGTGTTTCGGTTAGCATCGGCCAGCCCGGCTTCTATGGACAAATTAACATCGGAGACTTCCCGCAACCAGCGGTGATTTACCGCCAACCGATAATTATTAATCGGGGGGTATCAATGAATCGCCCGCCGGTCTATCTGCGCGTTCCGCCGGGGCACGCCAAAAATTGGAAGAAACACTGTCGCGAATACCATGCCTGCGGCGAGCGGGTCTTATTTGTGCATGATGACTGGTACGAACGAGAATATGTTCCGCGTTATCAAGAACAACACCGTGATCGCGGGTATGACCACCAAGATAGAGGCAGGGGGGATGATCATGGGAACAGAGGTCACGGCAATAACCATTAAAGGATGAAAGAGGGGTGATCTTTCTACGCAAAACACTGGCTGTCAAAACGCAGAGTACGACAGCAAAAAGCGGAATTAACAGGAGTAAAGAGATATAATAGAGTAAAAGTAAAGAGATCGGAAAAGAAGGGGGGCTGAATTGAAAACAATTCTGGGACGTACATTTTGTGTACAAAAGATGTTTCTTTTTTTCTTTTTGGTTTCTGCCTCTGTCTGGGGGGGAGAGGGGAGTTCCGATACGGTTTCTCCCTCTGTTTCTGCCAAACCCGTTGTGATCGGAGTCCTCTCGTTTCGCCCGAAACCCCAGACTCTGGTACAGTGGAAACCGCTTGAAACGGTATTGAAACAGGCGATACCGGAGCATGATTTCATCGTTGAGCCGCTCACTTTCTCCGAACTCAATAAGGCGGTTTCAGAGCGCCGGATCGATTTTGTCCTGACCAATCCCGTCAATTACATTCTGCTGCAAAAACGGGCCGGTCTCTCCTTGCCGCTCACTACGTTGGCGGTGAATGAGAGCGGTCGCACCTCCACCGTTTTCGGCGGTGTTATTTTTACCCGTGCGGATCACAGGAACATCAAGGGGTTGGAAGATCTTAAGGGTAAAACGATTGCTGCCACCGATACGGAATCGATGGGCGGTTATCAAATGCAGATGTATGAGCTTCATCAAGCCGGTATCCGTTTGGAGAATAAGAGCAGATTTATAATGACCGGTATGCCGCACGATAACGTCGTCAAAGCGGTCCTCTCCGGAACCGCCGATGTTGGTTTTGTCCGGAGCGGAGTTTTGGAACATATGGTACGTGAGGGGGATCTAAAGCCTGAAGAGTATACGATTATCCATCGTCAGTCTCATCCGGAATTTCCGGTGGATGTTTCGACACGGCTCTACCCCGAGTGGCCGTTAGCGGCGTTGCCGGGTATCGATGAAGCGCTTGCTCGTCATGTTACTGCGGCACTTTTCAAGCTGAACAGCCATTCTCCATATGCGCGGGCCATGCAGATCGACGGATTTACCCTTCACGCCGATTATACACCGGTTGAAAATATGCTCAGAGAGCTGCATCTCCCCCCTTTTGACAGGGAAGGGCGACTGACGCTCAAAGAGGTCTGGAACGGTTACCGTTGGCAAATCACGGCCATGTTGTTGATGCTTGTGTTTCTCGGGCTTCTTGTTCTGATACGGTTGTTGAAAACACACCGTAAATTAAAAGAGAGCGAAGCCCATTTAAGAGCGATTGTCGAGAACGAACCCGAATGTATCAAGATTGTAGACGAAGCGGGGTATGTACTGCACATGAATCCGGCAGGGTTGGCGATGCTGGAAGCCGACGAGTTGGAACAAGTCGCCGGATACCCGATCCTTGATCGAATCGCTCCGGAATATCATGAAGCTTATCTCGCACTGCACAAGCGGGTTCTTGCCGGCGAATCGATGCATATGCAATTCGAAGGGGTCGGTCTGCATGGGACGCGGCGTTGGTTTGAGAGTCATTCCGTACCGATGCAAGATCACGGCAAGAGGGTCCATCTGGCTGTTACACGTGATATCACCGAGCAAAAAGAGGCCGAAGACAAACTCCATTTGGCCGCCAATGTTTTTGTATATGCCCGAGAAGCGATCGTTATCACCGCGACCGATGGGACCATCATTGATGTCAATGACGCTTTTAGCCGTATTACCGGTTACAGCCGGGACGAAGTGCTGGGGCTCAACCCCCGTTTTCTCAGCTCCGGTCGCCAAGATAAAAAGTTTTATGCCGAAATGTGGAGTGATTTGATCGAACACAGCCATTGGTACGGTGAAATCTGGAATCGTCGTAAAAATGGCGAAGTCTATGCTGAGATGCTGACGATCAGTGCCGTGCGTGACGGACAGGGGATTATTCAGCAATATGTGGCACTCTTTTCTGATATAACCCAACTCAAAGAGAATGAAGATCACCTGAAATACATCGCCCATTACGATGTTTTGACCGATCTTCCCAACCGCGTATTGCTGGCGGAACGGATGACTCAGGCGATGGCCCTGAGCAAACGGCACTCACAGCCGCTTGCGGTTGTCTTTTTGGATTTTGATAATTTTAAAGAGATCAACGACCATTACGGACACGCAATCGGAGATAAACTTTTAATCGCCCTCGCGGGCAATATGAGAGGGATATTGCGTGAAGGGGATCTGCTTTCCCGATGGGGCGGGGATGAATTTGTTGCCGTTTTGATGGATCAGAGCGATATTAAAAACAGCGATACCCTTTTTGAGCAGCTGTTGGCCGCTACATCAGAACCGATCTATATCGATAGCTGCAAGCTTCAGATATCGGTTAGCCTCGGGGTTACTTTTTATCCGCAGGCCGAGGAGGTGGATGCGGATCAATTGTTGCGTCAGGCCGATCAGGCAATGTATCAGGCAAAATTGCTGGGGAAAAACCGTTATCATATCTTTGATACTGAACAAGACCGAAGCATACGGGGATACCATGAAGATATCGTCCGATTCCGTCAAGCCCTTGAGAACAATGAATTTATCCTCTATTATCAGCCGAAGGTGAACATGCGTACGGGTGCGGTGATCGGCGTCGAGGCGTTGATCCGGTGGCAGCATCCTGAAAAAGGGATTTTGCCTCCGGGACTCTTCCTCCCGATTATTGAGAACCACCGGCTGGCTATTGATCTGGGGGAATGGGTGATCAATGCGGCACTTGAACAAATTGAGCGCTGGCATCAGGAGGGGTTTGATATCCGGGTAAGTGTCAATATCAGTGCGAACCAATTGCAGGAGGGGAATTTTACCGAACGGTTGCATCAGATCGTGTTGGCCCATCCGAATGTAAACCACTCCAGCCTGGAGATCGAGATTCTGGAGACCAGCGCACTGGAAGATCTCACGCGAACCGCAAAAATTATTGAATCGTGCAGAGACATCGGTGTGAGTTTTGCTTTGGATGACTTCGGTACCGGATACTCTTCATTGACCTATCTGAAACAGCTTCCCGTCTCTTTGATCAAAATCGATCAAAGTTTTGTCCGCGATATGCTGATTGATTCGAACGACCTGAATATTTTGGAAGGGGTGATCAGTCTGGCCAATGCTTTCCACCGACAGGTGATTGCGGAGGGGGTTGAAACACTCGAACACGGCAAGTTGTTATTGCAACTGGGATGCGAACTGGCACAAGGATATGCAATCGCCCGTCCCATGCCTGCCGAAGAGGTTCAAAACTGGACAAATTCGTGGAAATCGTTTCCGGAATGGAGAAGAGGGTGAAGGTGTGTTTCGTATCGTCTATGAAGTGATCGAAGCGGAGATTTTGATCCATAATATAGCGATCAAAGAGCGGGACGATATAAGCGTCCCTAAAACGGTGTTGAAGCGCCTTGAAGAATAAAATAAATAAATGTAAGAATGAATGCAATGACCCAAACCCAATACCAGAACGCCGTAAAACAACTCCAAAAACACTCCTACCACTACTACGTCCTCGACGATCCGATCACAACGGACGAGGAGTACGACATCCTCTATCACAAGGTGGTAGCGTATGAGCATGAACATCCCACGCAGATCATTCCCGATTCTCCGACACAGCGGGTAGGGGATGTCCCTCAGGATAAGTTTGACAAGGCACAGCATCTAAGCCGTATGTGGAGCCTCGAAGACCTCTTTAACCGTGACGAGTTGGAGACGTGGGTCAACCGTATCACCAAAAGCTACGGCACTGTACGGTTTTACTGCGAGCCGAAATTTGACGGGGCGAGTTTGAACCTGATCTATGACAACGGTGCGCTGGTTCAGGCGATCACGCGCGGGGACGGTGCCCTTGGGGAAGACGTGACCCAAAACGCCAAAACGATTCAGAGTATCCCGCTAACGATTGAGTATCAAGGGCGGATCGAGATACGGGGGGAAGTGGTCATTTTCAAAGAAGATTTTGAGAAGATCAACGAAGAGCGGCTGAAAAACGGCGAATCGCAGTTTGCCAATCCGCGCAACGCCGCAGCGGGGAGCCTCCGTCAGCTTGATACCCGTATCACCGCATCACGCCGCCTCGTTTTTATGCCTTATGGGATCGGCTCCAACACACTGGAGCTTAAAAACCTCTCGGAGCGGATGGAGTGGGTCTATGCACTGGGATTTCGAAATCCCCATATGACCCATTTGTGCGAAACGAGTGAGCAGATCGAGACCTTTTACCATGAGATGCGCGTTGAGCGGGATAATTTTGCGATGCTTCTGGATGGGATGGTGATCAAGGTCGATTCCGTAGCGGTGCAAGATGAGCTGGGTTACACGGTGAAAAATCCCCGCTGGGCGGCGGCGTATAAATTTCCCGCGATTGAGAAACTGACCGTCTTGCGCGAGGTGATCATGCAGGTGGGGCGCAGCGGTGTCGTTACCCCTGTTGCCATCGTCGAGCCGGTCGATATCGAGGGGGTGACGGTGGAGCGCTCGACGCTTCATAATTTCGATGAGATTGAGCGTAAAGATATCCGCCTCGGGGACAAGGTGATAATCTTGCGCAGCGGCGACGTCATCCCCAAGATCGTCAAGGTGATCGCTGCGGAGCGAAACGGAAGCGAGAGGGTGATAAAGCGCCCCAGGGATTGTCCGGTGTGCGGGTCCGAACTCCTCGATGAGGGGGCATTGATCAAATGCCAGAATCTGGATTGCGAAGCACGGATCGTCAACTCGATCATCTATTTCGCCTCCAAAGCGTGCCTCAACATCGACGGGTTGGGGGACAAGATCGTTGAAGCGCTGCACAAGGCAGGACGGGTCAAAGAGCTGAGTGATCTGTTTGATCTGACGATGGAACAGCTTTTGTCCTTAGAGGGGTTCAAAGAGAAAAAGAGCCGTAATCTCCTCGATGCGATCACGGCGGCAAAGGGGTGCGATTGCTGGCGGTTCATCAATGCGCTGGGGATCGAGCACATCGGCGAGGTGGCGTCGAAGAGTCTGTGCGGTGCGTTCGGAACCGCATTCGATACGGCAAGCCGTGAGGAGATCCTCGCACTGGAAGGGTTCGGAAGCGAGATGGTCGAATCGGTTCTGGAATTTGTCCGGGTTAACGGCGAAAAAATCGAAAGACTTCGATCCATCCTCACCCCTGTCGCCCCGCTCAAGATCGAAGCGGCAGAGAACCCGTTCAAAGGCAAAAGCGTTGTCATCACCGGGACGATGAGCGTTCCGCGTGATCGGATCAAAGCGATGCTTGAAGAGCTGGGGGCGAAAATCGTCTCGTCGGTCTCCAAAAAAACCGATTTTGTCGTCTACGGCGAAGATGCGGGGAGCAAATACGACAAAGCGGTGGAGCTAGGGGTGGCTTTGCTCACCGAAAGCGAATTTAAAAACTTATCTTCTCTTGCCGATGGCGCTCCGTCGGCGCAGGGGGAGAGTGTAAAAGCGAAAAATACCCTTTTTGACTAGATAGGCCAGATACCCCTTTACCTTGATCCCTCCGGGGAGAATCCCCGTACCGTATTCGCCCCCCAGTGCGATCATGATCCCCATATTTTTGAACCGAAACGGCAGTTTCCCTTTCCCCTCCATCGAACGGAGAATGTTTCGGGAAACATGTTCGCCTCCCCGCTCCGCCAGCTGGGCGGTAGGGGGGAACATTCGGCCGTTTTCATCGAGTACCTGAGCGATATCGCCGATGGCGTAAATGTTGTCATGTCCTGTAACGGCGAGGGTTTCATCGACGATGAGGTGCCCTTTGGGATTGGTTGGAAATCCTAGATGGTGGGTCAGGGTCGATGCGGCGATTCCTCCGGTGAAGATCATGAACTCAAAGGGGAGAGTTTGTCCGTTGTCGAGGAGGATTTCATGGGCGCGCACTTCGCTGATCCGGTTGTTGTGCCAGACGTGTACCCCCAGCTTTACGAGCCGCTCATACGAACTTCGGATCAAAAATGGATCGAGTCCGAAGAGGATCGTCTCATACGCGTCGATCAGATAGACATCGACCCCTCGGCAGCCGAAATTGCCGTTGGCGTAAAAGTGGTTCGCATAGGCCGCCATCTCAGCCGCGATTTCGACGCCGGAGAGTCCGGCTCCCCCGATCACGATGTTGAACGGCTGGACATCGCATCCCTGACTTTGGGCCTGGATACGATTGAACAGAGCCCTCTCGAACTGCTGTTTGAAATCGAGGGCGGAGGGGATGTTTTTGACCCCGTGGGTGTGTTCGCGCAGACCGGGGATGAAATCGGGGAAAAAGGTGCGGCTTCCGGTGGCGATGATCAGATGATCGAATTTTATGCGCTGTGAAGAGGTCTGAACCTGCTGCTGTTGCGAATCGATGGAGATCACCTCTTCGCAGACGAACCGGACTGAGGGGAAACTTTTTGTCAGGGAGGGGAGGTCGATCATAACCTGGGACATGTCGACTTTGTTGGCGATAAAATCGTACACTTCCGTTTGCATGTAATGATAGGTGTTCTGGTCGATCAGTGTCAGAGTAAGAGCGTGATGTTGGCTCAAATGTTCAATGGCACGGAGTCCGCCGTATCCTCCGCCGATAATCACAACATGGAGTGATTTCACGATGACCTCCAAATTTTTGTGCAATAGTAGCGGATTTTACCCCCCTTCTCAACTCCTATCAGGCTCAAATGGCTATAATTGCACGATATGCAACCAAAAGGGGAGTAATGAGACTCGATAGCTATCTGGTAGAACATGAATTTGTAGAGAGCCGGAACAAAGCGCAGCAGCTTATCAAAGATCATGCCGTCAGTGTGAATGGAAAAATTATCGATAAAGTCTCTTTTGACGTCAGTGAGACGATGAGCGTCGAGATTGCCGATACCGAGCTCTACGTCAGCCGTGCCGCGATCAAACTCAAAGGGTTTCTCCCGTTTCTTGAATGGGAGATTAAAGATTTGAATGCTTTGGACATCGGATCGAGTACGGGGGGATTTACACAGGTATTGCTGGAGGAGGGGGTTGCGCATGTGACCTGCGTCGATGTCGGGAGTGATCAGCTTCACCCGAGTCTGCGGAGCGATGCGCGAGTCAGCGTCCGGGAAAATACCGATATACGCGAATTTATTGCAGACCAACCGTTTCATATCGTTACGTGCGATGTTGCCTTTATTCCGCTGGAACTGATATTGGAATCGATCAACCGTTTGAGCTCCAACTACATTATCCTCCTTTTTAAACCGCAGTTTCAAGTGGGGCGTGAGGTTAAACGGGATAAAAACGGTGTTGTGAAAGATGACAAAGCGATCCTGAAAGCGATGATCAAATTTGAAGACACCTGTGCCTTGCTGGGATGGAACTTGATCGCAAAAGAGGTAGCCCATATAGCAGGAAAAGAGGGAAATCAGGAGACGTGTTATGGTTTCATCAAACGTTGAAGCGATTGCCATCGGCGGATTTGACGGGATGCATATCGGGCATCAGGAACTTTTTAAAGAGTTGGGAAAACACGGCGCGATTATCGCCATTGAGACGGGATATGCCAATATGACGATCAAAGAGGAGCGGGAACACTATACCCACTATCCGATTTTCTATTTTCCCCTTGATGAGATTCGCCATCTGGGCGGTGAAGAATTTGTGGCACTGTTAAAAAATAAATTTCCGAAACTTCGTAAAATTGTTGTCGGTTATGATTTTCATTTTGGCAAAGACCGTCGCTATTCACATCAGGATCTTAAAAAATTGTTTGGCGGGGAGGTGTGCGTTGTCGATCAGGTGATGATTGACGGCGATTCGGTCCATTCACATAAAATTCGTGCCAAAATCCAGATTGGCGATCTAAGCGGAGCGAACCGTTTTTTGGGGCATAACTACACGATTCGAGGAAGTGTTGTGAAAGGGCAGGGGATCGGCAAAACAAAATTGGTTCCGACGATCAATCTTGAATGTGACGGATTTTTGCTCCCTTATGAAGGGGTATACGCCGCTTTGACCCGTATTAATGATGAAGAGCATTTTCACCCCTCCGTTGTTTTTGTCGGTCATCGGATAACGACAGACGGAAGCTATGCGGTAGAGAGCCATATTTTGGGGGAAACGATAGCACACTGCACCCAAGCATCGGTAAGTTTTGTCAAATTTTTACGTAAAAATCAAAAGTTTGATTCTCTGGAATCTCTTAAAACAGCGATCGAAGGGGATATTGCAAAAGCCAGACGGGAACTTATCCATTTGAGTCTTTAGGGGGTTGTAGGGACTTTAGTCCCTGCCACTTTATGGGCTTTGCCCAGAAAGTGCGAAACATCACTCTGTAAGAGTAATCAAAATAAAGACTTTTTTAAAGCAAAGAGGTTATCATATTCTTATATCAATAGTAGGAGATAGAGAATGAAAACACGCGGATTATTAGTCATCGGTCTAGCCTCTTTGTTAATATCGAGTTTTTGCAGCGCAAAAGTGTTGGAAACATCGAGTATGATTTATAAAAATCGTTGTGCCAATTGTCACGGAGCTAAAGCCAACGGTGTTCCGAAACTCAAAGAACAAGCCGGGGTAAGCGCGGAACAGGCAGCTGCTCTTGGGGTTTCATCACAAGAGAAAGGGGATATTTACGGTCCTCCGCTGAATACATTAAGCGAAAGCGAACTGATCGAGAAATTGAAAAATCTGAGAAATAAAGATTTTGATACCAAATCCTACCACTCGGTTATGCGGAAAAACCTGAAGAAGGTTGAAGAGCGGGAAGGAAAAATTACCGATGAAAAAATAGCCGGGTACATATTTACTACGTTCGGACCCGGAAGCAAATAAATGTTTACCGTTTCCCAACATCCGTGTTGGGAAACTTCTGATTTAGTTTTCGAAAAGGTGGCTAGATTTTCTCGGCTTTGTCAAAATTTTACGCAAAAATCCCCCCTCAAATCTCCTGAAACCTCTTAAATATGTTTGTCGTGATGAGATTTTAAACGGCGGCGGAGAGATGCTCTGTGCCGGTTTATAGGAATTTAATCTCTAAACGATTATAATTGCAGCAATTTTACGCAAAGGAACACTTCTTATGGGTGAGTTGTTTACTTTCTTTGGCCTTATAAGCCATGAACATTCTTTTATTTTCCTCACGCACATGCTGCTAACAGCGGCAATCGTTCTTGTGATCGCGAAAATGGCAACATCGAATCTCCGCTTGGTTCCTACGGGAACCCAAAACGTCATGGAAGCTTATTTGAGCGGCGTTTTGGCAATGGGTGCCGATGTTATGGGCAAAGCGGAAGCACGTCGCTATCTACCTCTTGTAGCGACGATCGGTCTTTTCGTCGGAATCGCAAATATTATCGGGATTCTTCCCGGTTTTGAAGCACCGAGTGCATTTTTGGATTTTACCCTTGCCCTTGCATTGGTTGTTTTTACTTATTATAACTTTGAAGGTATTCGTCGTAACGGTTTGATCAGTTATTTCAAACACTTCATGGGCCCTGTATGGTGGTTGGCATGGTTGATGTTTCCGATCGAAATCGTATCGCACATCTCCCGTATCATCTCTTTGAGCTTCCGATTGTTCGGTAACGTCAAAGGGGACGATATGTTCTTGATGGTCTTGTTGATGCTGGCTCCTTGGATTCTTCCGATCGTGCCGTTTGCACTTCTTACTTTCATGGCATTCCTGCAAGCGTTCATTTTTATGATGCTTACCTACGTTTACCTTGGCGGTGCGGTTCTTCTACACGACGACCACTAAGGTCTTTGAGATGAAGCTAAGTATGTTCGGTGCACTTTTGAGCTTTCTTAGCGGTGTATCCTGGGCTTTCGTCCTTGTCGGAGCCTGGGTCACTTTTCAATCTTTCGTTTTCCTCGGAATTGTTCCTGCAATTATGTTTACTTTCCTCTTTGTCTTTTTGGCGTTATTTTTGATTTTGGTTCTGGAAACGATATCAATGGCGCGTGATCGCAACGATATGTTGGCAAAACAAAACTCCCTTCTTGAAGAGATTCGAGACACCGTAAAAGCACCTTCCGAAAACTTTTCCCAAGAATAAATTCTCAAGTATTTGCTACCGTATTTGTTTCGGTAGTCAAACTCTGATATAATTGTTCTATGGCTACTTTTGAATTTGAATATGATACTAACAAAAGCAAAAGTAATAAAGATAAGCACGGCATTGGTTTTGAAGAGGCAAAAACTCTTTGGAACGATGAAAATGCTTTAGTCACTTTGGCACATGTTGTCGATAGTGAAACACGTTATGCAATTATTTCCAAAATTCTTGGGAAATGTTACGTAGCAATTTTTAGCATCAGAGAAAATAAATATAGAATTATCAGTGTCAGACGATGCAGAAAAAACGAGGAGGATGGGTATGAAAGCTTTGACAGCGGAACAATTTGACGAAAAGTTTGATAACGGCGAAGATATTAGTATGTACCTCGATTTTACAAAAGCCGTCAGATTAAAAGATATCGATCAACTCTCAACCAAAACAAAAAAAGTGAATGTTGAGTTTCCTGAATGGTTGTTAGATACCTTGGATAAAGAAGCTCATAAAATCGGTGTTTCACGCCAATCGGTTATTAAATTGTGGGTAGCAGAACGGCTTAAAGCAATTTAAGGGGAGGAAGAAAATGCAGAGTATCACTATAAATATTCAAGAATTGTATATCCCTCGTTTAAATGCTTTTTTAAAGAGTTTGCCGAAAGAAGCAATAATGATTCAGTCTCTTGATGCTGAAATACTTTCTCGCGTAGAAGAGTATAAGAGTGGAAAGATGAAAACGACTCCTCTGCGAGAGGGGATGGATAGAATAAAAGCTAAAATTGAAGCGAAGCTATGAGGGTGATAAAATCACCCCGTTTTGAAGAAGAAGTAGAAATAATCATCGATTTTATCTCCGAAGATAGCCCCCGCAGAGCATTACGTTTTTATGAAGAATTGTTGAACAAATTAGAAGCGATTCCTTCTAATCCCTACCGATACCGCAAACGTCCTAACATCAATGATAAAAATATACGAGAACTGATTTTTAAAGGGTACACTGTTCCATTCTTTATCGATACTGTTCACGATGTGATTGTTGTTTTAGGAATTTTCAGTGCCAATGAGTGGGAGTTATGAAACACTACCTTATCACCGATCCTTCGTTTTACGGCAGTACGCCCGATACGTTGGAATCGGCACTTGATCTCATCTATTCGCACACACTCCCCGATTTTGCCCTCTTTCGAGATAAGCAAACGACTCATTACTGTGATCTTGCTCAAACCTTTGTAACGGTATCTCGGAGCTATCGTATCTCTCGCGTTCTATTGCACGGTGATTATACTTTGGCTCACGTATTAAAAGCCGATGGGGTGCACTTGACCTCGATGCAGTTTGAGGAGATATCAGAAGCAAAAAAACTAGGATTATATGTGATTATCAGTACCCATAGCCACGAAGAGGCAAAACGTGCAGAAGAACTCGGTGCCGATGCGATCACCTACAGTCCGATTTTTGTTTCTCCGAACAAGGGTGAACCCAAGGGTTTAGAGGATTTAAAAGAAATAGTGGATAAAATAAGAGTACCTATTTTTGCGTTGGGCGGGATTACTGCCTGCGAGCAGATAAATGCCGTAAAAACAACCGGTGCGTACGGATTTGCATCGATTAGATATTTTATCCCTTAAGGAATTTTCGTTATGTTTGAAACCATTATCGGTTTGGAAGTTCACGTCCAGCTCAATACCCAGTCTAAACTTTTTTGCTCTTGTCCCACCAGTTTTAACCATGAACAAAACTCCAATACCTGTCCGACTTGTCTGGCATTGCCCGGTGCATTGCCGGTTTTAAACAAAGAGGCGGTGCGCAAAGCGGGGATGTTCGGTACGGCGGTGGGGGCGACGATCAACCGTACGTCGTTTTTTGACCGAAAGAGCTATTTTTATCCCGACAGCCCGAGTGCCTACCAGATTACGCAGCTCTATACCCCGATCGTTGAACACGGTCATCTGGTGATTGATTTCGAAGACGGTGCGCAAAAAACCATCCGGATTAACCGTGCCCATATCGAAGCGGACGCCGGGAAAAATATCCATGAGGGATCGATCTCCAAAGTGGATCTGAATCGTGCGGGGACGCCGCTGCTGGAGATCGTCTCCGAACCCGATATGCGTACCGCCGAAGAGGCGATTTTGTATCTCAAAAAGCTCCACTCGATTGTCCGCTACATCGATATCAGTGATGCCAACATGCAAGAGGGGTCGTTTCGCGTCGACGTCAACGTCTCGATCCGTCCGAGGGGGGATGAGAAGCTCTACACCCGCGTCGAGATCAAAAACATCAACAGCTTCCGCTTTATCCAGCGGGCCATTGAGCTCGAAGTAGCCCGTCAGAGAGAGGCGTGGGAAGACGGCACGTACGAGAGCGAGATCGTTCAGGAGACCCGTCTATTTGATCAGGTGAAACAAGAGACCAGATCGATGCGCGGCAAAGAGGAAGCGGCCGATTACCGCTATTTCCCCGAACCCGATCTGCTCAAAGTGGTCGTGGACGATGCGATGTACGCCGATGTGATCTCCATTCCCGAACTTCCCGATGCGAAAAAAGAGCGTTTTGTGAGCGAATTTGGGATCAATGAATACAATGCGTCGGTCATTACGGCTGAACTCGAAACCGCCCACTATTTTGAAGCAATGCTGCAAGAGGGGATCAGTGCGAAAAACGCGGTGACATGGCTCACGGTGGAGCTGCAAGGGCGTCTTAAAGGGGGGATAGGTGCGCACGAATCTGCCGTCAGTGCCAAAACTCTCGGAACCCTCGTCAAACGGATTGAAGAGGGGGTTATCAGCGGGAAAGCGGCCAAAGAGGTCCTTGATTATCTGCTTGAACATAACGGCGGCGATATTGACGCGGTCATTGAAAAACTGGGGCTAAAACAGGTGAGCGATACGGGGGCGCTTGAAGCGCTGATCGATGAGATTTTGGCGGCCAATGCCGATAAAGTGGCCGAATACAAATCGGGCAAAGATAAACTGTTCGGTTTCTTTGTCGGACAGGCGATGAAAGCATCCAAAGGGTCGGCGAATCCCAATACCTTAAATGAGATATTACATGCCAAGCTGGCGCAGTAAGGGATAGAATGATTGGGCAATGGGTAGTTACGCTTGCGTTCTTTCTCCATTCGTCGCTCCGGTACCGTAGTGCCAAAAATTTCGTTTACAATCTTTTAGAAAATAATAATTATCCGTACAAAAAGTATTTTGATTATTTTATGATTCTGTTGATTTTTATCAGCGTCTATATCTTAATCCGCCATGTTAAACATGAGATGTCCCAATCGTGGCTCACGTTTAACAATTACGTTATCTCCGTCATTTTTTTGATCGAATACCTGTTGCGATTATGGATTTATAGCGATAATGCCAAGGCGATTATCGATCAATATGAAAATGATCTTTTTTTGCATCGTCCCTTTTCGCTCTCTCACGCAATGAAAATAATTGTTAAGCAAAAGCTCCAGTTTATTCTTTCCCCTTCCGCCATTGTCGATTTACTGGCGATTATGCCGTTTTTCCATGAATTGCGTCTGTTACGGGTATTTATCCTCTTTCGGGTTCTGAAGCTTTTTCGCTACGCGAGGAGTCTGCGCCGATTGATCTCTATCCTTGGGTCCAAAAAATTTGAACTCCTTACCCTTGCATTATTTGCGTTGATTATGATTATGGTTTCTGCGGTGTTGATTTACGTGATGGAAGGAAATAATCCGGATTCACCGATCAATACTCTGTTTGAATCGGTTTATTGGGCGGTGGTGACGATTTTTACGGTCGGGTACGGCGATATGATACCGGTGACCCCCGAGGGGAGAAGCGTAGCAATGCTCGTTATTGTTTCGGGGATCGCCGTTATTTCGTTTGCAACATCGATTGTGGTTTCGGCATTTACCGAAAAGCTCGATGAGATCAAGGAAGAAAAGCTGATTGAGGATGTCCGAAAATTGGAACGTTTTTATCTGATTTGCGGCTATTCACAGCTGACCAATGAGATCGTTCACCGCCTTCGAAAAGCGAGTAAACAGATCGTCATTTTGGAGAAAGATCCGGTTAAAGCGAAGCGGGCACAGGGCGAGGGGCTGTTTGTTCTAAATTTTGATTCGGCGTCACTTCATACCTATCAGACGATCAAAATCCATTTTGAAAGCCAGATCATTGCGGTGATCTTGCTGGAAGAGAGCGATGTGACGAATATTTATACCGCTTTGACGATTCGGGAACTGAATAAAAAAGTGACGATATGTTCCATACTCCATAAACCGGATAACCGTAAAAAGTTTTCGCTGGCGGGAATCGATGAGATGGTCAATCCCCACGAATTGGTCGGATTGATGAGTAAAGAGATCAGTCACCAGCCGGTCGCTTTTGAGGTGATCCATGCATTACGCTCGGAGCTCGTGGGGACGGTTATCGAAGAGATCATCATTGACCGGGGGATGTCGGAACGGTTTTATGAGCTGCTGCTGCATCCGCTGTTTCATCAAAGACTCAGTATGCTGGGGATCTATCAGACCTCCACGGAAACGTTTATGTTCAATCCGGACCGTACGTTTGAAATTCGCGCCGGTGATGTTGCGATTATTGTCGCCAACCGTTCATTGGCAAATGAATTTAAAAATCTTCTCCATCGAAAGAGGGTGAAATGATAGCCCGCAGTGCCGCCGTTTTCGGTTTTAACGAATATTCGCGCCAGATTGCCTATCAGATACGCAATCTGTATCGGGATTTCGGTCTATTTGTGGTAAATGAAGAGGAGAAAAAGGCGGCGTATGAAGCCGGTTTTCTGGTCGAACTGGTTGATTTGAGCGACGATTGGCACGGGATCGAAAAACGGTTTGACGTGAGTAGTCTGATTGTGTTTTGCGCCCTTGCCAATGATGCGGAAAATGTGTTTTTAACCATTTCACTCCGCGCCACTTTCGATAAACTCAATATCGTGGCGTTGGCGCAGGATAACGAGAGTGCGATCAAAATGAAGAGCGCCGGTGCCGACAAAGTGCTGCCGAGTCTTCAGATCGCCGCCAACGTGATCGCCGATATGTTGGAAAAACCGATAGTGACGAAGGTACTGCATGAAGTTCTGTATGAAAGCAGCCTGCTCAATATCGTCGAAATCGAAGTGGGCGAAAACTCTCCGTTCGCCGGAAGGTATCTGCATGATATCCATTTTAAAACCCACTACGATGTGATATTGCTGGCGATTGTCGATCATGAGTTGGGGACAACGTTTAGCTTTGCTTCCAAAGGGCATAATCATCATATCGATATCGGCGATATTCTGGTGGTCATCGGTTATCCCGATAAAGTGGAGCGGTTAAAACAAGCGATAAAGGGGCAGGTATGGCCAAGATCGGAGTAGTCGGAGCCGGTAAATGGGGAGAAGCTCTCGCGTTTGCCTTGGGTGAAAAGAATGAGGTGATCGTGACGTCGCGTACCCCTAGGGATTGGCCTAATTTTCGAAGCCTCGAAGAGGTGCTTTCGTGCGAATATCTGATCATCACCGTTCCCGCGCAGCAGATCGGGCAATGGCTCTCTGAGCATTTTGTTTTTTCGGGGCAAAAGATTTTGGTAGCGGCCAAGGGGATCGAGGCATCCAGCGGCCGGTTTTTGAATGAGATTTATGCCCGGTATGTCCCGGAGGAGAATCTAGCTTTTTTATCGGGCCCTTCATTTGCGGCAGAAGTGATACGCTCACTTCCTACCGCGCTGGTCATCAACTCGGTCTCTTTGGATACGGCGCGCTCTTTTTCAGCCCTTTTCCCCCGTTTTATCCGTGCCTACGTCAGTGATGATGTAGTGGGGGCCGAAATTGCCGGAGCGTATAAAAACGTGATTGCGATTGCCGCCGGAATATGTGAGGGGCTCAAGCTCGGACATAATGCCGCAGCCAGCCTCATTTCTCGCGGACTGGTCGAAATGGACCGTTTTGGGAAAGCGTACGGTGCGCGTGAAGAGACTTTTATGGGGCTTAGCGGGGCGGGAGATCTGTTTTTGACGGCAAGCTCGTCGATGTCGCGCAATTACCGTGTCGGTCTGGGGTTGGCGGCCGGCAAGAGCAAAGAGGTAGTGTGCGGTGAGATCGGCGAGGTGAGCGAGGGGATCGGAACCGCCTATGCGCTGCATGAGATTGCGGAACATAAAGGGATATACCTTCCGATCGCGGCAGAAGTGTATGCGATTTTGGAGGGGAAATCGCCGATGCAGAGTCTGCAGGATTTGATACAAAGATAAAGGAAAATGATGTTGGTTCATAGTGTTATGTTTCAGTTTAAAGAAGAGAACAAAGAGGCCAATTTGGCCCGTGTTAAAACAATGCTCGAAGCGCTGCCGCAGATGATCGAAACGTTGTGCAGCATGGAAGTCGGAATTGATATCAGCCGTTCGGAGCGGTCGTTTGATCTCGTTTTGGTATCGACGTTCGACGATCAGGCGGGGCTTGACGCGTATGTTCCCCATCCGGCCCATCAGGAGGTGGTGCGTGTGATCAAAGAGGTGACAACCCTCTCGAAAGTCGTCGATTACATCCGCTAATGGGGAATGTTCTTTCGGATCCGAAAGATACGGGCAGTTTCAAGAGGAAGCCAGCTGTTTATGGCGGTACATGGCGCTGTCGGCTTGATCGATGATAGTGGATCGGATCGATCCTTTGGCAAACGGTGCGATACCGTAGGCAAAACAGGCTTTGAATGCGTGGGAATTGATTTTAAAATGGGTTTTTTGAAAATAGGTTAAGGCATTTTCCATTTTGAGTTTTGCATCGTTTGGATCTGAATTAAATAATACGATAAATTCGTCTCCACCGTATCGAACCACTTCTCCCCCCGTTGTTCTAAGCTTGTGGGCAATATGAACGAGTACTTTGTCGCCGATCGTATGGCCGTAGGTATCGTTGATATGTTTAAATTTATTTAGATCGACGATGACCAAAATCCCCTCTTTGCTCATTGAAACTCCGTCGTTATCGAGTATCGTATCATCAAACCATTTACGATTGTACGCATGGGTCAGATTGTCGATGTAGACCATTTTTCGGAGGGTATCGGTCTCTGCACGGAGTTTTTTGGTTTCCGCCAGAATGGTTTGAAGCTGAAAGGTATTTTGGGTTTCGATCGCTTTGATGGCACTGTCGGTACATTCCGCAAGGGTTATGATGTGACGGAGCATCTGCTCATTAAGCATTTCGGGATTGAGAAGTTCATCGGGTTTGAGCTCAATCTGGTATTTTTTGGCGAATTGGGCGTAAAGCTTGCCGTAGTATGCGGGCAATACCACGTTCAGCGGCTCAATGGTTTTTTTGATATCCGTAGTAATGGCGATATGATCTTCATATGCAGTAGACATGGGCGTCATTTCCGATTAATTTGGAGTGATAAGAGTTCACTCTGTTATTGAATTATAGTAGGATAAAGGTTTTAGGAGCTTTATTTCGTGTTGAAACGGTCAAATTGGGGGGCAAATGAGGAAAAAATGTATTAAAAATGTGATAATATGGCCCAATAGCAACCGGGGCTTGAACCAAAAATATTTATTAATATTTATGTTTGATACTTGAAATGGAATTTTAAGAAAAAGTAAAAATTATAAAAAATATCAAATTTTATTAATGTACTTTTAACAATTTTGGATTACAATGAGACATATTATCAAAGGAGTTTCCCATGAAAACGTTAATTACCCTTTTGTCGGCTTCGGCTTTCATCTCAACGATGGCATTTGCAGAAACGGCGGTCATGAACCAAGAGAAGAGTCAGATTCACAATGAGACACAAAGCCGTTTTCATACGATGAAAACCGATGAGCTTTTGGAAAAACGGGGGACAATGACAACGCAGCAGGATCGTGAACAGCTCCATAACGAACTGATGAGCCGTCAGCAAACGATGACCAAGGAAGAAAAAGAGAAATTTATGCAACGACCGGAAAACCGTACCCCGAAAATGAAAAATATGGGACAAGGACAAGGGATGATGCAAGGTCAAGGTAACGGAATGGGCTCAGGCGGTGGAATGGGCAAAGGGATGGGGGGGCGTTAAATCGTCCCTTTGTTTACCTTTCTACCACATAGAGCGCTCTTAGCCTATGGCTCTTTGCCGGGAGGAGAGTGATGATCTCATCTCCCGTATTGGCAGTCTCGATGCAGACCATTTTTTTGTAATCGTCAGCCGATAAATCGTTTTTTTCTTCACACACGCGACTCCACGGATTCCATACTACAGCCGTTTTACTCCCTTCGCACGTGATACGTATAGTTCGTTTTAGCGACTCATCATGGATGATGATGTCACCGCCGTCAAACGGATAGATACGGTCGGTTTCGGCGTCGATGCAAAGCGGGCCGCTTTGAATTTTTTCGGTTCCGCCGTCCGTTTTGTCGGCGTAGGTGTACCCTTCCAGTCCCGTGATAACGGTTTGGGAAATATCGCCTACGGCAAAGTAGGTGTGAAGTGCTTGTGTAAGCTCCATAGGGATGTCGCCGAGGTTATGGGTCGTGAGTTCCATCGAGAGCGTTTTGCCTACGGTGAGGGTGAGGGTAAGGCGGAAACGGTGGGGCCACAGTGCATAGGTTTCCGGTGTATCGGTCAGCTCGAGGGTGAGGATACATCCGCCATCAGGGATGAGGGCAGAGGAAACGACGTTCCACATCCGGGTGCGGGCGAGTCCATGGTCACTTCTCCCCCGTTGCTGCGGATCGGGGCCGAACCACGGCCAGCAAATCGGAACGCCGCCACGGATAGGGGTTCCTTGGTTAAAAATCGCTTTTTGACTGAGAAAGAGAAGCTCTTGGGAACCCAACGTACAGGAGAGGAGATGGGCACCGTAGGGGGAGATGGCAGCAGTGGCATCGGGGGTCGTAATGAGGGCAATCGGCAATCCGCCCGGTCCCTCTCTAAAGGTTAGGGTCCCCGCGAGGGAGTGCAGGGCGTTGAGGGTTTCAATCTCCATGGAATCTCCTAAGTATTTTTGAGCGCTTCAATCGTTTCGCGTTTCTCTTCGATATTCAATAGCTCATCGACTTTGATCTCATACAGCGCTTTGACTTTTTCGAGCTCCTCGGCCAGCACCGTGATCCCGATTTTTTCATACTGCTTCGGATCGGCCAGAGCAGCGCCCAGTTCATCGATTTTGGTTTCAAGTGCATCGATTTCAACGGGAAGCTTTTCCAGCGCTTTTTGTTCGTTAAACGTGAGTTTGAGAATTTTCGGTTTTTCGGTCTGTACCGGAACCGTCGCAGCAGCGGGTTTGGAAAATTCCTCCTCCATCGCCTCCATTTCTTGGAACTCTTTTTCGTCTTCGAGGTACTCGCTGTAGGGCTTGTAGCTCTCCTCGATGGTGCCGTCGCCTTTGAAGATAAAGAGTTTTTTGGCGATCTTATCGACGAAATAGCGGTCGTGGCTCACGAGGATAACGGCACCGGGAAAGCTTTGAAGCTTCTCTTCGAGGATGTTGATCGTAGGGATGTCGAGGTCGTTGGTCGGCTCATCGAGGATGAGGATATCCACTTTTTTCGTAAAGAGCAGAGCAAGGGCGACACGGTTTTTCTCACCGCCGCTGAGGACGCCGATCTTTTTATCGAGAAATTCGCGCGGGAAGAGGAAGTTTTTGAGATAACCGTAGACGTGGTAGTCCTGTCCCTGTGCATCGACGCGGTCACCGCCGTGGGGGCAGAAGGTTTCGATGAGATTGAGGTTGTCGTCGAGCATTTCGCGGTGCTGATCGAAATAGCCGATGGTGAGGTCCCCTTGTTTGATCATTCCGGAGGTGGGTTTAAGCCGTCCCAGCAGTGCTTTGAGGAGGGTTGATTTGCCGCTGCCGTTGGGTCCGACGACGGCGATGACGTCTTTTTGCAAGATGCGGGTCGAGAAATCTTTGATGAGAAGTTTATCCCCGAGGGTGAGTCCCAGATGTTCGATCTCAAAGAGCATCTTTTGGCGGTTGATCCCCTCGGAACGGTTAAAGTGCTTGGCTTCGCGCTCCAGTTCCAGTTTCATTTTACGGATTTTTGAGGGGTTGTTTTTGGCATCTTCGCGCAGCTGCAATACCCGCTGTTTACGCCCTTCGTTCCGTTTCAGGCGCGCTTTGACCCCCCGACGGAGCCATTCGTTTTCGGTTTTGAGGAGTTTGAGGAGGTTGTCGTGCTGCTGCGCCATGGTGCGCAGAAGCTCTTGCTTTTGCTCCAGATAGTTGCTGTAGCCGCCGGAAAATTCGCGCAGGGAACAATCCTCGACTTCGATCGTTTTGGTGGCGATCTGATCGATGAAATACCTATCATGCGAGATAAAGAGGAGGGTGAACCGCTCTTTGAGGATCAGCTCTTCGAGAAATTCGACCATGTAGACGTCGAGATGGTTGGTCGGCTCATCGAGGAGGAGGATATCGGGTTTTTGAAGGAGGATCGAGGCGAGGGCGACACGCCGCTGTTCCCCTCCGCTGAGGAGGTCCACTTTTTTGGTTTCGTACTCTTTGAGCATGAAATGGTGCATCACCCGCTCGATTTTGTCATCGAGGTTCCACGCGTTGTGGTGGTCGAGAAAATTGGTCAGGCGGGCCTGCTCATCAAGAAGGGCGGCATTGTCGAACTCCTCGGCCAGCAGGTGTGAAATCTCATCAAACCGGACTTTCGCCGATTTGAGCTCCCCTAGACCCGCCTCGATCGCTTCGCGGACGTTGTGATCGGGATCAAACTTCGGGACTTGTGAGAGCATTTTGATCTCAATTCCCTGACGGGTAATCCGCTCTCCGGCATCGGTATCGAGAGAACCGTGGACGATTTTCATCAGCGTCGATTTGCCGCTGCCGTTTTTTCCGACGATAACGACCCTCTCCCCCTCATCGATGTGAAAGTTGATGTTTTCTAAAATTTTTTGGGCTTCGTAGTGTTTGGATACATTAAGGAGATCGACAAGTGCCATAAATAGTGTTACCCTATTTTTTCGCGATTATACCGCAGAAGGGCTTTAGGAATGATTGGGGATAGGCACAATGGTACTGTAAAAGTCAATTAAGCTGAAGATTAAATTTTTTAATGCCCTCCCATCACTTTTTCAATATCAGAGGGTTTATCGTGAATGCCGAAACGGTCGATAATGGTACGAGTTGCCTCATTCTGCCCGATCACTTCTACCTCTTTGCCCATATTGCGCAGCTTGATGAGCGCTTTATCGAGTGTATAAACCGCCGTAATATCCCAAAAGTGAGCGTGCGTTACATCGATAATGACATTTTTCACCTCTTCTTTGTAGTCAAATTCATTTGCAAAACGATCAGCGGAGTTAAAAAAGATTTGACCGACAAATTTATAGATTCGGGTATTGCTTGTCTCTTCATACGATTTCGTACAATACATAAAATGGCTGATTTTGTTGGCAAAAAAGAGTGCCGCCAATAATACGCCGGTTAAAACACCCAGTGCTAGGTTATGAGTCGCAATGACTACACCGGTCGTGGCAATCATAACGATATTGGTCGAGAGAGGCAATGTTTTAAGCCCTTTAACCGACGGCCAGCTAAACGTCCCGATGGAGACCATAATCATCACCGCAACCAATGCCGCCATCGGGATTTGTTTGATCAAATCGGACATAAATACGACCATTATGAGCAGTAGTACTCCAGCGATTAGAGTCGAAAGACGTCCGCGACCGCCTGATTTAACATTGATAACCGACTGGCCGATCATCGCACACCCCGCCATGCCCCCCATACATCCGCTGGCAATATTGGCGATCCCCTGACCTTTGGCTTCACGGTTTTTATCACTGTCGGTATCGGTCATATCATCGATGATTGTCGCCGTCATAAACGATTCGAGCAACCCCACTGCCGCCAGTGCCGCCGAGTAAGGAAAAATGATCGAAAATGTTTCGAAGTTTAAAGGTACGTCTGGCCAGAGAAAAATCGGGAGGGTATCAGGCATTGATCCCATATCGCCGACCGTACGGACATCAATTCCCATTGTCACAACGATAATCGTTAGGACGACAATCGTTACGAGTGGTGAGGGAATCAGTTTTCCGATTGTCGGGATATAGGGAAACAGGTAAATGATCCCAAGACCTGCCGCCGTTAGCGCATAAACATGCCATGTGACATTGGTCAGTTCAGGCAGCTGCGCCATAAAGATCAAAATTGCCAATGCATTTACAAACCCGATTACAACGGTACGGGAGACGAAACTCATCAGAATACCGAGTTTCATATACCCTGCTAGTATTTGCAATACTCCCGTCAACAATGTTGCCGCCATCAGATATTGCAACCCGTGCTCTTTGACAAGTGTCACCATGAGCAACGCCATTGCCCCCGTAGCGGCAGAAATCATCCCCGCACGACCGCCGACAAATGCGATGACCGTCGCAATACAAAACGACGCATACAATCCCACTTTAGGGTCAACTCCCGCAATGATCGAAAAGGCGATCGCTTCGGGGATAAGAGCGAGGGCTACGACGATTCCGGCGAGAATATCGCCGCGAATGTTGCCGAACCACTCTTGTTTGGGTGATAAAATCAGCATAGTAAATCCTAAAAATATTTTATGTGGTCCACATGCAACAACCGCTTTAAGCGACACGAAGCAAAGTGCTTTTAATACGAAAAATAGGATTTCGGAAAGTGCGACAAAAAAGGGTTTTACGATAAGCGGAAAAATCTTACCGAAAAGGGACTTACATAGCCATTAGCTTTCGTTTGGTTATAATAAAATATCAAATAGAGGATGATCCATTATGACCAATCTTGAAGAACACCGTACATGGCTTCATGTAAAAAAGATCGTTCGAGAGCGGCTAAGCTTAACAGACGATAAAGCAGATGATGATGTAATCGATGGGCGGATTCGCGGCGATATTTACATGAAAGGGTCTAACCTCTGGATTTTGATGTTTGCTATCCTAATTGCGTCCATCGGTCTAAATGTCAACTCTACTGCCGTTATCATCGGTGCGATGCTGATTTCTCCACTCATGGGACCCATTATGGGAATTGGATATGGAGCAGGCATCAATGATTTTGTGCTTATCCGACGTTCTTTTAAAAATTTGGCCATTGCTACCCTGATTGCACTTATCACTTCGACGCTTTATTTCTCACTCTCCCCTCTTGATACCGCACAATCAGAACTCTTAGCACGGACAACTCCTACCGTATGGGATGTATTGATCGGTCTGTTCGGTGGACTGGCTGGAATTGTGGCGGTTACCCGTAAAGAAAAAACCAATGTGATTCCCGGAGTGGCTATTGCAACGGCCCTGATGCCTCCACTGTGCACCGCCGGATTTGGTCTGGCTACAGGGCATTGGAATTATTTTTTTGGCGCGTTTTATCTGTACACAATTAATTTTGTGTTTATTGCGCTGTCAGCATTTTTAATCGTTCGTGCTTTCCATATTACGGAAAAAATATACGTTGATCCAGCGATTGCCAAACGTGCACAACGCTATATCATAGCGGTAGCCATTGCAACAATGCTCCCTAGCTCCTATTTGGCGTATCAACTGGTCGAAGAAGAGGTATTCAAGGCAAAAGCTTCAGCATTTGTGAGTGAAAACTTGAATTTTACCAAAACCAATGTCGCTCAAGTCAAAATCGATCCGAAAACCTATGAGGTCAAAGTCTTTTTGATCGGCGAATATATCTCAGAAAATAAACTTAACGATATTAGCGTTCGTATGACGAAGGGGGGACTCAAAAATGCTCAGCTGAAAGTCTATCAAAACGGCGAACGCGATGACGTCGACATCTCCACGCTCAAGGCAGATATAGTGACCGATTTATATAAAAATGCTCAAGGAAAACTTGAAGCAAAAGATAATGAGATTACCCTTTTAAAAAAGCAGATCAAATCAACTTCAATACAAAAAGAACTGCACAATGAAATTCCCGATGAGATTCAGACACTGTTTCCTAAAATAACAAAATGTATTCTCTCTGAGACCTATAGTATTCATCCTTCAGATCAAAACTTGAGTTCTAAATACTTTATTCTTAATATCGAAACCAAAGGGCGTTTGAGCAAGAGCGAGAGAGAGATTATCGAAAAATGGTTTCTTAAACGGACTAAAAACAGCCAGGTGATTCTATTTATCCAATAAATGCCATTTCCTAACTGTTTACTAACTAATTATAAACTACCTCCAATTGGGTGTCAAAGCAGTGACACCCGATATTTTTTCATTTGTATTACTCCTTAAATATACGTTTTTCTCTTTTGCAGCAAAGAGAAAAACTTTCTTCTGTAAATTCAATCAAAAACAAAGTTTTTTGCTTCCAAGGAAAAATGTGCTCAGAACCTCACTATTGAATTTTTTCAAACTCGAATCGGCAACAGGAATCTTGTTGGTTATCGCAACATTATTCGCAATGCTTATGGCGAACACTTCTCTCGAACCGTTATATGATTCACTCACATCAATTCCGGTCGTTGTCAGCTTCGGATCATTGGTTATTGCAAAACCGCTCCTGTTATGGATTAATGATGGCTTAATGGCTGTTTTCTTCTTCATGATCGGGCTTGAAGTGAAACGCGAAGTGATCGAAGGTTCACTCCGCGATCCCAAAGCGATCGCCGTTCCCGCTTTTGCGGCCTTGGGCGGAATGCTCGTCCCCTCTATGATTTATGCGTGGTTTAACTGGAACAACTCCGCAGCTTTGCAAGGGTGGGCTATCCCCTCAGCCACCGATATTGCGTTTGCCTTGGGGATTTTGACCCTTTTGGGAGATCGTGTCCCCAAAGGGCTTAAACTTTTCTTGCTGTCCCTTGCGATTATCGATGACTTGGGTGCGATCATAATCATTGCCCTTTTTTATACTGCCGATCTTTCCACCATGTCGCTTGCTGTTGCCGCATCGATGATCGCTCTTTTGACCCTGATGAATCTTCGAGGGGTTATCAATCATACCGCTTATATTTTAGTCGGGATTATTTTGTGGATAGCCGTTTTAAAATCCGGTGTTCACGCAACCCTCGCAGGGGTTATACTGGGATTGCTGATTCCTCTGAAAAACAATCAGCACCATTTTCATGAACTGGAACATTCACTGTATGTGCCTGTCAACTATGTGATTCTTCCTCTGTTTGCGTTCGTCAATACAGGGATCAGTTTTTCGGGTGTCTCATCGAAGGATTTTTATGACAATGTTACACTGGGTATCGCACTTGGGCTTTTCTTTGGAAAACAAATCGGTGTATTTTTGTTCAGTGCTTTAGCGGTATGGATGGGGTTTGGAAAGCTCCCTCTTGGAGTAAACTGGAAGCTTCTTTATGGCGTTTCCATTCTCAGCGGAATCGGGTTTACCATGTCGTTGTTTATCGGATCGTTGGCATTTGAAGATGCAAGAGCTAGCGGTGTTGGGTTATGTGATGAGCGTTTGGGTATTTTGATGGGGTCAATGGTATCCGGATTGTTGGGATATGCTGCACTCCGCTTCTCTCTGCGTAAAGCCTAAAGAAAATATTATGAAATCCGCTTTATCTTTGTCCTTATTATTGTTGGTTGTATTAATCGTCTATATTTTTTATTCTTTACGTTTCCCATATTTGAATGGCTTGATATATCAAAAAATTGGCTGGGATCACGATGCATTTACAATGTTTAATGACGCTTGCGAGTCAAACAATACTCTTGGGTGTATGCAACTTGGGATTATGTATAATAGTGGAAATTACGTCCATAAAGATTCTATAAAAGCAAAAGCATTATTTGAAAGATCTTGCCGATTGGGAGCCGGAACAGCATTTACTTATTTTAAAAATGCAGATGAACAGCCGCAAGATTTTAAAAAAGCATTTGAACTTTACAAAGAAGTTTGTGATAAACAAGATTAAGAAGGAGATTCACTCTTTGAGTGTTTCACCCAATATTCTCCCCATTTATAGCTTTCAATTAATAGAAATACAATAACAGTTGCTGCACCGATATAGTTTATCATTTCTAACGTAGGCGGAGTTGTATGAAACCAGTGTGGAACCACATACCATAACATACGAGAATAATACTGCAGCTATTAAAATGGCTACGATAGGACTTTTAAACTGAGCTAAAAAATAGTGACAAGGGAACGCTGTTCTTCTTTTAGAGTGTTATGCCCGTACTGATGAAGACGGTTTTGTGCAGAAGCAGCATCAATTCCTAAAAGAGAACTTTCGAGTAGATCATATAGTTCGTCAGCAGATTTTGAATGGGGATTATCGGGTAAAATCATGTAGGTTTCTACCCTTTTAGTAGTCTTTTACCAATTATATCCAACGTGGAACATTATCTCGTGCTGCCGTCTCTGAACAGCATGAGAATCTTCAAAGAGCATTAAAAGATTACTTGAAAAGGGCGATCATAACCCCGGCTGCAACCGCTGAACCGATAACACCGGCAACATTTGGTCCCATCGCGTGCATCAGAAGCATATTGGTCGGATCTTCTTTCATCCCCTCTTTTTGTGATACTCGTGCCGCCATAGGAACTGCAGAAACACCCGCAGAACCGATCAGCGGATTGATTTTATCATCGCTAAAGAGATTCATCAATTTTGCCATTAAAACACCTGCGGCTGTTCCGGCAGAGAAAGCTAAAAGACCAAGAGCCAAAATCGCCAATGTATCGACCACCAAAAATTGATCTGCCGCTAATTTTGATCCGACGGCAAGCCCGAGGAAGATTGTAACGATATTGATCAATGCGTGCTGCATGGTATCGCTCAAACGATCGACAACACCGCTCTCTTTAAAAAAGTTCCCCAGAGTAAATGCACCGACCAACGGAGCCGCATCCGGGAGGATAAAAATAATGAGCATCAGTACAAGAATCGGGAAAAGAAGCTTTTCAAGCTTCGTAACATGGCGCAATGTACGCATCCGGATTTTTCGCTCTTCAGGAGTCGTTAATGCCCTCATAATCGGCGGTTGAATAATCGGAACCAGTGCCATATACGAATACGATGCAACCGCAATCGCGCCCAAAAGCTCAGGGGCAAGTGTAGATGCGATAAAGATCGATGTCGGGCCGTCCGCTCCACCGATAATACTGATCGCGGCCGATTGCTGCAAGGTAAAATCAAAAATGGTTGTGTATTGGCTGAGGGCATACGCACCGACCAATGTTCCAAAAATTCCAAATTGTGCCGCACCCCCTAAAAGGGCAAGACGCGGATTAGCCAGCAACGGACCAAAATCGGTCATTGCTCCGACCCCCATAAAAATTAGGAGCGGAAAAAGACCGTTGGCAATCCCCATGTGATAGATAATCCCTAAAAAACCATCCGCTCCTGCCATATTTGCAATCGGAACATTGGCGAGTAATCCACCAAATGCGATTGGGAGTAGCAAAAGAGGTTCAAATCCTTTGGCAATCGCCAAATAAAAGAGGATAAAAGCAACTCCAAACATAATCAAACGTCCCCATGTCTGATGGAAATCGGACATCGGTTCGCCATGAGAGGTTAAAACCCCTTTTTGAGGCTCTACGAGGGCACTAATCCCGGTCGTATGATAGAAATTGAGCATCATGTCATTGAAACTCATCGGCTGATAGGTCTCTTCTCGATAGGTCGACTTTTGCGGTGTATCGGAAGCGGGAAGGTTTGCCGTTATTTCTTGTATATCAGTATCTACAGTAACTGAAATCGGTTCTGATGCCATCGCCGAAAAAGAGATACACAACACTGTTAAGAGGAAGAATAATAATTTTTTCATTAAATTTTCCCTTCTTGCTCTAATTGATGATGATGTTGTAATGCTCCCAGAATAGCAGCGATTTTGGCATTCTCATTGATTGTTTGAGTTTTTGGTACTGTCACAGTGGCTTGCACTTTCGGTGCCTCCGGAAAATAGCGGAGAATAAGTTTTGACATTAATTTTATCATGTATACCATTATCGTGAGGAAGAGAAAAACTGTCCCCATTCCTAAAAGCATAATTTTTATACTTTCAAAAAACATATGAAATCCTTCTATTTTGAAATGGAGTTATTTTAACGAAAGTTTTATTTAGATTTAAGGGCACCTCTAAAAACCCACCTCAAAAGCAGATAAGCACCAATTCGATAAAATAAAGATATATATGTCAGAGAACGGAGAGGTTTGGGATGAGCAAAAAGCTGCGAGGGTTGTTTGATTATGAATA
>NZ_JALNYS010000048.1 GCF_023229695.1 Sulfuricurvum sp.
CATCAAAATAGATGAGCATATTACGAGAAAAGATCACATCAAATTTCCCCAATTGACGCATGTTCGTCTTATCAAAAACATTGGAAACTTTAAAATCAACCGTTCCGACCAAATCATCAATCAGATTAAATCCGAGGGTCCGTTTTTTGAAATACTTCGCTAGCACACTGGGGGGAATAGCGTGAACCGAGCGTTCTGAGTATTTTGCCGCTTTGGCTTTGGTAATAACCGTACTGTCGATATCAATCCCGACCACTTCGATATCCCGATCTTCAATGAGACGCGCTTCTTCAAGGAGATGCAAAATTACCGAATATGGCTCCTCCCCCGTCGAACAAGGAGCACAAAGGATACGAATCGCAGCTGTTTTAGGCTTTGTAGCGTGAAGCTCTGGCAAAATACGATCCACCAACACTTCAAACTGCTCTTTTTCCCGATAAAAATAGGTCTCGTTGACCGTCATCGCATTCATAAGCTCTTGAAATTCTGTCCCATCTTTGTCTTCAAAACGCAAGGTATAAAAATATTTGCGAAAACTCTCGGCGCCAATGACTTTTGCCCGCGCATCGATGTATTTGGCAAGTTTGTCAAAATGTTTCTCAAGCTCCAAAAATATTCCCGTTTTACGGTAGATATAGTCGGTCATTTTGAGAAAATTTTCGTCATTCAAAAGATAAGTCATCGCCTACCCCCGAATACAGCGGATAGCATTATCCACCGCAAAATTAACGTATGCATCATCAAAACGCTCTTTTACACCCTCAAGCACTTCTATGTCTTTTATCTCTCCGATCTCTGACATATAATCCACCGCCGTCATTGCAACGTTAATATCATTCTCATGTTCCAAAAGTTCAACGAGCATCTCCCGTGATTCTGCAAAATTCACATCGCCCAAAACATTAATGGCAAAAATACGTAAATCACGATCATTTCCGATCAAAAATTTGACAATATAATACTTGATAGCATCGCCATAACTTTGAAGGGTTGTGATGCCTAGATTGCGTATGTAGGCATTTCGCACTTTGAGCAAATTCATAATCTCTTCGATTGGGGCTTTTTTGGAGTCCATTGCGGTCAGAAGTGAAGCGATATAGCTCGCCATATCTTTATGTATGTGAGGATCATCGCTCATCAAATGAACAAGCTTTACCCCTCCGCCAGCGAACGAGGCAATTTTCTCAGCCGCATAGATTTGCGCATCAAAATTGCCCTCACTTGAGTGATAATACGCCATCGCTTCTGGAAGAGTATTTAACTCTGGAAGAGTTTCGACGATGGGTGCTGTGTGTATTCTAACTAATGCCATATTCCCTCCTAGCGCAATGTTTGTAATGAACGAATGATCTTTGGAAACGGCAATTGCTGAGACACTCCGCCACGATCATACGCCTCTTTGGGCATACCGTATACGGTTGCCGTCTCTTCAGACTCTCCGATGGTAAATCCACCCGCTTTTTTGATACTCACCATTCCCTGTGCGCCATCATCACCGATCCCTGTCAACAAAACGGCAGTGATTTGATCACCCGAAAAGACTTTAAGTGCGCTCTCAAACATCTCATCGACACTGGGCTGAAAAAATTGGTGATTTTTATTTTTTTCTTCTCGAATCACCACTTTTCCCGTCACTTTTTTCGCAAAATGCATGTGCACCCCTCCGCGAGCCAAAAAGATGCTCCCGTTGGAAAGTTCCATATGATCTTTGCTCTCAATAACCGGCAATTTACTTACTTTATCCAATCGTGTCGCAAACGCAGCCGTGAACTGTTGGGGCATATGCTGGACCACACACACCGCATACGGAAATCCGATCGGCAATGAGGTACAAATTTGCTCGATTAATCCAGGACCACCTGTTGATGCACCGATGAGCAAAACTTTAGTAACATCACTGCAGTCAAGGTTCTTTGCACGGACATTCTCACGAACGCTCACCGGACGTTCCCGCTGAACAGGACGGCGAACTACCGATTTGAGTCTGCGAGGCGGGATACGGCTGAGAGATTTTACTTTTGAGAGAATATCCTCTCGATTCTCCGATCTCCCTACATTCATCGTGCCGGGTTTGGCGATGTAATCGACCGCACCTGCATCCAATGCCTCCATTGTGATCCCAGCACTCTCAGTCGTCAAAGAACTGATCATCAAAATCGGTGTTGGTCGTGCTTCCATTATTTTTTTAACCGCGGTAATCCCATCCATAACAGGCATATTGATGTCCATAGTAATCACGTCATACTGCTCACGCGTTGCCATCGTAACCGCTTCAGCCCCATTTCGGGCTGTATCAATCTGAAATCCAAGCTCCGCAATAATCTCACTGAGCTGTTTACGTACCAGCGCAGAATCATCCGCAATCAACACTCTCTTCACGCTCTTTCCCCTACAAGTTTGGACACATCAGGATTAAATAATAATACCAATCGCTCACCCTCGTTCAGATGCAAGATATTCGAAAACATCCCGCCGTAGCTTTCATCAGGACGCATTTGTTCTTCGGTAACCCCTAAAACGTCGCTAACACTGTT
The DNA here is from genome assembly GCF_023229695.1 of Sulfuricurvum sp. Lineage (GTDB taxonomy): Bacteria > Campylobacterota > Campylobacteria > Campylobacterales > Sulfurimonadaceae > Sulfuricurvum. Next base: position 2,535 of record NZ_JALNYS010000048.1, read on the forward strand.
AACAAAAAAACCGATCCGA
>NZ_JALNYS010000016.1 GCF_023229695.1 Sulfuricurvum sp.
GTAGAGCGGCGTTCGCTTGAGTTGGCCGCGTCACAATACATACGATCTTTGGTAATGTCGATGTAAATACCGCTCAGCTCATTGACGATGAAATAATTCAGAGCGCTCATCCCGTGGACGAAATTGTATTCCCCGAACAGACGATGGGTTTCATCAAACACCTCTTTGGCTTTGGCCACGATCCATTTATCGATCTCCCCCATTTCACTGTAGGGGACGATGGCTTCCAATCCGTCAAGATTGGCCAGCATAATACGGAACGTATTGCGCAGTTTACGGTATTGCTCCGCCGTCTGTTTGAGGATATTCGCCGAAATTTTCAAATCCCCCTGATAGTCGCTCATCGCAACCCACAGACGTAAAATCTCTGAACCGTACTCTTTGAGGACCGTCTCGGGAGCGACGACGTTCCCTTTGGATTTCGACATCTTCTCACCCTTCTCGTCCACCGTAAATCCGTGGGTCAGAAGCGCTTTGTACGGTGCGATATGTTCCACCGCCGTACTCAAAAAGAGAGAGGATTGAAACCATCCTCGGTGCTGATCGGACCCTTCGATGTACAAATCGGCCGGATAAGTTCCCGCATCGTAGTTGCGCGATTTAAGAACCGCATTCCACGTCGAACCGCTGTCGAACCAAACGTCAAGGATATCGGATACTTTTTCAAGTTCGTCGGCCTTGTAAGCACATCCCGGATAGAGGAGCTCATCGATACCCATGGAGTACCATGCGTCAGTGCTGTGCATCTCGAAAATCATCGCGATAAAGTTGAGTACTTTCTCATCCAAAATCACTTCACCGGTCGCTTTAACACGAAAAAAAGCGATCGGAACCCCCCAGTCGCGCTGTCGTGAAATACACCAGTCGGGACGGTTTTCGACCATAGAGCCCAAACGGTTGCGTCCCGATTCGGGATAAAATGCTGTTTTGGCCACTTCCGCCTGCGCGATTTCACGCAAGGTTTTGCTCTCACCGTCCGGAGTTCCGTCCACGCTGATAAACCATTGCTTCGTCGCACGGTAGATAAGCGGCGTATGGCTTCTCCAGCAGTGAGGATAAGAGTGGCGGAATTTAGAGACTTTCAACGCCGCTTCGCCCAACAAAGCGATAATCGGTTCGTTGGCTTTAAAAATATGCATACCGACAAACGTTTCGGGATCCGGAAGGAGTTTCTCTTTAACGAGCGTAGCGTCATAACATCCCGTCTCATCAACCGGCATCACCACTTCGAGGTTGTAGCGAAGGCCGATACGGTAGTCGTCTTCCCCGTGTCCCGGTGCGGTGTGAACACATCCCGAACCGTTCTCCATCAAAACATGCTCACCCAAAACCACGTGTGAACCACGGCCGTTGAGAGGATTGATCGCATAAAGATTTTCGAACGTTGTCGCTTCAATTTTTTGAATGACGGTACCGTTAAAAACACCCTCTTCTATCAGAGCGTTATACCGTTTTTCGGCAACAATGTAACCATCACTAGTACGAACATAAATCTCATCCGGGTTGAGAGAAATCCCCGTATTGGCAGGCAACGTCCAAGGTGTCGTCGTCCAGATAACGATGGCGGCGTCTCCTTCGATACCGGCGCGTATTTTAGCTTCATCACTGAGTTCAAACGCGACGTAGATGGAGTAATCCTCTTTGTCCTCATACTCCACTTCCGCTTCGGCGAGTGCGGTGCGCTCCGCCCAACTCCAATAAACGGGTTTGGAACGCTCAATCAAAAGCCCTTTCTTTGCCACCGCACAAAGAGTCCGGTAGATGTTCGCTTCAAATTTGGAATCCATCGTTAAATACGGTTTTTCCCAATCGGCAATCACCCCCAGTTTTTTGAACTCTTCACGCTGGATATCGACAAATTCGCCGGCATGCTCACGGCACATTTGGCGCACTTCTGCGGTGCTGAGAAGCTCTTTTTTCTGCTTTCCGCCCAGTTTCTTCTCAACCTGCTGTTCGATCGGGAGACCGTGACAATCCCAACCCGGGGTAAAACGGACCGATTTACCGTTAAAATAGTGATATTTGACAATAATGTCTTTCAAAATTTTATTGAGCGCGTGACCGATATGAGTGTGGCCGTTGGCATAGGGGGGACCGTCATGCAGAGTAAACGGTTCTGCCCCTTTTCGAGCAGCCTTCATCTTTCCGTAAACGTCAGCAGCAATCCATGCACGGTAGCGTACAGGCTCATTTTGAACCAGATTTCCACGCATCGGAAACGGGGTTTGGGGTAATAGGAGGGTCTCTTTGTAATCCATTATGTGCCTTAGATAATCAGCGTATTAAAAATGGTGCATTATATCCATTAGGGGATTAAATTTTGCTGTCACTATGCTATACTACCCCAAATTTACAAGGAGCAAAAGCATGAAGCGGGATATCATTTTTGTAGGTAACCGTCTAACACTCAATGAATCATTTGAACGTTATATCCTCCGAAATATTAAAAATCATCTTACCTCGATCGATTCCGTCTCCTATTTTGACGAATCCGACAAAGGGCTCTTTTTACATCTGGAATCGCTTTTAAAAAATGAATCCAAACTAATTATTATCACAACAAAAAACACCTTTACGATTGTCGGAAAGCTTCTGAGCACCGTGACCGCCGACAATCAGATTCTTAAAGAGCATATGCTGATCCCATCGCGTGCCAGCATACTGGAAAAAGGGAGCTACCTTCTCAGCCACAACACCTCTGAAATTAATGTTATTTTGGCACAAGAGGGGAAAATGCTCCCCCAGATTCTGATTGAAGATGAGCAGCGAAGCGCCGTTATCCATCTTTTTAACGAGGAACTCAACAGCGCTCAAACCCTTCTTGAACCTCTAGCCCAGAATTTTGATGTCCGGCTTGAATTCAGCGAACTCATCGAGGGGTGGATAAAAATTAAAATTCATACGCGACGGCACGGAAATCTCTCCCAATTTATCGCTTCCGCAAAAGGGCTGATGCACCATAAAGTGATCAGCGCGGGCAATATTGCCGCATTTATCATCGAACGCCTCGCTAAAAATCATAAAAAACTCTCTTTCGCCGAAAGCTGCAGCGGCGGTCTGTTGGCCTATTTTTTCACCTCTCACAGCGGCTCATCCGCTATTTATGAGGGATCACTGATCACGTATTCCAATACATTGAAAGCCAACTGGCTCGCCGTCGATGACGAATCGATCAACGCATACGGTGCCGTCAGTGCCGAAGTTGTCCTTCAAATGTCGGAAGGGGCGATGAACGTCAGTTACGGCGATTTTTCCATTGCAATCAGCGGTGTTGCCGGCCCTACCGGAGGAACAGACAGCAAACCCGTCGGAACCGTCTATATCAGCGCACGCTCTAAAACTTCGGTCCATACGGAACGGTTCCATTTTGAAGGTGACCGCAATTACATTCAGGAACAAAGCGTTTTAATGGCAATAAAAATGTTTTTAAATATCGACCGAGAGCTTTTCTTTGCACATTAGCCCATTTTGCCCTTGACAAAAGAAAACTTTTCCCCTATAATTTCGCCCTCACAATCGCCGCATTTGGAGATTGATTGAGGTCTCGTTAGCTCAGCCGGTAGAGCATCTCACTTTTAATGAGGGGGTCGATGGTTCGAATCCATCACGGGACACCATGGGATTATTTCAAGTGACCCTTTCGTCTAGTGGCCAAGGACACTATCACTTCATGGTAGGAACAGAGGTTCAAATCCTTTAGGGGTCGCCACTTGTTCGAATAGTTATTTTTTTCTTTACATAAAAAGAAAATTGCGGGAGTTTAGCTCAGTTGGTAGAGCGCTACCCTTACAAGGTAGATGTCACAAGTTCGAGTCTTGTAATTCCCACCATTTATTTGGCGCTGCAGCGGTAGTTCAGTTGGTTAGAATGCCTGCCTGTCACGCAGGAGGTCGCGGGTTCGAGTCCCGTCCGCTGCGCCACGTTATTTGATTTTTTTAAAATTTCAGATTTTTTTCTTCAGACGAGGAAAACGAAATTTTTGAATGAGGCAGCGTACATCAAGTACGTAACGAAATAAAAAAATGAGTTTGACGAAGTATCAAGAAAAAAAGATAAATTTTGGGAGTTTAGCTCAGTTGGTAGAGCGCTACCCTTACAAGGTAGATGTCACAAGTTCGAGTCTTGTAATTCCCACCATTATTTTAGGTTGCAGCGGTAGTTCAGTTGGTTAGAATGCCTGCCTGTCACGCAGGAGGTCGCGGGTTCGAGTCCCGTCCGCTGCGCCACCTATTTTACCCCTATTTTTCTCTCCCTATGTTATGATTCTTTCATGAAACTCAATCGCACATTGTTTGTACTGTATCTGTTAATCTGGATTGTTTTGGCCTATGCTCCATCCTATCGCAGCGACTGGCTCCTTGAAAATATAATCGTATTTATCACCGTTCCGATGATACTCTGGGCCGATAAACGGATCCGATTTTCCCGTAACAGTCTCTGGATGCTCTTTCTCTTTTTTGTTTTGCACGCTATCGGCGCACATTATACCTATAGCGAAGTCCCTTGGTTCTCACCGATCACCGATTTTTTCGCCTTTGAACGCAACCATTACGACCGGCTGATCCATTTTTTCTTCGGATTTTTACTTTTTATGCCGTTTTATGAATTATTTTTTAGCTTCCAAAAATCGAAACGGCAAACGATTCTTTTTACAGTTATGTTTCTCACTGCCGCTTCGGGGATGTACGAAGTGATCGAGTGGGGAGCTGCCGAAGTAACCCATCCGGAGCTTGGTACCGCATTTTTGGGGATGCAAGGAGATGGATGGGATACGCAAAAAGACATGGCCTGCGGCTATGTAGGGAACATCATCGCACTCCTATTGTGGTATAGAGAGCTACCCGCTGATGGATAAATAACTGACCTTACGCACCTTGTCTAAACAAGTGCGACAAGGTTAGTAATCTCTCGCATCCGAAAGATGCGGGTAGCTTCAGGGGGGTGCAGGGGACATCTGTCCCTGCCACTTTACGGGCTTTGCCCGGAAAGTGCGTAACGTCTGTAAATGTTTTAATGGGTAGCGATGTTTCCGCGCGGATAGGATTGAAATTTAAATTTTACCTCCGATTGCTCTGTTTTTGAAGCTTCAATCGTTTTGCTTGCCCCCTTAGGAGGGGGCGAAAGCTTCTCTTTTTTACTCGGCGGCTCACTTTGTTTGGTCAAGCTTGTCGCTTCAGCACCGAAAGCAGCAATACAAAGCGCACTGCATACCAAAATTTTTTTCATTATTTCCCCTTCTCTTTTAGTATCCGCCAAAGTTACCGTACCAATGTCGAATATTTGCGAACTATAATCCCCCTTTTAGAAAACTTCCCTTAGAATAAATAATTATTATCCAAAACAAGGAATCTCAATGACAGCCGTTATTATCATCATCGGTGTACTCATCCTCATAGCCGTCCTCATGTACAATTCGCTCATTGGCAAAAAGAATCAGGTGGAAAATATCTTTGCCGGCGTCGATGCCGTCCTTAAAAAAAGGTTTGACCTCATCCCCAACCTCGTCGCATCGGTCGAACGGTATATGGAACACGAAAAATCGACCCTCGAAAAGGTGACCGCACTCCGTGCAGAGGCGATGAAACCGGGAATCAGCAACGATCAGAAAATCGCTCTGGATGCGAAACTGACCGCCGCGCTAGGCTCGATCACCGTCGCGATGGAGGCCTATCCCGATCTCAAAGCCAACGAAAACGTCATGCACCTCCAACGCAGTCTGAACGAGATCGAAGAGCAAATCTCCGCCGCCCGCCGCGCTTACAATCAATCGGTTACCGATCTGAACAACGCGATCGAAATGTTTCCGACCAATCTGATGGCCGGATGGATGAATCTCAGCCGCCGCGCGGTGTTCGAAATCACCGTAGCGGAACGGCAAAACGTTAACGTAAGCCATTTATTTAGCCGTCCATGAAATCGACATCGGAACTGACAGATTTTTACTACAAAGAGCTCTACCCCAGCCTCAAGGAACTCGAAGAGACCCGAAAACGGATCGTTTCGCAGCTCCAATGGTACGGGGGGATGGGCATCGTTGTTTTTGCCCTTGCGGCCCTATGGATGGGAAAAAACTTCGGCCTCTTCCACCCTCTGATGATGGCCGTCACGATCGGATTTGTCGCCCTTGCGTCGATTACCTACCGTTTTATGACGCAAGGGTACGCGCGTGATTTCAAAGCCAGAGTGATTACCCCACTCATCGGAGCGATTGATCCGCTTTTGCTTTATAACCCCGATTTTATGATCTCCCGGTATCTCTTTGAACGCTCCAATCTTTTTAACCACTCCATCGACCGCTACAGCGGCAACGATTACGTCAAAGGCTCCATCGACGGCACCGCAATCGAATTCTCCGACGTTCATGCCGAGTACCAGACCCGCGATTCCAAAGGGCGTACCCAATGGCACACCCTCTTTCGCGGGCTGTTTCTCGTCGCCGAATTCAACAAACACTTCAAAAGCAAAACGGTGATTCTTCCCGATCAGGCGGAAAAAAGTTTCGGCTCCCTAATCGGCGGATGGCTCCAGTCGATCAATTTTTCCCGCGACGACCTGATCCGTCTGGATGATCCCGAATTCGAAAAACATTTCGTCGTCTACGGAAACGACCCGATCGAAGCTCGCTACATCCTCTCTCATTCGATGATGAAACGGCTGCTCGACTTCCAAAAAAAGGTCTCCCATCCCCTCTTTGTTTCGTTTGTCCACAACCATATTCACGTCGCGATCGGTACGGGAAAAGATTTGTTCGAACCGGCTGTTTTTACCTCACTCTTGGATTATAAACAGGCGATGGAATACGTCAATACCCTGCGCAACACGATCGGATTGGTGGAAGAGTTGAAACTTAATGAGAAGTTGTGGAGCAAAGAGTAACGACTTAGTTACTTATGGATTACAACCCGTGCCAAGCACCATCAAAGAATCTTCCGCACAAAGGAACATCGATGCATTTTACCAAAACCGCTGAATACGCTATTCGGGTATTATCATATCTCTACCGTCATCACGAGAGATCCCACTCCGTCAATGTTCTCCACCAGGAGCTCGATCTTCCCTACAAATATCTCACCAAAATGGTAACAGATTTGGTAAAAAAAGGGCTAGTCAACGCCTCTCGCGGTCGTGAGGGGGGGATAAGTTTAGCTAAAAATGCGGATCAAATTCGCCTGTGTGATATCCTCGAAGCGATTGGAGAGCCGTTGGAGCATGAACGGTGTATCTTGGGGTTTGAGAAATGCGATGCCTCGAACCCTTGTGCTTTGCATGAGCAATGGGTTCGGCCCAAAGAGCTGATTGAGACGATGCTCACCACTACGACGCTGGCTTCACTCATAGATAATAAAGAGACAAAATTATAACCGGCTTAAAACTTTGCATTTTTTGCAAAATGAAGTGATATCAGCTTTTCAAGCACCGCTAACACATCCTCTTCATCACTAAGCGATTCAACAATCGAGTGCATGCACGCTTGGTAGGGATCAAACCCGTGGGTAATCAATTTTCCGGCGTAAATAAGCAATCGTGTCGATACCGCTTCTTGAATATCGCTGTCACTCAGCTGGCGTATTTCACCCGCAATTGCCACCAGCTTTTGCGCGATCTTTTGATCTACTCCACTCTCTTTGACGATAACCTCTCTCTCTATCTCCGCCTTTGGATAGTTAAACGTAAGGGAGATAAAGCGTTGCTTGGTGCTGGGTTTCATCCCTTTTAATACATTTTGATATCCGGGATTGTAGGATACCACGAGCATAAAATCAGGATGAGCCGTGATCACTTCACCGGTTCGATCGATCGGGAGAACTCGGCGATAATCGGCAAGGGAGTGTATAACAACCGTCGTATCTTTGCGCGCTTCGATAATCTCATCCAGATAGCAAATTCCGCCGTTACGCACCGCCTTCGTCAATGGGCCGTCTTGCCAATAGGTCCCGTTTTCATCGATCAAATGGCGACCCACCAAATCGGCGGCACTGAGATCATCGTGGCACACCACCGTATACACATCACGACCCAGCTCTTCCCCCATCGCTTCGACAAATCGGGTTTTCCCGCACCCCGTCGGTCCTTTGATCAACACAGGGAGGTTCATCCTAGCCGCCGCCTTGAAAAGCTCAACTTCGTTACTTTGAGGTAAGTAGTACGTTTTAGACATAATTAAATTCCTTTTATTTGGTCAAGTTCATATAAATTTCGGGTAACACTTTGGGGAGTTTTTTGGCATCGCGGATCACCGCATAGGAGTTTCTCCCGAAAAGATAGGGGAGATACTCTTTCGCCTCGATATCGATCGTGATACAAAACGGCGTGATCCCCTTTTGTTTCACCTCTTCGATCGCTTTTTTCGTATCTTCAATCCCATAGCGTCCATCGTAGCGATCAACGTCATTGGGTTTCCCGTCACTAAGAATCAACAGGAGCTTATTGGCGCTTTGTTGTTTCTCTAAAATCTTGCCACTCTCTCGTATTCCGGCTCCCATCCGGGTGTAATACCCCGGTTTTATGGCATGAATCCGACCGCGAATATGGTCACTGTAGCTCTCTTTGAAATTTTTAATGATGTGAAAGTTGACCTTGGTATTTTTGATCGAGGAAAAAGTATAGATGGCAAACCGATCTCGGAGCCGGTGAAGCGATTCGGAGAACACCATCAACGCATCTTGTATCATGTCGATGACCCGTATCTCTTGCGTGATTCCCGCTTCGGTGGAGAGGGAAACATCCGCCAATATTAGTGTCGACATATCACGCATCTTTCTCTCATACGTTTGAAAAAATCGCTGTGGATGGTTTGAGCGGTTTTGATCTCCTTTGTAATCGATCCATGACTCGATATTGATCTCATCACCGTAGGGGAGATTGTCTCTTTTAATGCAGTCAAGTTCCATCAGATCGAGTTCGCTTTGGACCCGCCGCATCATTTTTTGGAGTCGTTTTGGTAATTCGATGGGTTCGGTATGGAGCGAAATAATGGGTTTTATACAGACATAGTTTTTGAGATAGATCTCTTTTTTATAGTCCCACTCATCGATAAAATGCCCTTTACCCAGAGGATATTCTTCAACGCTGTTAGCAGAGATATCCAAATCCATTTTGATGCGGGCGGAGAGGTTGGCATCTTTTTGCCCCAGTGTGATCTCCTCTAAATCTTCGGCATTGTAGAGGGCATCCGCATCAAAGCTGTCATTTTCCTGCCGATCAACCTTCACCTGCTCCATCAGGCTCAGTATCGACTCGGGTAAAAAGAGGAGTAGTCCGTCCGTCTCTTTTTTATCGTTGATTTGTTCGCTCTTTTTCTTCATTTTCAAGATTTCGGTTTTATTCTCCTCATCTCTTTGTCTGTGTACCTCCTCTTCATCATTGCTTGAGAGGAGTTTATTGGAGCTTGAGAGGGGCAGATAAATCCATAACGGATTGGGATAATTATGTACGGATGAGGCTTCTAGGGAAGGTTCAATCGTAGATAATTCAGGATAATGTTCACGTAAGTAGCGAGTGCAATACGTATAGAATTCACGAAATCCGGGATACTTTTCGATGAGGAGATCACTCACTCTCATGTTTTCAGAAGATATATTTTGAGTATTAACCGTGACATTAGAGAGCATAGCAATCAGCCAATAATAGTGCATCTCATTGTGTGTTTTTAGGGGGAAATAGGCGAGAGAGGCAGGGAGATAAATCCCTTTTTCATCTTGCCAAGCAAGGAAAAAAGTTTTACCCGTCCCTGAAAATTTTTCCAAAAGTGTTCGTGACGTTTGGATGGAGCGTTTGTCGGTAATATGGAGTTCTTTACCTTTTTCACCCCCTAAGAGGTGATAAAAGAGTTTTAAGCTTTTGGCGATCTCCGTAAAGGTGACCTCTTCGTCTTTAAAAAGACGAGAGGCTTTTTTCGTGACATAATGATCCCAAAATTTACCGACTTTTTCATCCATTACGCGGTTACTTTCTCTTCTTTAACAAAGAAACTGTAAAAATAGGTCAATAGTCCCACAAGAACCATCACACCAAACGCCAATCGAACACCATATACCGTGCTAATCGCCGCTTGTGCACTCATGAAATCCAGCGCATCCGCCGCATCGGGAAGCCGTTGCAGTTGTATTTGTATGATCCCCGCAGCTGTCAATGCCAACGTCAGACCGATCATACCGATCACCATCATCCAAAAACTGGTGAGCTCCACACTCTGCGCCTTCGGTCCGTTTCCATGAGGACGACCTCGAAGGATCGGCATCGCATACGAAATCAATGTAAAACAGATCATCACATACGCACCGAAAAAGGCGAGATGCCCATGTGCTGCGGTCAGCTGCGTCCCGTGCGTATAGTAGTTGATCGGGGCGAGTGTGTGCAAAAAGCCCCAGACACCCGCTCCCAAAAATCCGACGACGGCCGTCCCTTTTGCCCATATCAGCGCAATTTTATTGTCATGCTGGATACGACGATTTCTTGCCATAGTGTAGGCAAACAAAATCATCAGGAAAAAGGGGATAGGTTCCGCCGCAGAGGCAATCGATCCAATCCACAACCAATACCCCGGAGTACCGATAAAGAAGAAGTGATGCCCCGTCCCTGCAAGCCCGGAAATCAACGTCATCGCAATAATCAAATAGAGCCATTTATCGATATGCTCACGGTCCACACCCGTCGTTTTAATCAAAACAAACGCTAAAAGAGCCCCTAAAATAAGTTCCCACGTCGCTTCAACCCACAAATGGACGACAAACCACCAGAAAAATTTATCCATGACCAGATTTTCAGGGACATAAAACGCAAATAAAAAGAAAAATGCCAACCCAAAAAGACCCGTCAACAAAATAACCGATATCGTCGTCTTACGTCCTTTGATAACCGTCATTGTCGTATTAAGAATATACGAAAGGACGACCAAAACAATCCCGATTTTTGTAATCGTCGGCTGTTCTAAAAACTCACGCCCCATTGTCGGCAACAGATTGTTATAGGTTAGTTCCGCTAACGTGGCATAAGGGACCAATAAATAACCCAAAATTGTTGCTACACCCGCCACTGCAAATACCCAAAAGGTAATTTTGGCCAACATCGGGCTCCACAATTCACGTTCACTCTCTTCTGGAATCAGATAATAGGTAGCTCCCATAAACCCGAACAACAAAAGAACAATCAACAAGTTCGTATGAACCATCCGAAGGACATTAAAAGGGATAGCAGGGAATAAAAAATCCCCGTACAAATACTGAACTCCCATACTAAGGCCGAAAACAATCTCCCCGGCCAAAAGGATGAGTGCAAAAATAAAATATGGTTTTGCGACCATTTGAGATGAATATTTCATAGTTTTCCTTATCCTTTAATGTTTGGCGGCCACTCTTGATTGTTGACACGAGAGGTCCAAATCAAAAAGTCTGCAAGGTGATTCACTTGTTCCGGGCTCAGATGGAACTGTGGCATTTTTCGTCTATCAGGTGTATCGAGCGGTTGTGCCGCCATCCATCCGGCTAAATATGTTTTAAACGCGGCTTCGTCATTGGCACCAAGACGAGCAAATGCATTCCCAAGTTCCGGAGCATAATACGCCCCCTCCCCCATGATCGTATGGCAACCGACACAATTGTTCTCTTCCCATACCACTTTTCCCCGAGCGACTGACTCGGTAATTTTGTCATCATGGCTCAGCTTTGGGATTTGTTTAACGGTATCAACGCTCAGTCCGGTAAATACCAAAATCGCGAAAAGTCCCCCGCCAAAGTAAATATTTCTGGCCATATTTTTAGTAATACGTTCAGCCATTTCAACCCCTCTGTTTAATTCTACCTATATGTAGTAATAAAATAGTAGCAGGATATATTTAATTCTACCTTTATATAGTATTTTGTGGGTTTTCTTTTTTAATGATCCAATAGACTAAATAAAGGGCTACCATTCACCCTTCCAAGACGTATTTATGAGTTCATCATCACTGCACGAGGTGATTTTTTTAGGTTGTATCGATTTAAGTCAGCTTTTTTTATGCTCTGGAACAATCATCAAAATTTGCCCGTTTCGTTTCACTTCCAAAGGCTCTTTGGTTTCGATTACGGAATCAAGTAAATTATAAAGATTTTCTCGTAACTTTGAGGGTGTTATGATCACAATTCACCTCCTAAATAAAAGCACTATAACATAAACGTACGTTTTAGCATAATATCGTACGTAAGCTAGAGTTTTTGAATAGAACGTCCCAAAACGGTGAAAAACTCTTCCAACTTCTCCCCCGTCCCCTCAATCTCAAAAATCGCTCCCCTCTCACCAAACTCTTTGGAGAGAATCCGAATATTTTTTTGAGTGCTTTCATATTCGACCATCGAGACATTCGAGTAGTTGCATTCGATTTTTTGGATAAAGAGTTTTTGATACGGCACTAACTCCGCTTGTGCGTACGCCGCATTCGCCGCTTCCGCATAGGCACGCACCAAACCTCCCGGCCCCAGCTTCGTCCCGCCGAAATAGCGGACCGTGATCACTGCCGCATTCATCAGGTCATGCCCCTGCAAAACAGAGAGAGTCGGTTTTCCCGATGTCCCCTTGGGTTCGCCGTCATCACCGCTGTATTCGACGATCTGATCGTATTCGTTGAGGCTTCGTGTGGCGCTGACAAAATGGACCGCCTTGGGATGGAGGGAGCGAAAACGCTTCATCTCTCCCTCATAAAATGTTATCGGCATTAAAAAAGCAATAAATTTAGACCCTTTGATCTCGATTGTATCGCTAAAAATTGCGTTCACCGTAACCATCACACCCCTTTTTTGATATCACCCTTATACAATTTGATCATCCAAGCGGATGATATGCCCATGATCATCATGGTGGACAGTAACCAATTGACTATTGAGACACTGCTGCAACTCACTCTTTTTTAGCTGAAAATAACCGACATAATCGCTTGATTCATACACCAAATGTTCACTCGGTGCCTGATGACGATTGAGCCGTGAGAGGATAAACAACACAATCGGCGTTCCCAAGAGCATATAGACCGCATGCGAAAATGTTACACTGCTGATGTTCTCATAAATCCAATCCGAAATTTCTCCTGGCTGCGTTTCTAGCGTAATGATTCGGTAAAAGACAATCAGTAACGGTTTCCACAAATACAAAAAACCCAACCACAGCGCAACCGTTGCCGCATCCCAGATTATTCGTTTGGATCGTGGCAAATCATGACGTTTATTGATAATTAATGTTTCCATCTCTCTTAACCTTTATTTGTCGCTTGATCCAAAGGGGTATCATCACTCTTTTTGAGCTGCTGATGCGCTCCTCTGTCCGGACTGATCCATCGGGCACGCCCTTTTTTAGTGAATAAAACCTTCGGAAGAGCCGTTACTGCGGTAAACAGATTCAGCAGCCAATAAACAAACGGATACCAGACCATCCAAAAATAATTTTTGCCCAGCCCCTGATCGTAATGGCCGTCCAGCCATTTACTGATCGCAAACTGTATCAGACACGCACCGATCAAAATAACACTGCTTTCATCCGGAAGAATCGGTGAGCGCTGAGGCATCAGATAGGAGACGGGAACAAAGAGGCTGATAAACCAGACCAAAAAGACCAATACCATGCTGTAGGCCCACAGGGTGCTGAGCATCAGTTCGGTCATGAGTCCCCACAGGTGGGTCTGTTTGGGGTGAAACAAGACCTTGAAGTTTTTAAGCATCACCTGAACGCCGCCCATAGCCCAGCGAAGGCGCTGTTTCCAAAGTCCGCTCAGCGTTTCGGGCATCAAAATCCAGACCAAAGCCCGAGGCTCGAAACGGACATCCCAGCCGTTGCGCTGAAGTTTCCAGGTGATGTCGATATCTTCGGTCAGCATATCCGGGCTCCAGTAGCCCACCTCGTGCACTGCCGCCTTTCTAAAACCCGTAATGACGCCCGATACGGTAAAAAGGCGCCCAAAACTGCGCTGTGCACGCTTGATCATCCCGACAATGGAAGAAAACTCACCGACCTGAATTTTGCCCAAGAGCGTTGTACGGTTGCGAATTCGCGGGTTGCCTGTAACCGCCGCGACTTCGGGATAGCGGACGAAATGTTTGACCATCCAGTGGACGCAATGTTTGTCGATCAGGGCATCCCCGTCGATACAGATCAGATACTCATATTTTGCCAACAAAGCTCCCGCCTGTAACCCCAGCGCTTTCCCCTGATTTTCCGCTAGATTAACCACTTTTAATCGCGGATTCTCTTGTGCCAGAGCGACCAGTATTTCGAGAGTATTATCCTTGCTGCCGTCGTTGATCGCGATCACTTCGAATTCCGGATAATCGACATTCAGCGCATAGGTGATGGTTTCGATCGCATTGACCCCTTCGTTGTAGCAGGGGATTAAAATACTGACTCCGTCCCAGGTTTCCTTCTCTCTAAGGGGGGGGATAATGTATTTGGAGTAGGGTTTTTCATTTTTAAAATAAAAAAAGATCGCCCCGACAATCCATAAACTCGACATAAATAACGGATAATAAAAGACAAAAGCGAGCACTACATGCCACAGCGAATGCCAAAACAGGAGAAAATCCATCATCTAATCCTTATCTCCTGCCGGGAGTTATTGTAAACATCCGTACCGCTTTTTCTGAAAAAACCCGATTGATCGTATCGGCATCGGGAGTGTTGGTGTAGACATCATCAGGATAATAAGCTACGTGGTGTACCCCCTGAGCGTATAGATCGCGGATGGTTTCACTGAGTTCCTGGCGGGAAATCGGCTCATTGTTTTTTCTCCAGTTGACTGATTGCAGTTCCATGACGGTACGCTCCAATCCGCATTGCTCCTCTTTGACACGATTGACGATCTTCTGATAAAACGCTTTGGGATCATCGGCTTGTTCCATGTACGGCATCGCCATAATGGCCGTATAGTCGTATTTTTGAATCGATTGGGCCAGATTTTGTGCATACCACTCTTCGGCATCGGGATGAAGTGCGACTTGTGCGTAGAGGTTGCGTGCCGTTTTGAGTTCGGGCTGCTCTTTTCTCACGATTTTCCCTAACTCTATTGCAAAATCATCCAGATAGCGTGTTTTGAGTTTCGTCCATTTTAGAAACTGCGCTCGATCGGATCGGATTTGGGAGACATTTTCGGACAATCCCCATTTTTTGTATTGTTGACGGGCAAAGAGACTGTCGTCTTCAAAATCGGAGAGGGTCACGTCGTCATGAAACAAGATTCCCGAGATGTAGGCCGATTTGGCCAAATCGGCATAGATCTCCTCAATCACTTGCCGCGCTTTCGGAGAAAACGGGGAGAGGCGGTGGTATCCCATGTTCAGATGGGACGGATCCACCTGTAGGGTCACGACCGTATCGTTGGCTGCAGGGTGATTTTGCGGCAATCTCCAGGCCATCATCGGCATCCAGGCATAAATACGTTTAACCTGCGTAGCTTTGGCGATTTGCCACGTTACGCGGTTGAAAAAATCGTCCTTCATCGGAATATGGCGGTTGCGAAAATAGACATAGTCGGCCGAGCCGTCGCCGTCGGGATCGGCAAACGCCTGCACATAGACCGTATTGACCCCCAGTTTGTTGATCCGCTCAAGCAGGAGGCCGAGATTTTTTTCGCGCTGGATCGGATCGGGATCGTAGATATAATCGATATCAATATGGGCCGCTTTGGTCGTACGGGCATCATCGATCAGATTGGCATTGCGCTCCCACATGTCAATCTCCAGATCCGCAAGACTCATCCGTCCCTCTACCAGAATACGGCGCAGCCCCCATAGCGGGGTTGTGCGGGTATTGCTTCCGTCATCAAGAGTCAACCCTATCGGCATCCCCAGCTTTTCGGCAATAGTGCGTACTTCGATGTTGTAGCGCCCATATGGCCATACGATGACACGGGGCTTCTGTCCCGTATAGCGTTTTAAAAAGGTGCTGTTTTCAAGTAAATCGTTGTAAACGCGCTGCTCGTAGCTTTTTTCGTCCTCATACCGTTTTTGGTCCGCCAGCCATCGGCGGGTAGTGGCTGCGGGCTGCATACTCCCCTGCGGATTGCCCTGAACCCCCTTATGCAAACCGTAGCTGTGGCTGGCGATCTCCACCAGACCGCTACTGATCATCTCTTTGAGTTCCGATTGGCTTAAAAACTTGCTGCGATCGATTATGTGCCCGTCGAAATCGACTTTCTCTTTGGCCCTCATCCAGTTCCCGACCAGTGCGATGACGGCCGGAATGCGATATTTTTTGAGTATGGGATAGGCATTGGTATACACGGATCGATATCCGTCGTCAAACGTAATCAAAACCGCTTTATCGGGCAGCGCCTTGCCGATTTTGCGATATTTCAGGATATCGTCTACCGTGATAAAGTGGTAGCCGCTCTCTATCAGCCAACGTATCTGCTGTTCGAAATTTGACGGGGAAACCGCATAGGAGGTATCCAGTGTTTCGCTTTTATCGGCTATCTCATGATAGCTTAGAACGGTAAACTCGTTGACGTTCTGATCCCGACTGCACACATTGGGCAACTCATTTGCCATGACGTAACTGCTTGCAATAGCGATTAAAAGCAATGTCAATTTTAGCAGTGGCTTGAGTAGACTGCATCCATTTTTTAGCGTTATTGATCCAACCATAGTTAAAGCACTTTTTTTAAAATTTCTAAAAAATATTATACATCAGATCCTCTTATAAAACATGTCTATTTGGCTACAATTGCGTATGGATAAAAAAGTACATCAATCCCTTTTAAATTGGTATGAGCAAAACGGCAGACATGATTTGCCTTGGAGGCGTACAAATGATCCTTACAAAATATACGTCAGCGAAATCATGCTCCAACAAACACAGGTAAAAACCGTCCTTGAACGGTTCTATTTTCCCTTCCTTGAAGCCTTCCCTACAATGGAAGATTTAGCCCGTGCAAGCCTCGATAATGTCCTAAAAAAATGGGAAGGATTAGGCTACTACACCCGTGCCCGAAACCTTCTCGCCACAGCGCGACAATGCAATAAAGCCCTCCCCGAATCGGCACATGAACTGATGAAACTACCCGGTATCGGACGCTCTACCGCCCATGCCGTCGCCGCATTCGCCTATCGTGAAAGGCTCCCCATTCTCGATGCCAACGTCAAACGGATTTTGCACCGCTATTTTGCCGTTGCGGAGCGAAACGAAAAAAAACTCTGGGAATATGCCCATACTCTCTTTGACTCCTCTCACCCGTTTGAATACAATCAGGCGATGATGGATTTGGGATCCATGATTTGTTTACCGAAAAAACCCCTTTGTGAATTGTGTCCGTTTGCAATGAGCTGTCAGGGGAGATCTACCCCCCTCTCGTATCCGGCTCCGAGAACCTCCTCTGTAAAACCGATTCGACACCGAAATATCATTGTTTTTCAAAAAGAGGACAAATACGCCCTTGTGCAGCGGGAGACACGATTTTTGCATGGGTTATGGGGATTTTTTGAAAGTGAAGAGGCAGATACTAGACGATTAAAACATTTAGGAGAGGTTACACAACACTACACACATTTCACCCTTCAAGCCAACGTCCACCTCTCGAATGAGGAGACTTTACCCGAGGGGTTTGAATGGTTTACCCTCGAAGAGATCACACGCCTCTCACTCAGCCGCGCCGATCATAAAGTGGTAAATTTGTTCTAAACTCTCCCGCATATGAGAGATGCGGATAGCTCCGTTCGTTATAAATTGAACCGTTCGGGATCGAAAAAGGTATCATCGCTGATGTGGCCGAATGCCGAGTTGATCGAGACAAACAGATTGGGATATTTCTCTTCCATCTCATGGAGCATTGTTTTCATCGAAGCCCGGGCATGGGGCATTTTGACATCAAAACGCATGGAGGGGCACGCCTCATCGCCGATGGTCGGCATCTCGTTTTCGATCGCACATGCGGCCAATTGACGCTCACGTAACTGAATCAGAGGACGGATAACAATCAACCCGTTTTCTGCCTTATATTTTGGAGCAAGAGCACGCATATGTCCGTTATAGATGAAGTTCATAAAAAAACTCTCCGCAGCATCATCAAGATGGTGCCCGAGGGCTACTTTGTTGCATCCGTACTCTTTTGCCGCACTGTAAAGTGCACCGCGCCGCATACGGGAGAAAAAGCTGCAAAAAGAGGAGTTTTGACGAATTTTGTCTGCGGCAATCGCATACGTGTTCGTCTCATATATCCGGTGGGGAATATCATGCACGACACAATGTTCACTCAGAGCACGGAGGTCTTCCCCCATTCCATAGGTTACCGTTACGGCGATTACTTCAAATTTGAACGGGGCACGGCGTTGCTGCTCTCTTAACGCGTGAATCATCGTAAGCGAATCTTTCCCGCCGCTCAGTCCGACAAGAATTTTATCCCCCTCTTCGATCAAACCAAACGCCGCATTGGTCCGCCCGATCTGGCGCATAATCTTTTTACTTAGCGTAATCATCGGAAATCTTATCAATCATGGCCAAAATAAAACTGCTGCTTACCTTGGAAGAGTGTTTTAGAAATTCATCAAAATCGAATGTCGCATCGGTATCTGCCGTATCACTGATAGCACGAAGAACAAAAAACGGCACGTTCAATGCATCGCAAATAACCGCTACAGCAGCCCCCTCCATCTCAATTGCATCCGCCTCAAACGTTTTTTGGATCCACTCTTTGCGTTCCGGATCGGCGATAAACTGATCCCCCGTAGCGATAATGCCCCCTTTGAGGTTGATCCCCTTTTCATCGGCAACTTCTTTTGCGATATGGAGCAAATGCTGTGAAGGTTCTACATACACTTTCCCTTCAGGGACAAATCCGTGCGGGTGACCGAAAGCGGTAATATCCAAATCATGTTGGCACAAATGGGTAGCGGCTATCAAATCGCCGATTTTCAACTGCGGATTGACGGCCCCCGCTACACCGCTAAAGAGAAGCATCTCGGCACCGAATTTTTCAATCATCATGGACGCGGTCAAACCGGCATTGACTTTTCCGATTTTACTGTAAGCCAAAACGATATCAAGCCCCTTGTATTTGGCTTCATGGTAAATATTCCCGCCATAAACGGTATCGGTATGTTTTTTAAAATACTCTAAAAGCGGTTCATGCTCTGCCACTTCCAAAAACGGTTCAACTTCTTCGAGCATAGCGCCCATGATCGCAATTTTCATTTTTATCCTTGAAATAAATTCAGTCTCTTAAGGGGGGGCACTGCCCAAATGCGGCCGCATTAACACGTTATGCAACTATCAAAGATAGTTTGCTATATAGCGCCCCACTTTTTGGAGGCGATGGTTCAGTTCAACCGTAGCCGATTGTGCTTCAAAAAGGGAAAGGCTATACTCGATCTCCCCCATCGGAGTGATAATACGGCTACCGCCCCAAAAACCGAGTCCGTCTTCAAATCCGACCCGGTTCACAAAAATAACATAATTGTGGGAAAGGAGTGCCGTCGTTTTCAACAAAGCATCCCATTGGGATTCGATTCCGATCCCCGCTTCACTGAAATCACGCGCAGGTGACGCCGCAAGAACATAAACAATCTCAGCTTTGGAAGCGGCAATAGCAGCAATTGTTTCAGCACGCCAAAGGTCTTCACATACCACCATAACGGAAGATCCGTGAGGAGTTAGAAAAGCTCTGATCTCCTCTCCGGCAGAAAAATAGCGCCCCTCTTCAAACATACCGTACGTCGGCAAATGATTTTTATGATGAATATGGAGCAACTCACCTTTCGAAAAATACAGAGCACTGTTATAAACTTTACCCTGATCCCATAATGCTGCACCGATAACAATATCGCAAGAGAGGCTCATCTGCGCCAAATCGGCCAACTCATCTACTTTCCAGGCATCTTCAAACAATTTATCTTGGAGCATATAACCGCTAAGTGCCAATTCTGAAAAAACGACGACATCGGCTCCCTTGTTTTCCTCAATCCTCTCCAGAACGTTCAAAAGGTTGGAACGGTTCAGCTTCGGTGAGGACTGGATCAATGCAACTTTCATGAGAGCGCTTCACGTACCTTTTGCAATGACTCCATATCGGATATACCGTAGGTTTCACTCTTGGGTGAATTGCGTTTGTTCAGCCCTTTCAGAACTGCACCGTTACCGAATTCAATCATAAGATCAATTTCACCGTTGATCGCTTCAATCGATTGTTTGTAGCGTACCGGCTTGATCAGCTGATCTTTCAGCAATGCAACGGCTTCCTCTTTCGTCGCGTATTTTTGTGTTGTTACATTTGAAATCACCGGTGCGATGAAAGTGTCACTCACCATTTTTTCCATAACTTCCGCCAATGGTCCTTGCGCCGATTCCAAGAGAGGACAGTGACTCGCAATTGACATATTTAAAAGCAATGCACGCTTCGCACCCGCCTCTTTAAAGGTTGATTCCATCGCTTGCAAGTCAGCTTTCAATCCTGCAACAACGAGTTGCCCGTCTTGATTAAAGTTTGCAGGCCAAACACTTTTTCCTTCACTTTGCGCTTGTTCGCAAAGCGCTTCAACAACATCGTCATTCAATCCCAAAATTGCCATCATTCCGGCTTCTACCGATTCACATGCACTTTGCATCAATGCTCCGCGTTTGTGGACCAATTCAACCGCATCCACATAATCGATCGCTCCGGCTGCACACAACGCACTAAATTCACCGAGGGAATGCCCTAATAATACGACGGGGGTTGTTGGGTTTGCTTCCTGAAAAAGACGATACGCAATCATTGAAACCAACAAAATAGCCGGTTGGGTATAAGCGGTTTGGTCCAGCTGTTCATTGGGTTCAAACAACAGTTTCGTAAAATCGATACCGATGCGCTCGCCCGCTTTTTCAAACATTTCACGGGCAACCGCACTATTCTCATAAAACGACTTCCCCATACCGACCGATTGGCTCCCCTGTCCGGGGAAAATCATTGCAATTTTTTTTGTTGGCACTAACTCTCCTTGATTTCTAACTGATACGCTGAATGTTCTGCAATTTTCTTCCGTAAAGTATTACGGTTTAACCCCAATTTGTCCGCAAGCTGCAATTGAGACTTAAACCTTTTAATCCCCGCCCGGATCAGAGGCACTTCATAAAGGTGTAAAAAGTGGCGATAATCGTTTGACGTTCCCATTTTATCCACCATAAATCGTTCCATGATTCCCATCAGGTCATTTTCACTAATGGCATCAATCAGATAATGAAGGTAGACTTGACGTCGAAGCGAAATGGCATTTTCGCTTAAATCGGGGACAAAATCTTCCAAATCAAATGGTTCGGATTTTCCTAATGTCACACGGGCTTCTTTCACAAAAGCTTCAATCAACACGTGTACATCTTCATCTCTTTCCGATAAAGGGGGTAAAGCAAGACGAATTGTGAAAATATCATCCAACTGTTCTTGCGTATAACGTCCTCCGCCTGTTGCGATAACACGTGTTTTATACTTTAAGATTGTTTCAATTAACCGTTTGAGATTTGCTACGTCATCAATACGATGAATAATCACTTCTCGATTCGTCTCGATTGCATCGAGTAATTCATCAAAATTATTTGCATCAAGAACAGGGGCATGGGGAAGAATATAACGGGCCAGAGTGAGCTTGCCCGTACCTCGCTCTCCGAAAATCATGGCATTAACGCCAAGTCCTTTGAGTAAATTAGCAGTTTTAAACGCCTCGATAGAGGCGCTTGATGCGGTTAAAAAATTAGTGGCATCCACAGCCGTGATTACCGCCGCTTCCACAACATCCGCTGTCATCAACAGCATTTTCAGCAGGAATACCTGTCATAGCCTCTTCCGGTGATGCATCGCGTATAGTGTTAATAGTTACGGTAAACATCAAATTTTTTCCGGCTAAAGGGTGATTGAAATCGATAACTACCGTATCGTCTTGAACCTCTTTAACCATAACCTGAACCGTACCGCCATCTTCGCCTTGACCGTACAACGTCATACCGACATTTAAATCGATACCGGCAAATTGTTCGCGCGGAAGTTCTTGCTGAGCCTCTTCATTATACTCGCCGTACGCATCGGCCGCTTTAACCAATACGTCACCTTTTTCACCGATTTGCATGTTGACAATTCCGGCTTCAAGACCCGGGATAATTTGACCTTTACCAAACATAAATGTTAATGGATGACCACCGACATTGCTATCTACTACGGTTTCACCGTCACGTACTTCATATTCGATCGATACAATTTGATTGTTTTCAATTGCCATTTTGGAACCTTCTTTTAAAATTGTGCGATTTTAGCACAAATAGCTATG
Organism: Sulfuricurvum sp.; assembly: GCF_023229695.1. Classification (GTDB taxonomy): domain Bacteria; phylum Campylobacterota; class Campylobacteria; order Campylobacterales; family Sulfurimonadaceae; genus Sulfuricurvum. The sequence goes on from NZ_JALNYS010000016.1 coordinate 22,242, forward strand.
TTAAGACTGAAAAGAGCGAAATACTATTTTAGCTTAGACAAACGTTCATTTGCCTCTTTCGCTGCTCCGCTGCTGCCGAATTTTACAACGGTAGCCTGATAAAAAGCTTTTGCGCTGTTGGTATCCCCTGTTTTTTCCATTGAAATACCCGAATGCAAAAGCAATGTAGGCATATACAGCGCTTTATCATTGCGTGCGGCACTCTCTTTATACGATACCATCGCGTCTTTGTAGTTTTTTTGCCCGAAATAGCTTTCCCCTATCATATAATAGGCTTCTGGAATTTTGTACTTTTTTTGCACCATAAGCTCAAAAGCATGCTGTGCGTCCACATATTTTTTTTGCTCGAACAACACATATGCCTCTTTTTCAATGGACCCATTATCGGTTTTCATTAAAACAGCTCCAGTCGTCGGAACGGCTACCTTCAGCTGTTTGATCAATCCCGAAAAATCTTCTTTCGTGACATAGTTGGTTTGAATCCCATCCACAACACGAGAGAGCTCTTCCAATAGCCCTTTGATCTGCCCGATATTCTCGGTATTAGCCATAACCTGTTTTTGCAAATCCGTTATCGTTTCTGTCCGATTTGCATCTGCAATTTCTGCTTGGGAGGTAGACTCTTGTAAATTTTGAATAGTATATTTCAGCTTATTATTTGTTTCGGACAAACCTTCAACAATTCCTTGTAAACCGTCAATCCGTTCAGAAACCGATTCAACTTTTGAACTTTGAAGATTATGCTTTTGGATAACCGTTTGAAGCTCTTTTTTATTCTCAAGTATCAGCTTCTCTTCATTGGTAAGACCGTATGGGTTAGGATTGTTAAGATCACCTGCACCGAAAACCGAAGGTTCCGATGCAGATAGACTCAAAGAAAGCAGTAGTGGAAATGCGATTAATGGACGCATTTAGGGAAGTTTGAAGTCTACGCGACGATTTTTTGCCCAGCACTCTTTGTTTTTCTCCAAACAAACCGGGTTCCCCTCTCCAAGACTCGCCATAGAGATAGAATCGCCATTCATACCCGAATTGATCAAAGCCTCTTTCACCGTACTGGCACGTCGTAGGCCAAGAGCGAAATTATACTCATCGCTTCCGAATTCATCACAGTTACCTTCCAGTTTGACGCTTTTTGTTTTTAGCAAAGCGGCATTGGCACTCATTCTTCCTTCCATGTCCGAACGAATGTTATACTTGTCAAAATCAAATAATACACTGATTAATTGTCCGTCAGAACCGTTTGCACCATTTGCAGCGCTCGCAGCAGCGCCCGCATCTATATTGCTAACCGGTGTGATTGCAGTAGGTGCAACTGCATTAGAGACAGGGGTAATAGCCGCATTGGCATCAGTTCCTGTCGCTGTGGCGGCATTACTATCGGCCTGAGTTCCCGTAGACGTTGTACTCGCATTCGCCGTTGCGTCAATTGCAGGCGCTTTGGTACTACACCCGCTTAAAATCAACATTGCTACCGTCGCACTTAGAAAAGCAACATTTTTAATCATCCTATCTCCTCCAGATTTTTTAATTGTGCTATAGTAGCGAAAAAAAGTTAACACTACCAATCAATCGATTGAATTCGCCCCACTTTAAGGGGAAATGAGAAACTTTTGTTATACGAGAGCCGTATAATTCCGAGTGAACTGCGCGCCCCTTCTTGTTTAATGAAAAGGACGGCCTGACCGTCACCCGAAAATCGTGGAAAATCGTTTTCACCGCCTGAAGTGAGCGGTCGAAGAGTATTGGACCGTAGGGACAGCAGATGAAGATTAAACGTCGTCCCCTCGTACATACCGGAGGTGTCACGGGCTTTGTATACCAGATTATCTTGATAGGCGCTAAACGAGGAGTTGCTTTTCCCTTCGTATACCAATTGCGTAACGGACGAATTGTTGATCGCTTTTGAAAAAATATTGGGATACCCTAATCGGTTTGAAACAAATGCTATTTTGTCATTACTCATAAATTGTCCGCTGACATCGATGCCCGAGAAATCGGTGACCTGTATTTTTCCCCGAGTTTCCGTATCATAAAGATAAATATCCGGTTGACCGGTAGGTGCAAGCGTCATCAATAGTTTTGTACCGTCTTGATTCACATCCGAACAGATCGCCATACCGTCCGATGAAATAATTTTCTCTTTTCTACCGTTGATAAGGCTCATTTTGTAAATAGTAGGCTTAAAATCACTGAGCGACGTGTAATAAAAATCGGTCTGTTCCCCATTAGCCCACTTGGCAAAGCCGAACATTCCCCCGCTAAGAAGCACCTTTTGATATGAAAGGGTGTAATCCGCAGCAACGATTTCTGAGCGTCTCGCCCCAGTCAGACGGACAAGCAACACTTTTCTCTTTATCCATTCCAATGGGGCACCACCCAATTTTGTGTTAATGTCATACGCAATCGAATGAGAGAGAAATACCGCCATTTCACTCTGTTTTAAAAGATAGGTTTTGACAAAAATCTCTGTCGAGTTTTGGAGGAGCTTTACATCGGCCCTCACCCCTCCTGCCCCATCAGGAGCCAAACGAAAACGCAAAACATAGTGAGAATTCGTGCTATTTGCAGCTGCAACTCCCCCTTCGTAAGGGACATGAAAATAATTTTCATTAAGGGTAAAAAGTGAAATAACATTCATATCGGCACTCAGCATTGCATGCATTTTTTGCGACATTTCATTTTCTACCGCGCTTCCATCCTCAATGACCAAGGAGGGGAGCGGCTGTACACCCTTCACCACTTCCAAAGTTGCATCAGCAGACCAGATCAGTCCGGTAAATAAACACCATACTACTAAAAATCGCATATTATTCCTTAGCCGTCAGAATTATCTCAAATTGTGAATTTTTACCGTCAGGATTCGCTGGAAATGTCAGATTACGAAGACGCTCTTTCAAGAAATCGATTTCGTTATTAAAAGGGGTATTCCCGGAATAAGTAATAACCCGATACGCAATCAACTTACCGGACCCGTCTACTTGCAATCTAACACGGGCACTTTGACCCTGTGAGCCTGTTGGCGGATAATAGTTGGCATAAATTAAAGCCTGAATTTTAGCGTGATACTCGTTTACTAACGGCCCTGTCGATCCGCTATTGGAAAAGATTTTGACCGCCGGCTTGATCAGAGAAGTATTTTTAACTTTCTCCGCGAGTTGTGAGGTTGGTTTTGTACGGGAAATCTGCCGTTCGAACTCATTTAAAACTTCCAGTTTTTTTTCCGAATCATCCGAAACTTTAGACGTTTTTTGTGCAGGTACACTTGAAAAAAGATCCGAGATGGCGGGAGTTTGTTTCTCAGCTTTAGGATCATTTTGCCCTTTACTCTTCGTAGAGACAAAATTACGCTCAAGAATTTTTTCTTGCGGCTTCGTTACTTCAGGTTGCACTTCAGCGATATCGGGTTCCGGTTCACTTACCTGCGGCTTTACGGGAGGTATAGGTATGGCTGAGGGAACGGATACCGAATCCGTCATTGATATCGATATGTACGGGCTTTCCAGCAGAGCAAAGTTTTCTATTTTATCAGAAGAAATAACCGTGAAACCGATTAGAAAAAGGAGAAAGGCGAAAAGGGAAAAGGCGATAGCGCCTCCCATAAAAAAATAACGTTCATCATTAAAACCCATTTTACAGTACCTTGATATGAAACTCTAAAATTTGTTTAGCCATTAGTAGCGAGAGAAACTTCTTTAAATCCTGCTTGCTTTACAGCTCCTAAAATTGCCATAACTTTACCATAATCGAGTGATTGATCGGCACTAATTAAAACTGCGGCATCATGGTTGAGTGTTTGCGCGTAAAGATTAAAATTATCATTAAACGTCTTAAGATCAAATGAACGTTCGTTAACTTTGACACTCCCCTCTTTCATCACTTTTATATGGACCGGGGGAATCTTTGAAATCTCATTTTGGGTAGACCCTTTTGGCAGGTGGATCAACTCTTCGTAAACAATATTGGGTGAAATAACCATCAAAATAGCCAAAAGCACAAGCATCACGTCAACGAGTGGCGTAATATTTAACTCCGGCTTCTCATCCCAGTCAAACATCCGTTAAACTCCTCGAGACAACAACGCATCACTTTGCATTCGGATCAAGCCGGAGAGTTCATAAGACTTTCGTTTTAGTACCTGATGATAGGTATAAGCAAAAATTGCGACAAAAATTCCCGATGCGGTTGCAACAAGGGCATCCGATACCCCCCCCGCAATAATACTCATGGTACTGCTTGCCTGACCGATATGTTTAAAGGTCCCTAAAATGGATACTACCGTTCCGAAAAGACCGATAAAAGGTGTGGTAGAGGCGACTACAGAGAGAAACATAAGCCCTTTTGTCGCTTCCTTCGTCGCTGCATAGAGGGCCAAATCAAAAAGCTCTTTAGAAAGCGATGCTGAAGATTTCAAAAAATGACTCAGATAGGCATGATCAGAGAGACGGGAAGTACCCATAAGGATCGATTCCAAAGACTGGTTTTCTTGCGTTATCCATTGATTTAGGGAAAACAAACGGTAATAAAAAATCCAGTTGATTGCAATAAAATAAAAAGAGAGGACCAGTAACACACCAAGTGTTACCGGATGGCTTTTCGCGTAAAAATCGGCAAATGCTTCGATCATTATAATAAGTTATGTGCAGCAGATTCTATACGGGCTGAAACGGTTGCCAACATGGCATTTGAATCAGCAATACTTTTGATAAGAGATTGCGCTTCAGCAATTGATCGCGCAATATCCCCCTCATTTTCGCCACGAATCGCAACGGCACCGTCAACCAAAACGACAACGTTATTACCGCTAATTTGGACAACGCCCCAATTAACGACAATCGATTCAATCACACCGTTCTCTTTTTGAATATCGACGACACCGGCTTGAAGTAAAGTAGTCAGTGCAACGTGTTCAGGAAGAACACCGAATTCCCCCTCTTCACCCGGCAATGTGACACTTTTGGCCGGTCCGTTATAAATCGGACCGCTCGGTGTTAGCACTTCTAATTGGAGTGTTTCCATACTATTTCCTTTAAGGCGAGAAGCAATTACTTGCTTTTCATTTTAGCAGCTTTCTCAATCGCCTCGTTCATATCACCGACCATGTAGAAGGCACCTTCCGGTAAATGATCGTATTCACCTGAAAGAATTCCTTTGAATCCTTTAATGGTATTTTCAAGAGAAACATATTTCCCCGGAGAACCGGTAAATACCTCTGCAACGAAGAACGGCTGAGAAAGGAATTTCTCGATTTTACGTGCACGCTCAACCACAGATTTATCTTCTTCTGACAATTCATCCATACCGAGAATCGCAATAATATCTTGCAAATCTTTGTATTTTTGAAGTGTTTTTTGTACACCGCGAGCAACATTGTAATGCTCTTCGCCGATGATTTGCGGATCAAGCAAGCGTGACGTTGAATCCAATGGATCAACCGCAGGATAGATCCCTTTTTCAGCGATTTTACGGTTAAGAACCGTTGTCGCATCCAAGTGAGCAAATACAGACGCCGGAGCCGGATCCGTCAAGTCGTCCGCAGGTACGTATACCGCTTGAACCGATGTGATTGAACCTTTTTTGGTTGATGTAATACGGTCTTGAAGTGCACCCATCTCACGCGCCAAAGTCGGTTGGTAACCAACGGCTGATGGGATACGTCCAAGAAGTGCTGACATCTCAGATCCTGATTGTGCAAAACGGAAGATGTTATCGATGAACATCAATACGTCAAGCCCTTTCTCATCACGGAAATATTCCGCCATGGTAAGACCGGTAAGAGCGATACGGTTACGTGCTCCCGGCGGTTCAGACATTTGACCGTAGCACAGTGCTACTTTGTCCAAAACGCTGGATTCTTTCATCTCGTGGTAAAGGTCATTCCCCTCACGAGTACGCTCACCGACACCGGCGAAAACAGAAAGACCGTCATGCCCGTGTGCAACGTTGTGAATCAATTCCATGATAATAACGGTTTTACCGACACCGGCACCACCGAATAGACCGACTTTACCCCCTTTTGCATACGGAGCCAAAAGGTCAACAACCTTGATACCGGTTTCAAACATCTCTGTTTTAGTACTTTGGTCAACAAGTGGAGGAGGATCACGGTGAATTGACCATGTATCACAATCGGTCACTTGATCGCCGCCATCGATGGTTTCACCGATAACATTAAAGATACGTCCAAGAACTTTTTCCCCAACCGGAACTTTGATCGGAGCGCCGGTAGCATGTGCTGCCATACCGCGAACAAGCCCTTCAGACATATCCATAGCGATCGTACGAACACGACCGTTACCAAGATGGGAAGCTACTTCTAAAACCAAACGGGTTGTAGTCCCTTCCACAGTTACATTTACTTCGATCGCTTCGTTGACTGTAGGCAAATATCCTTCGAAATCAACGTCAACAACCGGACCAATTACTTGAGCAATTTTACCAATCATTCTTTCCTCCATAATTATTTCATCGACTCGACGCCGCTGATAATCTCGATTAACTCCGTCGTAATCGCCTCTTGTCGTGCTTTGTTAAACGACACTTTTAGCGATCTGACCATCTCTTTTGCATTGTTGGTTGCCGCATCCATTGCTTGCATACGCGCGCTGTGTTCAGCTGCAACAGAATCGATCAATGCGTAATACATATTGTATTCAGCGTATTTCGTAACCAATGAATCGAGCATTTTCTCTTCATCTTGAGCTTCAAGTTCAAGAGTTGTATTTTTAGTCGCTTCACAATCATAATCACCGATATTTGCCGGTAAAATTCGATTCACATGCAACTCTTGGGTAATGACGTTTTTATAACCGTTGTAAACAATATAAACGGCATCGACGATACCTTCTTTGAAATCATTAATTGATCGGGTCATAAATTCGGCTGCACGTTGCATATCGGGTGCAGAGCTTAAATTTTTAACTTCATCAAGCATCTCTACTTGATTGTAGTTAAAAAACTCAATCCCTTTCTTACCGATACCGCGGATACGGATTTTGACATTTTTATTTTTGTACTCGTTTATCAAACGCTTAACGGCTTTAATCGTTTGCATGTTAAAACCGCCACACAAACCTTTATCAGCCGTTACAAAAATAATATCGATCATTTCAGGGGTATCATTTTCAATAAAACAGCGATTAACAATTCCGCCAACTTTATTGCATTGAATACGTCCTGCGATTTCAGCTATTACTTGATTCGTTTTTTGAGCAAACAGACGAGAGCGTTTTGCAAGCTCTTCTGCACGGCGAAGCTTGGCCGTTGAGACCAGCTTCATTGCCCGTGTAGTTTTCTGCGTATTCGAGACGCTCTTGATCTGTCGTTGAATCTCTTTCAAGTTAGCCATAAAGATCCTTATTCAGCAACGAAAGTAGATTTAAACTCTTCGAGTGCTTTTTTCATCATCGCCATCGTATCATCATCAATTTTTGATGACTTAGCAATGCTTTCAAAAATTTGTGGATACGATGCTTCTACGAACGGGTAAAGGTCCGCTTCGAATTTTACAACATTAGAAGCAGCCATATCATCGAGGAAACCTTCGTTACCTGCGAAAATGATCAACGCTTGTTTCTCAGCTGAAAGCGGTGAATACGGAGGTTGTTTCAACACTTCCACCATACGTTGACCACGCTCAAGCTGCTTACGGCTTACTTCATCCAAATCAGAAGCAAACTGTGCAAACGCCTGAAGCTCACGGTATTGGGCAAGGTCAAGACGCAATGTTCCCGCAACTTGTTTCGTTGCTTTGATTTGTGCGGCACCGCCGACACGTGATACGGAAAGACCGACGTTGATCGCCGGACGGATGCCGGAGTTGAACAAATCGGTTTCCAAGAAAATCTGACCGTCTGTAATCGAAATTACGTTGGTAGGGATATATGCCGCAACGTCACCCGCTTGCGTTTCGATAATTGGAAGTGCCGTCAATGAACCTGCACCCAATTCGTCGTTCAATTTCGCTGCACGCTCTAGCAAACGGGAGTGTAGATAGAAAACGTCACCCGGATACGCTTCACGGCCCGGAGGACGGCGTAGGATGAGTGACATTTCACGGTATGCCACCGCATGCTTGGAAAGATCATCATAAATGATCAAGCCATGGCCGGCATTGTCACGGAAATATTCCGCCATCGTTACACCGGTATACGGAGCAAGAAACTGGAGGGCAGCCGCTTCAGAAGCCGGTGCAGAAACGACAATCGTATATTCCAATGCACCTGCTTCTTCAAGACGGCGGATCACTTGTGCAACCGTCGATTCTTTTTGACCGACAGCTACATAGATACAAACGACACCGTTCCCTTTTTGGTTAATGATCGTATCAAGAGCAACGGTTGTTTTACCGGTTTGGCGGTCACCGATGATCAATTCACGCTGACCTCTTCCGATCGGCACAAGGGCATCAATCGCTTTGATACCGGTAGCCATTGGTTCATGAACCGATTTACGCGCCATGATACCGGGAGCTTTTTCTTCAACAAAACGAAGTTCCGTTGTTTCAATCGGCCCTTTACCGTCGATCGGTTCACCCAGTGAGTTGACGACACGTCCGAGAAGCGCTTTACCGACCGGGACACGTAAGAGCTGACCAAGACGTTTAACGCTCATCCCTTCACGAAGATCTTTACCTTTACCAAGAATAACAACACCGACGCTGCTCTCCTCAAGATTCATTACAAGACCGCGGCTGCCGTCGTCAAATTCAACCATCTCACCGGCCATAACATTGTTCAAGCCATATACTTTGGCGATTCCATCTCCATATGAGACGATTTTTCCGGTTTCATTAATATCTACATTAAGTTCGAAATTCTCAATTCGTTCTTTGATGATTGAACTGATTTCGTCTGCTTGTACTTTTGCTACCACTACTTTCTCCTTTCGCGAGGGTTAAATTGCTTTTAAAATATGCTCAATTAATTGAGCGTTAAGGCGGTTTTTTGAAAAATTAATCTCTATGTTGAGATCATCGACTTCAACACGAACCCCTTCAAAGCTTGACGCAACAAACTCCAAAGAGATAGTTGCGCCTACTTTTTTTCCAAGGTCATGCGCAATAGCATCGATAGAACCCTTGTCGATTACACTATTGCAATAGACACGCCCTTTGTAAAGGCGCTTGATACGCGAAATTTCACGTCTCAATTCGTGTGCCAAAACGGGTAAAAGATTCAATCGGCCATTTTCGGCCATTAATTTAACAAGGTTGTTAGCAACTGTACTGTCGGCCGGAGCTACCATATCCAACACCAAAGAGGTTTTTGTCTCTTTGCTCACATCGTTACTGCACATAATGGTGATAAATTTATTATCTTGATATGCAGCTGCGACAGCGTTCAATAATTCAGACAAATTATCGAGATCTTCTTGCTTCGTCAACTCTATCAATGGCTTTATATAACGTTTGGCAATCAGTGCGTTTTCCATAATTAAGCCACCTTCTTTTTCAAGATTTCGGTCATAGCCTCTTGTCCAACAACACTGTTGCCGCTATTCATCACATCGTTCATCACTTCCGTTACCGTTTCACGTATCATTTTACGCTTCTCAAGTTCCATCAGCGCATTACTTTGCTTTTGAATCACTACAAGATCTTGATCGCACTGCGCGCTAATCTTATCGGATAATATCTTGTTCTCTTTCTTTGAAAGTTCACTCAATTCATTAGCAAATCGCATCGCTTCATCAATCTTGTGTTCAGCTGCATCCTTAAGACGCTTTGACTCGCGTAGACGCTCTTGAACTCTTTCAAGCTCGCTCGCAATTCCCGCACTTCTACCGGAAAAATAATTTTTTACCGGTTCTGCCAAAACATAAACCAAAATTCCGGCAAAAATCAGGAAGTTGACGGTTCGCTGAACAATATCCGAACACCCTTCTGCCCCAGCATCTGATCCAAATAGATAAGCGCCGAGCATTAATAAAGTAATAATTATTTTACTCATTGCATCCCTCAAATTTGACTTAATTTTGCTGAGACAGCCGCTTGGAAAGCAGGTACTTCGTTAAGAAGACCCGATTTCAACCGTGTACGCTCTTCAGACAGTGCGTCTTCAAACTTAGTATACTCTAGTGCCATTTCAGCACGCTTGGCTTCAATTCTGCTATTTGCTGCTGCTTTAGCCTCAGCAATAACTTTTTCTCTTAATGCCGCCGCCTCCAGTTTTGCATCACTGATAATCTTTTCAGATTTGGCGTGAAATGCGGCAATCTCGGCATCGTTGTTTCCAACCAATTCGAGATCTTTTTTAATATCCGCATCACGTTTTTCCATATAATTGAAAAGAGGATTGTAAAGCAAACTGTTTAGAACGGCAATAAGGACAAGGAAGACAATCAGTGTGCTGCCTAACAGCATCGGACTTATATCTAACATACCACCTCCTAAAAGTTACGTGATTATACAATGTATAAATTGAAGGGATAGTTAAACTGTAGAAAATATTAATGAAGTGCGATTAAAAATGATTCAATATCTCTCTCATCTGAAAATTCAATCGTTATTTTCTGCCCTTTGACGCTACTTTTATAGCCAAGCTCACTCAAACGCTTTTGCAAGATTGAAAAATCAGGCCTTCCAGAGGATACTTCTCCTTCTATGGGGCTAGAAAGAGGAGATTTGATTTTTTTTACCATCAATTCAACATCTCTGACGCTTAATTTTTGACCGATAATCGAATCGATCATTAACGTTTGCTCATTAGGCTCAAGAGCGACAATCACTTTTGCATGCCCGGCACTGATTTTCCCCTCTATCAAAGCTTTTCGCCCTTTTTCGGAAAGTTGAAGCAAACGTAACGTATTCGTGATGTGGGCACGGCTTTTATGTACGGTATGAGAAAGCTGCTCATGGGTCAATTGATGGATCTCTATCAATTCCTGATACGCTTGCGCCAGATCAATTGCATTAAGTTCATCGCGTTGAATATTTTCTATTAACGCGTGTTCCCTCATTTGCTCATCGCTGACCGATACAACAATTGCTTTAATCGTTTTTGTTTTCGCCAATTTACTAGCTCGTAAACGCCGTTCACCGGCGATTAAAACATAGCCGTCAATATCTTCTTTCACCACAATCGGTTGCAAAAGACCGTGCGCTTTAATGGACTCTGACAATTCTGCCAACGATTCAGAGTCAAAATGTTTACGCGGCTGATAAGGATTCGGGCGGACTTTTGTAAGGAGGATCTCTTCGACCCCCCCCTTTTTAGGGAGCTCGTTATCGTACGCTTCTTCAATCTCGCTGAGTAATGCCCCTAACCCGCGACCAAGAGCAGATGCTTTTGCCATCCAGATACTCCCTTATGCGATAATAGCGTATGCTAGATCTTGATACGCCATGGATCCCGTTGATTTGACATCATACAAAATGGCCGGTTTACCAAAACTCGGTGCCTCCGCCAATTTAACATTGCGCGGAATGACAATGTAATCATCAGCTCCCGATTTAAACAACTTTCCTTGAAAATGTTGACGTAAATCGGCAAAAACTTGTCTTGAGAGGTTGTTTTGTGCACTGTACATCGTCGGCAAAAAACCTTTGATCGTCAATTTAGGATTAATCGTTTTTCGTACCAGCTTAACCGTATTCAGGAGCTGTGCCAAACCTTCCAATGCAAAAAATTCACATTGAATCGGGATAATCACCGAATTTGAAGCCGACAGCGCATTAATCGTCATCGGCCCAAGGGCAGGAGGAGAATCGATGATAATATAATCGTATTCCTCTCTTACCTGCGCAATGGAACGTTTAAGAATCAATTCGCGCCCCGTGGAATTCCCCGCATCGTAATACTCTTTTTCTACACCGACAAGACCGATATTTGAAGGGGCTAAAAAAAGTTTCGGCAATGATGTTTTTAAAATAATTTCTCGTAATTTTTTAGCACCGATTAAAACATGATAGATATTGAATTCATAATTATTACGATGGTAACCAAGCGATGTTGTTGCATTGGCTTGCGGATCAGCATCGATCAAGAGTACTTTTTTCTCAGCTACTGCTAACGATGCGGCTAAATTGACGGCGGTCGTGGTTTTACCCACACCCCCTTTTTGATTTGCAATAACTATAACTTCACTCATCGTAAACTGTATATCCTTTGTCCATCACATTCTAAAGATCCGTCTTCTAATAAAAGGGCATCTTTTAACGCAATTTTTTCATAATTGTGGTGGGTAAAAAAAACTCTGCTGTATTCAAATTCTAACTGGTATTTACTAAAAATCTGCTTCCATGACGGTAATTCCGAAAGGAGAGAAACGTAATATCCTGTTAATTTTTGTGAATCTACAACTATGTCGATCACGGAAAACCGATCCGGTGCCGATACTAGGTTAATGCCGATACCGCATACTAAGGTTTCTCCGACCAAAGTGGTAATAACCCCTCCGATCTTTTTCTCTCCAAGATAGAAATCATTAGGCCATTTCAACCAAACATTTGATCCTAAAGAGGCAAGAAGCTCCTTCATAATAAAAGCCAAATAAATAGAGGTCGATTCAAGCTTTAGATCGTTGGGTAAATCGGATCGACGTAATGCCACGGAAATAAAAAGATTTCCCTCTTCACCGATCCATCCATTCCCGCGAGATCCTCTGCCATCACTCTGCAACGATGTTCCGATGCACACCGGGGCGGCAAACACTTTATGTTTTAGCCCTTCTATCAATGTACTCTGGGTAGAAGCAAGGGTGTCAAACCAGATAATTTCCACAGCCCAGACGCTTTCCGTTCAAATATTCCTGGATTGATGTCTCTTGTTTAGAAGGTGCTTGTACACGCAAAAGACGCAAGGATCCGCTAAGACATTGAATAACGGCCCCTTCTGAATCAATTTTCCGTATCATTCCCGCCTCTCCTGCAGAGTTCTCCTCTTCCAATCGCATTGATTTGATTTTCAATCCGCTTTCTAAATGAATTCCCGGCCATGGAGTAAACGCCCGGTAATAATTATAGATCTCTCGTCCATTCTGAAAAGTTACCAATCCATCGCTTTTGAGAATTTTCTTACAATGGGTTGCTTCTTCATCATTTTGGGAAAGTGCACTGCAGCGGTCCCAATTACGAATGACGTCCAATGTCAAATCAACGGCTATATCCGTTAATTTTTTATACAGAGTTGTAGCCATTTCATCCGGAGCTATCTTTGTTCTCACCGTTTGTATAATGGCACCGGTATCCAAACCTTCATCCATCCACATGGCGCTAACCCCGCTCTCGGAATCATTGTGGAGCAAACTTTGCTGTATAGGGCTTGCTCCACGGTATTGAGGAAGAATGGATGCGTGCAGATTCACGCACGGGGTATACTCCAAAATTGCCTTTGGCAATATTTGTCCATAAGCCGCAACGATAATCAGATCACAAGGGATACTCAACAATTCGGCGACAACATCTTCGTCGCGCAGCCTTGCAGGCTGGAGGACACGAATACCCGCCTCTTGCGCAAGAACTTTAACAGGGGGAGGTGTCAATACCGCTTTGCGTCCGACCGGTTTGTCCGGCTGAGTATAAACGGCAACAACCTCGATATCCGAAGCTGCAATCAACGATTGCAAGATTGCGGCGGCATAATCGGGTGTCCCCATAAAAATGATCCGAGTCATTCTCCCCCCTCCTTTGTCTGAAACAGGCTCCCGCCGATATGGTTCCCCTCCATCAAAAAACTTCTCGCATCTTTTAGATCAAATCCGCTTGCCAAAAACATCGCGCCGCCCCGTTTGAGCAAAAAATCGGCCGCTTTGAGTTTGGTAACAATGCCGCCCGTCGCAAAACTATGGTTTGGGGTGACTTCACGTGAAAGCTCTTCGGACTCGATGCAGGTAATTCGGGAACGGACGATTGCGTCGTTGTGAACACGAGGATCCTTATTGTAATAGGCATCGATGTCGGAGAGGATGATTAAAAGATCTGCACCGAAGTGATAAGCCGCATAGGCGGAGAGTTGATCATTATCACCCAATACAAGCTCTTCGGTCGCCGTTGCATCGTTTTCATTGATAATAGGGATAACATTGTGCTGCAAAAGGGTTTCAATGGTGTCTTTTGCTTTTTGAGACTCCCCTGCCGTATTGAAATTCGCTGCTGTTACCAATACCTGAGAGGGGAGAATATTATGATGCTCGAACATCTTACGATACTTATTCATCAGGATCGGCTGCCCGATAGAGGCGAGAGCCTGTTTATTGGCAAGCACTTTTTTATCGAGTTTCAATTCGGTGTATCCGGCCGCTACAGCGCCCGATGAGACCAAGATCACTTCGTATTTTGTTTTGAGTTCAGCAATGAAATCGACCAGATTTTGCATCCGGTCTTTGGCGATCCGATTTTGCTCACTCAGTACGGCACTCCCGACTTTAACCACTACCCGCTTCATCAGCGCTCCGTTACAACCATATGATAGAGCGCATAGGTCAGCGGCTTGATATTAAGATTGATGGCCGATGAAATCGGTGCAACAAAATAAGGCTTACTCCGGTCACAAAAAGGTTTTTCAAAATTCTCCTGTTCATAAATCGGATACTCTTCACTGAATCCGAATCGACTTTTCATTACCGGTTCAAGATTAAGAAGCTTTAAAAACTGTTCCGTTTTTTCAACCGCTTCTTCCGGAGTCATCGCATCGGCACGGGTGAGGGCAACCGCATAATTGCGTTCCGCCAGCAGCGGTGAAAAGGCAGCAAGCTCTTTTTTCAGTGTTTCGTACTGATATTCGAGTTCATGATACGATGCGAGGTCAATCATAAACAAAAGGGTTTTCGTCCGCTCAATATGACGGAGAAATTTCAGTCCTAACCCTTTTCCTTCGGCCGCACCGCCGATAATTCCCGGGATATCGGCCATAATGTACGAATCAAGCTCACCGATATTGATCTGACCGAGCTTAGGGGTGAGTGTTGTAAATTCATAATTTGCCACTTCAGGGCGAGCATTGGAAACGGTAGAGATCAGGGTTGATTTTCCGACATTCGGGAATCCGACCAAACCGACATCGGCAATAAGCTTGAGATCCAATCGAACCACACGGGTCACTGCCGGTTCACCCGGTTGTGCGTACATTGGCTTTTGATTAGTAGAAGATTTAAAATGGACATTCCCCAATCCTCCTCTTCCACCGGTTAGAAACAACACCTCTTTACCATCTTCAAGCAAATCAAGCAATATCTCTCCGGTCTCAACATCAACGACTTGTGTTCCTGGAGGAACGGTAACAAAAAGAGGTTTACCCGATTTACCGGCCATATTGGAGCCACCTCCGGGCTGTCCTTTTTCGGCCTTCAGATTTTTATTTCCCTGAAAATGGGCAAGTGTATGGGTATTATTATCTACTTTAAAATAGACATCTCCCCCTCTTCCGCCGTCGCCGCCGTTAGGACCGCCTTGAAGGACAAATTTTTCCCGTCGGAATGCAACACATCCCTGCCCCCCTTTTCCGGATGAAACGGTAATCTCTACACTATCACTAAACATTGATGTTCCTTAACATTATTTTAAACGCCAAGGAGATCAAATCACTTTGGCTATACTGGCCGAAACGGCACTACAACTTTGTCTCACACGAGGTATATAGATTATTTCCTTAAAGCTGCACTTCTGTCTTAAAAGTACACGACTAAGAAAATAGTATTTTAGGTTGGGAATATAATTGAAATCGGGCGAGTGCCCGATCAAATCTTCGAGAAATTAAGCAGCAGGTATAACAGAAACTTGTTTACGTTTTTTGTCTTTGCGTTCAAACGCAACAACGCCGTCAACCAACGCATACAACGTGTGGTCTTTGCCCATGCCGATATTTTTACCCGGATGTACTTTGGTTCCGCGTTGACGGATAATAATATTACCCGCTCTTACAACTTCTCCGCCGTATTTTTTAACACCGAGTCTACGTCCCGCTGAGTCGCGGTTATTCTGTGTACTACCCTGACCTTTCTTATGAGCCATCTTATTCTCCTACTATTCTAATGTGAATTACGCAGCAATACTAGTGATGCGTACACGTGTATGGTCTCTTCTGAAACCACGCTTAACTTTACTGTCTTTACGACGACGTTTTTTGTAAATCACGACTTTACGGTCACGACCTTCATTGATCACTTCTGCCGTCACTACAGCACCCTCTACGAATGGAGTACCTACTTTTAGTTCACCGTTATTCACGGCAAGAACTTCTTTGATTTCGACGGTTGTTTTAGGATCTAGACCCATTTTATCGAACAAGAGGATATCACCCTCTTGAACTTTGTACTGTTTACCGCCGTTTTTGATGATTGCGTACATTGCTGTTGTCCTTCTTTAAATGCTACAAAAAGTTGCGAATTATAGCGTGAATATATTTAAGCTTAAATTAAAGCGATTGCATCTATCTCAACAAGTGCATTTTTCGGTAACGTTTTGACGGCTACGGTGGAGCGTGCAGGCTTGTGATTCCCGAAACTTTCGGCATATAATGCATTAACTGCACTAAAATCGTCCATATTATCTAAAAAAATGGTCGTTTTGATCACTTTATCCAACGAACTGCCCGCCGCTTCTAAAACGGCCTTAAGGTTAGCGAGTACCTGTACGCATTGTTCACTAACATCCCCTTCCACCATTTCACCTGAGGGCTTAAGGGCAATCTGACCTGAAGTAAAAACCATCCCGTTGGCAATCATTGCCTGCGAGTACGGTCCGATTGCCGCCGGAGCGTTTGGTGTTTGAACTGATTGCATCATTAATCCTTTATTCCTATAATATATTACCTTAGAAAATATCTTTGGTAACCCTTGAATCTTTGATGGTAAAAATAAGATTCTTGAAGAGGCAATTTTACCATAATACACTCTTTAGTACGTGTTGTTTATCCGTTTATCATCCCGATGGAGGAGAAATGTCCTTTAGTAATTGCTTTCTCCCGCCGATATTGCACACCGAATATGCAGAGTAAAGGATAAATTTTGGCAGGAATTACGACCAAAGGTTTATATGGCCTTGCTGCAATGTATGAATTGGCACGTCATTATAAACAAGGGCATCTCAAAATTCAGGAGATTGCGGAAAAAGCGGATATCCCTTCGAACTATCTGGAACAGATACTTGCCAGCTTGCGCAAAGAGGGGCTTATCCAAAGTATTCGAGGTGCAGGCGGCGGTTACAAATTGATGCTGCCGCCTGCCGATATCTCCGTCTATAGTATTCTTACCACACTGGAGGGGGGGTTGTGTATTCTGCAAGACGGTTCCAATGTCGTCTTAAATAAGATGTGGGAAAAGAAAACGCAGCAGTTACAAGAACTCTTCAGCGACACCTTGCAAGATCTGCTCGATGAAGGGGAAAAAATCAACAGTCAAGCCATGTTTTTTATCTAAAGCGCCCCTTCTGTGAACCGGGCAATACTCTGATTGCGCAATTGGTTTGACCATTTTTGGATAGCATCGACTAATTTGTCAATCGTCTCGTTTTTGTGCGTGAAATGGAGACTCACCCGGAGCCATCCCGGACGCTCCTCTAAATTTTGGTTATCCGACAAACCCAACAAATCATGACCGTATGGACCGGCACACGAACATCCGGCACGTGTTTGAAATCCCTCTTCAGCCGATAATACGCTACACAATTCATAAGGATCGACATCTTTGATATTAAAAGAGACAATTCCGATATTTTCCGTATCGTTACATCCGTAACATTCGGCTCCGGGAACCGTTTTGAGCCGCTGGATGAAACGGCGATAGAACGATTTTTTCGATAATGCGATCCATTCCAACCCGATTTCATTTCGAAGTTGGTAGGCCAATGCCGCACGAATCAGCTGTAAAATACCGGGAGTTCCGGCATCTTCTCGCTCTTCAATTTCATGGATATAATAATGGTTTTTTCTACTGACATAACTAACCGTTCCACCTCCCGAAAATGTAGGGGGAGAGGCTATATCAAACAAATTTTTTCGTATCGCCAGCAAGCCGCATGACCCCGGACCGCCAAGCAATTTATGGGGTGAAAAAACCATTGCATCGTACAGTTCGCATGCAATATTTCCATAAGGTGAATAGGCTGCCGCATCGAAACAGACAAGAGCCCCATACCGCCGCAACAATGCTGAAATCTCGGCATATGGGGTGATGGTTCCCGTCACATTCGATGCGATACAGAATGCACCGATCATCTCTCTCCCTACATTCTCCCGTAAAATCGTCTCAAGCTCTTCAAGATCAACCAATCCTTTGCGATCCAATCCGATTCGAATCGTATCGCACACCGCTTCTCGGTAACTGATCTCATTGGAGTGGTGTTCGTACGGCCCGACAATCACCAACGGACGTTTGTTCGATTGACTCAAATTATTCCCATAACGGATACGTGTCATCGGCGGAATATAAAGCCCCAATATCTCTTGCAAACGCTTCAGTGCGGCAGTGGCTCCGCTTCCGCAGGGTATCAGTGCAAAAGTATCATCAAGTTCCAAAAGTTTTTTGAGATGTTCACGGGCTTGACGATAATAGTGATCCGTTCTGGCCGCCATTGTCGCCTCTTTGGAATGGGTATTGGCATACGTTTCCAGTACGGTGCGGATTCTCTCTTCGATCGGCTCATACGCAAGCCCTGAAGCGGTATAGTCAAAATAGTACTCTTTATGAATACCTATCGTATTGGTAAGGATCTGCGTTCGCTTATCCCTCTTTTCAAGAAGGGGTCGAAAAAGGTGATGCATGTTGGTATTTCTCCAATAAAAATTTTCCGAAATTGGTATTTGAGCTTATTTCATATTCACGAATCAGGGATGTAATCAGCGGTGCAATTTCATCAGGAGTCACTTTGACTCTGGTTTTAAGGGCAAAACGGCTCTCGTTCCCTTCCAGATACCCTCCAACCAACATATCAAAGCCGTTAACCCTAAATTCTTCTTGCTTTACCATTGCCCCGACAAAACCCAAATCGGCGATTTGGGGATGTGCGCAAGAATTCGGGCATCCGTTAATACTGATACTGATCGGTTCTTGAAATTTGGGGAACTGTTTATTCAAGTAGTCAATCACTTTAAGCGAGGTATCTTTTGTCTCACTTACGGCATATTTACAAAAATCCAGCCCCGTACAGGCTTGTGTCCGTCCCGTAAAAGCACTCGGATTAGAATAAATTCCCAGTGTCTCAAGTGTTTCGGCCATTGCATCCGCGTTCATCTGCGAAACACCTTGGACAACCAGATTCTGCGTTGTTGTAAGCGATATTCCATGGGCCCCGTAACGTGTTAGGATTTCTCCCAACTGAATCAGATTCTCTCCGCTGATACGGCCGCTCATAACGGCACATCCGATAAAAGATGTCCCCTCTGTCGTAGCGGGAAAAATTCCGAAATGGTTCCGATACGGATAGGGGGTGAACTCAACCGTATCATAATTTTCCAGTTTAACCCCTGCCGTATATTCAACTTCACTGACAAAACGACGCACACCCCATAATTCAACCAAATGGCCCAATCGCGCTTTTGAGCGATTATCGCGACATCCGAAATCACGGTATAAAGTAGTGACCGCTTCGGCGATTCTGACGATATTACTCCGATTGACATAACCGATGGTATTCGCGAATCGCCGGTTGCTTGCGATTCCCCCTCCGACACTTACCAGAAAAACCACATCGTCGTTTGGACGTTTTACCGCTGTAAAGGTGAGATCTTGGATCTCATGCGATATACAATGTTTACTGCACCCGCTTACCGCCACTTTAAACTTTCGCGGAAGATTGGAAAACTCCCGGTTGCCCCGATACAGATCGTTGAGCGCACTGACAATATCCCGTACATCATCAATTTGATCGTGGTCGATTCCGTTGACCGGACAACTAACGATATTACGCGGACAATCACCTGCGGCTTGAAGGGTGCTGAGTCCGACTCGATCCAAACGCTCAAAAATTTCCGGTAAATCCTTCAGTTTGATCCAATGCAGCTGAATGTCCTGCCGCGTCGTCAAATCGCCGCTGTTTTGTCCAAATTCTTTTGAGATTTTCCCGATAGCACTCACTTGCTCGGTGTTTAAATATCCCGATTCCAATTTAATCCGCAGCATAAAATAAAGGGTCTCATCTTCGGGATCTTGCAGATTCCGGTTCTGGGTATACAAACCGTACCATTTGAAACGGTCGATATCTTCCGGATGAACCGCTTCACCGCTTTGTGCATACGCCAAAATGTTTTGCAAAACATCCAATCCGTCTTTTTCCTCTTTGATCCGCTCAATACGCTGAGCTTTTGATTCGGTAGCCATTATCAAGCTCCTGCTGTTATTATCGCGGCATTGCAATGGGGGAAATGACGCCGTATGAGTGCGTTAAGCTCTATCTCAAAAGGGGACGCTGCCGCACTTGCCTCTAACACATCGCATTGGGAACTTCCGGTAATCATCCCTGCCGCAACGGTGTTGTTGGTGATTTTATCGATCAGGATAAAACCACCCATCTCCCTGTTGGTATCGTAATTGTCATAGGCGATCGATTCTCCTAAAATCAAACGGACCGAACCGATGTCGTTGAGCCCCAAAGATTCCGCCGTATGCCGTTTTTGGGTATTTACATCGACCCGATACTCTATCGAATCGATCGTGGCGTTAACCTGCGTCGACGCTCTTTTGAACAGATAGCTTTTGCCGGGAGAACATTTCTCCTCATCCATCCAAACCAAATGCCCTTCGATCGTATCACTTTGATTCACCGTATCACCGGTTTTGATCAGAACGTTCCCTCGGCTAATATCAATCTCCTCCTTCAAGGTCAGCGTCACCGCTTCCCCGGTAGATGCCGATTCTAAATCGCCGTCATACGTGACAATCGATTTGACCGTTGCCTCTTTGGCAGAGGGAAAAACGGCGAGCCGATCCCCTACCCGTACGGTTCCGGAGAGGATCGTTCCCGCAAATCCTCTAAAATCGAGATTCGGCCGGTTGACGTATTGGACCACCATCCGAAACGGTGCGTCGTCAGAGGGGGCCGACAAGGGAACCTCCTCCAAAAGGGCCAGCAGCGGCTCACCGCTATACCACGGCGTACGCTCACTCCGCGCTACAACGTTATCCCCATCCAGTGCTGACATCGGTACGGTCAAAATCGTCTCAATCCCGATCTCATTGGCAAAGGCGTGATACTCCGCATCGATCTTTTCAAACACTTTGCGGTCAAAATTGACCAAATCCATTTTATTGATCGCAACAATGACATTGCGTATCCCCAAAAGACGGACGATATACGAATGGCGGCGCGTCTGCGTCTCGATGCCATAACGTGCATCGATCAAAATGATCGCCAGATCGGCCGTCGATGCCCCTGTCGCCATATTGCGCGTGTATTGCTCGTGCCCCGGAGTATCGGCAATAATAAATTTTCGTTTGTCGGTCGAAAAGTAACGGTAAGCTACGTCGATTGTAATCCCCTGCTCCCGTTCACTTTGGAGCCCGTCTACGAGCAATGCCAAATCGATTTTATCGCCGGTCGTTCCGTGGCGCTTGCTCTCTTTTGTCAGACTCTCCAGATGATCTTCAAAAATCATCTTTGAATCGTGAAGCAATCTCCCGATCAGAGTGCTCTTTCCGTCATCCACACTGCCACAGGTAATAAAACGCAACAGCTCTTTATGCTCTTGCTCATGCAGATAGCTCTCGATATCAGCGGCTATCAGGTCCGATTGATGTGCCATTAAAAATACCCCTCAATTTTTTTCTTCTCCATCGATCCGGCTTGATCGGCATCGATAAGGCGTCCTTGGCGCTCGCTGGTTTTGGTCAGGAGCATCTCTTGAATAATCTCCGGCAGCGTTGCAGCGTCACTCTCTACCGCTCCGGTGAGGGGATAGCACCCCAATGTCCGAAACCGGACATTCTTCATCACCGGAACTTCCCCTTCTTCGAGAGGAAAGCGCTCATCATCCACCATAATTTGCGTCCCTCCGCGCACGATGACCGGGCGAGGGGCGGAATAATAGAGGGGGACGATGGGAATCCCTTCGAGATAAATATACTGCCAAATATCGAGTTCCGTCCAGTTGGAGAGAGGAAACACCCGGATACTCTCCCCCTTGTGAATCCGCCCGTTGTAAATATTCCACAGCTCCGGACGCTGGTTCTTCGGATCCCATCGATGGTTCTTGTCCCGAAACGAATAGATTCGCTCTTTCGATCGGCTTTTCTCCTCATCCCGCCGTGCTCCGCCGAATACCGCATCAAATTTATAATGATTCAAGGCCTGTTTGAGCCCCTCGGTTTTCATGATATCGGTATAGACGGCGCTCCCGTGGCTGAAGGGGGTGATCTCTTTGTCGATCCCCTCTTGGTTCGAATGGGTCAGCAATGTCAGCCCAAGCTCTTTGATACGGGAATCTCGAAATTCGATCATCTCTCTAAACTTCCACGTCGTATCGACGTGAAGCAGCGGAAACGGAAGTTTTGCCGGATAAAATGCCTTGATCGCCAAATGGAGCATCACCGAGGAGTCCTTTCCGATCGAATAGAGCATCGCCGGATTCTCAAATTCCGCGACGACTTCGCGCATGATGTGGATGGCTTCGGCTTCCAGTACTTTTAAGTGTGTCCGACGTTCTTGCGTCATAGTAATCCTTTCATTAGTGTGTTAACTATCATACAAACAAAGCCCAATCCGCCAAATCTTCGCGCTCGGACCAACAATCCTCTCCGCATATTTGACGTAAAATTGCCAGTAAAAGTTCCATTATTTTCCTCCTCGCAGGTGCAATCCGCACTCTTTATGTTCGGGGTTCTCCCACCACCATCGTCCGGCGCGAAGATCTTCCCCCTCGCCGATCGCACGGGTACACGGTGCGCATCCGATACTCGGATACCCTTGCGCGTGCAGTGCGTTATAGGGGATTTCGTAGCTTTTAATATAATCCCATATCTTCTCTTCGCTCCATTCGATCAGCGGGTTGAGTTTCATCAGGCCGTTTGCTTCGTCCCACTCGACAAGACGCATCGTTTCGCGTGTCGGAGACTGGCTCCGACGCAATCCGGTAATCCAGACATCCAGAGGTTCCAACGCCCGTTTCAGCGGAGCGATTTTACGGATACGGCAGCACTCTTGCCGATTTTCAATGCTCTCTTTGAACCCATTGATCCCCTGGGCGTAACAGAGCGCTTCAACGTCGGAATCTTTCGGAAAATAGACATCAATTTTGATACCGTATTTGCGGTTGGTCTGCTCCATCACCGTATAGGTCTCTTCGGGGAGTCTTCCCGTATCGAGTGTAAAAATTTTGGCGTTCGGATCCGTCCGTAAAATCAGATCGCTCAATACCTGATCTTCCGCACCGAAACTCGAAGCCAATCCAATTTTTCCGCCGTATGTTTTTAAAAAATAACCCAAAACTTTCTCAATCGGCACATCTTCTAACCACATATTTAATAATTCAATAGAATCTTTCACCTTTTCTCCTAAATTTGATAATCATTTTCGGGACTTTTACTCCGCCCAAAATTGGTAGCATTCCAGGCACGCTCATGAAAATAGTACAAAACCATCTTGGTAATCACTTCGATCGATCCGATCGATACGGCCATCACCAGATTGCCGGTAATAAAATACGATATGATCATCGTATCGATGGTTCCAACCGTTCTCCAGGATAGTGTTTTGATAACACTCCGATAATGTTTTTCCCCCATAATAGTCCTACTTTCTCAATCACTATCGGAGGGGAACTCATAAAGCTCCGTACTCAGATAGCGCTCTCCCGTATCGCACAAAACCGTTACGATCGTTTTCCCTCTGTTCTGCGGACGCTGCGCAATTTTTCGCGCCGCCGCGACATTGGCCCCCGAAGAGATCCCGACCAAAAGCCCCTCTGTTTTTGCGAACATTCGGGATGTTTCGATCGCTTCGTCATTGGTGATTCGGATAATCTCGTCGTAAATATCCCGGTTCAGCACGTGAGGGACGAACCCTGCTCCGATCCCTTGAATCTTATGTGCTCCGGGGGCCTCGCCGGATAAAACTGCAGAAGCGTCCGGTTCTACCGCGATCACTTCGATAGCGGGGTTATAGTGCTTTAAAATCTCCCCTACCCCCGTAATCGTCCCCCCCGTGCCGATCGCGGCTACAAAAATATCGATCTTTCCGTCGGTATCTCTCCAAATCTCTTCCGCCGTTGTCGTACGGTGAATTTCGGGATTGTCACCATTATCAAACTGCTGAAGTACTACCGCACCGGGTATACTTGCGGAGAGTTCCAAAGCTTTTTCTACTGCTCCGGCCATCCCCTTGGCCGGTTCAGTCAAGACGATTTGTGCCCCCAAAGCTGCCAGAAGTCTCCGCCGCTCCATGCTCATCGAGCTGGGCATCGTCAAAATCAACTTCAGCCCAAGGTTTGCCGCAATGGAAGCTAACGCTATCCCCGTGTTGCCGCTGGTAGGTTCGATAATGACACTCTCCTCCGTAATTTCTCCCCTCTCCAATGCCCGGAGGATCATATTGCACCCGATCCGATCTTTTATCGATCCGGATGGATTCATAAATTCACATTTTCCGAAAAGAGTCGTACCGTTATCCGACGACTTTAGTTGTACAAGTGGTGTATTCCCGATCAACTCCGTAATATTGGCCGCAATTTTCATGAACGTATTCCCCGTATATGATTTTTATGAACGCTCATCACAAATCAAAATCACATTTATTCAAAATGTGATATAAAAATGATAAAGATGATAATATGTTCATTTATATTTTGATAGAATAGTATCCGAAAACTTTTTCAATATGCAAGTATTCATAGCGATTTACTAATATATAAAACAAAAAACAGCCCTATTTCTAGCCCGGATGGGGAATTTTCTCAATGAACGGAGGGGAAATAAATCGATTAGCTTACTGACCTTACGCACTTATTTCAAAAGTGCAATTAGAGATCGGTTATCTCTCCCGTATCCGAAAGATACGGGAAGCTTTAGAGGGTTGTAGGGACCCTAGTCCCTGCCACTTTACGGGCTTCGCCCGGAAAATGCGTAACATCAGTTAGTAAGTAGAGGAAAGAGGCACCCGCCGGTACCTCATGAAGGAAGAAGTCTATTTTTTATATTTCCGAAGCGCGTCATCTAAAACCGAATCATAATCTTCGGTCCCCCAATATCCGGGGATTTTATAAATTATTTTGCCGTCATCATTGAGAAAATAACTCATGGGAACCATTTTTGCATTTAAGGTACTCGGATAGATGCTTTTGTCCCGGGTCACATGAACGGCAATAAAATGGGTATTGATCCGCGTCGCAATATCATCGTTTTGCAAGGTTGTCGCTTCAAATTTACGACACCAGCGGCACTGTTCGCTCGTAATCAAAACCATTAACGGTTTATGCTCTTTTTTTGCCTGAGCTTGAGCCTCCGCAAACGAACCGCTCCAATTGACATCAGCTCCCATCAGCCAAAGCGGTGCCATGAGAAATAAAATTCTCTTTATCATTATCATCGTCCTTTTTAAAAAGGACATTGTATCCAAACGTTTTTATATCCGAAATATAATCTATGTTATACTTGGAGTATGAAAGCGCACTCAACCTTATTGTTTAATGCAATCGCAAAAGTAGAAGAGCGGGTAATCACGATTCGTCATGACCTTCACGAGCATCCGGAGCTTTCCGGAAAAGAAGAGCGGACCAAATTCTTTCTCAAAGGTATTTTGGAAGCCGAGGGGATTGAGGTGATCGAATCGGAAAATCACTTCGGTCTTATCGCCAATATCACCTCCGATCCCCTCAAACCGTATGTCGCACTGCGTGCCGACATGGACGCGCTCCCTATCACGGAGCAAAACGAATTCTCCTACGCTTCACGCGAAAAAGGGATCATGCACGCATGCGGCCATGATGCCCACACGGCCATTGTTCTTGGGGTTGCACTTGCACTCAACGCCATCAAAAACCATCTGAGCGGAAATGTACGATTCCTCTTTCAGCCCTCCGAAGAGATTTTGGAAGGGGGAAGTTCCGAGATGATCGCCGAAGGGGCCCTTGAGAGTGTCAAAGCCATCTTTGCTCTGCACACCTATCCCTATCTCAAAACAGGGCAAATCGGCTACAAAAAAGGGGTGATGCTTGCTTCTGCCGATATGTTCGAAATTGAGATCTTCGGGAAAAGTTCCCATGCCGCCAGACCGCATGAAGGGGTCGATGCGATACTCGTAACGGCAATGGCCGTCAATTCCCTCAACCATATAGTCTCCCGCCAAATCGATCCGCTCCATCCCGCCGTCATTTCACTGGGGACCATCGAGGGGGGACGTGCCGCCAATGTCATTTGCGATCATGTCAAACTTCAAGGAACCGTTCGGACGGTCAATCATCAGGTTCGTCACAGTATTCCAAAAATGATGGAAGTCTCGATAGCGGGGATTTGCAAATCGATGCACGCTTCGTACAAATTTCACTACGATTTCGGTATCCCTGAAGTGTTAAATGACGATACGATGGTTGAGCGGGTAATTGAAGCGGCTTCCAAAATTGTAGGCAAAGAGAACTGCATCGATTTAGCCGATCCCGTCATGGGGGGGGAAGATTTCGGCCGCTATCTCGAAAAAGTACCGGGAGCATTTTTCCGTCTGGGAACCGGTAACGAAACGAAAGGGACGTGTGTCGCCCAGCATAACAGCCGTTTTAATGTAGATGATGATGCCCTGATCATCGGAATGAAACTTCTGGGTTCACTGGCATTGAAGGAAATGGGCAATGGATGAGCATCTCCATCAACCGATCCTCCCGACCATTACCGCACATCTCTTTAAAGAGGATGATGCTGCGGGTATCACCCGAGTAATTTACCAAAATTACGGGACCACCTATTATAAAAAACTCTATTACGATACCGATGCCATCAAATCGGCGAATAAGGATGGTGCGATCATCTCCATTGTTGCCAAACATGAGGAGAAGATCGTGGGCCATTTTGCGATGATCCCCTCCAGTGTTTCGAATCTTGCCGAAATTGGCGCTGCTGTCGTCGATCCCATTTTCAAGCATACCGGAATCATGAACCGAATGTTTGATCATCTGGTCACCGTCGCACAACAAAAAGGGTTTGATGCGATTTATGGGGAGGGGGTGATGCTTCACCCCTACAGCCAAAAAGCCAATCTTCACCACGGAATGAACGAAAGTGCCCTTTTGCTAGGAGAGGTCCCCTCCTTTATGGAAATCGAACATCTTCCCAAAAAGTCGAAACGAAGCGGTGTCCTTATCGCATTTTTGCTCTTTGATAAAACCCCGCGCTCCCTGTTTCTCCCTCTGCGCTATCAGAGCATCATTGAAGAGAGTTATCAACAAGCCGGAATCGCAATTAAACCGGCTTGCCGCCCGACATCGACACAACGTCCGGCCATCCACTATCGGGTCAATGAGCTGCTCAATACAGCCACCATCGTGATCAACGATCTTTTCACCAAAGAGCAACTAAAGACCCTTCTTGAAACCTTTTTCGTCCGAAACTGCGATATGATCTATGCCGATATCAATCTTCACCGTATACGATCGATCGATGCCGTTGTCGAGATGCTCAACCAATCCTCTTTTTTTTACAGCGGCATCTTTTTCTCTTTTTACGCCAACGAAGACTATCTCCGGTTACAGCGTAAAAACAGTTCGGATATCGAGGAAGAACAACTGGTGTGCTACTCTGAGACCTCTAAAAAACTGCTCGCATTTATCACGCAAGATGAGCGATCCCTCTGCGGCACAAATGCAGCACCTTAATAACTGACCTTACGCACCTTGCCTTAAGGGGTACTTCAAGGGGAGTTAATCTCCCGTATCCGAAAGATACGGGTAGCTTTAGGGGGTTGTAGGGACATCAGTTAATAAGTTTTAATCACGTCTGAAAAAACGTCATACAATTGGGTCACCTCATCCACACCGGTCCGCTCATTGGGCGCATGGATCGTATCGTTTTTGACCCCGAACTCAATGACATCAATCCCGAATTCGGCGATAAAGCGTGCATCCGACGTTCCTCCGGCCGTGGAGTGTTTCGGTTTTATCCCGGTCACACGACCGATTGAAGCATCCAACGCTTTGACAATTCTCGTATGGATATTGGTCATAAACGGTTTGGCCGACTGATCCAGCTTGAGGGTATAGTTCATCTCTTTAAAATAGCGATGGACAAAATTTTCAATATCCTCTTTGGTTGTTTTCGTCGAGTTGCGAACATTGAACATCATTTTAAGTTTCCCCGGAGTGACATTGGTCACCTCCATTCCGGCACGGATATCGGTAATGACAAATTGACTCGGACTGAAAAACGCATCCCCCTTATCCAAATCAACCCCCGCCATGTGCTGAAGTACCTGAGAAACTTTATGAATCGGATTCGTCGCTTTTTCAGGATAAGCCGCATGTCCCTGCTTCCCGTGTTTTTCAATAACACCGTTGATCGAACCGCGCCGTCCCACTTTCATGGCATCCCCGAAATTCTGTTCGCAGGTCGGCTCCGCGACAATCACCGCATCGGGAAGCATATGGTGTTCCTTGAGATAATGCAACACTTCAAGCGTCCCGTATTTGGCAGCCCCTTCCTCATCCGAAGTGAGAAGAAGGGAGAGGGTTCCGTTAAAGGATTCTGCCTCTTTAAGCGCCTGAACCGATGCGGCGACACCGCTTTTCATATCCTGAGCCCCTCGGGCATAGATATATCCCCCTTTTTCAACGGCTTCGAACGGATCGGAATGCCACCCTTCCCCGGCGGGAACCACATCGACATGACCGGCGAAACACAAGTGGGGACCCTCTGCGAAACGGCGGTAGGCGAAGATATTTTTTACCTCGTTCCGATCTATCCGGATAAAGGTGAATTCATCCAGATACCCTTCCAAAAAATCAAATATCCCCCCCTCTTCGGGGGTTACACTTTTGGATTCCAAAAGTCTTTTAAAAAGTTTTATAACATCCAAATCTTATCCTTGCAACTGCATCTCATATTCCATACGCAAACCTTGAGGTGTCATTATAAATCCTCGCACTTTGATTTTGCCTTCAGCCATCATCCGATGATGCCGACCACAGAGGGGTATAAGGTGATGATGCTCTCTTTCCGCACCCTTTTTTTGATCCACTCGCACCAACGCACCGCAAATGATGCATTCGCACACCACGACATCCCGGTAACGCTTCATATGCTCCTTTTTATGGCCCAATTCCAAAAGGGTATACTCTTTTGCAAGATTTTCACGCAGCCGTTTGGCATTTTTCAAAAAAGCCGGATGCATATGGAGCGACTCGGCGAATTCAAGTCCGTAAACACTGCTCCCCCTTCCGGCTCTGAGAATACGATCATAAAGGAGAGAATCACTGTTTTCATCGTAACGGACACTTAAATGAAGACTCACCACGTGACGTAGTCCGGTCAGTTCCTGAACCATCGAAAGTTGATGCAAATGGGTAGTCATTAAAAATAAAACCCCCTTCGAAGCCAGCTCCATCACTGTAGCCGCTACAATCGCAACGGCGGAGAGGGTTTCGGTACCGTGACTGATCTCGTCACCCAAAACCAGCGTTTTTGGGGTAATACGGTGAAAAATCGTATTCAGTTCCAACATCTCCACCCCGAACGTCGAAAGTGATTTCGCTACATTGTCCCGCGAAAGGATACGGGTATAAAGACCATCAAACAATGAGAATGTCATCGAAGCGGCAGGGACAAAAAATCCGGCTTGCGCTAAAACTACCGCAATCCCGATACTTTTCATTAAGGAAGATTTCCCGCTTGAATTGATTCCGTAGAGAAGGACACCGTTAATATCGGCCCCGTCATGCACTTTCGAATCAAGCATCACCGTATTGGGATAAGGGAGGTCGAGGTAGTCACGTTTTCCCATCACGATATCGTTTGCGACATACGCAATCCCCTGGGATTCGACCAATAAATGACGAAGTCCCATCACCTGCAAAAAATTATCATCCCTTCGGGTTTGGATCACTCGGGGACGGGAGAGGCCATAGTGTTTTGAAACCCGCGCCGAAGAAACCGCCACATCGACTTGAGCAATGAAATGCAATAACGATCGGACAAACGGAACATATTGTTTTACCCAACGCCGATTTTGGTAATAGACCATCAAACCGTTGCAGCAAGGTAAAATCTCCTCTTCCGGCGTAAAAAAAATGGGAACTTTATGCGTTGTCAAATAGGCTAAAAGGTTCAAAACCTCTTGCATCGATCCGACACAACGTTCCGCCGTCTCCACACTCCCTTTTTGATTCTCGATAAGAAGCCACATCTCTTCCAAATCCCCGATCACCGATAGCATCTTCGCGATAACGGTATCATGCGGGCTCAGCCATTCACACCAGTTGTAACGGCGTTCCAACTCTTCAACATCCCGGATGGGAAGGTGCAAACGCAATCGCCCCAGCCGTTTCCCCATAGGCGTCACCATTTTTAATACCAATGCGTCGACGCTAAGGGCACGCGGGTCCGCAGAGGTAATCTCTAGCTGCTCCAACGCATTGTTGCCGATCTCCAACAATCCCGATATATCCAAAATAAAAGGGGATGAAATCGGAAGATAGGGCGATTGACGGACCATGACGGACACCATTGCCAGCGCCTGAGCGGCCAATGGACGCGATTCCAACGAAAGATGTTCATGGGGAGTGAGCAACGTATTGAGTGCAAACGTCTCTTGAAAAAGGGGAATCTGATCTTCACAATTTATCGATCCATCGCTCACGTCATAATCAAAAAATTCAAAATGATTTTTTAACTCCGCAATGAGCTCCTTGCTCGAAGCACCGATCCGCAGCCGTTTGACATTCCCGATAGAGAGGAGGTGTTGCACCTGATCAACCGCCCCGTACGGATGAAACGGACTGCTCTTTATCTCGCACACCCAGCTTTGCATTCCCAAACGCTCTACGTAAGCGAAACCGATACAAATGCCGTTTTGCCCTTTATCTATATAAACTGCTCCAACAGAACCGTTTATCAAAAAATCATCAAATGAATAGCTGTTCATACCACGATTATACCTTTTTTGAACTCAAATTGCCCGATCCACTTTGATTTAAGATATAATTTTCGAATATGAGAAAAAAATAAGTTTAAGTGCTTTAACGGTTTTGTAACATTACGCTGATTAGAATACGTTTTTTATGAAATACTAAAGTTCTATATACCACCATGAGAAGAGAGATTATCATCCTATGAAACGCCCTACTCCGATAAATGAAGAAGTTTTATTCGACGGACGCAGTCTTATATCCGAAACCGATACAAAAGGGATTATTACCTATATCAATCGAAAATTCACCGAAATGACAGGGTATACCGCCGTGGAAGCCGTAGGTCAGCCCCACAGTCTGTTACGCCATCCCGATATGCCGAAAGCGGGATTTGAACAAATGTGGAAAGTGATTGAAAGCGGTAAAATCTGGGAAGGATATGTTAAAAATCTCCGCAAAGACGGCAAATTCTACTGGGTTGTTGTCCATATTGTCCCAAAACTGGACGAAGAAGGGAGTGTCATCGGCTACATTGCATCCCGTAAAATGCCGGACCGCAACCGCTTGAGAATCATCGAAGAGCAATACGCTCAATTGTTAGCCGAAGAGAAGCAAGGTAAATAATCGCTTAGAGAGTGGTATGAAGCCACTCTTTTTTTTGATACACCCTCCAAAACCACCACCCTTTAATAAACGTTTCCATACTCATCGCAACGTATACCCAGACAATCTCCCACCCCATCCCCATGACGGCATAAGAAGGGATAATACGGAAACACCATAAAGAGAGCGTATTGATCCGTAAGGTGGTTTTCGTAGCCCCTGCCCCTCGCAATGCACCGCTAAAGACAAACGTCAATGCCAGCGGGATTTGTGAAATACCGACTAACCGCAGATAAAGGGACGCTTGCTCGATTGTCAATAGATCGTGGGTAAACAAGGAAGCAAGCTTCTCGGGAAAGAGAAATAATACGATGCCGACACTCCCCATAAACATTGCCGCGACTTTGGCACTGAGTATCCCTGAATAATAGGCATTTTCCAGTTTTTTGGCACCGATATTTTGCCCCGCAAGGACCATCGCCGCAACCGAGAACCCAAATCCGGGCATGAATGCCAATGCTTCGATGCGCAAACCGATCTGGTATCCCGCCATTGCATGGGTTCCGTACGATCCGATAATCATCACAAACAGCATAAAGGAGCCGACTCCGATGCTCCGTTCATACGCCGCAGGGGTACCGATTCGAAGCACTTTTTTCAGATCATTTTTGGAAAATACCGGATAAATTCCCAAGGCTCCCCTGCGATTGGCAAATATCCAACCGTACAGTATCAGATTAAAAGCATACGCACACACGGTTGCATAAGCAGCTCCGGCAACCCCCATAGCCTCAAATCCGCCATGCCCGAAAATAAA
The DNA here is from genome assembly GCF_023229695.1 of Sulfuricurvum sp. Lineage (GTDB taxonomy): Bacteria > Campylobacterota > Campylobacteria > Campylobacterales > Sulfurimonadaceae > Sulfuricurvum. Next base: position 54,633 of record NZ_JALNYS010000016.1, read on the forward strand.
AAGATAATTCAACCCCGCATTTAAAAAAGCGGAAAAGATTTTAATATACAACGAACTCCGGGTATCCCCTGCGGCGGAGAGGGCATTGTAGGCCAGTGCATCCAAAAAAATAAACGTCATCCCCAGTGACAAGATGCCGAAATAGCGGTTCCCTAAAACAATCACATCCTCAGCCGATCCCATCCATCGAAAAAAGTGGCCGCTAAAATACCATCCGCTCAATCCGACGACTATGGATAACGCAATGGCAAAATAGGCGGTCGAAAACATTACCCTCGATCCCCTCTTCACCCGTCCGCTTCCGATATATCGGGAGATCAAAGCAGTAGAACCGACGATATAAAGCGTCATGGCCACTTGAATCATCATCATAAACTGCATGCTGAGCCCTACTGCGGCCAATGCCGCCGCACCCAATGAGCCGACCATGATCAAATCAATCAAAATTTGGAGAATATCAAGAAGATGTTTAAAGGCCGCCGGGATGGCTAAGGCCAAAACGTTCTGTCGCATCGAAGAGGTGTTCAAGCGTTAACTAATCTTGCAATCTCATGCATCGCATCAAACAAAGACTCTTTTGTTGGATAGTGAAACTCAATTCGATTCACCGGCACTTCCCCCACCGGATCAAAATCACAAATCAGCACATAACATTCCAACGTAATCACCTCTTCTTTGAGTTCCGCCCACTCCAGCGAAACCGACGCTCTCTCTCCTGCGGCATGGATCAATGCCGCAGGATAGAGCCGGGTCACTTTTGAAAGGTCCGCCGTTACCCCCTCATGTTCATACAAAATAGCCGGTTTCATTCAATCTCCTCCAGTGCAAAATGGTTCCGTATCCAACCGTAATAGCCGCTCGCAATCAAAAACAGTACCGCCAAAATCATCGTAATGCTCTCCAGGGAGTAGTTCAATTTAGCCAGATACCCGATCATTAACGACGTCAACGTCCCCACCCCTAAAAAAATCATATCGTTATACGCAATAACCCTACCGTAATACTCCTCTTTTGTATGATGCTGCAATAGCGTGTAGGTATAGGACCATAACGTTGTCGTTACAAATCCTACCAATACCGATGCTGCCAAAGAGAGGTAAAAATCACTCAAAACCATTGCCCACAATGCGATGGCAACGGCTTCAGCAATGAGCAAATAGCGCAAACGGCGATTATTCATCCGATGTCCCAGCACCATCGGACCGATAACAAGCCCAATGGCACGGGAGGCATGTACCAACCCGATCGCCATGGAAACGGCAATGACGTTCGAATAATAATATTTTGCACTCAATGCGACCAAAGCGTCAAATGCCGTCAATCCGATCACCGCATGAAGCAGCATCAGATGAAAAACAATTTTGTGGGTACGGATATAGTTATAAGCATCCGCCATCATTGCGGTAAAGCCGATCTTGACCTTTTCAACTTTCAGATCAATGTGCAACCCCTTCAAAAGGAGCAGAACAAGGGCAAAAAGTCCGGCATCCAACAAAAATGCGCTGCTCGTTCCCAACCAATAAACGAACATCCCGCTCAATGCCATCCCCAACGTATACGATAATGACCAAATGATCGAGTGAATCTCATTGGCGGCTTGAAGAACTTTCCCCTCCACTATTCTCGGAAGGAGCGACATTTCGACCGTAAAATGAAAACTCGATGCCCCCATACGGATAAATACCAGAATATACAACAGCCACAGCATCTGGATCGTATCAATACTAAGGAGCAACAAAGTGCAAACAATTTCAATCACTGTCAAAAAAATCAATAATCTTTTCGGACTGATACGGTCGATTATCACACCGCTTAAAGGGGCTTGCAGCACACCCGGTAAAAAATGAAGTGCCGCGACAAAGGCAATGATCGTTGCATCTACTTCCATTTGAATCAATAGCGTATAAATGGCAACATTACTGAACCAAGCACCGAAATAAGCGATGAGCTGGATCAGCGAGAGGCGGCGCAGTAACGGAAAATTTTGTAAAAGGACCCAATATCGTTTCATAAACGCAAGGGTATCATAGATTGCTAAAGTTTTAATTCATATGGACGATCTAGTAAACAGATAATCTTTCAGATGAAGGAGAACCAATATGGAAATCTTTAAAGCCACTGCAAAAACTCAGCAGAGTATGAGCCTAACACCAAAAAGCAGTACAACCGAATTGCAACATGCACAGAGTGCCCAAAAAACAGAAGAAGTCCAAATCAATCAGGAGAAAAAAACAGAGAACGGGAGTGAACAAAAAACTGAAAAGGTAGAGACGCAAAAACAAATGGATCAATTACTAAAAGAGCTTAATAATGCACTTGATCCGTTTCATACATCATTACGTTTCGGATTTGACAACCAATCGGATGATTTTTATGTTTCGGTTATCGAAACCAAAACCAACCACACGTTGAGACGTTTCCCAGCGGAGGAAGCACAGCAGCTTCTCCCTAAAATTCAGGAGTTTAACGGTATCTTATTTGATCAAAAAGGGTAATCTCTGCTCAGGTATAGTTTAAAACAAAAATATTTATTTATAAATTTATGATCTTAAAAAAAGGAAATTCTCATGTATAACAATCTTGCTTATAATACTTACGCCCAAAACAACATAGGCATTGAATCTCCTGAAAAATTGGTTCAAATGATGTACGAGGGGATTTTACGTTTCAATATGCAAGCCAAACGTTCGATCAATGAAGGCGACATTGAAAAACGGACCTACTGGGTCAACCGTTCCAGTGCCATATTCAGTGAGCTGATCAATATTTTGGACTATTCGCAAGGGGATGTTGCCCATTATCTCTCAGAACTCTACAACTATCAGCTCCGCTTGCTTGTTGAAACCGTTATTCACAACGATGCTACAAAATTGGATGAGGTCAATAAAGTAGTCAAAGGGCTTCTCGAAGCCTGGAAAGAGAGCGCTGATGTGGCTAACCGAGCTTAAAACAGCACTGATCTTGGAAGAGACAGATACGATATCGTCATTAATTGACCAAATGCCGGTTTTTGAAACTCTGGAAAAGATGGAAGAAGCAGCCTATCTACTTCATCAAACCGCTACCCTTCTTGAGAATAAGAAAGGGGATGCGGCCAGAACCTTACAACAACTGAAAAGTGCCCTTGATTTTCTTAAATCAACACAAACAGACCTTCCTTCCTCATTAAATCTAAAATTTTAACACTTGTCTCATCGTTTTTTTGCTAGAATCGCACCATTCACTCCATAATATGGAGAAATGCAAGCCCGTCAGCTTCAAAGGATGCACATGAAAAAAGAGGTCAAAAAAGTTGTTCTCGCCTATTCCGGCGGATTGGATACCAGTGTCATTTTAAAATGGCTACAGGATGAGTATAAATGTGAAGTGATTACGTTTACCGCCGATATCGGCCAAGGTGAAGAGGTTGAACCCGCACGTGCCAAAGCAATCAGCCTCGGAATCAAACCGGAAAACATTTATATCGAGGACCTTAGAGAAGAGTTCGTACGCGACTATGTGTTTCCAATGTTCCGTGCCAATGCAATCTATGAAGGGGAGTATCTTCTTGGAACATCGATTGCCCGCCCTCTTATTGCCAAACGCCAAGCTGAAATTGCCCGCATAACCGGTGCCGATGCCGTCAGTCACGGTGCAACCGGAAAAGGAAATGATCAGGTCCGCTTTGAGATGGGGTATCTGGGGCAGAACAGTGCGCTCACCATCATCGCACCATGGCGTGAATGGGATCTAAACTCCCGCGAAAAGCTCCTCGCGTATGCTGCTGAGCACGGTATTAAAATCGAAATGAGCGGTAAAAAATCACCCTACTCCATGGATGCCAATCTCTTGCATATCTCTTATGAGGGGGGGATTCTTGAAGATCCTGCCGCAGAACCCGAAGAGAGCATGTGGCGTTGGACCGTTTCCCCGCAGGATGCTCCTAATGAAGCCGAATACATCGAAATCGGCTACGAAAAAGGGGATCCCATCAGCCTTAACGGAAAAGCGCTTTCTCCGGCGGTCATGTTAGAACAGCTCAATATTATTGCCGGACGTCACGGAATCGGACGTGCCGATATCGTCGAAAACCGTTTCGTCGGGATGAAAAGCCGTGGATGCTATGAAACACCGGGCGGTACGATTATGCTAAAAGCACACCGCGCGATTGAGTCATTGACCCTCGACCGTGAAGAGGCACATCTGAAAGATGAATTGATGCCACGCTACGCAAAACTTATTTACAACGGATTCTGGTTTTCCCCGGAGCGTGCAATGCTCCAAGCGGCCATAGATAAAACACAGGAAAATGTACGCGGCACCGTTCGCCTTAAACTGTACAAGGGGGGGGTATACGTTGTCGGACGAAGTTCCGATCTATCCCTTTTTAACCCTGAATACTGTACCTTTGAAGAAGATGCGGTTTATGATCAAAAAGATGCCGGCGGATTTATTAAACTCAATGCGTTGCGTTTCATCATCGCCGGTAAAGCCCGTAAAAACAAATAACCTTAGGATATCCGTATGAGTATTATTAAAATAGATATGAATTCGCCTGAATTTCAGGCTGAATTAGAAAAAACAATTAAATTTACCGATAAGGTAGTCAGCCAGTTTAATTGGGCTTACAATCCTCAAGAAGAGATCAATGAGGGAGTTCAACTCGGACTTGCCCGCAATAAAATGATGTACAACAAACGTTTTTGCCCTTGTTATATGGTTGAAGAAGTTGACGGAAAATACCAAAGCAGCGACAATCGTTTATGCCCTTGTACTCCCGCAATTGAAAAAGAGATACCCGAAGATGGGGTATGTCACTGTCAGATTTTCTGTACTCCGGAGTTTGCGGCTGCCAAAAGATTGGAAATAGGGATGGAAGAGGCTGTGCATCAGCATTCACGCGGCCTGAGTGCACAAGAGTGCCAAATCCTGTTGAATCAAAGCGAACTCGACAGCGATGAGCTCACCGCACTCATCGAAGCACGCCAGCTAGGAATGGTACAATTTAAAATTATCGACGTCCGCGAATGGATGGAGTGGAAAATGGGGCGTATCGCCGGTGCAGACACCCTGATTCCTACCAGCAGTTTCTTCCAGACACTGACCGAGGCTAAATTGCAACACAACGAACATCTCATTGTTTATTGCCATGTCGGAAGCCGAAGTGCCCACTGTCAACGGATCCTCACCGATATGGGATATACTAAAGTATCCAATCTCACGCACGGTATTGTCTCTTATGGCGGCGAAATCGTTCGCGGATAATTCGTTTTTACCCTCAAAAGAGAAAATTTTACTCATCGCAGCCAAAGGGGTATCACCTCTTTGGTATTCAAAAAAAGGCATACTATGAAAGTTTTATTGACCAAAGATGTCAAAGGGGTCGGCAAAGCCGGAGAGATTAAAGAGGTAGCCGACGGATATGGAAAAAACTTCCTCGTCGGTAAAGGATTAGCCCTCGCCGCTACCAATGAAGTATTGAAAAAATATGAAGCCGAACAACGGAAAAAAGCGGCAAACGAGGCTGCCGAAATTGAGCGTCTAAATGTGATTAAAGCCCAATTAGCAGATATCAAAGTGATCATCCGCAAAAAACTCGGAGATACCGGACATCTGTTCGGATCGGTCACCAAAGAGGAAATCACCCATGCATTAATGGAACAGCACGGTATTGAAATCGATAAAAAAGAGCTTGATGCCAAACATGGCATCAAAACTACCGGGCTTCACGATCTGGATCTTAAACTCGGCCACGGTATCCATGCGACACTCCATGTAGAGATTAAAGGGGAATAGGTTTATGTTCGATGCCACTACCATACTCGCCTATAAAGGAAAGAACAAAGCCGTCATCGGTGGAGATGGTCAAGTAACGTTCGGACATACCGTCCTTAAAAACAATGCGACTAAAATCCGTTCCCTCTATCAGGGGGAGATTTTAGCGGGTTTTGCCGGATCAACAGCGGATGCTTTTAACCTTTTTGATATGTTCGAAGAACAGCTTGCACACCGCAAAGGCGATCTTATCAAAGCGGTTATCGATTTTTCCAAGGCATGGCGCAAGGATAAAATACTCCGGCGGCTTGAAGCGATGATGATTGTTTTAAACCAAGAGCATATCTTTATCCTTACCGGAAACGGTGATGTTGTCGAACCTGAAGACGGAGAAATTGCAGCGATCGGAAGCGGCGGAAGCTATGCCATTGCCGCCGCACGTGCTCTAAAAGGGCACTCCAATCTGGATGAAGAAACACTGGTCAAAGAAAGCCTCCATATTGCCGCTGATTTGTGTATTTACACCAATCACGAAATCAAAACACTCACACTCGGATAAATTCTCATGAATATGACCCCTCAAGAAATTGTCAATTATCTCGACTTGCACATCATCGGCCAGCACAATGCTAAAAAAACCATTGCATTGGCACTGCGTACAAGATACAGACGCTTGCTTCTTGATTCGGCATTGCAAGAAGAGATCATGCCTAAAAACATTCTGATGATCGGTTCAACCGGTGTCGGTAAAACAGAAATTGCCCGCCGACTTGCCAAGTTAATGCAACTCCCTTTCATCAAAGTAGAAGCAAGTAAATACACAGAAGTCGGATTTGTCGGCCGGGATGTCGAGTCGATGATCCGTGATTTGGTTATGACAGCCCTCTCTATGGTCAGAACGGAACATAATGAACAAAACCGTGAAGCGATAGAAGAGTATGTCATTGATACCATTCTCTCAAAACTTCTCCCATCGCCGCCTCACTTCTCCAACGATACCAAAAAACAAGAGTATGACCATTCACGAGAACGGATGCGTGCAAAACTTTTATCCGGAGAACTGGATTCCAGAATCATTGAAATCGATCTCCCGAAAGGGAATCTCGAATTTAATGATACCAATATGCCTCCGGAAATCGCTAAAGTTCAGGAGTCCTTTTCAAAAATGTTCTCCGTCATGGGAAAGGAAGAGAGCAAAAAAGAGGTCACCGTTAAAGAGTCCCGGGAATTGCTCCGTCAAGTAGCCGCCGATAATCTTCTCAACCATGACCAGATCAAACGCGAAGCGCTCCGACGCGTCGAAGAAGGGGGGATCGTTTTTCTCGATGAAATCGATAAAATCGCCGTCAGTTCACGAAGCGAGGGGAGAAACGACCCAAGCAAAGAGGGAGTGCAACGGGACCTACTCCCTATCGTGGAGGGGAGTATCGTAACCACAAAATTCGGTCCCGTAAAAACCGATCATATCCTCTTTATCGCCGCAGGGGCATTTCACCTGACCAAACCCAGTGACCTTATCCCGGAGCTTCAAGGACGTTTCCCTTTACGTGTGGAGCTTGAACCGCTCGATGAAGAGGCACTTTATCTGATACTCTCCAAGCCGAAGAACTCGCTTCTTGAACAGTATAAAGCCCTTTTGGCGACAGAAGATGTTCTTCTGGAATTTGAAGATTCCGCAGTGCGCTCAATGGCCCGCTATTCACAAAAAGCCAATGAAAAAACCGAAGATATCGGGGCAAGACGTCTGCATACCGTCGTAGAGAAAGTGCTCGAAGAGATCAGTTTTAATGCGTATATCCATAAAGGCTCAAAAGTTATTATCAGCGAAGATGATGTTAAAAATATCCTCGCACCCGTCGTCGAGGATGAAGACCTCGCACGTTACATACTCTAAAAGGAAAATCGTGAATAAAGCAGGATTCGTCGCACTGATAGGACGCCCTAATGCCGGTAAAAGTACCCTGATGAACTGGATATTGGGAGAAAAAATTGCTCTCGTCAGCCAAAAAGCCAATGCGACTCGCCGCCGTTCCAATGCAATCGTGATGCACAAAGAGGATCAAATTATTTTTGTCGACACTCCGGGACTTCACCAGGCTGAAAAACTTCTCAACCAATACATGCTCGAAGAAGCGCTAAAAGCAATCGGAGACTGTGATATCGTTGTTTATCTCGCTCCCGCATCGGACAAACTCAGCTATTATGAAAAATTTTTGGAGATCAATAACCAACAACGAAAGCATATTATTGTCCTGAGCAAAATCGATCAAATTTCTCAAGCCGATTTATTGAAAAAAATTGGAGAATACAATCAATACAGCGATCAGTTCGAAGCGCTCATACCGATGTCGGTAACCAAAAATGTAGGAAAAAACGATTTATTAGACACGATTGTCAAACATCTGGACGAATCCCCCTATCTTTACAATCCTGAAGATTTGACCACGGAAAAGATGCGGGATATTTATAAAGAATTTATCCGTGAAGCGATATTCGACAATATTAGCGATGAGATCCCTTACGAATCCGATGTCCTCATTGATAAAATTGATGAAGAGTCCCCCGTAGAGCACATTAGAGCCACCATTATTGTTGAAAAAGAGTCCCAAAAGGGGATCATTATCGGGAAGGGGGGAAGTGCAATCAAACGGATCGGGAAAAATGCCCGAGAAAAAATAGAGCGACTTGCCTCAAAACCGGTGTATCTCGAACTCTTCGTATCGGTCAAAAAAGGGTGGACAACCGATAAAAAATTCTTAAGCGATTTAGGATACGAATGGTAAAACAAGGAGCTGTACTAAAATCAGCTCTTCTCGTTTGTCTCATTAGTTTACACCCTTTAAACGCTTCCCCCTTTTCACTCATTAAAAAAGAGAGTGATGCTACCCCGCTCCTCCTTGTTATCGGAGGGATCCACGGCAATGAGCCGGGCAGTTATTTTGCAGCAGCGCTACTGGCACAATATTATACCGTTACGAAAGGGAATCTTTGGATTATCCCCGATCTGAACCGGCAAAGCATTCAAAAAAATAGCCGTGGCATTCATGGAGACATGAATCGAAAATTTGCCGAATTGGATCCAAAAGACCCTGATGCCCCCATTATCAAAGAGGTCAAAGAGATTATCACCGATCCGCATGTGGGTCTCATCCTTAATCTTCATGACGGGCATGGTTTCTATCGTAAAGAGTATCAAAATACCATTTTTAATCCAAGTGCATGGGGACAAACCTGTGTTATCGATCAGGAAGTTCTTGATACGAAAAATCCTTACGGAAATTTAGATGAAATTGCATCCGAAGTCCGTACTGATCTCAACACTGCTCTTATCGAAAATCATCACCTCTTTGATGTACGCAATACCAATACCCGGTTTGATGATAAAGAGATGAAACACTCGCTCACCTATTTTGCCATTACACATAATAAACCGGCGTTTGCAATCGAGACCAGTAAAAACTTACCGACTCTCCATCACAAAGTTTTTTATCAACTTCGTGCGATTGAATGCTATATGAAATTAATGGGGATTGAATTTGAACGCTCTCTTACCCTAACTCCCGAAACCATTCAAAAACTCCTCGACAATTTCGGATATTTAACCATAAACAACAATTACTATCTCACTTTAGATCATTTAAAAACCAATTTAAGTTTGATTCCGCTACAATCATCACGAAATGAGTTTAAATTTTCCCATCCGCTGGGAAGCATTCGAAAAAACAATAAAAAATATGATGTCTATATCGGCAACCGAAAAATAAGCTCTTTTCTCCCAAGCTATCATTCGAAAGGGGTCTCCTCTGAAAAAATCACAGTGATCGCGGACGGTGAACGTAAAACACTCCCTTTCACTACAGATTTTTTTGTAAATGCCGATTTTACAGTGCTAAAAAAGAGTGACGGCGTCCGTACCGATATTATAGGTTATACTCGAAAAGGGGTAAACGACGAGAGCAACTGTCGTATTACCCTCAAGAATTTAGATCCAAAATATGCCATAAATCGCTCTGCAAAGAGTTATCGAATTGAATTTTACCGTGATAACAGTTTCTACGGGATGACTCTCGTACATTTTAAATAGGATATAGGATGAGTACAGGCAAACAGCAAACATATTCAACTATCGTATCGGCGAACCCCTATAAAGGGGATTACTGTATCGGTACCCTTAACACAATCGCCCCCAATACCTCTCCTCCATATTCAAAAGATCAATATACCGTTACCTTTCTGAATACCAAAGGGTTCTTCTCAACCTATATCGGTATCAGTAAAAATATCCCCGATGATGATCTCTATGATGCGGTGGAAAATAAGGTTTACGAAGAACTTGCTTTGGATATGGCTATTGAGTACCATATCAAATACATCGAAGCCGTTCGTGAAAGTACGGATGGGGATCGATACTTCCATGTTTTTGTCGTTGATCCGCTGACGCTGGAAGAAGAATATCGACAAACCGTTGCAACCCTCAAGTACATCGATCAAATAATACCTGTCCCTCTCCTTTTAAAATCACTTTACGTTAAAGAGCTCATTAACACCTCCGGAATCCACTGTTTTATCTATTTTCAAGAGAATGATGCCTTTTTAGCCATTTACAATGAAGATGAATTTGTTTATACCAAGTCACTCAAATTTTCACTGATAAAAATGCATGAACGTTTTTGTGAATTACTCGGGGAACAAATCAATTTTGCCATTTTTCAGACCCTTCTTTCACAAGAGGGGCTCAATACCCAAAATAGCAGTTACCAAAAAAATCTTATCAAACTTTTCGGTGAAATCTTTTTGCATGTTAACGATATTATGACCTATGCCAAAAGAGCTTTTGACATCAAAAAATTCGATGAGATTTTTATCACGACAGGGGTTGGCAATGTCATAGGTCTTGATGAATATGCACAAACCTATTTGGGGATTAAAGCATCATCCTTTGACTTTGATTATGGATTTAATACAAATGGAACGGCAGTTGATCACATCCATCAGCTAATGCATCTGTATTGCAGACTTGACTCAAGCGAACGGTATGAGTGTAATTTTACGGTTTTTCATCGCCCGCCCCCTTTTGCCAAACGTGACAGTGGAAAATTGATCTTGGTTACTGCCGCTGCAATTATTACCGCTTTTCTTTATCCCGGAACGTACTGGGGACTTGCCTATATCGAAGATTTTCATCACTCCATGTTGACACAAGAATACGAACAGGTACATATTGAAAAAATGACGCGCGAAGCAACCGTTAATCTTAAACTGGCCAATAAAAAAGCAGCTCAGGCTTTGCTGGATGAGCAAAAATCTGCTTATAAACAAAAACAAGACACCCTGATTCAGATTCATGATAAAAAAGTCAATTATCCGATGAAAGCTAAACTCATGACCGATTTAACCCGAAGCTTTAATCAATACCGGGTGCAACTTAAAACTGCCGATTACAGTGAAGATGCCAATAACACAAAAACATTTACGTTTGGGCTGACCTCTTCAAAAACGGAAAATATCACTGCCTTGCTGAAGCATCTAACCGATATTAAACGGGATCAATACAATTTCAGTCTTCAGCTGATCTCCTATGACGAAGAAGAAAAATCGTATTTAAGTGAATTAAAGGCGGTCATCAAATGAAACTGCAAATTGAAGATTATCTCCACGCAATCGATCAGTCGTTTGCCCTGAAAAGCGAACGGGACAAAATGATGCTTTTCGTCATTATTTTTGCCTCATTATTCGCTTTATCGTATCTCCTATTTTGGGAAAGTTCCGAACAGAGCTTTTATGCATCTCATGAAAAAGCGCTCAAAGTAGAAAATGATCTCAATAACGACAAACAATATTTGAGTTCAAATCCACCGGAACGGATTACCCAGATCGAGCAAGAAACGGTAGCAATCCAACAACAGCATGCTCTTTATATCCAATATAATACCTATATCAAAGGTCAACTTGAACAAATTTCCTCTTTGTACTATGATGAAAAGGTATGGGGAGCTTATCTCGATTCCGTTTCTCACTACGCACGTGCCTACGGTGTCAAATTGGCACGTTTCGGGAATACCCTCCAAACCGACAGTAGCTCCTTCGGGCATGTCATGGATATTACGGTGTCGGTCGAATCCCCTTATAAAAACACCTTAAAATTTATTAATGCTCTGGAACAGAGTTATCTGGTGGTTGATTTGCACGATTTTAATCTGACGGCAAGTGAAAAATTGCGCGGCGATCTTAATATCTCAGTGTGGGGGATTGTACGACAATGAAAACACTCTTTACCATTACCTTCATTGCCTTAGCCACTCTTTATGCGGCATTTCCCTCAGCACCTATTACCCCTTCGACGGACGGAACCGTAACGGTCATCCAAGCAAACGGCGACAAAGAGCTGGCGTGGGTTGATGAGCAGATACAAGCCATCCTTCCCGCGCGTATCGGTATATCGGATGCTATGGTAGGATCCCTAGGTGACCCGATAAAACTCAAAAAACCGGTACGTATCGGCAGCGTTCCTCCAATCGGAACTCCGGTTTTGTTTGCACCTCCGAAACTTGCCGGTGTGCCGAAAATTGCATTACCGAAAATCGTCGAGGAGCCTTTACGTTTGCAGGCACTTATCAATAAATCTGCCTTGATCAACGGGAAATGGTATAAGTTAAACGATTCAATCCGAACCTATACCCTCTCGGAGATTAGATTCAATTCTGTTTTACTGACCGGTAAAGCAGATCAAAAATTGATTTTATTTCTGAGCAAGCAAAATACCAACATCAAAATTACAACAAAATAGGAAAGTATCATGACATCAGTAATTAAACACAATGTACAAACGCTTTTGCTATCCGTCGCGGCAGCTATTTTTTTAGCTCCATCCATCCATGCTGCCGATTGTACGTATGAACTGTTTAATATCGCATCGGTTAAGGGGACAACGGTCGGAGAATTCATCGATCAGTTGAGCGATGAATGTGGCATGAGTATCATCGTCGCCGATGCTCAAGCAGAAAAAGTTCTTAGCAAACCGATGAATAAGACATTTTTAAAAAATTTAACCATTAATGAAGTGCTGGATCTCATTATCAAAGAGAATGATTTAGAATACACCCTTCAAAACAATGTTTTAAAAATCACCTACCTCACAACAAAAACCTATAATATTGACTATATTATTACGGAACGCAAAGGGACCGGAACGACCAATATACGCCTCAGTTCCAATTCTGCAACAACGCCCACCAGCGGTGCTGCGGGTGCCGCAGGGGCGATGGGGGGTGCTGCCGGAACGACCGGCGGAATGACCGGCGGTACCGCTGCCGGAAGAAATACCGCTGCCGGAAATCGGACCTCCTCCGAATCGGGCACCAATATCACGACCATTGATGAAGTGAAGTTTTGGGATACGCTGGAACAGGAGATTAAAAGTATTTTAAGTCGTCCCGAAGATCAGTATCAACAAACCAAAACGGAAAACCTCCCGGAGCTCAAAGACAAACTTGCGGAACAGCAAGACGGTCATCACAATATTTTCATCAATAAAAGCGCCGGTTTGATTACCGTAACCGGAACCGGAAAACAGATCAAACGGCTGGATACGTATATCGACGATTTACAGAAAAAAATGCAGACACAAGTGATGATCGACGTCAAAATGTACAGCGTAGTTTTCACGAACGGATCCACCACCGGTATCGACTGGTCCCAGATTTACAAGCTCCAAAACTTTAATTTAGCCCTCAACAAAGCCAACCGCACCAACGTCAGCGGAAATACGTTTGATACGGCGTACGAAGGAGATAAGGTTCAACGTATTTTCGAAACAGGAAGCACAACTGATCCTACTACCGGAATGACGTTGATAACCAAAGGTTTGGCGGATGCCGCCGGTGAACGTGCCCCCATCACGACGGCTTCCAAACTTTTCACCATCAGCAACTCGATCAGCATTAACAATCTGCTGATGTTCCTGAAAACGCAAGGGGATGTGTATGCCATCTCCAATCCGAAAATCATGACCCTCAATAACCAGCCGGCACTGATCACCGCCGGTACGGAGCTTTTTTACAAAACGATCAATACCTCTACTCTGGCCGGAGGGACAACGGGAGAACAGGCAAAAAGTGAAATCGTCAGCTCCGTATTTTCGGGGGTGTTGCTGGATATCACTCCGGAAATCTCCCGAGACGGCAGCATTACCTTACGGGTCAACCCTTCGGTCTCCGAAGTGGCCAGCGAGCTCTCCGCAGACAATGCGACCCGCAGTATGCCGCCAGACCTTAGCCGCCGTCAAATCTCCTCAGTTGTCACGGTCAAAGACGGCAATAAAATTGTCCTCGGAGGTCTCATCAATCGCAAATCCTCCAATACCACAACCAAGGTCCCTCTGCTGGGGGATATCCCGTTTGTCGGTTATCTCTTCAAGCAAGAGGGGATGAGCGAAAAAGTGGAAGAACTCGTGATTATTATCGAACCGCACATTGTCAAAAAAGAGGCAGACACCCTCACCTTAAGTGATTTGGGCTACACCCGTCTCGGCAACAAAATTGAAGAAGAATCCAAGCAGGAAATAAAATAACGGATGGAGAATTCCCTTTTTTCGAAACCGCGCGATCTTTTTTTGGACATTATCAATCCTAAGGATTACGTCCAAATCGACAGCGTCTCCCACATGTACCAATCGTTAAAAGATTCGGTACAAAAGCCCCTTAAGATGATCCTTTTATACGGTCGTCCGGGAACCGGTAAAAGTATGCTGCTGCATAAACTGCATCACGATCTCTCCAAATACCAAAAAGTCTTTATGATTGCTACGCCGATTATCGATGAGGACGATTTTTTACGTGTTTTAGCGCAAAACATCTTTGGCCATGCGCCGCGAGAAGTGATGACCCTTAACCGTTTTCTAGAGCTTTCCAACGCCCTCTCATTTCCTGCCGTTCCGATTGTATTGCTGGATGAGGCACAGCTCTATACCCCTTCGTTGATGGAAAAAATACGTTTGATCTCCGATGCACGTGCTATTAAATTTGTTATTACCCTCCATAAGACCGATAAGGAAGACATCATTGCCAAAGAACATTTTCAAACGCGTATTTGGGAGAGTATCGAATTGCACAATGCCACTTCGGAAGAGCTGAAAATCTACATTCAAAAAAAACTCCTGAAATCAAACTGCTTTGATGTTGCCAATATGTTTAACGAAAAAAACATGAAACTCATCTCTTCTTTGACCAAAGGAAACTACCGAGAAGCCAACAAACTTCTTTATTCCCTTTTTACCCTCTATTGCTGGTACGAGGAGCATCAACCGACCGCTATCAAATACAATGCGATTAAATCCAAATGGATCGAGATGGCGGCAATTCATACAGGACTGATCCGTGATTGATATCCACAATTTAGAGCGTCGCTGGCTCAAATATAAGATTAAGGCCTATCTTCCCTACGCTATCACCGCTTTCTCGCTCATTGTACTCTTTATCGGAACTTTTGTGTTATGGCCGGAACCTACCGAGGGGTCGAAATCTTCCGAAACCTTCCACCCCGCTCAAAAAATCCATACCGACTCTTCCGCTACTCCACCGGGTTCGACACCGCAAAACACAACGACCATTCTCGAACCTTCTATGGACTTTGTCCACTCATTCAGCCCCACTTCAGCGGCGGTTGAGTCAGCTCCTGTCTCTGCAAATGTTGTAATCACAAAACCGGTGACGAAAACCGCTCTCCCGCTTCCGAAAACTCCGGCACCCAAACCACCTGTGCTTATGCCGCCACCAGTTCCCGCGACCCCTTCTTTAGCAGTACAAAAAGTTGTAGCGCCGCAACCTTCGGAAACATTAAGTATCAACCGTAACGAAACCGCTCTCGACATCGGTGAACTAGAAAAACGGTTTAAAGAGAACGCCAATGCCAATCTTGGCCTCTTTATAGCCCGTTATTATTATGACCACGGCAACTATTCGGAAGCGTATAACTACGCATTAAAAACCAATGCCATCAATAGCCGGATTGATGAAAGTTGGCTCATTTTTTCAAAATCACTGGTGAAACTTGGAAAAACGGAACAAGCCAAAAAAACCCTTCAGCTTTATATTTCGCAATCAGGGTCAGACTCTGCCAGAGGTTTGTTGGATACGATTGAACGCGGTAGCCTAAAATGAAATACCTATTCTTCATCCCTCTCCTTACGACTGTTTTATCCGCTTCCATGAGTGAAAAAATTTTTGAACTTTATCAAAAAGAGCTTTATGCTCAAGGATGTTCCCTTGGCCTCAAGGAGTTTCAAAACTATCGAAACGACGAACCTTTTATATCCCTTTATGCATTTTCATGTCTTAAAAATGATCAAATCGATGCGCTGGCACTCCCATCCAGTCTCCTCAATCAATCCGCAGAAGCCCGGGCAAACGCCGCCTATTTTTCACTCTTAATCCTTCAAAAGAAGCTTCTTCTGCAAGCACTTTATGATAATAAACCGATTATCCATTTAAAATTACCCGTCAGTTCCCATCTACTCTCTAAAATTTTCGACCTCTACCTTAAGCATCCACAAAAAGAAGTGTTTATCAAAGAGTATAAAGATCCTTTAACACCACGGCTCACCTATAAACTCTATACAATTCAAAGTAATCATCATAAAACCATCGCTATCGATGAATACTATGATAAAATTTTAACTCACCATCATGTATACGAATAAAGGACACTGATATGGATCGTATTACCCACGATTTACTCGAAAAAGGCCATATCACACACCAGCAAATCGATCGTTTAACGTCACGCGGTGTTCAGGATGATACCGTTCTGGAAACATTGACAAAAGTAGGTGCAGTTTCCATTAATTTTATTAAACGCTTTATTGTCGAACAAATCCGTTTGGGACGATATCAACTTTCCATTATCAAAAACTACCATTTTTTAGATGAACCTTCGATTCTTGCCCATCTGGCTGAAGTGATTGAAGTCCCATTCATTGATCTCGATTCACTGGATATGGACTATCGACTCGTTGAAAAAATTCCGACGGCACAGCTTAAACGCTATGTTGCCTTACCGGTTTCACAAGATGACATGTATGTTGTCATTGCCTTTGCAGATCCTTTGAACATTGAAGCCCAAGAATCGATTCAACGCCTTTTTCCCCGAAAATCGGTCAAAATTGCCGTTGCTACGGAAAAACAGATTCAAGCTTATCTTTTCAAAATTGAACTAAAAGACAGCGTCAAAGAGCTTGTTAATAATATTCGTAATGAGCTTCGTAATATCGGATCCGTAGAAGAGCAGCAAGAGGCCTCCTCCATTTTACAGCTGATCGATGTTATTCTCAAAGCATGTATTAAAGGGCGGGCAAGTGATATTCATATCGAACCGACGGAAAAAAACTGCGTTGTTCGGGGACGAATTGACGGTAAATTAACCGAAATATTTATTTTTGACCGAGACATCTACCCTCCTCTGGCTTCTCGCATTAAATTGTTGGCCAATTTGGACATTGCCGAACGGCGCAAACCTCAAGACGGCCGTTTCTCCGCAATCGTTATGGAAGCCGAATTCGATTTTCGTCTCTCTACCCTTCCCATTATTTACGGCGAATCCATTGTTATGCGTATTCTGGACAAAGCGAAAGCATTGGTCAAACTTGAAGATTCCGGTATGGATTCAGCCAGTTACCAAAAATTGATTAAGGGGCTTCATGCACCGTTTGGTATTATTCTGGTAACCGGACCTACGGGGAGCGGTAAAACAACGACCCTCTACGGTGCCCTTAACGAACTTCGAAATGTTGAGGACAAAGTCATCACCGTAGAAGATCCGGTAGAGTACCGGATGAATCTGATTCAGCAGGTACAGATTAACCCGAAAGTCGGGTTGTCTTTTGCCGATGCGCTACGCTCTATTTTGCGTCAGGACCCCGATAAAATCATGATCGGGGAGATCCGTGACCACGAAACGCTCGAGATTGCGATTAAAGCGGCATTGACGGGGCACTTGGTGATCTCGACCCTTCACACGAACGATGCCATCAGTGCAATCCCCCGTATGGCGGATATGGGGATTGAACCTTATCTGATCAGCGGTGCGCTGGTTGCCGTACAGGCACAACGTTTGGTCCGCAGAATTTGTAAACATTGTAAACGGGAAGCCGATATACCATTGGGAATCTTGCAAGAATACAGTGCGTTTATCCCCGCACACACCGTTTTTTATGAAGGGGCCGGATGCAAAGAGTGCAACGGAAACGGCTATATGGGGCGGGAAATGATTTGTGAAGTCCTTCCCATCACGGAGACTCTCTCCAGTTTAATTGCGCGCGGTGCTTCCAAAGATGAACTCTTAACTCAGGCAAAGGGTGAAGGTTTTGTCGGTATGTTTGAAAATGGGATGGCAAAAGCGGTACACGGTATAACAACGTTAGATGAAATTTTAAGGGTGGCCAAAGGATGAAATATTTTGTAGCGACAATACTTTCCAAAGGGAAAAAAAGCCAACAAGGGTTTTACGCTGAAAACAAAAAAGAGGCCCATTATCTGGCTAAAATCAAATTTTCCGGAATGATCTTAAAAGTCATAGAGGCCCCGGCCCCTCTCGAAGATCAGCTTCGAAGATTTAAAGAGACCCTTTTTGCAAATTTTAAAAAACGAAAATTAAAACAAGATGCCCTAATCGCTGCCATACGGCAGCTCGCCGTTATGACCAATGCCGGAATTTCCATTCACGATTCCCTTAAAGAAATTGCCGATGCGACAACGGATAAAACGCTGCAAACGGTATTAGGGACGATGTCCGAAGATATCAACTCCGGCCACAGCCTTTCGCAGTCGGCCCATAACTTTACGTATGAGTTGGGAAACCTCTCCCTTGCCATGATTGAATTGGGGGAAAAAACCGGAAATATGGCCGAATCTCTCCATAAACTTGCCGATATGTTGGAAGAAATTCGCCGCAATATTATTAAATTCAAAAAAGCAATGGCCTATCCCCGCAACGTTATGATCGCTATGGCCGTTGCGTTTACGATCCTCATCTCGTACGTCGTCCCGCAGTTTAAAACGATTTTTGAGCAACTCGGTGCCGAATTGCCGCTACCGACCCAGATTCTCCTTTTTCTGGAACATCTCTTTAATACCTACGGAATTTATGTCCTTGCCTCTATCGCCGTATTTATCTTTCTCTTTCGATACATGATTGACCACTCCCGTAATTTCCGATACAAATGGCATCTGTTTTTACTACGCGTTTACCTGATCAAAAACATCATTATGTTTGCAACACTCAACCGCTTTACCCTCGTTTTTTCAGAACTCGTCCGCGCAGGTATCCCGATTGCCGAAGCGCTGGAGACCTCCATTGCGATGATCGACAGCCTTCCGTTGCAAGAGCGCCTCCTGACCGTCCGTTCAACGGTTGAAAAAGGGGGAGCCCTTTACAGCGGTTTAGCGGAGACAAAGCTGTTCGAAAATATGATTATTCAGATGATCTCTGCCGGTGAATCAAGCGGTCAGCTCGATGCCATGATGGAAAAAGTTATGGAGTATTATAAAATGCGTTTTGACGCGATTATCGACGGCCTCTCCGAAGCGATCGAACCAATCATGCTCTTTATGATCGCAGGGATGGTTATCATGTTGGCATTAGGGATTTTTTTACCTATGTGGAGTATGGGAGACGCCGTACAAGGGCGCCATTAAATTTCTTCAACTGCCCCTTTGGCCACCAAAGCGGCATAGGTCTCATCTTTGGGGATCAGCCCCGCTTCAAATACGAACTGGGAAGGGACAAAATTGGTTTTCTTGATCTTGTCGTATTTCGCATAACTCAGAAACAACCGATCTTTTGCCCGGGTTACCGAAACATAAAAAAGCCGTCTCTCCTCTTCAATACTCCCGCTGCGGCTCATCAGTTTTCGATTCGGAAAACGCCCATCCATCAAATCGATCACATACACCTCTTGATACTCCAGCCCTTTGGATGCGTGGATACTCAGTAAATGGACCCCTTCTCCCTGCGTCAAGTCCTGCGAACCCAGTACCATAGCATTGAGAAACCGTTCATGCTCTTTGTAAGGACGGGAGAGTTCAAACAAAACCGTACATTTTCGGCGGATACGCTCTTGGGATTCTGTTTTCGCCCTCTCATCCACCGCCCCGTTTTCTGTCATGGCACGACGATGGGAGAGATGTTCGATCACATGTCCGTATAAATTTGAAAGGGCAATTTTCTGAACGGCCGCTTTTGGCTCTTTAATATCGCGTAACTGACGAAACAAGGTAAAAAGATCGTGCAAATAGACAGCGGAATCTTTCGTAAGTTTTGCATGCTGCAAAATCGGATTTCCCATAAAGTTCGGGTCCATCCCCAGCTTGGCAAACCGCCCCGCACTCCCCAACTCCGCGAAATCGTCAAATAATCCCAACTGATGATTAAGGCGCCGTTTTTCAAATGGATTCGAAATAGAGGGATCCGGAGTGTACAACCCGCGTAAAAAAGAGCCGTGCCCCAGCTTTTGCAAAGCAACAAAAAGTTCTTTGGCAATGGCGCTTCCGACCCCTTTGGCATAATCAAAAAGGTGGATAAATGCCATCATATCCGATTCATTGACCAAAAGGGTATAAATATCAAGAAGCGCTTTAACCTCTTTGGAGTCAAAAAATCCTATCCCCCCTCGACGACGGCAGGCAATCCCGAGTTCTCGCAACGATGCTTCAATCCCGTCAGCGGAAGCATTATTTCGAAAAATGACCGCAATCTCTTCACGCGGGGTTGCCGAATCGGCAATCATTTGGGCAATTCCGTGATATTGCTCAAACAACTCATCGTAGATAAGAAGTCTCGGACTATGCGCCGCATGTTCACGTGTCACCTCTAGCGCTTTGGGATAAATCCGCTCATTATACGCAATAACCGTATTGGCTAACGAAAGAATGGGAACCGTCGAACGGTAATTTTTGTTAAGCGTATAGATACGGGCATCAGGATAATGGGTTTCAAAACTTCCGATAATCGATATATCGGCTCCGTTAAATGCATAAATACTTTGGTCATAATCCCCCACACAAAACAAAGAGGGGGGTTTCATTGCATCAATAAGGGTTCCTTGCAAGGCATTGGTGTCTTGATACTCGTCGATCAAAATTTCTTTGTAGCCGAGATCATTTTCCAAAGCCAATTCGCGCATTCGGAGTAAAAGATCGTTAAAATTGACAAAACCGTACTCTTTTTTGAGCATTTCAAACTCATCCACAATGTCAGCATAAATTGCTGCATATACGGCGTGTTCATCCTGTCGGACACTGATCCACTCTTCAAAATGAGTGGACAATTCCGTATTCTGATAAAAGGAGTAAACATCATAAAGGTAATTAGCCCCATACGCGGATGTGGCACAATCGATATGCGAAAAGGTCCGCTTTTCATAAACACTGCGAAAAAGGGTTTTAAGTTCTCGCGGCTGCTTAAGGACCACCTTCCCCTCTTTACGCTTAAGCCAGCGGTAGCTAATGGCATGAAAAGTCCCTGCATCAATTTTTGAAGCAATTTCTCGACCGAAATAGGCGGCAACCCGTTCTACCATCTCTTGCGCCGCCTTATTGGTAAATGTCAGCAGCATTATCTCTTCGGGTTTTATATTTAATGAGAGGAGGTGACCGATACGGCCGACTATCGTGGAAGTTTTACCGGTACCGGCTGATGCAATAATAAGATTACGCCCATACGGTGCGGTTGCAGCAGTATATTGCTGTTCGTTAAGGCGCGAAAGTGGCAAGAGGCTCCTTAAAGCCTCGAATTAGAGGCTATTCTGACTTGAATTTTTTGATTGGCTCAGCTAAACCGCAATCAGGATGAGCCCCCGCATCGAGTACTGCTTGAGCCATTGTCGCGTTGTCTTGATTGAAAATAAGCGGAGCTAGAAAATTGATATACGATTCATCGCGCGGATTTTGAATGACAACGATATTATATACAAGGACGTTTGAATTTTCATTAATGTCAAGCAAGGCACGAATTGCCGCCGGTACATCAAAAGAATATTCACGCAAAGCGTACGGATTGACAACGGTAAAACTCGTATCGGTACCGTCACAACTTTTGAGCGTCATAAATAGATCATCGATCTCGACAAGTTCAACTTTGCTGGTTTTTTCAAACCCTAGAATCGGCGATTTGACTTCGTATTGCATAAATATCCTTTATACCAATTTTATTGTTTACTATGGCATACATTACCATAAATATACCAATGGTTTTAAAAAAAAACTTTTTCTCCCCCAATAATGTTACATTATTCTACAATATTGAACTAATTTTAAGAGCCAAAGTGTTAGAAATGGCCTTCCTCTATTTTTTGGTATAATTCGCGCATATTTTCATGAAGGTTTTTTCTATGTCCGCATCCCACTATGACCCAAAAAATATTGAAGAGAGCTTTTATCCTATCTGGGAAAATCGAGGGCTTTTTGAAGTGGACGGTAACAAAGCGATTGCCAAGGCCAATAAGCATTTTGCGATTATGATGCCTCCTCCGAATGTCACGGGACGACTGCATATCGGCCATGCCCTTACCTTTACCCTCCAAGATATTATTGTCCGCTACAAGCGAATGGACGGGTATGCAACACTCTGGCAGCCAGGGACCGATCATGCCGGTATTGCTACCCAAAACGTCGTGGAAAAACAGCTGTTAGCCGAAGGGACGACGAAAGAGGAGCTTGGACGCGAAGCTTTCTTGGAACGTGTTTGGGCATGGAAAGAGGAGAGCGGCGGAATCATGGTAGGACAATTGCGCAAACTCGGAGTATCTCCCGCATGGAGCCGTGAGCGTTTTACGATGGATGAGGGGTTAAAATCCTCCGTCAAAGAGGCGTTTGTCCACCTCTACAACCAAAATCTGATCGTCCGGGGAAACTACATGGTCAACTGGTGTACCCATGACGGGGCGCTGAGCGATATCGAAGTCGAACACGAAGAGCATCAGGGCCATTTCTACCACATGCGCTACCCTTTCAGCGACGGCAGCGGCCACATCACTGTCGCGACGACCCGTCCGGAAACCTATTTCGGCGATACCGCGATTATGATACACCCTGATGATGATCGCTATCTTCACCTCATCGGAAAAAGCATCACCCTCCCCCTCATCAATCGTGAGATCAAAATCATCGCCGATACCCATGTCGATAAAGAGTTCGGAACCGGTGTCGTCAAAGTTACCCCTGCTCATGACACCAACGACTACGAAGTGGGCAAGCGGCACGATCTGGAATTTATCACCGTATTCGATGAAAAAGGGATATTAAATCATCACGCCGGGGAATTTGAAGGGCTTGAACGCCTTGAAGCCCGTTCCGTCATTGTCAAACGACTCAATGAAGAAGGTTTTATTGAAAAAATTGAAGATCATCTCCACCAAGTCGGTCACTGTTACCGCTGTAAAAATATTGTTGAACCCTATATCTCCAAACAGTGGTTTGTCCGAAAAGAGGTTGCACGCGGTTCGATCGATAAAACCAACGAAGGATTAACCCAATTTTTCCCGCCCCACTGGATTAACAGTTACAACGCATGGATGGGAGAGCTGCGTGACTGGTGTATCTCCCGTCAACTGTGGTGGGGGCACCGTATCCCGGTTTTTTACTGCAACGATTGCGATCATGAATGGGCCTCTATGGAAGAACAACCAAACAGCTGCCCGCATTGTGCAAGCCGCTCGTTCACCCAAGATCCCGATGTCCTTGACACTTGGTTCAGTTCTGCGCTTTGGCCGTTCTCGACTCTGGGTTGGGGCAACGGCGATGTCAGTTCCGACACCCTCTTCCAAAGCGAAGACATGGCGAAGTTTTATCCCAACAGCCTCCTGATTACCGGATTTGACATCCTCTTCTTTTGGGTTGCGCGGATGATGATGATGGGGGAAAGTTTTACGGGAGAGCTGCCGTTTAAGCATATCTATCTCCATGCACTGGTGCGGGATGAACACGGCCAAAAAATGTCCAAATCCAAAGGCAACGTCATCGATCCGCTCGATATGGTCGAAAAATACAGCGCCGATGCACTCCGGTTCACCCTCGCCGTCCTTGCCGCGCAGGGGCGTGATATCCGCCTTAGCACGGAGCGTCTGGATCAAAGCCGCAACTTTACCAACAAACTTTTCAATGCTTCCAAATTCCTCCAAATGAATGTTCCGACGTTTAAAGATTTAGCCGATCAAGAGATCACGACTCCGTTGGGTCGCTATATGCTCAGCCGTTTCCATCGCGCTACGGCTGAAACAAGAGCATTCCTGGATGAATACCGTTTCAACGATGCAGCTACGGTGCTCTACCGCTTTTTATGGAATGAGTTTTGCGACTGGGGTATCGAACTGGGCAAAGCAAGCAAAGAGAGCGTCAATGAGTTGGGAAGCATCTTCAAAGAGTCGATGAAACTTCTGCACCCCTATATGCCCTTCATCACCGAATATCTCTACCATGAGCTTTCAGGAACGACGCTTGAAGAGGGCAACTCCATCATGGTTATGGCGTATCCTGAAAACGTTACCGTGAATGAAGCAATCGAAGCGGAATTTTCCATCATTATGGATGCCATTATCACGATTCGCCGCGCTAAAACGCTCGTAGATATGGGGAATCAGAAAATCGATCTTGCCTATGTCAAATGTAGCGGTAATCAGAGCATGATGGAACCGTTTATCGTTCGTCTCGGCAAAGTCGAAGCGCTCCGTTTTACCGAGTCTAAAATTGATAATGCCGTAAGCGATATCGGAGAGAGGGTCGAAGTGTATATTCCAACCGATGCCATCGATCTGAGCCCCATCATCGATCGTCTCACCAAACAGCGTGAAAAGCTTCAAAAAGAGGCCGACAAATTGAACGGAATGCTCTTCAATGAACGTTTTGTCGCCAACGCACCCGAAGCCGTCATCACCCAAAACCGTGCGGCACTTGCCGATGCGGAAGAGAAAATCTCCAAAATCAACGAACAGCTTAGTGCATTGGTAGGGTGATCCCATGCAAATCCGAGAGCTCTCACCCTCGGAACTGCATGAGGGGTTTCCCCTCCTCAAAACACTCCGATTGGATCTTACCGCTACGCAGTTTGAACGCTTTATTGCATCGCAATTTCCTCGTGACTACCGCCCTATAGGTGCTTATGAACGGGGTGTTTTGCATATCTACGCCGGTGTTACCCTGCGGGAAAATCTGGAACTTGGCCGCTATCTTATCGTTGAAGATTTTGCGGTTCGTGAGCACCATGAACATTTATCCAAAGAGATGATCGATTTTTTAGGAGATTACGCCCGAATGCATACCTGTTCGGCCGTTATCGTATGGGGGAGACAAAAAGGGTTAAGTCTCAAAGATTTAGAAGGGTACCGTCCCAAACGGGACGGTTGGATCAAACAGTTCTAATTACTCTTCAATCCCTTCCACTTCAACAATAAGCTTTACCTCATCACCGACAACAACGCCACCCGCTTCGATCGCTTTGTTCCACGTCAAGCCGAAATCTTTCCGTTTAATGGAACCGGTCAATACGAATCCTGAACGCATATTGCCGTTTGGATCTTCAACGACGCCACCCATCTCGATAGCAAGGGTCACTTTTTTCGTAATCCCGTGAATCGTTAAATCACCCGTCATTTTAGTTTTGGTCGCACTTGTCATCACGAAACTAACATCGCTGAATTTTTCCACATCAAAAAAATCGGCACTGCGTAAATGGTCGTCCCGTTTTTTGATCCCCGTATCGACAGAATCCGCTTTAATCTGGCCGCTCAGCGTTTTAAACTTCCCTTTCTCCAAATCGTAACTTCCCGTAAATGTGCCGAACTTTCCGGTTACGGTACTGACCATCATATGTTTTACTTTAAATCCGACCGTAGAGTGCGATACATCGACTTTATAAACCGCTGCAGAAGCAACACTTGAGCCGATCAATAATCCGGCAACCGCCATTGCTATAAAACTCTTTTTCATTGAAAATCCTTTATTTTGGGAGGGGTAATTTTGCAGATATTGTAAGGTGTTTTGCTCAATGAATCATTAACATAAATATAATGAACAATATATTTAAGCTTCGTTATACTTTTGAACTTCATTTAATAAGGTTTTATATGCAATTATGCGTCGCTCTCGATCTCCCTTCACAAGAAGAGAATTTGGCACTTGTTGAAACCATCAAAAATTATCCGCTATGGTTAAAAGTAGGTTTACGTTCCTATATCCGCGACGGAAAACCTTTTATTGATGCGATTAAGGCAATCAATCCCGAATTTAAAATTTTTCTTGATCTAAAACTCTATGATATCCCCAACACCATGGCCGATGCAGCCGAATCGATTATGGGCTTGGGCGTCGATATGTTCAACGTCCACGCATC
The DNA here is from genome assembly GCF_023229695.1 of Sulfuricurvum sp. GTDB lineage: Bacteria > Campylobacterota > Campylobacteria > Campylobacterales > Sulfurimonadaceae > Sulfuricurvum. The sequence goes on from NZ_JALNYS010000016.1 coordinate 80,763, forward strand.
CGCAGGACGCAAAGCGATGCGAGAAGTGATGAAGCGGCTAGAACCGTATGAAAAGCGTCCACTCGTCCTCGCGGTAACCGCCCTCACTTCGTTCGAAGAGACGGAGTTCTCCCATGTCTATGGAGAGACCATTGCCGAAAAAGCCGACCGATTTGCCCAGGATGCGCATGAAGCCGGACTCGACGGTGTTGTTTGCAGTGTATATGAAAGTGCCTCCATCAAATCGCTGACATCGGATCGTTTTCTCACCCTTACACCCGGTATTCGCCCTTTTGGAGAAGATGCAGGCGATCAGGAACGTGTTGCTACGATTGAAACGGCACAGAGCGAAAACGTTGACTTCATTGTTGTCGGGCGTCCTATCTACAAAGCCCAAAATCCAGCTGAAGTGGTGGAAAAAATATTAAAAACACTCTAGTTTCCCCGTAATAATACAGTAATCTTTTTCAACTAGACTTCCGAAAAAAGGGGAGATACTATTCATGAAAAAATTTTTACTGCTTATTCCCGTGGGGCTGCTCGCCGCAACCGGAGTATTTTGGGCCAGCCTCACCCATACCCATACAATCAATCAGCGCGCTTTAACCCCCGCAAAAATTCAAAAAGAGATGCCGGAGCTCTTCTCCGACTCCGAGCACTATCTTCGTCAGATTATCCGTCATGGGGATGCTCAATCGCTCTCACCGCTTTATACGTCGCTGGATACGATCAAGGAAAAAATCACCCAACATGAAGAGAAAGGGGTTTCTGTCGCTAAAGTCGAAAAAATGTTCTCTCTTTATCTTCAGGACAGCAGACTCCTTACCCAAAAAATCACTCCTCATCTCGAAACCTTACGTCAACTAGACTATTATGAAGACAAGAATGAAGAGAACTTTATCACGGCACTCGATCAAATCGGTTTGTATGAACTCAAATCGGCTTACGCGAATCTCGATCAAATCCGGCAGGATTATCTCAAAACCCCTTCGCTGGAAATAAAATCAAAATACGAGGCGGAAAATCAACGGATCCAAGGGATTATCCGCGAACTTTACCTCGACAATGCTATCGAGAAACCCCTCTATACGTATCTGAACAACCACTACCAATATCTGCAAACCATTGCATCAGCTTACGATCATGTCGGTTACGAACGGATAAACCGGCTTCGGACAAACGGCTACGCCATTAAAGCCCAACTTCAACTTTTACCCTCTTCCTAAATCCTAATTGGAATACTCCTTGCTTAATTGCTGAAATCATGCAAGGAGTCCCTATGAAATTCATCGAAAAAATCGATATTGTCGTCAAACTCAAAGAAAAAATTGCAGAAGCGCAAACAACCAACAGCGCACTTGCAGCACAACTGCAATACCTTCTCGACACGATTATTGCCGATCCGCGTAATTCCCCTGTCATTTGATAATAAGTACCGCTTTAAGGTACTTGTTATCTATCTATGATTATAATTACGCCCTCTTAACACTAATGGACGAGTAGGAAAGCGGCTGAATCCACCTCCCTGCTAAGGAGACGTACTGGCAACGGTACCGAGAGTTCGAATCTCTCCTCGTCCGCCACCAATAAAATCCCCTATTTTACGACGTTTAAAGCACTTTCTAAAAACGCTTTTACTACAACTTTTTACTACAAATCGATAAAAAAGCACTATTTAATAACTTTTTCAACTCATTTATTCTCACTTTGTTTGTATAGGTGTTGTAAGAATTCAAAGTTTTATAGCTACAATAAACAAAAAAGGTTAAATTATGCCACATGAAGCAATGGGTAGTATATCAACACTTGATGATCTATTTTACTACTTTGAAAAATTAGAGAATGCGGAGGTTGATTCTGCAGGTGTTGAACTTGCAATAGATGATTTTCTAACACACTTTCGGTTTATGTTGGTATATAATGACACACTAGGTAGACTTAATGGTACAATAGATGCTGAACTTGCAACAGCAATTGTAGAAATTCAAGAGTTTATATATGATTTATATAAAAAGATAAAATATCAAGATCAAGATCGCCCTTTATCTGATGAAGAAAAGACAGCTCTAAGAGTATATGTTAAGATTTCTATCGGTTCAACAGAAGAAATAGTAGAAAATTTAAGAGATATAGCGGGAGTAATTTTTAGCGGAATGACTGGAAAACAAAAAGTTATAGCTCTTACAATAATAGCAATGGTATTCACTGGTGGATATATAGGCAAGTCATATATCGATTATTTAGAGAGTACAAAAACAGCTGAAATAGAAGCAGCAGGTGAGCATTTAGAAACAGAGGCAAGAGTAGAACATAGTCGTCTTGAAAATGCTCGTATTGATACAATCATTAATGGATATAATAAAGTAGTACATGAGATAAATTCAAGACCTCAATATGTAGAGTCTATCAGAATGGGGCAAAAAGCCGTTCTAAAGCCGATTAAACAAAATAATAGTTACACGTTTAAACCATCTGACAACTTAGAAGCATCTAAAACATTCAATCAAGATAACTATATTGTAGATGCTGAAAAAGCCAAAAGAATACTCAAACAGAAAAGAAACTCATCTGAGACAGAAATAGTTACTGATACATATTACATCCGATCTATAGAAGCACTCGAAGATAGACACTCTTATCGTGTAAAAATAGTAAGTTCAGGTTCCGATATTTATGGAACAATAGATTTTAGCTCTACAGATGAAGATATAGACTTTGATGCGTTATCTAGGCATCTATCTAGTAGAACTGCTTTAAGATTAACAGTTAGAACAAAAACATTAAATTCAATTACATCTATAGATAAACTTATCGCTACTATAAGCGAATAGTAGCTATGTGGAAAAAAGATTTTGAAGGCGATGAAGAATGTATGGGAATATTTAATATCTTTAGATTATAATTTTTTTACAATAGCTATTATATAAACTATTGAGAATATCCAGTCAAGCTTTCGTGATTTTGTAAAAGAGGACGTGGATGATAACCAAATCGCTCTTTTTTGTGAATGTTTTTATCCGTTTTTCGAATATTTTCATCAAAATCATAGACAATTTGAGTTAAAAAGTAACGTTTTTATTGTTAAGATATAGTTTTTATGTATGATTTTACTTACTTAGTGTATTATTTCCTTGATACAAGCTCCATTTGTTCTGAGGTTTGTAGTCATTATTTTTCCTTTTATGTATAATGTACTAAGAGGTGTAGATAATTGATTTTTTAAACATTTAAACGTGTTGGTAGCCGTTTATAATGTTTTTCCCAAGAACGTAAAAAACTGAAGAAAAGCCTGACCATTTTATGGTTGGGCTTTTTTTTTGCTATCTTTTTTGTGATGAACGAGAGCAAGAAACGCCCGGATACCATTTCGAACCCGGAAGCTAAGTGCCTCATCGCTGATAATACTGCACCTTTCAGGTGTGGAAATGTAGGTAGTTGCAAAGAAGAACTCAGTTTTTTTACGTTCAAGCGGGAGGAACAAGCCAGTGTTTGAAACTATCGGTTATTTAGTTATCGGATTAGTATACATCGCTATTGCTTTACATCACACCGGTGTGATTTAATAGTTGAGTTAAGGGGAGCTACCAACGAACTTTAATTCGAAGACCTACAATTGCCTAATAGCGTTGTAGGTTTTTAATATATATTGAGTCACTTTGACACTAATGTACCTTTTAATGTACCTATTTTTAAATAGCCCCTTTAAAACTACCAAAAATAGGCAATTCGTGAATCTCTCCTCGGCCACCTAAATCACCCATTTACCGTACTTTCAAAGATCTAAAAAAACATCAGTGACACTATAGTGCCATAGTATTGACACCATAAATATCAATCGACTTATTAAACGGTTTTCTTGCATATGACGGAGTATTCGGCCAGTGATCGCGGAGATTATTCGGCCACTTGAAGAGAGATATTTTCTGTGTTTGGATTTTAACATAAAGTGGCCGGA
>NZ_JALNYS010000017.1 GCF_023229695.1 Sulfuricurvum sp.
TAAGCGGGAAGCCAACTCCAAGATGAACTCTCCCTGAAGTTCCCTTGAAGACTACAAGGTTAATAGGCTAGGTGTGTAAGAGAAGCAATTCTTTCAGCTGACTAGTACTAATAGAACGTTCGTCTTTTTTTTAAGCTCACCGCCTTATTAAGCATAAGTGCAATAAGGTGAAATGAACAAATAGTTACGTGTCTGACGACTTAACAATAACAATCAAGTGACATAAACACTTAGAAGAAAAAACACCTCGGTGTCTTTCCTTCTGAGTGTTCAGGTGGCTATAGAGAGGGGGAAACGCCCGGTCCCATTCCGAACCCGGAAGCTAAGACCCTCTTCGCTCATAATACTGCATCTTTCAGGTGTGGAAACGTAGGTCGCCGCCTGGCCTCGGATTTTCCTTCTCTCTTCTTATGCAATCAAAAATCAATTCTGTTTTACTATCGAAAACTACGCTTCTTGACCAACGATACAAATTCATCAACGCGATAATCAACTTTAGAGATATGAAAAACTCTCATTTATTTGTTACTAAAGTATACACTTTTTTTATATTTCTTTCAATTCAATCAATAATATTTTGTCATTAAATTGACAATAGTTGTATGAAAAATATGCACTTTAAGGTGATATCCTTTCTTTTTGACGTTTTATTTCTATATTAGTATATAGATAAGACGTCATATAATTTATATAATTACAATTATAATTAAAAGTTATTTTGTGATATCTCTGTGTTAAGTTTCAATTAACTTTTTCACCCCTATAATGGTGCTGTTAATGAATCGTTTACCGATTCAAACTATATATGACTTAGGAGAGTTAATGAAACGTTCAATTAAATTAGCATTAGCAGCTGCAGTAGCACTATCAGGGACAGCGGCTTTCGCTACAAATGGGGACCACTTAATCGGTTTGGGTGCAAAGGCCCGTGGTATGGGTGGTGTCAATGTGGGTGTGTCCCATGGTGCGGAGTCTGCACTTGCGAACCCTGCATTAATCACTTCGGTTGAAGGAACTGAAGTTTCTTTTGGCGGAACAGTTTTTATGCCTAAAGTATCCACTAACTTTGGTGCAGGATATGCAGATAGCGCAGCAGATTTAAGTGTAATCCCTGAAGTAGCTATTGGGCAAAAAGCTTCTGAAAATTTTTACTGGGGTATCGGTATGTTCGGTACTGCCGGTATGGGTACAGACTATCGTGATGCTACCGGTAATACGGCTAACTTCAATATGGTAACAAACCTTCAATTGATGCAGTTCGGTGTTCCGATGGCATATAAGGTAGATGGCTTTAGTGTGGGCGTAACTCCTATTCTCCAATACGGTTCACTTGATATTAACTATAAAGGCAATTTGGATGCTACCAATATGTCAATGGGCTATCCAGCAGTTTCTGGCGGTGCCGGTGTTGCTCAAGATCTTGGATTCGGATACACTGCAGGTGTAGCACTTGAAATGTCAGATTTAACTTTAGGAGCTTCTTACAAATCTGCAATCGACATGGAATACAAAGGTCAATTGACTGGTGCTTTGAAAGCATTTCAGAACTTTGGATTGTTAACAAGTATGACTAGTGATCATTTGGAACAGCCGGCAGAAATCGGTGTAGGGGCTTCTTATAAAATGGCTGGAAATACCTTTGCTATTGATTATAAGCAAATTAAATGGTCAGATGCAAAAGGGTATAAAGATTTCGGTTGGGAAAACCAAAATGTTCTTGCTCTAGGTTATCAGTTCGCACAGGATAACTGGGCATTACGTGCTGGTTATAACCACGCAAAAAATCCAATTAAAGAGCATAGTGCAGCTGGAGCAGCTGGTGGAAATGGTGCAGCACTCAATATGTTTAACCTGCTTGGATTTCCTGCAACAATCGTAACTCACTATACAGTTGGTGCAAGTTACGGATTCAGTAAAACAACTTCTTTAGACTTGGCATACGTTTATGCACCTGAAGTAACCGATACCTATAGTATGGCTGCTTTTGCAGGATTTGGTCCAATGAACCCAACATCGATTAGTACAAAGCATAGTCAAACAAGTGGAAGTGCGCAGCTTAACTTCAAATTCTAAGTATTCCTCTTTTGAGCGAGGCGGTTTCCGTCCGCTCGCATCTGTCTAATAAATCTCAAATCCAAAATTCGCTATTCTTCTGTCATTCGTATCAAGTAATTGTTACATTCTTAGAAGGAACTTAGTATGACATCACAATTCAAGTACATTGCTGCTTTTACGGCGCTTTCAACGGCACTTTATGCAACCAACGGTGATCATTTAATCGGGCTGGGTGCAAAAGCCAGAGGGATGGGGGGTGTTGGAATTGCGATGAGTCATGGTGCGGAATCGGCTCTTGCCAATCCTGCAATGATTGCGTTGGTAAAATCAACAGAGATATCGTTTGGCGGAACGATGTTTATGCCGAATGTTGAAGCAAATGGTGAAAATAGTAAAGCAGATATAAGTGTTATCCCGGAAATATCTATTGCTTCAAATCTCGGTAATGGTTTTTATACCGGGATCGGGATGTGGGGAACTGCAGGGATGGGTGTGGATTATCGAGATACCGGCAAAAACGATAATATGGTTACCAATTTGCAGTTGATGCAGTTTGGGGTTCCGCTTGTTTATCAAACCGGTAGCTTTAGTATCGGGATTACTCCTCTTTTGCAATACGGTGCATTAGACATCAACTATCTCTCCAGCACCACTAAAGGTGCCGCACAAGATTTGGCATTCGGATATAACACAGGAATTGCATACACGCTTTCTGACCTAACCATTGGTGCAGTATATAAGTCACCGATCAAAATGCATTACAGCGGTCAGATTTCTGCTTTCACTTCGGATTATGGTTTAAGCGGAATCGGTGATGATTTGGAACAGCCTGAAGAGATAGGTGCAGGGATTGCCTATAAAATGGGATTGCACGAGATCGCTGTCGATTATAAACGTATCAATTGGTCAAAAGCAATAGGGTATAAAGACTTCGGATGGAATAATCAAGATGTCTGTGCGTTCGGATATGAATACAACAAAAATAACTGGGCACTCCGAGCAGGATATAATTATGCAAAAAGCCCTATTCAGAATAACGCAAATGCTACCATTAATCAGCTAAATCTTATCGGTTTTCCGGCAATAATAACATCGCATTACACTGTAGGCGGCAGTTATGCTTTCAACAAAAAAATCTCTTTTGACGGTGCGTATGTGTACGCGCCAGAAAAGAGTGAAACTCTTAGCGGTGTGACTACGAAACATACACAATCAAGTATAAGCGCACAGCTTACGATTAATTTTTAATTCCACTTTTTATACCTGCGAGAGCAGGTATGCTTTTCACGATCTCTTCACAATTATTAGGTTTAATGTTTTTAGATAAAATATCTCAGGATTTAGAATTCTTGGTATTTCATAAAGTAACACAAAGATCGCTACTCGAAACGGATGGACGAGAAAGTAGTATTACTTTTGCAATACAAGGAAGTTTTGATACTGTTGTGATAAAATAACAGTGGAGCACGTTCTCCTTCTGAACAGGAAGAGCGATTCGTAGCAGTTGTGTTACGACACCATAAAAAAAGGAAGATTTATGTTCAATCGTTTACTAATCGGGGCAGCTGCGCTATCATTAGCAGCTTCAATGGCTTTCGGTGCCCAAGGGGTTAAATTCTATGTCGGAGACGGTGACAAAGAAAAAGAGTATATGAGTATGGTTAATGAAAAGATTGCTGAAATCGGATTTGTCCTTTCTGATCCGCATGAGCGTATCAATGATGGGTACAAAACGAAATACGGTTCTACAAACTTGGACAATCTTGGATTTTTCTCGATCATGAAAGATACCGATATCGGGCCATTGCTTGTAAAAGAGCCGTCATTGGGCGGATTCTCACCGTTTAATCTCCATATCTATAAAAAACAAGAGGAAAATAAGACGTACGTCGGCCATATTATGCCGGATACGATGTTGGACATCGTAGGGGTAAAAGAGAAAGCGGTACGTGAAAAATTTGTAGCATCATTCGGTGATCTTGACCAACTGGTCTCAAAAGAGATTGGCGCAACTGTTCAAACCGTTGATTATAAAGCGTTGCCGGCGAAACCGATGATGACGTTTGAAATGAATTTTGAGCGAGGTGCAAATTTACAGAATTTCATTGATGATTTCCAAGGTAAATTTGAAGCGAAATTTGAAGAGAAGAAATACATTATTGCAGGATTCAAAAACGTAAAAGAGGCAATGGCGGATAAAAAAGTAGAATTCGGACGATACGATGCGTATTGGGTCTATTCGCTCTGCCATTTCAAATTTTCGGAAGGGATTTTCAATCAAGGACGACCGGATGCCGGCGCATTCGCACCGTGCTCAATGTATATGTATGTTGACAAAGGCTCTAACAAGCTGATGATCGGTATGCCTCGTTTGGAAAACTGGATTGCTGTTATGGGAATCAAAGATCAAAAGATGGTTGATTCGATTCACGATCTGGATAAAGAGATTATCGGTATCATGACGGAACTTGGAGCGAAAGAGCTATGAAAAAATTTTATGCCCTAATCGGTACGGCGTTTATGTTGACTTTTTGCGGGTGCGCCGGGATGACTCCGGCTGCAGAAGCGGGAGTTAAGATTGAAAAAGAGGTTTCTACTTACAAGATAGCGGCTTATCTCAGTGCCGATGATGCTAAGGCAAAGTTGGCTTCTGCCGGATTCGAAGTGGTTGGTGCGTATAAATCATTTGAGAACGGAACCACTATCCTTTTCACCAACAGTGCGATGAAAGCGATGGCAAATAAGCCGACGCGCGGATTGGCTGCGGTAGGACGACTACTTGTCGATGATGAGCGTAAACAAATCAGTATTGCCAATCCGATTTATTTCGGAAAAGCGTTTATGCAAAAAGAGTATAACCATGCAACGGCTTCTGCCGTATTGGGATCACTTGAAAAAGCGTTTGGTCCTTTGAAAAACTCAAATGACAAATGGGAATTTGAGGGATTGTCCGGATACCATTTTATGGTCGGCATGCCGTATTATGAAGACATGAGTCTTATCGGAGAGGGGACAACTGCCGAACTCGTAGCCAAAGCGCAAAAAGCAAAAGGGACAACGGCTGTTGTCAAGCTGGGGGATGAGCGGTATGTCGCATTTGTTGAGATGGACCGCCGAACGAACGGTTTTGTGAAAAAAATCGGAACGCAAAACGCTGAATTGCTCCCATGGGCAGTACTAATCGAAGCAGGTCAGGCGAAAGCATTGAGTGCAAAATATTTTATTGCAATCAGTTATCCTGCATTGACTATGACCGAATTTATGACCATTGCAACGGTACCGGGTGCTGTTGAAAATGACCTCAAGAAAATCTTCAAATAAATTCTTCCTCCCCCTTTTGGGGGAAAACTTTCATTATTTCGCTATACTTTTTCAAATTATCTCTCTTTAAGAAGTGATTATTATGTCTGATATCTATAAAGATTTAACAAGTGACGAGTGGCTTTTTCATGAAAAACACTATATTCTGAGTGAAACGGATGATCGCGGTATTATTTTATACGCTAATGATCTATTCTGTGAAATTGCAGGATACACACGCGAAGAGCTGATAGGAAAGCCCCATAATATTGTTCGTCATCCGGATATGCCGCGAGTTGCGTTTAAAGGGTTATGGGATGATTTACGCAACAAAGGGTTCTGGACCGGTTATGTGAAGAATAGACGCAAGGACAACGGATATTACTGGGTATATGCGACTGCACTTCGAAAGAACCATCCCGATGGAACGACAACCTATCTTTCGGTACGACTGAAGCCTTCACGAAATAATGTGGATGCATGCGAGAAGCTCTACGCCGAGCTTCGGGCGCAAGAGTAGTTCCCGTTCGTTTATTCCTCGGGCTTGACCCGGGGATCCAGCTGGATCCCCGCCTACGCGGGAATGACGTTATAATTTAAACTCTATCTCTTCTAGCATTCGTTGAACAATATCTTGATAATATTTCTTTTGGGTATCGCTTCCCAATGCTACGGGCGGTTCGCCGTTATCGGATCCTTCACGAATCTGCATATCGATCGGAATTTGTCCAAGAAGCGCTATATTGTAGCGTTGGGCGAGTCGCTTACCCCCTCCGCTTCCGAATATATCATAACGGATTTTTGTATCGGGGGCGATAAAGTAACTCATATTCTCTACGAGACCTGCTATGGGTACGTGGATGTCTTGAAACATGCGGATGGCACGGCTAACATCATCCGATGCAACGAGCTGCGGCGTAGTGACGATAACTCCTGCGGTGATCGGAAGCTCCTGTGCCATAGTAAGCTGGATGTCACCGGTACCTGGAGGCATGTCGATCACCATAAAATCGAGTTCACCCCATGCAACGTCTTCAAGAAACTGGATCAGTGCGGAAACTGCAACGGATGAGCGCCATACGAGCGGAGTATCGGAAGTAGGAGTTGTTAGGGCAACACTCATGATTTTAATACCGTAGTTTTCGCTCGGGACAATCTGATTAGCATCGTTCCATTTTATTTTTTCAAGGTCGGTGTTGGTAAGACGCGGAACATTCGGGCCGTAGACATCGGCATCCAAAAGGCCGACTTTATACCCTTTTTGGGCAAGGGCAATGGCGAGATTGACACTTACGGTACTTTTGCCGACTCCCCCCTTTCCGCTCGTGACCGCGATGATGTTTTTAGCATACGGCGCACGGTTATTGGGCGCCGCACTGTTGCCGTAATTGGTATCTTTGGTAACGGTCTTTTTTTTGGTAATTTCGATTGTGGCAAATACATCGGCGAAAGAGGCGAGTATCGCATTCTTGAGGGTAAGATACGAATCGTCACTTACGGTGAGAAGTTCGATTACCGCTGTATTAGCGGTTACTTTTACTGCGGAGACCAGCTTGAGCTCGCCAAGGGTGCGTGTCAATCCCGGATACGGGAATGCGTGAAGGGCCAACTCTAAATCTTTAGTGTTCATAGGGATTACCTCTGCTTTCACGTGCCAAAAGGGCTTTTGTCCCGTTGGATTTTTGAGCAAGTTTGGCGAGTGCCGCCCGTGCACCCGGGTATTCAAGACTAAGACGATGATAGGTCGAAATTCGTTCATCAATAAGAGCATTCAGCGCTTTGATGACATCGGTAACGGTGCCGATTTTATCCGATCCATTGAGAAGGTCTTTGATAAGCATCTCGCGTGAGTGCATCTGCAGGGTGAGACCATTTGAATTCCCGATACGGATAAAGTCGGCTGTACTCAGGTAAAGTCCTGAAAAAAACGTATTTAAAAAGTGATTTTCAAGGGCAGTAAACTTACTGCGTTCTTCGTGGTGTTGGCGTTTCATCCTCGGCTCCCCAGATTGGCAGCAGCTGCTTTGCTGACATCGATATCGTTATCGTTAAGAAGTCGTTCGATGATATCAATCGGTGCGGCGCGGTTTTCGGCGAGACGCATTCGGACCATTTTATCGTTGTCATCGGCAAGAATTTTTAGAAGTTTGGCAGAAGTATTCGGATTACCGGATAAACCGTCACGGACGATTTTTTCGTCACTGAAAAATTTTTCCAGTACATCACTCGGCGTTGATGGATTGGTAGCGACGAGGGCCCGTACAAGATTAATGGAATCGTTGGACAGATGGCGTAAAACCTCTACCGGCGTATGGGGATTTTTGGCGACGGCCCAGCGTGCCCCCATATCGATGGGATTGTTGGCAATATCAATAAGAAGCCGTACCATTACGGGGCTGTATTCACGGTCTCTTTCGTAGACACTTGTCCGTAATGAGAGATTCATGGCAACCTGTCCGACAAGTTCTTTATGGTCTTTAAACGCATTATAAATGGTTTCAACATCGTTAATCGGCAATGATTTGTTTTCAAGTAGCTCGATTAGTTTTGCGGTGTCCGATTGCTCGATTGCTTGCGCGAGGGTCTCGGTGCTCATGGGCAGACTCCTGTGATTTTATGATAGTAATAATAAGTGCCATACTATCAAAAAGTGATTAAATTATAAGAATTAGTAGTAGTTTATAAGGCTAAAAACAGAGTTGGAAAATACAGGGAACAATAAAGAATATTTATTCATGCAATGGAGAAAAATTGTGATACAAATGTAACATTTTGTAATACTGCATCCTCTGTACGGGAACAATTTAACAGTTATTAAGAGTCCCACTCCTATAATGGGAGTGGTAATTCCGTAAATTAACGCACAATTGTGTGCAGACTATAAAAAAGGAGCACGGATGAACAGATTGCTTAAAACACTATGTGTTGCGGCATCACTATCAGCAGCAACCGTAATAGCGGCTGATGGGTATAAGGACAACTCTATTCTTATTTCAGCCGAAGAAGCGGTAAAGCTGATCGGTAACCCAAAAGTGATGTTCGTATCGGGTGATAACGAAGACGTTTATAAACTCGGGCACATAAAAGGTTCAGTTGAGATGTATGCGCACCATTTACATCATTCTGAAATTGACGGGGAGATGCACTGTGCACCTTTGTACCGCTGTATTGACGACGCTGAACAAACAATCGGTAAAAAAGGGATTAGCAATGATATGATGGTCATCGCTTACGATGACTATAAAGGTCCCAACGCGACCGGTGTCTATTCATTCTTTGACAGTTATGGGCATAAGAATGTAAAAGTTCTAAACGGTGGACGTGCTTCTATCGTTGCTATTGACCCGGCACAAAAAGAGTATGATGCTTTGAATGCTGAGCTCAAAGAGCTCAAAAAAGCTCAAAAAACCGATAAAGAGTCATTGAAAAAAGATGCCAATGCCGATAAAGCGGCCCTTGAAGCATCCATCAAAAAAGCGGATGATGACATGAAAGCCCTGAAAGCGAAAATGGACGGTGTTGAGAAACGTCTTTTGGTTGTTAAAGGGGATGAAGAGGTTAAATCGAAAACCTATAAAATTGATCCGAAAAACATCAAATACAGTGTTATCGCCGAAAAAAATGAAGTCAAACATGCGATGGAAGATATCCTGAAAAACGGTAAAAGTTCTAAATACGTCATTATTGACTCACGCGGTATTGCGGAAATTATCGGTGAGCGGAAGATGGATAATGTCGCACGCGGCGGACATATTCCGGGTGCGACATTTATTGAATGGAGCCGTATTTCAGACGCAGACAACAAGCTTTCTTTTAAATCATCAGATGAAATTAAAAGAGTGTATGAGTCGTATGGCGTCACTCCGGACAAAACGATTTATGCGTATTGTCAAGTAGGTGCGGGTCGCGGATCTGAACATATTACGGCACTTCAACTTCTTGGCTATAAAAATGTTAAAGTTTTTACAGGTAGCTGGGATGTTTGGGGCAACGATATGAACCTTCCGATTAAAAGATAAGGCAGAACTATGACAAAAGTAATGAACAATAATCGTCGTGACTTCCTGAAGGTATCAGGGATGACGGCAGCGTTGGTGGCTTCACAAGGGTCCCTTTTCGCTAAAACTAATGTAATTTCAGTCGAAAACGGTAAAAACAATTATCCGAATACCAACTACACTGAAGATATGTACCGTAATGAATTTTCATTTACGTACGGTAAAAAAGAGGAGCACGGTTTTGCATACCACTGTGTAAACTGTCAAGGTAACTGTGCCTGGGAAGTTTGGTCCAATAACGGCGTTGTAACGCGTGAAAACCAATCGGCTCGCTATCCGGTCATCAATGCAAAAATCCCTGACTTCAACCCGCGCGGATGTAACAAGGGGGTACAGCATTCACAAGTGATGTACCAAAAAGACCGTATCCTTTATCCGATGCAGCGTGTCGGTGAGCGTGGAGAAGGGAAATGGAAACGTATCAGCTGGGATGAAGCGGCTGAGCGTGTGTGCCAGGAGATTTTTGACTGTATGACGGATCCTGAACGCGGTCCGGATAAATTGATGGTTCATGCCGGTACGGGTCTGTTGACGGAAGGGCGCCGTGGTGCACCGCTTCGTTTCTCGACACAGCTGGGTGCGATCCGTATTTATCCGTCATCGTATCTTGGGGATATGTTCTCCGGTGCTGCGATTGCATACGGTGAGGGTAACGTCGGTTGTACATGGGATTTCATGTATACGGTCGATACTGCGGTAATGTGGGGCGGAAATCCATCGGTTTCCCGTATCCCGGATGCTCACTTCGTATGGGAAGGAAAATACAACGGCGCTAAAATCATCACGATTACTCCGGAGTTTAACGCGACGGCGAAATCATCCGATCTTTGGATTCCGATCAAAGCAGGTTCAGACAATATTTTGGCCATGAGTGTCATCAATGTTATTTTGAACGAAAAGCTTTATAAGCCGGAATTCATGAAAACGTTTACCGACCTTCCGTTTCTGGTAGATACGGCAACACAAAAAATGATCCGACGTTCTGACATCGAGCATGCTGCGAATGAAGAGGATCATCATAAATTTGAAGAGCAATTCTACAGCATGAACAAAGCGACCGGGAAAATTGCATTGATGCCGGGTTCTGAGGGAAGTGCCATTAAATCACTCCGTCTTGATGAGCAGGGGATTGTTCCTGAGCTTGAGGGGACATGGACAATTACCGATATCCACGGACATAAGCGAGAAGTGACGACCGTATTTGAAATGCTCAAGAAATCGGCAGCGAAATTTGCTCCGGAAGCAACGAAAGATATCACCGGTGTTCATCCGGACACAACACGCCAATTGGCACGTGATATCGCATTGCCGAAAGTGGTCGAGATCACAACCGGATTCTCACTCAATAAATACTTCAACGGGGTTATGTCGATCTGGAATATCTCGTCGATCTGCGGATTGACCGGACGTATGGGACCTTACGGCGGATTGAACACGGAAAATGAATTCACCCTTTCAGGGCTGGGAGCGCTTTCAGGCTTCAGCGGCAAATACAACGCCCGTTTCGGCTCCGGTTTTGTCGGTGAGTTCGTATTCGGTGACGGGATGAAAACGTTTGACCAATACTTCGGAGATGAAGATGTCAAGCGGGCCCAGAACGGGATGAGTAAAGCAGAGTACATGGCTGTATTGTCGGAGATGCTCAAATCGGGTGAAAATGACAAGGTTAACCAAGCCTCTAAGCACGGCAATGTCAACAAACCGTGGTGGCAGCCTGACTGTGCATTGATCGTGGCCGATTCCAAATTCCGCCGTAACAAAGGCTCTGAATACCGTAAAGCATTCTTGAACAAAACGAAATTCTACGGGTACGTCGATTACCGTATGTCGGAAGCGGCGCAATTTGCCGATATCTTATTGCCGGCAAAATCGCACTATGAGGTGTATGACCTTCGGACGTCTCCGGGTTACCACCGTTTCACGAACCTGGCTCAACCGGTAGCGAACATCAAAAACGTCGGTGAAGCGATGGATGAGTGGTCTATGTTTACATTCCTCGCCAAAAAAATGGAAGAGATTGCTAACCGACCGCAAAATATCGATAAAGCAAAAGTTAAAGATCATCCGAAATTCGCGAAACCGGGTTTCCATGACTTGAGTATCTTCCATAAAGAGTACACCAATACCGATGCCGAGTCGGAAGGTGCGGGTGAAGTGTATCTGGGAACCGACAAAATGGCAGTACAGGCTGCATTGGAAAAATGTGAGCAGTATGAGCCGTGGACGATGGAAAAAATGTACAAAGTTGGGGGATTCTTGCTGATTAATGAAAAAGCGGCGAAAAGCTCACCTCTTTATTCAGACCGTCCGTACAGCTCGATGGAGTTCCATCTCTATAAATTCGAACGTTTAGAGACCTTGTCGGGGCGTCAAACATTCTATGTCGACCATGATATGTACATCAAAATGGGTGCGGCGACGAATACCGGGATGGAGGGGATTCGTCCTCAGTCCAAAGACTATCCGTATGTATTCATGACACCGCACGCCCGCTGGTCGATCCACTCGAACTACAAAACGAGTCGTACGTTGTTGCGCCTTCAGCGTGGAGTTCCCGCAGCGCAAATCAACCGTGTGGTTGCCGAAGCAAAAGGGATCAAAGACGGTGAAACAATCCGTATCTACAATGCACTCGGCGAGTTCTATGCAATGGCAAAACTCTCTTCATCCGCTCCGGCTGACGGGATCGTCTTAGAACATGGATGGGAACCGTACATGTATTTGAAAAACAAAGGGCACAATGAAGTTGTACCGACGGCATTGAACCTTTTGGAAATGGCAGATGGATGGGGGCACCTTAAATTCGGTGGCCTTTGGGACGGTAACCAGTACGCATACGATGGCGCCGTGAATTACGAAAAAGCAAAAGACGTACAGTACTAAGGGGAATAGATGTCTAAACGACAATTAGCAATGGTAATGGACCTGAACAAATGTATCGGGTGCCAGACATGTACCGTAGCATGTAAAACACAATGGACGAACCGTAACGGTCGTGAGTATATGTACTGGAATAACGTAGAAACGTATCCGGGTACAGGTTATCCGAAAAACTGGATGGAGCTGGGCGGCGGATTTGACGCGGCCGGTGATCTCCAGCCGGGTGTGATCCCGAATCTTGAAGCGGATTACGGGGTACCTTGGGATTATAACTATGAGTCGTTGATGGGCGGAATGTCGGATAGCAACAGCTTCCACCCGCATGTGTCGCCGACATGGGGACCGAACTGGGATGAAGATCAGGGGGCGGGAGCGTTCCCGCAAGACAACTATTTCTTCTATCTTCCACGGATTTGTAACCACTGTACTAATCCGGGATGTTTGAGTGCGTGTCCACGTGACGCGATCTTCAAACGTGAAGAAGACGGAGTTGTGCTGGTTGACCTGGATCGCTGTCAGGGGTACCGCTACTGTATCGCGGGATGTCCTTATAAAAAGATCTATTTCAATCCGAAAATCTCGAAGTCGGAGAAATGTATCCTCTGTTTCCCACGTATCGAGCAGGGTCTTCCGCCGGCGTGTGCACAGCAGTGTGTCGGTCGTATCCGTTTCGTAGGATTTTTGGATGATGAAGAGTCACAAGTTTACAAATTGGTTCACAAGTACAAAGTAGCACTGGGCTTGCGTTCAGACTATGGTACGCAACCGAACGTATACTATGTTCCTCCGACCGAATCTCCGGCGAAATTTGACGCTGAGGGTAAAATCATCGAAGGTTCAACCCGTCTTCCGGTAGAAGAGCTTGAAAAATTGTTTGGACCTGCGGTTCACGATGCGATTAAAACGCTCAAAGCAGAGATGAAAAAACGTAAAGAAACAGGGGTGAGCGAATTGATGGATCTATTGATCGCATACCAGCACTCCGATATGTTCCGTTTGGATAACCACTATTATCAGCAGGTTGCCAAAGAGAACAAACGTAATCCGTTGGCGCCGGTCGATACACGTTATATCGCCGGTAAATTTACAAAAGCGGGAGGACACCACTAATGAATAAAGTTCTAACATCACTCCTTTCATTGGGTGTCGCTGCATCGGCTGCTCTTGCGGCGGATGCCGTTACGGCAGTTAAAGTTGCCAATGTTGCAGATGCGGCTGCATGGTCAAAAGCTAAATTCTCATCCGTAATGCTTTACCCACAAACCGCGATCGAATTCAATGATAAAAAAGCGAATGAAGCGAATGAAGCTCCTAAAGCGAAAAAAGCGGAAGTCGGTGCTTTGTATGACGGCAAGAACATTGCCTTGATGGTAAAATGGGCTGACGGTACAAAAGATGCCCAATCGGGATATGTATCAACGCTGTATCCGGACGGGTTTGCGGTTCAATTTGCAGGTGCTACGAAAAAAGCTCAGCCCCTTCCGTATATCGGGATGGGTTCGGACGGGCGTCCTGTAGTGGTTCACCTTCAAAAAGCAACTGAAAAAGTGTATGAGCCAAACGGCAACAAAGATGTCGGTACGCAGCTTAACCGTCAACAAACCGGCGTATTCGGAAAAGAATTGGCCGATTACGATGCAAAAGTCGCGAGTCTGGCAAATACCGACTATGAGCGTGTGTTTGTCGGTGAAGGATTCCGCTCTTTGACGGAAGTGAAAGATAACTCTATCCAATCCAATGCCGCTATGACCTATGGAACAAACGGATGGTCAGGGACGCTTATCCGTCCGTTGAAAGACGGATATGTAAATCTTGGCGGTACGGTTCCGGTCTCTATCGCGGTATGGGACGGATCGAAAATGGGTCGTAACGGCCTTAAAAACTTGAGCTCATGGGTTGCGATCAATTTCGAAGGTCAAAAAGCGAACGGTGCCGTTATCGCTGAGCTTGCCGATTCAAAAGGAAATGCAGCCAAAGGTAAAGAGGCCTTGGCGGCGAACGGCTGTAACGGCTGTCACCAGGTCGAAGCTACCGATCCGAAATCGGTTATGGCGCCGTCACTTAAAAATGTCGGCGGCTATTCAACAGCAGCTTATTTGCGCGAATCGCTGGTAAAACCCTCAGCGGTTGTCGTACCGGGTTATAACCGAAACGCCCACAGCAATACACCATGGTATAATCTTGAGAAAGGTAAACGTGTCTCTACGATGACCGATTACAGCTCCCTCGATAAGCAAACACTCGAAGATATCGTGGCGTACCTCAAAACTCTCAAAGCGGAGGTAGAATAATGAAAAAGATTGCTTTGATTTGTGCGGCACTGGCGATCAGTGCTTTCGCAAATGAAGGACAAGAGTTTGAAGGTCTTTTAACAACTCCTGCATGCGCCGCTCAGGGTGCATTTGCGGATTGTTATTTGGAAAACTACACCTGCGGTTCTGACGGCTGTTACAAAAAAATCCAGCCGGGTGAAACGACTAAGCCGAAATTGGCTCTTTTCCAACACGGAACCGGAAAAGTGTACGAGATCGATACCTCAAAACTGAAAGTCTCTGAACTGGGTGAAGGGATGAATAAAAACGGTGTTGTTATTGTGGGTATGTTAGACGAAGCCACCAATACCATTGAAGCGACCGAGTTTAAAGCTCCGCCGCCACCGAAGAAGTCATTCTTTAAGGGTTGTTTATAATAATCAACCCGTCATACACGGAGGGCACAAGAACCTCTTTGAGCTCCTCGGGCTTGACCCGGGGATCCCCTCCTATATATAAGCCGGATTCCCGCCTTCGCGGGAATGAGAAGGCCTATAATCCCTTACATTTTAGGAACTTTTGATGAACAACGAATATCGGCTCTATATTTATGCATTTTTATCTCGGGTTATGAGCGATATCCCGGATCGCCGTTTTATTGATGATCTTAGAAATAACGAAACATTACTGGAGATTATCGGTGAAGAGACGAAAGAGTGGATAAAAAGCAACGATACGGCAACGTTGTATGAAGCAATGAATGTTGATTTTTCCTCGATGTTTATCCTCAATACCCAGCCGGTGGAGTCTTTTGTATTGGATGCGAAAAATGAAACACTGGTCGGACTTCAAAATCCGGTTATGGCGTTTTATTTTACCCACGGATTCGAACTGAATATGGACCAGACGGAGCTTATGGCTCCCGATCACCTCTCCATAGAGCTTGCATTTATGCAGACACTGGTTTATCGTAACGAAGTTGCTCCGCAATTGGAATTTTTGGATAAACACCTTTTCTTATGGGTGATACCGTATATGATAGGGATGAAGAGTATGGCGGATACGCCGTTTTATCGTGACATCTGTGATTTTATCGTTGAGTTCTTATGTGCTGATTATGAATTTTTGAATGGCGGAGGAGAAAATGGGTAATATGAATTTTGTTCAAAAGAGCAATTTATTCTCGTTTAACGCTACCCGCTGTCTGCGCAATGAGTACTACCACAATGATTGCCGTCTATGCATCGATTTGTGTCCCAAAGGGGCTTTTCATATCGTTCGTAACAAACTGACACTGTTTGATAATGAGTGTGTCGAATGTGCCGGTTGTATCGGTACCTGTCCGACTGAAGCGTTGGAAATTGAGAATTTCGACCCGAATCAATTTGCCGCATCGTTTGCTCAGCAAAACAATAGTGCGATATCGTGTAAGGTTTCTACCCCGTGTCTCGGGGTATTTGACAGCGAACATATGCTGGTGATGGTATTGCGGGGTAAAGAGGCGATTACGTGCGATCTGAGTCATTGTGCCGGATGCGTATTGAATGAAAACGGCAAGCTGGAAACGAAAATCCGGGCCACAATCGATGGTGCTAATGGGTTTTTAGAGACGATCGGTTTTGAAAATCGGGTGGGAACGATCGATGTCAAAGAGGAACAGTCGGATCGGCGCGCACTTTTTCGCAAAGGGATCGAAAAAGCAAAAGTGGCCATAGCCGAAGGGAATAGCGTCCTTCAGCCGATGACCTCCGCGCATCACGCTTTACCCGATATGCGGATGCCGTTAAAACGCATTTTGCTTAAAAATTCGCTCAAAGAACATGTCGGTGAGATGAAAAAGACGATTTTAGAGGGGGAAAGTTCCCTCTTTTTTAATAAACAAATCGATTTTAATGCGTGTACCAACTGCGGGGAATGTACCCAGTTTTGCCCGACCGATGCCCTTTTCCCGACATCGGATAAGCAGGGGATCTATTTTTCGCAAGGGAAATGTATCGGATGCGGTATTTGTGAAGCCATTTGCAAGCCTAAAGCCATTAGCGCTAAAGAGGGGATCGATTTGGTCAGTATCGCCTATGAGCGTTCAGAACAGCTGGTCCATTACGATATGGTGATGTGTCATGAGTGCCGATGCCCGTTTCCCTACAAAGGGGGAGATCCGATTTGCGACCGATGTTCCAGTTTTGTAACGAACCATGCCAATATGTTTACGCTCGCGCGGGATATGTAAGTACCCCGTTTGAACTCTCCGAGGAGCGAAAAAAATGCGGCGTTGCCGAATCTTGATTTTTCATTACGCCATTTTATGATAAAATATTTAAAAGTGCAAAAATATTGAATGAAAGGATAGCAAAATGAATGCTAATTTTGTTCTCGATAGTAACGAATTAAACTATGCGTTTATTGATAAACTCCGGGAAATGTTCAAAAATAAACGGATAGAATTATCCATCACGGAGATGGATGAGACAGAATATTTATCCGCTTCAAAAGTGAATAAAGAACTCCTTTTGGAGTCGATGTCCAATATTCAAAATAACCAAAATTTACATACGGCAGACCCGAAACTTTTTGGATGAAGCAGGTTGTTTTTGAAGGTCGCGCCTTTAATGATTTTAACGAATGGGCTGTAAACGATAAAAAAGTCTATCAAAAAATTATAGCGCTTATCAAAGATATTGACCGTAATCCATTTGTAGGTATCGGCAAACCTGAAGCGTTAAAGCATGATTTTGCCGGATATTGGTCGAGACGGATCACCGACGAACATCGGTTAGTCTATAAAATAACTGAAACCGCCATCGCCATCGTTTCATGTAAATATCATTATGAAAAATAATCATCAAATAGAGATTTCAATCTTAAATTTTCAATCGTTCCCTCCTTCACAGTCTCGGAGAGTGGGAACAAGAGAAACAAGTCAACAAGAATGTGAGTAAAAAAGGCCGATGAAGGCTATTTTTTATCCATTGCCTCTTTGGCCCCTTTGATTGCCCCCTCCATCGCCGATTTGGCGACACTCCAAGCGCGTACACCCATCGCTTTTGCCTCTTGGGCCGATTTTGAATTGAGGAGCTTTTCTCGTTGATCGGAAACCCCTTTGGTCAATTGGGACAATCGGTTTCGAAGCAGATCAACGGTCTCTTTGGAGAGGGCGGTAATCTCTTCTGAGTCGAAGCGGATGTCGCGGCTGATCTTTTCGAGCATCTGGATCATCGTTGCGGAGTTGTTTTTCAAAAGGGAGTGGAGCACCTGCGTCATGAGGGTTTCGATCTGTGACAGCTCCTCCTGAATGGTTTTGTATTCGTCACGATAAAGGGCTTTGACTTCGTCGGGGAGGTACAGAAGGTACTGACGGAATTTTTCGATCGATTTGATCAATGCCGTACGGATACCCAGCAGGGTTCCGCGTAAAATCGTCTCTGCCTGATTCGGGGTCGCTTCGGCAACGTTGATGGCGCTTTGGAGGATGCTGGCAAGGATACGGCGAATCCGTATCGCATTGAGTACGCTTGCGTTGAGCGACTGGAAGGTGATCTCTTTGATGATTTCATGAAGGGTATCTTCGATATCGGACCCTTTTTCGAGGGTCGTGATAATCGCCGATTCAACCATCTCTTGGAGGAGGTCAAGGAGGTCGATGGACTGAAGCTTGATCTGGTGGAGTTTTTCCAAGACGGCGGGATCATCCCCGATTGTTTTTTCGAGCGTATTGAACAAAGAGTATTTAACGTGCTGGACTTCATCGCTTTTACGGGCGATCTGACGCTCTAAGCGCTCTTTCTGGGCAAGAAGATCTTCGATCGTATCGTGAAGTGTTACCGTCTCCTCTTCGAGGATGGCGGCAGTGAGGACGTGCATCTCGGGAAGGGTGAGCTCTTTGGGCTCTATGGACCAATCGTTTCGAATCGATCCCATAATCGATTCAACTTTGGACTCCATTGAAGCGTCCGGGAGAGATTTATACCTTGTTTTTATATCGCGTTTAAATGTTTCGAGATTCATAATCGCTCCTTTTATGATATGCGTCATCGGAATACATCCCGATCAGCTACGCTAACACTACGTTTCTTCGGCCGTAAATCCGGTGCGATAGTGCACTTTATAAAACCATTTTAATGTGTTGATGCGCTTTGAGTGTTTCAAAAAAATAGGTTCGTTCGTCCTCATTATGCACCAACAGTTCTAAGTTCATGCTGATGTACTTGCCGCCCCGGCTCAATTTGGAGGGTTCAAGTGAATAGTTCCGTTCGCAGAAAATCTCCATAGCCGCGATTTCGATGCCGGCACGTTCGTATCCGACGACTTTATAGCACCAGGTGCACGGATAGGTTAATTCAAGCTTTTGCGTCGTTTCGTTGATAATTACCACTTTTCCCCCCTTCTTTGGTTTCCAGTTGAATGGGCCCGATGACCATCCCTTTGTCGATCGCTTTGAGCATGTCATAGATGGTGAGCAATCCGATACTGGTTCCGGTGAGCGCTTCCATCTCTACTCCCGTTTGAGCGCTGAGTTTGGCCGTAACGGTAAGGCGAAAACCCGGAAGATCCGGCAGCTCTTCAACATCGCAATGGACGCCGCTGAGGTTAAGCGGATGACACATCGGAATCAGGTCGCTTGTTTTTTTGGTCCCCATGATGGCTGCGATAACGGCGGTTTGAAGTACCGGACCTTTTTTGGCGGTTTGGTGGATGACGGCATTAAAAGCATCCTGACTCATCGTGATCAACCCGCTGGCGACGGCAATTCGGGAGGTGGTAGTTTTGTCGGAGACATCGACCATTTTAGGGCGGTCTTGTTCATCTAAATGGGTTAAGTTCATCGTACCTACTCTTTTATTCTGTTTTCCTAATTATAGCAAGAGGGGGTAAATTGTTGAATGATTAAAAAATAATCATAAGCATGATTAAAACTTGGTTATAGTTTTGCCATGAGATTCGGGTCGTGCTGAAGATGGCATCTAAATCCCGAATCCTCATGGCACCTTAACCTTTCAAAGCTTCCCTCCGCATGTGTAACCGTGACGGAGACGGAAAACGGGTAATCCACAAAAGAATAATACGATTTATAAAAAAGGGGAAAATGATGCAAAATTTGGTTAAAAGTTATAATGCCAATGCCCCATTGATTCAAAAATTTATTTTGACGACACTGGGTAATGTCAATCTAAAAATACTCAATACATCACTGATCGAGAGGCTCTATAAAACATTTCCGAGTCTTGAGCTGCTCTATAAGAGCGATGAGGGGTTCGTCCAAAACTCTTCGAATATTTATTATGATAGAGAAGATGCACACCATATCGGGGTGGATCGGAGTTATCTGATCGATGAGGTCGCTATCCAGAAAGGGTATTTTATCAGTGAGCCCTACATTTCAACGGCGACGGGATATCTGTGTATCACCGTGGTGTATGCGGTAGGGGAAGAGTACCTCTTTTTGGATTTTAGGCTCCGAAAACTGCTGGAGCGGTTTGATTTGATCGAAAAGGATGATGTGTTTAAGCGGGTTAACCGTTCTTCGTATGCAATCATCGGAGGAGGGCTTCTCTTTTTCGGTCTGTTCGTCGTACTGTACGGATTTTATACTTTTGGGGGATACGTATTCGGGAGCGATGAACTGACGATCGATGCGGTGTTTAAACCCATTATCGCACTGACGCTCGGCCTTGCGGTCTATGATTTGGGAAAAACCATATTTGAACAAGAGGTACTTCCGAAAACGCAACATGTCAGCGATGTGTTTAATGCGAAAACCTTGATCAATTTTTCGGCATCCATTATTATCGCGTTGCTGATCGAGGCATTGCTTGTGGTCTTTAAGATCTCGATACACAACTACAAAGATTTACCCTACGCTTCGGCATTGATCGGGGCATTGGCCTTTTTATTGTTGGTATTTGCCATTTTTATTTATCTTGTTCGCAAAAGCGAGAAAGAGCCTCTTGATATTCGTGCGGATGATTGAGGTTGGCAAACACCTCTTCCTCCTCAAATTCGACGTATTCGGTTTGGTGCGAAGCGAGTAATTTGCCTAAACGGTGATCCCCTTCGCGCAGCATTCTCTCAAACTCTTCCAGCAATGATCGATGATAGATACCGCATAAGGGATGCGACCCTTCCGCCGTTTTCGCGATGACGGCATCCAATCCTTCTTCATCCGCATCCATCAACCGTTGAAATACCCCTTTATCGATAAAAGGGGTATCGACGCTCAGGACCATTATCCTATCGTCTCTGATAGAGGCAAAGGCGCTTACAAAACCTGCCGTAGGGGCAAAATCAACATTGGCCGGATCGAGGATAAACTCGGCGGAAAAATCAAATTTGTCGGCGGTTTTGGTTGAGATCGCGACACGGGAGAAGAGTTTTGCAAGACGGGTGTGCTGGTATTGGGCAAGGGTGGGAAATCCTCCGAACGGCAAGAGGGATTTATCCTCCCCCATTCGGGAACTTTTTCCCCCGGCGAAGAGGATGCAGGGGATGGCAAACATTACTGGGCAAACACGGTTGAAAGGATTTTGTCCATTCCCGGAGCCGCGCCGCTTTGGAGATAGTCCAATACCAACGGCGTGAATTTGGTGATCATTGAAGCATCCATCCCGAGCATCGAGAATTGCGATTCGGTATTTCCAAGGGCAAGCATCCCCTTCGGAGCAGCAGCAAGGAGAGTTTTGACCTGAGGAACCTGCTTGGTCAGCGTGGCGAAATCGGCGGGTTTCATTTTCCCTTTGGCGTCGTTGAGTACGGCTGCCGTCCCTCCGATGGCTTGAGTCGGGGTGACGCCCAGAGTCGTGGTGATGTTTTTGATCAGGGGATTGGAAACCAGCACATTGTCGGCAACCGGAGCAACGGCAGTGGCTACGGGAGCGACACTCTGCATCAAAGAACCGAAATCAAATGCGCTTGCTGTTTGTAAAGAACCGAATAAAAGTAAAGTTGCGAGAGTAATTGAACGCATGGTAACTCCAAATATTAGATTCAAAAGTATAGCTGATCTGAAATATAACGGTTATTATATTTTGAGGCTAGTGTACTGTGAGAATGTTGATGTATAGCAGTAATTTGAGACAATCCGACTGAGATTTAATCGTAAAAATAAGTTAATTTTAGTTTTTTTATACTAAAATACTGCCATGTATTTAAAGGAAATAAAGGTATCAATCTCAGGAAAAATTCAGGTAAGCTTCCTTAATATTTCGATATGTCTAAGTTTTTAGGAATATAGTTATGAAAACCATCGATATCCATACTCATCTCCTCAGCAGTGACGTTGCATTCCAACGCTCGTATGACAAAATAGCATTGCGCTTTTTTGCTAAAAAGTTCGGTATGGACCACAAAGCGCTCGCGCGTGATCCGTATGGCGAATACACCCGTGCTCTGGTAGAATCAGTCAGAAACTCTCAGCATGTTGATAAAATTGTCCTTTTCGGTGTCGATGATCTGGTCGATGATGTGGGGAATAGTCTTCACAAAGACATCACCGTCTGTGCGACCAATGAAGACGTAGCGGCGTTGTACCGAGGGAATGAGGATGTTATCATCCCCTTTTTCTCCATCAACCCAAAACGCCCCGATGCCCTCGATCTCATCGACCGTTACGCCGATGCGGGATTTGCGGGGGCAAAGTTTTTGCAAAACTACTGGGGAGTCGATACCCGCGAAGCGCGTTACCGTCCCTATTTTGACAAACTGGCACAGCGTGGTCTACCGTTGATCGTCCATGTGGGGAGTGAGAGCAGTGTGCACTCTTTTAAATCGTGCGAGAGTATCGAGATGCTCGATCAGCCTTTGGAGGCAGGAGTTCAGGTGATCTGCGCCCACATGGCACTCACCTATGAGCCGCGCCAAATATTTAAAGCCCTCTCCAAAAATCCGAAACATTTTAACGACGAGTATTACCTCCTCATCGATATGCTCAAGCGCTATCCCAATCTCTACGCCGACATCAGCGCCCTCCTCACCCCCGTGAGAGCAAAAGTGCTCCGACATTTGAGCATACAGAGCGACATCCATCACAAGCTCCTCTTCGGCACCGATTTCCCCGTCCCCTTTAGCACGATGCTCAATAGTTACGATCTACCGTATCGCAAACGCTTTGCCCTCTCGCGCGAAGCGAACCCGTTTGACCGCTATGCCAAAGCGATTTTAGAATATTTCCCAGCAAGCAGTCCCATCTATACCAACTACACCAAACTATTAGGAACAGCCGCATGAAAACCAATTACACCGACGTTCTTCCACCCGAGTGGAAACCGATGTCCGATATTTTTACCGCGTTGGGGGATGAACACCGTCAGCGGATGCTGATGCTGTTTGAACCGAACGAGCGGCTCACGGCGGGGCAGATTTCCGATGCCTCGACACTGGCGCGTACTACCGTCTCTCACCATCTCAAAATCCTCCGTCAGGCCGAAGTGCTCTTGAGCGAGAAAAAAGGGAAAGAGGTGTGGTTTTGGATCAACAAGCCGTTATTGGAGCAGACCTTTGGCAATGTTCTGAATTATTTAAAAGGAAACGTTCAATGATTAAAGCGATTTTGTATACGATCGTCCGCTTTTTATTTCGGGTAAAAGTGGTCGGAGAGTTTCAACGCGAAGAAAACCACACGGTCATCATCGCCAACCATCAGTCATTTTTGGACGGATTAATTTTAGGGCTTTTTCTTCCGATTCAACCGGTATTTGTTGTCAATACCGAAATCGCTAAACGCCCGCTTGTCCGGATGTTCCTGTCACTCGGCGAATATCTCGTTGTCGATCCTGCTAATCCGATGGCTATCAAGCAGATCATTCGACTCGTCGAGAGCGGACGCCCGGTCGTTATCTTCCCGGAAGGGCGGATCACAACGACGGGGAGTTTGATGAAAATCTATGAGGGTTCGGCGTTCGTTACCCTTAAAACCGCAGCGACGATCCATCCGATCATCATCGAGGGGGCGACGTTCAGTACACTGTCGCGTATGGGAAACGATCATCCGACCCGATGGTTTCCTCAGATTACCCTCACCTACTGTACGCCGACAAAACTGACCATAACAGAGGGGGGAACCGCTCATCAAAGACGTACCAAATCGGGTGAGGCGATGCGGACACTGCTGCAAAAATGTCTTTTCGAATCCCGTCGGCCAAGTACGTTGCACGGGACATTTTTTGATGCCGTTGATAGGTATGGGAGTTCTCGTAAAATCGTCGAAGACACAAAGCAGATCGAATACACCTATCGCCAGCTTCTTACGATGACGCTGGGGATGGGGCGATTGATGGGGCATCACAGTGTATCCGGTGAAACGGTCGGAGTTTTGATGCCGACAGCGGTTCCGACATTGGCACTGATTCTGGGCCTTAGCTCTCAGGGACGTGTTCCTGCGATGCTCAATTTTACTGCCGGAGTGGACGGATTGCAAAGTGCGTGTGAGGGGGCCGTGATCAAAACCATCGTTACCTCAAAAGCGTTTGTGGAACAAGCCAAACTCGAGCCCAAATTGAGTGCATTAGACGGTGTAAGCATCCTCTATCTCGAAGATATCAAAGAGGAGATGACACTGTCCAATAAACTCTGGCTGATGGGGTACGCGCGCTATTTCCCGCGAGCCGTAAGTGTTCAATCCGATCCGGCGTCGCCTGCCGTTGTCCTCTTTACCTCCGGGTCTGAGGGGAAACCCAAAGGGGTCGTTCTCTCGCATAACGCGATTTTGGCAAACATCGCCCAAATCCGTGCCATCGTCGATTTCTCCACCGAAGATAAGGTGCTTAATGCACTGCCGATT
Organism: Sulfuricurvum sp.; assembly: GCF_023229695.1. Lineage (GTDB taxonomy): Bacteria > Campylobacterota > Campylobacteria > Campylobacterales > Sulfurimonadaceae > Sulfuricurvum. Next base: position 24,318 of record NZ_JALNYS010000017.1, read on the forward strand.
TTCCACTCTTTTGGACTCACGGCGGGAACACTGCTCCCCATTTTGGGCGGGATACGTCTTTTCTTGTACCCGTCGCCTCTGCATTATCGGGTTATCCCTGAGATCGCGTATGACCGATCGTGTACGATCTTGTTCGGGACGGGGACATTTTTAAACAATTACGGCAAACATGCCCATCCGTACGATTTCTATCGTTTGCGCTATGTTGTGGCAGGGGCAGAAAAACTCTCCGAAAGCGTGCGTGATTTGTGGTTTGAGAAATTTGGAATACGGATTTTCGAAGGGTACGGAGCGACCGAAACGGCTCCCGTCATCGCGGTCAATACCCCTATGTCCTACCGAAGCGGTAGTGTCGGGCAGGTATTGCCGGGGATCGAGACGAAAGTAATCCCTGTTCCGGGGATCGATGCGGGGGGGATTTTGCACGTCAAAGGTGCCAATGTTATGAACGGCTATCTGCGCTCCGAGCGTCCCGGTTTCCTCGAAAAACCTACTTCCGATGCGGGTGAGGGATGGTACGACACGGGCGATATCGTCACCATCGATGAGGAGGGCTTTATCCGTATTTCAGGACGGGTAAAACGGTTTGCCAAGATTGCGGGGGAGATGATCTCCCTCGAATCGGTCGAGAAACTCGCCCTTACGGCTTCGCCGAGCCATTTTCACGCGACGTCGTCCCAAAGTGATGAGTCCAGAGGGGAAGCACTCGTCCTCTTTACCACCGACAGAGAGCTTAAACGCGATACCCTCCAACAAGCAGCGCGCGCCGGAGGATACCCTGAGATCGCCGTCCCGCGCAAAATCGTTTACGTCGATGCTATCCCTGTTCTCGGTACCGGTAAAACCGATTACGTCACCCTCAAATCGATGGCGGCGGACGTATGAGCACGCCGTTTTATCTCTTTCGCACAAGCCGCTTTGCCCCCCTTTTCGGTACCCAGTTTTTAGGGGCGTTTAACGATAACCTCTATAAAAATACCCTCGCGGTACTTCTCACGTTTCAAGCCGCCGAGTGGACATCGATATCCTCAGCTCTCCTCGCTCCGCTGATCGGAGCGGTCTTTATCGCCCCGTTTTTTCTCTTTTCAGGATTATCCGGAGAGATTGCCGATCGACTCGATAAAGCGCGTCTTGCACGGATCGTCAAAGTATGGGAGATCATAATGATGATCGTCGCCGTGGCGGGATTTGCCACCCACTCTTTTACGACACTGCTCTTGGTCGTATTCGGGATGGGGATGCACTCGACCCTCTTTGGTCCCATCAAATACTCCATCATTCCCCAACATATGAGGGAAAATGAGCTAATCGGGGCGAATGCGCTCATCGAGTCGGGGACGTTCGGGGCGATATTACTGGGGACGATTGCGGGGGGAGCGCTCGCCGCAATCCCTGAGGGTGGAGTGATCGCTTCATCGTGTGCATTGATTGTTGCCGTGGTTGGCTATTTCTTTAGCCGCTATATCCCCTCTGCACCGCCTCCGCACCGCGAAGAACCGTTTCGGATAGGGTTTTGGAAACACACTTCGGATGCACTTTCGCTGGCATATCGAGATCGTCTCGTCTTTTTAGGCATTTTGGCAATCTCGTGGTTTTGGCTCTATGGGGCGTTGCTCCTTTCGCAGTTCCCCTCATTGGTGAAAGATCTTTTGATGGGGAGTGAGGAGACGGTGACGCTGATCCTCGCCCTCTTTACTCTGGGGATCGGTGTCGGATCGGCATTGTGTGAACGACTCAGTCACCATCATGTCCGCTACGGTATTGTCGTTGCCGGAGGGATCGGGATGGCGGTTGCAGGGATTGATTTTGCATGGGGGATCGGAACGTTTGAACCCTCCGGTGCATTGTCGCAGAATTTCCATTTTTGGCGGATTGTTGCCGATGTGACACTGCTGGGAATCTTCGGCGGGCTTTACAGCGTTCCGCTTTATGCGCTGGTTCAGGAGCGTAGCGCACCTGAAGCGAGATCACGGATCATCGCCGCAAATAACATTCTAAACGCACTCTTTATGGTTCTGGGAGCCGTGACGATGATCGCTATCCTCTCCTTGGGTTATGCTATTGCATGGTTGTTTGGAATGGTCGCGTTGGGGACGGCTGTAGTGGGGTATATTATTTATCGTGTTCGATGTTAAGTCTGAATATTAGATAGCGGATCTTGTGCATTTTTTTTTGAAAAAGGGGTAAAAAAGAAGAAGGGGCAGAAGTTTATTGAACCCTGATCGGGATCGAAGAGAAGTATCGTTAAGCTTTCTCTTGTGTTATAATTACCCAACAATGCAACATAAAATGGGGAAAAAATGACCGCTGATTTAGAATCAAAACTCCGGCAGCTGCAATCGCGTTTTGGTGCAGAAGGGTTTGTTATTATCGGAGTCAGCGGCAGTTATGCGCGAGGTGAAGAGACGGACAAGAGCGATTTGGATTTGCTCTATGAAATCCCCAATCCTGCCGAATTCGCCGAACGTAACGGTGGTTTCGGTTCCTTTAGCAAAATCATGGAGATCAAGCGTGAAATCGAAAAAGAGATTTCTCTCCCCGTCGATTTAATCTCCCTCACCTCTTTAAATGAGATAGGTCAAAAATATATTTTGAAAGATTTAAAACGTGTCAGCTGATTCCATCCGCGCAAAAGCGGAATTTATCCTCAAAATGCTAGGAAGGATGAAAGTTAATATTTAACGCCTAACCCGTATAAATTTTACGGTCCGTATACGCCGACGAAGAAGCGAATTTTATCTATTGACTTGTAAAATATTTTTATATATAATTGGTCCTGAATTAAATGGGACCGGGATCCCAAGCTCTACTTTTCTGAAAGGATAAGTTCACCCATAGAGGTTTCCGTAGATTTATCTACCGGAGAGTTTGCCCCTGTTCCCGATTCAGCTTCTATTTTATACACACTCAATACATTATCATGGTTTACATCTTTGAAAAGCAATAGCTTGTATTTTTCTACATTTCCGTCTACATGTTTATCATAGATATATCCATACTTATTTTGATTTTCACTAAATGTGAGATTCTTTTTTAAAAATCGCTCAATACTTATAATATCCATCGCTGACACTTTGCCATCGCAATCATCACAATAGTGTCTCATCAAGATATGTTTTAATCCAAATTTTCGATTCCCTATATGAAATATAATGCTAATATCATTTACAGTGATGATAGCAGACTGGGCTGATCCTGAGATCATTTTATAGATCGCTTTTTGGTTATTAGATAGGGGTTTGGCTTTCTTTTTTTGGTATGCCTCTATACTTGATATCTCTTTTCTAAGCTTGGATAGTCTTTCAAGATAAATACGGCTAAACTCTTCGTTACTTAATGCTAGGATATCATCTTGACTCACTATATTTTCTCATCATATTTAATGTATTGTTTCTTTGCGGTAAAGAATCCTGTGAACTTAATGCTTCAATAATTTCATTCAAAAGTTTCACATGAGCTCCAATGTTAAAAGTTTATAGATTTTAGCGAAATTTATGATGTATATACAAATCATGAACTAGCTGATTTTGATATGACTTTAGGGCAGTTCAGTAAAGACAAATTTTACACTGTATTCTATGATTCACTAGTAGAATCGAAAAATTACTCACTGACCTTACGCACATTATTGATTTAAGCCATTCAAAGTTGCCTTTGGCTCCGTCATTCCCGACCTGATCGGGAATCCAGCTCTCTTATGGGGATGGATCCCCGGGTCAAGCCCGAGGATGACGGAAAACAAATCCAGTGCGTAACATCAGTTACTCAGTGATTCAAGTTTATGGGAATGGTGAAAAACTGTCTTAGGGGTATTGTTCATAAATATATATAACAAAAGCGTTCAGGTTATACTTTTTATAATAACTTTTTCTATTGGAGAAGTAGTGCTAAGAGAAATCTCTTAGCTTATAGTTGCAGGATCAGTAATATATCCCGTGATCGCTGAAGCAGCTGCTACGGCAGAGTTTGCCAAATAGACTTTTGAACTGCGTGAACCCATCCGTCCGACGAAGTTGCGGTTTGTGGTAGCGACGGCGACTTCATTATCCCCTAAAATCCCCATATATCCACCCAAACATGCACCGCACGTCGGGTTAGAGACAACACCGCCCGCATCGATGATGATGTCGATGTAGCCGAGTTTTGTCGCTTCGCGAACGATCCGCTGGGTTCCCGGGGTGACGATGAGGCGCACATCCGGATGGACCCGTTTGCCTTTGAGGATTTCAGCGGCGATTTTAAGGTCGCTGAGGCGGCCGTTGGTGCAGCTTCCGATAAATGCCTGATCGATTTTGATGTTGTCACTGACTGCTTGAGTAATGCTGTGGCCGTTGGACGGCAAGAACGGATAGGCGATAACCGGCTCAAGGGCAGCCACGTCGATCTCAAGGATCTGAACGTAGGTCGCATCCTCATCTGAGGTGTGGATTTTCGGTTCACGTGCCAAAGGCTTATCGGCGAGGAATTCGGCGGTGATCTCATCGTATGCGACGATCCCGCTTTTGGCACCCGCTTCGATCGCCATGTTGCACATACTGAAACGGTCATCCATGCTGAGGTAGGGGATCGTGCTTCCGGTAAATTCGAGGGTGCGGTAGAGGGCGCCGTCGACGCCGATCATGCGGATAATTTCCAAGATAATATCTTTACCTGTCGTGTAGGTGCCCGGTTTGCCGCTCAGAACGACTTTGATACTCTCGGGAACTTTGAACCAGTTGCCTCCGGTGATCATTGCAAACGCCAGATCGGTCGAACCCATCCCTGTAGAGAATGCTCCCAATGCACCGTGGGTACAGGTATGCGAATCGGCACCGATGATGACGTCGCCCGGAACAACCAACCCTTTTTCGGGAAGCAAGGCGTGTTCAATCCCCATCTCTTTTTCGTCGAAAAAGTTTTTCATCGCGTGCTTTTTGGCGAAATCGCGGCTGATACGGGCTTGGTTTGCCGATGCGATATCTTTGGCCGGGATGAAGTGATCGAGGACGATTGAGAAGCCGTCCGGATTGGCCAGTTTGGTTGCGCCGGAGTCTTCGAACGCTTTGATCGAGATCGGGGTGGTAATGTCGTTACCGATAACCATGTCAATGGATGAGCGGACGATTTCGCCGGCATAAACGGGTTTTCCAACGTGTTCGGAGAATATTTTTTCAGTAATAGTTTGTCCCATAAGCGATGCCTTGTAGTCAAATAGTGACGCGAATTATACCACGTCTGGATGAGCGGTTCTTTAAGGCGGAGGGGCGGCATTGCGATTTTCTTTGCAGATTAGTTTAGCCGAAACTCCAAAACCAGATCGATCTGTGTCGGAAGGGTTTCGGACAGTACCTCGGGGATGGCGATCCCCGAAGCGGAGGCCACGGCCGTTTTTGCCGCTTCATGAAAAATTGCTTCCCCCTGACGGATGTCGATATCGTGAATGGTTCCGCTGTTTTCGAGGACGAAGCGGATAGTGACGTCCCCCTCCATCCCCCGGCGTCGTGCGGCGGCGGGATAGCGGAGCTGATGTTGGATTTTACCCCGCAATGCGGCAAAAAAGCTTTTTTTCGCCGTGTTCACGTCAGGTTTGGCTTTTTTCTCGACCGTCGGGGCGGGGGCCGATTCACTCACGGGAGGGGAGACGCTTTTGGACACAACCGGATGTGCTTCTACGGCTTGCGTGGAGGGTGCTGCCGTAGGAACCGATGGGGCTGTGGTCGGAACAATTTGGGTAAGGGGTGCTGAAACCGGGGCCTCCTTGCGCAAAGCACGATCCGGCTGCACTACGGGGGTGAGCGGAGCGATGCGGGGCTGGGGCGGTAGGATGGCCGGTTTTGATATCTGCTTGGGGGCGGGGGCGATTTCGGCGGAGGGGTTGCTCAGCGATACGAGGTTCATCGTTTTCAGCGGGATGGCGATCGGTTCGTGTAGGGGTCGGGTCTGGGTGACGATCCCCATGGCCAGGATCGCCATCAGAGTATGCAAGGAGAGGGAGAGGGTAAAGGCTTTGGTTCGGGTATTCATAGGTGTATCCATCCGTTAAAAATTGCAACTCCGACGGCTCCCAATACAATCGGGGCAAGCCGTTCCAAGATACGGCGGTAGCGTTGGAGGTGAAGAAGGCTCTCTTTGAGTATGGCCGTCATGACGACGGAGAAAAAGAGAAACCACAGCAGTGTTGCCCCCAGACCGAATACGAGGCCATAAAGGAGGGCCCATCCGAGTGAGGGGGTGGCCGCGCTCAGTGCCATCATGGTCATGACGGGAGCGCAAAGGGACAGGGAGAGGAGGAGCCCCGTCGCAAAGAGGGCGATGTTTCCCTGTACTTTTGGACGTGATGAGGTGGTGCAGCAGCCGTTGGCGGTGCGCTGAGCGCTCCAGAGCCGGAGGGCCAGAATGAGGGTGACGCTTCCGAGGAGATACCCCATCAAGACGCTGTCTTTGAGGAGAGATTGAATCAAGGCGGAGCCGATATAAGCGACCAGTGACAACAGCGTGTACCCGGTGATCCGTCCGGCAGTGATCGGAAGCAAAAGGGCCAGACTCTCCTGCCGCGTCGAACTGTTGGCCAGCAGAATCGGAGAGAGTAGCGGCATGCAGGAGAGCATGCACGCGGTGGCTCCGTAGGAGAGGGCTACAACGAATAAGGATAGAAGAGGGAGAAACTCCATTGTGAAACCAGCTGTCTAATAAAATTATAGATAGAAGTATGAAATAAAATTGTTACATTAGTGTTAATTCATTTTATTCAATTAACACTAATGTAACACTCCTTTGAAATAATGGACATGATTTTTTCATAAGGAGAAAAAATGAAGGTAATTCAATTATCTTTTGCTGCTATTGCCATGTGCGGTAGTGTTTATGGTGACACCGTCGTCGATTTGGGGGACGTGTCGGTGACGGCGACGCGGACCGAACGCAAAGTGGTTGATGTTCCGGCAAGTATCGACGTGATCACGGAAGAGGAGATTAAAAATTCCGTCGCACAAAGTGCGGACGAATTATTAAAAGAGGTCTCCGGATTGGATCTGAAACACAGTATGGGGGCGGTGACGAGCGGCACGTCGAATAAAGTGGTGATGAGGGGGCTTGGGGGGACGACCGAGGGGCGTGTTTTATTGCTCATCGACGGGGTCCCGATGAACGATCTCTACGGCGGTGATCTTGAATGGAATCGAATACCTATCTCGATGATACAAAGGATTGAGATTGTAAAAGGGGCGACATCGGCGCTCTATGGCTCCGGGGCTATGGGGGGTGTTATCAACATCATTACGAAAAAACCGACGGATAAAGCGAAAACAGATGTTTCCCTCAGTTATGGAAGTATGAACACAAAAATCGCTTCGCTCTCAACGATCGGGAAAGCGGGAAAAGTAGGATATCTGTTCGCAGGAGATAGAACAACCAGTGACGGGTATAATCCGGAGACTCCCGCCAATACTAAATCCTACACGCGTGATAAGGGGACGAAGCGAAACAATTTTAACGGAAAATTGACGTACGATCTGGATGACACATCCTCGCTTTTTGTATCCGGTTCGTATTATGACAACCAAACCACGGGGACGTTGCCGATTGCCGATTTCAACCCGTTTTATCAGGAACAAAAAACCTATACGGCGGGGTACACGAAAACGTTTGAGAACGAAGTCGAAGTGATGGTCAAGGCGTTTATTAAAGAGGAGTACAGCGATTACGATTCAGCCGATACGGCCAAAACGGCGGTTCAATATGAGAGTTCCAATACCAATAAAGACCGTGGCGGGACGATACAAACAACACTTCCTCTGACCAACCATACCCTATTCGGAACCAGTACGTTTGTCGCGGGGGTCGATGTACGGCAGGGGAGTATCGATCGGTTTAACCACTATATTGACGGAAGCGGAAAAGATATTAAAATCCGGGGGAAACAAAAATACATAGGGCTTTTTGTGCAGGATGAGATTTTTCTGGATCAAAACTGGATCATTAATCTTGGCGGCCGATATGACTCCTGGACCAACTACGACGGGCACGGATACGATAGTTCTCTCTCCACGACCGATACCTATTACGCTGCCACGTCGACCAACGGGTTCAGTCCAAAAATCGGGATAGTACATCATCTGAGTGATACGACATCCGTGAGGGCTTCTGCGGGGAGTGCCTATAGAGCACCGACGTTGTCCGATCTGTACAATACGTTTGTATCGGGATCGAGAATTTGGTACGGCAATCCCGACCTGAAACCCGAAAGTATTATCTCTTATGAGATCGGGGTAGACCAAACGGTTTTTAAGGACGGGAAAGTGAGTCTCACGGCGTACCAAAATGATGCAAAAGATTTCTTTTACTACATTACGACCCCGCCCGGCGGCGGCTATACGGCGGCACAAACGAAGAGTAATGTCGGAAAAGTGAAAATACAGGGGGTGGAAGTGGACGCCTCCTATCCGATTAACGACCGCCTTCGGGTATCCGCAAATTATACGTACAATCAATCGAAGATTAAAGAGTACAAAGAAAATAGGGCCCTTGAAGGGAAATATCTGATCGAAGTTCCCAAGCACAAGGGGGCTCTTAGTCTGATGTACACGAATCCGGATTTTGTCGATACCAAGATTTCCGCCCGCTATATCGGCGATCGCTACAGCAATGACGCCAATACCGCCGAATACAAAAGTTACACGCTGTTTGATGTGAAACTCTCGAAAAAATTGAACAAAAATGTGGAAGCGTCCTTTTCGGTCGATGATCTTTTTGACCGAAGTTTTACGGAGTATTACGTCTCACCCGGCAGAGTCGTATTCGGTAGCTTACGGGCGACGTTTTAACCGTGTGCCGCGCACTTTTGAAAAGCGGTCTCTTTACAATAACGGTGACGGTAGCGATGGTCTCCCTAACGGTTCCGTCGTTTGCCGATACCTCCCTATGGCTGGAGGAGTCCAAGAAAAAAGGGTGCTGCAAAGGGGGCGAACCGGAATCGGGGGCAAAAACGGTTACGATACGAAAGGGGACGGTGCAGGAGAATACGATTGTCCGTGATGTACGCAATGGCGTCGTTTATATCCGGGAGACGGACAATACGATTACGCAACAGAAGGTGACGAACGGAGAAGTCTCGTTCACCCCGAAGTACAAAGGGAGTTATCAACTCTTTTTTGAACACAAAGAGGTACATGAGGGGATACTTGAGGTCACCCTCTCCACTCTGCGGATCTATAACAAGGAGGGGGAGATCGTCGACTCCCTTCTCAAAGAGGTGCGCGGAAAAACACACGATTCGCAGTATGGGAGAGAGCCTTTTGCCCCATTGCCTTTTGATCTAATCTTGCAGCGTCCGATCAAGCGACACCATATCAATTGCTGCCTCTATTCGGGGGATATCGTACCGTTTAAGCTCTATTATCGGGGGGAACTGCTGAAAAACGTCCCGTTGAGCGTTCAGATGGAAACCGGATGGACGAACCGGATCGCACCCTCTGAGGATGGGACCGTCTCTTTTGAAATACCCAGAATCACCTACCCAAAATCTGAAAAAGAGAAAAAACATTCCGAAAAAATGGTCGTGGAAGCGGCCTACGATCTTAACGAATCGGGGGTATACGGCGGGGAAGCTTACCATGGCGTCCATTATGTGATGAGTATGCCGCTGTCGTTTGGGGCGTCGCCGCTCGAATACGAATCGAAAACACTGGGGTTCGCAACGGCGGTCGGTGTTATGCTGGTTTTTTCACTGGGACTTTACTATCACCGACGACGCAAGCGTAAAACACCCAAGGAGATCTATTTTGATGAAGAATAAATTTTCTTTGCGCCGTGCCGTCAATAATATGAATTTGGTGCGGTTTCGGTTCTGGTTTCAAATCGTCGCGTTTCTCCTGATCGTGTACGGCGGTTATGCCGGGTTGGATCTGGGGAACAAGCTTCCGACATTTGCCTGCGTCTACAATTCGGAAGGGACCGGGGGAAAATGTTATGTCGGAATGCTTCAGCACGACCTTAAACATCCTCTGGAGACGTTTGCGGGGTATGCCGGATACGCCTTTTTGATTTCTCTGGGGATGTTTATCGTGTGGTTCTGGGTCCTCAATAAAGGGTGGTGCGGATTTGTGTGCCCTCTGGGGACGATGCAAGACTGGCTGAGTATGCTCCGGGGAAAAATGAAAATCGGGTACAGTGAGTATTCGTGGGCGAACCGCGAGAAGATTAAAAGTGTCAAATATATCCTTTTGATCCTTTTACTGCTGCTGCCGGTGATGATCGCCAACTCCGTTTTCGGCCTTCCCAAACTCCCTAACGGGCTGTCGATGCCCTTTTGCGACATCTGCCCGGGACGGATGATGATCCCGGCGTTTACCGGAGATTTCAACCAGTTTTACATTGACTTCTCCTCGAAAACGGACATCGTAATGACGACGCTGGGGATGATCGTCTCCGGGCTGTTTTTGGTCGGATCGTTTATCAAAAAACGGTTTTTTTGCTATTTTTGCCCGATGGCGGCGTTGCAGTATATCTTTTCCAAACCGGCTTTGCTGAAACTCAACAAAGAGGGTAGCAAATGCACCCGCTGCGGCGACTGTTACCGGGCGTGCGATATGGATATCTTAGAGATCGCCGATGACGTCACGAGCAAAAATTTGGTGACGGAAGATTGTACCCTCTGTCTCAAATGCGTCGCGGCGTGTCCCGAAGAGGGGTGTCTGGAAGCCGCTTTTATGGGAAAAACCATTTTCGAATCGACCAAAGAGGGGTTTCTCCTGCGGATGGCGATGGATCAGAGAGGGGAGAAACATGGAAACTGAACATACGATAGAAACGCCGCATCAGCGACAGAATCGTCACAAGGCGATGGAGGCGATCAGCGTCCTCAATGCTCTCAAAGAGGATTTTAAATTCCCGATCCAGAGTATGGGTTATTTTTACGATCGGTTCGAAAAAGTCTATTGCCATCACGAACCGCTCCATGAGGGAAAAGCGAAAATCGGGACGATGTGCATTCAAATCCCCTCGGAAATCATCTATGCACTGGACGCCGTACCGATCCGGCTGTGCAACGGGTTTTCCACGGACGATGAGATCGGAAGCGATCTGTTACCTCAAAAATCGTGTCCGCTGGTCAAAGCGACGGTGGGGTGGTTCGCTTCGGACAATTTTTTCGATAAGCCCGACATCACTTTTTCTCCGACGACATGCGATCAAAAAACCAAAGCGGGAGCCATCATCGAGAGTTTCGGACATACCGTGATCGACGTCGGATTCCCCAGAACCAAAGAGAGTGAAGAGAGTCGTCATTACTGGCGCGAGAGTGTCAAAAGTTTCGCCGTGAAGCTCTCCAAATTTCAGGGGAAAAAGCTGACAAGGTCCAATCTGGAGAGGGCGATCAAAAAGGTGGGGTACGTGCAATCGCTCTACCACAAGCTCACCGAATTTCGGAAAAACAAAGCGGTTCCGATTTTGGGAGTCGATATGTTTTTGGTCACCAATGCGTTTTTCTTTGATCGAATCGATGAGTGGATCGGTGCGGTCGAAAAACTGGTTTCAGAATTGGAACGACGTGCAAACGACGGTGTTAATGTGGCAGGAAAAGCGAGTCCACGTATCATCTATACCGGTTCACCGCCGATTTTCCCGAACTATAAAATCCCCCTTATCATCGAACAGAGCGATGCGATCATCGTCGCCGATGAGACGTGCAGTTCGAACCGTATGTTCAACGACATGGCGGCGGTGGATGAGTGGAATCTCTACGACATGATCGATTCGGTATCGGACAAATACCTCAAAGGGTGTACGTGCCCGATATTCACCCAAAACGACGACCGAATACGGCGAATCATCCAATTGGTGCGAAGTTACAGCGGCGATGGGGTGATCTATCAGGCGTTTGCGGGGTGTCAGGTGTATGAGATGGAACAGCGCAGCGTTCTTGCGGCAATGGAGCGTGAAGGGATTCCGATCCTCTATATCGAGAGCGATTACAGCCCCTCACAGCACGGGCAGCTCACGACGCGGGTTGAGGCGTTTGTCGAGTCCTTAAAAAATCGAAAGAGAAAGAAGAAATGAACTATTTTGTAGGGATTGATATCGGCTCTACCGCGATCAAAATCAGTGTGGCGGATGAGACTAAAAATTTGGTCGGGTATAAGATCAGCGCGAGCGGGAGTATGTTCTACAAATACGCTCAAGAAGCTCTCTCGGAGTTGTTGCGCGAGCTGGGGATCGATGAAAAAGAGGTCGTTTATACGGTAGCTACCGGGTACGGGCGTAAGCTTTTTAAAGAGGCGGATGAGAATATCAGCGAGATCACCGCCAACGCCATCGGTGCGCAACAAGCCGCGAAAGAGTACGGAGAGATCAAAACGATCATCAACATCGGGGGACAAGACAGCAAGGCGATTTCACTCGACGGCGAGGGGAATGTCGTCAATTTTGCGATGAATGACCGTTGCGCGGCAGGGACGGGAAAGTTTCTCGATGTCGTCGCGATGAATCTGGAAATCGGGGTGGATGAGCTGAGTGATTACCACTTTAAATCGGTGGGTACACCCCTCTCGATCAGCAGTACGTGCGCCGTATTTGCCGAATCGGAGATTATAGGGCTTTTAGGGAATGGGCACAACGTGGAAGATATCGTCTCGGGGGTCCACTATTCGATTGCCAAACGGATTGTGAAGCTGGTGAAGCGGGTCGGGGTCAAAGAGACCATCTATTTCGACGGAGGCCCGGCGCTGAACGACGGATTGGTAAATGCCATCGAAAACGAACTGGGGCATAAAATTTTTGTCCCGGAATATCCGCAGATCACGACGTCGTACGGTGCGGCGGTTTTGGCATGCGATGCATTTTTGAGCGAATCGGCAAACTGACCAAAGGGGAGTTAATCTCCCGTATCCGAAAGATACGGGTAGCGTTTCAGGAAACATCCCTTCGGGCGCGCTTCGCTTGTTTTGGGGATTGCAAAGGAGTTTAGTCCTTGCCACTAAAACGGATGTATTCGTTTTAGTGCATAACATCAGTAAAAAGGAAAAACAGATGGAAAATAGCGGTTGGTTGGAATTTGCCCATAGCGGGATTGATTATGGGATTATCGGAATTTTAGTACTGATGAGTGTTGTCTCCTTGTGGCTTTTTGTTGAACGGATAATGACGTATGGCGGGATTCGGATCGAAATGTATGCAACTAAAGAGGAACTCGAACTGGACCTGGGAAACAATGTCAGTACGATTGCAACGATCGGTTCGAATGCGCCGTATGTCGGTCTTTTGGGGACGGTCCTTGGGATTATGATCACGTTTTATAGCCTCGGGGACGTCGGTGCGGTTGATTCGAAAAAGATCATGACGGGGCTGGCATTGGCCCTGAAAGCGACGGCGATGGGGCTTGTCGTCGCGATCCCCGCCATCGTATTCTACAATATCCTGCTTCGCAGGATGGAACGTCTCCTGGCGCAGTGGGACATCGATGCACAGAAAAATTTAGGTTGATCCGATGGGTATGAAACCGGCGGGGTCTATCAACGGGATCCCTCAATCTATCATCGCTGCCCTAATGGCTTCGGGTGTCGCCGTTTCGTGCGGGTATGCTCAGGAGACGGTGACGCTGGAAAAAATCGAGGTGGCCGACGACTATACGGCCATGGACGAACGGCGGGACAACTCCATTGCCAAGCGGATTATCAAAGCTTCCGAACTGACGCAGTACGGCGATCTGAATGCGCTTGAAATCCTCAAACGGACGCCGGGGGTGACGATACCGGACGGAAAAGCCAACCGAGGAGCGCCGGGAAAAGGGTATACCGTCGTCATGGTAGACGGGGAAGCGACCTCGGCGAGCACGGCCCATCGGGGGAGTCCGCTGGAGCAGATCTCTCCGGACATGATTGAGCACATCGAGATCATGACGAACGGATCGGCCGAACATACGGCCGAATCGATGGGGGGGATCGTCAACATTGTCTTGAAGAAACCGAAATCGCAGGGGGAAACAAAGTTCAAAGGGTCCGGAGGCGTTTACGGCACATCGGCGACCGGAAGTGTGTTCGGACAACGGGAAGGGAAAATCGATAGGCTCAATTATCTCCTTAGCGTGAACGGTTCGGACACCACCCGAAATGATAGCGCATCCACCCTCAAAACGGGGGGGGCGACGGAGACTAGCGAAGAGCGCGACATTACCGTGCGCAACCGCAGCCTCTCCCTTGCGACCAAACTGGTCTATACCCCCTCGTCCAAAACGAAATACCTCTACAGCGAATCGGCTACGTTCAACCGAACTGTCGAAGAGAGCGGCTCTACAATCTATCCCGACGGCTCCAAAATGCCCACAACGCAGATCGATAAATCGGACCGTTCGGAGAGTCTTATGCTGTGGTCCGGGGTCAGCGGGGAACACCGCCTATCGGGGGATGAACTGCTGGAGTGGAAACTGAAAATCCACCAGCTCACCGATGAGGGGGAGAGCGTATCGATCCAGTCTCTGCCGACGCGGAGTGAGCGTCGGCAGAGTGAGTACGGATTTATGCGGATTCTCGGGGCGGAGAGCAACTATTCGCGTTTCGTCGGCGACCATTTCATCAAGACCGGTATCGATCTTCGCCGATCAAATCAGCGCGATGAGATCCGGCGCAGCGCGAACGGGGCGGATCTCACCTTTGCGTCGGACAACGTCCGTATGCGCGAAGATCGGGGGGCGGTTTTTTTGCAAGATGAGATCAACGTCGGCGAGAGTGTCGTAGTGACCCCGGGGATACGGTACGAAACCTTCAGCCGCGATTTCGGTACCGTATCGGACATCGATTATTTCGCCCCCTCCCTCCATCTGCTCAAACGGTTCGGCCAAAACGACACCCTCCGTGCCAGCGTCGCAAAAACGGTTCGCCTTCCGCGATTGAGCCAGATGACGACCTCGGTCGTAAGTTCACTCGAATACAACGACCTCTACCGCCCCGATACGACGGGGAACCCGAATCTCCGGGAAGAGAAGGCGCTCAGCTACGAGTTGCGCTATGAACACTTTTTTGAAGACAAAGGGGTGGCCGGCGTCAGCGGGTTTTACCGGACGATCAATGACAAAATCGAGAATCTGACACGGTTGGAAGGGGGGCGTTACGTTATGCGTCCCTACAACTCCGGGCGGGGGGATTTGTGGGGTATGGAGCTGGAATTCAAAAAATCGCTGAGTGCGTATCTGGAGGGGTTGGGAATCTTCGCAAACGCCACCGTGCAAGATTCGTCGCTGACCAATACCATCAGCGGCTATACCCGGCCGATCAAACAGACCAGTCGAGTCCTCTGCAATATCGGTGCGGACCATACCCCCAAAGGATACGGATTCACCTACGGCGCAGCCTACCGTTATGTCGGCGGTTATGAGGACCCGATGGATGAGAGCGGCGTTGCCCAAACGCGAAATGGATACGGCACACTCGATCTGTACGCAAGTAAGCGGATCAATCAGACCTTCAAAGCCCGGATCAATCTTAACAATATGACGCACGCCGTTGTGGAAACGACCTCCCGCTATTCCGACGGGGGCGGTGCTTTTGTGACGCAAGTCGACAAAGAGCGTTCCCGCCCCTCCGTTCTTTTCACGCTGGAAGGGAAGTGGTAACGGACTTTTTACGATACGCTCTTTGGAATTTTAATCCGGGATCGCTGCTCTTGGTTCGGAAAGTGGGCTATAATATTCACGGATGTTACGCACTTTCCGGGCAAAGCCCGTAAAGTGGCAGGGACAGCTGTCCCTGCCACCCCCTGAAGCTACCCGCATCTTTCGGATGCGGGAGAGATAACCGATCTCTAATTGCACTTTTGAAAAAAGTGCGTAAGGTCAGGTATTCATAAAAAAATAGGTTCGAATCGGATGGAAAAGGGAATTGAGTCGTGTTGGATATTTTCAAACAGCAAAAAAGTTTTTTGACGCGGGCTAAAGAGAAAAGTTCGTTTCGCTATGTCATTGATTTTGATGAAAACGGTGCTTTCATCGAGGTCTGCGATAAAAATAACAAGCCGCTAAGCGGAGTTGACTATCGTGTTTATAACGGTTTGGACAGAGAGATACTGCAACTGCTGGAAGAGCACAGAGAAAACGATTTTTTCACCATTAGCTGGGGTGAATCGGAGTCGAAAATGTATCTCTCCAAGCATCCGAAACTTTTAGAGTTATTTCATCTAAGTGATAACGTATACGCACAAAACGAAAAGATTTATTTTGACGACGGGATTGCAACGGTCGATTTAACCATCGATGAAAACGATAAGCTTTATATCGCCCCTTTTGTGGAAGGGGAGAGTGATTTTTCCTTTTTAACCTCAAGCTACGTCTTAGTCGGCAATCGGGTAAAACAGGTTCGTACGGTCGGAGAGAGCTATACGAAACTCAATAGCTTGCATACCGTTATCGACAAAGAGAAACTCGAAGAGTTCCTGACGATCGTATTCACCCATTTTGAGAACCTATCCATACACTATAACGGGTACAGCGTAGAAGAGAAAGAGGAAAAAAAGCGGATCAAACCGGCCGTTATTTTCGAAAAAGTGAGTGCAGACAACGAACTTATCCTTCGGACATCGGCCATGATCGGCGGGTTGACCCCTGAATTTTTTAATGACTTCACGGTCTCAAAAATTGTTTTGATCCATGAGTTTGACAAAAGCATTAACGTCTACGAATGTGATTACAGTGATGTATTTGAGACCTATTCCGCCATTTATAAACAGCTGAGCGCCCTTAAGAAAACCGTTAAAGAGGCTGGTTTTAGTGAGGATGAGGGCCTTTTTGTGATCGATCAGGCGTTAGCGGGCGAATTTATATTGCATCATTTACACACCATCATCGGTACGTGCGAAATGTATGGCAGTGATAAGCTTAAAAGCTATAAATATAACGCAAGCAAGCCGACCCTTAACGTGACGTTTAAAAACAGAGTCGATTTGTTGGGCATCGATGAGGTGCGTGTGACGATCGAAGAGGAAGAGTTCAATCTCTTCGATATGATTAATCTCTATAAAAAACACTCCTATATTCCCCTAAGCAATGGTGAAAAATCGATTATCGATAAATCCTACATGGCTAAGCTGGAGAGGATTTTTAAAAAAGAGGGGAAAAACGTCAAGATATCGTTTTTCGATTTACCGGAAATCGAAGAGCTGATCGCCCAAAAAGAGCAAAAAGTATTTCACCAATCCAAAGCGTTCTATCAAGGTTTCGAATCGCTGAAATCTTCTAAAACAAGTTTGCCTAAACTCAATAATGCTACCCTGCGCGATTATCAAAAATACGGAATGCAATGGCTCAAATATCTGTATGACAATCAGTTTGGAGGGTGTCTGGCCGATGATATGGGGCTTGGCAAAACACTTCAGGCGATTGGGTTGCTTTCGATGATTTATCCAAAAGCCGCACGGGCCTCTTTGATCGTCATGCCCAAGAGTTTGATTACCAATTGGCAAAACGAGCTGATTAAATTCAATCCAAACCTTAGCTTTTATCTCTATTACGGAACGACGCGCGACATTGCGCAGTTTGATAACCATCACATTATCCTCTCAACCTACGCCATTGTCCGTAACGATATCGATCAGATCAAGGAGTATGCGTTTGATACCATTATCCTTGACGAATCTCAAAACATCAAAAATATTGAATCGCAAGCCTCTAAAGCGATGATGCTGCTCAATGCAAAACATAAATTTGCCCTCAGCGGTACCCCGATTGAAAACTCCCTTTTTGAGCTCTATTCACTTTTTCGATTTATCAACAACGGGATGTTCTCCTCGATCAACCATTTTAAAAATGATTTTGCTGCCCCTATACAAGGGCAAGAGGATGAAGAGATTGCACAAATACTCAAAACTAAAATCACCCCATTTATCTTAAGACGTCTCAAAAAAGATGTCCTCAAAGAGCTCCCGGCCAAGCAAGAACAGGTTATTTACGTCGATATGGAGGATAAGCATAAAGCCTTTTACGATCAAAAGCGCTCCTATTATAAAAAAGTTTTAGAGCAACAAGTTGCTTCAAGCGGGATTGAAAATTCCAAATTCGCTATCTTCCAAGCCTTTAACGATCTTCGTCAAATCGCTTCGGTTCCGGAGCTCAAAAGCGACACCCCTATCCCCTCCTCTAAAATTGATTCGATGTTTGAACTTCTCGAAGACATTGTCGCCAACCGGCACAAAGTCCTTATTTTTGCCAACTATTTAGGGGCACTCGACGCCATCGCCGCAAAAGCCGACTCGATGGGGTATGAGTATCTGACAATGACCGGAAGTACAAAAGATCGTCAAGCGCTTGTGGATCGGTTTCAAAACGACAAAAAAATCTCCCTTTTCCTGATGACGCTTAAAGTGGGAGGGGTTGGGCTCAATCTGACCGAAGCCGATTATGTCTTTATTTTTGATCCATGGTGGAACAAAGCGGCGGAAAATCAGGCGATTGACCGAGCGCATCGGATGGGGCAGAAGAATACGGTTTTTAGTTACAAGATGATCACCAAAGGGACGATCGAGGAGAAGATTCTGGAACTTCAAGGGCAGAAGCAGGATTTGAGTGATCGTATTATCAGCGGCGATGAGAGCGGGCTCAAGCAGATTACCGCGCAAGAGTTAGAATTTTTATTGGGGTAATGGATGGAATTTATAGAGTACGACGCCAAACGCGTATCGACCCTTCTACGGAATCTTTATGGAGAAAGCCTTCAAAACTTTTTTAATTTCATTCTCGAACTATTGGAATTTGAGGAGAGGTTTTCACTGCCGGATACCCTTGTATCTTCCCAAGCATCACCTAATCTTCAGATGAAGTTTATGGAAAAAAAACTAAATGACAACGCTTTTAGAAAAAAAATTGTATCGATACTCTCTTCTACTTCGGAAACGGTAGAACTTTATCGGAATCTTGTGTGGGAGTACGAAGCATTAAGCGCCGCGAAACTTCCTCAATCGCTCCTAAAACCCCAAGTTCCGGACAAAAGTTACGGCACCCATAAGGTTCAGCTCCCCAGCCCTTTTTCTTTGATTACCCATTCGACGCAATTTGGCTACACCGGTGCGGTATCTCATCTGATGATTGACGATACCCTAGCCGAACTGCTCAAATATTTTCTCCCTCTTCCGGATCATTATGTTTTGATCCCTGCTCAGGAGATAGCAAAGACAGAGTACACCTACAGCAATGAAAGCGGCATTTTAGGGTTTATGAGCGTTTTTGACGAGATGATTCAGCACCGCCTTGTCGATGTGAGCGATACCAATGAAAAGCCTTCCGCTAAAACGCTCAACGTTTTACGACAATCCGGCGGTATCGATGAATTTTTTACCGAAAAAGGGATGGACCTCTACGCTAACGATATGCTCACACGCAGCTTTTACCACTTTATCTATATCCAAAAAGGGTTTAAAAACAGAGAGCTGGAATCATTGAAAACATTTGTGAATCTTCAATTGAATAACCGCATCTCATTCTTTATCTCCCGTATTTTTACCTCCCACCTCAAAAAGGTCCGTTTTAGCTACCATGATACCTCAGAACGGAGCCTTTTTCTTCTTGTCAAAGAGTTGATTGAGCAAATGCCGAAAGAGGGTTGGGTAAGTTTCGAAAACATCGATAGCTTTTGCACCTACCGAAAAGTTGAATTTCATCTTGAATCGAGTTATAAAACCGACTCCTATACCTTGGAGTGTGATCCCGTTGATTTGTTTGGATTTGGGGATAAAACGATGGTTGACTGTGAAGATTTTTATGATGAACTTTTTTTTCAACCGGTACTCAAAGCGATGTTTTTCTATCTGGGGGCATTAGGGCTGTTGGAGCTAAAATACGATGATCCCCTCTCTGCTTGCGCGATACAGGCAAAAGGGAAAAGGTACATCTCCGCATGGGATGGCTTGAAGTATATCCGATTGAGCGATCTCGGACGATACGTCTTTGGATTCGCACAAATCTACACCCCTATCGTGGTAAAAAAAGAGATCAAGGAACTCAAACTGGATGAGTATAAACCGATCATTACTCTCCATCCCGACGACAGTGTCACGATTGCCAAGCTCGACGCTTACGCCGAAAAGATAGATGATACACGATACGCCCTAAGCTACAGCAAAATTTTCAAAGAGTGTAGCACGTACAAATCGCTTGAGATCAAAATTGATACCTTTTACAATCAGATAGCCTCCAATCCGCCGAAGGTGTTTCAAGATTTTTTTGATGAAATTAAAAAAAGAGCCTGTTTGCTCAAAAAAGAACCCAAACAGATCGTCATCCATTTAGAAAACAACCATGAACTTTTAGCGCTCTTCATGAATCATAAAAAGCTCCAAGAGTATTGTATTAAAGGACAAGGGTATCGGATATTGGTTGAAAAAGAGAATCTCCCGAAGGTGAAAAAGATAGTGCAGGAGAATGGTTTTTTTATTGATTTTTAGGATTTGACCTTACGCACCTTCTCTTAATAGGTGCGAAAAGGGTAGTAATCTCCCGCATTTGAGAGATGCGGGAAGCTTCAGGGGGTTGTAGGGACTTTAGTCCCTGCCACTTTACGGGCTTTGCCCGGAAAGTGCGTAACATCAGGTAGTAATCTCCCGCATTTGAGAGATGCGGATGGCTTCTCTACCCCTTCCACCATTTGTCGATCTTTAGCCGTTTTTTGAACCCTTGCTTCGAAGAGGAGTGGAGGGTGAGGGGGCCGTATTTGAAGTTCATCACCCCGTCTTGAGGACAAAACTCGATACAGCGTCCGCAGAGGGTGCAGTCGCTGTGGGTGATGTCGTGATTGGCCGCTACCTCCTGGATTTCATAAATGTCCATCGGGCACGCTTTGACGCAGTGTCCGCAGCCATCGCAATGGGAGGAGCCGTTTTTGACGAGGCGCAAAAGCCCGATTTTTTTAAAGAGGGTCTGCATCGGGAGGATCGGGCAGATACGGCAGAAGGGCTGGCGGACAAAGAGGGCGAGGGCCACCATGAGGCCAAAGAGGAGATCGGCGATCAACGAGAGGGCGAAGTACCCCCACCCCGCCTCGGAAACATAGACCTGTGCCATGTCGCCGGTGGCGAGTGTCGTCATGATACGGCTGGGGCAGATCGCGCAAAACGGAGCTCCCCATTCATGCCCTAGCAGTCCGATCCCGGTCAGAATCGGAAAAATAAGGACCAAAAAGAGAAAGATAAACCATTTGATCGGACGGATTTTCAGTACCGTCTCCCGCCCCAGTGCGGTGATTTGGGTCAGCCCCAGTTTGGTACCGATCATCGTGATGACCTCTTGGAAGAATCCGAGCGGGCAGAGCCATCCGCAAAATGCTTTATTTAGGACAAGGATCAGCGCGGCAACCGTTCCGATCGTAATGAGGGTGGGGAGAAGGGCCTCCATCAGTTTGGCGTTTTGGGTAAAGAGCCCCGATACCCGGTGATCCATCTGATGCTGCAACGGGATCAGGGTACAAAAATCTCCCCCCTTCATATCGTAGGCGCACGAGAGTGCGGGGAGGTTCTGGGTGAGTTTGTCCCCGGTATAAAAGGTGGTGAATATCGTCGCACCGTAGACGAAAAAGACAAATGCTGTGAGTTGAATCACCCGTCGCAGGGCGCTCATCGTTAATAGTTTATCCACGTTTTACCCCTTTGGATGTGGTTCGTCGGTAGATCAGCAACCCCCCGATAAAGCCGAAGAAAATAGCAATAGCCCCCATCTGTTGGGATTGCCAATAATCGTTGGGATTGGCGTAGTAGGGCATCGATAAGGTACTTTGGTAGTGGAGGCCGCTATCTTTTAACGTGGCGGTGAGCAAAAATTCCGAGGGTTTGTTTTCGCTGCGCCCCGGCTTGACATTTTTAAAATCGTTGGGGAGGGTAATCGCGAAGACCCCTTTTTCATCGGAAGTATAGGTTTGAGAGGTTTTATTGTTCGTCTCCAGTATAAGGGGGGTATGGGGTAACGGCTCTCCCTGAAAGGTGAGCAGGAAACGGTACTCTTTGGATCCGGTATATCGGTCGTGCTCCCGGTGCAGAGGGGCCGGTACGATCTCCAGTACGGCTTTTGGAAGGGAGGTGAGTTTCGTAGGAGATATTTTGACCGGACGGCCGTGCAAGGAGAGATAGCGTATGGCGCTGTTCACTCCGGTACCTGTGCGCTGATTGACCACCAAGGCGGCGTATCCCCCCATCTGCGTTTTGGGAAGGGTTACGATCGCGTGGCTGATGTTCAGCTCTTCGGTCGAAAGATCGGGCAAAATCAGTCGGGCTACCCCCTCCTTTTCTCCGTTCATGAGACTAAACATCGTTTTTTCGCTACCGCCGTGGCCGCCGTGTTTGGATGCGGCACGGTTGCCGGTATCGCAGTGATGGGGTGCCCAATGGAGGGGTTGTCCCCCGTAGAGCGAGAGGGTAAGGAGAAGGGGGGTGAGTATTTTTTTCATCCTCTCCCCCTAGAATTTGACGGACAAGCCTGCCGTATAGACACGGCCGGGATTGACGGTCAGGGAGAGGTCTTCTTGATTGAACACTTTGTTGTAATCGCGGTCGTTGCTGGCGCGCGCGGTGTTGAAATAAAATTTATTCAAAAGGTTATCGATTCGGGCAAACATTTCGACCGAGTAGCCCCCCCATTTTTCCGAATGGCGGGCGAGGAGATTGATTACTTCGTATCCGGGCATCGGCAACCGGTTCAGTTCATCGGCGTAATAGCCTGATTTCGCCGTCAGTTCCGCCGAGAGGAGGGTGGAGGGGGTGACGTTGTAGTTCCCGGTGAGGTTGAGGACGTGGGGTGAGGAACGCGGGACGGAGTTGCCGGTCAGGTTGTAATGGACCTGAGTATAGGTGGGGAGATAGGGGCTTCCCAGACCGAGATAAAAGTTGTCGTATTGGGTGAAGGAGGCATCCAGATAGGTATAGGCCATATCAAACGAGAAGGTTTTGCGAGAATCGCTTTTGAGGGAGAGTTCCACCCCCTTGCTCCGCATTCCGCCGATGTTTTCGTAGCGCTGCGGATTGGTTGTCGTCGCGGCGGTGTACTGGCCGATGGAGGACATGATGTAGTCTTTGCGCTCCAGCCAAAAGAGGGTCGCCTCGTAGCTGAGGGTGTTGTCGAGTGCCGGAACGGATCCCCGGATTCCCAGATCGTAGTTGAGTGAGTATTCGGGTTTAAGATCGGGGTTGTTTTGTGTTTTGGTATCCAGCGAAATCGTCCCGTTGAAGAGCTGATCGATCGACGGGGCCCGGAATCCGGTAGAGCGGCTAAGAAACAGGGTGGCCGCATCGTTGAGTGTATGGGTGAGCCCTACGCGATGGGAGTAGACGTTAAAATCTTTTTGGAGGGCAAGGGTGCTGAGATTGTCGTTATAGTCGAGGCGGATGGTGTCGTAGCGTCCGTTGAGGGTCAGGGTTGTTGCACTGCCGAGGGGGAGTTTCACCTCCAGATAGGGGGCATACACCTTTTCGAATGTTTTGTTGTCTCCGGTGACGGTTCCGGCTGAATAGGTCGGAGGGGTCGGGCGTGTCCGGAAATCGACGAGGTAGGAGAGTTTATTCTCATAGACATTGTTCCGGGCTTCCGCACCGAGGAGATAGGCGACCTTTTCCCCTTCGCTGCGGTATTCGCCCTTAAGCCCCCGTTGTACCTGATGGTAGTCATTGAGGGTCGTATAGGCGTTGGTATCGGTTACGGCCGCTCCGGAGCCGTCGTATTTTTGGGGAGAGCTGACGAATTTGGTATCGTCACCGTACTGGTAGAGATTGACGAGAAGATTGGAGCCGCTGCCGAAATCCTTGCTGTAGGTGAGGAAAAGTTTGAGGAGATCGACGTCGTATTTGCGCGCGTAATCACGCCCCGCGACGCTTTTGGGGTCATTCAGCGCCTGTGTCATCCCCTCGACGGTTCCGTGGGAGTCTTTTTCACGGTGGGAAGCCTCCGCACCGAAGGTGATATCGCTGGTGTCATCGATGTAGTACTGGAGTTTGCCGTTGGCGTATCGGGTGAGGTATTGTGAATCCTGCCAGTATCCGTCGCTTTTGCGTTCGCTGACCTGAATGCGGCCGTTGAGCTTATCGTTGGAAAAGGAGGTTTCCCCGAGGAGTTTTTGATATCCGAAACTGCCGAATTCGGTGGCGACATTGGAGTAATTCGCGGAGCCTTTTTTGGTCGTGATGATGACGGCGCCGGCGAGGGCATCGTCACCGAAGAGATACGATGCTCCCCCTTTGATCACTTTGATCGAGGCGATGTTGTCGAGGTCGATATTGACCCGTCCGGTCCGCTCAAACACGGGGACTCCGTCGATGACGACGGCAACGCCCGGTTTCTCCCCCATATAGCGCTGGTTTTCAACCCCTCGGATATGGATTTTGATGCTGTCTCCCGATTGGAGCTCAGTGGTCATTCCCGGGATACTTTGGAGAATCTGCTGGAGGTTTTCGATGTGGGCGGCATCCACTTTTTTGCCGTCGACCGTCGACGTCGAAGAGCTCTCGGTTTTGGAAGGGTGGAAACGGTCATCGATCGTTGTCGAATCGATACCGATGATGCCGAGGTTTTCGGTCGCGGCGCAGGTGGTTGCCAATAAGGCGGCGAGGAGAAGAGAGCGGTGTGTCATCGTAATTCCTTAGAGTACAGAGAATAAAGGGTGCGATTATGAAGAAAGAGTGTTACATTTCTGTTAAGTAGCTTAATATGAATAATATATATTATTTTTTATTTTAAAATAAGATCTGATCTTACGCACCTTGTCTAAACACGTGCGAAAAGGTTGGTAATCTCCCGTATCCGAAAGATACGGGAAGCTTTAGGGGGGTGCAGGGGTGAAAAGCGTCAAAAAAGCCAACTGCTTGGCTTTTTTAGTTTTGGAACCCGGCCGATGCACGCAGTGCCGGCTGGGCCGTCCCTGCCACTTTACGGGCTTTGCCCGGAAAGTGCGTAACATCACATAAGATTTTGCCTCCCCTCTCGTGTGAGGGAGAGCGACACTATTGGCAGGAGAACCGAAAATGGGTTGACCCTTTTTAAATATGGATCCCCGGGACAAGCCCGAGGATGACGCGTTGGGTGTTGTACCGTCTATCTTTAACGGTACATACGCATTTTGTCATCCCGTACTTGATACGGGATCCATCTCTTGCATTGGGTTTTGTGTCGTAGCACAAAATGACGAGAGTATACCTAGTTCATAAAGTTTGGTATTACTTTTGTTTCAACACCCATACGACGAGAGTTTTTGCCTCTTCATCGGTGAGGGTTTGCGGAGGCATCGGAGTTTCCCCCCATTTGCCCGTTGAGCCGTTTTTGAGTGAAGCGGTGAGTGTTTCAGCGCTTTGCCCTTTGGCGGCGATCTCTTTGTACGACGGGCCGACGAGCGGTGCATCGATGCTGTGACACGCCAGACACCCTTTGGAATCGGCTAATGAAACAGCGGGATCGAGAACAACCGCCGGAGCGTTTTTCATCTCCTCTTTGTATGCTTTGTATTCGGCGATAACGTCGGTCATGTATTTTTCCGTCGCTTCGGCCTGAAGTTTGAGCGGCTCTTCGAAGCTCACGACACGGATACCGTGGCGAGCGGTCGCCATCAGTGCTACGGCCGCTACCATCAGCACGAGTGCTTTGGTCGCATCGCCGAGGTTCATCTCTTCATCGCCGAAGCGTTTGAGGAGGAAGAAGAAGAGAATCGTGAGTACTGCCGAAGCCGCAAACGGCAGGAATACAAACGGGGTATGGATGTACGCTTCGCTGAAGCGCGGTGAAAAAGCGAAAAAGACGAGCGGAAGGACGGCGATGTTCACCGGAGCCGCCCACATAAACCATTTTTTCCCCTGATCGACCGCCAGACGTCCCGCTTCGGCATCTTCGCCGCCCGCTTTGATCCATTTGACCCCCAGATAGATCATGACGATCCCCGTAAAGCTAAACGCCGTGAGGAAAAAGTTGATCAAGCGAAAGCCCGTAAGGGGGGTTAGCATAATGTCCCAGATGGTTTGAACCGTGGCAAATGTCTCCGGCTGTAAATAGAGGTTTGACATCGACATAAACACCGGAGGCAACGTATAGAACGTGAGTACCGCAACCAGTCCGATAGCGATATGGAACCCTTTGTGGCGGTGCAAGGCATGCCAGCTAAATTTGTACGCATACGAGAGCAAAAACGCGAAGATGTTCCCGTAAATGATATGCAAAATATGGGGAGAGACTTT
Source organism: Sulfuricurvum sp. (assembly GCF_023229695.1). Classification (GTDB taxonomy): domain Bacteria; phylum Campylobacterota; class Campylobacteria; order Campylobacterales; family Sulfurimonadaceae; genus Sulfuricurvum. Next base: position 50,466 of record NZ_JALNYS010000017.1, read on the forward strand.
CAAAATCGCCGTATAGAAAAATCCGGTATAAAGTACCGAGATCACCAGCAGCGGCGCGACCCCCCATAATGCCCCCATATTCTCACTGATAGTGGTCGGGTTGGTCATTTTGTAGGCCAGCACATCATCCGTTTTGGATTTTTTGAATACCCCCGTGATGTTATAGAGGACCGACGCGGTCGATGCCCCGATGAGGGTATAGATAAATGCGATATGCACGACAAAGACGATTACGCCCAGCGTATCGAAAAACCAGCCGGGGAGTCCCATCGTCGGGATGACGAGGGGGATGTCAAAAGGGAGTTTCCAGTTCATTATTTGATCTCTCCTCTTTTATTTAGTGTTGCGAGATAGGCCGCAAGAGCCTCTTTTTCCGCTTCGGTTCCGACAAACGGAGGCATATACGGTGTTCCGCCGCCGGGGAGGTTGTTGATACGGTTGCGGATAGCCGCTTCGCTCCATCCCGCCGTGAGTGCTTTAAGACCGTTGATCCCGTTTTCGGTATGGCAGGCGCGGCACTCGATTCGAGCGATCGTATGACCCACTTTAACAAGGTTTGATTTATCCTCATTGATCACTTTGTCTTTTTCATCGACGAAAACAGCATGCTTGAGGATACCCACTTTGTTCAGATAGGGGACGTCGGTGACACGGATACCGTTGGCGTACATGTAGTGATAGATGAGGTAGGGTTTGCGGATAAACTCACGCGTACGCTCTTCGTAACCCCAAAAGAGCATGAATGCCGCGACCATGAGTGTTGCCGCAATGTAGGGCATCCGCTTGGGGGAGAAATAGGCGATGATCGTGGTGATCACCACCGCACCGCCGATACCGCTGATAATCAGGTACATCAAATCCATTTTGTCGGCAAACGCACGCGTCATCATCGCCGTCGGGATCATGGCACGGGCCGCTTCGGGGATTTGCAACAGGTAGTAGTACCCGAATGCCGCAGCGACCGGAACGGTAACCATCATGATCGTCGCGAAAAACTTGATGAGGCGCTCTTTGGTATTGCGAATCTCTTCGTCTTTGCTAAACGCGGTGATAAGCCATGTCCACATAATCGCCAATGCGGCGGCAAACGCGATCGAACTAAAGGTTCTCATTAAAAGGCCGGGGAACCAGGTCGGATTAAAGAGGGCATTGTTGTAGTTGACGTTACCCGGATAGACTTCCGGATCAACCCACGGCTGACCGTCGAAATTCGGGGTTAGCATAAAGCCTAAAATCGCCGTGATGATCAGCATCGTCACCCAGGAGGAGATAGCATACCAGATCCCGAAACGTACCGATGACGTGCGCCCTTTGAGGGTAGTCTCTTTTTGTTTCCACGTCATGAACCAGAACAGGAGCAAGATCACCTCGAAGTTAAAGACGATCCACTCGATAAACCATTTCCAGAAGAAAACGCGGATCAGTCCGCCGATGGCGTTGGGGCTGATGATGTTGGCGTGAATCCACATCCCGATTCCGGTGAGGGCGCCGATGGAGGTAGAGAGGATAAAAAAGACCATGAGGAGGCGGTAGACGGTTTCATACCCGGCCGTATCGCCCCGTTTGTTGGTCCACCATGCGGCCAGTGCCAGCACCACCGATCCTCCGACGGCACCGCCGTGCGAGACGAAGACGTGGATGATGGCATTGATCGCCATGAGCATTCTGAGCCCGATCGTGGGCATTTCGAATATGGGGAAATCGAACATATATATCCTTTGTTTTTATATCAACCCCCTAAAGCTTTTCGCATTTATGCGAAAGATTTTAAAAGAGTGCATTTGAAAGGTGTATATGCACGACAACGTCGGAGAAACAGCGCCAAAAAACGCTATAATTTTGACGTTGCCGTGCAACACGTTTTTCCGTCTGCCTGAGAGCTGCAATTCTGATGGCAGACGGATCGTTAAGGCTTTCTCCTCGGTATTTTCCTCCTTTTTTCTCCTCAATAGTTTAGTTACGAGAGTAGCATTATGAAAAAACAGTGTTACATTTATGTTAAAGCTGACCTTACGCACCTTGCCTTAAGGGGTACTTCAATGGGAGTTAATCTCCCGTATCCGAAAGATACGGGAAAATTTGATTCGGGAGGTTGAGGAGATCATCGGCCGCCCGGTTGAGCGGATGATCGATTTTTGACGTTAAACGCTAACCTTACACACTAAACTTCTGAAGCTGTCGGCTCAGATCGGCCGTGTTGTGATCGAGTCCGGTTGCCACATCGGTGATCTCTTGAATACTGGCAGCATTGGACGAAGCGATTCTATTGAGGGAGTCGATTTTGGCGGAGATGAGGTTCATCCCCTCCATTAAGCGGGCAAGGGTATCGTTGGAGTGACGGACACTGCTTGCGGCAATCGAGATGAGAGAGGATGAGGATCGGATGATCTCTTGTACCGTGTTGGAGTCTTGAGAGACGATCAGCACCGATTCGGTGGCTTTGTCCATTTTTTTACTGGTGTTGATGATGGCATTGACGATAGAGTTAATCGTTATATTGATCTGAGAGAGGCTCTCTTGTGTCCGTTCGGCGAGTTTGCGTACCTCGTCGGCGACGACGGCAAATCCCCGGCCGTGTTCCCCCGCACGGGCCGCTTCGATCGCGGCATTGAGGGCGAGGAGATTGGTTTGATCGGCGATATCGCCGATGATGTCCAGAACCCCTTTGATCTCTTTGGCTTGCGCGGAGAGGGTTTTAAGATCCTCGGAGAGGAGTTGCTGGCTGGCGGCGACCGTTTGGATGTCATCGTTCATGTGGGCAATCTGGTCCGTAGCGTGGGTGAGGTTGCCGTTTGCCTGAGAGATTTTTTCGTCGGTATCGTGTGCCGCCGCACTGCTGCGGTGGACAATCTCCTGAAGGGTGATGATTTGGGTATGGGTTTGTACGATATCCGAACTGCTTGCTTCGAGACGGTTTTTAATGGCCGCAGAGACGAGATTGAGCTCCTGTGCCGAAGCGATGCTGTTATGGGAGGCCGATTTGATGCTTCCGACGATTTTTTGCAACTCATCCATCGAGTCGTTCATGTTGTGCGCGGCGGTAGCCAGCTCATCACTCCCGTGTGCATCGATCCGGTGGAGAAGATCCCCGGAGCGGAGGTGGCGGGCGATTTGGGTGAGATTGGCCGTTTTTTGGAGAAGATCACGGGAGATGAAGTGCAAAATGATATGGACGCTGATCATCCCCGCAGGGAAGATCAAGGCAATCAGGAGAAGGGTCTGGTTAAACTCTTCTTGTGCGCTCAGATAGAGCGCCTGGGTATTGGCAATCTGTAGATCGATCAGGGTGTCGAGCTGTTCGGCAGCCGGGGTGAGACTGTAGGGAAAATCGCTTTGGATCAGATCGAGAATCGTCATGATCTGTTTGGCTTCGATAGCCTTTTCCAGCAAAACGATCGAACGTTCCGCCCTCTCCATTGCCTTTTTCGCCTCCGGAATCATCTCTTTCTCCTCGTCGGTCATCTCCCCGGAGAGATAAATTCCCCATTTCTCTTTGAGCTGTTGATGGGAAGCGGCGACCGATTTGGCGGCCGCATCGAAATCTCCAACCCCCTCGGAGAGTTCGGTCGCGGTGTGGAGAATCTCTTTTTCGATCCCGTTTTTACAGGTGCGGAGATTTTGGAGGGGTTCAAGGCTCTGGCTGTGGATCGTTTCCAGCGATCCGTTGGACAAAAACATCCCGGTAATCCCGAGTGCGACCGCCGTAAGGGCAAAAAGCTGCGCCAAAACGACAATGAGGGTCAGTTTTTTTCGGATGGAGAGGTTTGCAAAGAGTGAGTGAGAGTGGGGAGAAACCATAAAAAAACCCTTGAAAAAAAATACGTACAGTATAAAGGAGGATTATTACAATTTGATCACATTGGTATTAACTGACCTTACGCACCTTACTTTAGCAAGTACGTAAAGGGAAGTTTTTCTCGCGCATCCGACAGATGCGGGTAGCTTTAGGGGGGTGCAGGGGACAAATTGTCCCCGCCACTTTCCGGGCTTAGCCCGAAAAGTGTGTAACATCAGTTAGTAATCTCCCGCATCCGAAAGATGCGGGTAGCTTCAGGGGGGTGCAGGGGACAAATTGTCCCCGCCACTTTGCGGGCTTAGCCCGGAAAGTGTGTAACATCAGTTAGTAATCTCCCGCATCCGAAAGATGCGGGTAGCTTTAGGGGGGTGCAGGGGACAAATTTGTCCCCGCCACTTTGCGGGCTTTGCCCGGAAAGTGCGTAACATCAGATATTAATAAAGTTTTCGGTTCTCTTTTTCCAGCCACCGGTCAAACAACTCCCGGTTTTTTTCCCCGTCGATCACCCTGAGATCGAGTACGGTGCCGGGGTCGGCGATAAAGGTGTGAAACCGCTCGTCATCAAACCCTCCCCGTGCGGCATCTTCTTCCGTAGCGCCGTAATAGACGGTCGGTATCCGTGCCCAGAGAATGGCCCCCATACACATCGGACAGGGGTAGCAGGTGGTGTAGAGGGTGCAGTCGGAGAGGTCGAACCGCCCCAGTTTTTCGGATGCGAGGCGGATCGCCCCCATCTCGGCATGGGCGGTGGGGTCGTTGGTGGAGAGGACCCGGTTGTGGGCGGCGGCGATTAGGTCGCCGTTGCAGACGATGACGGCCCCGAACGGCCCCCCCTCATCCGATCCCATGCCGCGCAGCGCCTCGTCATGGGCGATTTGCATCCAACGGTTCATCGGTTGTGAGAAACGCAGGAAGGGGCGAAAAGTTCGGGACGGTACTCGAAATGCATCGTATCGTAGTGGTACCATCTCCCCCCCCAGATAAAGCCGTGTTTTTCGAAAATTCGGACGATGGAGAGGGGCATCGTGTTGCGGTAGCCGATTCTAGCCGTTTCGGAAGGGGCTTCATCTTTCCAGTATTGGGTTTTGGTCGGGGCGAGATCGATCGCGATCCCGAAGCTGTGCATCGAGAGGCGGTCGGTGTCTTTGATCACCCGGTACTCATAGGTGGAGGCCCCCTCCGCCCAAATCCGCTCTTTTTTCGGGAGGGCGGCGATTTCGCGTCCGATGGCGGCGAGTTTTTGATCCACCCCCCCGACACGGTTGACCCGAAGTGTGCTCATCCCCTTCAGCGTCGGCCATTCGATGGTGACGAGATTGGCTTCGATCCCTTTTTTGTCTTTGCCGTAGAGGGCCTGGAAAAAGGGCTGGTAGCGAAGACGCCCCGGATCGAAAAGATACGGAGGAGGGGTTTCGATCCCCCCCGCATCGTAGGTTTGCGAGAGCTGGACGGAGAGATCGGCATTATTGATGGTCTCATCCCATGTCCCTTTGGGCGTCGGGGTGTGATAGGGGAAGCGGGTACCGTCTCGTAAGAGCAGCGACGTTTCATCGGCAGAGGTGATCAGGGGGCCATACCCTTGTACGTAGCATTCGGGATTTCCCCAGCTGAGGGTGACGAGGGCACTGAGCACCCCCAATAGTGGTAAACAACGCATGGTTCCCCTTTTTGGATGCTATTTTAGCTTATTTTCTGATGTTACGCACTTTTCGGGCAAAGCCCGTAAAGTGGCAGGGACTAAAGTCCCTACAACCCCCTAAAGCCACTATGCATCGATTCGGGAATCGTGTCGGGTGAGAGAATGTTCACAATCGCTTCACGTTGGGGTGAGAGAATACGGTTATCTTAATCGATAGGAGTCTCCTATGAAAACAATGCACATTCTCGGTACCGTCGTGGGTGCCGTTATGATTTTTTCGGTTTCGGCGTATGCGGGGCATGGCGAACATGATCGGGGGGGGCGCTATGACGCTCCCCGGCATGTTAAAATGGGGTATCCGTCGCACCGCAACAACTGGGTTGTTCCGTTGGTTGTCGGAGGGGTGTTGGGGTATGCCCTCACAGAGTCACGCAGACAATCGGTACCCTATGCGACGATCGGTGCTTCGGTCGTCTACCCGGAACAGCCGGTGTATGAGGAGCGGTGGGTCTATTTCGGAGAGTGCGATTGTCAGCGCCGCGTACTGGTTCGGGTTCGTTAAACCACCCCCTGCGCTTTTAAGGTTTTTTTTTGTTCTCTCCTTTTTTGTGTTGTTTTTTTGATTTCTTGGAGTATTATATAAATAACAGAACGGACCTGAAGCACTTATTCTAAAGAGGGTGAAAAGAGTCCGTACTCTCCCGTATCCGAAAAGTGCGTAAAGGGTGCTTATCTCTCCCGCATCCGAAAGATGCGGGAAGCTTTAGGGGGTTGTAGGGACTTTAGTCCCTGCCACTTTTCGGGCTCTGCCCGGAAAGTGCGTAACATCAAATCGGTTATCTCTCCCGCATCCGAAAGATGCGGGAAGCTTCAGGGGGGTGCAGGGGACAAAATGTCCCTGCCACTTTCCGGGCTTTGCTCGGAAAGTGCATAACATTAAATCGCTTATCTCTCCCGCATCCGAAAGATGCGGGAAGCTTCAGGGGGGTGCAGGGGACAAAATGTCCCTGCCACTTTTCGGGCTCTGCCCGGAAAGTGCATAACATTATGATGGAAAACGATCCATCGGGGGGAAAAGAAAAACGATGACCACTATGACCTTAAAAGGGATTGTCTCTTCGAAAAGTACTCCGCTGAGCGGGGAAATAGCGTTGATGGATGCACTGAAACAGATGGAACGCGATCAGGTGAGTTCGGTTGTGGTGGTGGATGAGAGGTATCGGCCGATCGGGATATTCACCGAACACGATACCCTCAAAACCATCAGCGGATACGACCCCTCGGCAGTGACGCTTTCGGAGGTGATGACGCGCGGGGTATTTTGTATGGACGAGAATACCGTACTGCACGATGCGTATTTGGCGATGGAAGAGAAAAAGTACCGTCATCTCGTGGTGACCGATGGGGAGGGGCGTTATCGGGGGGTTGTGAGCGAGGGGGATTTTTTACGCCATATGGGATTTGAACATTTGGTCAAATTCAAACGGGTTCAGGATGCGATGAACGCAATCCCTCTGCTGATGGGAAAAGAGGCCACCATTGCCGATGCGGCGGCGCAGATGCGCGAAGCGGGGAAAGATTACGTCCTGATCCTCGAAAACCAGACCCCTTATGGGGTGGTGAGCGAGCGCGATATCGCCCGATTTCGCATCCACGGGGATCAAGACGAGACGGAGTCTGTTTCCGCGTTGGCCCATACCGAGCTGAAACTGGTGTGCAAATCGACACCGCTTCAGGAGGCGGCGATAGTGATGCAAGATCACGGCATCCATCAGCTTATCGTCGTGGAGGAGCAAAACCGTTTTATCGGTATTCTGGACCGGCACGATATCCTCAAAGCACTGCACGGGGCCTATTTCGAATTTTTGATCGCGACGATTGAGCAAAAGAGCGAGGCGCTGGAAAAGCTCTCTCTGAAAGAGGGGGAATTAAAAGCCGAAAAAGAGATCGCGGAGCGCAATATGCTCAAATTTCGCACCCTGTTTGAATCGCAGCCCGATGGGTGCGCTTTGCTCCGCCCCGATACGGTTGCGGTCGAATTCAACGATGCGATGTGCCGGATGCTGGGATACACGCGCGAGGAGTTCGCCGTACTTCGGGTGAACGATTACGAAGTACTGGAATCGGTCGAAGAGACGGAGCAGAGGATCCGGAAAATCATTCAGGAGGGGCCGGAGTCGTTTGAATCGCGCCATCGTCGCAAAGACGGGTCGATGATTGACGTATGGGTTAACGTCGTCGCGATGCAGATCGACGGAGAACCGTATCTGATGGCAATGTACCGCGATATCAGTGACAAAAAACAGATTCAGACCGAACTGGCCCGAAAAAGTTCGTTTTTGTACACGTTGATCAACACGATCCCCGATCTGATCTGGCTCAAAGATCTCGAGGGGACCTATCTGGCGTGCAACAAAATGTTTCAGCGTTTTTACAATGCGCAGGAGGGGGATATTATCGGGAAAAACGATTTCGATTTTGTCGATCCCGCCCTGGCGCAGTTTTTTCGCGATCACGATCTCGCCGCCGTTGCGGCGGGGGGATCGCGCACGAACGAAGAGTATCTGAAATTCGGAGACGGAAGCTACGAGGGGTTTTTCGAGACGATCAAAACCCCGATGAAAGACGCTGCCGGAGAGGATGTCGGGGTCCTCGGGGTGGCTCGTGATATCAGCGACCGGAAGAAAAAAGAGAATGAGATCAAGCGGGTTCAGGAGCTGGCGCATATCGGAACCTGGGAATGGGATATTCTCGAAGACATCTTTGAGGGGAGCGAGGAGTGTTTCCGGATGCATGGCCTCTCCCCGGCTCAGGCCGTCTCGATGATGGCGGTGGAGGAGCGTATTTACGAAGAGGACCGTGCGGAATTTACGCAGGCAATCGCCCATGTTTTGTGGGACGGCATGTGCAATATGGTGTACCGGGTTATCGACGCGGAGAAAGAGCTGCGATGGGTCCAGCTGCATGCGGAGTTTCAGTTTGACGAAAACGGACGACGGGTCAAAGGGATCGGAATCGTGCAGGAGATTACCGAACGGGTCCGTTACGAAAAGCAGCTGGAGACGCTGGCCAACTACGATTCACTCACAGGGCTGGCCAACCGTTCGTTTTTGATGGCCCACCTGCAACAATCGATCGCTAAAGGGGCGCGGGAGAAGACGATGACGGCGTTGTTCTTGTTCGATCTGGACCGGTTTAAAGACATCAACGACAGTTTCGGCCACACATCAGGGGACGAACTGCTTCAGAAAGTGGCACAGCGTTTTGCGCAGCGGCTGAGGGCGGGAGATTTGATTGCCCGACTGGGGGGAGATGAGTTTGCCGTTGTTCTGGAGCAGATTGCCCGTCCTGAAGATGCGGGACGGTTTGCGGAGGAGATGATCCGTACCCTTGCAGCACCTTTTAAGCTTCAAAGCGGGATAGGGATCCATATCAGTACCAGTATCGGAATCGTCCTGAGCCCTCAGGACGGCAGTGAAGCGGAGACGCTGCTTCAAAATGCCGATGCGGCATTGTACAAGGCAAAAGCCGAAGGGCGCGGAAATTATCGCTACTATACCGATGATCTGACCGATTCGGCCCGACAACGGGTCGATTGCGAAGTTCAGCTGCGCCGGGCGATCGAACAACGGGAGTTCGAGGTCTATTATCAGCCGCAGGTACACATTGCTACGGGACGGATTGTAGGGGCCGAAGCGCTGGTTCGGTGGAATGATCCGCAGCGGGGGGTGATCTCTCCGGCTCAGTTTATCCCCCTTGCCGAAGAGACGGGGATGATCGGAGTGATCGGCGAATGGGTTTTGAACGAGACGTGCAGACAGGGGAAGATATGGCTCGATCAGGGGCATCGTCTGATTCTTGCCGTCAACCTCTCTGCCCATCAGATTCGCCATCAAAACATCCCGGAGATGGTTGACAAAGCGCTCAAAACGAGTGGCTATCCCGCCGGTCGGCTGGAGCTGGAACTGACCGAAAGCGCTTTGATGCAGCGCGAAGAGGAGACGGTGACGATGCTCCATGCCCTGAGGGCGAGGGGGATACGGCTGGCGATCGATGATTTCGGAACCGGCTATTCGTCGTTGTCGTATCTGAAACGGTTCCCGATCGACGTACTGAAAATCGACAAGAGTTTTATAGACGATCTCCCTTACGATCAGGATGATATGGCGATTGTTTCGGCCGTTATCGCGATGGGGGAGGCCCTGGGATTTCAGTTATTGGCGGAAGGGGTGGAACATGAAGAGCAGCTGGCATTTTTACGGCAGAGGGGGTGTACGATGTATCAGGGGTATCTCAAAAGCCGCCCCCTCCCCGCATCGGAATTTGAAACCCTTTTTAGTAATGATTAAAAGAGCATAACCTTACCAATCCCTTACTCTACCCGGTTGCGTCCCCGCTCTTTGGCCAGATAGAGTTTTTCATCCACCTGTGCGATGTATCGATCGATCGTATCCTGATGGATCGGCAGGGTGTCATCGATAAGGACCGAAATGGCCCCGATACTGACGGTGTAGCGGATTGATGCCTTTTCGACAAGGAGCTCGCTTTGTTCCGTCGCATCGCAGATCTTTTGGGCGAGGGCAAGGGCTTCGGCTTTACTGGTTGTCGGGAGCAAAACCATAAACTCCTCCCCTCCGAAGCGGAAAATATAGTCCGATTTCCGTAACGTTTGTTCTAATATACCGGAAAAATGTTTCAGTACCACATCCCCGACGACGTGGCCGTAGGTGTCATTGATAACTTTAAAATGGTCCAGATCGCACATCAGCAGAGAAAACTCTCTCCCCGTCGCTTTGGAGATATCGAGTTTGTTCATCATGATTTTGTTAAACAGCCGGCGTGTCAGGAGATGGGTGAGGGGGTCTTTGGCACTCTCTTCGATCTCATTGAGAAAAGCGATTTCGTTGCCGATTTCAAGCGAATAGTAGTCGATTCGCTGCATGAGATGGATCAGGGTTGCCGGCAGGAACTCGCTGCTCTTGTAATAGGTTATGACGTTGGCCGCCAGATCGTGGAGGTTGACGTGGAGTTTTTTGATGACGTTGAAATGGGAGGTCGAGAGGAGATAGGAGGTCGTGGCGTTGTTGAGCCATCGCCCGAATTCACAATGGTCGGGATTGAGTTCGGGATAGTGATCGTCAAATTCGTTTTGCTGTACGTAGCGGATCAGACTCAGGATCCATTGAAGATGGTATTCGTAGTGGATCATAAATTTTTTATCGCCCATCATCGCGATATGGGAGAGGCGAAGCTCATTTTTAAGGGTGAGCTGTTTTAGAAATTTCTGGAGGTAGAGGGCGGTGATCCGATTTTCATGTTCCGTAAAATAGCGGTTGACGGCGGCAATATGGTCGAAATCGTGATCGTCCGCGAGGATGCCGAGGAGCTGGCGGGCGACGGTGACGAGTTCACTGTAGAGAAACAGATAGGATATCTCCTGTTCGATCGTAAAATGGACCAGCTCTGCGGTCTTTTTTTCGATCTCCTCGCCGGAACTTGAGAGGAGGAGTTCGAGGAAGAGTTTTTTATGTTCCGAAATCGCATGGGTATAGAGAAGATCGTTGGAATCGAGGGATTGAACGCTCTGTAGATTGATACAAAAATCCTGAACACATTCTCGAATTTTGGGAAAATAGTGATAAATTGATTCCATAATTATCTCTTTTTTTAATTGATGTTACGCACTTTCCGGGCAGAGCCCGTAAAGTGGCGGGGACAATTTGTCCCCTGCACCCCCCTGAAGCTACCCGCATCTTTCGGATGCGGGAGATTAACTGCCCTTTACGCACTTGCTAGGGCAAGATGCGTAAGGTCAGTTATTAATACGGTCAAGTATTGTAGCCAATGTCAGAAAAAAGTGAGAAATTTTTATCCTTTAACGGACAAAGTCAATCAACCCCATGACGATTTCCACTCCGATCAACACAATAATGATCCACTCCAGAAATTCGCTTTTTTTGTGGTTGATGATGTCCATGACGAGGAGGACGTCCTCTTTGATCTGGGCGAGTTTGGAGAGGGCGATTTCGTGCCGGTCGTAGAGTTCGAGGACAAAAGCGAGACGGTTGTAGAGCACTTCGGCCTCCGCATCGTCCCAGAGGATATTGGGCTTGTCCAGCAAAAGGAGATTGCTCACCATATCGTGGCGGGTCAGGGCCAAGAGTTTGGCAAACTGCATCAGGTGGGAGCGGCGGTTGATGGAGAAAGTGTGGATCGATTCGACAATTTTGCGGCTTTTCGTAAAAAGGGTGTCGAGCCGTTTTTCGTAGTGCTCCAACCCGACGCTTTGGGAGACGGCAAGGGCGATAATATTGAGATTGAGGGTCGAAGCCGATTGGAGGGTGATCGCTTCATTGGTCACCTCAAACGCGTGCGGGAGGGTCGGTTCAATACGGAGGGGATAGTCTTGGGTGATGAGGTGCTCTTGCGAATCGAGGGTGATCCCCAGAAGCGCGAGGGCATTGAGGATATCTTTTTTCTCTTCGGCAATGAGGGTAAGGACACCGAAGGGGGCCAATACGGCAAACAGGGTGTCGCTGCGGCCGTAATAACCGTTTTCAACCCCTCTTTTCAAGGTTAGATCGAGCGAATATTCAATCGCTGCCTGAGAAACGGGTTTGGCGGGATAGAGGGAGAGGAGATTCATGAGGGGTGCCTTTTTAAGGGATGTTACGCACTTTTCGGGCAAAGCCCGTAAAGTGGCAGGGACAAATGTCCCTACAACCCCCTAAAGCTTCCCGTATCTTTCGGATACGGGAGATTACTGCCTTTTTCGTACTTGTTTAGGCAAGGTGCGTAAGGTCAGTTCTTAACCGAAAATGCGTTTTTTTTATTGTACCATTTGTTCATTACAGTGGAGGACATGATGGAGAAACGGCTGATCGGGACAATTTTTGCGGCAGCTTTGGGGACGGGTGCGTATGCCGACTCCTCGGAGGTGATTTTTTATCCGGATCCCGATTTTTCGCAAGGGGTGGTCCATTTTCATTATGAGGGGGAGGAACCGAGGCAATACGGTTTTATTTTTGACGAAGGGGTCGGGGAAGATCGGATACTCTTCGCACATCCGGCGGAGCATACGATTGAAAAACTGCCGAACGGGTTGCTCAAACTGACGTTTGCCGAGACAAAAAAGTATGACTATTACCAAAAAGTGACGCAAAACGATTTTCTCATCGCGCGTAACGGGAACCGGGTCGACATTCTGGTGACCGGCGGAGAGTGCCGAAACGCTCCCGATTGTGTGATCGAGAAGAGCAGCCTGCGGGTGATGCTCCCAAGCGGGTACTCCGTCGTACAGGCCAAAGGGGTCGATCACGAACTCAAAGAGCTGTATCATCCTCAGAGAGAGGAGGAGGGGGATTGTTATTCCCTGATTTCCCGCAACGTCAAAGGGGCATCCATGGTGGTGCAGTTGGAAAAAACCGCCCGGACCCGCAGGGTCTACAACGATCAGCTGTTTGAGCCGGGGAGGGTTAAGCTGAGTACAGAGGGGGAAAAACTCCTTGCCGATGTTGCGGAGGAGATGAAAAAAGGGGGAGAGAAAAAAGTTTCGATCGATGCGTATACCGACAACACCCCTCTTCAGCGGCTCAAACCCCTTTATGAGAATAACCGAAACCTTTCAGAAGCGAGGGGGCGATGCGTCGCCGATTATCTTGCCCTTAGGGGAGTGAGGGTTGCCTCGGTGAGCGGATACGGAGAAGAGGGGGCGATTGCATCGAACGATAGCGATGAAGGGCGTCGCGAAAACGGACGGATCGAGCTGATATTTACCCCTTAACTGTGATGTTACGCACTTTTCGGGCAAAGCCCGTAAAGTGGCAGGGGACAATTTGTCCCCTGCACCCCCCTGAAGCTACCCGCATCTTTCGGATGCGGGAGATACGCACTTGGGGCAAGATGCGTAAGATCAGCTCCTAATCCATCTTCTCGTACAGATCGAAGAGGTTGACCCCATCGGGAAGGCGGGATTTTCCGTCGCGGAAACTGCGGGTATGGGCAATGAGCCGTTTGAAGTGTTTGCGCAGGTGGTAGGCATCGGGGACATTGGGGCGAAACCAGTCCCCTTTGGCGCTGAAGAGCCAGTCGATGACCGTTTTGACGTCGCCGAGGGTATACCCCCCGGTATCGATGATCAGTTTGATCTGTTTTGCCCAGCTTAAAACATCGAAAGGCTCTTCGAATTGCGGATCGATTGAGGCCAGTTGGCGGATAAAATAGCGTGCCGTCTCAAACTCTTCGGAGGTCGGTTTTTGCACTTCGACCTCTTGAGCGCTGATGAGGGCGGGGGCATTGGAAGCGAGTTCTTTGCGAACCCACCGCTCAAACTCGGCTGCCCAGTCAAACGAACGGCGATTTTGGGAACGCTGGTAGAGGTTGAAATCGTCAAAGATCTCCCGTCGAAGCCCTTCGCGGTCCAGCGTCTCCAATGCAAACGCGTAGAGCTCCGTATAGGCATCGTTGGTCAGATTGAGGTAGTAGCTGTGGTCGGTATACTCCGCCACAGCGGTGGGCGGCAGATGGATCGCCTCTTTTTGGGGGAGGAGGGCGTAAGCGATCATGACCCCGTCGGCGGTTTTACGGCGCCGGGTTGCCAGTACCCCTTTTTTGACCAGAGCATCGAGCGCCTCAACCACTTCACGAGGGGAGTGACGGAGCAGTCGGGAGAGTGTCGGTGCATCGATCTCCCCCGGTTTTTCCCCCCATGTCAGGGTGTGACGGACGATGAGAGGGAGAAGGGCGCGCTCCAGAAGGGTCAGGTCATCACGGTCGATCAGACAAAGAGGAAGGGTGATCATCCCCGTTTACTTGCTGAGAGGAGTTTGCCTTTGAGGGGGGCGCTGAGGGAGGTTTGCCGTGCCCGTTCACGACGGAGGATTTCGTTTCGGTATTCGTGGGTCACCCGGGTTTCAAAGAGCCCCCGGTCGAGGGAGACGTAATCGTAAATCCACCGCTTGGTAAGGAGCCGGATAACGTTAATATCGGTCTCGTCAAGAAGCGGTTCGCCCGAGTCGCTTTTGCGGATGGTGGTGAAGCGGATCTGCTCAAATCTCTCGATGGCGGTGAGTTCCGTATTTCGTGCCAAAACGATCTGCTGCCGGATATCGTACATCAGACGGTAGAGGGCCTCGGCCCGTTCCCGGGCCTCTTGGTCGATCGGGGTAAGGGACTCCTCTTCAAACTCCTGCGCAATGAGGGCGATTTTTTCAAACCCGTTTTTGTACGCCATCGGGCGCAGCGAGAGGCGGCGGAAAAATTCCCGGTATCGGGAGGGGGAGAGGGAACGGATCAGATCATCGATATGTGAGCGCAGGGTAGGGTTCTCTTCGATTTTGAAATACTCCATCAAAGAGGTGACAAATTGGGCCCGGATCTGTTCTTCGGTTGGGGTGTATCGTTGCATAACGGAAGTATAGCATCCGAAATTTGAAACCACGGCAAGGAGACTAATATAAAAAAAATGAAATTATGCTACTATAACAGTGATAAAAATGTTATATTCTGAGAAAAGGGGGTCTATGATGGGGGAAAACGGTATCGTTTTGCAAACGCCCAAAGAGCTTTTAAAGCAACGGGTGCGTTCCATTGATCCCGATTTCCGCTATTACAAATCCCTCTTTAATGCCACTCCGGAACTGATCGTCATCACGGACGGGAACAATGTACTTGACGCCAACGGCGCATTTATCCGGTTTTTTTCGGAACAGGGGATCGATGTCTTTGCCCCCGATTTTATGCTGCCAAACGTATTTATGGAGGTGCATAAATACGGCTATGTGTACGACGGTTACGAGATGCGGCGATGGTATGAACCGATTTTTGAGAAAACCAAAGAGCATTACCGCGTCGCGATAGCGGGTGCCTTGAAGGTGAGTGATTTTAATATCGTGGTCAAGATGCTTGAACCGACGGACGATATTATGATCGTTACCCTGACCGATATTACCGAGTTGATGGGGTACAAATGCGCGTTGGAGGAGAGCTTTCGATGCAGTATCGAGCATAAAGAGGAGGCCGAAGTACTGCTGCGGCAGTACGACCGTGCGATTAACGTGACCAATTTGGTCTCCAAAAGCGATCTGGACGGTACCCTCACCTACGTCAACGATGCGTTTTGCAACGTCTTAAAGTACGAACGTGAAGCGCTTCTTGGGGATAATGTCCTGATATTTTGCGTCCCGAATGAGGATGACGTGTGTTATGAGAATATTTGGAACGTGATTGAAAAAGGGGAGATCTGGAAAGGGGTTCTGGAGAATATTGACCGAGACGGGGAGATTCACCATTTCGACACCACCATTATCCCGATTCTGGATAAAAAAGGGGAGGTGATCGAATACCTCTCCATCCGTCATGAGATTACCGAAATGGTGAGGGCCAAAGAGGAAGCGATCCAGATGCTGGAGGCGAAAAGCAAATTTTTCGATCAGATTTCGCACGAACTTCGGACCCCGCTCAATGCGGTAGTCAATTTTACCGATCAGGCGCTGGAAAATTTTGATGAGATGTTCGAGGATGAGGTGATCCGCAATCTGGTCAAAATCTATTTGGACCGGGCCTATAAAAACTCCCAAAGCCTGTTGCACCTCATTAACTCGCTTCTGGATATGGCAAAATTGAAATCGGGGAAAGAGACTTTTGCGATGGAGCGGTACGAAGCGGTCCAATTGGTCCGTGAAACGTTTGAAAACTGTTCAAGCCTCCATAAAAATACCGAAATAGAATATCGGCTTAATACAAAAATTAGTTTTGTCTGGATACATTGTGACCCGTTTAAATTTAGACAAATCCTTACCAATCTTATTTCAAATGCATTGAAATTCACCCAGCGCGGATTTATTGAAGTACGGATTTATGAGACCGAAACCGAGTGTTGCATCGATGTTGAAGACAGCGGAAGCGGGATTGCGCAGGAGAAACTGGCGTCGATTTTCGAACCTTTTCAGCAAGCACGGGTTCATGACCACGGGACGGGCCTTGGGCTCAATATCGTCCGCGAATACGCGCGGGCGATGAATTTTACCCTGGATATCCACTCGAAAGAGGGGGCCGGAAGCCGTTTTTCTCTGAAAGCAAAAAAAATTGGAACGGAGGCGAGTGTCGGATGGAGCATTTAAAACTTCTTATTGTTGATGATGTCGAAGATAACCGTCTGGTATTAAAGGCGATTTGCCGCAAGGTCGAAGGGTTTGAAATTCAGGAAGCCTGTGATGGGATAGAGGCCGTTGAACACGTTGAGCAATGGCATCCCCATATTATTTTGATGGACATCATGATGCCCCGGATGGACGGCTTCGAGGCTTCCAAAATTATCAAAGAGCGCTACCCCTCAACAATTATTCTGGCGGTAACGGCCGTGATCGATCCGCAGATGGAGGAGCATATGGCCTCCATCGGGGTAGCCGCCTATATCCGTAAACCGATCGACAAAGAGTTGATCCGCTTCAAGCTGAAAAGCTTCGGGGAGATCTTCCGTTCCAAAACGGGGGAGCATAAAAAATTGTCGAAAAAGAAGGCGCTGAACCCTTTTTGCTCCGACATTCGCCATTTTCGAACCCTCTTCGATATTACCGATGAAGAGGCGATGATGGATTTTGGGGTGTGGGTTTTGTCCAAGTTTGAGCCCCGTTCTTTCCACACCTCCGCTAAAGTAGACATTGCGATTGAATTGTGCTACGCATTAATGCATCAGGGGGGGCGTACCGCGCACGCTATGAACATTGTGATCGAAGAGAATTTTGAAGAGTTTTTCATCACCCTGACGTTGGAAAAGGAGATCGAATTGGTTCCGAAACTGGCGACGTTGTTGAGAGATTTTGGATCCGGTTGCATTGTGGAAGGGAACAAAGCCCATCTGCGTTTGTCGATGCTCAATGAGGGGAAGAGCCCTTTGGGGAAAGTCCCACCTGTGCAGAAAGTTGTTTCCGCAGCTCCCGCTGTTTCGCCGGCCAAGCCGGCCATGACGGTACCTGAACCGGCAGTTGAACTATCCGAATCTCCTCAAAAAGAGGTCCGAACGCTCGACTCGGATGAACAGGGGATCCTTCGTCAGAGTTTTATCACGAAAACCTCTTCCCGGGAGTACGTTCAGGATATCGGAGGGGATGTCTTGGATGAGATCAGCGAGCTGGCGAGTCTGGATGAGGAGTGGACGTTGAAGCTGACCGTATTGGAAACGGACCCCACGGTTCAGAATATTCAAAATTTTGCGGATGGGGTTTTAGGGGTTTATGTCCATGCGATTAACAACCTGTTTGAATTCACGGCCCTTGCCTATGCCCTCTCTGCCTTGGGAAGTTTTTTAAAGGCGCAGAGCGAGGTGATCATTGCCGATGCGGAGAAACTGAGAATGCTGGTGCTGCTGATGGAACATCTGGGGAAAGATCTCACTTCGTGGAGAGAGCATATTTTTATCCTCCAGGATTCAGGAGACATCCACTATATGGACAGCTCCTTTTTCAGTTCGTGCATGCAGATTGAAGGGATTATAAGCAACAAGGAAATTGCGTCGGAAGATGACAATGATATGGAATTTTTTTGAAACACATTTAAGGAGAAGTAGAGATGGCAAAAAGGGTAATTATCGTAGACGATTCAAGGGCGATTATCGCGACTGCGGAGCTGGCGCTCGAAGAGATGATCGCAGGAGGGGTGATTGAGTTCAAATCGTATCTGAATCCGCTGGAACTGCTCGAAGGGTTGAAAAACGGGAGCGAGAATTTTGATTTGCTGATCAGTGATGTCAATATGCCTCAGATCAACGGTCTGGAACTGGCCCGATCGATTAAAACGGATGCGCGGTATACCACCAAACCGATTTTGATATTGACGACCGAGAGTTCGAACGAGATGAAGATGACAGGAAAAGAGATCGGGGTGACGGGATGGATGGTCAAACCGTTCAGCGACGATAAACTGGTCAAATCGATTAAAATGGTATTGGGGGTATAGCGATGACACCCAATACAGTCCAAAGCAGAAGAGAACGGTACCTGACGTTCTTTTTGGGAGAGGAACAATACGGTATCGCAATCGACCGGATCAAAGAGATCATTGCGATGATGAAAGTGACCTATGTCCCCAAAACACCCCCCTATATGCGCGGCGTCATTAACCTGCGCGGCTCCATCATTCCGGTGGTGGATACCCGGCTGCGCTTTGGGATGGAGCCCAGAGAAGGGGATATGCATACGGCGATCATCATCGTCGAAGTGGAGAAGGTGAATGTCGGATTTATCGTCGACCGGGTCGAAGAGGTGGCGTCGATCGATGCGGCCAATCTGGGATCAGCTCCGAAATTCGGGAGCAACGTCGATACCGATTTTATCTGTGCGATGGCGCAGATGGGGGAGAACGTCGTGATGATCCTGGATGTGCTGAAGCTCTTCGAAGCCGATGAGCTGGTGAATCTGGAAACGATACAAAACACACACCTAAGTGAGGGAGAATAACGATGGGCTGGTTGGAAAATATGGTATTGCGGAGTAAGTTGATCTTACTGACGGCGTTTATGATGGTGGGGCTTTTGACGGTCAGTACGATTGCCTTGAACTCGGTCAGTCTATGGAAGGCCGAGGTGAACGATATCGGAGTTGTCCGGGTCCCTTCGATTGTGGGGCTGATGAAGATGCGTACGGGGGTCAATAAGATCATTATCCAGCAAAACCGTGCCCGGGGATTGCTTCAAGATCCCAAGCGTGTTGAAAAATGGGCGGACGCTGCGGATAAGATCACGAAAGGGTGGAGCTATTACAAAGAGGGGTATGATCTGTACGCCCCGCTGCCCCAGACGGTAGAAGAGACGGCGGAGTGGAAACGGTATGAAGAGAATATGGCGACATGGAAAGAGATGTCGGATAACTTTGAGAAAAATCTTCTAAGACCGATCGGCAACGGTACGCTTCAGCTGGATGATGCGCAAATCTATGCGGAGATGACCAAGTTTGTCGAGGAGAGCCGTGACGTGCGCGGAAAAATGCTCGAAAATATCGAAGTGATCTCCAAAATCAATGAAGAGGTTGCCAATGAATCGGTCAAGGAAGCGATGGAAGAATCCTCGTCTGCCGTCACGTCAACTCTTGCAATCTCCGCCGTATCGCTGATCGTGGCGATCATCCTCTCGATGCTGATCATCCGTTCGGTCACCCGTTCGATCACCATGAGCGTCACCACCATCCGCGACGGGGCGATGCAGATCACCTCCGCGTCCGATCAGGTGGCATCCTCCTCCTCGTCACTGGCGCAGGGGGCCAGCGAACAGGCCTCCAGCGTCGAAGAGGTGAGCGCGACGTTAGAAGAGTCCACCGCGATCAACGCGCAAAACGTTGATAACGCCCGTCAGGCCGATATTCTGGCGAAAAACGCCAACGATTCGGCCCGCGCCGGGTACGAAAAAGGGGAACAGCTCTCCCTCTCCATGCACGCGATCACCGAATCGGCGGCAAAAATCTCCGGTATCATCAAAGCGATCGATCAGATCGCCTTTCAAACCAACCTCCTCGCCCTCAACGCGGCCGTCGAAGCGGCACGTGCGGGGGAACACGGATTAGGATTCGCCGTCGTCGCCGATGAAGTGCGGAACCTCGCCCAACGGGCGGCGGCAGCCGCCAAAGAGACCTCCGATATCATCGAAGAGGTGGTCGGACAGATCAAAGAAGGAAACCAGATCGCCCTCGCAACCCACACCTCCTTCCAAGAGATCGTCGAACAAAGCAAAAAAGTCTCCGACCTGATCGGTGAGATCTCCATCTCCGGCCGTGAACAAGCAGAGGGGATGAACCAGATCAATCAGGCTATGGGACAAGTGGATCAAGTGACCCAACAAGTGGCCGCCAACTCCGAAGAGGCGGC
>NZ_JALNYS010000018.1 GCF_023229695.1 Sulfuricurvum sp.
ATTCCCGACTCGATCGGGAATCCCGCTCTCTCTTATGGGGATGGATCCCCGGGTCAAGCCCGAGGATGACGGAAAACGAATCGAGTGCGTAACATCAGTTAGTAATGATTAACTGACCTGTACCTTGTCTAAACACGTGCGAAAAGGTTAGTAATCTCCCGCATCCGAAAGATGCGGGTAGCTTCAGGGGGGTGCAGGGGACAAATTGTCCCCGCCACTTTCCGGGCTTTGCTCGGAAAGTGCATAACATTAAATCGCTTATCTCTCCCGCATCCGAAAGATGCGGGTAGCTTTAGTAAATGCTAACACTTCACTAACACTTCTATGCCACAATACGATGAGCCAAATAAGGAGAAACAAGATGAAATTTTTAAAAGAGATCATGACGCTGTCACTGACCCTGTCCGCAGGAATGGTGTTCCTCGGATGCGGAGGGGGCGGCGATAGCGTAACCGCCGGCACAACGGCCGCGACGACAACGACGCTAAGCGGAACCGTTGCCGATGGGTATTTGGTCGGAGCCAAAGTGTGTCTGGACAAAAACCGTAACGATCTGTGCGATGCGGACGAACCGTTTGTTTTGACCGACGCGACAGGGCGGTATACCTTTATCCTCCCCGATAAAGATGCAACCATCCTTCCGATAGTGGTTGAAGCGGATGAAAATACGACCGATTTGGATACCAACACCTCCATCGGGAAAAAATGGCATTTTAAAGCGGTAGCGGGACAGGGTCGTTTTATCTCCCCCTTAAGTACGCTGGTGGCTCAGGAGATGGAGTGGAACACGACCCTCACCGTAGAACAAGCCATGGCAAATCTTCAAAAAGAGTTGGGAATTGATATCAATGCGTCGGTCGATTATATCGCGGCAAATCATACCAAAGCGCATAATGCGGCTAAAATTATCGCCCACTCTTTGGCCAATACGGAAACCGATTTAACTACTTTGGCTCCTGCCGTCCATCCGCGTCTCATCCGTCTTTTGGCCGCCAAACAGATCCGTTCTCAAATCGCAAGGATTCAGTCCAATGCCATCGATGGCAATATTTCGTATCTGTGTGATGTGAATACCACGGATGTGGCGACGCAAATTGCGGAACTGAACACGACAATCGCATCCTCATTGTCTCCGCAGCTTCAGGCTGATTTACTCTTTATGTGGGAAGAGGAACGGTTGGCACGGGATGTCTATCTCGTCATGTATGCCAAATGGGGGGCTAAAGTTTTCACCAATATTGCGAACAACGGAGAACAGGTCCATATGGAGAGTCTCAAATCGATGATCGATAAATACGGTGTAAGTACCACGGGATATAAAGAACCTGCCCAACCCGGTGTTTTCGTGAATCAAGATCTACAGGCGCTGTACACGACGCTGGTCACAACAGGGAACCTCTCTCTAACCGAAGCGTACAAGGTAGGCGTACTCATTGAGCAAACCGATATTGCCGATTTGGATCAACGATTGCTTCCGAGTGATCTGCCATCCGATATCCGTGCCGTTTATGAAAATTTACGCAAAGGGTCCGAAAATCATCTCGCGGCATTTAACAAACAACTCTAAAAGGGTTGATTATAATGGTAGAGTTCGTGGAAAATGGCAAGAGTTCTGCCAGTAAAAACAAGGGGGCATTTATGAAGATTTTATTACTCGAAGATGACCCCCTCCTCGGTGAAACGGTTGCGGAGATGCTCGGTGAGGCCCATTACGACGTTCATTGGGTCAAAGACGGCGAAGAGGCGGCCGAAGCCACTTTTTACAACACCTACGATCTGTATCTTTTGGATATTAACGTCCCAAAAATCAATGGGTTTCAATTACTCGAAGAACTCCGTGAAGCCGGAGACTCGACCCGTGTCATTTTCATCAGCGCCCTGAGCGATATCGGATCGGTTACCCGAGGATTTCGGTTAGGGGCAGAGGATTATCTTAAAAAACCGTTTTTCCCCGAAGAGTTACTCGTCCGAATCGATGCAAAATTGATCCGATTTCACAACTTCATCTTGCATGGAGAGATTTCGTTTAATCCTCAAAACAACGAGGTGACCAAAAATGGCCACCCTCTTTCAGTGGGAGAGGTTCAGCTTCCGCTATTACACCTTTTTATCCGCAATATCGGCATCACGCTTCCGAAAGAGAGGCTGTTTGATCTCATGGAACACCCCAGCGACAGTGCGCTGCGTGTCGCGATCAACAAGCTTAAACACACGACCGACTGGGATATCCGGAACATACGCGGTGTAGGATATCGTCTTGAAACACGCTGAAACCGAATCTTTTCTGAAAAGTTTTTTCGTTTTTTTCCTCTCCCTCTCCTTGCTGGGTGCTTTGGTTTTTTGGGTGGAATACACCGAAAAACGGCATGCTCTCGAAGAGGCGGTTTTTAATGAGATGAAGGTGTGCAGTTTTGATCTCAAGTGTCAACAATTCACTTTTGATTTTGCACCCCTGCACACGGCAACGCTCTATACGCTCACCCAAGACCCAACGGGATATTATGCCCTTTTCGCCATCCCCAGCGGAAAATATGCCCTTAAAATCCATCTCTCGCAGGAGCGTTTCGATGGACGGCTGAATCAGGAACGCCCTCCCCTTCTACAGGCTTTTGGGATAACGCTCCTCGTTTTAGGGATCATCTCCGCCCTCTTTTCGTTGTATACGCTCCACCCTTTGCGAAAAGCCCTGCGCCTGACCGAAGAGTTCAGCCGGGATATTCTCCACGATTTTAATACCCCCCTTGCCATCCTGCGGCTGAACGTGCGTCTGTTGAACGTCTCTGAGGGTGAAACCAAAAAAATCCGGCGGATTGAGCGAAGTATTGAGACGATGGTTTCACTGGGGAACAATTTACGCAGCTACCTCGAAGAGCACCCTCTCCAAAAAGAGGCTATCGATCTCTACCCCCTGCTCGAAGAGCGTATCGCGGCGATGGGCAAACTCTACCCCGATATCGCTTTTATTCAGGATGAGACCTCTCTTTTGATTTACACCAACCGTGATGCCATTATCCGAATCATCGATAACCTTTTAAGCAATGCTTCCAAATACAACCGCGAAAACGGTACGGTATGGATTCGAATCGATTCTTCGGCGCAAACCCTCCATATCGATGATAATGGCAAAGGAATTGAACATCCGGATAAAATTTTTAACCGTTTTTACAAAGAGCATGATCGAGGATTGGGGATCGGTTTGCATATCGTCAAAAAACTGTGCGATGAGCTCAAAATACCCATTTATGTTCAAAGTATCATCAATCAAGGAAGCCAATTTACCCTCAATCTACAGGCGCTAACGCTTCGCTAATAGTTCTAAGGTATGATGATATACCTAATTTAAAAAGGTTGGTACATGAAATTATTACCCCTTATTTTTACCGCTATACTCTTCGTGAGTAATGGACAAGCGGACATTTCCATAGACACACAAATTGAACAGATTATGAACGGACCGGCAAATGAACGGGTAGAGCGGATGAATCAGCTCAAAACCAAACTGGCCGCAATGAAGGAAGAGGAGAGAAACGAAGCGTTGCAAAAACTTTCGGCCCAGAGGGGCAAAGGGGGGGGACACAATGGATCCAATCATCTCTTGAACAGCCCGATGCACACCCTGAATCCTAACTCATCGGCTCAACGTCAAATGAACGGCAACGGCCGCCCCGATTTTTCCAACCGTCCCTAAGGAGTGAAAGGATGAAATTCTCACTAATCCTTTTGCTGCTCGGCATGTTCAGTGTATACGGTGCGAATGACCGTGATTTCGACGGGGTGGATGATAGCGCGGACCGATGTCTTGATACCCCATTTAGTGATCTTGTCGATGCAAACGGATGTACGACGCAAACCCTCTACACCCAAACCGATTACGACATTATCGTCGGAGTCAATTTTTCAACGATGAATACCGCTACCCTGAAAAATACCGCAACCTCCACCACAACGTTTCAGGCCGATCTCTACCATGGAAATCTTTCGGCACAGCTCCTCACCTCTTATTTCAGGTCCGAAGAGAGCACCTACAGCGATACCGGATGGAACGATACGCAGCTTAGCCTCTTTTACACCGTCAAAGCCGCAGAAAGTGTCATCGTGCAAACCGGAGTCGGAGCC
The DNA here is from genome assembly GCF_023229695.1 of Sulfuricurvum sp. Classification (GTDB taxonomy): domain Bacteria; phylum Campylobacterota; class Campylobacteria; order Campylobacterales; family Sulfurimonadaceae; genus Sulfuricurvum. The sequence continues at coordinate 4,117 of NZ_JALNYS010000018.1, forward strand.
GTTTTACCCACTTATTCTACCGGATACGGCAATGAAGCGATCGATTATCGCGGAAGTATCGCGATGCAATACACCCTTCAACCGCAGATCAATCTCTTCGGGGGATACAGCTACACCCTCGTCAACGATGCCGACATCCCCAAGGTTGCCCTCTTCCAAAACACCCACGCTTTTTACGGCGGTCTTGGATATACGACCCCCGAAAACAACTCGATCAATCTCTCCTACGCCCATTCTCAGAGCATCTATACGCAAGTGAATCCGATCCAGACCCTCTCGCTCGGTCTGTTCATTGCGATCACTCCCCAATGGTTTATTCTGGGAGATTATAAATACGGTCTCAGCGACAGTGCCAGCGACCATGAAACGGCTTTTCGTTTGGGTTATTCCTTTTAAATGTTACAATAGCGGTATGAAAAAAGCAAAACTCCTCTTTTTGGAAGACGATCCGAACCTCAGCGAAAGTGTCAGCGAATACCTCGAAGAGCAGGGGTTTGAGGTTATCTGTGTTTATGATGCCTCTTCGGCCGAAGATTTGCTGTACGAAGAGAAATTTGATCTTTTGTTGCTGGACGTCAACGTCCCCGGGGGGGATGGATTCTCGTTGCTCAAAGCGTCGCGCGGCGAGGGGAATGTCACCCCGGCCATCTTTATCACCTCACGCAACGGCATGGATGACGTCGAAGAGGGGTTCGAGAGCGGAGGGGACGATTACATCCGCAAACCCTACGCCCTTAAAGAGCTGCTGCTGCGGATCCAGACCATCTTGAAACGCAATTTTTACCACCCTGCCTCTCAGGCGATCGATCTGGGGAACGCAATCACCTACGATACCGACAATCAGCTCCTCAAAGTCGAAGGCAAAGAGGTCCCGATGCAGATCAAAGAGCACAAACTCCTAAAACTCTTCTTGCAGCACCGAGGAGAGCTCCTTACCCATGAAACGATTATGGACCGTTTATGGGATTACGAAGAGACCCCCAGCGACGGCAGTTTGCGAACCTATATCAAAACCCTGCGCAAAATCCTCGGAAAGGATACCATTGTCAGCCACAAACGCCTCGGGTATCAATTTCGCTAAATACCGGACTCTCAGGAGCTTTCTCGCCCTGTACGGGGTGATGAGCGCTCTGCTTCTGGTGCTCGTCGGCACCCTCTATTATCAATCGATGAAAGGGGAGATGCTCTCGTCGCACCGTCTTGCGATGCAGCTCCAAAGCGAATCGTACGTCCCGAAACTGCGTGAATGGCTCCTCCATGACCGGAACCTCTCCGCCTTCCCCCGCGATCTTGCCTATACGACCGCCCTCTACGGATACGACCAAAAAAGCCTTGTCTCCCGTCTCCACACCACCCGACTCGATTTCAGAGAAAACCTCTATCTTCTGGAGGGGCATATCTACCTGATCATCCCCCTTTCCCCTTACGGGATGGGGGAGTTTTACCTTATTTTTGAGACCAAAGACGACGGCCTCTGGCGTATGCAGACCCTAAAAACTTCCCTCCTCTTCGGAGCGCTTCTCGTATTGCTCCTCTCGGGGGTCGGATTTTTGCTCTCACGCCTCATTTTGCGTCCCGTCAATGAAGCGATTGCCCTCCTCGACGATTTCATCAAAGATACGACCCATGAGCTCAATACTCCGGTGAGCGCGATTCTGACCAATCTCGAATCGATCGACCCCCGTGAACTCTCCCCGGGGGTTCAGAAAAAGCTCAAACGGATCGAAATCGCTTCGCGTACCATCTCGACGCTTTACGACGATCTCACCTACCTGATCCTCAACCATGACCTCTCCTACCATGACGAAGAGCTTAGCCTTTCCGATCTGCTGGAAGAGAGGTTGGAGTATTTCCGACACCGGATCGAACAAAAAAAGATCACCCTTCTGCTGCACATTACGCCGGACGTCCGTTTGTTCATCGACCGGACCAAAGCGACCCGCCTGATCGACAATCTCCTCTCCAATGCGATCAAATACAATACGCTACAAGGGAGCATTACCGTAACCCTTGAACCGCAACGGTTGTCCATCGAAGACACCGGTATCGGCATCCCCGCATCCATGATCGAGAGGGTATTCGAACGCTACACGCGTGCCGATAAAAGTGTCGGAGGGTTTGGAATCGGTCTTCACATCGTCGCAATGATCGCCAAAAGCTATGGTTTCTCCATTACCGTTGAATCGGAAGAGAAAAAAGGGACACACATCTGCATAGGATGGTCTTTGAAAAACCACTAATATTTTTCGTGATCGATTTACACCGCTTTTAATCCCCGTAAACTATAATACGGTTTATAGAACCGTTACGGAATGGAGTTCATTGTGGTACTGAAATACGTTTCTCTTTTCCTCTCGCTGGCCCTCGCGTCTCTTCACGCCCGAGAGGAGGACCCCTCCTCTTTTGTCGACTCGCTGGAAACCGAGATGGAGAAATATTCACAAATCGCTACCGATACCCGGCAAAACGTCGATTACATGCCCTACGTCATCTCGGTCATGACGTCGGACGAATTTCAAAAGCTGGGGTTATTAACCCTTCGAGACGCCATAACGCTGATCCCGGGGGTCGACCTCTCACTCGGAATGGCAGGGGTCAAAAACCCTATTTTTCGCGGTTCGAATCCCTATGCCATGGGGCAGTCGAAACTGATGATCGACGGTGTCGTGGTCAACGATCAGCTCTTCGGCGCCTACAACCAGTATCTGGACATCCCTTTGGATATCGTCGAGAGGATTGAAGTCGTTCGGGGGCCGGGTTCGCTGGAAAACCATGTCAACGCTTATGCCGGCTCGATCTGCGTCATCACCAAAGCCAACAACAAAAACGGTACCGAAAAGAAAAATACCCTCTTTGCGGCCCAAGGTTCGGACAAATACGGGATGGGGGGCTTCACGGCGGCCTATTCCGAAAACGGAATCGATCTTAGCAGCGACCTTTTCTACCAGCGTCACGATAAAAAGCTCCCTGCCGGCCCCGATATGTACGGCAGCAGCGGCGATGCCCCCCTTTGGCTGCGCAATTACGGTTTGGGGCTGAACGGACGCTATAAGGAGTTGAGTTTCAAAGGGCGTTTCGCCAAAAATGAGAGCGGTGTCAGCTACGGGCAATCGTTCGCCCTCAGCAACGACCCCACCGATTATCTGAATGTCGCCAACAACTCGATGGAGCTCAGTTACGGTTTTGACCTCGCAAAAGGGGTCAAAGGGGAAGTTGCGGCAGGATATTTTGACGAAACCCGCGAATTGCAAAACAAAGTGATGCCGGATGGCTCATCCATGATGATGGGGGGAATGATGGTCACCGTCCCCAAAGGGCTCTATTTTCTGGTTGATTACAAAGAACATACCTTTAATGAACGGTTTGAACTGAAATTCTCCTCCATTGAAAATCATACGATCACGACCGGCGTCACCCTTTTTCAAAGCCATATCGATACGAAGAGGGCGAAAACATCGATGGATACGATGCAAACCTTTACCCGGACCGATCTTCTCTCCAACAACGGACGTGATCATGCCTCCTATTACCTAGATGACCTGATCAATCTAAGTGAGAAAACATCGATACAGCTGGGGATCAAATTTGATCACTCCAACGATGTCAAAGATCAGTTCAGCCCCCGTTTCGCACTCGTTCACCGTTATAACGACGACAATATTTACAAGCTGATGTACACCCGCTCCTACCGTGAACCCTCATGGCGCGAACAGTATCTGACCGGTGTCCACCGGTTTCAGGCGATGCTTAACGTCAGACCCGAATCGGTGGATGCATTCGAAGCTGCCTACATTCACAAATTCGATATCCGCAACGACCTTAAATTCAACGCGTTTTACCTCAAAAACAAAGATCAGATTCATGCCCAAAACGCTACGAGCACCTACAGCAATAACGGAGACAACGAACTCTACGGCGTGGAAGCGGAGTATACGACCCATTTAAGCGATCCTTGTAAACTCTATCTGAACTACTCGTACGTAGATGGAAGAAACACCTCCGATTCCCTTGCCAATTCGGCACAGAATATGGCAAAAGCCTACGGTATTTATACCGTGAATGAAAATTTGGCCCTCTCCTCGGTTGTGAAATATGTCGGTGAAAAGAATCGTATCGCCGGGGACAGCCGCACCAAACTAAACGAATATACCACGATCGATCTTTCTGCCGTCTATACCCTTGCAGATGACCTTACCCTGACGTTGAACCTTAAAAACATCGGAGATACCGTCTACTATCTCCCATCCCATCAAAATACCTATCCCAGGGATTTTGTTCAGGAGGGGCGTAGCTATCTGCTCCGTCTCACCAAAAGGTTTTAAGATGCGCCGTCTCTTCCTCCTTTTCTATTCGGTCTCCCTTTTTTCTGCCGATTACGATCCGCTCCTAATGAGAGCACAGGCCTCCATTTTTCCCAAAATCATCCTGCTGGATCAAGATGTTTCCAAAAAAACGCTCAACGGTTCGATCTCGCTGAAAGTGATCTATGACGGATCAGAACGTCTACAGGCCAAAGAGTTGAAACAGCTGGTGGACGGACAGTACAAAGGGAAAATCGGGGGGTACAATTTTGAAACGGAACTGGTCCATATCGACAATTTCTCTGCTTCGGATGACGCAACGGCCTACATCCTCCTCGATGCCGCAGATCCGAAAAAAAGAAGCGTCATTGCCCGTGCTGCCAAAAACCACCGTATCTGCTTTGGCTACAACTACAAAGACATTGAAAATAATATTCTCATCAGCCTCCTGATGAAAGAAAAAACCTATATCTACCTGAACAAATCGGCACTGCATGAATACACGATCAATTTCACCCCGGTCTTTTACAGAATCGTGAAAGTGATTGAATAACTGACCCCTTTAGCGGTTTAAAATCTCCCGGATTTGCGTTTTAACCTCCTCATTCACGGACGTCAGCCGGGTCAGGAGGGAGAGATAATCGATCGATTCTCCCCTGCGGCTCCCCTCTTCCATCTGTTTGGCCAGATCAACAACCGGAGTAAAGAAGAGATTGGATGCCGCCCCTTTAATACTGTGCGCATTCATCTCGATTTGCCGCATCTCTCCTTGCTCAACCGCTTCTGTGAGCTTGAGCAGGTAAGGATCACACGAGCCGAGATAAACGTTCAACAGTCGAAGAATCACTTTCTCCGGCAAATGGAGTTCCTGAGCTATTCTCTTTAGATCCACGATACCATCGGTTCCGGCCGACTCGCAGAGGGTGAGCTTTCGGGAATCTTTTGGAACCGCAGGTTCGAGATATCGGTAAAGCAAAGACTTAAATTGATCCAGCACAATCGGTTTTGTCATGTAGCTGTCAAACCCCTCTTCTAAAAACCGTTCGCGGTCCCCCTCCATCGCATTGGCCGTCAGAGCGATAATCGGGGTCGTACTTCCCGATTCTTTGATCTTTTGAAGCGCTTCTACCCCCCCCATAACCGGCATATTGACATCCATCAAAATAAGATCGAATTGCTCTTTCTCAAGTCGCTCAAGCGCTTCCTTCCCATTCGAGACGATAACGTATCCCAATCCCCATTGGGAGAGAATCTCCTCGATCAGTATCTGATTGACTTCGTTATCCTCGGCAACGAGAATTTTTCCGCCCACCTCCATCGGTACAACACCCGAACCGCTTTCGGGCTGCAGATGCAGTTTGTTCATCGCCGATTTTAACAAAACGTTGTACAGTCCGGAAAGATTATGGTCGATATCGCTGATCCATAACAGATACGGAGTGTGCATCGACCATCCGAAGTCCTCTTTGCAAATAACGATCAAACTTACCTCCGCCGCAAGAAGCGCATCAATCATCTGCCGCTTTGCATTGCAAAAGAGGATATGGATATCGCCTCTGTCGAAACTTTCCGAAATCTCCGAAAGATTTTTCGTCTGAAACAAGATATGCAGACGCTCCAAATAGTGCTGAATCCTCGTTTGAGCGATACGATTCCCCTCTTCCTCGTTGTAGATAACAATCCTGAGCTCTTTGAACAATGCACTCAGGGTGTGTTCGCTCTCATACGGTTCCACCGATAGATCGAAATAAAAGTCGCTCCCCTCCCCGAGATCGCTTTTCAGCTCGATTTTTCCCCCCATCAATGAGACCAGATGGGAACTGATCGAGAGGCCAAGCCCTGTCCCTCCGAATTTACGCGTCGTTGAGCTGTCTGCCTGAGAAAAAGCTTCGAAGATATGGCCCTGTTTCCTTTTTTCAATACCGATGCCGCTGTCTTTCACCCCGATTCGCAAAACGCTCAACCCGTTCTCCACACGTAATCGTTTGACGTAAAAGGTGATTTTTCCGTATTCGGGGGTAAATTTGATCGCATTTCCCAGCAGATTGGTAATGACCTGCTGCAACCGCAACATATCGGCCACGATCCCTTCGGGAACATCCGGATCAATAAGGCGTTCAAACGTAATATTTTTCTCATCCATCCGAGCCGTAAAGAGGGCCGTCATTTTTTCAAATTCGATAAACGGATTCCATCGGGAGTAATCGAGTTCAAATTTTCCGCTTTCGAGTTTTGAAAAATCGAGAATATCGTTGATAATCCCCAACAATGCGTTTGCACTGGCATTGATGATATCGGCGTAGCGCTGCTGTTTTGCATTCAGACCGCTCTCTTCAAGCAGTTTCGAAAATCCCAGTATCCCGTTCATAGGGGTCCGTATTTCATGAGACATATTTGCCAGAAACATCGATTTGGATGCGTTGGCCGCATCGGCAATTTCTCTGGCTTCGCGAAGCTCCTCTTGTTTCTCCTCCATCACCTGATTATGCCGATTCACCCGTTCCACCAGCTTTGCAATGATATTCATCACGCCATCCGTCTCTTTTTCACGTTTGATTGCCGAAAAATCGATCGAATCTCCGATATGATACTTCCTGATCGCTTCCGTAATCTGTTCAAGCGGTCTGAAGAGATAGCGAATCGTGAAAGAGATGATAAAGACGATGATAATGATCATGACAACGACGACGGTAAACCGTTGATACAAGGTTTCAACCATCTTGTTGTAGTGCTTTTTTGTATAATGAAGTTCGATTTTTCCGATCTCTTTGCTCAGCATGACATCATGTATCGGATACTCTACCCGAAACACTTCCCCCTCCTCGACGGAGGGGATATGGCTGAAAATCGGTTTGCCCTCAAAAGTGACGGCCAATCCGATCACATCTTTATTGTGCAGCACGTTTTGCGCAAAATCTCTGTTTTCTCCGTCCAGCTGTAAAAAATGGTTCATCGTCAGCGTCGGTTCGATCGTCTTGGCGATCATCTCCGCTTTTTGCCGTTCAATCCGGGAGATATCGGTGGTAATGACTTTTTTGACCGAAAAATAGAGGATGAAGATAAACAAAATTCCCAAAAAAGCCAGTAAAAGGGTAATTTTCAAACGGATGGAAAGGGTAATTGCATCTTTCATCAGCGAACTTTCTTTTCTCTTTATCACAGGATACATTCCAATCGGCTCTCTACTTCATCCATTCTTTAGAAAAAGGATCATCTGTACTTCCTGAAGCAAGATGATCCACTTTTTTTCTTTAGTATGCAATCAAAATGCTTCCGTTGTGATTAAACGATCCTCTTTATCCGCAAGAGGGGACATTTCCCGAATCACTGCCGTACTCTTTGGCAAAATCGCCGATATCTTGAAGTTTGTTTTGCATATCCGGATTGTTTAGAACCGCAGAGGCTGCCGGAAAACGCTCACCGTACTCTTTAATAAACCCCTGTGCGTTGTTGTCGAACAGCTCTCCCCATTCCGCAACGGTGTGTTCTGCGGCAAACTTGGTACCGTTCATCCCAAATTTTGCTTTAAGCGTTTTGAGATAGACTTTTTGTCCGCTTTTGGAATCCGCATGCACCATGGATAGACTCAGAGCTACCGCTACGAATATTGCCATAAACTTTTTCATTGTTTTCTCCTTATCCGTTGATTTGGAACCTTCCCGGAAGGAAAAGAGGTTCTCTTTTTGGATAAGAGAAGTATAAAAAAAGATCGTGGAGAAATTGTGAAGGGGATTTAAACGTTCTGGAGTCTTTCGAGCAATGCCGAAATCTGTTTTTCCTGTTCATATAAAGCAAGATTTTTACGAACATAGGCTTGAAGAAGAAGTTTTAGATCATTATTCCCGGATACATTAAAATCCTCCCCCATCTGTACGCTCAAAAATTTTGCAAACCCCTCTTCGACATCAATATCGTACCGCTTGGCATTGAGGGTAAGAGAAAGTTTCATTATCGTGACTACCCTAATAAACTTTCGATTCTCGCAACAATCGCTTCAATCTCGTTATCTTTGGCCGAAAGCTCACCTTTGAGACGTTCAATCTCACGATCTTTCTCCGAAAGTTCCGCTGTAAAAAGCTCAATCTCTTCCTCTTTGCTTTGCGTATTGCTGCGGCACGCAACAATCTCATGCTGCATATTTTTCAACTCTTCCGTTACGGCAGAGTGCTTTGTCATCAATTCCGCCGTCAGTGCGGTAAGGCGTTCTATAGGTGTCATGTGGTTAACCTTGGGTAATAGTATTCTTTATAATTCTAGCATAAATTCACAGTGTGTATCACCATTTGAAATTTTCACCTTCACTTTTCTCCCCCCTCCTCTTTTTCGATCTTCCCGATTAGCGCCGTTTTTTTCAGAAATACCCTCTCCATCTCCGCAGCAGTGATCGGTTTGGCGTAAAAAAAACCCTGAATATTTTCACACCCGTTTTGAATTAAAAAATCTTTCTGCTCTGCCGTTTCGACCCCCTCGGCGATCACACTGAGTCTCAAACTCTTGGCCAAAGCGATCACCGCTTTGGCAATACCGGCATCTTCATCGTCATCGGGAAGATCGTCTACAAACGATTTGTCAATTTTTAACTTATCGATCGGAAGCCGTTTGAGATAGGAGAGGGAAGAGTATCCTGTTCCGAAATCGTCAATCGCGATCTGAACCCCCCGCTCACTGATCTGTTTTAACATCACAATAGCCTCTTCGGGATTGGTCATGATCTGACTTTCGGTAATTTCCAGTTCAAGCCACTCCCACTCAAAGTGCGTCTCACGGCATATCTCTTTGAAAATCTCCATAAAATCTTTTTGCTGCAGCTGTTTTATCGCCAGGTTTAGGGCTAATACCCCGGGATTGAACCCATCGGCGTACCACTGCCGTATCTGATTCATCGCCGTTTTCATCACCCATCGGTCCAACAAGACGATCAGCCCTGTCTCTTCGGCAATCGGAATAAATTTCGCGGGGGGAATCAACCCCTTCGTCGGATGGTTCCAGCGGACCAGCGCTTCCATCCCGATCAATTCACCGCTATTGCCGTTGATCTGCGGCTGATAATAAACAACGAACTCATCCTTCTCCAGCGCCTGACGCAAACTGGTTTCCAGCATAACCCGCTCATACGCCACATCGGTCATCTCGGCCGAATAAAACTGAAAGTTATTCCGTCCCGCATATTTTGCGCGATACATTGCGGTATCCGCATACATGATCAGTTTGTGCGCTTCCCTGTTGTCTTTCGGAAAAAGGCTGATACCGATACTCGTTGAGAGGTAGAGTTTACGCCCGTCAATCCAAATGGGTTCGACAAAGCTTTGAAGAAGTTTTTGGGCCAATTGTGCGGCATCCTGACTTTGGAGCAGCTCCTCCGCCAACAAAACAAATTCATCACCGCCGAAACGTGCCAGAGTATCCTCTTTGCGGATATTGCCGTGCAGCCGATGCGCAATCTCCTGAAGCACTTTATCCCCGATCTCATGCCCCAAAGAGTCATTAATGTGCTTGAAATGGTCCAGATCGATAAAGAAAAGGGCCAGTTTGTTTTGATGGCGTTTCGCTTTTTCGATCGCCTGGGATAAGCGATCATTAAACAAGGTACGATTGGGAAGATTGGTGAGGGTATCATAATAGGCATGATGGTATAAGATATTTTTTTGTTCTTCCTGCTGTTTTTTAAACGACTCCTCCTCCGTAATGTCATTAAACATAGCGATATAGTGATCGACCTCTGTACTCGCCCCTTTTACCGCTTGGATCGTTATCAATTCTGAAAAGAGTTCACCGTTTTTTCGTCTGTTGAGTATTTTTCCGCTCCACTGCCCTGTATGGGAAAGTACGTCGAACATCGCGGCGTAAAATGCCGTATCCTGCATCCCAGAAGCGATCAATTTCGGTTTTTTTCCGATGGTCTCTTCTTCGCTGTATCCGGTGATCTTGGTAAATGCGGGGTTAATACTGACAATGCGCTGATCCGAATCACAGATAAAAATAGCCTGAGAACTGTTTGTGTGGATCAGTCCCGCCAGCTCCCGTTCGGTAATGTCCGAATTTGTCCCGACCATACGCAAAGGGCGATTGTTTTGATCACGGCTGATCACTTTTCCACGGGACAAGACCCATGACCAGCTCCCGTTTTTTTGCAGTACGCGATGTTTGTTGATGTAAAAATCGGTTTTTCCCTCCAGATGCGCCTGCAAATCAGCACGCATCGCTTGTGCGTCCGAGGGGTGAATCGCGGAGTCGTCCCCGCTGCTTTTAAGAGGGTTATCCGGATTTTCAAATACGGAGAGCTGATTTCTTGATTGGATGAGGGTGTCGTATTTGATATCCCAATCCCAAACATTATCCGATCCCCCTTCCAGGATGAATTTCCACCGCTCTTCGCTTTGGTTCAATGCCTCTTCGGCCCGGATGCGGAGGCTCTTTTCGCGCATAAGGTCCAGAGTCCGCATCGACAGGCTCTCGTACATGGTCAGTACCGTTTCGATCACCACTTTCATAAAACCGGTCATTTTTTCGCTGGCATCGGCTTTGGCCTCTTTCAGCGGGTATCCCGATCGGATCTTTTGGACCGCAAGAGCCATCCGCTTATCGGTATCGAGAATATGGTAGGCGAGCCACTTCGATAAAAAGGTAACGACATCATAGACGACCTCATCCAATGACGCGTGATCGGCATTGCTTCGCAAGGCGACGATCTTGGCACTAAACGAGCCGTGCGTTTGTTCGTGATTGGTAAACCATTCATCCTCCTGAAAATATTCAGACCATATTTTCTCCTCGGACTTAAAATGGTAGTCCGCATACTCTGCCAATTCATCAAAGATCGTATGGAGTTTGATCGTATCGGAACGATTTGCGAGGTGTGCCGCCAACTGATTTAAAATATCGACAAGTTTTTTATGCTGCTCATCGATCAGAGCGATACCGGTCTCAAAATTTGCGGTCCAGGGGAAAATTTCAAAGAAAACCATCGTATTATCGTTTATCATCTATCGTATACCCTTAGCCATTCAACGTAATCGGAAAAAACCAACTCTTCGAATTATGTTTTTCTTAATGAAGAAATCTACTGTTTCTTTCTAAAGTTTAGCATAAATTTTATTGTATCGTCAATCCGTCCCCTACACGTACGAATTCACTTTTGGGACGCTATTTTATCGCCAATACTACGGCCATATTCGAAAATTCAACGTACTAGCTGACCTTACAGGGGAGTTAATCTCCCGCATCCGAAAGATGCGGGTAGCTTTAGGGGGGTGCAGGGGACATCTGTCCCCGCCATTTTCTGGGCTTCGCCCGGAAAATGCGTAACATCTAATAAGATTGAGAGAGTTTCAAGAAACCGTATTCAAACGTAAACGGTACCTCTTTAAGCGTGGAGAGATTGATATAGGGTTTGACGCTTCTTCCGATATAGAGTGAAACGGCAGCCCCGTTTTGCAGCACCAGAGGATCGAAAGAAAACGTCAGCGTTTTGTTCTTGTGCGCGTATTCCAGTAAGGCCGGGAGCATACTATCATCGGGGTCCATAAGCAAAATAAAACCATGCGCATTTTTGACCTCAAAACCCTCTTTTATCGAGACAACCGAGCAGGTAAGCGAATAATTGCTCAGCGTTCCATGGTATTGACGTTCAATCATCTCTGCCAATTGCTGTGCGGTCTGTTTGTTTGATCCCCCCGTTATAATGACGATATTTACGGTCGTTTGAATACGTTCTTTTGTCCCTTTTTCCATCAAGGCTATTTTGGGAAATATTTTTGCCCCTATCTGCAATAGCGTCGAATCATACGTTGTACCCCAAAGGAGAACCGGTATGAAAAAAAGGAGGATAAATTTTATCATTCTCGCCCCAGAGGTATGCTCAAGGTGAAAAGAGCGCCTTCACGGTTATTGCTCACACTGAGGAGCCCTTCGAAATGTTTTTCGATGATCACCTTGGACATATACAGCCCGATACCGGTCCCCTTTTCATGAAGTTTGGTCGTAAAATAGGGTTCAAAAATTCGCTCCTGAATCGAAGGGGAGATCCCCCCTCCGGTATCGCTTATATCGATATAAAAATGGGTTGCATCGCAACGGAGGATAACGTCGATTTTTCCTTCGGTTGAATTGTGTTTACTCTTAATGGCCTCTTTAGCGTTATTGACGATATTTAAAATCACCTGTTTGAATTCGTTGACAACGCCGAAAATCTCTTTATGGCATTGTTCATCGATCCGATAGGTGATGTTGGCATAGCGCAGTTGTTCGCCGATCAGGGCAAATATTTCATGGATAGGGCCGATGGGATCGAAATGGACCGATTTTTTATCGGTGTTGAAAAAATTCCGGAAATCATCGATCGTATTCGACATGAAAGCAAGATTATTATTGATGATGGTACTGTTTTTCTCAATCTCCTCCTCTTTGAGCAAGCCGAAGGAGCGTTTCATCTCAATTTCGGCGACTGCCAACCCGATGATATTCAAAGGCTGACGCCATTGATGGGCGATACTTTCAATCATTTCACCCATTGCCGCAAGGCGGGATTGGTGGATAAGGAGCTGTTCTTTTTCACGGCGCTGGATAATTTCGCTCTCAACACGATTTTCAAGTTCATTATTGATCTACTCCATCTGGCAGCGGTAGTTATCGATGGTTTCGAGCATCTTATTGGCCGAAGAGGTGATGGTGATGATCTCGCTATTGGTATTATCGCTTTTAAACGGTTGGGAAGTTTTATCGATGGTATAGCTCCCCATCCAGTTTGATAAAAGACGAAGAACAAAAAACTGTTTCCGGAAATACCAATAGGTGATAGAAAAGATCAGCAGTGCAAACAGCGAGAGAAGGACGAGTTCCCTAAAAAGTTTCGTTTGCAGATCGTGCACGAAGGTGTTTGAATAACGGATCACAAGGGTGGCCTGGTGCTGATGGGTGATGGAATCGACCACGGGAGCAGAGAGGGTAATCGTCTCTTGTGTTTTGGAATGGGGATAGTGCTGCTCAAAAATAACGTTATTGTCCGCACCGATCAGCGATACCTTCAGAATATTAGGGTTTTGAAAAAAGGTACGCATTACATCGCTGAGCATCTCTTGCTGATCGAACGTCAGATACGTGGAGATGATGGGGGTGAGCGTTTGGGTAACCAGCTCTATTTTTGCCCTTTCACTTTCGTTGAGTACCGAAGAGACGGTGATCTGAATAAAAATAAATATGGGGGCAATGACGGCGATGTAAAGCAGCCAGAATACCCAGGCAAATTTTCCGATAAGTGAATTTGTCATCATAATCCAATGCGCAATAACATAAAACAATGCTATATAAATTTTAGTTAATATCCTATTAATTTTGGTACAATCTTTTCACTGATTAAACTTTTGAACGGATCTATTTTGAAGCATTTACCGGTTTTATGGCTCTCGCTGTTACTCGCACAATCGCTACTCTTAGCCGAAGAGGCTAATGATTTCGACAAAGTTTTGGAAGAAATAACCTCCATTGCAACAAAGACCAAGTTAAATGCCGATTACGTACCCGGAACCGTAACGGTCATCAGCGGTGAAAAATTAAAATCGCTGGGGATCACCAATCTTGCGGAACAAAACGCATTTGATACGATTGTAGGATTCGATTCCTCAACCCTCTCGCTTCGGGGAGCGGGTTCGATCTATGGATCGCAGGGCAATAAAATCAAATGGATGATCAATGACAAACCGATCAGTTCCGAAATATGGGGACTTCCGAAACTGGGTACCGGACAGATTGTTTTTCCGATCCCCACCGATGCCGTTGAGCGCATTGAGCTCATCCGGGGGCCGGGTTCAGCCATTTACGGCGGTAACGCCATTTACGGCGTTATTAATATTATTACGAAAAAAGGGGAGGGCGGTGTATTTACCACCCTATCCCGGATGGAAAGCAACAAGTTCGGCAAAGCGATAGGGGGCTACGGCACTTTTGAAAAAAATGATTTAAAAGTTTCCACAGTTGTCTCGGTTGACAAAAGTGACGGCTGGGATTTAACGGCCACCGGCCAATCTCTTGCACAACAGGGCAATCTTCCCAATGCAAGCGGCGGTAATCTTTTGATGGCGGATGCATCCTATAAAAATATTGATTTCTGGGCCTACCGAATAGAAGCCAAAAATGACTACGCACGGTTGCAATGGGATCCGACAAACTATCTGCCGCGCGATAATACCCAACCCGTTCAATCCAATACCCATACCCTGCTGGGTGTCCAGGGGAAGTACAATATTTCCGATGTACTGCTAAGCGCAAAGGCCGGGCTCAATCGCTATACGAATCGTGCCGATGTGGTATTCTTTCCGGCATCCGTATTAAAAAATAATCCGAACAATCTAGACGGGGTCAGAACGATCGATTATGTTGAAAGTACCCAGTATGCCGAAGCGACGGCGGAAACAACACTGGGGTCCAATCGGTTGTTGGGGGGGATCTATGCCGGTCTCCTTTCGGTGGATAAAGACAACGTCCTGCAAAGCTGGAGCGGCGGCTCCTACGCAGACCCGGGGGTATCCACCCATTTAATCACGGTCCATAATCCCAAAAGGATCAATAAGGCACTCTACCTCCAAGATGAGATCTTGTTGGATGAAAAAAGTACGCTAACGATCGGAGCACGCTACGACACCTACAGCGACGGGCGGAACGCTTTATCTCCGAGAATCGCTTTTGTCCATCTGTACGATGATTCCAATATTCTAAAGGCTCAATACTCAAGAGCGTTTCGACCCCCAAGCCTCTCGGAGCAATACTCGCCGAACAATCTGTCTCCCTATACGAGGTATGAATCGGAAACTGCCGATACCGTTGAATTGTCTTACATTTTTAAAACCAACGATTCGTCCCTCAAAACAACCGTGTTTAATACAAAAACCTACAACATGATTACCTATCATGATTTCACCTACGAAACGATCAATCTTGAGAGTCCGACAACCGTTAACGGCCTTGAAGTCGAATTAACAAAAAATTATAGAACGGTGAATCTGGGTGCCAATCTCTCGTTGTACCACTCTCATAGAGGAGATGTTAAATTGCTTAGAGACGGATATGCGCTCAACTACGATGCAAGCGAATTTGCGCTATCCGCCAAAGTATTGGCAAATGTATTCGCTACGTTCAACAGTGATACGTCGTATCCGACCACGTTGTGGTACCACTATACCGGGAACAAAAACCGGGTCAATAATGCCTTGCTCGATATCAATGGCAATGTCCAGGGCATCTACACGACAAACGGTTCTATCCCTGCTCAGGATTATTTGAATATCACCCAAAAGATTAATGGCATAGCCAAAAATCTTGATTTGGAATTCGGTGTCAAAAATGTTTTTGGAAAAACCCTTAAAACGCTCTATTTCCCACTGAATCCGCCCGATACTTCTGACGTACCCTATATGGGGCAAACGTTCTGGATGAATTTGCTGTATAAATTCTAGAAGGGAGATCGATTGGCCGCTAGGCAATCATCCTCTTTAGAAAACAACAATTGAGCTATAATTTCGCAGTTTATTTTTTAATATTTTTTGATTGGGCAGCGTAGAGGCAGTTGTCTTGATAAAAATTGGGTTTTCTATGAGTTCTTTGATAAATAAAGTATTTAAGTAATTTAGTAATACTAAAGTAAGTAACTTGCTATAATACATAAAATACTATTGATTGGAGAGATCATGCACACGATCACATTAAAATCAGATGACACCTTTTATGAAACACTTAACGATATGGTTAAGGCCCTCAAAATTACAAAGAGCGAATTAATTCGCCGCTCGGTAACCTATTATCAAGAAGCATTGAAACAAGAACAACTCAAAGAGCAAATGAAACGAGCATCTTTAAAAGTACGAGATCATTCGTTATCTATGGTTCAAGAATTTGATGATACTCTAAATGATGGATTGGTATGAATCGCGGAGACATCTATTTAGCCAACCTCAATCCTAAAAAAGGTGATGAGATAGGTAAAATACGACCTGTCTTGATTTACCAAAGCAATATGCTCAACAGCATAGGGCATACAACAACAATAGTAATCCCGTTATCTACCAAACTAATCGATGATGCCCAACCACTTCGATATCGCATTAATAAACGAGATGCATTGGATTATGATTCCGATATCGTTATCGATCAAATTCGATCAATCGATAATAACCGATTGACTTCCAATGCAATCACTTCGTTGCATCCTCATGAAATGGATGATGTTGATACGATGGTGAGTATTGTACTTGGTATGAAATAGTAAATAACGTGAATCTCGTTTAAGCGCCAATGAAATTTCTATGGTGTTTGGCGAAATCAATGGAAGGTTTTTTTTCCTGATAGGAGTAAGCGACAAGGGCTGAGATCCAGTTGACCATTGCATTGATAGGGCTGCGGTGTCTTGCATGTTCAAGCTGAGAGATATTTTTGAGTTGATCATTGATTGACTCAATCAGGGCACGTTTTCGAAGAAGCAATTTGTCCATGATCGGCATAAGGCGAGATCTCTCGTTCCCACTCTCCCGAGTGGGATACGCATACAAGCGTTTTTAACCTGCCAAAATTTTTCCCACCCTATTAATGTGCTCTTTTAAATCATTATTGGAAATACGTCCATAATCTAACAGGTCTATTTTGTAGGGTAGCATTAAATCATCCAACATCACTTTTAGTTGATTTAACTCTTTTAGGCTTAAACCCTCCGAAACGATGGATATATCGATGTCGGAACCCTTTTTATACGTCTCTTTCGCCCGTGAACCAAAGAGGATAATTTTTTGTATTTTCAAGTTTTTTTTAATTGTATCAACAATTTTTTCAATAATATCAGCTCGCAAACCGTAAAGCTCTTGCATCTTAATTCTCTCTATCCAAAAGAAGCAACATCTCTTTTTTAAATTTTGAGAAGATCTCCATATAGTCGTTAATGATAGTATTGACCACTTCTTCTGCCATTTCTTTGTCATATCCATGCGACGTTACATTTCTGGTTTGTATCGTTTCCATCCATGTTTCACCATCGTCTATGAGAGCCACCTTAAACGCTTCTCGGATAGCATCACGTGATCCTTTGACGTTTTGATTCCCTTGGTATTCTAAAAAATCTTTCATAACATTCCACGCCAGTTCATGGGTATATTCAAATGCTTGAATAAGCCCTTGTTTTTCGAGCATCGAAAGCTCTCTCGCGCGTGAGAGATCAACGGCGTCTTGTAGTTGTTCGAAGGCATTGGTGTAATTTGAAAATCGTTGTTTCCATCTAATATCTTCGTTTTTTTCAACCATCTTAACGCCTCACGTTTTCTATTTTAATGATTATAACTCATATTGTACTTGAAGTTGATGTTATAGATCGTGTCCATAGCAAAAAGTTTTTTACCGTTCGAGCTGGACTAATGTATAGAGCTTATGAATTAGCAATAAGTGCACATCACTGTGCTAATCTACATCATATAATTTCTAGTAAAATCCTAACAAGATCATTATTTGAAACCACATCCAAAACCTCACCTTAACCAAGCAGCCTATAGGCACTCATCCTCCTTAGAAAACAGGTTTTCCGCTATAATTCGACCACTATAAACCAAATTAATTCAGGGTTACTCATTGCCGATTTTTAAAGTCCATACCCCGTATCAGAGCGCCGGTGATCAGCCCGTCGCTATCGAAGCCCTCAGCAACGGTATCAAGAACGGTGAGCGCTATGTCGCCTTAGAGGGAGTTACAGGTAGCGGTAAAACCTATACAATGGCGAAGGTGATCGAGGCGGTGCAGCTCCCCACCATCATCATGACCCATAATAAAACCTTGGCGGCACAACTCTACAGCGAGTTCCGATCTTTCTTTCCCGAAAATCATGTTGAGTATTTCATCAGCTACTACGATTATTATCAGCCCGAAGCCTACATCCCCCGTCAGGACCTCTTTATCGAAAAAGACAGCTCGATCAACGATGAGCTGGAGCGGTTGCGCCTCTCGGCTACGGCCAATCTTCTGAGCTACGATGACGTCATTGTCGTCGCTTCCGTCTCAGCCAACTACGGCTTGGGTGACCCTGAAGAATACGAAAAAATGGTACAGGTGGTCAGTCTGGGCGATGAAATCAGCCAAAAAAAGCTCCTCCTCCGTCTCGTCGAGATGGGGTATGCCCGCAACGACTCTGTTTTTGAGGGGGGCCATTTTCGGGTGAACGGCGAAGTGATCGACATCTATCCCCCCTACTGGCAGGATCAGGCGCTGCGGATCGAGTTTTTCGGCGACGAGGTGGAACGGCTGGCCCTCTTTGAACCGATGAAAAACAGTGTCACCGAGAGCGTTGAGACCATGACCATCTATGCCACCAGTCAGTTTGCCGTAGGGCAGGAGAAACTCTCCCGCGCGATCAAACGGATCGAAGACGAACTGGGAGAACGGCTTGCCGAACTCGAAAGTCAGGGGAAAATCGTCGAAGCACAGCGGCTTCGCCAGCGGTGTGAATTTGATCTGGAGATGCTTCAGGCAACAGGGATGTGCAAGGGGATCGAAAACTACTCCCGCCTCCTTACCGATAAATTACCGGGAGAGGCCCCCTATACCCTCCTCGATTATTTTGCCCTCCATCACGACAAATACCTCATCATCGTCGATGAATCGCACGTCAGTCTTCCGCAGTTTCGGGGGATGTTCGCGGGTGATCGCAGCCGCAAGGAGGTGCTCGTCGATTACGGGTTCCGCCTCCCCAGCGCCCTCGACAACCGCCCTTTGATGATCGATGAGTTTATCAACAAAGCGCCCCACTATCTATTTGTATCAGCAACCCCTTCGGCACAAGAGCTGGAACTCAGTACCACCGTTGCGCAGCAGATCATCCGCCCCACCGGGTTGATTGATCCCCCCATCACGATCAAATCCAGTACCAATCAAGTGGAAGATCTCCATGACGAGATCAAAACAACGGTGGCGCTGGGAGATCGGGTTCTCGTCACGGTACTCACCAAAAAAATGGCCGAGGCCCTCACCAAATACCTCGCCGATCTGGGGATCAAAGTGCAGTACATGCACTCCGAGATCGATGCGATCGAGCGCAATCAGATCATCCGTGGACTGCGGGTCGGCGATTTCGACGTCCTGATCGGGATCAACCTCCTGCGTGAAGGGCTTGACCTTCCCGAAGTGAGTCTGGTAGCCATTCTCGATGCCGACAAAGAGGGATTTTTACGTTCCGAAACCTCCCTGATTCAAACCATCGGACGGGCTGCACGCAACTCTCGCGGACGGGTTATCCTGTATGCCCAAAAGATCACCGGATCAATGGAGAGAGCCATTGCCAAAACCGATGCACGCCGTGAACGGCAAATGGCGTTCAACCGTGAACACGGCATTACCCCGACAACCACCACACGCTCACTGGATGAGAATCTCAAACTCGAAGATCCGGCCGAACTCTACAACCGCTCCAAAAAAGCAAAAACCCTCCCGGCGGCCGAGCGGAAAAAACTGGTCGAAGAGCTGACCCTCAAAATGAGGGAAGCGGCCAAAAAACTCGAATTTGAAGAGGCGGCACGCCTGCGCGATGAAATCGCCAAAATACGAAAACTCTAATTTAAAAGAAAGGAAAAAGCGCGGCTACCGCGTGTGGGCTCTCTGCCAAAGAGAACTCAACGTTCGCGTAGTAAACGGGAGAGTTGCTCCCGTTGCGTTAGAAATAAAAATGGATGAAATGTTAACAAATCTCGCAACCTACGGCTATGTCGTCTTATTTGTCTATTCGCTGGGGGGAGGCTTTGCGGCGCTGATGGCGGCAGGGGTGCTCAGTTTTGCCGGAAAAATGGACATTACCACCTCGATCGCCGTCGCGGCCGTCGCCAATTTTGTCGGAGATGCCCTCCTCTTTTATCTTGCCCGCTATCACAAAGGCGAAATGATGGAGTATTTCCGCAAACATAAACGGAAACTTGCCTTTTCCCATCTGCTGATCAAACGGCACGGATCGTGGATCATCATTATGAAAAAATTCATTTACGGTCTTAAAACGCTGGTCACCCTTGCCGTCGGTTTAACCAAATACGATTTTTGGAAGTTCAGCGGCTACAACGCTATCGGAGCAATCATCTGGGCAGTCGTTGTCGGAGGGGGGAGCTATCTCTTCGGCGGAGCCATTATCGAAGGGTACAAAATGGTTTCAGACAAACCCTATCTCGCCCCCCTCATGCTGATCGCCGTGGGCGGAAGCGTCTGGTTTTATCTCTCTCAAGCCACCAAGAAAAAATAATAGAGTCTCTCTCCTACCTCTGCCTCGCAAGAGGCAAGCTTCAGTGCCCTAGCGGCCAACGTAGCCGATCAAAGCTTGCTCCTCCGGTGAAAATTCTGCCTCGGAAGAGGCAAGCTTCAGTGCCTTAGCGGCCAGCGTAGCCGATCGGGGCTTTGCTCCGATGGCGTTCAAATCAAATGTTGCAAGCTTCAGTGCCATAGCGGCCAGCGTAGCCGATCAAAGCTTGCTCCTCCGGTGAAAATTCTGCCTCGGAAGAGGCAAGCTTCAGTGCCTTAGCGGCCAGCGTAGCCGATCGGGGCTTTGCTCCGATCGGCGTTCAGAATAAAAATAACTTAAAACACCAGCTGTTCGTTGGTAGTCGGAGCCGGTTCGGTTGTAATGTCGGGTACTTTAGAGGTATCGGTATAGGTCTCACTCGTATTCGTCTCCGAATTGGTCGTCATCTCATAAACTCCGTTAGGGCGGTCAAAATATCGTTTCGTGTTGGGGTATATCCGCAACAAATCTTCATTGTAATATCTAAATACCGGAGCCGCCGCACGTCCCCCCGTCTCACTTCGACGCATCGGCGTATTGTTGTCGTGCCCCATCCAGACCACCGTTTCAACCGTTGGAGTGTATCCGACGAACCAGGCATCGATATTTTTATTGGTCGTTCCCGTTTTCCCGGCAACATCCATCCCCGCTACCCGAGCGTTTGTCCCCGTACCGCGACGAACGACATCCTGTAAAATCGAGGTCATTAGATAGATCTGTTCCGGTGAATCGACCTGACGCCGTTTGTTCTCATACCGCAGTGTCTCCCCTTTTGGGGTAATGACGTTACGGATCAAAATCGGATCGGCCAAAATCCCTTTTGCCGCAAACATCGTGTAATATTTTGCCAATGCCAAGGGGGAAATGGAGATGGTCCCCAAAGCGATAGAGAGATCCGGAGGGAGATTTTCAACAATCCCGAAACGTCTCAATCCGTCGGTAATTTTCCCGAAACCCATATCGCTGACCATATTGATCGTCGCCAGATTGCGCGAATGGGTCAGCGCATCACGGATTGTCACCATCCCTTTGTACTCGTTTTTGTAGTTTTTCGGCTGCCAGGTTTTCTCTTCGCCGTCTTCACCCGCATAGGTATAGGTACGAGCGATGTCGGGCACCATCGAGGAGGGGGACATTCCGCTGTCCAGTGCCACCTGATAGATAAACGGTTTAAACGCCGAACCCGGCTGACGTTTGGCCTGCGTGACGCGGTTATACGGGCTCAAAGAGTAATCGTATCCTCCGACCATCGCCAAAATCTCCCCCGTTTCGGGATCAAGACTGATCAATGCGCCGTTGAGCTGGCGTTGGATATTTTCATCCAGATCGCCTGCCTCCTGGGCCCGTTTGAGTATCTCGTCACGTCCGGACTGAAGTGCTTTATATCCCGCTTCCTGCAAACGCATATCGATCGTCGTATACACTTTGTATCCTCCGCTGCGGATATCGGGGAAAGCATCCCCGAGTTGACGCATCACCTCATCGATAATGTAAGGACCCGAATTTTTGCTCAAAGTGTCATTATAGACCTTCGGCCGTTCCTGCGTCGCCTTGTCATACGTCGCCTGATCAATCCATCCCAGCTCAAGCATACGACCGATAATACGGTTGGCCCGACCCAGACACAATTCGTAGTTTTTTGTCGGAGAGTAAAAGTTTGGAGCCTTAGGGAGTCCCACCAGCATTGCTATCTCTTTGAGACTTAGCTCTTTGAGCGGTTTACGAAAATAGCCGTCCGATGCCGTTTTGATCCCGTAGTATCCGTGTCCCAGATAAATTTCATTAAAATAGCGCTCCAGAATCTGCTCTTTGGTCAGCTCCTGCTCAATACGGATGGAGTACAAAAGCTCTTTAAATTTACGGGAAAATTTCTTTTCGCGGGTCAGCAACGTATTTTTGACCAACTGCTGGGTAATGGTACTCGCCCCCTCTTTGAGTTTTCCGGCACTGACGTCTTTGATAATTGCCCGCATGATCGCATCGGGATTGACCCCGTGATGTTCGAAGAACATCGTATCTTCAATCGCTACCAGCGCCTCCACCAAACGGGGAGGGATATTTTCGAATGAGACGTAATAACGGTGTTCATCACTGAAAAGGTTGGCGATTTTCACTCCATTACGGTCATACACCTCGGTGGTCAAACGGGGTTGATAATTGATCAGTCTCTTGGTTTCATACTCAAACGAGTAGATCAGATACCCGAAAAAGGTAACCGGGATGAGGATCACTATCCCCAATGCTATCCATACGTATTTTTTCATTAAATTCTAAACTCCCGATTCCCAAAATCTGCTTCAATCAAAGAGCAGGTGTACCGCTCTTTCGGCTCCGATATTACCGCCGATGTTTTTCCCGTTTCGACGATCTTTCCCTCATAAATCACACATATATCCTCACACAATGCCGATGCGACGCCCATGTCGTGGGTGACAAACAACATGGAAAAGCCCATCTTCTCCTGTAGGGATTTCAACAGCACAATCATCGTCTCTTTCGACTCCGGATCAAGTGCGGTCGTCGGTTCATCCAGCAAAAGAAGCTTTGGGCCGGAACCCAATGCCATCGCCACGACCACCCGTTGTACCTGTCCCCCTGAAAGCTCCGGAGGAAAACGTTCCAAAAGCCCTCGCTCCAGCCCCAACAGATCAAATAACTCCCCGCTCCGTTCCGGCGGAAAAAACATCTGATCTTTTATCTTGGTCAACGGGGAAAGGGCCGTAAACGGGTTTTGGGGAACCAAGGCAACACTTGTGCCCCGAATCCATTCAAAATCGGACCGTTTTTGTAATTCCAATCCCAACGAACGGTCCAATAATCCCAAAAGGGCTTTCAGTGTAAGCGATTTCCCGCTTCCGCTTTGTCCGACCAAGGCCAAAGAGCGGTGAATATCAAACGCGATATCCAACAATATCCCCCCTGCATGGGTAATTTTAAGCCGATCGATATGGATGCAATTCATCGCGCTATTTTACCCTAATCGCACTAAAACGCTCACACACACGATGCAAAACATCTTCATCGGCACCCAGCCGCGCGATCAGCCGGATAATCGCCCTCTCCACCGTCGGCTGTCGGATTGCTCCGACCCAAACTCCCAGCTCTTCGTTGATGAGTTTTTGCAGCTCCATCACACGGTTATTGTCCCCTATGACGATCGGAACAATCAACCCTTCGACCTCGATCCCCAGAAGCTTCCGGACGATTGATCGGCGTTTATCCATCTGCGCGCGCAATGATTGGGTGTGGGTCTGAATGTACTCCAGCGCGTGATGGGCCAGTGCGGTATCGTACAGCGAAGGGGCCGTAGCGTAAATGACGTTTTTAGCCCGATTGATCAGATACTCGCTGATATGGGAGCTGGAGAGGACGTACGCACCGAAACTTCCGTAGGCTTTCCCCAATGTCCCCATCTTGATCATGCGCGGAGTCGGCCCAATCGCATAGTGATCCAGAATCCCCATCAAATGTTCCCCGATAACGCCGCTGCTGTGGGCCTCATCCAGAATCAGCAGAGCACCGTAGCGTTCGCACAGCTCGATAATTTCACGGCGCAGCAGGTCCCCCCCCATCGAATAGATCCCCTCTACGGCAACAATCACCCGCTTTGCCCGATTCTCTTTTAACCGCTTTTCGAGATCTGTAGGATCGTTATGGAGAAAAAATTCCACCGCCCCCTCGCACATCCGCGCCCCGGCGATACCGCTGGCGTGGTAATCGGCGTCCATCAGCAGCAGATCCCCTTTTCGGACCAGCGATTCGATCAAGCCGATATTGGCATTAAACCCGCTCCCCATGACAATCGCCGCTTCAAAACCGTTTGCCCGGCACAATGCCGCTTCAAATGCCGCATGGATCGGATGGTAGCCGTTGACCAGCATCGACGCTTTGGGAGCGTGATCGGGATAGGAGGAGAGGGTTTCGCACGCTTTGGCGTGAAGTTCCGGCAGATGGGCCAACCCCAGATAATCGTTCGACGCCAGATCAATCAGCGCATCGTCTCGGAGACGGCGGACGCGGTAGCGTCCGGAGCGCTTGAGGGCTTGAAGCTCCTTGGCGTAAGGGTTAGAATTCATCGTTGCGCGGGAAGGTGCGGAATATAGTTGCGTATCTCCTGGATACGCGCGTTATCCGCCGGATGGGTCGATAAAAATGCGGGAGGTTTTTGCCCGCTGCCGGAGAGACGGGCCATATTCTCCCAGAACCGGAGCGCCTGCCGGGGCTCATATCCCGCTTTCCACATCAGGTACACTCCGATTTGATCGGCTTCATGTTCGAATTTTCGGCTGTAGGGGAGAATCAATCCCACCTGAGAGGTGATGCCGTAGGCCTGAGAATAGAGATTCTGATACTGTGCCGGAATGTTGAGCGCCGTTGCCAACACTTGTGCACCCAGATTGCTGGCCATCTGCATCGACATCCTCTCCGCACCGTGCCGTGCCAGAGCGTGGGCGATCTCATGCCCCATAACTGCAGCGATCTGGTCATCATTTTCGGTAATTTTTAAAATCCCCGTATAAAAAAAGACTTTTCCCCCCGGCAGACAAAACGCATTGGGGGTTGCATCGTCAATGACCGTAAACTCCCATGCAAAATCATCCCGGCCGCTGATGGCCGCAATCTTTTTCCCGATCCGTTTGATCCGTTCTTGCAGCACACGGTCAGTACTGATCTTCGATGTCTGCACCACTTTTTGCGCTTCGGTGGCCCCCATCGTCATCTCCTCTTGGGGAGAGACCATCATAAACTGCGATCGGTTGGTCACCGGTGTCGTTGCACACCCGCTCAATATCAATCCGGCCAAAACAAACGATTTTACTTTCATAGAACTCCCTTCTCCTCGGCTTCATCCGATACAAACGGCTTGAGAACCTCTACGCACAGCCCCATTGCGGTACTCTCAAATCCCCGTACTTCCCGGATATAAGGTTTGCAAAACCCCTCCACCATACAGGCTCCCGCTTTCCCTCGCCACTCGCCGCTTCGAAGATAGCGATCCACCTCGTCTGGATCGAACGGATTGAAAAAATAGTGGGTCGATGCGATATCGAAAAGTTCAAGCCGGGGAGTTTTATAGATCATGCAGGTGATGATCGCCACTTCCGAACCGCTCTGCATCTCCAGAATCGCTCTCGCATCGGCTTCGTCTTTCGCTTTGCGCAAAATTTTCCCCCCTGCCGTAACCACCGTATCGGCGACAAGGAGAGGATAATCACTGTATCCGAAACGTTCCAGATTCACTTTGTATTTGCCGAGGGTTGCCTGATAGACGAAATTTTTAGGCGTTGCGGCGATAATGGAGTCTTCATCGAAATCAACCGACTCCTGAAGAAAAGGGATACCCGCACTCCGAAGAAGTTCGGCACGGGTGATAGAAGCAGACGCCAGTCGTAGCATGGTCTTAATATGCGTTTCGCAGAACAACGCCGATAAAAATGGCAATAACACCCAAAACGATATTCACCGGCACCATGTATTGGGCGATCACCCCCAGCAACGCTTTGGCTTTGGCAACGTTCCCTTCCGCCAAAGCGATCTCGGCTTTGCGGCGGCGAAACATCATCGCAGCAAGGTTCAGCGCCATCACCAACCAAATCGCCTCTTTGATGTGGACCGTATTGTAAAGACTCATCGCATAATCGTCGATCACGTTTCCGTTTGGATCAAGTGCCGCAGCACGAAATCCCAGACCGACCGCCATAATGACCGCTGTCGTAATCAAAACCAGCACAAACGGCCAGACAATCGTAAAAAGGCGTTTCAGGGTATGGGCCGCCCGCTCCAAACGGAGTTTCGGATCGGTAATCTCACCGAGTGCCTGATGGGTTGCAAAACGGATCGCAACCATCCCCCCGACCCAGATGACGGCACTGAGCACGTGCAAAAATACGATTAGGGTCCGATGCTCGGCAAACAACTGATAGAGAAAATCTTTCATACTATTCCTTTTCATACGCCAAGAGGGCAAAGCCCCTTTGGCTACGTTAACACTGGGTTTACTTCTAAAGTCAAGCCCATCTTTCTTACGAAAGTTCTTGGGTCACATACGCCAATGCCGCAGCTTGCGCTTCACCGATTTTCGAGGGATCTTTTCCCCCTGCTTGAGCAAAATCGGGGCGCCCGCCTCCGCCTCCGCCAACGATCGGGGCGATCGCTTTGACCCACTCCCCTGCTTTGAGCGATGAATTTTTAACACCGCTGGCGAGTAAGACTTTATCGTCCTTGATTTGGAACAGCATGACGCAAATGGAATCGTGACTGTTTTTCAGCTCATCGATCCGCTCTTTGATATCCCCGGCACCCAGCTGCGCGATCACAACGGCGGTATTGCCCATCATCGTTATACTTAGTTCCTCTTTAGAGGCTGAAGCCAGCGATGCCATTTCGGTTTTAAGGGTTTTAACCTGCTCTTTCAGGCGATCGATTCCGGCAAGAATATCCCGGTTTTTGACCGACACTTCAACCTCTTCGATCAAATGGCGGTTTGCTTTAAAGAGATTGTAAGCCGCATTGCCGCACACCGCTTCGATACGGCGTACGCCGGCACTCACGCCGCTCTCTTTGGTGATAATGAACATCCCGATAACCGCCGTATTGGCGACATGGGTACCGCCGCAAAATTCGACCGAAGCTCCGCCGAAATCGACGACACGGACCCTATCTCCGTATTTTTCGCCAAACTGCGCTTTTGCGCCGCTCTTTTTGGCCTCCTCGATACTCATCTCACGCGTTTTCCCCTCAAGGGCATGGAGAATATGGTGATTGACCCGCTCTTCGACCGATGCGATCTCTTCGTGCGAGAGAGCTTTGGGATGGGAGAAATCGAAACGGAGACGGTTGTGCTCCACCAATGATCCGGCCTGAGAGATGTGTTCTCCGAGAAGTTCATACAATGCCGCGTGCAGCAAATGGGTCGCCGAGTGGTGTTTCTCGATTTCGTTACGCGAAATATCCACAACCGCTTCGATCATCTCGCCGACAGCGATCGTCTCACGTGTTTCGACGTGCGAGAGGTTGAGGCCGTGAAATTTTTTGGTATCGGTGACGGTTGCTTTATGCCCCAATACCCCGATATCTCCACTCTGTCCACCGCTCTCGGCATAAAACGGAGTCTGTTCCAACATGACCCACCCTTTATGACGGGCGTGAAGCTGATCGACCCGTTCAAAATTCTCACCCAGCAATGCCTGAATTTTTACCGGTGCCGTCGTGTAGCCGTATCCGATAAACGTGTTAACGCCGAAGGTTTCGAGAAGGGTCTTGAAATCTCCCTCGACGGCGGTATCTCCGGACCCTTTCCACGCTGCTTTCGCACGCTCGCGCTGGAGGCTCATCAGCTGCTCGAATTTTTCGACGTCCAGACCGAGATTCTTCTCCCGAAGCATATCTTCGGTCAAATCGAGGGGAAATCCAAACGTATCGTAGAGTTTGAACGCTACCTCACCGCTGAATACTTTATCCGTCGTGTTCAGCTCTTCATTAAACAGTTCGATCCCCGATGCGATTGTTTTAAAGAATCGCTCCTCTTCAAGCATAATCTGCTCTTTAACCACAGCCAGTTTTTCGTTCAGATACGGATAGGTTTTCCCCATCAGCTCCGCAACCGTATCGGCCACTTCAAACATAAACGGTTTGGTAAATCCGAGGAGGTATCCGTGACGTACCGCACGGCGCAAAATCCGGCGAAGGACATATCCGCGCCCCTCATTCGAGAAATTGACCCCTTGAGAGAGGAGAAACATGACGGTACGGATATGGTCGGCAATGACGCGGTACGATGCGCCGCTGGCATAGGTGTAAGGTTTGCCGATAAGGGCTTCGACTTTACGGATGATCGGCATAAAAAGGGACGAATCGTAGTTGCTCAATGCCCCCTCTAACACTGCCGTAGCCCGTTCCAGTCCCATCCCCGTATCAATCGACGGTTTCGGTAACGGCTTAAGTTCCCCCTTCGCATTACGCTCATACTGCATGAAAACAAGGTTCCAGATTTCCAAGAAACGATCCCCGTCGCCCCCCATGTAATCTTCAGGCCCGTTGAAATGTTCCGCACCCTGATCGATGAAGATTTCCGAACACGGTCCGCACGGTCCGGTATCTCCCATCTGCCAAAAATTGTCTTTGTCACCGAGACGGACAATCCGATCCGCCGCAATGTGTTTTTTCCAGATTGTTTCGGCCTCATCGTCGCTCTCATGGACCGTCACCCAGAGTTTCTCGACGGGAAGTTTCATCACTTGCGTAATAAATTCCCATCCGTAGGCAATCGCCTCTTCTTTGAAATAGTCGCCGAAACTAAAGTTGCCCAACATCTCGAAAAACGTGTGGTGGCGGGCCGTATGGCCGACATTTTCTAAATCGTTATGTTTACCGCCGGCACGCAAACAAGTCTGAGCACTCGTCGCTCTCGGATTCGCCGGGATGGGGATATCCCCGGTAAAGATCGACTTGAACGGGACCATCCCCGCATTGGTAAAAAGGAGGGTCGCATCGTCCGGGACAAGAGGAGAACTCCCTACACGCTCATGTTGTTTTGATTCAAAAAAGGCCAAAAAGGCTTCACGGACATCCATCATAGGTTACTCACTAGTGTAGATAAAATTACGCGATTATAGCGAAGATGGAGTTAAAGAGGAATTAGAGCTTTATACGGCTTTTTCGTAAAGCCGTTCGGGGGCAATGTCTACTTCTCCATCCCATACCAATGTTCCATAATCAATCGTAAATTTTTTAAAATAGTCGATATGACCGAAATTGGCAAACACTCCGCCGCGCTTTGTGTATTCGCTCAAATCAACAATTCCGTGTTTACCATCTTCAAACGTCATATCGATTTTGTAATCGTGCAAATAATGGGCATCGACAACGGTATATTTCATTTTACTACTCCTTATTTCAAGGGTTCGATTTTTTCCGGTCTTTGATCGTTTTGAGCCAATTCCCAATCTCTAGCCAGCTCATCTTTGTGTGCTAATGCCCATTCGACGATCAATCCTGCCCCTTTAGGTGGGAGTTTCCCCTCGGTAATCGCCAAATCGGCGATTCGTATCACCGCATTATACTCATTGTATTCTACATGAAAATGAGGTGGATTATGTTCATCATAAAACATCATCACCCGTATTCCATAAAATCGGCTAATTTCAGGCATCGTCAACTCCCTTTTTATAGGTCATTGTAACGATGCACTATCTGTAGATGAAATTATATTGCATTTTGAAATAAATTCAATCGAGTGAAGATTGAATACATAACACCTATTCTAAATTAATTAAAAATAACTTATAATAATTAAATT
The DNA here is from genome assembly GCF_023229695.1 of Sulfuricurvum sp. Taxonomy (GTDB): domain Bacteria; phylum Campylobacterota; class Campylobacteria; order Campylobacterales; family Sulfurimonadaceae; genus Sulfuricurvum. Next base: position 33,995 of record NZ_JALNYS010000018.1, read on the forward strand.
TTAATGAAAGGAGAAAAAATATATGTTCAAAAAAGGTGATGTTGTTGAACTTAAATCAGGTAGCCCTAAAATGACTATCAAAGAGATTGAAGAAAGTAATGAATGCTTTTGCGTATGGTTTGTTAATAGTAAACCTGAATATGGTACTTTTGAAGATGCACTTCTGAAAAAAGTAGAAGAAGCTCCAGTAGCTATTGTTTAAAAGCTGGATTCCCGCTTTCGCGGGAATGACGGAAGAAGTTACGAAAACGCTCGATTAAGCGCACTAAACATCGCTTTGATCGAGGCAACCGTAATATCATTATCACACCCTACCCCGAAAAATTTCTCCAAACTCTCCGTCTGAATCTCGATATACGCGACCGCTTCGGCGCTGGAAAGCTCTCCGCGTGAATGCTCGCTGTAGGAAAGGATTTTAAAGTTGTGCGAATATTCCACCATCAACGCATTTTTACACGCATCGATCGGACCGTTCCCCTGCCCTTCGCTTCGGATGACTTTGCCGTTATGGGTGTATTCCAACACACATTTGGCGGAGTGCTCTTTGGCACTCTCAGAGATCACCGAATAATCGACGAATTCGATGTCATGCGGCTCGCCGAAATAGGTTTTCTCGAAAATTTCCAGAATTTCTTCGCTGGTCAGCTCTCGGCCCGCTTCGTCGGTCACCTGCTGAACGATACGCCCGATCTCAGGGTGCATTTTCTTCGGCAATGAATAGCCGAATTTATCTTCGAGGACGTACGCTACGCCCCCTTTGCCCGACTGGGAATTGATACGGATAATCCCCTCGTAATTGCGCCCCACGTCCTGCGGATCGATAGGGAGATACGGTACTTCCCAAAACGGATCCTCTTTGGCACGCTGATACGCCAACCCTTTGTTGATCGCGTCTTGATGTGAGCCTGAAAACGCCGTGTAAACGAGTTCACCCACATACGGATGACGCTCATGGGTTTTCATATCGGTACACTCTTCGACGACGCGAACGACCGTCTCCAAATCGCTGAAATCCAGCTCCGGATCGACCCCTTGGGTGTACATATTCAGCGCCAGGGTAATGATATCGACGTTCCCGGTCCGCTCACCGTTGGAGAGCAACGTCCCCTCGACACGATCCGCCCCCGCCAACAACGCCAATTCGGTCGCCGCTACGGAGGTTCCGCGATCGTTATGAGTGTGGGTCGAGATCAATACGTGCTCACGGTTGGTGAGATGACGGCTCATCCACTCGATCTGATCGGCATAAACGTTCGGTGTCGCCATTTCAACCGTTGCCGGAAGATTGATAACCACTTTACGATCCGGTCCGATTCCCCATCGATCCGTTACCGCATTACAGATACGGGCGGCAAACTCCAACTCCGTCCCCGTAAAACTCTCAGGAGAGTATTCAAGCATGATCTCGCCGTCGTGCTTGGCCGCACGGGCTTTGACCATATCAACACCCTCTAACGCCAATGCGATAATCTCGTCTTGCTCTTTTCCGAAGACGATCTTACGCTGTGCGACCGAGGTGGAGTTGTACAGATGGACGATCGCTTTTTTCACCCCCGCTAACGCTTCGAAGGTTTTGTCGATCAGATGTTCGCGCGCCTGAACGAGGACTTGAACCGTGACGTCATCGGGGATCAACTTTTGCTCGACGAGGGTGCGTAAAAAGTCAAATTCCACCTTTGATGCGGAAGGGAATCCCACTTCTATATTTTTAAATCCGAGTTTCAGCAAGAGGGTGAAGAGTGAGAGTTTTTGGTCCAGATTCATCGGCGTGATCAACGCCTGATTACCGTCACGAAGATCGACACTGCACCAAGTAGGGGCGTGTGTAATGGTTCGGGTAGGCCAAATACGGTTTGGCAAATCGACTTGCGGATAAGGGCGGTATTTGCCCGTAGACATGTTTTTCATGCGAAATTCCTTCTCTAAATTCTCTTCTCATTCCCCTTGCTGGTGACAAATGAGTGCGTGATTATAGCGAAAAGGGCTTTCAGACGCTTTAGAGTTTGTGTATCGAAGATTTCGATCTCCAAACATAAAGGGCGATGATCACGGCGACAACACCTGCCGTGATCATCGTTATCTCTTTCAGATACTTTCCGATCAAGGCTTCGTTATCGCCGATAAAATATCCGATCAGTGCCAAAACAGCACCCCAGATTCCGGCACCCAAAGCGGTATAGAGGCTAAAAAGGGATAAATTCATCCGTCCCAGCCCTGCCGGAATCGAAATCAGCTGGCGCACCCCCGGGATCAAACGTCCGGTAAAGGTTGAAATGGCGCCGTGACGGAGAAAAAACCCATCCACTTTATCCAATGTTTCCGGTGAAATAAAAAAATAACGGCCGTATTTATCTAAAAAACGGCGACCGATCCACAACGCTCCGAAATAATTGACGTACGCGCCGATCATCGAACCGGTCAAGCCGCTCACAATCACCAACAGCAGGTTCATCTCCCCTTTTGACGCCAGATACCCCGCCGGTATCATCACCACTTCACTCGGAAACGGAATAAACGAACTCTCAACCGCCATCAGCAGTACGATTCCCATATATCCTAACCCCTGAACGATATCGACCAGATACTGTGTCAACTCAAGAAACATCTTCAACAACCCTTGTAATAATATAATCCGCGCCGTTAGGGGAGATCAGCTCCCTTAGTTTTTCACTTTTGAGTGAAATATCACTCGACAAAGCCTCTTTTAATTTCTCGGAAATCCCCTCGCCCTGACGTTCGCACCACCCCACCTGATGTTCGACAATATAGCGGGCATTGTGGTACTGATGATCGGCTGCGGCATACGGATAGGGGATAAAAAAAGCGGGAACCCGGGCAGCACAAAGCTCCCACAGCGTACTCGCCCCGGAACGGCTGATCGCAACATCGCTCTGCTCGATCAGCGAAGCGATTTGAGAGGTAAATCCGTACACGTCGGCACCGATCCCTAGCTGGCGGTACGCGGTTTTAACCCGTTCCTCCTCTTTGGCCCCGCATTGATGGATGATCCGTATCCCCCGCTCATTCAGCCACACGGCTATTTCCAAAGCCAGATCGTTGATGAATTTCGCCCCCTGCGATCCCCCCAGAAAAATGACTGTTTTGACCTCGCTGCGGATATAGGCATGGTGAAAATAGCGCTCATTCACGGGATAATCGCACCGATGTTCCCCCTCTTCATATGAGCTGAAAAATCCTTTTGCATACGGACGCAAAAGGGTGTTTAATTTTCCGGTTACCGCATTTTGTTCATGGATATAGAGGGGAATTTTACTCATAACGGCGGCCAGCGCCGCAGGAGCCGCCGAAAATCCCCCGACACTCACCACCGCATCGGCAGAAAAATCACGCAATATCTCCCGCGATTTAAGAACGGCCTTAAAGATTTTCCACACCGCCCCGAGTTTTCCGAACCCTTTTTTATTCACGACACCGGATGTCTCCAAAAAGTGCCCTTTTTCAAACACGGCGCCATCGCCGAACCACTGCCGATCCTGTCCCGACGTCGAACCGATAAACATGACGTTGACGCCCCGCTTTTTTGCCGCCTCGGCCAATGCGAGGGCGATAACGAGGTGCCCCCCCGTCCCCCCTCCGGTAAATACTATATTCATACACCTCTCCTCTACGATACCCCGATGTTTACTGCTCTCAGCGGACGTTGCCGATACGAACCTCTGTTTTTCTCATTTTTTGTCTCCGGGTTTGTAGACAATTTTTTTCGAAAGCATCAGCACCATTCCGATCCCGATAGCCGAAGCCATCATCGCCGATCCTCCGTAACTCAGAAAAGGGACCGATATCCCCTTGATCGGGGTTAATCCGCTGATTCCGTAGGCATTGACCATAAAGGCAAACGTGATCAAAAGCCCTACCCCAAGACTGAACAGATACGCCGTATCGTTATGGGAACGGTTGGCGATTTTAAACAAACGGTGGAGAATCATAATAAAAAGAAAGGTGACCGTAAAAACCCCGATAAATCCGAATTCCTCGGCAATCCCCGCCAGGACAAAGTCGGTATGCACTTCACTCAAAAACCCGAGTTTAAACGTCCCCCCTCCGAGTCCCGTTCCGAAAATTCCGCCGTTATGGATCGCATTGAGCGAGTGGCCGATCTGATACGCCTCTTCCCCGTTTTCAATCCGCAGGTGCTCCGCGATCGGTTCAGGCAAAAAAGCGAGGATCGTACTTTGCGCCGTGGCCCACCATGACAAAATACGGTTAATCCGGTGTTCGGAAGTGAGGATGAAAAAAAGGAAAAACGAGACCGAACCGCCGATGAGGGTCATGAAAAATCGAAAACTGCTCCCGGCAAAAAAGAGCATAAAGGCCAGAGTCAGTGCCAGTACGATGACCTGCCCCAGGTCGTTTTGCAAAATGGCGATCAAAAACATCACCAGAATAAAAATCGCGGCATACGGCAAAAAACGTTTAAACTCTTCGACCACCCCCATATTACCGTGATGGCCGAGTTTACGGGAAAAACTCCATGCCAGAAAGTAGACGAATCCGATTTTGAAATACTCGACCGGAGCGAGGGAAAAACCCCCCAGCTTAATCCACCGCTTTGCCCCTCCCACTTCGCTGACCAAAGAGGCGGGGAGAAAGGGCATAACCAGCATCAGAATCATCCCGCCGAAAAAGAGGGTCAACCCAAGACGATGAAGCCAGATATCGGGATCAAGCTGTGCCAGTCCCCACATCAAAAAGATTGAGAGCACCGCAACGATCAATTCACGGATCACAAAGTGAAAAGAGTTGTATTCAAACAATACCACGGTGTACGCCGTAAGGGTATAAGAGCAGATGACACCGATCGTGATCAGGGCCGTCGTTAAAAGAAACAATTTTTTATCAGGCATTTTTGGACTTATTAAATGTATAATTTGCGCAAGTATATCGCTCTTTAGATAAAGAGTTCGATTAAATGGTTTTGGAATGAATCTTGCTTATCATTTAAGAATCGAAAATATACGGAAAAAGGGGGCAGATTATGAGTACCATTGAATCACGAGCGGATAGTTTAATGGAAGCAGGGTTGAACTACCGTGCCGCCCGTCAGGATATGATCGCCAGTAATATTGCCAATGCCGATACCCCGTATTATCGCCCGAGAGATATCCGGTTTGAAGAGGTCCTTGCCCAAAAAAGTGCTTCCATTTTCGGTCACCAATCTCAAAACCTTCCGATGAGTTGTACCGACAAAGCCCATCTGGGAACCCTCAGCGAGTCGGAATCCAAACCGACCACCTTTTTTCGTGACGGCCATATGGCGCGCAACGACGGCAACAGCGTCGACTTGGATGTCGAAAGCAGCGAAATGGCCAAAAACTCGATTATGTTCAATGCCCTTGTTGCGGCCTTGAAAAAAGATGATGCTATTCACCGAAGTGTGATCGACGCTTCCGGCAAACTATCGTAAGGGATACCGTATGTCATTTTTAAACAGTTTTGATATCAGCGGATACGGATTATCGGCACAGCGCGTCCGTGTCAACACCATCAGTTCGAATATTGCCAATGCCCAAACGACCCGAACCGACGAAGGGGGACCTTACCGCCGTCAAGAGGTTGTCTTTAAAGCGATCGATTTCAATACCCTTTACAATCAATCCCTTGAGCGTCAAACCTCGGCACTGGGATATTCCGATCCTCTCAACGAAGGGCTGGCGGGGCTCAAACCCAATCCGGCGATCATGAGCGTTATTGTCGATAAAATCAGCCGGGACGACACGGCACCGAAGATGAAATACGATCCGTCTCATCCCGATGCGGACGCAAACGGATACGTTGCTTATCCCAATATTAATCCTGTCATCGAAATGGCCGATTTAGTAGAAGCAACTCGTTCCTATCAGGCCAATGTGGCCGCTTTCGAAAGTGCTAAAAATATGGCCAACAGTGCAATCAGTATTTTGCAAGGCTAAGAGGTAAGGAAATACAATTATGACAAATTTACAATCCATTAAATCACTTTCAACTGCCGATCTGCTTCAGTCAAAAAGCAGCGGGGGTGCAGCAACCGGGAGCGGTACCGACTTTGCACAGGAGCTTAGAAATGCGTTAAGCGATGTGAATCAGATACAAGTCGAAGGGGAACAGGCGATGAGTGATATTGCGACGGGAAGCGTCAAAGATCTTCATCAAGCCGCGATTGCCATCGACAAAGCCGAACTCAGTATGAAATTTATGCTCGAAGTACGTAACAAAGCACTCAATGCATACAAAGAGATCACCCGAACCCAAATGTAACCCTATATTAAAGAGAGGGTTGCATCTCCTCTTTACCTTCCCCATTTCCGGGTAATTTATAACAATAAAGTAAAACTATGAGAAATTCGAGTAAATCCAAAAAAATATTAGCCCTATTTCTCGTCTTGGTTCTCGGATTCGCCATTTTTCTGGCAGTGATGCTCTATACCGCCATCCATGATCGGGACATCCCCTCAATTTTTTCAGAAGAGACATCAAAAGCACAACGTGGCTCCATCATCAGCAGTGATGGTTTTCATATCGCAACCACCCAAAAACTCTATAAAGCGGTCGTCAATACCCGAAATATCGATTCCAATAAAACGGAACTTTTTGTCCAGCTTTTCAGTATCTACAGCGGTATTGATCCTGCCGATATACGCCAGCGCCTCCTTACCCGAAAAGGGTCAGTCACCTTAAGCTACCATATCAGTCCGAAAGAGGCAATGTATCTCAAAACCTTAGCGTTTGAACTGCGCCGTTTAGGGGTTTTTATCGAATATACAAACCGTAACGGTGATCGAATTTTGCAAGGGCTCACTATCCTGGAAAGCGGTGAAGCACGGGAATACCCCTACGGAAAACTGATGTCCCCTTTCCTCGGATACCCCCGTAAAATCGAAGAAGAGGGATATACCCGCGTGTATGGGATCAAAGGGCTGGAGAAATTTTTCGATGAAGAGCTCAATCCGCAGCAAAATAAAGCCCAAAAAGCGATGCGCGATGTCAACGGTTACCTGATTTTAAACAAACAAAGCGATACCAAACAGCAGATTAACGGCCTCACCGTCAAGCTCAATATCCCCATTGCCCTTCAGGGACGTGTCGAAGCGATCACCGACCGGATCAAAGAGAAGCTCCAAGCCGATGAAATCATTGCGACCGTCATGGATTCCAAAAGCGGCAAAATCCTCGCTCTGGCCAGCTCAAACCGTTTTGACCCCAGCCATATCCGACGCGAAGATTACCCCTCGCTCAATGCCAACGCGATCGAATACAGTTATGAACCCGGATCGGTTATCAAACCGGTCATTTTCGCACTGCTGCTCGAACGTCACCTCATCAACCCTTATGATATGGTCAACGGACACGGAGGGCGCTATCAAATGGGGCGCAAAGTGATTGTGGATGAGCATAAATTCGATATGATCAGTGCCGAAAATGTGATCGTCTACTCTTCGAATATCGGAATCGCCCAACTCGCCCAGAAACTCAGCGGTGCCCAATTTACCGAAGGGTTACGGCAGTTCGGATTTACCCATTTTAGCGGGGTCGATCTCCCCTATGAAAAACGCGGTTCCATCCCCTCTTCGGCACAATTAAACAATTATCTCTACAAAGCGATCACCTCGTACGGATACGGCATGCGTGCCAATGCCATGCAGCTGGTCAAAGCATTCAATGTTTTCAATAACGGGGGAAAAATTGTCAATCCGATGGTAGTTGATTCTCTGATCGATGATAACGGACGGATCATACCGATGCAGACGCAGCCCCCGATTCAGGTCATCTCTCCGGCTACGGCACAACAAATGAAACGGATTCTGATTAAAACCGTCGTAGAGGGGACCGGTACGTCCGCGAAAACGCCGGGATTGGAGGTGGGAGGAAAAACGGGGACGGCGCACATTGCGAAAAACGGTGCCTACGTCAATAGCTATCATACCTCTTTTATCGGTTTCGCCAATGATACCAAACACCGCTACACCATCGGGGTCACCGTTATCAACCCCCGTACCGTCTATTTTGCATCGATTACGGCCGTTCCCGTATTCAAAGGGATTGTGGACATGATGATCGAAGAGAAATTTCTCAAACCCGATCCTGCCGCCGTTGCCGCTGCCGCAGCAGCTAAAGACGAGACTCCGGTTCACCATTAAACAATCGCCTCCTTAAACCGATAAGAGTTTTTTCAAAGCCTTCTGGATCTCTTTGCTCCCCTCTTTTTCAAAAAAATAGTGCTTTTGAATCCCCCATACTTCGATCACCGCTTCCCCTTTCAAAAAGAGTTTCCGCTTCGACTGAAGCACTCCGTTGATCCGGTTCAGGCTTAAACGCTCCGTATCGATTTTAAGCGAAAGGGGGATAATTTTCTCTTTTCCCGATGCAATGACCCAGAAAGTATGATCGTCGGTGCACGCTTCCCCTCTGGCGATCGATTCCGAACCGTCATTGAGGGAATAGCTTAACGAAATGAGCTTCATATCGCTGTGCCATTGATTGACCACTTTGATATCACCGCCCAAACGGATCGCCTCTTTTTCCACCGGGGCTCCCAGTAGCCACAATACTCCCAGCATCACTTCATCCCGTGTATTTTCCAACCGGATCCCCCCTTGCGGTTCGATCAGAATATCCTTCCCCATTTTCGGTGTACACCCCGTAAAAAGGATTAACGCCGCCGCCCAGACTCCCCAGCGTTTCATCTTACATCCACACATTGTCGATCAGGCGGGTCGTTCCGACACGGGCGGCGACCAGTACGATGGTATCCCCGAGGATCACGTGTGTCATCGCTTCGAAACGGCGGTTGACAATCGCTACGTACTCCACATTCAGCGGATCAAGAATGTTCATCATTGCGTTTTGAATCACACCGGCGTCCACACTCCCCTGCATCACCATCTTGGTCGCTGCTTTAAGCGATGCAGAAAGTTTCAGCGCTTCCTGACGCTCGGACGGGCTTAGATAAATATTGCGGCTGGAGAGGGCAAGCCCATCCTTCTCGCGCACCGTATCAATCGGAACAATCACCACATTCATAAATAGGTTATCCACCATCTGGGCGATCAGTGCAAGCTGCTGGGCATCTTTTTTACCGAAATAGGCACGGGTAGGACGAACCATGTTCAGCAGCTTCATCACCACCGTCAAGACCCCGTCAAAGTGACCGGGGCGGGAAGAGCCTTCCAGAATATACCCCCGAACATCGGGGGCCGTAATCCGAACCTCGTCGCGTCCGTACATGGTTCCCACATCGGGATAAAAAAGGAGATCCACGCCGCTGAGTTCGCAAATTTTAAAATCGGCCTCTTCCCGACGCGGATATTTACTCAGATCTTCTCCCGGTAAAAACTGGGTCGGATTGACGAAAATAGAGACAACGACCGTCTCATTCTCACGACGTGCATGTTCGATCAATGTTTTATGTCCAATGTGCAGCGCCCCCATGGTAGGGACAAAACCGACACTACCGATTCGGGTGCCGAGTGCTTCACGCAATTCTTGTGCCGAACGTGCGATAATCATTTTTTTAGCCTCTATAGAATATAATCGCAATTATAGTATAGACTTCTTGTATGCAGGAAGTCTCCCGTGACGGTAAAGCGAAGTTTCAGCGCTTTACCCATCAACACAGCCAGACGGAGCCTGACTCCCTAGCCATTCTAAATAACCGAAAGAGGATATTCCCGTATTATGGATCATTACGAATATACCGAATTACTTAAAACATTAACGACCAAAATGCAAAATGTGACGGATGTCGTCCGGCCGAAAGATATCAATACCCGCTTGGAAGAGATCGAAGCTCTTGAAAACTCCGACGGGTTTTGGAATGATGCCGCCAATGCCGGGCTGGTACAAAAAGAGAAAACCCAGCTTGAGCGCCGTCTCGCCAAATATTCCAAAACCTATAATGGCCTCGGCGATGCCAAAGATCTTTACGATATGGCTAAAGAGGAGGGGGATGACGAAACCATCGAATCTCTTTTTTCCGATGCCGGATCGTTAGAAAATCAGGTCAAGTCGATGGAGATTGAAGTGCTCCTCAGCGGTGAACACGATTCGCACAATGCGATTGTCACGATCCATCCGGGTGCCGGCGGTACCGAATCCCAAGACTGGGCTTCCATGCTCCTGCGCATGTATACCCGCTGGGCGGAGCGCCATGATTTTACCGTCGAAATGCTTGATTACCAGTCGGGAGAAGAGGCAGGGATTAAAGATGCCGCCATTTTAATCAAAGGGATCAATGTCTACGGTTATCTTAAAAATGAAAACGGGATTCACCGTCTTGTCCGTATCAGCCCTTACGATTCGGCAGCCAAACGTCATACCAGTTTTACCTCGGTAATGGTCTCTCCGGAACTGGATGATGACATCGATATCGAGATTGAGGACCGCGATATCCGTATCGATACCTACCGCGCATCGGGCGCCGGGGGACAACACGTCAACAAAACCGAATCAGCCATCCGTATCACCCATATCCCATCAGGGATCGTTGTACAGTGTCAAAATGACCGTTCACAACATAAAAATAAAGCAACCGCTTTCAAAATGTTAAAATCTCGGCTGTACGAACTCGAAATGGAGAAAAAACAAGCAGCCGTTGACGGAATCGAAAAAAGTGAAAACGGATGGGGGCACCAGATCCGCTCCTACGTCCTCGCTCCGTATCAGCAAGTCAAAGATACCCGTTCAGGAATCCCCTACTCGAATATCAGCAATATTCTCGATGGAGACATCGATGAGATGATCGAAGGGGTCCTTATCTCCCTCAGCCGCAAAGATGACGACGAGTAATATTTCATTGGAACACCAAAGGAATAAAATCCCTTTGGTTGCGCTGGCCGCTAAGGCACTCAAGCTTGCCTCTTCCAGAGGCAGAGATCATGCATAATACTGTTTTAAAAGAGTGCGCTCTTCATGAGCCGTGCTCCTACATTTCGGGTAATTCCCAAACCATCCATTACAAAGTGATCCGGGAGTGTACGAAAATACAGTGTGAAGCGCTGATACTACGGGGATGGCGGCGATTTGGCTCCATGTATTTCCGTCCGATCTGCAGCGATTGCCGTGCCTGTGAAAGTCTTAAAATCGATGCGAAGCATTACCTCTACCGTAAATCCGAACGGCGTATTCTACGGAAAAATAGCCATTTGACGACCGTTATACGCCATCCTACCCTCACCCGTGAACATCTGGATTTGTTTCATCGCTACCATACCTACAAACACCATACCCGCGCATGGGATCCCCCGAAAAGCGATCCGAAAAATTACTACGCCTCTTTTGTACAGGGACATGGAGATTTCGGATACGAAGTCCTCTATTTTGAGGGCGATAAACTGATTGCCGTTGATTTGATCGATATTCTCGAAGAGGGGATCAGTTCGCTCTACTGCTATTACGATCCCGAGTACCCCTCCTACTCTTTGGGGCGCTATACCCTGCTGCAGCAGATCGAATTTGCCAAACGGCTCAATCTCAAATGGATCTATTTGGGCTATTATGTCGAGGGGTGTCAAAGTCTGGCCTACAAAACCGACTACACCCCCTCTCTGGAACTGGTAGGGAGACCGGAAGAGGATGAAGTGCCGATATGGAGAGAATTATGCAAATCGTAACCTTGCAAATGTCCGATTCTGCTGCTGAACACATTATGTATTTTTTACGTTAACTTCCCAAAAATGAGCTCTAAATTGTTGAGGCTAAATTCTCAGAAAAAAATGGCTAAAAAGTAGTAACTGACCTTACGCACCTTGTCTAAACAAGTGCGAAAAGGTTAGTAATCTCCCGCATCCGAAAGATGCGGGTAGCTTCAGGAGGATGCAGGGGTGAAAAGCGTCAAAAAAGCCAACTGCTTGGCTTTTTTAGCTTTGGAACCCGGCCGATGCATGAAGTGCCGGCTGGGCCGTCCCCGCCACTTTCCGGGCTTTGCCCGGAAAGTGAGTAATATTAGATCGTAAGATTATCCCCAAAAAACAATTCCCGATTATCATCAAAATTTTTCACCAATGTCGTAAAACACCCCGCCATCTCACGGATTGTCTCAATATTGGGTTCGATATACACTTTATTTCCCTTTTTCTCTACGGTGATAATTTTCGCCTCTTTGAGCTCTTTGATATGCGCTGAAATAGTCGGAAGGGAAAAGTTAAAATGTTCCGCTACGGTACTGACACATGTCGCAATAGGGTTTACCTCTACACCCGGCTGTTTTTTATCGAGTGAGCAAGTATACCCTCCGGTAAAAACATTTTTGAAAATCAAAAAGCGGGTCTCGTTGCTGAGCGCTTTAAAAATTTTTAATTTTTGATCCATATCGAGCATTGCAATCCTTGACAAATTCAGTAAGAGTATTGTACCATACAAATTACTTAGCTATTTAGCTAATAACATAAATACAAATTCGGAGGTTGGATTATGAAATTGAAAGAGATCCTTTTGATAGTGAGCTTACTCACAGGCTCATCCTTGATAGCCGGACAAGCAGAGTCCGAAAAACTGATCAGTGTGGCAAAACAAGAGGCCGGAGAGATGGCACCAAAACAGCTCAAAGAGATGTTGGACGCTGAAAAAAAAGTGATCGTCATGGACGTGCGCGAAGAGAATCAGCGTGCGGAGGGTGAAATTTACGCTTCAAATATGTTGGCAATAACGCGTGGAAATCTTGAGTTTGAAGTGCTCAATAAAATCAAAGACAAAAATGCCCTCATCGTCACCTATTGCCGTGGCGGCAGCCGAGGGGCATTAGCCGCTCAAACACTTAAAAAGCTAGGCTATGTCAATGCAACCAACCTCAAAGGGGGTCTCAAAGGTTGGGCCCAAGAGGGTTACCCGATTGAAACAGGCTTAGGGGTAACACTGCTCACGAAAGAGCAATAAGGGGTACCGAATGACCACTATTATCCTCAATCACCAACCCTACGACGGTTCGGATGTGACGTGGAATGCTCTGCGTCTGGCTAAAACACTCCACAAAAGCGGTGAGGGAGTCAATATCTTTTTGATGAACGATGCCGTCGATCTCGCCCGAGACATCATCCAAAAGCCTGAGAGCTACGATCACGATCTGGTCGATATGCTCAAAAAGCTGTATCAGGATGGGGTAGCCCTCCAAGCGTGCGGTACGTGCAATGCCCGCTGCGGACTTTTCAAAAATCAGCCCTATTTCGATGAGAGCGTTTCATCCACGATGCAGATTCTCGCCGATTGGGTCATACAGAGCGATAAAGTATTAACGTTTTAAAAAAGGATAAATGAGTCGCATGAAATATTTTCTATTTTTTGTATTGTTTTTCAATACCCTGATATTTGCCGAACCTGCATTCTTAATGCCCGAAGAGGCGTTCAAAGCTTCGGCCCATATGAAAAAGCGATGCACTGTATCGGCGACCATAGAGTTGGGAAAGGATATCTATCTCTACCGCTCCAAAATCACCGCTAAAGTTCTGGAAACAAAGAGCGGTATCGAAGTTGATCGTCTCGTCCTCCCCGAAGCCATCGATCATGACGGCGAAAAAGTGTACACTGCTTCACTCACCTTTGATATCCCTCTGGTAAAAACCAAAGAGATGAGCGATATCGTCCCGATCACCCTCGTGATCGGCTATCAGGGATGTTCTGAGCAGGGGCTATGCTATGAGCCGATGAAATCCACCTTTGCTTTTGATATCGAAACCTCTAAACTCCTCTTAAAAGAGAGCGATAAAGCACCCCTAAAAACCACAGTTTCCAGCGGGGGAAAAAGCCCGATTACCGTCTCTGAAACCGATCAAATTACCCAAACGTTTATCGAGGGGAACGTACCGCTTATCCTTGTGACCTTTTTTACCTTCGGTCTGCTCCTTTCCCTAACACCGTGTATTTTTCCGATGATTCCGATCCTCTCATCGATCATCGTGGCGCAAGGGAAAAATATGAGTGCACGCCGAGGCTTCATCCTCTCCCTCGTCTATGTCCTCTCGATGTCGGTCGCCTATACGATTGCAGGCATATTGGCGGGACTATTCGGCGGAAATATCCAAATCGCGATGCAGAACCCGTGGGTTATTTCAACGTTTGCACTCCTCTTTGCAGGTCTTGCCGTTTCGATGTTCGGATACTTTAAAATCGGGCTCCCCTCATCATGGCAAACCCGCCTCACCAAATCTTCCGAAAAGGCAAGTTCCAAAGGGGGCTACCTCGGGGTCGCAATCATGGGCTTCTTATCCGCACTGATCGTCGGACCTTGCGTTGCTCCTCCTCTTGCCGGAGCACTCGTTTACATCGGTCAAAGCGGCGATGCGCTCCTCGGCGGTGCGGCACTCTTCGTCCTCAGTATCGGGATGGGAATTCCATTGCTGCTTATCGGAACAGGTGCGGGTAAATACATGCCTCGTCCCGGCGGATGGATGGACACGGTATCGCATATCTTCGGCGTCGTGATGCTTTCTATTGCGATCTGGATGCTTAGCCGTATCCTCCACCCTTCACTTACCATGCTCCTTTGGGCGGCATTTTTGATTATTATCTCGATCTATTTGGGTGCACTCGAATCGCTGCAAGGCAATCATAAAGGGATAAAGCCGTTTCTCAAAGGGATTGGAATTTTGATGCTCGCCTATGGGCTGATTCTCTTTTACGGTGCAATCAAAGGGGAGACAAATCCCCTCGCTCCTGTGAGCGAAAAAGCAGCTACCCCCTTAGAATTTAAAACGATCCACTCTTCCGAAGAGCTCGATGCGCTATTGGCCGAGAACAAAGGGAAAAAAGTGATGCTCGATTTCTACGCCGATTGGTGCACTGCCTGCAAAGAGCTCGATGAAATCACCTTCAAAGACCCTGCTGTGATACAATCACTGAATCATTACGTTTTGGTACGTGCCGACGTTACCGCCGACAGTGATAGCGAAAAAGCGCTGACCAAACGGTTCAACCTTTTCGGCCCCCCGGCAATGATCTTTTTCAATGAGAGCGGAAAATTGATCCAAGGTGGTGATCTTATCGGGTATAAAGATCCGCAAAGCTTTATCACCCATATTAAAACATTGGAGACAAAATGAAAAAAGTCCTCTTAGCCCTCCTTCTCATCAGCAGTTCACTCTTTGCCGAACTCGATTGGGCCCCTTCGTATGAGCAGGGGTTGGCTCAGGCCAAAAATGAGCACAAAATCGTGATGCTGATGTTCTCGAAAAAAACCTGCAAAATGTGCAACATCATGAAAAAAAGCGTCTATGAAAACGACGAAGTTGCCGAATACGTCAAAAGCTTTTATGTCTCTATCGAAATCGATGTCGAACTCCATCCCGACAAATACGGCTATGCGGTGTTCGGTACCCCGACCTATTATTTTTTGGGTTCCAACGGCAAACAAATCGGACGGATGATGGTGGGCGGTGCAACGGCAGAGGGGTTCTTGCAAAAACTCAAAGAGGTGAAACAGGGTAAATAATCAATGCGGCGTTGATACTGGCCAAAGCATATGGGTCCAAGGGTGAAGTAAGCGTGAACTTTTGGAGTGAAGTGCCGTTTATTCCGCTAACGGAGTGTTTATTCCATTACCGGTTGTTTCGTTGTGCATCAAATCCTCTAAATTATCGGGGATTGTGACGATCATTTTTGTTTTGGCGGCAACGCCCTTTTCGTTTAACGGCGATTTTGCCAATATCGCCTCAATATCCCCATTAAAATCTGCTATCGCAAAATGATCCCCCCACAATCGGAAGATCATATATTCAGGGAGCTTCTCGGACAAATAGGCTGCAAATAGAGCAATGAGCTCATTCCCTTTTTCCCATCCGTACCTTTTATTGAAGTGATGAAAATCAACCAGCGAAACGATACAGAGCGTTTCGGGTTTAGCATGTTCCGAACGGCCGTTCAGCGTCATCGTAAAATAATCTTCATTATAAAGTTTGGTCAATTTGTCTTTAAAAAAATAACTGAGCCGCTCCTCTTCCAAAGCACTGCTCCCGAACTGACTGATAGAAGCATCGATCGTGATACCGCTGAGAACTTTCGAAGCGGCATTGACGACGGCCGGATGATACATTTTTCCGCTCAACGCGTTCAGCTCGATCAATGATTCCGCGACCTCTTTTCTCGGTTTATAAATACGGTTGGTCGTCATCGCGTCAAAGGAATCGGCCACCGCAAGAATAGAACCCAAAAGTGGAATTTCACCCCCTTTTTTCCCCTTCGGATAACCGCTTCCGTCGTAACGTTCATGATGATCCAGCATAACCTGTGCCATTTCCTGATAAAAATTGACGGTGGAAAGGACCTTGTACCCTGCCGCAACATGCTCCTTGATCAGTTCATACTCCAATACGCTCAGATGTCCCGGCTTGAGCAAAATAGAATCGGGGGTAACCACTTTTCCGATATCGTGCAGTTTTGCCGCCTCCACCAGCCTCTGAATCTCTTTCTCAGGCAACTCCATCTCCCGGGCTATCAACTCGGCATAATGGGCTACCCGTTGCGTATGCCCTGCCGTATACGTATCGCGCTGTTCAATCATATTGACGAGAGCATCGATAAAGTTCTGGTAGTTTTTAAGCCGTTCTTCGTTCAGCAGGCTGATTTGCTCATGCTGGGAAAAAGAATGAAGGGCAAATCCGATATCGCCTGCGAGCTCTTCAAGCATATTTTGCTCTTCTGCGCTAAACCCGTAGCGATGCGCTGTACAAATCGTCAATACTCCCATAGGATCACCGTAGTTACTTCGTTTCAGCAAGAGGGCATACATCGCCGTAATCTTGTAGTACTCGGCTTTATTTTTGCAATCAGAAGGTACTTTCTCATCAAAAGAGGTAATCATAATATTTTTCCCCTCATCAAAAGCGAGACGGTCGATATCGGTCACACTGTTATCCTCTACAACACCGTATGCGGCGCCAACCACTAGCACCCCATCCTCCACAATCGATATTTTTGCACTCTTAAAGGCCTCATTTGAACTCAGACACAGCGTAGCTTTTTCTATCAGCTCCTCTTTGGAACGGGTTGTAATCAGCATCTGATTGATATCCGCCACCGTACGCAGAATACTCCTGAGGTATTTTTCATTCAGATAGGCCTCTTCCAGTTTCGCACTTTTGTCGTAAAGATGCCGTGTCTTTTCCGCAATCTTCTCCTCCAGCGATCGATTAAGGTTGTTTAAAACCCTTTTAGCCTCTCGGAGACGGCCATTGACTTTAGCAATGTAAGACAACACAATCAGCGATACCAGAAGCAACACGGTTCCGATCAAAATATAAACCCCGTATTTTTTGACAAAATAGGAAATAGCCGCTTTTTTGAGCTGTGCGTAAGGGCCAAGTTCAAGCTCTTTTAGACACTCATGGATACTTTGGTAATCTAACGGTATTGTCCATCCGGCACTCTTGGATTTCAGCGCCGCTTCGGAGTGTTCCGGCATCGATATCAATGCAATGGCTACTTTTTCGGCCAATTGTCCGGATGTATGCCGGGTTGTCGCAAACGGCCACTCCGGGTACAGAGCGGTACTGCACTGATAGAAAAAGGCCGGGTGCTTTTTTGGATTGATCACGGTAAAATCGTCGATCTCAATTTTATTCTCTTTATCCATCCGTTCCAATGTATCGGTTCGGACCGTTCCGGCATCGGCTTTGCCGCTTTGTACCGCATATACGACCGCCTCATGCGTTCCGTAAAAGGTTACGGTGAACTGATTCAGGCTTAAATTGTCCCCTTTCAATTCCCGTAATGCCATAATCCAGCCTCCGAAAGAGTCCGGATTGACAGCGGCGATTTGCTTGCCGACCATATCCTCTAAAGAAGATATCTCCGTATTGGAAGCTTTGGTAAAAATCACCCCGCCGAACTGGGTTTGGGCGTTTCCGTCGAGACCCCTATTTTTCAATGTCGCGATTCGGGAAATACCGAATCGGTTTTCCAATTCGACATAATACGCAGAGTTGGTAACAACAAAATCGATTTTGTTATCTCGCAAATAGAGGGGGAACTCCTCAAATCGCAAAGGGAGAATGTGAAACTCGTATTCGGGAATTTTTTCATTCAGATACAAGGCGGTAGGATTCCACATACTTTCCGTCTCACTGAAGTTTTTATGCGCCAAAACACCTATCGAGACGCTCTGCTTTGCATACACAATTACTTCACCTGCCAGTAAAAAGAGGAGAATCAAAATGTTAATTTTTATCATAATTTAATTATATCGGATTCGGAAAAAAAAAGAGGAATAAAAGTAAAGCGTGCGCCGAGGCGCACGGAGTGGGGAAAATTAGCTGTTACGCTTTTTGATGATCTCATCGGCAACGTTACGTGGAACCTCTTCGTAGTGATCGAATTCCATAGAGTAGCTTGCACGACCCTGTGTCGCTGAACGAAGGTCGGTTGAGTAACCGAACATTTCAGACAACGGTACGAACGCATCAACGATTTTGTTACCGGAACGGTCACCCATATTGTTGACTTGTCCGCGACGGCGGTTAAGGTCGCCGATAACGTCACCCATGAAGTTCTCAGGAACTTCAACTTCGACTTTCATCATCGGCTCAAGGATCGCAGGGTTTGCTTTACGGCAAGCCTCTTTGAATCCCATAGATGCAGCGAGTTTAAACGCCATCTCAGAGGAGTCAACCTCATGGTAAGATCCGTCATACAATGCTACTTCGATGTCCTCGATCGGATAACCGGCGAGAACCCCTTTTTGCATTGCTTCTTTACACCCTTTTTCAACGGCAGGAACGTACTCTTTTGGAATAACCCCCCCTTTAATTTCGTTGTGGAAGATGTAACCGGTACCGGCAACGCCCGGCTTGACACGAATATAGATGTGACCGAACTGTCCGCGTCCACCGGATTGTTTCGCGTAC
This sequence comes from Sulfuricurvum sp., assembly GCF_023229695.1. Taxonomy (GTDB): domain Bacteria; phylum Campylobacterota; class Campylobacteria; order Campylobacterales; family Sulfurimonadaceae; genus Sulfuricurvum. The sequence continues at coordinate 52,819 of NZ_JALNYS010000018.1, forward strand.
TTGTACTCTTGGTTCACTTCGTTACGGATAGATTCACGGTACGCAACCTGAGGAGCTCCGACTTCCGCTTCGACTTTAAATTCACGAAACATTCGGTCAACAAGGATTTCAAGGTGAAGCTCACCCATTCCGCTGATGATCGTTTGGCCTGTCTCTTCGTCGGTGTGAACACGGAACGATGGATCTTCTGCCGCCAGTTTTGCTAACGCGATACCCATTTTTTCTTGGTCTACTTTGGTTTTAGGCTCAACCGCAACCGAGATAACCGGCTCAGGGAAGTGCATACGCTCTAGTACTAGACGTTCGCGCTCATCACATAGCGTATCACCAGTCGTTGTATCTTTAAGACCTACAACCGCACCGATTTCACCCGCATAGAGAGATTTGATCTCTTCACGTTTGTTCGCGTGCATCTTAACGATACGTCCGATACGCTCTTTTTTACCTTTGATGGTGTTATAAGCATAGGTACCTGATTCAAGAACACCACGGTACACACGTACGAAAGTGAGCTGTCCGACGAATGGGTCGGTCATAATTTTGAACGCAAGACCGGCGAATGGAGCATCGTCTGTTGATTCAACATCCACTTCAACCTCTTCATCGTCTTCCATGGTCCCTTTGATAGCCGCAACTTCCAAAGGTGACGGTAGGTAATCAACAACCGCGTCCAGAAGCGTCTGAACCCCTTTGTTTTTAAACGCCGTTCCGCATGTCATAGGGATGATTTCCATTTTAAGACATCCGGCTTTGATCCCGCGCATGATCTCTTCGTTGCTAAGTTCGCCCTCTTCGAAGAATTTCTCCATCAAAGTATCGTCACCCTCAGCAGCCGCTTCCATCATTTGGGCACGGTATTTATCGGCAATTTCCACCATATCCGCTGGAATTTCTGCTTCATGATAGTTTGAACCCATCGCTGCATCTTCGTCCCAAAGGATTGCTTTCATTTTAACGAGATCGATGATCCCTTTAAACTGATCTTCAGCACCGATCGGAAGTTGAATGGCGATTGGGTTGGCTTTAAGGCGCGCACGGATTTGCTCTTCTACGTTGTAGAAATCAGCACCGGTACGGTCCATTTTATTAACGAAAACCATACGAGGAACCCCGTAACGGTTTGCTTGACGCCATACTGTTTCTGATTGCGGTTGAACCCCGCCAACCGCACAGAATACCGCTACAGCACCATCAAGTACACGCATGGAACGCTCAACTTCAATGGTGAAGTCAACGTGGCCCGGAGTGTCGATGATGTTGATTTGTTTGCCGTTCCATTCACAGGTAGTCGCCGCAGAGGTAATGGTAATACCACGTTCTTGCTCTTGCTCCATCCAGTCCATAGTTGCTGCACCTTCGTGAACTTCACCGATTTTGTGTGATACACCGGTGTAGAACAAGATACGTTCCGTTGTGGTCGTTTTTCCCGCGTCGATGTGAGCGGCGATACCGATGTTTCTAACGTCTTCTAGTTTATGGGATCTTGCCATGATAATAGCCCTTAATAGAGTTTAAAGTGGATAGGGGAATGATAACCCAAGCGGGTTATCAAAAGGTTACGCCCTAAAAATCTGCCTCAGTATGAGGCAAGCTTTAGTGCCTTAGCGGCTAGCGCAGCAACCGGGGCTTAGCTCCGGTTGCGTTCTAACCAAAATGGGATTCTTACCAGCGATAGTGAGCGAACGCTTTATTCGCTTCTGCCATTTTGTAAGTATCCTCTTTACGTTTGAATGATGACCCTTTATCGTTGGCAGCATCCATCAATTCGTTTGCAAGACGTTCAGCCATAGTACGTTCATTACGTTTACGCGCGGCATCCGTCAACCAACGGATTGCAAGTGAAAGCTGGCGAACAGGGCGTACTTCTACTGGAACTTGGTAGGTCGCTCCACCCACACGGCGGCTTTTCACTTCGATGACCGGTTTGATGTTATCGATGGCTGCATTAAATACTTCAATACCGGTTTTTTCACCACGTGAACCGATAATATCAAGAGCACCGTACATAATTTTCTCTGCGGTGCTTTTTTTTCCGTCCCACATGATTTTGTTGATAAACTTGGTCAATACTTTTGATCCGTGAACCGGGTCAGGCATAATTTCGCGAACGGGCGCTTTTCTTCTTCTCATAATGTTTCCTTCAATGTTATTTCATTTACTCAAAAAACGGTCGTCAAAAACCGAATCTTGTCTGACTATTTGACTATTTTTTAGCCTTAGCTTTTTTCGTACCGTATTTAGAACGAGATACTTTACGGTCTTTAACACCCGCTGTATCCAATGCACCACGTACGATATGGTATTTAACCCCCGGTAAGTCTTTTACACGGCCGCCGCGAACAAGAACGATAGAGTGCTCTTGCAAGTTGTGACCCTCACCGCCGATATAACTAATAACTTCAAACCCGGATGTCAAACGTACTTTAGCAACTTTACGAAGCGCCGAGTTCGGTTTTTTAGGGGTTGTAGTATATACACGAGTACATACACCACGACGTTGTGGGCATGACACCAAAGCGGGTGATTTTGATTTTTTCACTACCGCTTGTCGCTCTTTACGAATAAGTTGGTTGATTGTTGGCACACAATCTCCTTTGTTGAAATGTTCCAGTAGAATTTTAATCCACCCATAGGGGACTAATAAACGCGCAATATTACCTGTTTATTGATTAAAAATAGCTTATTTTAAGGAAGTTTTAAATTGAAGGAGAGATGAAAGCAGATAAATAAAAAGGACACCAAAGTGTGTGAACTTTCCGCTGAGGGCATTATGCCCCCTGCGGGTAAAACTTTTACTCGTTAAACATAATCGTTTGGTCTTTGTAGATACCGGTACCGACCGGGATCGTACGACCGATGATGACGTTCTCTTTAAGATCGGTCAGGTCATCGATTTTCGCTGCAACGGCCGCTTCGGTCAAGACTTTGGTCGTGTCTTGGAACGATGCGGCTGAGATGATCGAATCGGCACTGACCGCAGCGCGGGTGATACCCACAAGATACGGTTCGGCAATTGCCGGTTCTCCGCCGAGGCGAAGAATCTTTTCGTTCTCAACTTTGAACTGCGCTTTGGAGACGACATCACCTTCGATGAATTTTGTATCACCGGAGCGTAAAATTTTGATCTGACGCAACATCTGGGTAAAAATTACCTCGATGTGTTTATCCGCGATATTAACCCCTTGACGGCGATAAACCTGCTGCACTTCACTGACTAAGAAGTTGTATAATGCTTTAACACCCAAAATTCTCAAGATTTCATGTGAACTGACAATACCATCCGTCAAACGCTCACCGGAGTGTACAAACTCTCCGGTATGAACCAGGATGGAGAGATTTTTATCAACAAAATACTCTTTAACCATTCCGTTTTCAGAGGTGATCAAAATACGCTCTTTTCCGCGAAGCGGTTTACCGAAACTGACCACACCGTCGAGTTCTGCGATCAACGCGATCTCTTTAGGTTTACGTGCTTCGAAAAGCTCAGAAACCCGTGGAAGACCCCCGGTAATGTCGCGCGATTTTTGAAGTGCTTTTGGCGTACGTGCCAAGATATCGGCCACTTTAACGTCGGCACGGTCTTGTGCGAAAATCGCTGTTTTCGGCTCAACCGCATAACGGATAATAGATCCGTCTGCTGCGGCAAGGACAATCGACGGCTTATATTCAGGGGCTACGTATTCGTTAATCATCAAACGGGTTTTTCCGGTCAGCTCATCAAACTGCTCAGATGCCGTAACACCCGGAATGATGTCTTCAAACGTGATAACACCGTCCGTTTCCGAAATAATCGGATTGGAATACGGGTCCCACTCAGCGATAATAATCGATTCCTCTTTCAGAGGTTTCGCGATCAACGTATCCGCTTTGACCGCTTCATCATCATTCACTTCTATAATCGAACCGCGAGCAATATAGTGACGAATCGCTTCACGTTCTTCGCTGTCGGCAACAACGGCAAACAGCCCTTTCACTTCAACGTTGTACCCTTTTGCAATCTCATGGTGACGCTCAAGGTAATCCCCTTTAAGAAGGTAGTATTTAACCGTCCCTTTCTCTTTGGCATAAATTTTCTGAGTAATCGGGGCACCGTCTTTGACCTGTATCTCAGATGCATACGGAATACGGTTAGGGACGTTCCATCCGTCTTTGATCGTCTCAACGATCGACTCATCCTCTTTTACCATTGTACCGTTTTCATACGGAAGATAAAACTTCCCTTCGATTTTACCGCTGACACCGGCAAGTTCATTCGGTTTTGCAACTTCATTTTTACGTAACGTGTAACGGGCTGTTTTGCTTTCCCCTTTAACACTGATGATAACTTCATCGTGAATGGTTTGAATCTCAATGGATCCCGAAAAAGGGGCCTTGATTTTCGGTTCAACCAGCAAGATAGCCGCATTACGTCGATTCGCGACAATATGTTTCCCCTCTTTGGAGAGGTAGGTTTTCATGTTGTAATAACGGATAAAACCCTCTTTGGTTACGATAACCTGACGCTCTTCACGGGTACTTGACGCCGTTCCCCCAACGTGGAACGTACGAAGTGTCAACTGTGTCCCCGGTTCCCCGATCGACTGGGCAGCAACGATTCCGACCGCTTCCCCTTTTTTGACAATATCGCCGGTCCCAAGGTTTAGTCCGTAACATAATGCACAAACCCCTTTTTCCGATTTACAGGTCATCGGAGTACGAATTTGAGCCGTTTTAATCCCTGCTTCAACGATTTTAGCCGCTTTGATCTCATCAATCAAAGTCCCCTCGGAATAGAGGATCTCGTTGGTGATCGGGTCAATCGCATCTTCCGCCAACACGCGCCCGTAGATACGGTCTTCCAACGGTTCAATCAATTCATTACCGACTGAAATATCGGTCAATTCGATCCCCTCATGGGTACCGCAATCGTGCTCAATAATTTTCACGTTTTGTGCAACGTCGACCAGTTTACGGGTCAAATACCCCGCATTCGCTGTTTTAAGAGCGGTATCCGCGAGACCTTTACGGGCACCGTGGGTTGAAATAAAGTATTCAAGGACGTTTAGACCCTCTTTAAAGTTTGAAATAATCGGCGTTTCGATGATTGAACCGTCCGGTTTTGCCATCAAACCACGCATACCGGCAAGCTGTCGGATCTGTGCCGCAGATCCCCGCGCCCCTGAGTCCGCCATCATAAAGATCGAGTTAAAACCGGATTTGTCATTTTGAATCAACTCCATCATACCGCCGGCAACCGTATTGTTCGTATCGGTCCAGACGTCAATGATTTTATTATAGCGTTCCTGCTCGGTCAAAAGACCCGCTTCAAACTGTTTTTGGATCTCTTTAACACGGTTTTTCGACGCAATGATCAACGGAGCTTTCATTTCCGGAATAATGATATCTGCAATAGAGATCGACACCCCTGATTTGGTTGCGTATTTAAAACCGAGATTTTTCAAATCATCCAGAAAACTCGCCGTTACACTCAGACCACCGTGCTTATTGACATAATCAACAAGAATTGAGATATTCTTCTTTTTCATAACAACGTTCCAAAGCTCTACCGGAACAAAATCCGGCAGAATCGATTTGAAAATCATACGACCCGCTGTTGTATGGATCATACGTCCATCGACACGGGTACGAACTTTCGCATGAAGGTCAAGCGCATCATGTTCAAGAGCGATCATCACTTCATCCACGTTGCTGAAAAGTTTATTCGAACCCTTCACATCATTTTTACCCAATGATAGGTAATAAAGACCCAAAACCATATCCTGTGACGGTGTCGCAATCGCTTTACCCGACGCAGGGAGCAAGATGTTCATTGAAGAGAGCATCAATACTTTACATTCGGCAATCGCTTCTGCACCCAGCGGAACGTGAACGGCCATTTGGTCACCGTCAAAGTCTGCATTGAACGCCGCACAGACGAGAGGGTGCAATTGGATCGCTTTACCGTCGATGAGTTTCGGGTGAAACGCCTGAATCGAAAGTTTATGCAACGTCGGTGCACGGTTGAGCATAATCGGATAACCCTCAACGATCTCAGCAAGACACTCCCAAACTTCGTTGGTTTTCTCTTCGATCATTTTTTTCGCCGCTTTCACGGTGGTTGCATACCCTTTATCTTCGAGTTTTGCAATCAAATGGGGTTTGAAAAGTTCCAACGCCATCAATTTCGGCAATCCGCATTGATCCATACGAAGGCTTGGTCCGACAACGATAACCGAACGTCCGGAGAAGTCAACCCGTTTACCGAGAAGATTCTGACGGAAGCGCCCCTGCTTCCCTTTGATGATCTCAGAGAGAGATTTCAACGGGCGCTTATTCGCCCCTTTAACCGCATTCGCGCGTCGGCCGTTGTCAAACAGCGCGTCCACCGCTTCTTGAAGCATACGCTTTTCGTTACGGACAATGATCTCCGGCGCTTCAAGTTCGATAAGACGTTTCAAACGCTGGTTACGGTTGATTACACGGCGATAGAGGTCATTGACATCCGATACCGCGAATTTCCCGCCGTCAAGGCTGACCAACGGACGAAGTTCAGGTGGCAATACCGGAAGTGCCGTCAACATCATCCACGCAGGATTGTTCCCCGAGTTCAAAAACGATTCGATAACTTTAAGCCGTTTTACGATCATTTTACGTTTTGCTTCGGAATTGGTTTTGGCTACCTCTTCTTTAAGCGCAGAGAAAAGATCCACTAAATCCAGCTCATCCAAAAGATCACGAATCGCTTGTCCACCCATCTCCGCTACAAAACCGGTATCCGAGTAACGTTGCATAAGGGTACGGCATTGCTCTTCATTCAATACATCGTATTTTAGTACCGGTGAAGTTTGTTCGCCGTCATAATACGACTCTCCGCCACGTTTAACAATGTACGCTTCGTAATACAATACGCGTTCAAGATCTTTCATCTTGACACCGAGTAAAGTACCGATACGGCTTGGAAGTGAACTGACATACCAGATATGAGCAACCGGAGTCACCAAATCGATGTGCCCCATACGGACACGGCGTACTTTGGATGTCGTTACTTCTACGCCGCATTTTTCACACACAACGCCTTTATAGCGCATTTTTTTGTATTTTCCGCACAGACATTCGTAATCACGAACCGGTCCGAAAATTTTGGCACAAAACAATCCATCCCGTTCCGGTTTAAGGGTACGGTAGTTGATCGTTTCAGGTTTCTTAACCTCACCATGGCTCCAAGAGAGAATTTTCTCTGGAGACGCAAGGCGAAACTGAAGCTGCTTAATGTCTTTTGGACGATTCTCTTCTGTTATGGTAACCGGTACTAATTTACTCATTGTCATCTACCTCGTCAAAAATGTCAATATCGAGCGCCAATGATTGAAGCTCTTTCGTTAATACGAACAGGGTTTCAGGGATACCTGATGCCGGAACGCTCTCACCTTTTGTAAGTGCTTTATAGGCACGGACACGTCCGTCTACATCATCCGATTTAATGGTCAACATCTCTTTAAGAACGGCGGAAGCACCGTACGCTTCAAGCGCCCAAACCTCCATCTCTCCGAAACGTTGTCCGCCGAAGAGGGCTTTACCGCCGACCGGCTGCTGGGTAACCAGAGAGTAAGGCCCGGTTGAACGGGCGTGTACTTTCTCATCAACCAAGTGGTGAAGTTTCAACATATACATATAACCGACATTGACACGCTCTTTGAGCTTATCTCCGGTTTTACCGTCGTACAGCTCCATTTTCCCGTCGTTGTCGAGTTTTGCCAGTTCAAACAATTTGGCAAACTCTTCTGAATTTACCCCTTCGAAGATCGGAGTCGCAAATTTAACCCCTTTGGACCAATCCTGTGCATATCCAAGAAGTGTCGCATCATCCATAGCTCCGATAGCATTTGCAGCATCCATGAGCCCCGCTACGTCAGCAAATGAAATCATTTTAGCGCGCAATTCACTAATAAACTCTTTTTGTTTTGCTTCAAAGATATCCTGAATTTGGTATCCAAGCTCTTTTCCGACCATACCGAGGTGCATCTCAAGAATTTGCCCGATGTTCATACGAGACGGAACCCCAAGCGGGTTCAAACATACGTCAACCGAACGGCCGTTTGCCATATACGGCATGTCAACTTGAGGAACGATCGTAGAGACGATACCTTTGTTCCCGTGCCGACCCGCCATTTTATCCCCGACTTTAAGTTTACGCTTGGTTGCAATGTATACTTTGACGTATTTAACTACGCCGTTAGGAAGAATGTCGTCTTTTTCCAAAATTGAAAGCTTCTCTTCGTGTTCGTCACGAAACTTCTTCTTCTCTTTCTGAAAATGGTTTTTGGTTTGGTTGTATTTTTCTTGAACATCATCCGCAAACGATTTGACGATATTATTCATGGCAAAACGGTTAACCTCTTTTAGATCATCCGCTTTGACGTTTTCGCCTGCTTTATATTCATTTGCGTTAATGCTGACATCGCTAACAAGAGGCTGCTTCGTCAGAAGTGAAACGATTCGTAACATCTCTTCTTTATCGATCATCAATAAACGGTCATAATGTTCACGTTCCAACTCATCACGTTCGTGCTTTTCAATCTCAAGAGTTCGCGGATCTTTGTCGTAACCTTTTTTCGTGAACACTTTGATATCAACAACTACCCCTTCCATACTTGGAGTACAGTAGAGCGATTTGTTGACTACGTGACCCGCTTTTTCTCCGAAAATAGCGCGGAGTAAACGCTCTTCCGGAGTCGGTTTTACTTCACCTTTCGGCGAAACTTTACCGACAAGGATCATTCCCCCTTTGACATAGGTACCGATTTTAACAATACCGCTCTCATCAAGATGGGCAAGTTCGTCATCACGAACATTCGGAATGTCTCGGGTGATCTCTTCGACTCCGTGCTTCAATTCACGTGCTTCCGCCTCTTTTTCATAAATATGAACCGAGGTAAAAGCATCCTCGCGGATCATCCGCTCCGACATTACAATCGCATCCTCAAAGTTGTAGCCGTTCCACGGCATAAACGCGACAAGGGCATTGATTCCAAGAGCCAATTCTCCTTGATCCATATTCGGACCGTCCGCAATAATTTGCCCTTTGGTAACCGCTTGCCCTTGTTTAACGATCGGCTTTTGCAAAAAAGTCGTATTTTGATTCGTACGCAAATTCTTTTGTAAAGGGTAAAAATCGATAAATGCACCCTCTTCGTCTTCGCCCATAATATAGATATGTTTCGAATCTACCTTCTCAACAATACCGCTGCGTTCAACTTTCACACATTCCCATGAATCACGTGCCACTAATTTCTCTACCCCCGTACCGACCATAGGTGCCTCAGGGCGCAGAAGTGGAACCGCTTGACGCTGCATATTCGAACCCATCAATGCACGGTTCGCATCGTCGTGTTCAAGAAACGGAATCAAACTTGCCGCGACACCGACAACCATGTGAGGCGTCAAATCACGCAGCTCACACGCTTTCGGCGAAACGAGAGGATATTCACCGTCTTGGCGAGTTTCTACCAAATCATCAAGAAAATTTCCATTCTCATCCAAGCGTGAAGAGGCAGCAGCAATCACTTTACCCTCTTCTTGCGTTGCTGTTAAGTAAACAACTTCGCTTGTCACCACACCGTCTTTGACAACGTTATACGGAGCTTCAATAAATCCGTGTTCGTTAACCTTCGAATAGGTCGCCAAAGTATTGATCAAACCGATGTTCTGACCCTCCGGAGTCTCAATCGGACAAATACGGCCGTAATGGGTCGGGTGAACGTCACGTACTTCAAATCCGGCACGCTCTTTAACCAGTCCCCCTTCTCCAAGCGCAGAAAGACGACGTTTATGGGTCACTTCTGAAAGAGGATTCGTTTGGTCCATAAACTGAGACAGTTGCCCGCCGCTGAAAAATTCCATAACGGTCGAGGTGATCATTTTTGAGTTGATCAAATCGTGCGGCATCAATTCCGTTGTCGGTCCGCTCATCGTTGAGAGTTTATCTTTGATCGCTTTTTGCATCTTGACAAGGCCGTTGTGCAACTCGTTCCCAAGCAATTCGCCGATCGAGCGGATACGTCGGTTACCCAGGTGGTCACGGTCATCGATGTGCCCTTGTCCGTTTTTAACTTTGATAACGTATTTGACGGTATTGATAATATCTTCGTTGGTCAAAACCGTTACATACTCAGGGACGTTTAAACCGAGTTTGTGGTTCATCTTCATACGACCGACACGGGTCAAATCGTAGCGTTCCGGATCAAAGAAAAGTTGATTAACAAATACTTTAGCCGCATCTTTGGTAACCGGTTCACCGGGACGCATAACTTTATAAATACGAACAGCGGCAAGATCATTTTCATCTTCAATCCCTTCCGTTTGTTTCAGAAGTTTGAGAGAATCCGCATCAGCAATAAATGCGTTGATAATTGCGCTATCGTGCCCTTCAGCCAAGTCATTGGCGATAATGAATTCGTTAACGCCAGCTTCGAGCATTTTTTTAAGTTTAGTTTCATCAATCTGCGTCATCGTGTCAAACATCACTTCACCCGTTGAGCTGTCAATGATCGGTTCAGCCAAATGCCGCTCAATCAATGTCTCAATAGGGTATTGGATTGCTTTAACACCGTCATGTAAAAGTTTTTCAGCTTTTTTTGCAGAAAGACGTTTTCCGGCAGCGACAAGCAATTTCCCGTCTGCATCAATAAGATCGTAACCTAAACGTCCAGCAAAATGTTCCGGATCAAAATCCATCAGATAACGATTTTCATCAACACGGATTTTTTGAAGCGGATAAAACATTTTTAATACGTCTTGCTTACTATACCCCAGTGCCCGGAACATAATGGTTACCGGCACTTTACGGCGTTTGTTGATACGCATGTAAAGGATATCTTTCGGGTCATATTCGAAATAGAGCCATGAGCCGCGGTCAGGGATGATTTGTCCTGTAAAAATCATTTTACTTCCGGCGGTACTTGACTCTTCTTCTTTAAAAATTACCCCCGGACTTCGATGAAGCTGATTGACGACGACACGTTCGACACCATTGATAATAAAAGAGGTACGATCGGTCATTAAAGGGATGTCACGAATAAAAATCGTTTGCTCTTTAATATCTTTTACACCGGTTTTTTCTTTGGTGTTTTCGTCACGGTCCCAAATCATAAGACGTGTTTTCATACGTAAAGAGACGGAATAGGTCAATCCACGTTCCATACACTCGCGCACGGTGTATTTTGGGCGTCCAACTTCAGAACCGAGATATTCAAGCGAAAGACGGTTTTGAGAATCATGAATCGGGAAAACCGATTGGAAAACGCGTTCAATACCGCTTTTTGAGCGATCTTTTTGTTCCAACATCAAAAATGATTCGTATGAACTTTGTTGAAGTTGTAACAAGTTCGGAACTTCAATTTGTTGGGGGGTTTTCGCGAAATCAACGCGTAAGCGGTTTCCGGAGTGAAGAGTGTTTAACATAGGCTACCTCAATCGAAATATGTAATCCCAAGCGGGATAATAAGTGCAAAGTCTGGGGGATGAGCGTCCTCAACCCTATAACGACGTATGGGCACTTTAGCAAGATGATAAAATCAACTCGCTAAAGTGCCCTGTGAGAGGTGGGGCACAAAGCCCCGAATCATAAAATGATTATTTGATTTCGACAGCTGCGCCGGCTTCTTCAAGCTCTTTCTTAGCTGCTTCGGCGACGTCTTTAGCAACGCCTTCTTTGATAGTAGTTGGTGCACCTTCAACAGCATCTTTTGCCTCTTTAAGACCAAGACCGGTAAGAGCACGTACAACTTTAATAACGTTGATTTTTTTCTCTCCGCCATCTTTCAAGATTACGTCGAATTCAGTTTGCTCTTCAACTTCAACAGCAGCTACGGCACCGCCTGCTACAGCTACCGGTTGAGCAGATACTCCAAATTTTTCTTCGAATTCTTTTACAAGCTCAGAAAGCTCAAGTACTGAAAGGTTTGAGATAAACTCAAGAACATCTTCTTTTGTTACAGCCATTGTATTCTCCTATGGAATTTTTTATTTTATTTTTGTACGCTATCGGAACAAGTCCCGATTAGCTACGTTAACACTGGGTTCTCCTCGGCGGAGTGCCCAATTTATGCCGACATTGCTATCAGCGGTTTTTCAAAGCAGCAATTACGCTGCTTCTTCTTCTTTTTTACGCTTAAGCGCATCGAGGCCGATTGTGAAATTGCGAACAGGTCCCATCCATACGGATGCCAACATACCAAGCAATTCTTCACGACCTGGAAGGGTTGCAAATGTGCGAACTTTATTCTCATCAGCCGCTTCGCCGTCAATGTACGCAGTGCGAATAACAAATTTGTCATTTGCTTTTGCGAATTCAACAGCCGTTTTAGAAGCAGCAATCGCATCATTTCCCCATACAAAAATATTAGTATCAACAATGTCGATACCCTTCATTTCCGCATTACTCAACGCAATAGTAGCCAATGTGTTTTTTACTACCTGAACTTTGGTATCTTTACCTCGTGCGATTTTACGCAACGCTTCAAGCTCAGACACTTTTAATCCACGGTAATCACACATAACTACACATTTAGCCGATTTAAACTCTTCAGTAAGTGTATTTACGATTTCAGATTTTTGTGTTTTATTCATTTATTCTCCTTTCCAGACATAACCTCAAGCGGGGCGGAAAAATCCGATTAAGGCTCAGCCCCCAACTGTCTTCAGTCCATAAGATAAAGTATACTTTCAATGACTGAGGAAATTTTCTCCTCCACCTTGGTATAAGATTTAGCCTCTGATATCAAGAAGCTCTTGGGTATCGAACTTAATTGCCGGGCTCATTGTCAATGAAAGTGCGCCGTTTTTAATATAGCGCCCTTTTGCGGTGGACGGTTTAAGACGGTTGATCGCAGCAACAAATGTTTTAATGTTTTCTGCAATTTTATCCGCATCAAAACTAACCTTGCCGATACCGGCATGGATGTTCCCTTTTTTGTCAACACGAAAGTTAACTTGTCCGCCTTTTACGTTGCTGACCGCTTTTGCAATATCGGCAGTAACCGTCCCTGTCTTAGGATTTGGCATCATCCCTTTTGGTCCGAGGATACGTCCGACTTGACCTACAAGACCCATACAATCCGGTGCGGCAACTACGATATCAAACGGCATATTACCCGCTTTGATCATATCAACAAGGTCTTCGGCGCCTACAATATCAGCACCGGCATTTTTTGCTTCATCGACCTTAGCCCCTTTTGCAAAAACTGCCACACGAACCACTTTTCCTGTACCGTGAGGAAGCACAACAGCACCACGGATCATTTGGTCAGCATGACGAGGGTCAACACCTAAGTTTAATGCAATTTCTACTGTTTCGTCGAATTTTGCAGATTTAAGTTCACTAATGAACGTTGCAGCTTCGACTACTGAGTAGTTTTTTGTCATATCAATTTTTTCACTGAGTTGTTTATAGCGTTTTCCAGCCATTTTAATTCTCCAATATTAGAATCTGCCGCAAGGTTTAATCTCTTTGCGGTCGAAGAGCAGTGTAGAAATTAATCTACGATATCAACACCCATTGAACGTGCAGAACCACTGATAGTAGCCGCAGCTGCATCGATGTCATCTGTGTTCATGTCTTGAATTTTTTGCTTAACGATTTCCATCAATTGAGCTTTAGTGATTTTACCCACTTTGTTTTTCATCGGATTGTCAGTCCCTTTTTTAAGACCGGCAGCTTTCATAATAAGAGCAGACGCCGGAGGCTGTTTTGTGATAAAAGAGAACGTTTTGTCTGCATATACCGTAATAACAACAGGGAGTTTAAAACCTGCCTTATCTTTTGTACGCTCGTTGAACGCCTTACAAAATTCCATGATATTAACACCACGTTGACCAAGTGCAGGACCTACCGGTGGTGCCGGATTAGCCGCACCGGCATTAACTTGCAACTTGATGTAGCCCGTAATTTTCTTTGCCATTTGTGCTTCCTTTTTTTGAGATTAAATTATTTTTTCTACTTGTGAATAGGATATATCCACAGGTGTGCTGCGTCCGAAAATAGATACGTTTAACTTTAATGTACCGTGTTCCAGATCATACTCGTCGACAGTACCGGTAAAGTTTGCAAACGGCCCATCAACGATACGTACCATCTCACCATTGTCAAAATAGACTTTCGGTTTTGGTGCGGAGCGATTTGTAACACGATCCAAAATCACTTCAATATCACTCTCACTTAGCGGAGTAGGTTTGTTCGCTTCACCGATAAAACCCGCAACACGCGGTAGGGACTGAATTCTATGCTGAAGATCCGTTGTAAGATCCATATTGGCGAAAACATATCCTGAATAGAGTGAACGCTCAGAAATTTTCTTTTTACCGTTTTTCACTTCGATCACATCTTCTGTCGGTACAATAACATCTGTTATAATATCTTGAAGATTGTTCTCGGTAATAATATTTTCAATAGCAGCTTTAACACTACGCTCACTACCGGCATAAGTTTGAATCGAGTACCAACGATGCGCCATGTTTTTTCCTTAATTCAAAATTGCTGAAACAGTTGAGGACATGATCAAATCGACCAACGCTAAAAAGAGAACAACAAAAGTAACAACAATAACCACGGCAATAAAAGCCTGTTTAACTTGCGGTTTTGTTGGAAAAATTACTTTGGCTAATTCTAGTTTAGCATTTCGAATATATTGATTTACGGTATTTTTCATCATTTATCCTTAGGACATTTCCAACGAATAAAGCTCTAAAGCATCATTAGTCAAAAATGGGTGGCAGGCCAGGGGGGATTCGAACCCGCAACCATCGGATTTGGAATCCGGCGCTCTACCATTGGAGCTACTGACCTATAAACCCCCGAAGGGGAACTGATTAAAGTTTTGCTTCTTTGTGAACGGTATGTTCACGGCAGAATTTGCAAAATTTACGAACTGAGAATTTCTCAGTGTGAGTTTTTTTATTTTTAGTTGTGTGATAGTTGCGACGTGTGCATTTTTCACAAGCTAAATGGATATTTTCGCGCATGCTTTACCTTCATAGTCCGGCTCGAAGCCGGGGAAAATTATGCAAGGATTTTAGAAACAACCCCAGCACCGACAGTACGTCCACCTTCACGGATAGCGAAGCGAGTACCCTCTTCCATCGCGATCGGATGGATTAGTTCAGCGATAATTTTTACGTTATCACCAGGCATAACCATTTCAGTACCTTCTTGCAAGGTGATAGCACCTGTACAGTCAGTTGTACGAACATAGAATTGTGGGCGGTAGCCGTTAAAGAATGGAGTATGACGTCCACCCTCTTCTTTGCTCAATACGTAAATTTCAGCCTCAAATTTTGTATGAGGTTTGATTGATTTAGGCTTACAAAGAACTTGTCCGCGTTCAACATCTTCTTTCTTAGTACCACGAAGCAAGATTCCGCAGTTATCCCCTGCTTCACCCATCTCCATCTCTTTACGGAACATCTCAACACCGGTTACGGTAGTTGTTTGTGTATCACGGATACCGACGATTTCGATCGTTTCACCGATTTTGATAGTACCACGCTCGATACGACCCGTTACAACGGTTCCACGACCAGAGATTGAGAAAACGTCCTCTACCGGCATCAAGAAATCTTTATCAGTTTCACGAACCGGCTCAGGGATATACTCATCAACCGCATCCATCAATTTAAGGATTTTAGCAGCCCAGTCACCGATGATACCTTTTTTTGCCTCTTCAAGCGCTTGGTATGCAGATCCTGCGATGATAGGGGTATCATCACCCGGGAAATCGTACATATCAAGAAGTTCACGAATTTCCATCTCAACAAGTTCAAGAAGTTCTTCATCATCTACCAAGTCTTCTTTGTTCATGAAAACAACGATATATGGAACACCGACTTGGCGAGAAAGAAGGATGTGCTCACGTGTTTGTGGCATCGGGCCGTCCGCTGCAGATACAACCAGAATTGCGCCGTCCATTTGAGCAGCACCGGTAATCATGTTTTTAACATAGTCGGCGTGACCAGGACAGTCAACGTGCGCATAGTGACGTTTCTCAGTTTCGTACTCAACGTGTGACGTAGCGATCGTAATACCGCGCTCACGCTCTTCAGGAGCGTTGTCGATTTGATCGTAGTCCATAAATTTCGCACCCGTTTTTGTAGCAAGAACCGCTGTAATTGCTGCAGTTAACGTAGTTTTACCGTGGTCAACGTGACCGATTGTACCGATGTTGACGTGTGGTTTATTACGCGTAAACTTTTCTTTTGCCATTGTGTCCTCCGACTGAAATTGTAAATGAAATTGGAATTATACCAAAAAACAGCTGAAATAGCTTTCAAGCTTTCAAATTATAACAAAAAAATATTACTGGAGCTCACGAGCGGATTTGAACCGCCGACCTCTTCCTTACCAAGGAAGTGCTCTACCCCTGAGCCACGTGAGCATAATGATACATTTGTTGTGTTGGAAGCTTAAAAACTATTTTACAGTTTTATGGTAATTGATGAAGTAGTATTGCGAAATGTACTTCAGCTCCCAGTGGAGCGGGAAACGAGACTCGAACTCGCGACATTCAGCTTGGAAGGCTGACGCTCTAGCCAACTGAGCTATTCCCGCAGATGGTGGTGAGAGAAGGATTCGAACCTTCGA
>NZ_JALNYS010000019.1 GCF_023229695.1 Sulfuricurvum sp.
CAGAAGTTTTATTTGAATCAAGAACGCCATTGAAGCAAAGCCCCATTGGCTACGCTGGCCGCTATGGCACTGAAGCTTGCCTCTTACGAGGCAGAAGTTTTATTTGGACTCGATTTTACGGCCGTTAAGCGGCTGAACCGGACGGTAGTTGTTTGCGTAAAACTTGCGCATTGCCTCAACTTGAGCCTTTGTAGCGCTTTGAACCTCTTTCATGACGTACCATTTGACATTTTCGCTGCATGGAGGAGTTGTTAATGATCCCATAAAGTGAAAATAATGGTCCGACTGTTTCGGAAGAAGGTCATTTGGATTGATCTCAATCGGCTTGCCGACATTGTCGATCACCTTTTGGACCATTTTATTCGCCGTTTTCCCCTCTTCAAACAATACCGCGATAACCGCTAAATTTCCGGCATCACTTTTGTGGACCATATGAGCGACCAGATCATATTGTTTTCCGTCAATCATCTCCTCACTTTTACCATGGAAATGGAACTGGAGCAACTTGTAATCGGTACCGTCGACCGTCAACTTTCCGCCGTTATCGATGTTGACCTGAATTGCGTGGCCGTTATCCACGACGGCACCCTTTGTCTGAACCGCTTCAGTCAGTGCAATGGCTTTTGACGTCTCAATAGCGGCCGTCTGATTCGTCAGGATATTGATAGGTGATTGGGCAGCCCCTTTGGCACAGGTCTCACCGAATTCTCCCCAATGTGACGGTCCGTGAGCGTCATAATCCCAATGTGCCCCCTGATGCTCCGATGCATAACTTCCGACAGACAACAATGCTGCAAAACTAAGTGCTAAAATCGATTTTCTCATGTTACTCCCTTATTTCAACAACATGAATTTTACCCATTTTAAGTAAATTTCACAGCGAAGAATCCGAAAAAATATACCTGTGTAACCAAAGGTGACTTATACAATCGATAGGTGATAGTAATGTAATAAAAG
Organism: Sulfuricurvum sp.; assembly: GCF_023229695.1. Classification (GTDB taxonomy): domain Bacteria; phylum Campylobacterota; class Campylobacteria; order Campylobacterales; family Sulfurimonadaceae; genus Sulfuricurvum. Next base: position 958 of record NZ_JALNYS010000019.1, read on the forward strand.
ATTAGTTCTTTTTATAACTGATACTATTCGTTTCTCTTTAAAAACCCGTAAAGTTGCAGAAATCCGAGGGGGTAAGAGGTCAGTTTATAACGAAATAGATACGAATCTTTTTCCCAACCGCTCAACCCCCTGGGCGATGAGTAAAATCAAAAACCATGCCAAGACCATCGTAATGGCCGTATGACTCAGGAAATGGTCCCCGATCAACATTTTATAACTGCCCATACTCCATCCGATCACTATGGCAGCCGAAGCTGAGAGGATCTTGTTCTTTCGGCTGCGGAACAAAAAGACTAGGGAGAGCAACGCAAATCCTCCGCTTGCGTGTCCTGCCGGCCAACATTTCATCTTCTCTTTCTGACAAAAATCGCTCGGGTATTTCTCCCATACGCAGGTGTGGGGATAGGTTCCATCGAAAATTTCCAGATTTTTCGGACACGGGATATTGGTAAATGCTTTTAAAGAGCCGACGATAAACGGGACCAACACCGAGGACAAAAGGACAATGAGCATCCCGCGTCGGTACCTCTTAAATCCGGGGTGCTTCCACCGTATAACCGTCAGGACGAAAAGGACGACTGCAACAAGGATCAACAACCGCTTGATTCCGTCGTAAAAAACAAATTTCAGAACCGAGTTATCCGTGTCGACAATCCATTGGTGCGTTGAAGGATCATAAAAATGGCTTTGCACCCAGACATCAACATCCGTTATCCCGAAAAAAAGAATCGTCCCAACGAGGATTACGGCACTCAGCCAGAGTTGTTTAGCGGAGGCCATGGAGGATATCAAGCTCGGAATGGTAAACCGAAGAGTTCACCTCCATAAATCCCAACAGCGTGTGAAACAGGTAATCGTGGGTATACGGGTGAGACGAGAGGCGTTTCAGTTCCCCTTTATTAACCGCAAACTGTTTACCGAACCACATAACGGCCGGAACATGTTTTTGCGCATCCGGTGCAATCGCATACGGAAATCCATGCAGGTAGAGGCCGTTTTCCCCTAAGGATTCCCCATGATCGCTTAAATAGAACATTGCCGTCTTGAACCCCTCATCGTTCTCTTTCAACAAGGAGATAACTTTGGAGAGGAAATAATCGGTATACAAAAGGGCATTGTCATACCCGTTCGTAATCTCCTCTTTTGAACACTGCTCCAGCTGATTCGTCCGGCAGACGGGGGTGTATTTTTCAAATTCTTTCGGATACCGTTTATAATAGGCCGGGCCGTGATTCCCCATTTGGTGCAGGACGATCACGATATCCCCTTTCGGATGCGCTTTGATGTACTCCTGCAATCCGACCAGCATCCCCTCATCCCGACATTCCGTATCGCAGATCGTATTCTTTTCAGGTGTTTTGAAATCTTCATACGCTACCCGCAGCGCTACCCCTTTTGAATCCGAGTTATTATCCCGCCACAAAATATTGGCTCCAGCGCGTTGCAGTACGTCTAGCACATTTTCGGTATGCAAAGCGATGTCTTTATCGTAACCTTCCCGTCCGTAACACGAGAACATACAAGGAACAGATACCGCCGTTTCGGTACCGCTGGAGGTAAATTGGGAAAAATTGATAATATCCTCTTTTTTCAGCAGCGGTGTCGTTTCCCGACCATATCCGTTTAAAGAAAAATGGTCAGCACGTACCGCTTCACCCACAACAAGAATCACCAATTTCCGATCTTCATTTTTTTTGATAATTCGAGCATCTTCTCCAATCGCTTGAAGCCCGGTTATTTCATGCGAAAACGACTGATGGATATATTGCCCGATCGAGTAAAGATAAAATGTCGGATTCGTGTATAAACGAAGTGGCTTATGTTCTCTGAAAAATGACGTATAAAATTTACTAAAAGCAAAAATTATCACAATGACAACCCCTAAAGCAATGGCAATCGTTTTAGTTTTGTCAATAATGGAGGCTTTTAGGGGAAGTACCTCTATCTTTAAACGGTAAATAAAAATTGATGGTACTACGCCTAAGAGAAAAAAGTAAGCAATCTGTTGAATACTCAATAGATCCATCGACTCACTCATATTCGTCTCTAAAACATTTTGTATCATATGGGTATCGACCACGATATCGTAGGTATTCATAAAATAGCTGACCAGTGAAGATATCAATACGATTGTGATCAATAGGGGTTTTAAGAGGTAGCGCGATCCCAATAGAGTAAAAACAATGACCTGAACCGCTAATAATACAACCCCCAATGAAGCGATCATTACCCCGTTTACCCAGGTCAGGGGGTAGACATCGACAACATGTTTAAAAAAAGAAGTGTTCGTAAACAGAACTAAAAATAAGGAAGTTACAACAATTAATGTGCGGCTGCGCCACGGTTTGGAAAATAATTTAGACACTCAAAACTCCTGCTAATATGCGTTACAATTGTATCCATAAATACGTTTACCTTGCCAAAAGGTATCCACTGCACGATAATAATGAACGGGGGGAAATGTAGATAGGAAAGAGGATCCCCTCTCCCGTTCGGGTGAGGAGACAATCGATGCTTCGCAGTGAAGGATAACTATTTTTACAGAAAGAGCCATCGTGCCGCGAAGGCGACGATTAACGTTTTGAGAATTGCGGAGAACGACGTGCTTTGCGTTTACCCGGTTTCTTACGTTCAACGATACGTGAGTCACGAGTCAACATACCGAACGGTTTCAAAATTGTACGGAATGCAGGATCAAACGTACAAAGGGCACGGGAAATACCGTGACGAAGCGCATCTGCCTGACCTGAGAAACCGCCACCTGTTGTAGAAGCGGTAATATCGACGGATCCGTCTTGTTTGGTCAACGAAAGGGGTTGCGTTACACGCAATTTTTTCGCTTCAAGACCACCAAGCCATGCGTCGAGTGAAAGACCGTTTACAGTAATTTTACCTGTACCCGGAGCAAGCCATACTTTAGCGATAGAAGTTTTTCTTCTTCCGGTTGCATACGTTTTTGCCATCTTTTATCCTTACTTAGCAATCTGTGCAGAGTGTGGATGTTCCGCACCGGCATAGACTTTTAGTTTTTTGATCATTGCGCGTCCTAATTTTGTTTTAGGAAGCATACCGCGAGCGGCAAGTTTGAAAACTTTCTCTGGATTTGTTGCCAAAAGCTCAGTGAATTTTTCACTTTTTACGTTACCGAAGTAACCGGTGTGACGATGATACGTTTTCGTAGCAGTTTTGCCGTTACCGTTAATGATTGCTTTTTCAGCGTTAATGATAACTACGAAGTCACCACAGTCAATGTTTGGGGTAAAATACGGTTTATCTTTTCCGCGTAGACGAGTAGCAACATCAGTCATGATACGACCGAATGTTTTCCCTTCTGCATCGATCAAAACCCATTTACGTTCGATTTGCTCAGGTGTAGCAATTTTAGTAAATTTCATCACGAGCCTCCTTGTAAGTCTTATAAATAGTGGCGAAATTATACTTTTATTTACTTATAATCTGCTTAAATTAAGTTTTTTATAAGCACTCTATCCATACGATCTCTTCTTCAAGAAGATAACACAAATAGCCGCGTACCGTATTGGCTCCAAATGTCCGAACGGCTCTCATATAGCGACGAACCTGATCTTGGTGTTTTTCTTCCTCTTCGTGACCCGATTTATAATCGATAATAACCCAGGAATCTTCATGCCGTATCAATAAATCAATTACCCCTAAAGCACCCTCATGACGAATCATCTGCTCTTTCCGACACTCGCCGCTTGTGAGATCACAAAACTGCGGGTCATCAATAAGTCTTCCCACACGTTCTTCTATCCGGCTTATTGCCCCGCTCTCCAATGTCGCGCCATAGCGGTTTCGGGTCGATTCAAGGGCATTCTTTAGCGAATCTTTATCAAATGTTCCCATCATCTCAAGAGTATAGTGAAGGGCCAAACCAAACTGAACTGCCGCATAATCGTGTGTCTCCTCTTTCGGAGCCGTAATGACGTCGTCTTGACGCCCATAGGAGTGCGGTTGATAGTCAATAAAATTGACTTCATTCACCGGTTCACTTCGTTTGGACATCGGTATCAACTCTCCGTATTCCTCTGCTTTCAGCTCCAACGGAGCGAATAGGGACCCTTTTTCTTTGGTAATTACACACAGTGAATGGACTGCACGGGTCAATGCCACGTACAGGGCATTCAGCTGATCTTCATGCTGTAGTTTTTTCTCTTTTTCAAGCGCCTGTGCGTAGGACGGATCAAGATACTCACGTCCTTTTATCCGATAATGGAGGGCACGAAGGTGAGATGCTTCGTGCTCGTACAAAATCGGTTCACTTCTGGATCGAGGCTGTCCGAGGCGATCAAGGACAATGACGTGTTCAAATTCCAGCCCTTTGGATTTATGAACCGTCATGATCCGAATCCCTTTTAAATCACTCTGCGGCGAAGAGGCTTCAAGACGCTCGCATTCAAATACCGTCTCTTCGATGTCACGATATCCTCTAAGTTCTTCCAAAAACATCAATGCACTCTTATCGGCAATCTCCCAGCGTTCAATAAAGCGTACACACTCTCGAATTACGTCCTCAATCACCGTACGTCCGATCTGTTTTGTCTCTACCCCAAGCAATGCGGCGCAATTATGCCGATAAAGCGGTGCCCCGAAATAGCAATAGCGCAAATACTCAATAATCGCCCTTACGCTACGCTGATGAATCAGTTTTGCCGTGGTTTCGGTCACTACCTCATACCCGAGATTTCCCAGATACGCTTCGACGGCACTTCCGTCTTTATTGGTCGCGGTGAGGATGGCAATCCCTTCGCTGACAGCCCCTTTTTTTATCAAATAATCAATATGTTCTCCTAATACTTCCAGCGGTTCAGTGCAGATATGAACCCACACATACCCTCCTGCCAAAGATGCCGGACTCTCCTGGTGAACGTATCCGCGAATTTTCTCCCCAAAAACCGAATTCACAAAGGTAACGATCTCTTTGCGGGAACGGTAATTAACCCGAAGCGGTTCGACATGTACCCCGAAATAATCCGCAACCTGATAAAATAACGCACTCACCCCGCCGCGAAAACGGTAAATTGACTGCTTAACATCACCGACAAAAAAGAAGCTTCCCCCTTCATTTACCCCGATTCCGGCACGTATCTCTTCAATCAATGGCCGAAGAATATCAAACTGAACGGTACTCGTATCCTGAAATTCATCGAGAAGCAGATGTTTCATCCGTGAATCAAGCCGGAAATAGAGAAACTCGCTCTCCAATTTTTCACGCAGCAGCGTATGGACCATCAATGTAATATCATCAAAAGAGAGCTCGTTATTTTGGATAATGAGGGTTTGGCGACTTTTGATGTAGAGTTTTAGAATACTGAAAAGCTCTTTAAAATAGTGCGATTCTTTATAGCGCATGTGCGCCACAACCGCTTCTTGGATCTCATGCAGCAGTTCATCCATTCTTGGTTCATAAATCTTCTTAAAATCCCAGTACTCCATACTCGGTTTCAATAACCAGGTCTTATCCAAAAGGGCATCATAACTCTCAATCTGCATTGTTTTTCGCCCGCGCTCGCTTATGGGCTTGCTCACTACCAAAGCCGAAAGTTCGTTCGCCAGCTCCATTGCCCTCGCATATCCATTTTCCCCTTCGGGAATATCCGAAAATGTAAGGGATTCAAACTCTTTGTGCTTACCGTAAAGCCCTTCAAGTAATCCAAACAGATCGCTAAGCCGTTTGTCGCTGAGAAGCGAGAGCCTCACCAATGCATCGCTTTGATGGGAAACTTCAATCTCATGTAAAAATCGCTCCATCAGTTTCACTTCATGATGGTTCTGGGTTGTTTTATAGGTAGGCATAATCCCGGAATTCAAAGCAAATTTACGTAAAATCATCCCGAAAAATGCATCGATCGTAGATATTTGAACCTCTGAACGCAAAAAACGTTTCAAAACTTCATCCCGCCGCCCCAATATCTCTTCCTCAGTTAAACCGCTTACCTGAGAAATTTGGGCTAGCTCTCCCCTCTCCTGTAAATACTGCAGTGTTTGGGTCACCCGTTCCATCATCTCATTGGCCGCTTTATTGGTAAAAGTCAACGCTGTAATCGATTTGGGATCTTCCCCCATAAACAATAAACTTAAATATCGGACGACAAGATTAAATGTTTTGCCGCTCCCGGCACTCGCTTCATACGCCAAAAACGGTTCAAACCCCACTGAATGCCTCCCGATGACACAGATACCCATAATCACAATAGCGGCAACGACTCACATCCTCACACATCTCCCACTCCCATGTTTTCGTCGATGCCATCTCCCGCAGGATCTCCCTTAAACGGGTGATTTTGGCCTCTAAAAAGTGTTCGAATTTTACTTTTCCGCTTGAAAGATCGTAATAACCGCATCGATGCACATCGCCGAATTCCCGTGCCAAGAGGGCATACACGCTGAGCTGATAATCCACATCGCTCTCTTTTGGCTCTTTATCCGTATCGGCAAATTTTCCGCTTTTGTAATCAAGAACTTCAAGTCTCCCTTGATAGCTGTCAATTCGATCGATCCTTCCAATAATAGGGATCCCTTCGACCAATGTACTCGCCTCTTTTTCACGGTACACAACATGGTACCCTTCTTTAAACCGCTCTACTTCATTCTCGTAAAATCCTTCGAGTTTCTCAAGCCATAAACGTCGCATGTACCGTTCCAGCGGATCGGAAGATTTTTCTTTCTCCCATATCGCGTGTACCGCTTGTTTAATCCGCGCAACGCTATCGTAAGAATCGCTGTGGAGATAAAGGGTTTCGAGTACACGATGAAGGGCATTACCCATATCCCGCTCCTGACTTAAATCACGAGGAAGCTCATGATGAGAAATCTTGGCTATTTTTGAATAATAAAACTGGCGACGGCACGTCAAAAAGCTCTTTAATCCGCTGGCTGAGAGCGGATATGCCGTAAAATCATACTCCCCGCATAACGTATCGGTCAACCTTGAACGTAGTAACGGAGGAGAAAACAAAAGACGTTCATACGTATAGGGAGAAGTTTTCGCCGTGATACCAAGCTGTAGTAAAAAGCGTGACGGTACCGATCCGCTGTTTTGGACACATCCGATCATGACCGATTTAGCCCGGTTGAACAGCATGGAGTAATAGTGTTTTTGGAGTGATTCGCGATCGTTTGTCGTCGGAAGTGCGGCAAATTTCCGCGTTGTCGTATTCAGAAAAAGATCTTTCTGACTTTTGTGCGGAACAAATCCTTCGTTAAAATCAACCACAATGACCCCCTCATAATGCATCCCCCTCGTTTCCAAAAGTCCCATTACCGTTATTTTTCCCCCTTGAACGTCATCAAGGGTACAACTTCTAAGACGATTGATAAAAATGCGAAGGACCGATTTTAAATCCATCGATGTCAGAGCATCACCAAGATGGGAAAATCGGTGTAGCTCCTCCATCATGATCTCAAGAGCTTCCGTCTTCTCTGCATCACCGTAGAGTACGGCAAAGAATTCTGCCAGTATCTTATGGGTAAACGGTTGGTAATAACGTCCTTTCAGCCATTCTATCTTTTCAAGCGATATTTTTTGGATTCGCCCCTTATTTTGTTCATTCGGTTCCTCCAAAAACAGGACAATCGCTTCAAGAATCCGAAACGAGGGATCTTGTTCCAAAGATTTCCCCATTGCAAAATTGAAATTGCTCTCTGCGTCAAACTCTTTTAAAAAACCGGCAAATTGTTCGTCAGGCAAAACAACCACAATATTTTCCGGGCGAATACCCGAATTAACCATGGAGACGATCTTTGCCTTAATGTATCCGATCTGCGCAATTCGGTTATGAAAAACCGTGCACTCTACCGATGCGTTATGCGTCAGTGGCTGAGAGCCAAGAATGCTCCGGTTACTGAGCAGCAATCGGTATCCATACCCCTCCTTCAGTGCAAATCCCATCTCTTCAAACCGTTCTGTCATCTTTCGATTGTAGAGCGTTGTAGTATAGAGAATCTCAAGTGAAACAATTTGCGAACATTGTTCCAATAAATCGATCTCACGACGGGTCAGATACCCTTCGACCATAATGGTTACTTTGTCAAAATTCTTTAAAAAATTATCGTTGAACTGTAAGGTATCCGAAGCAAAAATAGGGTCAAGCCATCCGTTACGAATGCATATTTGATGGTATCGGCCCCGTAAATGGTTCAAAATGGCAATATGCTCTTCGTACTCACCATATACGTCGGCACCTTCAAGCATGGCAACCGTTACCTTTTCTGATGCAAGTTCTTCAAAAAAACGGAAAATATATTGGGAATTTTGGATAAAACTGAAAAAGTTGCGTTCAATCTGCAAGCCGTTAAATGCGGCGAAATCACTCGCTTCGTGAAGGGCTAAAAGCCTTAGGTCATCATCCGGAACCATAAGTCCCGGAGCTACGGTTACACGATTAAGAAAATCCCCCATGGTCAGAGTATAAGGGAGGATTTTTGATTCAACCTCCATAAGGGAATGGCGAATACATCGCGCGGTAGGATATACGATACACTCCCTATTCACGATGTTGTCCCTTAAGTAATCGTGTACATCTCATCTTCCAATCCTGTCCGTAAATAAATTAAACCGTCGAAACGTATGACAGTATACAAAAAAGGATTAGAAAGTGAATGATGTATGACAAAACGGAGGGAAGAAATTCCCCGCACGGGGAAAAGAAAAGGAGAGGTTAAAACTCGAAAGTATTGGGATTACGGGTATCGGCTTTGAGATTGTAGTAACGATGATCGCTTCCAACGCTCACTTTTGCCAAAATATCCCATCTTCCTATTTTCGGAAGATCAACCGCGATGAACGTATATTCTCCTTCGACAACGCTCGGATTGCTTAACTTAATGTTGAAATCAGCTGTATCCGGACGTGTCAAAACCGCTTCGATTCTCGCGTTGTTAACAGCGTTACCCGACTTATCCGACACCTTGTACTCGATAACCGTCCCTTTTTCACTGATCTGCGGAGTCAAAAAGGAAATATCGAATTTTTCGTCAAATGAAATTTTTGCACCGATAATTGCATTGGCGTCCCTATCGTATTCATGATAGTTCTGCATTCCGTAATCCGACATTTCGACCGGATTATTGATTGCAATTTTAACCGTAACAACACTTAAACCAATTACGCCAAGAATGGATAATGCAATAATAATCGGCCATTTCCGGCCTGGATCTTTATTCATTTTCCTCCCTTTTTTTTCGAAAATATTTCCCCCGCACGTAGATGAAAAGTGCATAAAGAATAATACCGTAAAAAATAAAACGGAGAATATCGATAAAATCTTTGCTGCCGTTACCGGCGGAAGAGCTTAAGGTCACACCGTGATTTGCCGCAATTTGCTCCGCAACATCCGTGTAACCGTTAAACATTGCAACCGAATATTTGGAAATAATCTCATCCCCTTTTGCTCTTTCCGCCAAAATCGGCAATATCGTTCCGCCACGGTTGACAATGAACTCTTTTGCTTCATCATAATTGCGTGCAAACATAATTGAGCTGACAACGGCACCGATAAAGGTTGCATTCGGACTTAAAACCTGAGATTTATTAAAATGTTTGTATAAAGCCGTCGGACGTGCGAGAATATCAACCTGTTGCTTCAGCTCCACAAAAGTCATAATAACGGAGGGTTGATCCAACTCAGCAGTAATATTTTTTTCAAAATCGGCAACGCTTTGATTATTCTCCAAATCGCGTACCATTACTAAATAGAGAGAGACTCCGGTTTTAGCCTTGAGTTCAGCACCGATAGCATTGATCTGTTCTGTAAAATTAGGGTTATGGACAACTTCGTCTTTATACAAAAATTCAGCATGCGCAGAGAGTGAGAAAAAAAATACAATTGAGGCGAGGGCCGCTAGCCCTCGTGAGAGCCGCAAACGCAGACCCTTACCCAATGTATAGGTGATTGGGCGTTAAAACCGCCCACAACGTTACCGCTGCAGAAATCACTAAAGCTACAGTAATGAGTTTATCCATGATACTTGCCATATTAAACCCCTTATTTGACATTAACACGATGTTGAGCGCTTTCGGTGCTGAACATCTTGATGTCTTTTTCATTTTCAACTTGGTAAAAGTTAGTTGCACTTCCTTGTTGCACGCCCAATCCCCACGTCGTTAAGACAGCGAGGATGGAGAGAAGCAAAACAGTCGCAATTAACATGCCGGTAATCCCATGCAATGCAAAAATACTACGATTTTCCATTCATATCTCCTTATTTACTTAGGCTTGAAACATAAGCATCAATTGCTTTTGCTTGTACTTCAGTTAAGTTAGTGAATGCCGGCATTGTTCCGATTACACCTTTTTTACCGTGATGAATAACCGCATCAACCAATGATGGGCTCATCTCCGCAATATTAGGAGCAACCATGTCCATACCTTTTCCATCTGCACCGTGACACGCTGCACATGTTCCGGCAAATACATCAGCACCTTCCGTACCTTGCATGCCACCCGCAACATACTTAGAAACCGTATCGATCTCAGCATCGGTAATAAGAGCACCCGTATTGGCATTCAACAAACCGTTACGATCCGGCATAGGTGCACCCGTACCGACCAAATTGTTATTTGAACCGTTCATAATGACCGCTTTAACCGAATTCTCAGCGATACGGTGATGTAAATCAGCCGCTTTGCCGTCGATACCGTCAGCTTGCAAACCATGACACGGCGCACATTGAACGATAAAAATTGATTCACCCATCGCTTTTAGAGACGACTCGTCCATATTAGCGTATTGAGCTTCAAATTTAGCATCGTGTGCAGCAACGTCCTCGTTGTATTCACCGTATTGTGAATACGCATTGACCGGATACCCCGCAAGGAAATACCAAATCGCCCAAATGATCGAACCAAAGAAAATAATTGCCCATCCAAAAGGAAGTTCATTCTTATATTCTCCGATACCGTCCCAGTTCTCATCTGCAAGCTTACCGCTTGCTTTATCCGTTTGCATTTGACGGATATATTTCAATGCAACGAAAATTGCGATAGTAGCTGTTGCTACCGCTCCGAGCATCGCCAATTTGTTGACGATGTCATCACCCATTTGTCCACCCGCGATAACCCACGTAAGGCCAAGCAATGCAAGAACAAAGACAACACCGAATACCATCAACTTATTCATTATGGCTCCTTCTATTTTATCTCATCGTTTTTCGAGATCTCTTCAACCGGTTGGTCAGTAATCTCGTCGTGCAGCGCGATATTGCTGTACTTTTCATAATCGCGCTTCCCTTTTCTCTGAGAGCTGTACAAATGATATATGTACGCATACAGAACCACCACCAAAAAGGCGGTGAAAATAAAGTAAGCATAAGCTTGAATTGTACCAATATCCACGCACTTTCCCTTATTTCATACTGTTCATATACGCAATGAGCGCTACGATTTCAGGGATTTGTCCTGCTGCTACCGCATCTTTGACATCTTGATCTTTCATGTCAGCAGCGATTGCTTTTGCCTCTTCGAGAGCATCTGCATGCGCCTCATCCAATGTAGCTGCCAATTTAACAGTCGCTTTTGAACCGTCTGCCATTGGAATCTCTTGGTTATACGGAGTTTTGAACACTTTATTCACCGTAATCTGTTCTGCATAAGCAGTGTCAATATCGGCAGTGTTTTTAAACATCCATGGATATGCCGGCATGATTGAACCCGGGACAACACCGACAGGATCTTTCATGTGATTTTCATGCCAATCGGTTGTACGGTAGTTCCCCACACGCATTAAATCCGGACCGGTACGTTTTGAACCCCATAGGAACGGGCGGTCATACGCATATTCACCGCTCAAGCTATAGTGACCGTAACGATCCGTTTCCGCTTTAAACGGACGAATCAATTGGGAATGGCACCCGTTACAATCATTTTTGATGTAAACATGGCGTCCAGCTAGCTCAAGCGTACTGTACGGTTTGGTCCCGACCAGCGGTTGTGAAGCTTGAGCAAAGTTCGGAAGGATTTCAATCAATCCAGCGAACGAAATAACGACAAAGACAGCAACCGCAAAAAAGAACGGGCGTTTTTCTAACCAGTGAAACATTTTTCCCCCCTTCTATTATGCGCCCATCGGCGATGCATTTTGCAGTTCACTCTCTTCTACACGGCGAGCACTTGTCATTGTTTTGTACATATTGAACGCGAACAAGAACATACCGACGAGATAAAGTGTACCACCTACAGCGCGGATAGTGAAATATGGATGCAATACAGCAACAGTATCGATGAATGAGTACGCAAGGTTACCGAATTCATCGTGTGCACGCCACATCATACCCTGTGTAATACCTGCAATCCACATAGAAGTGAAGTAAAGGACAACACCAAGCGTTTGAATCCAGAATTGTGTGTTCATCAACGATTTCGAATAAATCTCACGTTTGAAAACACGCGGTGCCATATGGAACAATGCAGCCATAATCATGAATGCAACCCATCCGAGAACACCGTCATGTACGTGACCGACGATCCAGTCTGTAAAGTGTGCCAATGCATTGACCGATTTGATCGCTTGAATTGGACCTTCAAGAGTTGAGAACATATAGAATGTTGATGCAAGAACCATAAATTTGATCAACGGACTTGCCGCAACTTGCTGCCATTCACCCTTCATGGTCAAAAGCATATTGATTGCAGAACCCCATGACGGAAGAATCAATACGACCGAGAACACTGAACCCATCGTCTGCATCCAATCGGGAACAGTCGAATAGATCAAGTGGTGTCCGCCTGCCCATAGGTAAACAAACATCAATCCCCAGAAAGCAAGAAGTGACAATTTATACGAATAAACCGCTTGCCCTGACTCTTTTGGGAGGAAGTAATAGATCATTGCTACGATAGGTACCGTGAAACCGAACGCAACCGCGTTATGCCCATACCACCATTGTACCAATGCATCATTCGTACCGGAATACATTGAAACCGAGTGATACCATGCACCGATTCCACCTGAAGCAAAGTAGGTTGGAATTTCCATATTGTTGAAAAGATACAACATAGCGATACCTAGGAAGGTTGCAATGTAATACCAAATTGAAATATACAATGATTTTTCACGACGAATACCGATCAAACCAAAAATGGACATACCCCAAATAACCCAAACAACAACGACAGCAATATCGATCGGCCATTCGAATTCAGCATACTCTTTTCCGGTTGAAATACCGAGCAAAAGACTCACTACAACTGCAACAACAACAAGCAGGTAAAGTCCAAAGTGTAATTTACCCATGAACATCAAAAATTTTGATTCCGCCATTGATACTTTTAATACACGTTGACCGATATAGTACCATGTTGCCCAAATACCGCTAAGGGTAAAACCAAAAATGACTGCATCGGTATGCAAAGGACGAAGACGGCTGAAGTTGGTATATTCTGCCAATCCTGACCCCGCAAAGGTATTGACAGCAGGAAATGCCATTTCCCATGCCAAAATTACGCCGACAAGCATCCCGACGATTCCGAGTACAACGGTTGTAAGCATAAACCACTTAGCGACCGTGTAATCATATTCTAATGGACGATTCTCCATTTACGACCTCCTTAAAGATTCAAAGCATAAGAGCCTATTTAGGGAACCTCTCAAAAGTAAAAAAACTTTTTAGAGGTTCCCTTAACATTTTTGTAACAAAAATAGGCTATTAAACGCTCTAATGATAGCAACCCCACCATTTAGGGAATCTTAAATTATTAAATGTTTTTCACTATATGAAAACTTAACGATAATTTTAAGTTTATGCACAGAATATGGAGTAAAAAAGTAACACCTAAAATGAAACAGAAAGTTTGCGAAGAAGGTAAAATTCCCCTAAAGGGAAAATTAGCGTTGAAGAAGTTGAAGAAACTCACTAAAAATGTATCGGCTCTCTTTTGGCCCCGGACTCGATTCAGGATGATGCTGTACTGAAAAAACAGGACCGTTTTTATATCGCAATCCTTCAATCGTATTGTCAAATAAATTAACGTGCGTTACATCGGCAATGTCACGCACTGATTCCGGTACATTATAATTGTGGTTTTGAGCCGTAATTTCAACCATCCCCGTCTGAACATTCTTAACCGGATGATTTCCGCCGTGATGACCGAATTTAAGCTTATGAGTATCATGCCCATGCGCAATACTTAGCAATTGATGCCCTAAACAAATCCCGAATAACGGAATTTTTCGCTCAATTAATTTTTTGATCTCTTCTTGTTCTTTCTTCAAAACCAAAGGATCCCCCGGACCGTTTGAAAGAAACACCCCGTCAATTTCACGTAAATCGTACCGGCTAATAAGGTCGTCACCATTAAACGTATTCGGTAACACTTCAACCTCGAAACCGGCTTCGGTCAGTTCGTTAAGGATGTTACGTTTTACGCCAAAATCAATGGCTACAATTTTTGCTTTCGGTGCAGGGGCATCGTTATAGCAAAATGTCACCGGATCATACACACCGCTTGTGTGGGTATACGAACTCTTGGTACTAACCTCTTGGATATAATTTACCTCTTCGATACGGGGAGAATTTTCCAGAAGTTTTTTTAATTCTTCTTTATCACTAATGGTTGTCGAGGCAATCATCATCATTGCCCCTTCATTTCGAATCATTTTGGTCAAATATCGGGTGTCGATATCACAGATTCCGATAATCCCATGCTTCTCTAAAAAAGTGTGCAACGCCTCTTCACCACGAAAATTTGAATATTCCTTCTGATATTGGCGTACAATCACCCCTTTGCAATGGGCTTTAGAGCTCTCCATATCTTCGCCGTTCACCCCGACATTGCCGATTTCCGGCATTGTAAACGTAATAAACTGGCCCGCGTATGAGGGGTCAGAAATAATCTCCTGATATCCGCTCATTGAGGTGTTAAATACAATTTCACCGACACTGGTAGTGTCGGCTCCAAAACTTTTAGCACTTAAAAAAGTTCCGTTTTCGAGATAAATCCACGTATCACGCATTAAGAAAGCCCCCTTCTGTGTAGTTCATCGTTGTATAATTTTTCGTACATAATTTCATACTCGTCGGTTCCGGGAACAAGATGACGCTTATAGCTTTTGATCTTTTCGTATACAGCCGATTCAATTTCGGTCGTGTCGGCTATAGAAGCGGTAATGGCATCATAAATGACATTTTTTATACGGTTTTCACTTACATCGTATCGAATAAGATCCTCTTCGTACAATGCATCCAAAATTTGATGCGCTATGTCCGAATACCGCTCTTCATAGGACAAAATAACGCCGTACTGCGGCGCAAGTTTTTTCTTGATCATAAAAAAAAGTTGACGTTCATCGGCAAGGTAAAAATCAATTTGTTCTTCATTGGCACTGACAATCTCTTTGACTTTCTCTTCAAGCGCCATCTCTTTTTTGACATTGGTAATTAGAACACCCTCCGCCTCTTTGGCGACACTCTCAAGACCGTGCGTCATAGTTACCAATCCGCTGCGGTTGAGATCTATTGCGATTCGCGTCGATATATGGGGTAGATGCGTGAGTGAAACCTTCATAGCCAAGCCCTATCTTTATTTTTCGCTATTGTACTTCAAGAGACCTCTAAATTGCCTTATAACACAATCTCTTACGGCTTTAATTTAGTCGTAAAAAAATTTATTTTATTGTCGATGCAGGAGTTTTACGAAGGTTATTCGTAATTTCAGCCCCTTTTTTTGAATCCATTTTAGCAAGAATCAACCCCATTGCTTTGCTGTTAAGGGTACTTAGAATTTCAGCAGCTTCACTCGGCGCCATTTGAGATAAAATCCCGGCTGCTGCTGCGGGCTTCATTTTGGCAAACGTCTGAGAAACTTTTTCGGTTTTAACGTTTTTAATCTCATCAAGAATTTTTTTATTTTCTTCCACCATTTTTTTAATAGCACTCTCTTTTGCTCTGATCTCTTGCAATTTTTGATCTACTTTTGTATCTTTTCCCTGAATCATGGTCTCTTTTTTCCGAAGAAGCTCTTCGGTCGCACTTTTAAGTGCATCCAGGGACTGGCGTTGTTCATCAATCCTTCCCAGTTCTACCAGCAGTTCATTTTTTCTCTCTTCGAAAATTTTAGTACATTCATACGATTTGGTGTTTTGTGCACCGAATATGGAGCTTAAAGCAATAAGCAGCATCATTATGATTTTCATACGGATCCCCCTTTATAGGTCATAATTCCAATTTCATCCAACATTTTTGCCTCTTCTTTTTTGTATTGCAATAAAAATGTCCGTGCCTCTTGTAATTCAAGATATTTAAACTTTTCATACTCCATCATTGCATTTTTAAACCGATTTTGCATCTGAAACTGCTCTCGTTCAGACTCCTCGAGATAGATTTTGCACTCTTCAATCGTATTGTGTTGCGCTTGAATCATCATGTGCGCTTGAGTCAATTTGGCAACGGTGCCATGTGTAGGTAAAGAGAGTTCGGAAAGAATTTGATAAGCTCTGTTCAAGCGCCCTGACGCATCCGCCAATGCATTATTAGCAGCGATCAGGTCCCGCTCCGCTTTGTCCAGATCTTTTTTTTTAAGTTTTACCAAAGGGGTATATTTTGACTTCATCTGACAGTTACCTTTGCCTCAGAAAAGTAGGCTTCGCGTCATAACGGCTGGTATAACCCAAAAGGGGTACAGACCCCTTGGCGTTCTATCAAAGCAATATGGTATCGTTGCGATCCGGTGATGTTGACACCATACCGATTTTGGTTTGTGTGAGCTCTTCAATCGCACGAAGGTACTGCTGAGCCGTAATCGGAAGATCTTCAAAACGTCGGACCCCCTCTGTCTTCTCCCAGCCCGGAAAGCTTTTATAGATCGGCTTTACGTTATCCAAATCAAGCGGCAGATAATCGATCACTTCGCCGTTTACTTCATATCCCGTACAAACCAGAATTTCGTCAAACCCGTCCAAAACATCAAGCTTCATAATCGAAAGATCGTCGCACCCGTTAAGACGGCTCGCATACCGGCAGGCTACCGCGTCAAACCAACCGCAACGGCGGGGACGTCCGGTTGTGGTGCCGAATTCGTGCCCCTGTTTGCGAAGACGCTCTCCGATCTCACCGTGATCTTCGGTCGGAAAAGGGCCGTTTCCGACACGGGTACAGTAGGCTTTGACGATTCCCGTTACTTTGCCGATATCTTTGGGGTTGACACCCAGTCCGGTACACGCACCTGCGGAGATGGTTGAAGAGCTGGTGACATACGGATAGGTTCCGTGATCGATATCAAGCATCGTCCCTTGTGCCCCTTCGAGAAGAATTTTCTTCCCCTCATCCATCATTTTCCATGCCATTTGGGTCGTATTCGCTAAAAACGGAATCAACACACTCGCATAACCATTGAGTTCTGCAACCAGCTCTTCACGTGAAGGCAACCCGATTTCAAGTGCTTCAAAGATCGCTTTATTTTGTACAAAATATTCCATCACACGGCTCGAAAGCGTCTCAACATCCCGCAATTCTCCCAAACGAAATCCTGCACGTGCAATTTTTTCGCTGTAGGCAGGCCCGATACCGCGACCCGTCGTACCGATCGCTTTTTCGCCGCGAAGTTTCTCTTTGGCTTGGTCAATCAATGTGTGAAACGTTAAAATCATATGTGCCGATTCGCTCACGAATAATCGTCCGAGCAAGTTGTCGAATTGCTTCATCTCTTTGATGAGGGCTTCCGGGGAAACCACAACGCCGTTACCGATAATATTGATCGCTTTCGGGTTTAAAATTCCGGAAGGGATAAGGTGTAATGCATGGGTTTTTCCGTCAACAACGATCGTATGACCTGCATTATGTCCCCCTTGATAACGGGCAACAACATCGTATTTTTGCGCAAGCAAATCGACGATTTTCCCTTTTCCTTCATCACCCCATTGGATTCCGACTATTAGATCTGCTTTCATTCTAAAATTCCTTACGTAATTTTTATTTTATACGAGAATGGAATAAAATCCCATTCTCTTCGCTTACCGCTGTGGCACTAAAGCTTGCCTCATTCGAGGCAGATATCTCCATTCTTTTATGTGTGTAATGCTTCAATTAGTGCGTCAGTATAAATCGCAAATCCGACCGAAACCGTTTCATCGCTTTTGTAGCGCCCACCCATGGCATAGACTTCGTTCTCTTCGATTACACGGAAAAAAAGTTCATCATAATAGAGCATTTTAGCGTAATACAGCGGAGCGATAACCACGTTTGGATACTCTAATCCGGCACACAACTCTTTGATTTTAATCAATTCGCCCTTGAGCTGTTCGGGAACAATTTCCAAAACCGTATCAATTTCATTCGGGTGCTGTATGTAGACGAGACGTCTTAGCCATTCGATATCCAAAGAAAACAACTTCTCGATGTTGACATGCCGAAAATCATCCATTTCCAGCCCTAACATTTCAGAAAGTATCCGGGGGATATTGATATTGGAAATCTGCAGCAGCGGCGACATCTCAAGAGAGTTTAAAATCCGTGTCGCTTGCGTGAGTGCGACCGAAAGATTTGTCTCATCAATAATCTCAACGCCGACTTGATACTGTTCGATGGCCGGATAACGGTATACCGGCTGGATGTAGAACCATTTTTTATGCTCCGTATTACCGCCGAGACGTTTATTGACGATACGGACCACGTCGATTGTCGAGTCGGCACGGAGGCTCATCGAATGATTTTTACTGTCACCCAAACGGATCAATTCCCACTCGTCAGAGACACTTTGATGCTGGTGATACGAAAAGAGCGGCGTCAGTATCTCTTCGAATCCGGCATCGCTCAGCAAGGTACTCGCTTTCGTTTCGATAAGACGCTTCATTTTGGCTGTTTCGGCAAAGTAAAGCTTTGATCCTTCCGGAATTTCGTGTTCAAATACCATAATACTACAATCCAAAATAGACGGTGTTAAACACGCGGTTAGCGGTTCCGTCATACTCACGGCGTCCCATTGCAGAAAGAGCCAATTCCACCGCGTTAGCTGCCCAACACGCTTCATACGGAGCGATCAGTCCCATGTGATTGATACGGAAAATCAAATCTTTGATATGGTCTTGACCGCCGGCGACATTTACATCGAATTGTTTAAGGGTAGATCGAATTTTTTTCGCTTCCGCGTCCCCTACCGTCGTCATCGAATCGGCAGGACTCGTCGGATAGATCGAAAGACCGATTGCTACCATCGCCGCGCGGGTCGCTTTTGCACGGCGCGCTGTTTCATCATAAAGTTTCTCTAATCCGCCCTCAGCTTTGATACGGTTCAAAACCGATTCCAGCCCGATAGTAATCGTCGTCGCGGCTGTCCATGCTGTCGTATTTTTACGCTGGTTTTTGATCTCAGTAGCAAGGTTAAAGTAATACCCCTTACCGCTTCCTATTTTTTCGATAGCCGCGTTGGAGAGTCCCATGATCGCGAGTCCCGGAGGAAGCATCAACGCTTTTTGGCTCCCCGAAATAAGACAGTCGATATGGGTAACGTCGATTTTTTCAACGCCCACCGCCGTAATCCCGTCGGCAATGACCATAATGGAAGGGTTATACCCTTTAACCGCCTCTGCAATGGCTTCAACGCTGTGGCGAAGCCCCCCCGCCGATTCACAAACCTGAAGTGCGATCGCATCGATATCGGGATTGGCATTGAGAGCCGCCTGAACTTCCTCCACCGTTGCCGGAGTATCCCACTCATGTTTGATCTCGACATTGGCGATGCCGTGTGCAACGGCAATTTTTCCAAAACGTTCACCGAATTTTCCGGAATTAATGGAGAGCAGTTTTGAACGGGTCAGATTGGTTACGGCACTTTCCATCGCGCCCGTTCCCGAAGAGGCAAGCATCAAGACCTCATCCATTCCCAAAAGTTCAAACAACAGTGTACGGGTCCGTTCAAAAATTGCTTCAAACTCGGGTGTACGGTGGTGAAGTGTCTCTCCTGCCATCGCGATACGTACCGATTCGGGTACCGGAGTAGGCCCTGGTGTAAATAAAAGCATCAACAAATTCCTTTTAGAGGATTACAAAATGCTCATATTATACAAGAGAGGAGGTTAGGATAGGTTTAAGAGCCCAAAACTAACCGCTTAATGGAACAAATTAGCCATTTTAGACAAGAGAGATTTGAAAATGCTGCTGCTTCCCGTCAAATGTTCGATGTATTGATCGTACGTCATATTTTTAGACGCTAAAAACTCAAGCAGATATTTTTCGGATGCATCCATACCGTTAGTTTTTTCGATGGCCAGCAAATCGGTATAGAGCTTTGACATTGTGTCAATGACATGTTCCAAAGCCCCCTGCCGATACGCGACGTATCCGTTCACCTGATTGGTAAAAGGGTGTTTTTTGATCTCAAACTTTGTGGTTACCCAATAATAATCCCCGTTTTTTGCCAAATTTTTGACGACGGCAAAAATATCCTGTCCGCTTTGAATCCGTTGCCACATCAGTTTGAAAATAATCGCCGGCATATCGGGGTGACGAACAATATTATGCGGTTTTCCAACCAGCTCGCTAATCCCGTATCCCGATATCTCAATAAAGTTGCTATTGGCATACTCTATGATCCCTTTCGTATCGGTACGACTCACGATCATGTGGTATTTATCTACTTTGATCTCTTTTCCTTTGGTATTTGCCTGCATTATCAAACCTTTGTACAGAAAATTAGCACTCAATTGTACACATTACAACTTAAATAAACAAATTATCTCCGTACTTCATTATCTGGTACAATTACGTCAATTAAAATTGAAAGAGACCACTGTGACATTATTCGACGCCCTCCTCTTAGGTGCCCTTGAAGGGGTAACCGAATTCCTCCCTATCTCCTCGACAGGGCATCTTATCCTCGCTTCGCAACTATTAGGATTGGAGCAGACCAACGCTCACAAAGCATTTGAGGTCTCTATCCAACTGGGAAGCATCCTCGCCGTCTTATTCCTATATGCCAAGCGGCTGATACAGGACAAAATGTTGTGGCTCAAAATCGGTGTCGCTTTTTTACCGGCAGGTATTTTGGGATTTTTGTTTTATAAACAGATCAAAGCCCTCTTCGGCGTGGAAACGGTGAGCATTATGCTGATCGCGGGGGGGATAGTATTCTTGCTTTTTGAATATCTTCGACGTGATAAACCCATTGATGCGGGCAAAGATATCAGCGAACTTACATTCAAACAAGCCTTTATCATCGGAGTGTTTCAAAGTCTCTCGATGATCCCCGGAACCAGCCGTTCAGGGGCTACCCTCATCGGCGGATTGGTAATGGGGCTGAGCCGTAAAAGTGCAGCAGAGTTTTCATTTCTCCTCGCTATCCCCACGATGATTATCGCTACCGCGTACGATCTGCTCAAACATCGTAACGAGATGGTAGTGGATGATTATTTTATGCTCTCGGTAGCATTTATAACGGCATTTGTATTTGCCCTCGCAACGGTCAAACTGTTTGTCACCTTTGTCAGTCGCCACACTTTTACCCCGTTTGCGATTTATAGAATCGTTGTCGGGATTATCTTCTTTTATTTTGTGGCAAGTATGCCGGTTTAATTTTAGACACTCAATTTAATTTTATTGGTCGCGAATTGATGAATCAGCATCTGAATGATATTTTGATACGGGATCGAGTTTTCTAGCGCTTTCTTTTTGAGTTCATAAATATCATTCTCATTGACGCGAATGGAAATCGCTTTTTTGTTTTGGTTTTTGATACTTTGCTGATCTATACACACATAAATTTGGTAAGAAAAAGGGAACAGACAACCTTCTTAGCTGGATTCCCGATCAAGTCTGGAATGACGAAATCAAACTCTCGAATGAAGCAGTTTATAGACCGCGCTGTTTTCTCGCTTTCCAACCGCTAAAACAAGTACAACCACGATATCATCGTGTACCCGATATGCTAACCGATATCCGGCACTTTTGAGTTTGATTTTATACACGCTGTCCAATCCACTCAGTTTCTCTTTAGACACCTTCGGATTTTCAAGACGTTGACGCAGTTTCTTTTTAAACTGTTCACGAACCGTCTCTCCTAAATCATTCCACTCTTTGAGCGCGAGAGGGTGAAACTCTAATTCATAGCTCATCTAAGGAAACTTTTATCGGAGTGAACTCTTCACTTAGACGATTTTGCACCTCTTTGGAGAGGAGATAATCATCAAGCATCTCCATGAGTTTTTCATAGGTTTTTGAGGGGACGAGATAGGCACTGGCGACATTATGATTCAAAATCGCTACCACTTCATCGCCAGCCTGCTCCAGTATCTGAGTGGGTGATTTTTTGAGTTCAGTAATACTAGCACTGTAGTTTGACAAAATAGGCTGCATTTTAAGTACCTTTTTTAGTATGTTTCTAAATACTAAAATGATACCATATTTTTACTGACTCGTTTCCAACTTTCGCGGGAATGACGAAATAATTGTTTTATTTCGACCGTAAAAACTTAATCTGATCAATCAAAATTTTTGCCAAATTTAGCCCTTTCGAACGGTGTGAAAGCCCCCGCTTTACGCTACTTTCCAACTCTCCTAACGTTTGCTCATACCCATCGGGTGTAAAAATCGGATCGTATCCGAAACCGTTTTCCCCTCTGGGCTCCACTAACACCTCCCCGTACATCCATCCGTGGACGCAGCTTTCCCCTTCTTTGGAGACGATCGCTATCGCTGCCGTATAATGGGCCGGAGATGTTGTCAGCCCCTTTTCTTTTAATAAATCGACCACTTTGAAAAGATTGTCTTTATCGCTGGCCCCTTCCCCTGCAAAACGGGCACTGAAAATTCCGGGAGCACCGTCCAATGCATCGATACTGATTCCGCTGTCATCCGCAATAACGATTGCCTCTGAATCCCCAAGCGCATGGTAAACCGCTCTGGCTTTTATCAAAGCATTCTCTTTAAACGTATCGCCGTCTTCAATAATGTCAAACCCCTCAATAAGATCGGTATAGGGGAATACCTCCCGGTCATGAAGCAATTCGATAATTTCACGTACTTTACCCTTATTCGAAGTGGCTAAAACGACTTTCATCCGTATATCCTTAGAATAGACTTAGCAATATTTTTTCAAACATCCGCCTCATCCTGAAATGTACTATAATAATGAAAATTTTATCCTACTCAAGGTCACAACGTGTTTAAAACGGTTCTCCCTCTTTCGGCAATTTTGTCGCTACGATTTTTCGGTCTTTTTTTAGTTCTCCCGGTACTCTCCGCCTACGCATTGACGCTCGAAGGGGCAACCCCGTTTCTGATCGGGGTCATCGTCGGAGGATACGCCCTCACCCAGGCGATTTTTCAGGTCCCTTTCGGAACGATGAGCGATAAAATCGGACGCAAACCGACCATCCTCGTCGGACTGGTCATTTTCCTCGTCGGTTCGATCATCTGTGCGGTGAGCACCGATATCTATACCCTGATGTTCGGGCGCTTCCTACAGGGGGCCGGAGCGATCGGCGCCGTCATCCCGGCGATGATCAGCGATCTGGTCCACGAAGAGCAGCGCGGAAAAGCGATGGCATTGATGGGGGGGACGATCGCGATGAGTTTCGCCGCCGCCATGGCACTTGGGCCGGTCATTGCGTCACATTACGGTCTTTCTTCGCTGTTTTGGATCACGGCGGTACTGGCGATTCTGTCCATGATCGTTTTGTTTACGAAAGTCCCGACTCCTCCGCGTATCCGTCACATCTATCACTCCTCTTCAACTACCCGCGACATTCTGAGCGATCCGAACCTCTTTAACATGATCATGATTAACGGGATGCAAAAAGGGCTGATGACGGTTGCCTTCGTCCTGATTCCGGTTCTATTGACGCAGGAGCAATACGGATTTGTCTGGGACAAAGCGGAACTGTGGAAAGTCTACGTCCCTGCCCTCGTATTCGGTCTGGTTGCCATGGGACCGGCTGCGGTATTCGGTGAAAAGCACAACAAGCCGCGCGAAATCTTTCTGATCTCGATCGTCCTCTTTATCGTTTCCTTCACCCTGATGGGATTTGCGAAGCAAGACTGGGAGTTTATCGCCGGGGTTGTCAGCTTTTTCGTCGCTTTTAACATGATGGAACCGCTGGTACAGTCAATGATCAGCAAGTTTGCGAAAGTGCACCAAAAAGGGGCAGCACTCGGAATCGCCAACGGATTTGCCTATTTTATGACGTTCATCGGCGGGGTTATTGCGGGACTTGCACTCCAGTATGGAACCCGTGAAACACTCTCCATCGCCCTGATCGTCGTTTCGACCCTCTGGCTCGTATGGACGCTGAAACTGCGCAATCCGCACCGCTATTCTCATCTCTACCTTGCGATGGAACATGTAGATATGGAAAAGCTGAATGCTCTGGAGCATGAGCACATCGCCGAATGGTATATCAATGAAACCGAAAATATCGTGGCGGTCAAATACCGTAAAGAGTTGATTGAAGAAGAGGCGGTCAAAGCGAAGATCGTTAAATAATTTTGCCGTTCACCCTAGGCTTTGTCGAAGGGTGAAGGTGAAAAAAATCATACCTATTCCAGCCGCCCCAGCATCTCAACCGAACCTTTTTCAAACTTCGAAAAAGCAAACCATTTTTTGCCCAGATCTTTGAGGCTTGCGCCGATATGATAAATTTCCTCCTCATCGAGGATCAAAAATCGGTCATGCGAAGCGGAAAACTCTTTGATCTCTATCGGCGGATATTGGGCATTGTGTTTTTTGAGATCGAGGGAGAGTTGCGCAGTGATCGTTTTTGTGTAAATGGTCGCTTTGCACGCATCGGCTCTTTTGGACAACATCACCAACACGCTCTCATCGACGTAATTATCGATCAAGACGATGGAGCTTTCAGCCCTTTTGATCAGGTCACTAACAAACAGATAAGCATCGAAAATCTGACCTTCGTAAAATATCCCTTTTTCAGGCTGGATCGTTTTGGATTCTATGGCATTAAACAGTTGATCAAATTTTTTATCCGATTCGATTTTATGTTCCATCTGAACACTCTCCAATCGATCAAGTCGCTGAAAGAGAAGAGCGTTTTGAGAGATGAACCGACGCATCTGCACGAAAGCTCTCATAATCTTTATGTTGATTTCGATAGCGATTTTATTGGTCAAAACGCCGGAAATACTGGCGACCCCCTGCTCGGTAAAAACATACGGCAAACTGCCCCCAAGATGACTTTTGGAGGGTATCGCATTTTGCGATACCAGAATATCGATCTCTTCATTGGTGAGCTGAAACATAAAATCTTCAGGAAATCTATCGACATTTCGTTTCACCTGCTCCCTAAGACGGATAGGTTTGACACCGTACAACTCCGCCAAATCACGATCCAGCATCACCTGCGAACCGCGCAGAGTATAAATCTTGTTTTGGATGGTGTGTTCGTCTATAATAGAAATTTCATTCATACTCAAAACTTTTAGCTCTCTCGAATACTCTATTTCGCATCGCTTCTCTTATCCTTCATCTGCCGTTTGAGCTTCTTTTGTTTTTTTCAAACATCTGGGATTTTTAACTGGAGCGTCCATAAACTTTTGAAACTGTTCTTTTTTCATCTATATGATTCATCCTCTATTAGAAGAATAAATTTTAAATTGTTAAATGATGATAATGAATTATGTCTTTGAAGAGGATAAAAGAGGGGGGGGGTGGATTCCCGATCACGTCGGGAATAACGAGAATTAAAGTTTTATAATCCGCACAAGGGTCCCCGCCTCCAGATCCCCGTCTTCTTCGCCGCAAATCATCAGTGCGGCATCTCCGAGAAGATTGGTCAAAATCGCGGAGCTTCCGCTCTTTTTGCCGTCGAAATCGACCCAATAACGGCCGTCTTCAAAACTCAGATTGCAGGCGGTAAACTCGCTCTTATTCGAACGTTTCGCAAACGGGACTTTGAGGGTCGCTTCGATCGGTTCGTACGGATTGGAACATCCCAGCATACGGGCCATCAGCGGAGCGACATAGAGCATGAACGTAACGGTCGAAGAGTAGGCAAATCCCGGAAGGGAAACGATAAACTTCTCCCCCCGCTGCGCCAGCATCACATGCTGCCCCGGTTTGATATTGACCCCCTTGAAAATCACTTCGGCACCCAGACGCGGAACGATGTGTTTGACAAAATCATAATCCCCGACACTCACGCCGCCGGTACTCACCACGATATCGCTCGACGCCAGCGCCTCTTCGAATCGTTGCATAATGGCCGCTTTGTCATCTCCGACAATCCCCATCTGAATACACTCACCGCCGAGAGAGGTGATTAACGCTTCAAGAGTGTGGCTGTTGGAGCTTCGAATCTGCCCTGCATGGCGGGCGACCTCTCCGATATCGAGAACTTCACTCCCTGTAGCGATTACACTGACGCGGGGACGCTGCGCTACCCGTACCATCACCCGATTGATCCCGGCAAGAACGCCGATTTGGGCAAATCCGATTTTTACACCGCGCGGAATCAGGGTCTCCCCCTCCCGGTAGCTCTCCCCTATCGGACGTACGGCAAATCCATACGGCACCGGTTTTTCGATAATGATTTGACCGTTTTCGACCCGAACATTTTCGATCGGAATTAACGTATCGGCTCCCCTCGGCATCAGCGAACCGGTAAATGTTTTAATGCACACTCCACTCTCTACGTGCCCGATCTCATCGGCACCCGCCGGATTATCACCGAAAATCTCCAATGTTCCCAGTTCATTCAAATCACTGTGAAGAATTGCGTATCCGTCCATTGCAGAGGTGGGATGGGTCGGATAATCTTCATCCGCAATGATATCTTCCGCCAATATCCGTCCCAGCGAAGCGGTGATGCATACCCGCTCTCCCCGCTGAATACCGATAGGGAGCAGGCTCACCATATTTTGGGAAGTCTCATAGGAGATCATTCTCACGCTATCCCCCCCAACAATCCCGCACCCGAAATCGGAGTGGAACGTTCCCGCGCATAAAGACGGTCTCCATTTTTCAAATCGTATTTCCAAATGGGGGCGGACGCTTTGAAGTCTTCGACGAATGCTTCGATCGTCTCCAATGCAACACGCCGTTTCGGGGAAAATACCGCCGCGATATAGGAAGATTCGTGTACCAACACGTCTCCACGGCTATGCGCCATTTTCAGCTTTGCCCCGAGGGGTTCGGCCTTGGCAACCCACGCTTCGAACCAAGAGGTCAATATCGGTTCATACACATCGAAACTCAACCCTTCAATTCCGTCCTCATCACGCACCGTCCCGACAAACGGAATATAGGCCCCGTAATTGGTGTCAGATTCCTGAGCATACCAACGGGTTATAATTTCGGGAACATTTAATGCGCCGTTATAAAGTTCCAGCATATCAACCTCCGCATACCGGGGGAAGCAATGAAATCTTATCCCCTGATTTGAGCGGCGTGTCCAAAGATGCGACCAGAGTGTCATTCACCGCTACGGCACAATTATCAATCCATTCCGCCATTTCATGGTCTTGTTTCAGCACTTCGGCAACATCACGCAACGATACTGCATTGATAGAGAGCGGAGCCTTTTGGATCGGCCCTAAAAATTCTACGGTTACCATCCCATATCCTCATTATTCATATAGTCACGATTATATCAAAAGAGCCCTGATGCTCCCTTGTTAACTCAGAATTAAGTATAATATCCCCCTTGTTTCAGAGGGAGAGCGCTTGATTTTCGGAAAAATTGATTTTATCAACCTCTTGCCGTTTCATGTATTTATGAAGCGATACGCCAAAACGCTACGCACCCAACAAAGTCTCCATTACCACAAAGGGGTCCCCTCAAAACTGAACCGCGCTTTCGCCGCACGGCGAATCGATGCGGCGTTCATCTCCAGCATTACCGCCAAAAACTGCCGTTGTTTCGGGGTCGGAATCGTCGCACAGCAGGAAGTGCTGAGTGTCCTCTCCCTCCCAAATGCCGATAAAATCGACGCCGATTCTGCCACTTCCAACCTCCTCGCTCAAATTTTAGACGTTCACGGAGAGGTGTTAATCGGAGACAAAGCCCTCCGCTATTATTACGGCGGAGGTGAACATATCGACCTGGGAGCCCTTTGGCATGAGCGGACAAAACTGCCGTTTATTTTTGCCCTACTGTGTACCCATCACCATACCGATGAGCTCCGCCGCCTTAGCCGTGCCTTTATCGCTACAAAGGTGAAAATACCGTATTATATGCTGATGGATGCCTCTCGAAAAAGTGCATTATCTCCCGAACAAATTACCCATTATCTGAAATTTATCAGCTATAAAGTGGGTGTGAAAGAAGAGAGAGGATATAAGCGATTTATGCAAGAGGCAAAAGGGAGGGGGTTGAATCCCTCCTTGGGAGCGGTAAGGTACTAACTGACCTTACGCACCTTGTCTAAACGCGTGCGAAAAGGTTAGTAATCTCCCGTATCCGAAAGATACGGGAAGCGTTTCAGGAAACATCCCTTCGGGAGCGCTTCGCTTGTTTTGGGGGTTGTATGGGTGAAAAGCGTCAAAAAAGCCAACTGCTTGGCTTTTTTAGCTTAGGAGCCGATGCACGAAGTGCCGGCTGGGCCGTCCCTGCCATTTTACGGGCTATGAGCGAAAAATGCGTAACATCAGGTACTAATAGATTAACAGTGCTGATAAAGCGCTGCTCCAAAATAATAACCTGCTCCGAAACCGACAATCATTCCATAATCGCCAATTTCCCCTTTTCCATGATTCAGGTGCTGTTCCAGCACAATAAAATTGCTAGGGGTACTAACATTACCATACTCTGTAAACATTTTTTTTGATATTTCTACTTGCTCTTTACTTAACCCGAGTATCTCCGGATCCATAAAACTGTCGACAACCGGTAAGCCGCCTTGATGTAAGGACCATTCATTGACATCTTCTACCTTCAGTCCGTTTCGCTGCAAAATTGGTTTGATAATATGCTCACACACAAGCTTTGGCATCAGATCTTTTACCCCGTCACCTGTTAAAAAAGTACCCTCTTCCATTTTGATTACATCTCCATACCGATAATCCAGTTTTATATCAATAATTTTTAGTTTTTTATCAAAACATTCAGCTTCATCTCCACTTGCTAACAATAATCCGGCACCGCCGTCTCCAAAAATAGCATGCGTTCGAAGAGATGCTCTAAAATTTGTATTTGCCTCATCATACAGCGGCTTGAAGGTCCACGATACTTGTTCAAAAGCGAAAACAGTTGCTAAAGAATCATTTTTTTGACAAAAATCAACAGCAGACTGGATGGAAAAAATACCCGAAGTACAGCCATAATTGACAATCTCCTCAGGTGGGTATTCCAGATCAAGTGCCGACTGATTAGCAATTTGACACGTAAGATTAGGAAGAGTGATCGCATGGGAGCTTGCATTGTATGAAACCGAAAGAAATCCAATTTTACTACCCTTGCGAATAGTGTCTGAAAAACTTTTAATGACGCTGCCGGCCCACAAGAGCGGTGAATTTTCAGCAGGAACTACCATGCGAGGAAATTGTTCCAAGTCGATACTGATAGCACGATTCTTAATTTGGACATTTGATCCAAGTCTTGTCGCAAATTTATTGATTTTTGCAGAGGAAAGTTTTTCGCTATACAATTTATCAATCACATCAACAGAAGGATAAATTTTTGGAAATACGGACTTCACACCAACAATAAAAACATCTTTTTTCACTATTTCTTCCTCTCTTTATCTACTCGACTTCGATACGTACCGAGAAATTATAGCAAGTTTATCGTTTTACTTTAGTATTTTAACAGTGATTCAATCCGCTTGAGCGTCTCGTCGACGCCGATGATCGCCATTACATTGTCCAGCCCCGGGCCGGAAAGTTTTCCCATCAATGCAATGCGCAACGGCTGACCGATCTTTCCGAATCCGATTCCCATTTCCGTAACAACCGCTTCCATTACGTGGTGGTAATCGGTCGGAAGATGGAGATCTTTTGCCCCCTTAAGTGCGGCGGCAAACGCTTCTAAAATGGCTCTGCTCTCCTCTTTGTACCCTTTTTTAAGTGCTGCTTCATCGTATTCGGCCGGTGATACCAAAATCTCGCTGACCAGTACCGCCATCTCTGCAAGCGTTTTCGCCCGCTCTTTGATGGCATCGAGGAGAATTTCCCGCTTATCGTGGCTGATCAGCATCACGCCATGAAACTCAAGCAATTCGCACAGTTTGTCATTGGGGGTATTTTTAAGGTAATGACTGTTGAGCCAATCCAGCTTATCGACGTTATAGACCGATGCGGAGCGGTTAATGTCGCTGGGGTCGAACAGCTCCAACATCTCATTCATTGAAAAAATCTCCTGATCGCCGTGACTCCACCCCAGACGGACCAAAAAGTTCAACAACGCTTCGGGAGTGTAACCCATCTGTTTGTACATCATCACATCGGTTGCCCCGTCACGTTTGGAGAGTTTTTTCCCCTCACTGTTATGGATCATCGGAACGTGAAAAAATTTCGGGAGAGGGAATCCGAGTGCTTTATAAACGACGATCTGCTTGGGGGTGTTTGAGAGGTGATCGTCTCCGCGAATGACATCGGTCACCCCCATCAGCGCATCGTCCACCGCAACCACGAAATTATACGTCGGCGTCCCGTCCGCGCGTGCGATGATAAAGTCGTCCAAAATATCGGCAACGTTGAAAACAACATCCCCTTTCACTCCGTCATGAACCGTAATGGAACCCTCCAACGGAGCTTTGATTCGTATCACCGCTTCACACCCTTCCGGAGGCGTACCTGTGAAATCTCGATAGCGATTATCGTATTTTGCCCGCTCTTTACGGGCTGTCTGCTCTTCCCGCAGCGCATCAAGCTCCTCTTTGGACATATAACATTTATAGGCTTTCCCCTCGTCGAGGAGTTTTTGGGCATATTCTTGATAAATTTTCAAACGGCTGGATTGATATTCAATCACCCCGTCGTGTTCCAATCCTACCCACTTAAACGCTTCGACAATTGCCCGTGCAGCCGCTTCATCATTCCGACTAAAATCGGTATCTTCAATACGAAGTAAAAATTTTCCGTTATTGCGTCTCGCCCACAGATAACTAAGGAGCGCCGTGCGCAATCCGCCGATATGCAAATACCCTGTCGGGCTTGGGGCAAATCTGGTTACTACCATTTAAAATTCCTTTTGAACACGCAGCGTGCCCGTTTAACAATTATAGAATTTTAGTTAAGGCTATGTTAAAAGCGGGTAAAATAAGAGACTTTTATAAGGAGCTTCGATGCGATTGTTCACCCTGTCCACTATATTAGCCTCACTGCTGTGGAGCGCGCCGATCGGCGGTGTCAGCATTTTGGTAAAAAATTCTCCCATAACGTTGTATGAAGTACAACAAGAGATGAAGCAGAGCAATACCGATGCCCAGCAAAGTGCCGATACCCTGATCCGAAAGAAGCTCGAACAGCTCGAAGCCATCGATAAAAAAATTACGGTTACTCCTGCCGAAGTGGACGAAGAGCTTGAGAAAATGGCCACGCAGAACAACCTCTCCAAAGAGCAGTTTTTAAATGCGATGCTGACGGTCAGAGGATTGGACGAAAAAGGGCTCAAAAAGAAAATCGAAGAGAATCTCCGAGGGCAAAAACTCTACAGTACCATTGCCTTTTCCAAAATGGGGCAACCCGGTGCCGATGAAGAGGCGGAGTATTACCACCTCCATCTCGACGACTTTTCCAAACCCGAAAGTTTCGCGGTCACCACCTATAGCGCCTCCACTAAAGAAGCGTTGCAGGCAAAAATCAGCGATCCGATGTACAATATTTCCGGGGTCGACTCAAAAGAGGAGACGATTACCTACGATTCCATCAATCCCCAATTGGTACAAATCCTCAACAAAACCCCTCAGGGAAATTTCACCCCGATCTTTCCGAACGGGGCAAATGGATTCATGAGCTTTTATCTCCGGGAAAAAAACAATATCGTCACCGAAAATCTTGACGCCGTCCGACCCCAAATTACCAATGCAATTATGGGCGAAAAACGAAATCAAGTCCTCAATGACCACTTTACCCGTCTGCGTCTCAGTGCCGACATCAAAGTCATACGCCTTCCCCTGTAAAAAGAGGGGGAAGTGCTTTAACCCTCCACCATCTCATTCAAAATAGAGAAAAGCTCTTGGCTCGCTTTTTCAGCCTCTTTGAAGCAGTCGATAATCTGTTTATCGTTGCCGATAGAATTTTGTTTCAGCAACTCCATCGCTTTTCGGATTTCATCGTGTACCTTTCGGTGCGGCTCCGCCAAACGTCCGTATATCGACGATTTTCCAAAGATGGTTTTCCCCTCTCCCTCATCGTACCAACGCCCGAGTGCACAGCTGTGATGGTCACTGAAGTGTTGCGTGACTTTCCCTTGGAATCCTGACTCGTAGGCATTGGCCTTAAAGATCATATGATCAATTTTTGCCATATTCGTAAAAATTCCGTAGCTGATTATTTTATTGTCTTCTTTAATTTTCTCAACATTATTAATCAGGTGAGACATGACATTTTTAAATTCATCAAGCCGTCGGGTCGAATCTACCGCATGCTCTTCCACCCGCTCGCTATTCTCCAGCATACCCATTGAATTTTGCTTTAAGACACTAATATTAGACTCGACTTCACTCGTCGCTTTTTGGGTTCTTTCGGCAAGTTTTCGTACTTCATCGGCGACAACGGCAAATCCTCGTCCGTGTTCACCGGCCCGGGCCGCCTCGATAGCTGCATTCAGAGCCAATAAATTGGTCTGATCCGAAATATCTTTAATCAGCGTAATCACATTTGATATTTCACTGACATTATGATTTAATTGTTCCGAATTTGAACGGGTATCATTAATCATTTCGGTAATGTTGGTAATGCTCGTCATGATTTTATCGGTCTGTGTATTCACTTGATCGACGACGTTCCCCGTCTCGGCATTCAGGGTGTTAACATTATTGAGATCGCCGATACTCCGTTCCAAGCTGTTGCGTAGGCTTCCTGCATTGTCAATGGAACCGCTGATCATTTCATGGGCCAAAGCCAGCGAAATTTCGTTTTTTTGCAGCTGTTGTTCTGATTGCGTTTTTGCCTCCATTGCCTCCCGGGCATGTTCTTGAGCCTGCAGTGCTATTGCGTCGACTTTGTCCAAAAAGGTGTTGAAACTTTTTGCCGCCTGAGCGATTTCATCATTGGAGGTGATACGGATCCGTTTGCTCAGGTCTGCATCTCCGGTCGCCAGCTCTTGTGCAATGGCATCAAGATTTTGAATAGGGTTTGTAACAGCACGACGGATAATCGTAATGAGCAAAAATAAGATAATAAGATCAATAACAGACATAATAACGACTTGACGCAATAACGAATTTTCAGATTCATTGATGATCGCCTCAACCGTTTCAAGTTTTTTTCCGGAAAACGCATACCCCACCTGCGCGCCTGAAAAATCTTTGATCGGTATCAAGGTTACGTAAAAATGATCGGTCGTAAAGGCACCGTCGGAGACATTGAAGGTTGCCTCATTTAATTCGCCCATCAACTCCTTGTCAATGACATCTTCTTTCACGGCCAGAGTATAGTTACCTCCGATTTTAGCCTTTCCCTGAAGCTCTTTCGCCGTATCAAGGTAGCGGTTGTCGATCGCAACGATCACTTCCGTTTCAAAGTTTTTCCGCAGATCTTTAATGACCGAATTCAGCCCTTGCATAAACTCGATAGAGCCCAGGTATTCGCCACCCGAAATAATCGGGGCAATCCCCCGAAGCTCCAATCCCGCAACGCCGACCTCAATGGTGACGAGCGGTTTTTGGCTCTCTTTCACGGCAACAATTGATTTTCGGAAGCCCGATAAATCATCACCGTATTTTTCCGGGTTCCATACACGAATAAAACTGTGCACATCCCTGTCATGGACATGAATTTTGATGTTACCGAATTTCGTGTTCTCTTTAAACTCTTTGGAGAGTGCTTTCAGTGTATTAAGGGGTTCAGTACGATCACCGTTCATCAAGCCGTTGATAACCGCACCGTTCTTTGAAATCGTAATGGCATTCGTGATACCGACATTTTTTTTCGACTCCAACGCCTCTTCAAAAACCGTTGTCATCTCTTTGGATTGCTCTGCGTACGTATTCTTCCGTATCTCCTGGATCGAAACCAGATAATTAATCACAACAATCACAAAACCGATCCCGATGGATGCGATCAAAGGGATATGAACTTTTTGTCCGATACTCATGTTATTCATGGCGACCCCATTCTTATATTAATATAGACAACCTGTGCGATTATAATCAACGCGTGTAAAAACAGCGTAAAAAACATATCACATTTAAACGGATTCTATCATCACTACGATAAGATTATACGATATCTAAAGGAAAATTCAAAATAAAAGTGAAGAGGCAAACGAGAAGAAAAAAGTTGGTGCGCAATAACGGCGCTTAGCCGTTATAACGCTCCAAATATTTGGTATCAAAATCATTAGAAACGAAGTCGGGATTTTTCATCATTTTTAGATGAAACGGGATCGTCGTTTTAATCCCGGTAATCGTAAATTCGCTCAATGCACGGTGCATCCGTGCAATGGCATCCTTACGATCTTTTCCGTAAACAATTAATTTTCCGATCATCGAATCGTAGGTCGGTGGAACAATATAACCCGCATGCGCATGGGTATCGATACGGATATGACGTCCGCCCGGAGCGATCCACTGCGTGATTTTACCGGGGCAGGGAAGGAACTTAACCGGATCTTCGGCCGTAATACGGCATTCAATGGAATGACCTGTAAGAACGACGCTCTCCTGAGAAGGGAGGGCTTCCCCTTCTGCAACACGGATCATCATCTCGATCAGATCCAATCCGCTCACCATCTCAGAGACAGTATGTTCAACCTGAAGACGGGTATTCATCTCCATGAAATAGAAGTTTTTATCGGCATCCAGAAGGTATTCGAAGGTCCCTGCCCCTTCGTATTTGATGTATTGTGTTGCCCGAACCGCCGAAGCGTGCAGTTCAGCACGCACTTCAGGCGTCAGGGCAACTGCGGGAGATTCTTCGATCAATTTTTGGTGGCGGCGCTGCATGGAACAGTCACGCTCACCGATATGAAGGACGTTTCCGTGGCTGTCAGCGATCACCTGAACTTCGATATGACGGGGATTCTTGATGAATTTTTCCATATAAATGGTACCGTCTCCGAATGCGGTTATCGCTTCGGCTTCCGCCGCCAAAAAGGCATTTTCAAGATAGCTTTCCTCTTCGACAACGCGCATACCGCGCCCTCCGCCGCCGGCAGCTGCTTTAAGGATAATCGGATAACCGACCACTTTCGCACGCTCAGCGGCATCGGCGATATCCCTAATCGCCCCGTCCGAACCCGGAACGACCGGTACCCCTGCGGCTACCATCACCTCTTTGGCTTTGGATTTATCCGACATCATCACCATGACTTCAGGAGTCGGCCCGATAAATTTAATCCCGTGATGGGTACAAATCTCGACAAAGTGCTGATTCTCACTCAAAAAACCGTATCCCGGAAATACCGCATCGCATCCGCTGATCTCGGCAGCGGCAATAATAGCCGGGATATTGAGATAACTCTTAGAACTCGGTGCCGCCCCGATACAGATTGCCGCATCGGCCAGCTTTAGATACGACGCATCTTTATCGGCAGTCGAGTAAACCGCCACCGCCTCTTTTCCCATCTCTTTGATGGTACGGATGGCACGAAGCGCGATTTCACCGCGATTCGCAACTAAAATACGTTTGATTTCACCCATGATTAAAGCTTTTCAACGGCAAACAAAGGCATATCGTATTCAACAGCTTGCGCGTCGGAGACCAAAACACTCAGAATTTTACAATCAAATTCTGCTTCAAGCTCATTCATGATTTTCATCGCTTCAAGAACGGCGATCACTTGACCTTTTTTCACCCGGTCGCCCACTTTTACAAACGGGGCGGAATCGGGTGAAGGTGCGGCATAAAACGTCCCGACCATCGGTGAAACAATAACATCTCCCGCGATTACCGGAGATACCGGTGTTTCGGATGGAGCCGCCGCTACCGCAACCGGAGCCGCCGCCATCATCGGTGCGGCAACAACACCGATATTTTTTTCAAATTCAATCGAAAAAGCGTCTTGTGTAATTTTCAATTTTGAAAGAGTACTGGCGTCAAACTCTTGCAAAAGAGTTTTGATTTGTTTCATATCCATGGGAAAATGCTCCTAAAAAGTAGGGTAAGAGATGTGCTATACTACCACAAATTATTTTAACTTTGGATAACACTATGGGGCTTAAAAGCGACGGATGGATAAGAAAAAAAGCGTTGGAAGAGGAGATGATCACCCCTTTTTGCGAAGATCAGGTAGGTATCGGCGTTGTCAGTTACGGCCTTAGTTCTTACGGCTATGACATCCGTGTAACGAATGAATTCAAGATTTTTACCAATCTCAATTCTACCGTCGTGGACCCGAAACATTTTGATGACATGAATGTTGTCGACTTCACCGGAGACGTTTGCATCGTCCCCCCGAACTCCTTTGCCCTCGCCCGGACGGTAGAGTATTTTAAAATTCCCCGTGACGTCTTGGCGATCTGTTTGGGTAAATCGACCTATGCCCGCTGCGGCATCATCGTCAATGTCACCCCGTTCGAACCCGAATTTGAGGGGCATATCACGATCGAGATCTCCAACACCACCCCTCTTCCGGCTAAAATCTATGCGAATGAGGGGATCGCACAGGTTCTCTTTTTGCAAGGGGACGAAATGTGCGAAACCAGTTATAAAGACAAAAGCGGCAAGTATCAGGGGCAAGAGGGGATAACTCTTCCACGGATTTTAAATTAAGTAGTGGTACAATTGCGATAAATTTCCACGCAAGGACTTCACCATGTTGCACGAATACCGCGATGTAATTACCCATATGAAAGAAAATAATGCGGCCAATGCCCATTTTCTGAAAATTTTTGATCGTCACAATGATCTTGACAATCAAATCAACAAAGCCGAAAAAGGTGAAATTCCGATGACCGATCTGGAGCTTGAAAAACTCAAAAAAGAGAAACTGCTTTTGAAAGATGAAGCCTACGCAATGGTCATCGACTACAAAAAAGAGCATAACCTTTAATGTTACGCACTTTTCGGGCAAAGCCCGAAAAGTGGCAGGGGACAAATCGTCCCCTGCACCCCCCTGAAGCTACCCGCATCTTTCGGATGCGGGAGATCAACTCCCCTTTAGCCATTTGCTAAAACAAAGCCCGATAAAGCAGCAGAGGCTAAAGTCCCTACAACGCCAGAAACAAGTAAAACGCTACCTGCATCTTCTCAGAATTGATATTCTTTTTAGCTTTAGCCTGATAGCATTAGCCACGCATCTTTTGAGGAGAACCGATGAATCCAGCACCATCTTACAGTGCACTTGCCGATTTTGGCCGTGCGTTGCTCAATCGCCCCTCCCTGCAAGAGGGACTCCCTATGATTTCTGCTTACGCAAAAGAGGTCAGCGGCGCCGAACGGTGCTCCATTTTTGTCTATAATCCAAAAATAGAGATGCTTTGGACAACCTTGGCCGACGGCAATGAAAAAATCATGGTGCACAAAGACGACGGAATTGTCGGTCATACGGTCAAAGAGGGGAAACCCATTTTGGTCAATAACCCGTACGAGGATGACCGTTTTTTGCATACGGTTGACAACAAAACCGGTTTTGTTACCAAAAATATCGCCTCTATCCCCATCTTTAACTCTTCACGACAGATTATCGGGGTGTTTCAGCTCCTCAACAAGCCCGAAGGGTTTTCGCAGCAGGATGCCAAAGCAATGATTTTCTTTTCCCACTATATCAGCGGTTATCTGGAACTGGCCATGTTGTTTGATGACCAGGTATCTTTACTCAAAAAAGAGGATTAATGAGCCTTCAAATATATCAGCGAATCGCCGAATTCGGAAAAAAACTGGCACTTTTAAATGATCTGGAGACCGTTCTTCCGATAATCTCGGAAGAGATTAAAGCGATTGTGAATGCAGAACGGTGTTCTATTTTTATCCTTGACCGAAGCAACAGCATGCTTTGGACCAAACTCAGTGACGGGATCGGAAGAATCGCGATCGGGATGGATTCGGGCATTGTGGGGGACACCGCACAAACCAAAAAAGGGCAGATTGTCAATAATCCGTATGAAGATGACCGTTTTTTAGCCAAAATTGACCAAAAAAGCGGTTTTGTGACCCGAAACATCCTCACGATTCCCATTTTTAATTCCCGGCAAGAGGTAATCGGAGTGATCCAGTTACTCAATAAATATCATGGTGATTTTAATGAAGCGGATGAAGGGATCGTCAGCTTTTTCGCAAACTACGTCAGCGGGACGCTTGAGTTGGCGCTGTTTATGGAAAAAAATTCACAATAATTCCCGCTGCATCCAATGACTTAAAACATAGAGTCCCCACACATGCTGTTTAAAACGTCCTCTGCGAGCCATATTGAGGTATTTTTCCACCTCTTCGGGGTGAAAAAGTCCGGTCTGAGAGTTGACCTCGCGAATCAAATCGAGTCGTCCCGATGCAATCAGCCACTCCATGTAGGGATTTGCGAACCCTTTTTTCTTTCTCTGCAAAATCTCCTCGCTTAGATAACGCCGCGCCACCTGTTTCAGAAGATATTTGGTCCCCCCTCTCCCGATACGCACTTCCGGATCAATCGCCATCACCGTTTCTACCAAAGTATGATCTAAAAAAGGGGTCCGCGCTTCAATCGTATGGGCCATCGAAACCCGGTCCAGTTTGGTCAGAAAATGTTCTCCCATAAAAAGTTTCAGATCGATCATCGTATACCATTGTGCCGGATGGGTATGGGAACTCGCATCGAACGCTCTGCGGTAAGGTTCCAAAAACCGGAGCGACTCATTATCCCGGACATTGCGGCGTAAAAGCATGTTTTTTTGAAGATCGGTAAATTTCTCTCCGGAGGTTCGAAACAGCAGCGTCTCATCAAAAATCCGCTTATACCACTCCCACTCCCGGTTCATCGAGAAATGGGAGTGAAAATATTTTTTGAGCCAGTTTTTATGGTGAAGCACCGCCGCTTTTTCGATATCGAGGTACTCAAAATATTGCCGGTATCCCAAGAAAAGCTCATCCGACCCCTCGCCGCTCAACACTACTTTGTACCCCTCTGCCCCTATTTTTTGAAACAACAGATAGAGCGGCAAGGCGGCAGGATCGTTCAGAGGCTCGTCCATATGGATCAGCATCGCATCAAGATGGTTGTTAAAATCGCCCTTCGTAATGACGACCTCGCTATTGCGTAGCCCCAATTCCGCCGCACTCGCGCGTGCATTGCTCCGTTCATCATACCCGCCGTACTCATCATACCCGAGGGTGAACGTCTCTAATTTTTTCCCTTGGGCCGATGCAAGGGCGCAGAGTAACGCGCTGTCTATCCCCCCCGATAAAAGGGCCGCAGTCGGTGCGGCGGTATCCAAGCGCAGTTCCAAAGAGCGGTGCAACCGCTCCTCAATCATCCCTAAGGCATCTTTTTCACTCTCGATCAGAGGGTGTGGCGATCGGCACACATCGTAATAGTGCTGTTTGGTGACCTCCCCTCTCTCATACAAGAGCCATTCTCCCCCCTCTAATTTACAGATCCCCTCATAAAACGTATGGGGAGGAGTCGGTGCCAGAAACGTGAGATACGACATCATCGCATCCGAATTCATCCGAACCTGTTGCAAAAACGGCTTGATCCCTTTGATCTCGGAGCTAAAAACGAATCTCTCCCGACTATGATGATAAAAAAGGGGTTTTTTCCCGAAACGGTCACGGACCAGATAGAGTTTCTCCCCATCCAGAAGGGCAAACGCAAACATCCCCTCCAATCGATGCAAAGAGTCGATCCCCCACCGCTCAAACGCGGCCAGAACCACTTCCGCATCCCCCTGCGTCTCCCACGGGTATCCGTCCAGCTGCATACGCAGCACTTTATGGTTGTAAATTTCGCCGTTAAAACTGAGCAAAAGCTCTCCCCGGCGCATCGGCTGATGCGATCGCGGATCCTGATCGGTAATAGAGAGGCGCTGATGGGAAAAAAACACTCGATCTTCTTCCACAATACCGCAGTGATCTCTCCCTCGGTGTCCCAGTTTTCCCAGAGCATAACGGGCCTGAGAGGGGGAGTATTCACCGATGATTCCAAATACGCCGCACACATTATGACCTTTTTTTTCGCTATTATACGCTATCATAGCCTAACCATATTTATGCACAAAGTATCCAAACCGATGATATCTGTATCTGTCTCTCAAAAACAAGTCGTACTGAATTTTTTCGACGACGATATCCATATTGTCAAAAAATATTTCAATTCCATCGGTTTTGACTTTAACGAGGAGTTCCGGTTTGACGTTTTTAAAGAATTTATCTATTCCGCAGCGGGGATGTTTAAAGATCTTGACTCTACGATCTACAATCAAGAACTCGTCACCAAATTCAATACCATCCGCCGTTTAAACCAGTATTACGCGGAATTTGAGCAACGGAGTTCCCACGCATTGCGGGTCTATATGAAAGACTTTTTAGGATCGCAAGAGGCCTATATCGAAGAGAAAAAAAAATTCGACTCCCTCAAAGCCGAACTGCAGATGCTCATTTCCAAAGAGCAAACCTTTACCGCCAAACGAGAATTGATGGAAGAGCAGTTTAAAATCATCGCCTCCGACAAAGTGGAAAGTTTCGAAATCGACCTCAAAAAGGTACGCAGAGAACAGGTCGATACGATCCATATGATCGGAACCCATCGCAGTGAACTCGATACCCGTTTTCATAACCTGAAGGCTTTTGAAGACTTGCACAAAGAGGAGTTTTTATACCATTTCAACGAGGTCAAAGAGAAACTCGCCTACCAATATACGGTGTCTCTCAATTATTTCGGTTTCGATTTCAATAAAGCCCTCTTCCTCAATTCCGAACGCTCCGGCCCCATTCAACGGTTCAAACGGGAGGCGGGGATTCAGGGAAATATCGATTTGTGCAAATACGTCGAATACTATCTGCGCAACGTTGTCCCCGAAGCACTTGCCGATCGAAGCCACAGAGAGCGTCTTTTTAACGCAAAACGCTATTGTGAGCGGCATAAGACTCACTAACCGTGTCCAGCCTTTTTATGTTCCGGTATCCGTTCATCACTCCTCTTACTTTATGGCTTTTAAAACGGTTTCATGTCATCAAACCCTCTGCTACCCTCTATATCCATAACGTTCCCCAAAAGATTCCGGCATCGGTTCAAAAGCGCTCTATAAAAGTATCAATGGGATGAAATTGGAAGCCGCGATAGCATGAAGAGTATTCATCCATGGGAACTGGGGGGGACCCTATTCGTCCCCGCAAACCATAAACATCTTGCGCCCATTGCCGAAGGAAAAAAGTTTCCCTCTCTTCGTTCTATGGTCATCGACACGGAAGACGGTATTTTGGAATCGGATGTTGAGAAAGCTCTTCTCTCTATCCAGACCCTTTTGCCGATACTTAAGCCTGCGAAACTGCTCCGTTTTATCCGGCCCCGAAATCCGCAAACACTTGAAATCTTCCTCTCGTATACCGGAATCGAGAACATTGACGGTTTTGTCTTGCCCAAGTTCGGTCTGGAAAATATGGAAGTTTACCTCAGAATACTGGAAAATACCCCACACCCTTTTATCCCCTCGATTGAGGGAAATGAGCTCTTTGATGTCACACAGCTCACAACCCTGCGCAATACCCTTCTCCCCTACCAATCCCGTATCCCCATCCTCCGCTTCGGTGCCGAAGATATGCTCCGGCAGCTCGGGCTGCGACGCGACTGCAGCCTATCACTGTTTGACATGTCCGTCCCCTCTTACGTCATCGGATCGCTTCTGGCAGTCTTCAAACCGCATGGATTTGAGATCAGCGGCGGTGTTTATCGGTGCTTCAACGATCATGAAGGGTTCAAGCGCGATGTATTGCGTGATTTGAGTGAAGGACTGGTCAGTAAAACCATCATCCACCCCGATCAGATCGCCCTTGTAGAATCGTGTTACCGTGTACCGGCGGACGAACTGCAAGAGGCTCAAGCGCTTTTAAAGGCCCAATCGGCCGTTTTCTCCTTCAACAACACCATGGCTGAAGCTGCCACCCAGCAACAATGGGGAAACTCCATTATCCACAGAGAGAAAATTTTCGGAACAAAATGCCGAGGGGGATTTTAATGATCAAGACGCTCCTGAGCCGGGATTTTCGCCATACGGCACTGAATCAATTGTGGCGCCTCTTCTCCGGCCCCGCACTCCTCATCCTGATCCCCCTCTATCTCACGGCCCAAG
The DNA here is from genome assembly GCF_023229695.1 of Sulfuricurvum sp. GTDB lineage: Bacteria > Campylobacterota > Campylobacteria > Campylobacterales > Sulfurimonadaceae > Sulfuricurvum. The sequence continues at coordinate 43,223 of NZ_JALNYS010000019.1, forward strand.
CGCAGGGGTACTGGTACACGTTTATCAGTCTGGCGGCATTGGCAATCTTCGCCGATATGGGATTTTCAACCCTCCTGTTGCAGTTTTCCGCCCATGAATTTGCCCATTTGCACTTCACCGACGATCAAAAATTATCCGGAGATCCCAAACATCTGGATCGAATTGCCGCGTTATGGAAATTTGGACTCAAATGGTCCGTCGCCATGGGGCTTCTCTCCTTTCCTATCATCCTATTTGTCGGCCTGACACTATTGGGACAACAAGAGAGTACCGTGTCTTGGAAGATACCGTGGGCCCTCTATACAATCGCTTCCGTATTCGTATTTATCAACAGCATCCTCCTCTCCTTTATCGAAGGGTGCAACAGCGTCGGTGAAATCCAGAAAATCCGTTTTGCGATCTCCTTTATCCTCGTCGTATCCACAATGCTCCTACTGGTTTCGGGTGCACAGCTCTATGCCTTGGCGTATTCCCTCTTGATAAGCGCGTTGAGCGGTACCCTCATCCTCCTCTACCGATACCGCCCCCTGCTGCGGCAGCTCTATGCCCTGGGGCAGATTTCCACCCATGCATGGGGAAAAGAGATCTTTCCGTTATTGTGGCGTTATGCGATCAGCTGGGTCAGCGGCTATTTTATTTTTCAAATTTTCACCCCCGTCGCGTTTCACTATTACGGGGCGCAGGAGGCCGGACGAATCGGGCTGAGCATTGCCCTCTTCAGCGCCATTTTCGGAATTGCCAATATCTGGATGACGATCATCATTCCGAAAATCAATATCCTTGTCGCCCACAAAAACTACCGATTGCTGGATCAAATTTTCAAAAAACATCTTCTTTCAGCCCTCATCACCTATATTTTAGGAATAATAACACTCTTTGCCATCGTCACCCTGTGGAAGGAGAACCTCCCGTTTGCAGAGCGGATTGTCACCCCGATTTCGCTGATGATCATCGCTTCCGCCTGGTTGTTGCAAATCATTGTGAACGGATATGCCCTGTACATGAGAGCGTTTAAGAGAGAGCCTCTTGTCCTCCCCTCGTTTCTAAGCGGCCTCTATATCGCCCTTACGACGTGGCTGAGTGCCCTCTATTTGCCGGTCGATTATCTCTTTTTGGGATTTTTAAGCAGCTATGTCTGGGGGATGCCGTGGGTGATAATGATCTTTAAGAAACAGAAAAGAGCACTGAGATGAATACGACGCCCAATACCGCCTTAGCACTCACAATACCGACCTATAATCGTGCCGACTTTTTGGACTACTCTCTAACAATGCATATTCCTCTGGCAAGAGCGCACCGGATTTTGATCTATATTTCCGATAACGGATCGACGGACGGGACCAAAGAGGTGGTAGAAAAACATCAGCAAACCTACCCGTTTCTTCACTATTACCGAAACGAAACCAATGTCGGCGCCGACAAGAATTTTGAACGTGCATTGCAATACCCGACGACCGAATACATCTGGCTTCTGGGAGACACCTATCACATCCCCCCTGAGGGGCTCAACACCCTTATGGAGATTTTGAAAAACACCGCCCCCTACGATGCTATCGTCGTGGATCTTCTTCATCGTGCGGCCGATATCCCCCGGCAAGAGTATCAAAATTCCAATCGGCTTTTATCCGATTTAGGATGGCATATGACCTGTTTGTCCAGCCTTATCTACCGTTCGGCTATGATACCGCTCGCCCGGTTTGAACGGTACCAAAATACCAATTTCATCCAGACCGGCATTATTTTTGAATACATTTCCCATCGCGAATTTCGGATTCTCTGGGAAAAAAATATCTCCATCAACGAACTCCATCCTCCCCTATTGCAAAAAACGGGGTGGTACCACCAACCCATCCTTTTCGACATCGCCTGCATTCGATGGAGCAACTTTGTTTTTTCCCTGCCGGCATCCTACGATCTTGACGTCAAGCTGAAAACCGTTATGGATCATGGGCAAAAATCCCATCTCTTCTCTCTGGGAAATCTGTTTTTACTCCGCAATAGCGGTGTTTTTACCTATAAAAGCTATCAACAATACCGCCGTTTTTTCCCGTTTACCATCTCCTACTCCCGATTCACCCTCCTGTTGATCGCCCTCTCTCCGCGATTTGCCTATCCGGCTTTAAAATTTGTATGGCGACTACTAAAGGGGGGACGCTGATATGCCAAACCTCATCGGGACGGTTGTCCTCTACCATCCGGACCTTTCGCTCCTTCACAATATCGATTCGTATCTGGAGAGCCTCGATCTTCTGATCGCCGTCGACAACTCAGAACACAAGCAGCTAGAAATCCTAGAGATCCTCCAAAAAAATCCAAAAATCCGCTACGTGGACAACCACGGGAACCAAGGGATCGCCCACGCCCTGAACGTCGGAGCGTCCATCGCTACCGAGATGGGATATCGGTGGCTTTTAACCATGGATCAAGACAGTGCCGCCACCGAGGGGATGATTGCGGAGTTAGTTCGCTATACCGATGATAATGTCAGTATTGTTTCCCCGTTTCACGCCAATGCCTACTTTCCGCAAAGTTTGTCATCCGAACCCTTTTCCCCCGTGCTGACCACCATGACGTCCGGAAATCTGCTGAATCTACAGATCCACCAAAAATTGGGGGGATTTTTGGAGGAGCTGTTTATCGATTATGTGGATAACGAATACTGTTTGCGCAGCAATCTTCACGGATATGCCGTGATCCAGGCCAACAGAGCCGTGCTCCATCACAATCTGGGAGATCTAAAACGGCACCGGTTTTTGTGGAAACGGTTTTTCAGTACAAATCACTCTCCGATCCGGCGCTATTACGCTTTTCGAAACCGGCTGAAAATCATCGAACTCTACCAAAAGGCGTTCCCCCAATCGTGCAATGTGGAAAAATCCCGATTTCTGGTGGACCTCATCGTCGTCCTCTTCTACGAAAAACAGAAATTCGCCAAATTCAAAATGATGGTGCGCGGTTCTCTCGACTACCGACGCAACCGCTTCGGAAAATACCATGACTAATCTCACGTTCTTCACCAAATACCCGACGCAAGGGGCCACCAGCCGTTATCGGAGTTTTGCGTTCGCCTCTCGGCTGAGCGAACTCGATTACAATATTGAAATCACCCCGTTTATGGATATCGGCTACCTGGCGGACCTGTTCGCGAAAAAACCGAAAAATAAAATCCGTATTCTTTTATCTTATGGCGTGAGGCTGTTTAGTATTCTGCGTGCCTCGGAGAATCTGATTATCGAACGGGAACTCTTCCCCTATCTGCCCTATCGGCTCGAACAAAAATTTCTCCGCAACAAACGCTACATTCTCGATTTCGACGATAACGTCTGGGAAGATTATCGGGGAAAACGGCTGCTGGAGGGGAAATACGACCGCCTCGTCGACAATGCGGCCGGTATTATCGTCGGAAACGATTATCTCGCCGAGTATGTCAAACAGCGCAATCCGAACGTCATTAAAATACCGACCGTCATCAATCTGGAACACTATCGTCTTGATCCCGACTCCTCAAAATTTGAACGCTTTACTCTGGTGTGGATCGGCAGCAGCGTCACCTACCGCTACATCCGCTCCTTTGCCCCCCTCTTTCAGCAGCTCGCCGCAATCGTGGATTTCGATCTCGTCATCATCGCCTCCAAAGCACTCGCATCCGAAACCATCGAGGGGGTATCGATGCGCTTTTACGACTGGTCAAGTGAAACGGAGAGCCGTCTCCTGCACCGTTCCCATGTCGGAATTATGCCGTTGGACAACGACGATTTCAGTCAGGGAAAATCGGGATTCAAACTCATCCAGTATCAGGCGGCGGGCTTGCCGATGATCGCGTCACCCGTCGGTGAGAATACCCGGATCATTTCCCACGGAGAGAACGGCTTTTTAGCCTCCGGCACCGACGAATGGATCACAGCGGTACAGCTCCTCGCTTCCGATCCGCAACGCTATGGCGCTATGTCCAACGCATCGATCGACAAAAGCCGTTATTACTCCCTTCAGCACTATTTTCCGATCTATCGGCGCTTTATCGATGAAACCTTTTCAGGAGACACCCACCCATGACCATCGGCTTCCTCTCCCACCTCGACCTCAATCTATGGCTTTTTCGTTTACCGGTCATGCAGGCCCTGATCGCTCAGGGGCATACCGTCTATGCGATCTGCCCCGAAGGGGATAAAAGCGGCTCCTTCGCCGCCGAAGGGGTCCTCCATATCCCCTATCTTATTTCACGCTCTAGCCTCAACCCTCTCAAAGAGCTTCTGGCGATCCGTGCGATCTACAAAGCGATCCGTCCGCTCAACCTCGACATTCTCCACACGTTCACCGCAAAACCCAACATCTACGGGACGATTGCCGGCCGTATCGCCAAAGTTCCCCGTATCATCAATCTCGTCGAAGGGCTTGGGAGCTTTTATCTCGAAAACGATTTTAAAAGCCGCCTTGTCCGGAGTATCATCGAAACCCTCTACCGCCAAACCTTCAAACTTTCCGATACCGTGATGTTTGTCAACGAAGATGACCCCGCCTATCTGATCGATAAAAACGTTATCTCCCCCTCTAAAGCAGTCACGATCAAAGGGGTCGGGATCGATACCGACCTCTGGCGGCCCATCCCTAAAACCGATTCCGACAGGGTTAGTGTCGTCATGATCGGCCGTGCGCTTCGCCACAAAGGGGTATTGGAATACATCGACGCGGCCAACCTTCTCACCCGCCGCTACCCCCATGCCGAATTTCGTTACATCGGATCGCCCGATCCGGGCAATACGTCCAGCCTGAGCGAAACCTTTATGCAAGAGCAATCCGCTATCGTTTATCTGGGGCACCGCGACGATATCCGCGAACAGCTTGCCCAAACCGATATTTTCGTCCTCCCCAGCTACCGGGAGGGGCTCCCCCGGACCAGTATGGAGGCGATGAGCATGGGACTTCCGATCGTCACTACCGATGTCGTCGGATGCCGCGAAACGGTCGTCAACGGCATTAACGGCTTCCTTGTCCCCCCGAAAAACGGGAACGCTTTGGCCGAAGCGATCGAAACGCTGATCCAGAACCCCTTCTTACGAAAACGGATGGGGGAAGCGGGACGGGAAAAAGCGGTTGATGAGTTTGATATGGATATAATTGTCACCAAACATCTCGAAGTGTATGGACTCAAACGTGTACGTTAATACGATCAAACCTTTTATCGATCGCCTCGGCGCGCTGCTGCTGCTGATCGTGTTTTCCCCGTTCATCCTCCTGTGCACGCTCCTAATCCTGATCACGATGGGAAGACCCCTCTTTTTCACCCAGACACGCCCCGGATTTCAGGGGAAACTCTTCACCATCTATAAATTTCGGACCATGAATAACGATACCGATGAGAAAGGGGAACTGCTCAGCGATGCGCAGCGGTTAAACGGAGCAGGACGGTGGATTCGCAGTCTCAGCCTTGACGAGCTACCGCAGCTGTTGAATGTTCTCAAAGGGGAGATGAGCTTCATCGGCCCCCGCCCGCTGCTGGTCGAGTATCTGGGGCTCTACAGCACGGAGCAGGCGCTGCGGCATAATGTAAAACCGGGTATCACCGGATGGGCGCAGATCAACGGACGCAACGCCATCAGCTGGGAGGAAAAATTCCGCTATGACGTCGAATACGTACGCAAGGTCTCGTTTGGGTTTGATCTGAAAATCATCCTCCTCACGATGAAAAAAGTATTCAAAAAAGAGGGGATCTCCCAACAAGGGGAAGCAACCATGGAGAAGTTTCGTGGCACTCGCTGAGATATTCGTTTACGGGACCGGCGGTCACGGAAAAGTCGTTGCCGATATCGCCCGCAGCTGCGGCTATACCCTCGCCGGGTGGATCGACGACAACCCCGCTGCCGCCGCCTATACCTGGGAAACGTTCCGGCTGTCCCATCCAAGCGGCGCCATCGCCCTCGGTATAGGAAATAACACCCTGCGCGAACAGATCCTCGACAAAGTTTCGAAAGCCGGATACGCTCTCCCGCCGCTGATCCATCCGAGTGCCGTCATCTCCCCTTCCGCAACCATCGACGAGGGGTCGGTTATCATGCCGCTTTCCGTGGTCAATGCCGAAGCAAGGATCTGCACAGGGTGCATTATCAACAGCGGCGCGGTCGTGGAGCATGAATGCCTTCTTGAACCGTTTGTCCATATCTCCCCCAACGCCGCACTCGCCGGCGGCGTCCGGGTCAAACACCATACCCATATCGGGATCGGGGCCAATTGCATCCAGAACCTGACCGTCGGTGCCCACTCGATTATCGCCGCCGGAAGTGTCCTCATTAGCGACATCCCCGATTACTCCCTCGCGGCAGGAGTTCCGGCAAAGGTAAAAAAATCGCTTTTCAAGCCGATATAGAGCTCTTTTTTGATAAACTCCGGCATATTATAACAACCGTTAATCTACAACACCAAAAAGGGATATATGTTATGAAACTTCAGTTCTCGAATGAGTCCGTCGGCCTTAAAACACTCGCGGTTCTCCTCATTGTCGCCTATCTGTTCTCCCTCTCCATCCGTTATATATGGGTCGGTGAGGTGAAAAATACGGCATCGTTTCACTGGAACAACGCGTTGATGATCAATACCAATGACGGCTACTATTTTGCCGAAGGGGCCAGAGATATCCTCAGCGCTCACCATCAGGCCAACGACCTCTCCCCCATCACCGAACCGATCTCTCTACTTACGGCGTCACTCTCTCACGTTATCCCCGTCAGCTTTGAGACCCTTATCCTCTATATGAGCGCTTTTATAGGCTCACTCATCGTCATCCCGCTAATACTGATCGGACGGACCCTCGGACAAACCACGATGGGATTTATCGCCGCACTTATCGCCAGTATCGCTAACAGCTATTACAACCGGACGATGACGGGATATTACGATACCGATATGCTCAACATCGTCCTCCCCCTTTTCGCCCTCTACTTTATCCTTCTGGCCCTGAGCGATCAGCGCAATCGGCTCCTCCTCCCGATTACTCTGGCCTTTGCAACGTATCAATGGTGGTACCCCCAAAGCTACGCCCTCAACACCGCCTTGCTCGTCACCACCTTTTTGTATGCCGTGATCTTTGAGCGAACCAACCATTATCTCTATAAAATCTCCCTTTTTATCATTATCGGAGTTCTGTCACTGCCGTTTTTGGTAAAAATCGGTATCGCCCTCGCCGTTTTTGCCTTTTTCCACTTTTTTCCGCAACAGGACCGAAAATGGTTTTGGCCCGTTTTCGGCGGGGTGATTCTCCTCTACTTTGCGGCAGGGGGGATCGATCCGATCTGGAATTTTCTCAAAAGCTACGTCATGAGAGAGAGTGTCTCCAACGACGATGCGGGTCTTTATTTTTACAACGTGGCCCAAACCGTCCGGGAAGCCGGTCATATCCCCTTTGACGTATTTGCCCAGCGGATCAGCGGCCATACGGTCACTTTTCTGGCGGCGTGTGTCGGATATCTCCTTGCCGTTATCGCCTACCGCCCCCTCTTGATCACCCTCCCCCTCGTGGGGCTCGGATTTATCGCGATGTCGTCGGGGCTCCGTTTTACGATCTACGCCGTTGCCCCGATGGCGATCGGATTTGCCTATCTCCTCCTTCTGATCACCCGTCCGATCGAGAAAACACCTCTGCGATACGCGGCCCTCGTTCTCCTCACCGGTGCGGCCCTCTATCCCAATTATCTCCATGTCAAAGAGTATATGACCCCGACCGTTTTTACCGCTCAGGAGGTTGCTGCGCTCGAACAACTCGGAAAGATCTCCGATGAAGAGGATTATGTGATCAGCTGGTGGGATTTCGGCTATCCGATCCGATACTACAGCGATGTCAAAACCCTCGTTGACGGCGGGAAACATACGGGGGACGTGAACTATCCGGCCAGCTATGTGTTAACCCAGCCGATGAGAAACAGCGCCTATATGGGGCGGCTCAGTGTCGAATATACCGAAAAAGGGTTTGAAACCAATAACAGCAACGCGATTATCGCCGCCATGCTCAAAACGTACAAAGCCGACACCGTCGATGATCTGATGATGCACCTTCAGCTTCATCCCGAAACTCTCCCCAAACCTACCCGTGACGTTTACCTCTATCTCCCGTTTCGGATGATGGAGATTCTCCCGACGGTCACCCTCTTTAGCTATCTCGACCTCAAAAATCCCGATAACACCCTTCAGCAGCCGTTTTTTTACACAACGCAATCGATACAGGATACCGGAGGGACACTCGAATTCGGACAAGGGATCTCCCTCGAAAAAGCCAGAAGTGTCCTGCACCTCGGAAATCAGGAAGTCCCGATCAAACATTTTTACCAAGTCGGATACGATGAGAGTAACACCCTCCAAATCAACGAACAGCAATTTGCTTCAGAGGGGCTCAATGTCGTTTATATGGCAAGCTACGGACGCTTTTTACTCTTGGATGATTTTTACTTGAATTCGGCATACATCCAGATGTTTGTGTTTGACCGATACGACAAAGATCTTTTTGAGCCGGTCCTCAACAACCCGATGTGTAAAATTTACAAACTGAAAGTGTAACCATGCAACCCCCCAGACTCTTCCTCTCACCTCCTCATATGAGCGGCCGGGAACAGACCTACATCGCCGAAGCGTTCGAAAGCAATTACATCGCCCCGCTGGGGCCGATGGTGGAAAAATTCGAAGCAAGTATCCGGACCTACACGCACACCCCCCATGCATTGGCCCTCTCCAGTGCCACGGCGGCAATCCATCTGGCCCTTCGTGTTTTGGGTGTCGGTGCGGGAGATATTGTCCTCACCTCATCGTTTACCTTTATCGGCTCCGTCGCCCCGATCCTCTACCAAAATGCGATCCCCTATTTTCTCGACAGTGAGGGACGAAGCTGGAACCTTAATCCCGATCTTCTCGAACAGGCGATTGCCCAAGCACCCAAAAAACCCAAAGCGCTTATCCTCACCCATCTCTACGGCCAGTCTGCCGATTTGGAGAGGATCATCCACATTTGTGACACCCATGGCATTCCCCTTATCGAAGATGCCGCAGAGAGTCTCGGAGCCTCGTATGCGGGGAGAGAAACCGGTACTTTCGGGAGATTCGGGGTATACAGTTTCAACGGAAATAAAATCCTCACCACCTCCGGAGGAGGGATGCTTGTTTCCTCGGACAAAGAGCTGATCGATAAAGCCCGCTTCTACTCCACCCAGGCCAGAGACGACGCTCCCCATTACGAACATACCGATTTCGGATACAACTATCGCATGAGCAATATCCTCGCCGCAATCGGTGTTGCCCAAATGGAAGTGCTCCAAGAGCGGATTTCCAAGCGGCAGCAAATTTTTCAATGGTATCGCGATCTTTTAGGGAGCGTCGAAGAGATCACTTTAATGCCGGAACTTCCCCAAAGCCGTGGTAATCGATGGCTTACCACCCTCACTTTTGAACGTACCGATCCCGAAGCCGTCCGCCTTGCCCTCGAAGCTTCCAATATCGAAAGCCGCCCGCTGTGGAAACCGATGCATCTTCAGCCTCTGTTTCAATCCAGTCTCCATCTTGCCGACGGGACATCGCAAAGCCTCTTTCAAACAGGGCTATGCCTCCCCAGCGGCACCCAAATGGGGTACGAAGAGGTTGAGAGGGTCTCCACCCTCCTGAAAAAGGCCCTTGCGTGAGCGAACTGCTTCAACCCAGTACTTCCAAACGGATCGGTTTTTTTCTCCTCGTCGATACGCTTCTAGGCTTTTGCACCCTCTATACGGCCTATCTTCTTCGATTCAATTTCGATATCACCGAGGAGTTTCTCACTCCGTTTTGGTTTATCGCCCTGACCCTCCTTGCCCTCAAACTGTTGGCTTTTTCCCTTTTTCAAAACTATAAAATCATCTGGCGTTTTTTTGCTCTGGGGGAGGCGAGAGAGCTTTTTAAAGCGCATGTCGCGGCGTACGGGGCCTTTACCCTCCTCTACCTCCTTTTTCCCGATGCGTTCGCACCGTTTCCCCGAAGTGTCATCATTATCGATTTTCTCCTCTCCTTTAGCGCTCTGGGGGGGCTGCGTTTCTCGAAACGGCTGATCCTCGAATCGGGAAATCACCCCGCCGCCCTCAAACCGGCCCTTATCATCGGGGTCTCATCCGATACGATCCGCCTCGTCAAAAGGATCATGGAGGGGGGGACCGATTATTATCCCGTCGCCATCGTCGCCGTTCTGGAAAAAAACCGCCACATGGTCGGCTCAACCATCCATAATCTGAATGTTATCGGAACCGACGAACTCCGGCACTACTCCCAAATGCATACCGTCAGCGCCGCCATTATCGACGGCACCCTCCCGCAGGAGAGTTTGCGCGAGATTTATACCCTTCTCAAGGAGACCGATATCCGGGAGATCAAGCGGACCCGTCTCCTTGACAGCGACAACCGGATCGAAACCCTCTCCATCGAAGATCTCCTCGCCCGTCATCCGCAGGATTTGGATATCGGGAGTATCCAAAGCTTTATCCAGGGGAAAACCCTTCTCATTACCGGCGGCGGCGGGAGTATCGGGAGTGAAATTTCCCTCCAGTGCCATCGGTTCGGTGCCGCCAGAGTGATCTTAATCGATCACAGCGAATACAACCTCTACCAAATCGCAGAGCAGCTCCCCTCCGCGATCCTCCATCTGTGCAGCGTTACCGATTTCGAAACTCTCGATCGGATCATGCAGGAGAGCCGTCCCGATATCGTCATCCATGCCGCCGCCTACAAACATGTCCCTCTGTGCGAAGCGAACGTTCATGCCGCCATCGAAAACAATATTCAGGGGAGCCGAAACGTCATCGACAGCGCAATTTCCCACAACGTCGCCAAAATCGTCATCATCTCCACCGACAAGGCGGTCCGTCCCACCAATGTGATGGGGGCGACCAAACGGGTGGTGGAGCTCTACGCCCAGAATGTAGATCCCCGTAACAGCGAAATCGTTTCGGTCCGATTCGGCAATGTTTTGGGATCCAGCGGCAGCGTTATCCCGAAATTCAAATCTCAGATCGAGCAGGGGGGGCCCTTGACGATTACCCATCCCGAAATCACCCGCTATTTTATGCTCATCTCCGAAGCGTGCCAGCTTGTACTCCAAGCGGCCTCCATTGCCAAAGGGGGAGAGCTCTTCATCCTCAACATGGGGGAGAGTGTCAAAATCGTCGATTTGGCACAGACGATGATACGTCTCTATGCCACCCGTCCGATTGAGATCGAATATACGGGGCTCCGTCCGGGAGAAAAGCTCTTTGAAGAGCTCTTGATGGACGAAAGCGAACAGAAAACGACCTACGAATCGATCATGATTGCCCATCCGACCCGCTATCCGATCGAAACGCTTAAAGAAGAGATAACCCTCTTACGGACGGGGAACACCCCCATTAAAACCTTGCAAAGAATTGTCCCCGAGTTTACCCCCTCTGCCTCGATTCGCTAAAACCGTGAGGCAGAAACATCAACCTTTTGTTTGAGACAACCCCTTCACCTCACGGTAGAGTCTTTCGGGAGAAAAATTTTGGGGAGGAATGGTCTCAAACGCCGAGAGAAGAGTGACATACATTTCAAAATCAGCCTTCCGGCTCCGCTTCATCAGGCGATAGGCATAGGCCAGATCATCGGCGTTGCTTTTAGAACAGAACCACCGCTGTTTGTTATGGATCCCCAGAGGGAGTATCTGCGAAAAAACAATCCCCCTCCAATCGTACCGTGTCCCGTTTTTACGCAGTTGCCGCCGCTCGACCCGCTCGATAATTTCCCCCGGAAGCTCAATCGGACACTCTTCCCACTCCTCCGAGTCCATCCGGATCGGTTCGGCCCGGGAGACGAACCGGAATCGGTCGTTTGAATGATAGAGCCCGTCGCTTCTGCGGAATTCACAATGGGCGTAACGGCTTTTGGTCCAGAGTCGGATCGCTTTTTCCGCCAACGTTCCCGGCCCTTTGTAAAAAACGATGCTAACGGTTTTGTTGGTGCTCATATATCTCAAAACTCCCGTCATGGTGTTCGACGATCGCCGTACACGATTCGACCCAATCCCCGCAGTTGAGATACTCGATCCCGTTGATCGGACGGATCTCCGCATGATGGATATGGCCGCAGATCACCCCGTCGTACCCCTGTTCATCCGCATGTGAGGAGAGGACCTCTTCGTAGTCGGTGATAAAACTGACCGCTTGTTTGACGCTTTGCTTCGCCATTTTCGACAACGACCAGTAGTGGTATTTTCCAAACCACCGGCGAACCGTATTGATCGGCCGGTTGAGCCGCAGCAAAAAGAGGTAGCACCGGTCCCCCAGATGGGCTACCCATTTTTTCGTCATCGTCACCGCATCGAACATATCGCCGTGAACGACAAGGTAGCGTTTGCCATTGGCCCCGTAATGGATTTTCTCAGGGAGAATCGTAATCGTATCTCCCATAATCATCGGCAAAAAAGGGCGGAGAAATTCATCGTGATTGCCGATAATATAATAGATATTTGTCCCTTTTCGGGCTTTGCGGAGGATTTTTTGGAGGACGTCGGATTGCGATTGGCTCCAGCGCCAGTTGCGGCGCAGCTCCCATCCGTCGATAATATCACCGACGAGATAGAGGTTTTCGCACTCAACGTTGCGGATAAACTCAAGAAGATACTCCGACTGAGCCTCCCGAGTACCGAGATGAAGATCCGAGATAAATACGCTGCGGTAGGTGGTTGGTTCGTTCATGACCCTAAGTGTAACCCTGACGGGTTACATTTCGGTCACAAATGGGGTTAGATTTCCGTTTTCAATGCGGCACCGTTGGAGGCGTTCGAGACGAGGAGGCTGTAGCGCTTGAGCCATTTGGAAGCGATCTCTTTTTTAACCGGTTTAAAATGGAGACGGCGCTGTTCAAGCACCTCATAGCTGACGTTGAGCTGCAAAAGATGGGTGTCGACGTCAAGCTCGATCTCGTCTCCGTCTTCGATCAGGGCGATCATCCCCCCCTCAGCCGCTTCGGGGCTGACGTGTCCGATCGATGCACCCCGGGTGGCACCCGAAAAGCGTCCGTCGGTGATGAGGGCAACGCTCTCCCCCAATCCCATCCCCATAATCAGTGCGGTAGGGGCCAGCATCTCCTGCATCCCCGGCCCCCCTTTGGGTCCTTCGTATCGGATAACGACGACATCCCCCGCTTTAACCTTATGCCCGACGATTCCGGCGATCGCCTCGGCTTGCGAGTTAAAGCAGATCGCTTTACCGGTAAATTGCCGCATATTGGGGGTAATTCCGGCCGTTTTGACAACCGCCCCCTCTTCGGCAAGGTTACCGAAGAGGATCGAGAGTCCGCCGACCGGAGAGAAAGCATTTTCATTGGTGTGGATAATGTTCGTATCTTTAATCTCCGCATCTTTGATCCGCTCACCCAACGTTTCGCCCGTCACCGTCATCGCATCCAAATGCAGCATGCCGCCGCGACGGCTCACCTCTTTCATAACGGCGTTGACCCCTCCGGCGCGGTTGATATCGTCCATGTGGACGGTCGAGAGCGACGGAGAGATTTTCGCGATATGGGCAACGTTTTCGCTGATCTTGTTGATCTGGGTGATATCAAACTCCACTTCCGCCTCTTTGGCGATACTGAGCATATGCAGGACCGTATTCGACGATCCCCCCATCGCCATATCGACGACAAACGCGTTGTGAACCGCTTTTTCGTTCAGGATATTGCGCATATTCCATTGGGCCGAATTCTCATCCTTCACCATCTCGACGATCCGACGTGCAGCCGTTTTGACCATCTCGATCCGCTCCGGCGTCATCGCCAGAACCGTACCGTTGCCCGGCAGCGCTACCCCCATCGCTTCACAGAGGGTATTCATCGAGTTAGCGGTAAACATCCCCGAACAGCTTCCGCCGCTCGGGCACGCTTCACACTCGATCTCGTAGAGCTCTTCATCGCTCATATTGCCGTTGGCATGCTGCCCGACCGCTTCGAACGCCGTCGCCAGATCGATCGGAGTCCCGTCTTTTTTGTGCCCCGCCTTCATCGGCCCGCCGGAGACGAAAATCGTCGGAACATTGACGCGAAGCGCCCCCATCAGCATCCCCGGAACGATCTTGTCACAGTTGGGGATACAGATAAGACCGTCAAGCTTATGGGCATTCATCACCGTCTCGATACAATCGGCGATCAGTTCACGGCTCGGAAGCGAATAGAGCATTCCGTCATGTCCCATCGCGATCCCGTCATCCACACCGATCGTGTTAAACTCAAACGGTACCCCGCCCGCTTCACGAATCGCCTCTTTAACGATGCGGCCGTACTCCTGAAGAAAGAAATGGCCCGGAATAATATCAATATGAGAATTTGCGACACCGATAAAAGGTTTGTTAAAATCTTCGTCTTTTAATCCGGTTGCCCGAAGCAAACTGCGGTGAGGAGTTTTGTCAAATCCCCGTTTAATGGTATCACTGCGCATGAAATTCCTTTACGTATAGTATGGTTTTAATTCATGCGATTATACCGCAGAGAAGCCCCGAAAATCGTGTCGAAAAAAAAATTTCAAAAATTTCAAAAAAACTCTTTACATGGCAAAAAAAATTTGCTATACTTCCAGTCCACAAAAAGAATGCGGGAATAGCTCAGTGGTAGAGCACGACCTTGCCAAGGTCGGGGTCGCGAGTTCGAACCTCGTTTCCCGCTCCAGTATGACTCCAGTTGAAACATTTTCGGATGTTTGAACTGGGGTCTTTTTTTTGTGTATGCCCGGATGGCGAAATCGGTAGACGCAAGGGACTTAAAATCCCTCGGTGGTAACACTGTGCCGGTTCAAGTCCGGCTCCGGGCACCACGGCGGCATAGCCAAGCGGTAAGGCATGAGCCTGCAAAGCTCTGATCCCCGGTTCGAATCCGGGTGCCGCCTCCAAAAAACAGCTTCATTTACTACGGGTCACTGGCAGAGTGGTCGATTGCACCGGTCTTGAAAACCGGCGAGGGTTAAACCTCCCAAGGTTCAAATCCTTGGTGGCCCGCCATCATACTTCTTAAAAATCTTCCGCCCATTCAACAATCAAGTGCAACACAGTTATTTTTGTAGCTTCGAGTCGTCAATCCATTGAGCAATTTTAGCAAAGAACACTTCATGCGGAGTTTTATAGCCAAGTATTTTTCGAGGTCTATGGTTTAGTTTCTCTCTTGTATCTCTACAATCTGAATTGCAAGCGATATGTTTCTATGAAAATGTTCGAAGAGGATTACGCATAGCTCTTAACGTACGAAAAAATAAGGAAATTAGTCACTGATGTTACGCACTTTCCGGGCAAAGCCCGTAAAGTGGCAGGGACAATTTGTCCCCTGCACCCCCCTGAAGCTACCCGTATCTTTCGGATACGGGAGATTACTAACCTTTTCGCACTTGTTGAGACAAGGTGCGTAACATCAG
>NZ_JALNYS010000020.1 GCF_023229695.1 Sulfuricurvum sp.
CTGAGATTTCATACTCAATATCAGTAATTTCATCCAACTTTCCTCGGACTCAAAACGAAAGAAAGTCAAAAAAATCAACTGGGTACATTTGGGAATCTCTAGAAGAGGTTCTTAGAGGTGCCCTTTAAATATTACAAGTATAACCAAAAGGGCCAATATCCATGAAAGAAAGGAAAAGCCTTTTACTTTTGGTTCTTCTAATTTCCATGTTTGCTTAAATTGTTGAAGTTTGATTTTTTGTTGGTCATCAAATTGTTTTTGCATTCTTCTATGTTTATTTGCTGTATTAAATGCTTTTGCTTCTTCGCTTATTTTAGTAGTTTTATGATTTTTAAAAGATGTTTGAGTTGAACTATTTTGGTCTATTTCTATTTCACCTTTTGATTCATTAAATTCAAAAGAATCATTCTTTTTCTTCCAAGGGTCATTTTGCCTATGGTCTCGATCGTATATACCCATCTATTTACCTGATATAAAAAAAGTAAAAATATTATAGTGTAAAAAATAATATTTGCTGTTTTTTATTTAGAAATAAATAAATACTATTGACAAGCTATACATAAAATATGTACAATTACTATGTGCCTTATAAATATACACAAAGGAAATACAATGGATGTGTTTAGAGCGCTTGACATTGCAAAGGGTTCTGAAGAGAAAAAAGTTGGATTCAATCTACAAATACCATCTTCACGTAAAGAAGAAGTAGAAGAATTCTGTAAATACAATGGTGTGAGTATGACAGCTTTTATAAATGGATTGCTTCAAGCTGCAATGGAGGAAGTGAAACGAAACCCTTACTACCAAGAAAGCACATTGCAGATAAGTGAAAAATTGGAGAATCTGAGTTGGAAACTTTCAGACCTTGAATCGAGTTTACAATATGATGAAAATGGGGCATTTATGAATACACCTAAAAATCATGCGACTAAAAATGAGGTTGAATCGCTTGTAATTGCGGTTTCTGCATTGGAAAAAGAACTAAAACGGAGATCAGAATGAAAGTAATTATCGAAGGCATGTTGTTGTCAATTTACAAAAGCAACGATTTTAAAGACAAAGAGACGGGAGAAGTATCCCAAGGTAAACACAAGTTGCAGTTGCTCATCGAGAGCGAATTACAGAACGGTTCTGTTAAAAATGATATGCAAGATATTTCGATACCGGATACACGAGTAAAAGAGTATGAAACGCAGATCGGTCAAAAAATACAGGTCAAATGTGATGTTGTGTCAAAAAGTCAGGTAAGTTTCTACGTGAAATAAAGCCACGTTGCGAAAGTCTGAGCAAAGCGAAGAACGTAACGGGGTAACAACTGAACGAAGAGAAGGCGTTAGATATTTATTTGAGCGCATAGAGGGTCAATCCGCCAAGATAAGAACCCCCTACGGCGTCTCCAGTTTACTAGAAAGGAAACAAAATGGATAATACTCAATTATCCCTAAAAGAGTCTGTAAATCATGTTGCCGATCTGTCGGTGAGAACCAGTCTGGGGCTTTGCCCCCGTAAGGGTTCTTCCGACGTATTCGGCTCTTCTTCCTTGACTACTTATAAAAAAGTTGTGGACATTGTCAAAACATACGGTCTGAACGAGAATGATTTAGTGACAGTTCGTGAGAAACTTCAACGTCAAAGAAACTTCTTAGAATTCAGTTATGTTTCGAATAAGCAGACGGGACAAACATTCTCTCTCAAAGATTGTATTGTCTCATCAAACCATAACCCCCAACGCTATTACGGTGAAATTCAAAACCGTATTAACACGCTAGAGCGTGAAGCGACCAATGCAGGTTTAACCCCTATTTTCTTAACAATGACACTACCAAGCGAGTTTCATGAAATGAAGCAACACAACGGAAAACTCGTACCGAATCCAAAATACAACGGGACAACACCTAAAGAGGCCGTTAAAATTCTCACAAAGCAATTTGCCAAGCTCCGCCAAGACCGTTCGCTTAAAGAACTTACAAAGGCTCAGAGAATGTATTACCGTGTCAATGAACCGCACAAAGACGGTACACCGCACACGCATATTCTGTTATTCATTCCTAAAGATCGGATTGATCGTGTGGAAGTCGCTTTTAACCGCTTATTTCTTCAAGTCGGTAACAAGTTTGAGAAGAACATCAAAAGTGCATCAAGCTACATCATGAAGTACATCAACAAGACATTACCGATGTCTAAAGAGCAAATTAGCGAAACCGATCAATACATTAATGCATGGTATGTCAAACACCGTGTAAATCGCTTTTGCTCCAGTCGCTCAATGGCTCCTATGTATCTCTACCGATTGTTAAGCCATCGTTTCAGCCTCTACGGTTTAACCCAAGTTCGCAAAGGGGACAGCCTCCAAGTATTGGCACGTCTTGATGATGACAAGATCATGGAGATATGGGATGGTGATGAACTTTTGTTTATGAGATCGGAAAACATTACTTTGTACACCGTGCAAGATATTCAACGCAACTTACAAAAGCATGGAACCTACAACGGAAAGGCGGCATAGTATGATTGAAATGGAAAATATTAATCTGATCAAACAGATTGCAGAAGATATCGCATTGCTCAAAAGATCACTTAGTGATTCAAATGCAAAACGTTGGCTAAATGTCAAAGAAGTTGCAGAATATTTAGGTTACTCAAAAGATCGTATTTACAAAATCAAAGATCAATACTTGATTGAGGGGATTCATTTTCATAATCAAACAGGTAAAATTCTTTTTGATAGAGTTGCGATTGACTCTTGGGTGGTCGGAAAGGAAACCGATGAAACTCACCAGTCGCGACGGCAAGTTGTGGATAACATTTTATTATCAGTCAGAAAGGTATCGTAGAAGCCTTAATCTTGATGATACAAAAGCTAATCGTAAATTAGCCGAAAATGTCATACTCCCTGAGATTCAATGCAAGTTGAATTCGGGAACATTCTTTGAAAATAAAAAGTCCGATATTCCGACCGTAGAAGAGTACGCAAAGATTAGTTTTGAACTTCATAGTCATCATCGTAAGTTAACGACTTCGTATGATTATGAATCATCATTGAGATTGCACATTAATCCATATTTTGCGGATAAGCGGATAGATCGTATTAAACCATCAGATGTTGCATTGTGGCAAAATACACTTTTGGATAAATTGTCGCCAAGGCGTGTCCGAAGTATTAGAGCCGTTTTCAATATGTTTTTTCAAGATGCCTTACGAGATGAGATTATTGATAAAAATCCGTTGACTATGGTAAATGTGCCTAAAATTGAAAAGGTAGAGGTTAAGCCCTTTACTTTGGATGAAATGATGAAAATTATCAAAAGCGGCGAGGGTGATATACAAGCATTTGTTGCCCTTGGATTCTTAACGGGTATGCGTAGTGGTGAAATGATCGGTTTGCGTTGGGAGGATATTGATTTTGATCGTCGTGAAATTTCGATTAAGCGAACGATAAAAATGGGGAAAACGTCTACACCAAAAACTCAAAGCAGTGTTAGGACGATAGAAATACTCGATCAATTATTTCCATATTTGGAAGATCAATATAAAAGAACTGGTCAGTATGAGAGTTATGTTTTTTTGAATCGTGAGCTTACGCATTACTATGACATTAAACGGATTCGAAATACACATTGGAAAAATCTACTGCAAAAAGTAGAGATCGAGTATCGAACAATTTACCAAATGCGTCACACTTTTGCGACGGTTATGATCGAACATGGGGAAGATATTTTATGGGTTTCTCACATGCTTGGGCATACGGATACTTCTATGACTTTACAGATGTATGCGAAGTATCGAAAGCAAGATCAGAAGAAGAGAGCGACTTTTCTATAGTTACCTTTTGACACGTTTGGGCACGATTTGGGCACAGTAAGCTTTTTAGTCCTGTTTTTCGTTAAAAGAGTAAAAATTTTAGTATATAAAAATATTATAGCTTTGGATTTTATTTTTGCAATGAAAAATGGGCACAGTGGGCACAATTTTGAAAGTTTTACTTTTGAAAGTGGCTATTTTTTGGGTTTATAAGGGGTGGCTCCGGATACTGGATTCGAACCAGTGACCAAGTGATTAACAGTCACCTACTCTACCGCTGAGCTAATCCGGAATAAAAAAGAAAGAAAATCATAAAGTGGCTCCGGATACTGGATTCGAACCAGTGACCAAGTGATTAACAGTCACCTACTCTACCGCTGAGCTAATCCGGAATGTTTATGAGGGCGTAATTATACGGTATGAAGAGTGTAATGTCAAGAAAATTAGCCTCTTTTCGGGGATTTTCGGTGAATATTCTTTACCGGAACGTAAAAAATGATATTTGAGCGTTCCAAAGGGGCAATTTCGTCTTCCTGAATAAGCGTTTGAAGGAGGTTTTTGGATTCGTCATCGAAGAGGGCGTTAATATCCTCTTGTGTTAGAGGACGTTTGTCCAAAGTTGAGAGGATCTCCTGGCGGCTGTAACGGCTCGGTGTACACGAAGCGTGGGTACGTGAGACGATATGGATCGGGAGTGCAGGATCAAACTGCTGAGAAAGAGCATAGAGCTCGTTGAATTCAAGTCCTTGAACGCCGTATGCGGGGGGACGATCAACGGTTCCGATATCGATACGGGTACATTGTATGGTTTGCAGCGCTTTATTCAGCGAAGCGACCTCTTCAGCGGTATCATTGACCCCTCGGACAAAGAGAATCTCGATAAAGAGTTTGCCGTTAAAACGTTTCGAAAAACGTCGGATGTTCTCAATAATCGCTTCGATCGTGATCCCTTCGGCGGGACGGTCGATTTTTTTAAAAATTTCGGGTGTCGCGGCGTCGAGGGAGAGTTTTACCTGATCGATTCGGAGAAGGGTGTTGAAAACTGCTTCATCGTTCAGGCAGGCGCTGTTGGAGAGGATGAGAAGCTCTTTCTCCCCCTTGATTGCATTGAGGTGCGCTATAAGCTCTGGGAGATGGGGATACATGGTCG
The DNA here is from genome assembly GCF_023229695.1 of Sulfuricurvum sp. GTDB lineage: Bacteria > Campylobacterota > Campylobacteria > Campylobacterales > Sulfurimonadaceae > Sulfuricurvum. Next base: position 4,952 of record NZ_JALNYS010000020.1, read on the forward strand.
GTTCACCGTTAGCGGTCAGGGTGATGACATCGATGTTTGGATGCTGCGACAGGGCGTCCGTAAGCTCCTGTAAAATGGATTCGACCGGCGTAACCGTGTGTTGCCGGGTAAGAGGGCGGGCGGGCGCCAACTCACAGTAAAGGCAGTCAAAATTGCATTGTTTGGCAGAGGAGGAGAGGTCGATCCCCAAAGAGACGCCGAAGCGGCGTGAGTGGATGGGACCGAAAATCGTACTCATATTAGGCGTTTTTACTCACTCTTTGGCACTCGGCAACAAAGTGTCTGGCATGTTCAACCGGTACATCGGGGAGGATTCCGTGACCCAGGTTGAAAATATGACGTTTGCCCCCCATAATCGCCTGAAGCTCTTCGACCGATGCGGTTGTCTCCTCTTTGGAGTACAAACGGCACGGTTCCATATTCCCTTGAAGGACATAACGATCGCCCAGTTTTTCTTTGGCCAGAGCCATCGGGGTGCTCCAGTCTACTCCGAATACATCGAAGTTTCCGTACACTTTATCCAAAAATGCGGGGATCCCTTTGGGGAACATGATAACGGGGATATGCGGGTATTTTTCTTTTAAATACTCGGCGATCTCCACCATGTAGCTCCATGAAAACTCATCGTATTTGCTCGGCTCAATCGCTGCGGCCCAGCTGTCGAAGATCTGGACGACGTCGATACCGGATTCGATCTGTTTTTCCATGTAGAGTTTGACCACTTCGGTCACTTTTTTGAGTATTTTATGGAGAAGTGCCGGATTGGAGTACATCATCTTTTTGCAGATATTATAGGTTTTGGTCCCTTGCCCCTCGATCATGTAGGTAGCGAGGGTCCAGGGGGCTCCGGTAAAACCGATCAGCGCTTTTTCATCGTCACGCGCATCAAGCTGCGCCCGCAATATTTTGATCGTTTCATAGACATAGGACAATTTGGATGCGGCTTCGTCTCCGCCGGCCAGGGCGTTTAAATCTTCTTCATTCACGATCGGTTTTTCAAAAACCGGCCCCTCTCCTGCTAGAAAATCGAGTTTCATCCCCATCTCATTGGGGACAACCAAAATGTCACTGAAAAGGATCGCAGCATCAACACCGACGAGATCAACGGGCTGGATTGTTACTTCAGCGGCCATGTCCGGGGCATGGCATAGATTTAAAAAGTTTCCGGCACGACGACGTACTTCCATATACTCGGGAAGATAACGTCCAGCCTGACGCATCATCCATACCGGTGTGTAGGGGGTCTCTTTTCCAAAACATGCATCAACAAAAATTTTACTCATTAGTGCTCCTTAAAGATTAAGTGGGTGTTAAAAATAATTTCCTGCCTCAGAAGGGCAGAGTTCAATGGTCGTGATGACCGACTTTGCTGAGAAAGTAAAGACCTACCGCAACCGCCGTGATTGAGAGTGCCAGATACAGAAGCTCAAGGGCACTGCTAAACTCGGTACGCCCGACTTTTTGAAAAAACCCGACGACGAGAACCATAACAATGACTTTCGAGATTTTATCTTTGAGCTGATCGAGCGAATGGACCGCCAGCAGCTGATTTTCACTTCCGTCTTCATCTTTTGCCGGATCAAGATCGGAGATAAAAAGCTCATACAAACCGAACGAGAAAATGATCATAACGACACCGATCAGGTACAAGTCAACCGCGCCGATAATACCGCCGACTACTATTTCGTGGAAGCCCTCCGGATGAGCATGGGTAAGATAGGTGTCAATGACATACGAAGCTGTGTAAAAAATATCAAAACTAGCGATAGCAAAGAGGACGATTGCCCCCAGCAATCCAAAGACTACGGCTAAAATAATGATAAATCGTGAGCTCCAAAGGCCGTGTTCAAAGATATTTTCAATAAAATTCATCTCTATACCCCCTGCATCTCAACCCATTTTTGGGCGATACGGACGGCATTGGTGGCGGCACCGACACGCAGGTTATCGGCAACAACCCACATATGAAGGACATTTTCCCGGTAGAGATCGTTTCGGATACGTCCGACAAAGGTTTCGTTCTGGTCCATGCAAAGCGAAGGCATCGGATAGATACTCTGTTCCGGCTCATCGAGGACGATGATATTGGGGGCTTTGCGCAAAAGTTCGCGCGCCTCTTCGGCATCCACCGCGCCGTCAAACGTCAGAGTCAGTGTTTCGGCATGGCCGCGCAATGTCGGAATGCGGACACAGGTCGCACTCACTTCGATATCTTTGTGCATGATTTTTTGTGTTTCGTTCACCATTTTGAGCTCTTCTTTGGTGTAGCCGCTATCGGTAAACGAATCGATTTGCGGTATGGCATTAAGAGCAATGCGGTGAGGAAATTTTTTAGGTTCGGTATCATCGAGTTTAAACGCAAAAAAGGCCTGCATTTGTTCAACGAGTTCTTCCATCGCCGATTTTCCCGCACCGGAGGTTGCCTGATAGGTACTGACATCGATACGTTGAAGGTCGTAAGCATCATCCAGCGGTTTAAGGGCTTGAACCATTTGAATCGTCGAACAGTTCGGATTGGCAATAATACCGCGATTGCGCCATTGGGCGATATCTTCGGGGTTCACTTCGGGGACGACGAGGGGGATATCTTCAACCATTCGAAAATGGCTCGTATTGTCGATGACCACCGCTCCTGCCGCTGCCGCGTAGGGGGCAAATTCTGCGGATACGCTTCCGCCTGCGCTGAAGAGGGCGATCTCGATCTGTTCTTCGTCAAATATAGTCGGTGTGAGCTCTTGGATCATAAGATCTTGATTATTAAATGTTACGGTATTACCGGCACTTCGGGCACTTGCGAGGGGGACGAGTTTGGCGAGAGGAAAGTCGATCTCCTCAAAAATACGTAAAATTTCTTCTCCGACGGCACCGCTGGCACCGACGATCGCGACGTTGTAACGTTTCATTTCAATCTTCCTTGACATTTTGGAAAGGTGATTATAGCCAAAGCGGACTTGTAAAAAACTATTGGAGTTCTATTTTGTACCGAAAATAAAAAACAGTGACGTAAATGTGACGCTTAGCCCCTTTTGAACCCTCTCGCTTCCAAAAAGAGGTCTTCCACGCCGATCTCTTCCCCGTCGCTTAAGATGGCTGAGCGTTCGACGACGGAGATGAGTTCCCGGATATTTCCCGGCCATGTGTAGTGAAGGAGTGCTTCGCGTGCCTCATCGCTGAAATGTTTCGGCTCAAATCCGTATTGAAAACAATTCTGTTTCAGTACCGCTTCGGCAATGGGGAGAATTTCGGCACGCCGTTCCCGAAGCGGCGGGATCGAGAGGGGGATGGTATTGAGACGGTAATAGAGATCTTCGCGAAAATTTCCGTCGCTGATTTTCTGATGGAGATCGGCATTGGTTGCGCAGACAATGCGGACATCTATTTTTGTGCTTTTGGAAGCACCGAGTCGCCGCACCTCTCTCTCCTGTAGGACACGGAGCAGTTTTGCCTGAAGGTGATAGGGCATTTCGGCGATTTCATCGAGAAACAGCGTCCCCCCCTCAGCCAGTTCAAATTGTCCGGTTTTCGACTCCGTTGCATCGGTGAAGGAACCCTTTTCAAAGCCAAAGAGTTCGCTTTCGATCAGATTGTCCGGAATGGCCGCCATATTGATCGCGACGAAGGGCTTGGAGATTCGGGTGGAGTGATCGTGGATATAACGGGCAAAAACCTCTTTACCGACGCCGCTCTCTCCGAGGAGCATAATACTCGCATCGGTCATGGCCGCTTTGGAGGTCCGTTTTAAGAGTTTCTCCAGGGGTTCGGAGGTGGCTTCGAAAATAGAGTTTTGTTTAGGTGCCGGAACGGTTTTTTTGGTCTTGTCCCGTATTTTGGCACTCCGTTCTATGGCGGCGATCAGGGTTTCAATTTCAAACGGCTTGAGGAGAAAATCCTTAACTCCGAGTTGGATGGATTCGATAGCACGCGTAAGGGTGGCGTTTCCGGTGATAATAATGACGTCGTAGCGCCCGTCCAAAATTTTGACAAATTCGATTCCGTCCATCCCGGGCATATTGATATCGCTGATCACGAGATCGAACGTTTCATCCAGTTTTTTGAGGGCGTCACGGGCATTTTTAAAGGTATGAACTTCATACGCATCGAACTCGGCCATCGCAATTTCGAGCGATTTGCGCATATTGATGTCATCTTCAACGATGGCAATCTTCATATCTCTCCTTATTCATTTCTCATTATTGTGTTGCAGTAGGGTGATTGTAACCAAGCGATCATTAAACTCGACTGCATAGCACTGCGTCGGGAGGGTGAGGGTCTGGAGACTTTTGATATCGGTACCGTTAAGCGTTTCGTTGCTTTTCAGCCGTATCGGCTGAACGGAAGCGTATTCTAAAAAAAGGGTTTGCTCCCGTTTGAGTAGCCTTTCAATGGTTTCATTGTTTTCGCGTCGGAGAAGAAGAGGTGTTTTTTGATCGCGGGGACAGGGGAGCATCGCTTTGGAAACGGTTAGCGATTCGTCGATTATTTGGGCGTTGCGCGTTGTGAGCCGATAGCCGATGAGATAATCATCGGCCAAAAGAGAGAGAGCGGCAGCTAGCGAGAAAATTGCGTATACGAAAGGGCAATTTCCATTTCTACTTCGCATAGCCCCTCTTTAAAGGTTGTATTTAAAATATTGGCGCCTCGGACGGTTGCCTCAACGGACGTTCGGGTACTGGATTGGACCAGCATCATGTTTTTAACACTGTCTTGCCCCTCCACCTGCACTCCGCGCACCCGTTCGGCAATTTGGCGATATCCATCGGCGATTGCCGAACGTTTGGCCAATGCGTAGGCTTGTGCCGGAGAAGCGGTAACCGAGGGGGCGACCCCTTGTCCCAGAACAGTGATAACAAGCTCTCTGCCTGATTTTAAAACCGGTTCGACACAGTGACCGTCGGTGCCGCTGTAGACACATCGTACCGTCGAAGCGGGGGCCTCAGTCGTCATCGCGACTTCTGCATGGAGGGCAGAGAGGCTCAGTAATAGGGCGAGTGAAGCAGAAAATCTCATTCGGTTTCCTTGAAATTCTTGGAATAATGATTTATTTAAGCAAATATTATTCCAGTACAAGGATACCCTCTTCATTTTCACCTTCCTCCTCCTCTTCCTCATTTTTAGGACAACGGGAAATACTCTTCACGTCATCCCCTTTGATAATATAGACGCCGCTCGTGTTGCGCCCCGATTTGGCAATGGTTTGCATGTCGACACGGATCATTTTCCCCGCTTTGGTCAGCGCCATAAGATCCATCGTCTCATCGACCATGACACATCCGACAACGGTTGAACCGGTTTTGCCGTTGAGTTTCATCGCGATGACCCCCGAACCTGCACGGTTGGTGAGGCGGTATTCTTCGGCCGTGGTCCGTTTCCCGATCCCTTTTTCGCTGACCATCAAAATCTCTTCTTCGTCGCTTTTTATGATATTGGCATCGACGACAACGTCCCCTTCGATTTTGAATTTGATACCGCGTACCCCACGGGTACTGCGCCCCTGATCGCGAGTTTTGTCAATTTCGAATTTGATACATTGTGCGTATTTGGTGACGATGAAGAGATATTTGGTCTCTTCGGTCGCGATATGGGCGGTGATTAGAGCGTCATCATCGTCAAGGACGATTGCTCGAACCCCGTTGCTGCGGACGTTGGAAAATTCGCTGAGTGCGGTCCGCTTGACGATTCCGTTTTGGGTAAAGAAAACGAGTGATTTGTTTTCGTCGAAATCGGTTGTCGGGATAATGGAACGGATTTTCTCATCGGCTTCGAGGTTGATCAGGTTGACGACCGCTTTCCCTTTGGCCGTACGGGACCCTTCCGGAATTTTGTAGACTTTGAGCCAGTGCAGCTGACCGCGATCGGTGACAAACATCAGGGTATCGTGGGTATTGCACGTATAGAACCGTTCGATAAAATCATCCTCATAGGTGGTAACGGCAATTTTCCCTTTGCCGCCGCGCCGCTGCTTCTCATACGCAGCGGACGGAACCCGTTTGATGTATCCGCGATGACTTATCGTAACGATCATCGGCTCATTCGGAATCAAGTCTTCGATATTGATATCGTCGTAATTGTCTTCGATATCGGTTGCTCTCGAAACGGTGAACTGCTCTGCAAGCTCGATAAACTCCCCTTTGATGATCTCTTTGAGGACCTCTTCGCTGCGGAGGATGGACTCTAGGTAGTCGACAAGAGCCAAAATCTCTCTGAGTTCGTTTTCAATTTTTTCACGCTCAAGGCCGGTTAAGCGCTGAAGACGCATGTCCAAGATTGCCTGTGCCTGAATCGGAGAAAATCCAAATTGTTCAATCAGACCGTTTTTCGCGGTTTCGGTATCGTTGCTAGCGCGGATCAGCTTGATGATCGCATCGATATGATCCAGCGCTTTTTTCAACCCTTCCAAGATATGGGCGCGTGCTTTGGCTTTTTCAAGGTCAAAGATCGTACGGCGGATAATAACGGTTTTCCGGTGATTGATAAAGTGGTTCAGCATCTCAAGGAGGGCAAAAATACGCGGCTCCTGATTGTATACTGAGAGCATAATGATCCCGAAGGTGGTCTCCATATTGGTCGATTTATAGAGATTGTTGAGGACGATTTCACTCATCGCATCGCGTTTGAGCTCGATAACGACACGAATCCCCTCACGGTCGGATTCGTCGCGAATCTCGCTGATCCCTTCAATGAACTTGTCTTTGACCAAATCGGCAATGGTTTCGATCAAGCGCGCTTTATTGACCTGATAGGGAAGCTCATCAATAACGATAACGTCTTTGTTCGCTTTTTTCTCAATGTGAGTTTTGGCACGGACCCGGATACGGCCGCGGCCGCTCTCGTAAGCGTCGAGAATCCCTTTTTTGCCGTAGATGGTCCCCCCCGTAGGAAAATCGGGAGCTTTGATAAATTGCATGATGTCGATAAGTGATGCGTTCGGGTTATCCATAAGATAAATCAGTGCATTGAGAACTTCATTTGGATTATGCGGCGGGATATTGGTAGCCATACCGACAGCGATACCGCTAGAACCGTTGATCAAAAGATTCGGGACCCGGGCAGGGAGAACGTCAGGCTCATACGTTGTGCCGTCATAGTTTTCGACCATGTTGACGGTATCTTTGTCGAGGTCTTTGAGCAGTTCTCCGGCATAGCGGGTCATGCGGGCTTCGGTATAACGCATAGCAGCCGCGTTATCACCATCCACGGAACCGAAGTTCCCCTGACCGTCGACAAGAGGCATACGCATAGCAAACGGCTGGGCCATACGGACCAGTGCGTCGTACACGGAGGTGTCGCCGTGCGGGTGATACTGTCCGATGACGTCCCCGACGATACGGGCCGATTTTTTGTATTTTGCACCGGCGGAAAGATTGAGCTTGTCCATTGCGTACAGAATCCGGCGGTGAACCGGCTTAAGACCGTCACGGACGTCAGGAAGTGCGCGCCCGATAATAACGCTCATCGAGTAGTCAAGATAACTGCTCTTGAGGGTGTCTTCTATATTAATATCATTTATTTCGCTGTTGTCTAGCAGATCGTTCATACAGTCCCCAAAAGTGAAGATAAGGTTGCTGATTATATCCGATTGCCCCTTAAAGATTATGAGCGCCCCTTAAAACCGCTTTTCTAACCTGTCGGTTGCTAAAATTATTAAATATAGTTACAATTACCCTAAACATCTATGTGGAGTTCCTATTTATGAAAAAAATTGAAGCGGTTATCAAACCATTTAAGCTGGAAGACGTAAAAGATGCACTGGCTGAAATCGGGATTACCGGGATGACGGTCAGTGAGGTAAAAGGGTACGGGCGTCAAAAGGGGCACAGCGAATTGTATCGCGGCGCGGAGTACGTCGTTGATTTTCTTCCGAAAATTAAACTGGAGATGGTTGTCGACGATGCGATGATGGATCAGGTTATTAGCACGGTCGTTGAAGCGGCCCGTACCGGAAAAATCGGCGATGGTAAAATTTTTGTCAGCGATATCAACCAGATTATCCGTATCCGTACGGGCGAAACCGATAGCGAAGCCATTTAAGCTGGGTGTTAGCGTGTCAGGAGCTAAGGGCTCGGGCATGTTTTTTCTTCTTTGTTATATACTGACCTTACGCGCCTTGCTTTAGTAAGCGCGTCAAGGGGAATTTTCTCCCGCATCCGGAAGATGCGGGTAGCTTTAGGGGGTTGTAGGGACCCCGGTCCCTGCCACTTTACGGGTTTTACCCGAAAAGTGCGTAACATCAGTTATATAGATTTTTTATTGCCGCATATAAAACTCTTCAAATCCAGCAGTATTTTTATTGATCTCTTGTGCTGATTAAAAATTAATCACATTGTTGGCTAAAATCGTTTTCATCTCCGTGTAGAATTGTAGTTGAGATTTTGATCACACACAATAAGGAGAAGAAGATGAAGAGATTCATTTTACCATTATTGCTTTTGCCCCTTGCGGCATTTGCAGATGACGCTGTTGCTGCCGTTGCTGCTGTGGCTGAACCCGTACTGAATTCGGGTGATACGGCTTGGATGATGATGTCGACGGCGTTGGTCATGTTAATGACGCCGATCGGTTTGGCGTTGTTTTACGGCGGGATGACCCGTTCTAAAAACGTATTAAATACCTATGCAATGGTATTCGGCGCTTTTGCGGTCGGTTTTATCGCATGGGTTATTGCCGGTTTTTCTATCGCGTTTGGAACGATGGAAGGTCCGATGAATCAAGTGATCGGCGGTTTCGGTCATCTTATGCTCGGCGGTATCAGTTGGACGGAATTTGCCAGTGTTGATCTGGGTCAGCTCTATCCTAAATTTGTTTTTGTCGTGTTCCAGGGGACTTTTGCTGCCATTACGGTTGCGATTGTTGCCGGTTCGGTCATTGAGCGTATGAAGTTTTCGACGTGGATGGTGTTTGCGGCGATTTGGACCATCGTGGTGTATGCTCCGATTACGCACATGGTATGGGGCGGCGGTTACCTCTTTAACGAAGGTGCCCTTGACTTCGCCGGCGGTACGGTTGTTCACATGAACGGCGGTTTGGCCGGTTTGGTACTGGCTGTTTTGATCGGCAAACGTGCGGGATATCCGAAAACGGCTATGAAACCGGCAAGTGTTGTCTTGACGGCAGTGGGTGCAGGATTGCTATGGTTCGGCTGGTACGGATTTAACGGCGGATCGGCATTCGGTGCAAACGCCATTGCCGGAGTTGCGTATTTGACAACAACGATTGCGGCTGCGGTAGCCACGGTTACATGGATTATTCTTGAGAGTATGGTGTTTAAGAAAGCGACGTTGCTCGGTGCGGCAACCGGTGCGATTGCCGGATTGGTAGCGATTACTCCGGCAGCCGGTTTCGTAGGGGTTTCAGGTGCTTTTATCATCGGTATCGTCGGAGCGTTGATCGCTTTCTTCGGAGTCACGGTTCTCAAGAAAAAATTGGGGTACGACGACTCTTTGGATGCATTTGGGGTTCACTTCCTTGCAGGTCTTTGGGGTGCGGTTGCTACCGGTATCTTTGCTCTGAACGACAAAGCGTTGTTGTGGTCAGGACCGCTTAAAGATGCGGATGACCGTATGGGACAAATCATGGTTCAGTTGGAATCGGTTTTGGTAGTCGGCCTCTTTACTTTGGTCGGTACGGTTGTGGTCTACTATGTTGCGATGGCAATCACCGGCGGTGCACGTGTTAACGAAGAGCAAGAGAGCCAAGGGCTTGATGAGTCGGTACACGGTGAACGTGGCTTTAACCTATAAGGAGTAAATAATGAAAAAAATTGAAGCGGTTATCAAACCATTTAAACTCGAAGACGTAAAAGACGCATTGGCGGAGATCGGGATTACCGGAATGACGGTAAGCGAAGTAAAAGGGTACGGACGTCAAAAAGGGCACAGCGAGTTGTATCGCGGTGCTGAGTACGTCGTCGATTTTCTTCCGAAGATCAAAATGGAGATGGTGGTGGATGACGCGATGGTCGATCAAGTGGTCAATACCGTTGTTGAATCGGCCCGTACCGGAAAAATCGGTGACGGCAAAATTTTTGTCAGCGATATTGCTAAAATCGTCCGTATCCGTACGGGTGAAACGGACATTGAGGCGATTTAATCCTATTGATTAAAAAATAATCAATACTTCTTCTAAATTTCTAGAATTTGAATATATAATGCACACCTTTATCTTACGTATTAAAGGTGCTGCATTGGATACTGCTTACGTTATCGATACCCTTTTTACCCTTTTCTCGATTACCCTGATTATTTTAATGGTTCCCGGTTTCGCGATGCTTGAAGCGGGATTGGTCCGGACCAAGAACGTTTCGAGTGTATTGACGGTCAATATTATGATTTATGCGGTGGCATCCATGGCATTTATCTTAATCGGCTATTCTCTCGCATTCGGGGAGCTCCAAAGTGCCACGATGAGCAAATGGGCATTTTTTATGTTTCAAATGGCGTTTGTCGGAAAAGCGATCAATATTATGAGCGGCGGTGTCGGTGAGCGGGCAAAATTGTTGCCGTTAGCCCTATTTACCCTCATCATGGGGGGGATTATTTATCCGCTCGTCGTCAATATCAGCTGGGGAATGGATTGGATTAAAGATACGGTTTTTGATTTGAATATGGTCGATTTGGCCGGATCTACCGTCATCCACTCAACCGGCGGTTGGGCATTGCTCGCAGCCATTTTGGTGATCGGTTCGCGTAAGGGGCGTTATGTCAACAATCAAATCCGTGTTATTCCGGCATCCAATATCCCGTTGGTTGTTTTGGGGGCAATGCTGCTATGGATCGGATGGTTTGGATTCAACGGCGGTTCGGTAGGGTCCATTTCGACGAAAGAGGGAGCCGATTCGGTTGCACTGACCATTTTCAATACGAATATAGCGGGGCTTGCGGGTGCAATTTCCGCCGGAATCGTGACCTATACCCGTTACAAACTTTTTGATATCACGATGATTCTCAACGGTGCGCTCGGCGGACTGGTAGCCATTACGGCGGGTCCTCATCTGTATACTCTCTACGACTCTTTGCTGATCGGTCTGATCGGCGGGGTATTGGTGATGGTGGCGGTACCGCTGTTTGACCGTTTTCGAATTGACGATCCGGTAGGGGCGCTGTCGGTTCATTTGATTAACGGTATCTGGGGGACACTGGCTGTCGGTATTTTTGCCGCGAATGCGGCGGAGGGGATAACGTTTTTCAATCAGCTCAAAGGGGTTGTCGAGATCGCGGTATTTGTATTTACGGTCTCTTTTGCCGTTATCTACGCCATTAATAAGGTCATTGCATTCCGCGCAACGGATGAAGAACAGCAACAGGGGCTGGATGTCAGCGAATGCGGGTTGGAAGCCTATCCGGAGTTCAAACGGGCGATTTAACACTCTTGTAACACTTTTGCGTTACTCTTCTTCGGGGCTTTTTGCCCCCGTCTAAAAAGACACTTTTACCAACCTCATTGTATAATCTTTTTTTCTCCTCCTGAAGGATTTTATGGGTCTGTACCCATAACGGTCATCACGGAACGGATGAAGATGAGCTGAGGGAGAGGCGATGGACCGCTCGAAACGGTACGCCGGAGGGGATTGCCCCTTTGATTCTTGACGCGCACATACAATTGCAAAAGGTTTAATTTATGAAAACAGTTACTTTGACAATGCCGCTTGATATGCATTTGCACCTGCGTGACGGAGATATGCTTGAAACCGTGGCTCCGCTCACTTCGTACAGCTTCAGCGGAGCGCTGGTGATGCCGAATCTTGTCCCTCCGGTAACGACCGGGGAGATGGTCAAAGCGTATAAAAAACGGATCAAACATGCAATCGGACGGGATGATTTCGAACCCTATATGACCCTTTTTTACCAAAACTACACGCGGGCGTTTCTCGAAGAGATTCAAGACGAGATTATTGCGATCAAACTCTATCCCAGCGGTGTAACGACCAATTCGGAAGGGGGGGTGGCCTCGTTCGACATCGAGTCGATGCGCGAAACGCTCGAAGCGATGAGCGATCTGGGGATCGTCCTCTCAGTACACGGAGAGACGAACGGATTTGTGATGGACCGCGAAACGGAGTTTATGAGCGTTTATGAGATGCTGGCATCCAATTTTCCAAAACTCAAGATTGTTATGGAACATATTACGACTGCCGAGGCCGTAGCGATGTTGGACCGTTATGAAAATCTTTATGCGACGATCACGGTGCACCATCTGATGATTACCCTTGACGACGTGGCAGGGGGGATGTTGCGTCCCCATCTGTTTTGCAAACCGATCGCTAAGCGTCCTCATGACCGTGACGCTTTACTGAAAATTGCTTTGGAAGCCCATCCGAAAGTGATGTTCGGTTCCGATTCCGCCCCTCATCCGAAACATACAAAAGAGTCGTGCGGATGTGGAGCAGGGGTTTTTACCGCCCCGATCGCATTGCAGCTTTTGTGTGAGATTTTCGAAGAACACGACAAGCTGGACAACCTTCAATCTTTCGTCAGTGATAATGCACAGCGGATTTACGGTATTTGTGCCGAGTACAAAGAAGTTGTCCTCACCAAAGAGGATTTTATTGTCCCTGAAATTTACGGTACTGTCGTACCGATGAAGGCGGGTGAAACTCTCAAATGGCATCTAGAGCGTGTCGATTAATATCCTGCTGTTGGAAGACGATTTGCTCTTTGGCGAATCGATCCAGGATCTGCTTGAAGAGGAAGGGTATGCCCTCACACTGTGTCGTAACGGTCAAGAAGCGCTTGACGCGACGTTCAAACACAACTTCGACCTGTATCTTCTTGACATTAATGTCCCCCTTATCGACGGCCTCTCACTGCTTCGAGAACTTCGAGACTCATCGGATGAGACTCCCGCAATTTTTTTAACCTCCCATCAAGAGACGCAAATACTCTCCAAGGCATTTGAATGCGGCGGGGACGATTATCTCAAAAAACCGTTCGATACGGATGAACTGTTGGTACGGATTCAGGCTTTAATGCGCCGCAGCAAGGGGAAAAGCCGAAAAAACGTCGGAAATTTATCCTTGGATGAGGTGCATAAAAGTGTTTTTCTGGAAGGGAGTGAAATCGCATTATCGCCAAAAGAGTATCAGCTGATGGCCCTTTTTATCCGGAATGCAGGTGAAGTCGTTACCAAAGAGATGATTATGGACGAACTCTGGAGCGCATCGGAGAGTGTCAGTGAGGGGGCGGTTCGGGTCTACATTAACCGTCTCAAACAAGAGATCGGAAGCGAACGGATCGTCAATGTCCGCGCCCTGGGATACCGACTTGTTCCGTAGTGTCCAAATTGCTTTAACCTCGTTGTACATCATTGCAACGGCAATTTTGGTCAGCGGTATCTACTATGTTCATCAAATTGTAAAAATCGAGGGATGGGGGATTATCTTCTTTGTCTCTTTAGCCTTTTCGCTGATCGCAGGGGCAATTTTGGCCAAAATAGCGATTACACCGCTCAAAGAGCATTTTGACCATTTGGAGATTTTTTCCAAAGAGACCCTGCACGAACTTAATTTACCGATCAACACCATTACGGCCAATGTCGAGATGCTCCGCAAGACTCATACGGATGAAAAAAGCCGGAAACGGCTTGAGAGGATCGCCCAAGCGGTGGGGATGCTCAAAGAGCGCTACAACGAACTTGATTATCTGATCAAAAAGCAGATGGAGAGGGAGAGTGTCGATACGTTTGATTTAAACGAGCTGCTTCACGAACGGCTTGCATTTTTGCGCGCTTTGTACCCCAGCGTGACGTGGGAGATCTCTACCTCTTCGCGTGACGTTCGGCTTGATCGGATCGGTATGGGGAAAGTGATCGATAATTTGGTCGAAAACGGGGTGAAATACTCCCCCCCTCCGGCTTATATCCATATTGCATTGGAAGAGAATATTTTACGCATTTGTGATCATGGAGTTGGGATGGATGAGATCACCTTGATGCGAATTTATGAACGCTATTATCAAAACGACGACACGATGCCCGGGTACGGGATCGGTTTGGGACTTGTAAAACGCTATTGTGACCGCTATGGGATAGTGTTGCACGTCTATTCCAAACCCTCGGAAGGGACCTGCGTCACATTGGAATTTAAAAAATAGGTATCCTTTAGCGCTTAAAGCGAAAAAGGGGAAAACGGTTTCGGAGGAAGAGCCTCTTTTACTCTGAATCAAGAGCGGGATAGTATAATAAGCGTTTTAAAATAGGCAGAGTACAAAAGGGAGAATAAGAATGGAAAACAGTTGGTTGGTTTGGGCGCACAATAGTGTGGATTACGGCATCATCGGTATTTTGGTGTTGATGAGCGTCGTATCGTTGTGGATGTTTATTGAACGGTTGATGTTTTTCGGTGCTGTTCGTACAAACGAGTATGAGACCAAAGAGGAGCTTGAACTCGATTTGGGGAATAATGTCTCGACCATCGCAACGATCGGTTCAAATGCTCCCTATGTCGGACTGCTGGGGACGGTACTGGGAATTATGATCACGTTTTACACTCTTGGCGATGTCGGTGCGGTCGATCCGAAAAAAATTATGACGGGGCTGGCGTTGGCATTGAAAGCGACTGCGATGGGACTGGTTGTTGCGATCCCCGCCATTGTATTTTATAATATTCTTCTCCGGAAAATGGAGCGTATCCTGACGCTGTGGGAAATCGACATCCATAAAAAACAGGGGTGAATAGTAAAGTACGCAAGGGTACGTGAACCTATTGCTGAAGTAAACATAGCGTTACCTCCCCCTGACAAGTGCTTCAAAGGGAAGTATTTCTCGCGCATCCGACAGATGCGGGTAGCTTCAGGGGGGTGCAGGGGAAAAATTGCCCCCGCCACTTTATGGGCTTTGCCCAGAAAGTGCATAACATCAGTTAAGGAGAAAAAATGAGAATGAAACGGATCGATACGATCAATGTAATCCCCTTTATCGATATCATGCTGGTGCTGCTGGTCATGGTATTGACGACGGCAACCTTTATAAAAACCGGGCTGATTCCCGTCGATCTCCCCGAAGCCAAGGGGACGGCGACAGAGCACAAGCCCAGCGAACTCAAGCTGACGATTAAAAAAGACGGTACTCTTTGGCTCGGCGATAAAGAGCAGGTGAGTGTGGAGCAGTTTGAACAAAAAGTGACGGCAGGGGGGAAAGAGATGACGGTGGTACTCTACAGCGACAAAGAGGCGGCGTTTCAAAATTTTGTCGGTGTGATGGATGTTCTGAAACGTTTGGGGCACGAACAGCTTTACATTGTGACCGATAAACAATAAATTCCGCTCCAACGGGGCAAGCTTTAGCGCCATAGCGGCTAGCGCAGTCGAAGGGATTTTATCCCTTCGAAAAGGATGGATCATGCATCAGATCAGCAATTATGTTTATGCCCGCGATGCGTTGCGGGAGTGGGATATCCCGACCAAGCGGCTCCCTAACCCCTATCACGATTTCCCCTACATGGTTCTTGAAGGGGTGTTGCGTCCGTCCGAATGCCGCGCCATTACCGAAGCGGCACTGGCCGATCGCGAAGCGGTCCAAGCGGCTTTGAGAGGCCGCGACATCGATACGGCAATCCGTAAAACCGATATTCATACGCTGAGCTTTGGGCACCGTGCAAGCTATGAGGAGCGTTTTGCCGCAGTTCGCCGGGAGATCGAAACGTTTTTTTCCCTCTCTCTTACCGAATCGACCGATGTGCAGGTGCTGGGATACGAGAAGGGGTCGTTTTACGTCAAACACAGTGACGATTCCAGCGAACTGCGTGACCGGGAAGGCCATACGGTCGGTTTTCTCCCCGTTGCTCCGACGCGCAAGCTCACCACCGTTTTGTTTACCACCTCTTATACTCCCCATCCGACCGATAGCGACCATTTCAGCGGAGGAGAGCTTCTGTTTAACTACCTCTGCGATGCTTCGGGCCATACGATTACCCTGCGCCCCGAGGCGGGAGATATGGTCGTTTTTTTAAGTAATCCCTATTTTTCTCATGAAGTGCTGCCGGTCCGCGAGGGGTATCGCCTAAGCCTCGTACAGTGGCACAATGCCCACATATAGGTTATAATTCCCCATCTTTAATCTAAAGGGCACTCATGCGCTATTTTTACAGTTCATTCGTCATTATGGCGATGGGATTGATCGCCTCTTTTTATCTTGGCGGGTTTACCGCTATCTACATTACGCTTCTTCTGATTTTATTGGAAGTTTCTCTCTCTTTTGATAATGCGGTGGTTAATGCAAAAGTGCTTGAAACAATGGACCCGGTATGGCAGAAGCGGTTTATCGTTTTCGGTATCCCTATCGCGGTTTTCGGAATGCGGCTGCTGTTTCCGTTGGCGATCGTTGCGATTGTGACGGGGATGGGGCTGATGGAGACTCTTCAGGTCGCGATGAATGAACCGGAGCGTTACGAAGCGGTTCTCAAAAGTACCGAAACGACTATTTTTGCTTTCGGTGGAGCCTTTTTATTGATGGTCTTTTTGGATTTTTTCTTTGAAGAGCGGGAGATTAAATGGGTCAAGCTGGTCGAGAATTCGAAAATTGTGGAAAAATTTTCAAGTGTTGCAAATATCGAGCTGATTTTGGCGATCATGATCGGTATTACACTGGGGCATATTACCGGGAGTTTCGGGGTGATGATGGCCTATATGTACGGTGTTTTGCTCCACTCTCTTCTCAATACGGTCGATGATTTCCTCTCAACCGATACGGTCCGCAGCGGTATCGCCGGATTTATCTATCTGGAAGTATTGGATGCGAGTTTCAGTTTTGACGGCGTTATCGGAGCATTTGCCCTGACCAGCAATATTTTTATTATCATGATCGGTCTTGGGGTCGGGGCGATGTTTGTACGAAGTATCACCCTCTATTTCGTAGAGCATAAGACACTGTCGCAGTTTCAGTACCTCGAACACGGTGCCCACTATGCGATCGGGATTTTAGCCTGTATCATGCTGATGAAGATTACGACCCACATCAGCGAAGCGGTGACCGGGACAATCGGGATCGCCCTGATTGCCATTGCATTTTTGCATTCGGTATGGGAAAACAAAACCCGGAACCGCTGATTTTAGCCCTTTCCTGATACGGCACATTGCTCTCCTTTGGGAAGGGCAGTTTCTCTCACCATCCTCTTTTTCAAATCATCACGATTTCTATCCGGCAGCTGCACCAATACCGAAACGTATGCAAAAACATTAAAAAACGTCTAAAAATATAGTATTGGAAAATAAATAAGTTTAATTAAGAATAAAAAATGGTAGAATAAGATTATTTTGTGATAAATTACTCTATTTAATTGTGCATGGATCATCGTTATTGCTTTGATTGAGAGGATAGATATTTTGAGAATTGTTCAAACGTCGAAGCGGATGATATATGTTTTAATGTCCCTTATCGGTTTTATCACCATCATTTTTTTATACATGGGACACCTCCATTATCTGTTTGTTTTGGAGACAATCGTTGACGAAGAACGCGATGTCGCGTCGAAAATCTATACCAATACGTTTCAATTAGTGAGTGAGCATTATGAATCGGTCGCCAATAGTATTTTAATGAATGATGCTGTTATTGATGCTTTCGAGAGGGGGGACCGGAAGCAATTATTAAAGTTGACCGCACCGATTTACAAAGAATTGGTAGCCCAAAATCCCCATTTGAAGATTATGCATTTTCATACCAAAGAGAGCAGAAGTTTTTTGCGCCTTCATGAACCGGAAAAGTTTGGGGATGATCTGAGCGATTTTAGATACATGATCAACCGGGTCAATCATGAAAAGAAAAAACAAATCGGGATGGAAGTGGGACGGTACGGCATCAATTACCGGGTTGCATTGCCGGTTTTTAATAAAAAGGGGGAGCATATCGGGTCGTTTGAGTTCGGTATTGATATGAACTATGTTTTTGATATTTTTAGTAAAAATTATGGCATTGAAAGCATTGTTTTTGTGAATAAAGATATTTTCAAAATTATCCATAAAAATAACAAAAAATTAAAATACATCTCCTTTAATGATCACTATTATATTATTAATCCACAAGAAATCTGTCTAAATTCAATGGTTCCGGCATCGGTATTATCGGACAAATATGTATTGGTCAATTGCAACGGGATAGAAAATATGGTATTTCTCGTGACCGACATGAAAAGTGTCTTGGGGGAAGATATCGGAAAGATCGTTTTTGTCAAAAATATGGACGGCTATGCAAAACAAATTGCGATCATCCGAGGTATCTCGATCGCACTCGGCATCATCTTGATTCTGTTCTCGTTTTACCTCCTTCGAAAAATTCTAAATCGGTATGCCCATGTGATTCATACCTATCAAAGCCAGTTGGAAATCAAGAATCGGTCACTCACGAAAATCAGTAACATTGATCATCTGACAAAAGCGTACAACCGAAGATGCATCGAAAATGTCTTTAGAAAAGAGTTGCGGCGGGCTGCCCGCTATTTCAAACCCCTGAGTGTTATTATTTTGGACATCGATAATTTCAAAAAAATAAACGATATCTATGGACACAATAGCGGAGACAAAGTTCTGAAAAATGTCGCAAAAATTATTACAGGAATGATTCGGGAGACGGACCATTTCGGCCGCTGGGGGGGAGAAGAATTTTTAATCCTGGCTACCGAGACATCTCTTGAAAATGTTGCGATCATGGCGGAACAGATTCGAAAAACTTTGGATGCATACGATTTTTCAGAACCGCATAATGTCACGTGTAGTATCGGAATAGCGGAGTTTTCCGGCGAAGTGAATCTCGAAGATTTGGTTGCCAAAGCTGACAGTGCTCTCTACAAAGCAAAAAAAACCGGAAAAAACAAGGTGATGGCCTACCCCTTTGAGCAATAAAGGTTTCGTGGTATTCAATAGGTCTAATCATCAAAATTTATTATTGGAACAATGATTGATGGGAATTTGATTCGGATTATTTGAGGCATTTGGAAGGGAAGAGGGTAGCGGTAGATGAGAGTTGAGGCAGTCTATCTTTGTTTTCGGACACGAAAACGATAAGTGTTTATCGTTTTCGTAGCGTCCTTACATCATCCCCGGCATTCCGCCCATTCCGCCCATGTCCGGCATTGCAGGTTTCTCTTCTTTGATCTCGTGGATCGTTGCTTCGGTGGTGAGGAGAAGGCTTGATACCGACGTTGCGTTGGTCAGGGCTACACGCTCAACTTTGAGAGGATCGATGATCCCCGCTTCGTACATATCGACGTACTCACCGGTAGCCGCATTGAAACCGAGGTTTTCATTGGTGGACATGACGATCGTATTGACGACGACGCCCGCATCGTATCCCGCATTTTCAGCGATCTGTTTGACCGGTGCTTTGATGGCGCGGAGGATGATTTCCCATCCGATTTTTTGATCGCCGCTCAGATCATGGGATACTTTTGCCGCCGCACGGATCAATGCCGCACCGCCTCCGATAACAATCCCCTCTTCGACTGCCGCTTTGGTAGCGGAGAGGGCGTCATCGACGCGGTCTTTCTTCTCTTTCATTTCGGTTTCGGTCGCGGCACCGACTTTGATAACCGCAACACCGCCGGAGAGTTTTGCAAGACGCTCTTGGAGTTTCTCTTTGTCGTATTCGCTGGTCGTGCTTTCGATTTGGGTACGGATCTCTTTGATACGTGAGTTGACTGTATCTTTATCGCCCGCTCCGTCAACGATTGTTGTGTTGTCTTTGGTGATCACGACACGCGCAGCCTGACCGAGGTCGGCTACGGTAGCGCTCTCCAATGTACGGCCGATCTCTTCGCTGATCAATTGTGCACGGGTAAGGACCGCGATGTCTTGGAGCATCGCTTTGCGGCGGTCACCGAAGCCCGGAGCTTTGACCGCAGTGATGTTCAAAATACCGCGCAGTTTGTTGACGACCAAGGTTGCCAACGCTTCACCCTCGACGTCTTCGGCGATGATAAGAAGGGGGCGTGAACTTTTTTGGACTTGCTCCAATACCGGAAGAAGGTCTTTTAGGTTTGAGATTTTTTGGTCGAACAGCAAAATGAACGGATGGTCAAGTTCCACGGTCATTTTCTCAGAGTTGGTGATGAAGTACGGGCTAAGGTAGCCTCGGTCAAACTGCATCCCCTCGACAACGTCGAGCTCATCATTGATCCCTTTTGCCTCTTCGACAGTGATGACACCGTCACGGCCCACTTTGTCCATCGCTTCGGCGATCATTGCGCCGATACGCTCATCCGAGTTTGCGGAGATGGTAGCCACTTGTGCGATCTCTTTTTTATCATTGATCAGGCGTGATGCGGCTTTGAGCTCTGCCAAAATTGCTTCGGTCGCTTTGTCCATTCCCCGTTTGACTTCGATCGGATTGGCCCCTGCGGTGATGTTGCGAAGCCCCTCTTGGAAGATCGCGTTAGCTAGGATCGTTGCGGTAGTCGTACCGTCACCCGCTTCATCAGCGGTATTGGAGGCGACCTCTTTGACAAGCTGTGCTCCCATATTTTCAAGAGTATCTTTGAGCTCGACCTCTTTGGCAACCGATACACCGTCTTTGGTGATCAAGGGTGCGCCGTAGCTTTTTTGGATAAGGACGTTACGACCGCGCGGCCCCATGGTTACTTTGACCGCATCGGTAAGTTTTTGTACCCCTGCAGCGAGTTTATTGCGTGCGTCGTCTGAAAAATGGATCTCTTTTGCCATAGTATTCTCCTTAATTATTTTAATTTATACGCAATCGGAACGCGTCCCGATTGACTACGTTAACACTGGGTTTTCTTTGGCAGAAAGCCCGTGCACATTTGTGCGCTTTGAAATTTTATTATTTAATAATTCCGAGTAAGTCATCTGTTTCGATGACCAAAAAGGCTTTGCCGTCGAGTGTTAACTCATTTCCGGCATATTTACCGAAAACAACGGTATCCCCTGCAGCTACGTTTTCTACTTCGTTACTTACGGCAACGACGGTACCCTGCGAAGGTTTCTCTTTAGCGTTGTCGGGGATAATAATACCCGAAGCAGTTTTGGTCGCCTCTTCGAGACGTTGTACCAAGACACGTTTTCCCAGCGGTTGGAAGTTCATAGCATTTCCTTTATGGTTAGATTGATTTGTGTGCGGGATTGTACAGGAGTTTGGGTAAATTGTCAATCATCTTAGTCACTATGACTCAATATGTATGAGTTGAATAACATATAATAGGGTGAGTATACCTGCGGTGTTCAAAATTTGTGGTAACTTTTAGTTTTAAATAAGGTATGAGACATTATAATTCCACCCTCATTCGATTACACACGTCACAAGATGGCTGGGTAGCTCAGCTGGTTAGAGCGCTGGTCTCATAAGCCGGAGGTCGGGGGTTCGAGTCCCCCCCCCGCCACCATCTTTTTTTTAAATCACCCATTCAAAACTTCATAAAACATCCTTTTATCTAAAACAATACATTACTCTCAAAAGTGCTATAATTTTCCCAATGAAACAAAAGGGGGATATTATGACGATCACCATTAACGACAGTTTCGCCGATCAAGTAATCGCCTTTTTAAAAACGCTTCCAAAAGAGGCGGCAAAGATTGAACCGTCACGCCCGTGGTATGCCGATGAGATGAAACGCCGTGTAGAAGAGTACAAAAGCGGGAAGATGGAGACCTATCCACTCGACCAAGATTTTTGGGATAGAATGGATAAGCGTATCGATGAAATGGACAGCCATTGAGGATTAGACGAAGCGGACGCTTTGAGAATGAGCTAGGCGAGGTTATCGATTATATCGCCAAAGACAAAAAGAGTGCCGCCAAGGCATTTAACCGCAGTTTGCAATCCGCTATTGAAACATTAACCGATCATCCAAATAAAGGTCGGCCAAATGATGATGGCTATCGCGAATTAGTCCATAAAGGTTACACCGTACCTTATTTGATCGATGGGGATAATATAGTGATTTTGGGTATCTTCAATCAGAATCAGTGGAGTAACGAATAGGGGCAGCAAGCATTTTTAGAGATAACTTTTTAGTAAATTCCATTCAAATTCTCACCTATTCAAAAATTAACACTAGAACGTTCCATACTGTAATTTCTGCTCAACATTGATTTTGAAATTGAATAGCCAATCCTTTCCACTAGACACGCATAATACACTCCCTTTCATTCTACTAAAAACTTGTTGATTCGGGTTGCTATTCGCATCCACTCTTCATCGGTTATATGATTAAAATCATGGTCTGTATTTACATAGAGTAATGTGACGGAGGATGAGAGGTTATAATGTTTGTCGATATCTGTTCCGCCATATTCATCTTCTTTTCCCTGAATGATTAAAAAGGGTGTTTGTATCTCTTCCAAATGTAGGGTGCGCGTTACGTCTTCCGGCTCGGTCGGATGTTTGAACGGATAGCCAAAGCATACCAGTTTTTTAATGGTTGGGAGATTTGCGATAGAGGATGAAATTCGGCCTCCAGATGAATGGGATACGATAATGATCTCTTTGTCCTGTCCCAGACATTGGATGAATTGACGTAATTTTTTAGTTTCATTGAGGGCGTGATACAAGGTATTCAAGCCGTTATTCTGCACGATTGGATACGTATTCGCCCAGATGTAGTTCCATCGAGAGGGGTAGGGGATGAGAAGTACTGCAGATAGGAGATTTCGGATAATTTTTTGAAGATAGAGACCGGGTATTAAAAACTTAACGATTTTTTTAAAATAGCTGCTTTTCGAGGGTATTTCTGTTCCGTACCAGAGTAAAGTATGGTCTTGAAGAGACAAGAGGAGACTTATGGTTTGGAGAGGAACAGACCCTTTCGTAAAATCACTACGTCCGATCATCAATAGAATCTTTCTATCTTCGAGGGAACCGATATGGCTTATGCTTCTACCGTACAGCAAGGTATTTTTGATTTTCATTTTCGTCAACCGCAAGATTTTCTGAATCTATTTTTATCGTATAAATCGAGTCGAGTATACCATAATACCGACTCAATAAGATATTGTGAAGGGATGATGCTGAAAGAGTCGCACTGCTTTTGGCATCATCGGCAAGTGTGACCCCTATCTCTTCAATAACAGTATTTTCCTGAATGCGGTTTCTGTGATTGATTTATTGTTACCATTCTACACCAATTGTGTTCTATTAATACTTATCGTGATTTATAAGTAGTTATGATGTCTCTGCTTAATTGCTTTAGATTATAATCTTGGTTATCACAATGTTATGGCAAGGTATTGACTATGGGTGGGGAATATGTCTTGAAAGATACCGATTTTTTGGTATCGCAAACGGATGAGAAGGGGATAATTCTTTTTGCAAATGATGATTTTTGCAAAATTGCAGGGTACAGAATTGATGAATTGATCGGAAAACCGCACAGTATCGTTCGCCATCCAGATATGCCGAAAGCAGCTTTCAAAGATTTGTGGGAGACGGTGAAGCGTGGAGAGATTTGGTCCGGATATGTGAAAAATTCGACCAAAAACGGCGGATATTATTGGGTTTATGCGACCGTTTATCCGAATGTAGCCTGCAATACCGGAAGATGCGGATTTTTATCATGCCGACGTAAGCCATCGGCAAAAGAGATCGCCGAAGCGGAAAAGCTCTATAAGCCGATGCGATAAGGGGGCGAGATGAAAAATTCGGTAAAAATTTCTATTTTGACACTGTTGGCACTTCTTGGAGGTGTGATCGGGGCGGTGACCCAGAGTGTGGTACTTCTGATCGCACTGTTGTTTGTTTTGCTATTGGTTTCAATCGGGATGCTTCTTGGGCGTTGCGAATCGGCTGAGGGGATCAAAAAATATCTGGATGATTTTTTGGAATTGATGCAGTTCAAACGGAATCGGATGCCACTGTTGGAAGCAGCTCCCGGGAGTGTGGAAGAGAAGATCAATACGCTGGTAATCGCCTATGAAGAGATGCTGTGTCAGGATACATTGGTAGCGGGTGAGATGGTTTTGCTTTCCGATAAAGTGGGGCAGGGGCATTATCAATGCCGTGTGGAGAGCGATTCTAAAACGCCGCATGTCCATTTGCTCCGCAAAACGATGAATAATATGATTAACGCGATTGAAGGGAATCTGGATAATGCGATCCATGTCCTCTCGGAGTTGGGAGAGGGGAAGTTTTCAACCCGTGCCAATGTCAATGTCGAGGCCAAAATGGGGGGGATGCTGGCAAAGATTAATGATCTTGGATTCGCTTTGGAATCGATGGAACATCTGAATATCGAGGCCAAAGAGGTACTGAATAACAATACAAAGCAGCTTAAAGCAACGATTGAAGCGCTCCGTTCTACCCAGTTTGTGGAACTTAACGGAATGATCAATACGACCGTAGAGCGTATTCAGAGTGTTGCAAGAAAAGAGCACGATCTTGCCGACAATCTTCAATCTCTCGCCGGCAATGCTCGAGAGACCAAAGAAATTTTGACGACGATCGGGGATATCGCCGATCAGACCAATCTTTTGGCCCTCAATGCCGCGATCGAAGCGGCACGGGCGGGTGATCACGGGCGGGGTTTTGCCGTGGTCGCCGATGAGGTTCGTAAACTGGCGGAGCGGACTCAGAGAAGTTTGGCGGAAATTTCGGCCACTATTAATATTTTAATTCAGGCCATCAGCGACAATAGCGAAGCGTTGAATCAAAACATGGGGGAGATGATGGACCTGACGCAGTATGTCGGCATGGTTGATCAAAAAATGGATGAGCTGCTTTTGAGCATGGACGCGATGAGCTGAACGATTCTCGCAGAAGGGTTGAGGGTGCAGCGCAACGGAAGCTCCGATGATCTCTTCGAATGCGGGTTAGAATCGGGTAGCGGGTGACGTCGTGCGTGCTGTTTGTTTTTGAATTTTTATGCCTTAAGTGTGGTGTAATTTGAGTATGATTTCAAAAAAACAGCAAGAGAGAACGATGCAAACGCAGCAAACGCATACTACCATTTTTTTAAAAGATTATCAGCCGAGTCCCTATACCGTTTTAACCTGTACGTTAGAATTTATCATTGATTCCACTTCAACGCGTGTCGACAATGTGATGGAGATCAAACGCCAAAACTCCGAGGCCAAGGAACTCAGACTGGACGGCGAGATGATGGACCTTGAGCTTTTGTGGGTGGATGATGTTTTGGTTGAGGAGGGGATGTACACAAAAGAGGAAGATGCGATTCTTCTCCCTTTGGATCGTGATACGGCGACCATAAGGGTTATTACCCGCATCTATCCGGATGAAAATACGGCGTTGGAGGGGTTGTACCGTTCCGGAGGCATCTGGTGCACCCAAAATGAGCCCGAGGGGTTTCGCCGGATTACCTACTGTATTGACCGCCCCGATGTGATGACCCGATTTACGACGAAGATTATTGCCGACAAGGCAACGTGTCCGATTTTGCTCAGCAACGGCAATTTACGGGGAACGGCAACTTTGGACAACGGAAGACATTTGGCCGTCTGGGAAGATCCGATTCCGAAACCTTCCTATCTGTTTGCCCTTGTGGCGGGTGATTTGGGGAGTATTCACGATAGCTACACGACGATGAGCGGCAAATCGGTCGCTTTGGCGATCTACTGCGATCTGGGAAATGAGGAGAAGTGCCGTCATGCGATGCGCTCACTCAAAAAGTCGATGGAGTGGGATGAGTTGGAGTATGGGCGCGAATACGATCTGGAGGTTTACAATATCGTTGCAGTCGACAGTTTCAATATGGGGGCGATGGAGAACAAGGGGCTCAATATTTTTAACTCTTCGTACGTTCTGGCCGATGAACAGAGTGCTACCGACGGAGATTTTATGGGGATTGAGAGTGTCATTGCCCATGAATATTTTCACAACTGGACGGGCAACCGCATCACGTGCCGTAACTGGTTTGAACTGACGCTCAAAGAGGGACTGACGGTATTTAGGGATCAGTGTTTCAGTGCCGATATGAACTCAGAATTGACCCAGCGGATCGATGATGTCCGCGCATTGCGGGAACGTCAGTTCGTCGAAGACGCCGGCCCGACCGCCCATCCGATCAAGCCGGATCATTACATGGAGATCAACAATTTTTATACGGCGACCGTCTACGAGAAAGGGGCCGAAGTGATTCGGATGCTCCATACGCTTTTGGGGAGAGAGGGATTCCGTCGTGCGATGGAGCGCTATTTCGAAAATTTTGACGGCCAAGCGGTGGGAACCGAAGAGTTTTTATGGGCGATGGAGCAGGAGAGCCCGATTGATCTGACACAGTTTAAGCGGTGGTATTCTCAAGAACGGACTCCGGTGTTGCAGGTCAGCAGTACATACGATGGATCGGCCGAAGAGTTGCGATTAAAAATCATCCAAAAAATACCGAAAAATACTCAAAACTGCGAGCAGCTGCCGTATGCGATGCCGTTGAAATTGGCGCTACTCGCGGAAGACGGTTCTTGTTATCCGCTGATCACCTCCGATGTTCCCCTTTTCCATAATGATGTGATGTGGATCGATCAAGCGGTGAGCGAAATTATTTTCTCGTCGATCAAAACGCCTCCGCGCCTTTCGTTGAACCGTCATTTCAGCGCTCCTGTCACAATTGAATGCGATGAGGTGGATTACCCCTTCTTAATGGCATACGATTCGGACGGATACGTCCGGTATGAAGCATCACAACGTTTTGCGCTGGAAACGCTTGAATCCATGATGGACTCTGCAGAGGCGGATGAGCGTTTCATTGAGAGTTTCGGCGTTATTTTAAGCGATGCCTCACTGGATCCGATGTTTAAAGCACAATTGCTGGAGCTTCCGACGATTACGGCATTGATGCAGCGTCAGGCGGTCATTGACGTCGCCGCGATCAACCGTGCGACGGAAAAACTTAAAAAAATAGTTGCCCTTCGATACCGAAGCGTACTTGAAGATCAGATCAATCGGCTGTATGCGCCCGATAATTGTGCGATTGACGGTAAAAGTATGGGGAACAGGGCCCTTAAAAATCGCCTTTTGGGTTTCTTGATGTGTTTGGAAGAGGAGGGGCTCGGCGAGATGTGCAAAATGCATTACGATAGGTCGCTTTCGATGAGCGACCGTTTGGGGGCTCTTGATTTGCTCGAGAACTATGCCCCGGCACTGGCAGAGGGGGCATTTGAGGATTTCTACGCGCGTCATGCGCACGAACAGCTTTTAATGAACAAATATTTTGCAATTCGTGCCTCTTCACGGCGCTCAGGGACATTGGAACGGGTGGTTGAACTTTTGAACGATCCGGCATTTGATTTGAAAGTTCCGAATCTGGTCCGTGCTCTGATCGGCAGTTTTGCCCGCAATCCGATCGCCTTTTACAGCCGCTCCGGAGAAGGGTACGATTTTGTTGCCGATAAAATTATCGAACTCGATACCATTAATCCCCAGATTGCCTCGGGGTTGGCAGGGGCATTTAAAAATTATCAGAAACTCTCCTCCGAAGATAAGCCGGCCATGAAAAATGCGTTGGAACGGATTAAAAACCATCCAAATCTGTCGAATAATGTGTATGAAATAGTTATCAAAATTTTATAATATTTGATGACTGAGAAGAAAAGTAACAGCAATTGCTTGTAGAAATTTTTTACTCAAATTAACAATGGTTAATTTAAGAATGTGATATAAATGTGATGTAATGGTAATATAATCATTCCCAGATAAATTGATAAATTGAAGGAGAAGCAATGGCAAGAGTAGTTGTTCTAGGCGGCGGAGTCTCAGGGCATACGGCTGCGACGTTTGCAGCCGATTGGCTTGGCAAAGAGCATGAGGTGGTCGTAGTAACCCCCAATGCAAAATGGAACTGGATTCCATCGAATATTTGGGTGGGTGTCGGTCAGATGGCCAAAGAGGAAGTTACTTTTGACCTTGCTCCCGTATACGCAAAAGCGGGTATCACTTATAAACAAGCAAAAGCAGTCAGTATTAATCCGGAGGGGAGCGCAAGCAGTACCAAGCCGTTTGTGACCGTTGAATATACCGGACAGGGGAAGGCGGGTCAAAGCGAAGAGGTTCAGTATGATTATCTGATCAACGCTACGGGACCGAAACTTAACTTCGGTGCAACACCGGGCTTGGGTGAAGGCTCTACGTTGGGAGAGCATACCGTTTCCGTCTGTACGGCGGACCATGCGGCGCACGCATCCGAAGAGTTTTCAAAATGCATCGCCAAAATGAAAAAAGGGGAGCGTCAAAAGTTCCTTATCGGTACGGGGCACGGACTGTGTACGTGTCAAGGGGCAGCATTCGAATATATCTTTAATATCGAACATGAACTGCGTAAAGCCGGGGTCCGTGAATTGGCGGATATCCAATGGATTTCGAATGAATCATTCCTCGGGGATTTCGGTATCGGCGGTCTTCACATGAAGCGCGGCGGATATGCGGCCTCTTCACGCCTTTTTGCCGAGTCGCTCTATTCGGAGCGCGGCGTCAAATGGCTGATCGGTGCGGGCGTCAATAAAGTAGAAGCGGGCAAAGTTCATTATGAACTGCTGGATGGGACAATGGGAGAAGAGAGTTTTGATTTCGCTATGTTGATCCCGCCGTTTGCCGGGGTAGGACTTAAGGCGTATAACAAAGCGGGAGAAGACATCACGGCAACCGTATTTGCCCCGAACGGATTTATGAAAGTTGATGCAAAATACGATGCGGGAACGTACGACAACTGGAAGGCATCCGATTGGCCGAAAACGTACCAAAATCCGACCTATAAAAATCTTTTCGCTGCGGGAATCGCGTTTGCTCCGCCGCATCCGATTTCCAAACCGATGAGTTCGCCAAACGGTACGCCGATTTCTCCAACTCCTCCGCGTACCGGTATGCCGAGCGGTATTATCGGTAAAGCGGTTGCCCACAGTATTTGTGATTTGATCAAAAAAGGGCCGGATGCACACCTGCATGAAGCTTCTATGGCGCATATGGGAGCGGCATGTGTCGCTTCTGCCGGGAAAGGGTTGTTTGACGGTACTGCTGCGGCATTGACCGTTTATCCCGTTGTACCGGATTTTGAAACCTATCCGGGACTTGGGCGTGATTTGGATTATACTTTCGGTGAAATCGGTTTGGCCGGACACTGGATCAAACATATCCTTCACCATATGTTCATCTACAAAGCCAAGCTCAATCCGGGCTGGACGATGATCCCTGAATAACGGATTTGACGCACTTTGAAAAGTACGTCAAGAGGAGTTAATCTCCCGCATCCGAAAGATGCGGGTAGCTTTAGGGGGTTGTATGGGTGAAAAGCGTCAAAAAAGCCAACTGCTTGGCTTTTTTAGCTTTGGAACCCGGACGATGCACGAAGTGCCGGCTGGGCCGTCCCTGCCACTTTACGGGCTTTGCCCGAAAAGTGTGTAACATCAATATAAAAAAAGGAGAATATTATGAAAGAAATCGAAAAATATATCAAACCGTACGATGCAAATTTTACGACAATGGTTCCGACAGGTTTTGTCATTTTTATGCGTACGTGTAAAATCTGGCAATTTATCCGTTTTATTGTTATTAACATTAAAATGTTGATCGTGGTTCGCAAAAGCCACTAAAAAAACCCCTCTTCGGGGGGTTCCCTTTGGAGAATGAGCAAGCATGATTAAAGAGTTGATCACCTATCCGGATGAGCGGATCAAATACGTATCTGCGGATGTACGGAAATTTGATGATGAATTGTTTGAACTGTTGGAAAATATGCACGATACGATGGCGCATCACGGTTTGAGCGCTATTGCCGCGATACAGATTGCCATCCCCGCGTGTGCGGTAGTGGTGAGTTCTGAAGAGGGGGTGATGGAGCTGATCAACCCTCGCATCATCGCGACAAGCGGTGAGTCTACGCACGAGGAGGAGAGTGCCTATTATCCAGATTTTAAAGCACCGATTAAGCGCCATGATATGATCAAGGTGGTGTATGAAAACCGGTATGGAGAGTTGTGTCACGCAAATATAGATGGGGAATTTTCACGAACGCTTCAACGGAAAATTGATATGCTTTTTGGCGGGACACTTCTGGATAAGCTGGATAAAAAAAGGCAAAAAGAGGCCGAAAAACTCCTCTCAAAGCGGATAAAAAAAAGGTGGTGGCCTTTTTAACTGATGTTACACACTTTCCGGGCAAAGCCCGTAAAGTGGCAGGGACTAAATTCCCTACAACCCCCTGAAGCTTCCCGTATCTTTCGGATACGGGAGAGTACTAACCTTTTCCCACTTGTTTAGACAAGGTGCGTAAAGTCAGTTTTTAATAGAGAAAGAGATCGATTGTACCGAGCACTGCAACCAATACGAGATAGATAATAAAATTTCCGACGTAATTGACCAATTTGCATCCGGTACATGTGATGAGCTTTTTGGATTCGATATAACTCCCCGCCAGATAGAGCAGGAGTGAAAGAGTACTTACAATCATCGTATAGGCAAAAAAAGAGTGTAATGCACTTTCACGTGCCGAATCAATCCACCCAAACCCCAATCCGATCGATCCTACCACTCCTGCAAGCAGTAATAACACCCCTATTTTAACTATTTTGAGTATCATATCCGAATAATATGTCATGTAAATCCTTTATAATGTATATTGTAGCAAAACAGTACGGAGAATTGATGAAAAGTAGTGTTTTTGAAAAGCTGGTAAAATCCGAAAATAATCTGGTAGCGGCAAAAGAGTCTATTTTGCTGGAGTGGGTAAGTGACACGCAGTGTGCGGCTATTTTAAAACGGCACAAGATCGATTCCACTATTTTTCTGACTCAGTATGCAAACAATGTTTTTGATTATTTTATCGGGGTGATTTCAGGATTTGTCAAGATGGGGGAGTGCCCCATTATGGCTGAACTGATCGAATACCTGAAAAATAAGGAGCTGCGGGCTGATGAGCTTTTTATCCTCTGTGCCTATTTCAAACAGGCCACCATCAATGCAACCTACCGACTGAACATTAACGATCAGGAGATATTTGACGAGATCAGTTATATACTGGATTACAATCTGGCAGCGGTATTAAAACTCTACACCGATACGATTTATCGTAAAGAACAAGAGGCCATTAATGCCGGAAAAGCAAAAGAGTACTTTTTATCTAACATGTCACATGAGATACGGACCCCTTTGAATGCGATTTTGGGTTTTGTCGCCCTTCTTAAAGATGAAGCCACCTCCCCACGCCATCAAAACTATCTTGATATCATTAGTAACAGCGGCGAGAATCTTCTCCAGATCATCAGCGATATTCTCGATTTTTCAAAATTGCGCAGCGGTGAATTTACCGTAGATCCGCAGCCTTTTAACATCCATGATGAGATATCGCATACGATGGAGCTGTTCGTCCCCAGTGCCAATGCAAAAAGTATTACCCTTACCAGTTATATTGACCCCTCTATCCCCTATGAGCTCATTGCCGATGCCCTTCGAATCAATCAGATTGTCGGAAATTTTTTGAGCAATGCCATTAAGTTTAGTAAGCGGGGGGGGATGATTCATGTTGAAGCACGGTTTAACGATGGGATTTTGACCCTTTCGGTTCGTGATGAAGGGGTGGGGATTGCCCAAAGTGATCAAGAACGTATTTTCGATCCGTTTTCCCAAGCTCAGGAAGCCGTCGGTAAACTAAGTGGTGGCACGGGACTTGGTCTCTCGATTTGTAAGCAGTTGGCTGAACATATGGGGGGAAAAATAGGGCTTGAATCATCTTTGGGGAGAGGGAGTACGTTTACCTTCAGTCTTCCGGTAGAGGTGAATCGTGAGTGTGAATTGGTCAAATTTGATCCATCGGTTTTTAAAGCTTTTTCGTTCGGATTGCTTTCGGTACACCCTAAAGAGAGTTATAAACTGGAGTCCTTGCAGCGGTATTGGGATTATTTCGGGTTATCTATCCGACATATTGAGAGTGTGGAAGAGAAATGCGATCTGGTGATTTTTTTAGAGAGTTCAATCGATGATGCTGTGATCGAAACGATTGTTGAGCGGAAAATCCCCTCCATCGCCATTATGGATTTCCTGGATGACCGCTATGACAAGATTCCGAATATCGTGTCGTTGACCTTTCCGATCTACTGTACCAAATTTCAAAGGGTATTAAATGATGTTTTGGGGATTCAGGGGAGACAGAGCCAAGAGGTTGAAGCATCTCCCAAACCGGTGAGGGGATTTAAAGGGAAGGTTTTGGTAGCGGAGGATAATTTTGCCAATCAGGAGCTGATTAAAATTATTTTGGAGCGTTACGGCATTTCATGTACGGTTGCATCGAATGGGCTAGAAGCACTTGAACGGTATCGCAACGGCTCTTTTGATGTGATCTTGATGGATCAGCAGATGCCGGTGATGAACGGGAATGATGCCACTATGGCGATCCGTGTTTACGAAAACGAGAATACCCTTTCCCGTACCCCGATTATCGCTTTGACTGCCAATGTGATTAAAGGGGCTTCCGATAAGGCGATGAAGAACGGATATGACGCGTTTTTAGGAAAGCCGATCGTAATCAAAGAGATTGAACAGATATTTGAACGATATCTGGCATCGGAACTTATCGTTAAGGGAAACAAAGCCCGGGTCACTCCCAAGTATTCCAATATCGATATGGAGCAACTGATGAATGCTCTGATGCTGGAGGAGGATCAGGTGAATCAGCTTTTGGAGATCTACCGGAAGAAAATGAAAAACTCTTTTCAGGAACTGAAATCGGCTATTTTAGAAGGGTCGTATGAGACACTGGCCCATATCGCCCATTCCATTAAAGGCTCGAGTGCAAATTTTCGCTTTGAAGAGCTCTCCCGACTTGCGGCATTGATCGAAGAATCAGCATTGGCGGAAGATACGACTTTTGATTATAACGAGGCTTATGGCGTGATGGAGAGGGAATTTAAGAACAAATTCGGGTGAAAAACCCGAATCAATCTTCGAGATAGTAACCCACTCCGGAGGCATTTTTAATGACATCGGTAGGGAGTTTATTGCGGAGTCTCCATACGAGGGTACGGACACTGTTATCGGTTGCCCCTTTGGTCTCCCAGACGTAATTGATCGCCTGCTCGAAATCAACGACGGTCCCCAGCTGAGCGACAAGAAGGCGGATAAACGCGTTCTCTTTTTTCGTCAGTTTAATAACCTTCCCTTGGTAATAGGTCTCTCCGAGACCGGTATCGTGACGGTATCCGTCACCAAATTCGACGATCGGTTTATCGGAGAGTTTTTTGGCAAACACCAGTTTTTCGAGATGTTCCTGTGACGATTTCAGCTCATCCAGATCGGCGCTTCTTTTTTTCTCCTCTTTGAAACGGTACAGCGCCATTTGAATGGTCGTGTGGAGGTTGACGGGATCAAAAGGTTTGACGATATACCCGTAGGGTTCTGTTTTTTTGGCTTTTGCAAGCATATCATTATCCGAGTGCGCCGTCAGATAGATAAAAGGGAGCGGATTTTTGTCCCGAATGTATTGGGCAAGTTCAATTCCGTCACTGCTTTTTTGAAGTCCGATATCGATAAGGGCAATATCCGGATTGTAAATTTTTATTTTATTTCGAGCAGTTGTAGCGTTGTCTGCAAGCGATACGACGTCATACCCTTGCTTTTCCAATGACATTTTTAAATTCATTGCGGTGACTTCGTCATCTTCCACAATCAGTACTTTGATACGACTCATGAATCCTCTTTAATCGAAAAGTAATTTCTAAATGTGATTATTTTATCGCATTAAAGTTTAAAATAATAAATGCTCTGACTAAATTTTTTGGATTCAGCCTCTTCTTGTTACCCTAAAAGGGGGTAATTTTAGCCGATATTTAATCCAAATGGGTATAATCGTAAACTATACTACAAAACGGATATGACATATGCTTGATTTTGACAAATTTACTAAATACTCCAAACCCGGTCCCCGCTATACCAGTTATCCCACAGCGTTAGAGTTTAGCGATGCATTTACGTATGAAGCTTATCTGGAAAAACTTCACACTCAGGATCCGTCACGGCCGTTATCGCTCTATTTTCATATTCCCTTTTGTAAGAATGCCTGTTATTTTTGCGGATGCAACGTCGTTTTTACCTCAAAAGAGGATAAAAAAGAGCGTTATATCGAGTATCTTACCCGTGAATTGGAAATCATGAGCCGCCATATTGATGTAAACCGTCCGGTGATTCAGCTCCATTTCGGCGGAGGCACCCCTACCTTTTTGGATGATGATCAGTTGAAACGGACGATTGACGCGATTAAAAACCATTTTAAAAACTTTACGGCAGATGCGGAAATCAGTTGTGAAATCGATCCGCGTCACATTAACGAAGCGCAGATGAAAGTGCTCAGTGAGTCCGGATTCAATCGTGTTAGTTTCGGCATTCAGGATTTTGACGAAAAAGTGCAGGTCGCCGTTCACCGTGTTCAACCCTATGAGATTACGAAAGCGGCAATGGAACTGGCCCGCAAATACAATATGGTAAGTGTCAACGTCGACTTGATTTACGGACTTCCGTATCAGAATTTAGAGACCTTTAAAAAGACGTTGGAACAATCGGTCTCTCTCAATCCTGACCGTTTTGCGGTGTTCAATTATGCCCACGTGCCGTGGTTAAAAAAGACGATGCGTAAAATCGATGAGACGACGCTGCCCCATCCGGCGGAAAAATTGGCCATCATGCGTTACACGGTCGATTATATGAGTTCTCAAGGGTACCGGATGATCGGAATGGACCACTTTGCCAAAAGCGAAGATGAACTCTTTAAAGCGATCGATAAAGGGGAGTTGCACCGCAATTTCCAAGGGTATACGACCAAAGGGGGGGCCGATTTAATCGGTATCGGACTCACCAGTATCGGCGAGGGTGCTGACTATTATGCGCAGAATTTTAAAGAGATGGACGCGTATGAAGCGGCAATCGATGCCGGTAAGCTTCCGTTTGAACGGGGAGTTGCCCTCAATGAGGATGACCGTATCCGCCAATATGTGATTATGGAGCTGATGAGCAACTTCAAACTCGACATACCCCGATTCGAACAAAAATACGGCGTAAAATTCGGTGACTATTTTGCCGATGCCCTCGAAGCGTTGAAACCTTTTGAAGAGGATGATCTTATTACGATAACACCGACATCGATCGAATGTTCCCCTACGGGGACCCTGCTGATCCGTAATATCGCGATGCCGTTTGACGCTTACATGAAGCGTCATGCGATGAGCGACAAAGCGTTTAGTAAAACGGTATAACGTATGTCAAAACCTCACGAGATTTTTAATTATACGGAAACATCGGATGCATGTATCAAATGCGGAAAATGTATCCCCGTTTGCACCATTCACAACGTCAATGCCGATGAAGTGACCAGTCCGCGCGGATTTATCGATTTGCTTGGTGCTTATGAACGGGGATATCTTGAACTCGATAAAAATGCCAAAGACATTTTCGAGAGCTGCTTTTTGTGTACCAACTGTGTCGATGTCTGTCCCAAAGCACTTCCGACCGATATGATTATCGAACAGGTACGTGCCGATCTGGCCGAAAAATTCGGAATCGCATGGTTTAAAAAAGCATTTTTCTTTTTGCTTCGCCACCGTACGACGATGGACATCCTTTTTAAGCTCGGATACGTTTTTCAGACGTGCGGCTTCAAAATAAAAGCCCAAACGCAATCGATGGAGCCCCGATTTTCCCTCCCCATTATCAAAAAAGACCGCCTGCTTCCCTCACTGGGGAAAACGTCGTTTCTCAACAGCTATCCCGAAAACATCCCCAACGGCGGGAAACGGCGGGTTGCAATCTTCATCGGATGTCTCGCCAACTACAATTACACCGAGATCGGCAAGGGGCTTTTGGAGATATTGGAAGCGCTCCAAATCGATGCGTTTATCCCCAAAAAACAGCTTTGCTGCGGTGCTCCCGCCTACTTTACGGGGGATTTCGCGACGGTGGACCATAATGCCAAGAAAAATATCGTCTATTTTGAGAGTTTTATGGACGAGGTTGAAGCGATCCTGATCCCCGAAGCAACGTGTAGCGCAATGATCAAGGTCGATTATGAACATTTTTTTCACGATCAGCCCGAATGGCTGGAGCGTGCCAAAAAACTGAAAAGCAAAATCTTTATGGCGACCGAGTGGCTGGAGCAAAAGAGTGAGCTTAAAACCCTCTTGGCGTCCAAAGGGCGAAGCGATCTCGTAGTGACCTATCATGATCCCTGTCATGCTCGAAAAATGCAGGGGATATATCAGGAACCGCGTCGTCTGGTCTCTCAAAATTATACGATTAAAGAGATGAGTGATCCGAATGCCTGTTGCGGTTTCGGCGGAGTAACGATGCAGACGGAGAAGTTTCATTTCGCTCAGGCAGCCGGGAAACCCAAAGCGGCGATGATCCGAAACAGCGGTGCCCAGATCGTCACGGCAGAGTGCAGCGCATGCCGGATGCAGATCAATAATTCGATGCATGAGGCAGAGGTTGACGTCGTCTTTAAAAATCCGATTGAACTGATTGCCGAGGCGTTGAAACAATGACAACCCAGGAAGTAGAACTTTTTTTAGAGACGTTTCAAACCCTCATTATGGCTTCTCTCACCCCTGAGGGGGAACCGTATGCCAGTACCGCTCCTTATATTCGGATAGGAGATGATTTTTACATCCTCATCAGTACCGTTGCTCAGCATGGACGCAATCTTTTGGTACATCCCAAAGTCTCTTTGCTGTTTGTCGAAGATGAATCCCAATGTGTACAGCCCTTTGCCCGCAAGCGGGTGACGATTGAAGCGGATGTCACTGAAATCACGCGTGAAGAGGAGCTGTATTTACCTGCGATCGAGCGTTTCAAAGCCCATTTTGATCCCGAACTGGTGACGTCGTTGACCCAAATGGGAGATTTTCACCTTTTTAAACTCTCCCCTAAAAGCGGCAGTGTCGTGATGGGATTCGGAAAAGCGTACCGTCTGGATCAAAATTTAGAGGTGATGAAACAGATCATGGGGCAGCATCAACAAGGTCACAAACATGGATAAGCTCCTCATTGTATGGAGCAGCGGCGAAATCGAGGTCGCGAAAAAACTCGTCCTTTTGTACGGAAGCGTTATTTTGCCGCGCGGCTATTGGGATGAAGCGCATCTGATGGTATGGGGCCCTTCGGCGAAACTGTTGGCGGAAAACACCGAGTTGCAAGCAATGGTAGCCAACGTCATAGAGAGCGGTGTCAAAGCTTCGGTATGCGTCGTTTGCAGCGACGATTACGGGGTTACGGAACCGCTCCGCGCACTGGGGATCGAGCCGACCCATACGGGAGAGTTTTTAACGCAGGCACTCAAAAGTGATTGGAAAGTGGTGACGTTTTAACCCTAAGGGTGTACAATGGTTCACACCATCTATCGAAGGATTGATCGATGACAAAAGAGGATATATCTCAAAAACTAAAACTTCTCAAACCAAAATATGAAAAGGAGGGGTTTATACTTCTCGGTTTTTTTGGTAGCTATGCACGTGACGAAGCAAATGAGCAAAGCGACATCGATATTTTGTATAAAATCAAAGATATCAATCAGTATTTACAAAAATACAATGGCTGGAATGCGATCAATCATATCGTAGATACCAAAGAAGCGTTGAAGCGGGATTTTCAAAAAGAGATCGATTTCGTCGATGTCGAAACCCTGAACGCTGTCGGTAAAAAATACATTTTAGCGGATGTCGTCAATGTCTAAATCGAAACTCGAATTTATACTTCAAATGATCGATGATATTGAATACATTATCGCACAACACAATGGCATTGTCACCGATGCCCTCTCTCATCGTATCTCTAAACCTGCTGTGCTGATGTCGTTTTTGCAGATAGGCGAAACACTGGGAAAAATGAAGTTTGAGGATGACATATTGGCTGAATATGCCAAAGGGGCTTACAATGTTCGCAACTTTATTGCGCACGATTATGAAGGGGTGAACATGGCTATTATTGAAAATATTGTACGGACGATGTTGAAACCTCTTAAAGAAGCGATTGAATGTGAGCTTGCTTGAAAATTTAGCACGTAATTTGAGTAATATCAAAGCTCTTTCAAATACAAATTTAAAGCTATTTAGACAATTTTATTTGACATATCCTCAAATAAGTCAGACAGTGCCTGACCAATTTGCATTGCCGTTTCAAAAAAGTCAGGCACTGCCTGACGAATTACAAACTATCGGTCTGATACTGTGTGCGACGAAAAATCATACCAAAGTAGAGTATGCTACGGCGGGGCTAAGTAATCAGCTTTTTGTTTCAAAATACAAAATTAATCTCCCTTCCCTAGAAGCGATAGAGGAATTTATCGAAGAGGAGTTGGGTGAACTTCAAAAAGATATTAAAGGAATTGAACAATAATGGAATTTTGGAACCACATTTACGAGCATTTTAATCCGGTAGCGTTTACGATCGGCTCCATTCCTGTCCATTGGTATGGGTTAATGTATGTCTTGGCGCTGCTCTCTGCACTCATGATTGCGAAATGGATCGTTGAAAAAGATCATATCGCGATTACCCGAATGGAGCTGGACGACTATTTTATCTATGCTGAAATCGGTGTCATTCTGGGGGCGCGGTTGGGGTATGTCCTTTTTTACGATATCCATACCTCCTATTACCTGAGCCATCCGTGGCAGATATTCAATCCGTTTGTCGACGGAGAGTTTACCGGGATTCGGGGAATGAGTTTTCATGGGGCGATCATCGGCTTTTTGGCCGCATCCTATCTTTATCACCGTCGTCACGGGATTCCGTTCGGACGGCTCATGGATTTGGTTGCCGTTTCGGTGCCGCTGGGCTACGTCTTCGGACGGATCGGGAATTTTCTCAATCAGGAACTCGTAGGTCGTGCGACCGACGTGCCGTGGGGGATATTCGTCTACGATACCCTCCGCCACCCTTCGCAGCTGTATGAAGCGTTTGTGGAAGGGATCGTCGTCTTTGTCATCATCTATCTCTACCGCAAGCGCAAAGCGTTCGAGGGGGAGCTGATTTTGCTCTATGGCGTGGCATACGGCATCGGACGGGGAGTGGTCGAGTTTTATCGCGCCCCCGATGCGCAGATCGGGTATCTCATCGGCGAATGGATGACGCTGGGGATGGCCCTTAGTTTTGCGATGGCAGCGGTTTCGGCGCTGATATGGGTCTATTTTAAGCGACGTTTGTCCTGAGCTTAAGGAAACGCGTTGTCGAAGGAAAAAGGTTCGACAGGCTCACCGTGAAAGGGACGTTTGCGTAAAGCGGATACAGAAACGGTGAACCCCTTCGTCATACCGATAATTGAGGCTGAAATCATGCAGTTCGCACACCGATTTGGCGATATAAAGCCCTAATCCCAATCCTCCACTCCCTTGCTCGGTGACAAAAGCTTCAAAGGCCTCTTCAATAGGACGATTGAGTGCCTCTCCGTGATTACGGACACAAATCCCCTCGTCGGTGCAATCGATTATGATCGGCAGAGAGGATGCATGGCGATGGGCATTGTCGATTAGATTTTGCAGAGCACTGGTAAAGAGAAGAGGATCGACGTAAAGCATTTTTTGGCATCCTGTTACACGTACCGCTTCTTCGGAGATCAGAAGATTTTTCAGAGCCGTATTGATGAGAGTCTCCAATTTTGCATTCTCACGTTCCAGCGCAAATGCGTGCATTTTTTCGATTTCCGCCATCTGCGTGATTAGGCTCTCCATCCGTGAAAAGAGTTTTCCGAGGAGGAGGATATTGGGACGCGGCTCTTCGAGTTCGACGATCAGTTTCCCTTTGGTAATGGGGGTTTTGAGTTCGTGCATCATGTTTCGAAGAAACAGCTCTCGTGAGGCTTTGAGCTTCGCCTGCTTTTCGAGGGCGGATTGAAATTCGTTGGAGATGAGGGCAATTTCGTCCCTCCCTTTGCTTCGGATGTTGATATCGATCTCCCCTTCGCCGTAGCGGCGGATCTCTTCAAAAAGGGTTTTGAGGGGACGGAGGTTTTGCCACAGGAGAAGATACATGCTTACCAGTCCTCCGAAGAGGGCAAAAAAGAGGAACCAGACAAAATAGTAGCTTTGCCCCTCGGCAGTATCCCGATAGTACATCGTGCAGTGTTCCCCCGCAAGTTCGTAGATGAACCCCTGATCATCTTTGTAAATCGTGACGGAGATATTGCGCGAACGCAGTTTGGAACGCAACGGCGAAGGGAGGCGGATCGCTTCACAATGGGGTGTTCTCCCCTCTATACTCTGAAATCCTGCCGCTTCGAGTTCGTTGTTCTGATCCATACAGGTGCGGGCTTTGCTCTCTTCGACAATCTGGGAGAGCTCCATCGAACGGTGGGTCAGGAGATGGAACTTCTGCCGTTCCTGCTCATGCAACGCCGAGAGAAACAGCAAGATCAAAACGAGCAGTGCCAGAAAAAAGAAAAGGTGCAGTTTGAAAAAAACGGAATGGCGGCGGGCAATCATAAAGTAAACTGGTATCCCATGCCGCGAATGGAGCGGATGATGGTCGGATGTCGGGGATTGGATTCGATCTTTTGGCGGATTCGGCTGATCAGAACATCGATGCTCCGTTCCGAACTCTCCCACTGGATCGATTCGACGTTGTTGGCGATAAAGTCACGGGATATGATCTGGCGGCGGTGTTTAATCAGCAGTGCAAGGAGTTCAAACTCGGCGCGGGTGAGGGGGAGGAGGGAACCCTCTTTGGTGATGCCGTTCTCCTCTACCCGGAAGGTTTCAGCGGAGGTTTGAACCATTTTACCGCGCGTGCGGCGAAGGAGACTCTGTATCCGTGCGACGAGCTCACGCGGCTCATAGGGTTTGGGGAGATAGTCGTCGGCACCCAGCTCCAGAGCGATCACCTTGTCCCCCAGATCGCTTCGGGCTGATGAGATGATGATGGGGATATCGCTTCGCTGCCGGAGCTCTTTGCACACCTCCAGACCGTCCATATCGGGGAGGGTCAGATCGAGTAAAACCAGATCGTATGATTCGATCCCCAGTGAAGCGAGAGCCGCTTTGGGGTGGGGGTAGGCGATCACCTCCATTTGGTAGCGGCCGAGATATTGCCCTAACAGGTCCGATATCTCGAGATCGTCTTCAATCAGGAGGATTTTAATCATGCTTATTTAGTGTCGCACGCTTTGCATCCCATACCGTTTTTGGGCATGAGGGGTGCACCCTTCGGATTGCATTTTTTACAGGTTTTGGTCAAAGAGGCTTCAAATTTTGTACGTTGCTCCGGAGTGAGAACCGCCATCATTTTTTCGTGATGTTCGTTATGGAACGCTTTTGCCTCTTCGCGCAGTTTTTGGATTTCCCCTTTTTGGTCATCGTTCAGCCCCAAATTTTCAAACTGTTTCGGAAGTTTAGAGGTGTCGCATTGGCATTTTCCCGCCATTTTATTTCCCATAGGGCCGTTTCCGCAGTTCATCATCCCTTGTTGGTTTGGACATGCCATTAGGGCAGTCGCCCCCAGAATCAGTGCGATACTTAGAAATTTTTTCATCGGTTTCTCCGTTGTTGTAGTTTTGATAGTGGTATCATAGGGAAATTCGAATAATAGCGGATCAATCGACTGTTAACAAGATTAACGGACGTTATGATCATGGGTGACGCTTCCGGTAATGCGCATCAGGGTCAAGAAAAGGACGGTGATCGCCGGACCGATAATCATCCCCCAAAAACCGAAGGTACTCAACCCGGCAATAATTGCAAAGAAAATGATGAGTTCGTTGATTTTCTCTTCGGGCTTGATCAGTTTTTGATTGATGATTTTGATAATAACCGGTTTGATAAAGGTGTCGGCAATCAGTGAAATGACGATGGTAGTATACAGCGCGATAAAGAGGGCGTCATGGCTATTGCCTTGGGAGAGTTCAAAGAGGGAGAAGGGGAGCCACATAATGACTCCTCCGACAACGGGGATGAGGGAAGCAAATCCGTACATGATGCCGAATAAAAGGCCGTTATACCCCATGTATTCGATCGCTATACCAAAAAGGGCCCCTTCAAAAACGGCCGTAGCGAGGATCGAATAAAAGACGACGCTCATCGAAGAGCGCATCTCGAAGAGGATCAGGGTACTCTCCTGCTGCGGAAAATGGGCCGAATTTTTGAAGAAGTCGAAAATATTTTTACCGTAATAGAGGGCGATAAAATAGAAAACCAGAATAAAAACGGTACTGGAGAGAAAAGACATGGCAAATCCGCCGAGTCGGCTGGCGTAATCGAGGGAGTGTTGGGCAATCGCACTCGGATCGAACTGGCTTAGCGAGTGCTCCATCCTCACTTCGATCGTGGAGAGGGCCGGGGGGAGATGTCCGATCCATCCGCGAAGGTAGAGTTCAAATTTTTGCAAGAAAGAGGGGTCAAGATTTTGGAGCATCACGGTGAGATGAAATAAAAAATAGCCGACCGGAGCAAAGAAAAGGGCCGATAAGGCCAGAGTGGAGAGGACCGATGCCCAAAACTGGCTGCGGGTGAGACGGTAAAACCCCGTATGAATGTTATGGGTAGAGACGGCGAGCAGGGACGCTACAATAATACTCATCCAAAAAGGCTCATACAACCGGTACATGCCAAAGGAAACGGCCAGCAGCAAACCGATCGTAAAATATTCGCGTTTCATGGGTGTTATCCTTGGGGATAGGATTCAAATAAGCCGTGCTGAGGTACGCCGAATTTGAGCAGTTCATAGGTTTTAGGGGTTGCAAGACGACCTCTCGCCGTCCGTTCCAGATAGCCGTTGGCCAGAAGATAGGGTTCGAGTACATCTTCGATCGTCCCCTCGTCTTCGCTGAGTGCTGCGGCGATGGTGGATAGACCCATGGCCCTCCCTTTTGCATCCATCAGGAGTTTCAGGAGACGGATGTCCATCTCATCGAATCCGTGGGCGTTGATCCCCAGTTGGTCGAGGGCGTATCGGGAACGCTCATGCAAAATGGTCGCTTCGTTGGCGACATCGGCAAAATCGCGTACCCGCTTAAGCAGCCGTAGGGCGATACGGGGGGTGCCTCGGGATCGTTTGGCGATTTCATGCGCCGCTTTGGGATCGATCTCTTTTCCCAATTTGAGAGCGGCTTTGGTCACAATGGTGCAGAGCTCTTCGGGGGTGTAAAACTGCATCCGAAAATTCATCCCGAACCGGTCGCGCAGGGGATTGGAGAGCATTCCGGCACGGGTGGTCGCTCCGATTAGGGTAAAGCGGGGGAGATCGATTTTCACCGTCTGTGCCGCCGGACCGCTCCCGATAATGATGTCGAGACGAAAATCTTCCATAGAGGGGTAGAGAATCTCTTCGACTGCGGGAGAGAGGCGGTGAATTTCATCGATAAAGAGGATATCCCCCTCTTCGAGATTGGTGAGGATGGCGGCCAGATCGCCGCTTTTTTCGATCATCGGGGCGGCGGTGACTTTGATATTGCTCCCCATCTCGTTGGCGATGATCAGGGCGAGGGTCGTTTTTCCCAGACCGGGGGGACCGTAAAAGAGGACGTGGTCGAGCGCTTCGCGGCGCTTGCTGCTTGCTTCGATAAAAACACCCAGATTTTTTTTGATTTGCTCTTGCCCGATATACTCATCCCATGCGCTGGGACGAAGGGAGGTCTCAGTCACCTCTTCGGCGGTGAATTTTTCGATTTCGATGATACGTTCCATTAGTGATAAATCTTTTGTGCTTGAAATTGATCGTATGTCTGGCTGTGACTGGCGATGCACTGCTGCCGTTCATCGGGGCTTAGAATGCGATTGCATTTTTGTTTTTCCATCTCCTGCAAGGTTGCATAGGTCGTGGCATTCATACTTGAACATCCGGTTAAAAGGAGCAGGAAAGCAAGGATCGTGAGATTAATAAGTGTATGCGTCACTCGGAAATCCTCTGCTTTGTACGTCAGTTTTGTAATCAAAAACCGCATTTTTAACCGCTGCTGCACCGTTCATATACTGCTTGACGAATTTGGGGACAAACGGTTCATAGAACCCCAACATATCGGAGAAGACCAATACCTGACCGTCCACGCCGTTACCGGCACCGATCCCGATGACGGGGATGGAGACGCTTCGGGCGACGCGG
The DNA here is from genome assembly GCF_023229695.1 of Sulfuricurvum sp. Classification (GTDB taxonomy): domain Bacteria; phylum Campylobacterota; class Campylobacteria; order Campylobacterales; family Sulfurimonadaceae; genus Sulfuricurvum. The sequence continues at coordinate 48,887 of NZ_JALNYS010000020.1, forward strand.
GTCGCAACCTCGGCGATTACCCCTTCGATGACGAGGATAAAGGCACCGGCTTTTTCAATCGCCTGCGCATCCGCGATGAGAGAGAGGGCCTCCTCCTCATTTTTTCCTTTGATCTTGTAGCCCCCCTCGGCACGGACGCTTTGGGGGAGTAATCCGATATGGCCGCACACCGCAAGGCCGTTTTGCACCAGATGCTCAACGATGGGGGCTTTATCAGCCCCCCCCTCGATTTTGACCGCATCGGCCGGACTCTCCTGATAGACGCGGATCGCATTCAGGAGGGCCGTTTTGGTGTCGATATAGGTGCCAAACGGCATGTCGGTGATGACGAACGTGTCGGGAGCGCCTTTGCAGACGGCGTTGGTATGATAGATCATTTGATCCATCGTGACACCGAGAGTGTCGCCATTGCCGCCGAAACTCATGGTAAGGCTGTCTCCCACCAATAACAAATCGGCACTTTCCGACAATAAACGGGAAAACAGCGCATCATAGGCGGTGATCATCACCAGCGGCTCTGAGTTTTTTCGTTTTTTGATCGTACTGATGGTCAGTTTTTTCATTCTTCTTTTTCTCCCGTCGGGGGACTCTGGATTATAGTTCGTATATTACCCTAAATTTTTAGGTACGTCTCTATCCTGAGCATTTTGTCAGATTAAAAGCGGTATAATTTTGAGATATCAGGAGAATTTGTTATGGGCGTACGGAGCGGGTTAGAAGCCAATTTTGACTTTGAAATTATTGACGAGTTTCTAGACCACTACGCAATGATGGTAGAGATTATGGAAGGGCTGATTATCGATTTGGGCCATCCACAGCGGTATCGCCGGAGTGTCGAAGAGCTGTTCCGTATTTTCCATAACATTAAATCGGCGACCGGTTATCTTCAGCTGGAGTCGATGGTGCGGCTTGCGGCGTTTGTCGAAGATGCGCTTGAACAGCTGCGGGAGCGTGAGCGTCCGGCAAATGCCGAGACGGTAACATGGCTGATCAGCGTTGCCGATATGTTCATGCAGTGGCAGGAAGATTTCAAGATGGACAACGACCTCGCCAAAATCAATTTTTCCCTTTTAATTTTACCCGATATGGAGATAGCGTGAAGCAACTTGTAGCGTACATTACAGCAGGATATCCCGACAAAAATTTTACTGTTGATCTGGCTTTGGCCCTGGGGCAAAACGGCGTTGATACCCTTGAACTGGGGGTCCCCTTTTCCGATCCGGTAGCGGATGGCCCGGTGATTGAAGCCGCGAACGGACGTTCGCTCGAAAACGGTTTCCGGTTTGCCGATATCCTTACAATCTCCGAAGCGATTGCCCCCTCAATCGATACGTTATGGATGGGGTACTTCAATCCGTTTTACCAATATGGGATTGAAAAACTTCTCGACCGTGCACAAAAAATCGGGGTAAACGGTCTCATTATCCCCGATGTCCCCTACGAAGAGGCAAAAGGGTATCACTCTTTGTTTGAGAGCCGAAATCTCGCCAATATCAGTTTTGTCGCTCCGACGGACGGCGAAGAGCGGATCGCGCTGATCACGGCGGAGGCACGTAAATTTATCTATCTTGTCGCCTATGCCGGGATTACCGGAAGCGGCAAAAGCGAAGATTTGGCTCCGGTTTTGGAGATGATCAAGCGCCACAGTACTACTCCGGTCTACGTCGGATTCGGGGTCAATGAAAAAACGGCACAAGAAAAGGTGCAGGGGGCAGACGGTGTGATCGTCGGTTCTGCCATTGTCAACGTCCTTTTGGACGATACACTGAATCATACTCAGAAAATTTCCAAATGTTGTGAGATTACCCGCAATATTAAATCGTTGATTAACAGTTAATAGTGCTATAATTGCACCCTGACTTCGGTTATCACGTGGGGGCGACATGGCTTCGACTGGATCAAGAAGGTTTAGGTTGCATCGCCGGACTGAGCAGCTCCGTTACACGGCTCACACTTGCTTAAACGCAAACAACACTAATTACCGTCCTGCTTACGCTGTAGCGTAAGTTTAATTTAATTTAGGACTGCGCTACCTTCCTATGCTATAACCGGAAGGGCTTGGCGTATAACCCCTGTGATAGCTATACTCCCGGAATGCCTCGGACGGGAACGAATTTAGAGGATTGGACGCAGTAGCTTTGCTCGATTGTGCGAGAGCGTTTGAAACACAAACAACGATACTAAGCATGTAGACGCCTTTACTCTCTTGGTTTAGGACTCCGGTTCAATCCCGGACGCCTCCACCAAAACTTCAAATTATTTCCCTACCTAATAAAATTATTTTTAGAAATAATAGACACTTTTGTTTATTTATTGACATCTATGTTATCATAACTAAATCAGATATTATAAAAAGTGAAGAAATGAGAATATTGACATTTAGAGGGGAGACACCTGCTGATGCTCTTAAAAAAGCACAACTTGAAGTTGGTGAAGAAGCAATGCTCATTGAAACACGTGAGATTCAAAAAAAATCGCATGGACAAAATGCTCTCTACGAAATCGTCGTAGGTGTTGATGATGATGTAATCAAAAATGCTAAGTCAAAAATCATGGATTCTTTGATTAAACGAGGTGGTAGAGAAGAAAATGATGAAATATTTCAAGAATTTATCATTTTGCAAGAAGAAAATGAAAAACTTACAAAAAATGTATATGATTTAAAAGAACAAGTATTAGTCTATCAATCGAAAAGTGATCAAATTGAAAATATTATTATTCGTTTAAAAGAATCAGGAAAGTTAACTGATGATGAATTAAAAGAGTTATATGCAAGTGATGATGAAATAGAAAGAATAAAATCTCTTAGAGACGACGAAATTGAAGAAGAAAAAGCAACCATTACTGAGGCAATTTTTCAGATTACAGATTCGATGAAGAGTTTAAAAGTGAGTATGATTTTATACATATCACTTTTAATCGGATCAAGTGTTATAGCAACTTTATTGGTAATCAGCTTGCTGTATAGTATTTTTTTCTCGCCATCTATTGATACATTAAAAATAAATGGGTTAATGGCGAATTATTTAGCCTTTGCCAGTCCATCCATTTTAAAAATTGTTTTACTAGTTATTGTCTTACGTTTTATCAATAACATTCTCAAATTACGTGAAAATCTTTTAGTTGAGACGGGGTATATCGAAAAAGTTTCAGGAGTGTTAAAAGCGGGAATGTTGATGAGTGATTATTCACGAAGCATGATAGAAGCTCGTGAAATTTTCAAAAAAGTGATTAATCAGTTGATTAAAAAAGACAACTCTTTAGATAAGGATAAAGTCAAAGAAGAGGATGATTCCATGGCTATGTCTATCGCAGAAAAAACAGTGTCGATGATGACAAAAAGTATAAAACAGTGACTCCACTCATCCCTAAAAATTTGCCTCTAAGTAGCGATTATGAGACAAAAGTTTTGGGGTGCGAAATCGCTATCAAACCGAAACAATCGGCAAAAGCACTTTATCAAGCGCAAATCGAGAAAAAAGCGCAAGAGATTGTGAACCGTGTCGTAAAAACGTCTGCTCTCGAAAACCAAGCTCCAAGCATTGTAGCACAAAAAAAGATGCTTATTCAAGCCAAAGCGATGATTTCTAAAATGCCAAAATCGCAAGTATGGGCATAGTACTTTTTTAGTTGAAAGAATCTACAGAGAGATTTTTATGAATCATTTATAGATTTTCGTGTATACTACTTTTCAGAATTGACCACTGCGTAGCGGGGGTCAATTATCCTTCGGTAATACAACTAATCCATGTCCTCCAACTTTTCCATTTTTATCTTTACGAAATTTTTCTTCAATGATCTCAAAATCTTTGTTTGTCTTTTTACCTATGATGTGTCGACCGATGGGAGAAACCACTAAATCTGCCAGTTGTAGACCGTTTAGATTCTCTTTTTTATCTTTTAGAATTAGCCCACCCGAAATGCGATCTTCGATTTCAGCACCCTTGAGAAAACGGGTTCCTTTGATTTTAAGCTGTAACCATGATAGCTCAAGTTCATGATCAAGAGTACGATCCCGCTTTTCAGCGATAACAAGCCCTTTTTTCTCATCCGATTTAATCTCCATATAAAACCGTTCGACAAGAACATTTAGCCCAAGCATATAAGGATCAATAGCGGCAAAATCGTATTTGGCAACATGTTCGTTTTTCTTGATCACGCACGCAACGACTTTAAAATCAAGGGTAGCGATAAGATGATTCAATTTCTCGTAGAAATTCTCACGAAATGCTTTTTCCTTTAGTCGTTCAAAGCCATTTTTATTGCGTGTGATGTCGGCAGTGTGAAGAATAATATCCGTTGTACCGAACATCTCTTTTTTGAACTGATCTATACGTTCATTGAGATTTTCGAGATTATCACGATCTACGATCACCCCGCCTAAAACAAATACGGGATATTGATCGTCAATTTTTGTGAGGTTATGATCACCGGACTCATCCAAAAAGAGTATTTTCATATTGGCAGTAAGTCCTTTGATTGATATTTATTATGGTGATTATATCTATTGGAGCTTGTAATCATGGTATATGTGTCATGATACATATCAGGGTTAATACAATAGGGTAAAAATCGAAAAAACCGACATAGGTTTATAGCTATGTCGAAAAAATACAAAAATATCGACATACTTCCCCCGATTTTTCTTGTCTCTCCCGACAGTGCCCGTTTGCTATAATTTCCAAAGAGATACTATAACCGCAAGGATACAGATGAAAACCAAAATTTCTTATTTTTACAATTGAAAACCATATTTTATAAAGATGATATTATAGGTAATGGATCGATTTTCAATTCTGTTACTAAAGACGATGTTCAAAAAATTAAGATACTTGTCCCAAATGCAGATATTGTAAAGATTTTTGAAAATAACGTGAGAGTCATTTCAAAAATGTTGGATAATTTGCACACGAAAAATCGAAATCTCAAAACTCAACGAGATATGCTTTTGCCGAAGCTGATTTCGGGGAAGATAAAAGCAATATAATGAGATATATTGTTGAAGTTTGGGTATGCTACTTGCTTAAGAGTAGAATATTAGATGGAGGGAGATAGAGAATGATACCTGATTGGAACATTTCAGGTTTGATACCTCCTATACGACCTGATCAGCCTGGACATAGCCCAGAAAGGTCTCCCTATCGTGTTGGGTTGATGGATATTGTCAATAAATTTTCTGAAACCCCTGAACGAAGAAATATATTAAGTGGTCTTTTGAGATATCGTCAGGCTTTACATAATCTTGGAATGATCGATGGATTTCAATGGCTTGACGGTAGTTTTATGGAGAATGTCGAAACTACACAAAATCGTAATCCCAATGATATTGATGTTGTGACATTTTTTATGATGCCTGATGGTATGACGCAGGAAATATTTGCAAGAGATCATATGAGTTTATTTAATCCTGAATATACGAAAGATGTTTTCAAGGTGGACGCATATCCAGTGGAACTTGGTTATCCTACCGACAATTGGTATGTCAGACAAATATCATACTGGTACAGCATGTGGTCACATACTCGTCAAGAACAGTGGAAAGGTTTTTTAGAGATTGATCTTTCTCCAATTGAAGATGCAGAGGCTTTGGCGTTTTTGCACGCTATATCGAATGAAGGGGGTGTTGTATGAATTATAGAGAGTACGACATGGTTTCTTCTGAAATCAAACAATTAGAATCGTTGTTAGCTGATATACCTTCCAATAGAATCATTGAGCGGATGGGGCTTGAATCGCGCCTTAAATCTGCAAAAAAAATATTCGAAAGTATTGAAAAAGAGAGCATTCGTCATCGTGCTGTAATAACTTTTCGTGGTCAACCTGTGATGGGAAGCCATGGTATCGTAGCGGAATTTGCGGCAAAAGCTACCGGGGCATTTTCTGAAGCTGTCTCGGCTATTGCGGCGTCATTATCGGATAATCTCAAATATATGGGACCAATCCCTAATAGAGAGCGTAATCAAATGCTGATTACTGGTACGGCTATTGGATCATTTGGATTCGAATTTGAAATTCCGAAAGCAGATGAAGATTCTCTTTTCCCCGGATCATCTGAGGCTGAAGTTGCTCTTGAAAAAATGCAGGAACTCTTTAACTCTTCGATTACCGGAAATGACGATTTATTGACTGAGCTTGTGGAAGAAATTCATCCGAGAGCTGTTGTTAAAGCGGTAGAGTTTTTAGAAGTGATGAAAACAAATAAAGCTTGGTGCGCACTTTCTTTTAAAGAAAAAACTTTTCGATTTTCAGATTTAGAACAGATAGAAAGAGCAATGTCTAAGCTTGATAAAGACAATATAACGGAAACAGAGGGTGTTTTTCAGGGAGAGTTACAAGGAATTTTACCCTCAAGAAGAACATTTGAATTTAAAACGAGTGAGGGGATCATTACTGGAAAAATCGGTGCGGAAATTAAAGATCCTGATGTATTAAACCGAGAGTATTTGCATAAACCAGTTTCACTCAACCTTCGCATCACACAAGTTGGTCAAGGTAATCCTCGCTACATGCTAAATGATTTAACTCATATAGTTAACTGACCTTGTATACTGAGAAGAATTTCCTCTCAGTATGCGATTACTTCCCTTTTTTTGTTTGACTAAGGGCGCTAGCAGCGACTGTTTTGCAGGCTTTGCTTGCAGAAGGGCTTTTCAGCACTTTTGATGCTGTAGAAGCTACATTAGAGGATGTCTGCTTTTTATTTGCCATGGTGTCTCCTTTCATAAGATGTGTTGTTGTCATCAGCGTGAAAAATTTAGATCGATGAAACCGATTTGATCAAGAATATAAACTACTGCTCCGGCGATTAGAAACGAAAGTATCCAGTAATACTCCATCAAGAAGAGATACCCTACTAAAAACATCGCAGGGATAGCGATCCATTTGATCGCTTCGGCGGTATGACGTTTTCGCTGTCGATAGGTATCCGTCAGATCAAAACGGAGTATGTACCAAACGATCCCTCCAACAATCATCAGTAAAAGTACCCACCAGTAGTTTTCAACCAGCGGCGCAACCATGGCTTTTAATATATCAGTTGTATTGATAGTAAGCATTAAAAAACTCCATTTGTGAAATAGGTTTACAAATATACAATAAAATACATAAAATGTAAACCTATTCAGCCGATATGAAGTTGTTTCGATTTACAATTTACAAGATAGTCATCATGGTTGTAAACCATGGGAGGAGTGATAAAATGTTTGGAGAGCGTATAGCGCGGGCGCGTAAAACCGCCGGCTTGTCATTACGTGGATTGGCAGATCAAGTGGGTGTCTCTCAGACAGCCATAGCAAAATATGAAAAAAACCAGATTCACCCCGATTCGCAGATGCTTTTAAAATTATCTCAAGCTTTGGGAGTGAAGAGCGGGTATTTTTTCCGTCAACAAAGTGTAACCCTTTCAAAACCGGAGTATCGTAAAAAAAGCTCAATATCTCAAAAACAGTTGGATATCATCGAGGGGAAAATTTTGGATCAAATCGAACGCCGTTTAGAGCTCGAAGCATTGTTTCCAAAATCCCCCGTACACCCTTTTGCTTTGGTTGAGGGATTGCCCTCTGTGATTGGGTCATATGAGGATATCGAAACAATCGCTGAAGCGGTGCGTAATGAATGGAAACTTGGGATGAATCCTATCCCTGAACTGATCGACGTTCTGGAGAGTCATGGAATCCGTGTGTTTCAGGTTGAAGATGATGGTGATGGTAAATTTGATGGTCTAATGGCACATGTCGGAAAACATCCTGTAGTCGTGATATCCTCAAAATGGTCGGGAGATCGACAACGATTTACAATGGCGCATGAATTAGGACATTTGTTAATGCACGGACGACTCAATGAGGGATTAAACGAAGAAAAGGCGTGTCATCGATTTGCGGGAGCATTATTAGTGCCTAAAGTAGCAGTTCAAGATGAGCTGGGGACGTTTCGAACCAAGTTGGAATATCGAGAGCTGTTGTTGTTGAAACAGGAGTACGGTATTTCGATGTCTGCGGCATTACGTCGGGCATATGATTTAGGGATTATCAAAGAGAGTTATTACAAATATGTTGTGATCGATTTTTCTCAGCGCGGTTGGCGTAAAAATGAGCCTTATCCTACCAAGCAAGAAGAGTCCCACCACTTCACTCAGCTGATTTTTCATGCATTGGCGGAAGAGTATATCGGAGAGTCCAAAGCGGCCGATTTGATGAATATGAGCGTCATGGATTTTTACCATCTCCGAATGATAGAGAGCAACGGTGCGTCTGTTCATCAGTGATACGAATATCTTTAGGGCACCTCTAAAAACCCACCTCAAAAGCAGATAAGCACCAATTCGATAAAATAAAGATATATATGTCAGAGAACGGAGAGGTTTGGGATGAG
>NZ_JALNYS010000028.1 GCF_023229695.1 Sulfuricurvum sp.
CACGCAGAGCTTCATCATCGATGATAGCGCCGCGATGAACGCCAAAATTATCGAGTATTTCAACAGCGATACCCACACAATCGAAGAAAAACTCTATCTGGCAAAAGTGATGCAAATGCAGGGGGGATTGAACTACGATATCGATACTCTCGTAGGGAGCATCAATAACGACATCGTCCAATCTCTGGTTTCTGACCTCTATACGGGACTCTCCCTCAGCGTATTTGAAACCAAAGAGAGCTATACCACCGACGGCATCATCGTCACAACCGAAGCGAATGAACTCATCACCCTCTCCGATACCGATACGAAAATTCTCCTTCAGGGAGGTAACGATCAACTTAATTCCGGAAAAGGGAACAATATCTTCTATTACCGCAGGGGGGATGGAAGCGACACGATTTATGACAAAGCAGGATTCGATTCTCTGATATTTGATGAGGGGATTACCCGTGAGAGTGTCGAGATTCGGCTGAACCGAAACAGTGATCTCGTGATCGCGATCAAAGAGGAGGGGAAATCGTTCGAGGAACTCACCGATAAAATCACCATCGTCGATTGGATGAAGCCCTCAAACCGTGTCGAGGCGATCATTTTTGGTGATGGCAGTACGATGAAATTCCAAGATGTGTTTGAACTCTTTCAAGCGACCGATGGGGTAGAGGTGATCCAGCTCAGTTCCGGAAACGACATCATCGATGCAAGAGGGGGCAACGACGTCATCCAGGCATTGGGCGGAAACGATACCCTGATCGGGGGCAGAGGGGATGATCGGCTCGAAGGGGGAGTCGGGAACGACACCTACATCTACAATCTTGGAGACGGCAAAGACACCATCACCGACAGCGGCGATCACGATACGCTACAGTTCGGCGAGGGAGTTTTGATTACTGATCTGATGGTTAAATTCAGTGGAAACAATCTACTCATCGCCCTCAAAGAGGAGGGCAAACCTTTCGAACAACTCAGCGACGTGATCACCCTCAAAAACTATAAAAACGGCGACAACACCATCGAAGCGATCTATCTGGAAGGGTATGAAATCGTCGATATCGATGAGCTGCTGAACGCCCCTACGGAGTTTGATGATGATTTAGAGCTGAGCAATGATGGCCAAACGATCGATCTGCTAGATGGAAACGATACCCTCTCTAGCGGAGAGGGGAACGATACCGTGAGAGGAAACAGCGGGGATGATATGATCATGTCCCATGGCGGCAACGATACATTGGCGGGGAATATCGGAAACGATACGCTAGAGGGGGGACTGGGGGATGACACCTATGTGTTCAGCCGAGGTGATGGCAAAGATACGATCAATGACGACTACAGCTACGGATTTGACAACCTCCAAAAGGATAATGCCGGTAACGATACGCTCACGTTTGGCGAGGGGATTACGGCGGAGGAGATCGTCACGAAGTATTTCGGCCAAGACCTAATGATCGCTCTTAAAGAGGGGGATACACCGTTTGAAGAGTTGAGCGACGTCGTGACGATCAAAAATTATCTCGATGAAAATAACAAGATAGAGCGTATCATTTTAAGTGATGGAGCCGATGTTGTGATCGATACAATAACACAATTGGGTACTCAGGGGATGGATAAGATTTATCTCGAAAATACTACCGAATCGGTAACCATCCTTGCTCTCGGATCGGCGGATTTTGTCTATACGGGAAGCGGAGATGATACTATAGATGGCGGCGATAGCGCGGATGATTTGTATGGCGGAGCAGGCAATGACATATTAAACGGCGGTAGTGAATCCGATTTTCTTGCAGGGGGCAGCGGTGATGATATCTATGTTTACAAGCGTGGGGAGTCGGGGGAAGAAGGTGAGATTATCTTTGATGATAATCGACCGGGTTATGATGATACCAGAGCCGGTACCCAATATTTTATGTGGCAATCGGTACAAAAGATTAAATCGAGCAAGATTCTGCAAACGGATGGCGGCAATGATACCATCCAATTCGGAGAGGGGATTAGTGCGAGTGATATATCCTTTCGTCGGGGTGATCCCGGACCGACAACGGCAGGTTCCGGATTTTTTAATCCCGGGAATGATACTTTAATCATTACCATTGCAAACGGTGGCGGAGAAATTATTATTCTGGAGTACTTCAATTCATACAACACCATCGAAAACTTCCTTTTAGCAGACGGTACAGCGGTAGAGGTAGCGCTTGAAGTACCTGCTGTGCCGGTTACCCCCATTCCTCCTATTATCACAAATGACACCTACACTTTTAATAATGGGGATGCTCCGTTAACCATAATCGATCAAGGGGGTAACGATACCCTCTCTTTCGGAGAGGGGATTACGTCAGGGGATATTATCGGAAAACAGATCGGAAACGATTTTATCATTGCTCTAAAAGAGGAGGGAAAAACGTTCGATGAACTCACCCAAAAAGTGATCATCAAAAATTATGTTCAGAGTATCAGTCAGGTGGAAACCATCGCCTTTTCAGATGGTACCCGCATAGCAACGGAAAGTCTCAAAGTAGCAACGGAGGGTGATGATCTATTAATCTTCGATCATGAGATTAGAACCATCGATGGATTATCCGGGAATGATACGTTGACAACAGGAAATGGAAATGATACCCTGATCGGAGGACGTGGGGATGACACCTTAAACGGCGGTGCCGGAAATAATACCTATATTTTCAATCGCGGAGACGGGAAAGATACAATCGGCTATTCATACGGAACTAATACACTCAAATTCGGTGAAGGGATCGGAGCGGATACGTTAGAAGCAAAATTCATCGGTCAAAATTTAGTGATCGGGGTAAAAGAGAATGGCATGGCGTTCGAATCGTGGAGTGATACGATTACGATCGCTGGAAACAGCGTAGAAAATATCCTGCTTTATGACGATACGAAAATCTCTCTTGAAAGTATTTTGTCCAAACCGACACAGGGTGATGACGTTCTCGATTATACCTATACGCAAAACGCGATCACGGTTGACGGATTGGGCGGCAACGATACGATTACCACAAACAGTGGAGATGACACCCTCATCGGCGGCAGCGGCAATGATACGTTAAACAGCGGTGCAGGGCATGATACCCTGCGCGGCGGGAGCGGAAATGATACCCTGCGCGGCGGTGCGGGTAATGATACGTATCTCTTTCATCGCGGAGACGGCAACGATACACTGTACGATGTATTCATCTCCGAAATGAACGATGCAGGCAAGGATACATTAACGTTTGGTGAGGGTATCATCAAAAGCGACCTACTTTTCAGACAAGAGGGGTACAACCTGATCATCACACTCAATGAAAACGGGAAAACATTGGATGCTTTAAGCGACACGATTACCCTTACGGATTGGTTTAAAGTCAAAAACAATATTGAAACGATCCGGTTTACCGATGATTTGACGATGACAGCCTCCGAGATTGCCGGTATGTTTGTAAACGCCGGTGCCGATACACTCTACAGCAACCATGGAGCGGAGATGTTCGGCGGGCTCGGGGATGATACCTACGTTTATAAAAAAGACGATTTCACGGTTATCATCAACGATCAGTTTACCAACAAAGAGATCGCCGTCGATGCGGGGAACGATACGCTCCGATTTGAAGACATCAACCGCAATCAGGTCACGATCGGGACGAAAGGAAACGATCTGATCCTGAAAATCGATGCGACTCACGACACCTATACCGAGCTCAAAGATTACGTCGTGATACGCGATTGGAAAAATCCGAATCGGGGGATTGAGCAAATCGTTTTCGGTGACGGTGAAGTCCTCGCCATCGATAAAACAGCAACCTATGCGGCACTGGCGTTTGATGAAAACTGGATTACTAGCCGATACACCATCTACGGCAGTGAAAACAACGAGATAGGTGGAACCGAGTTTAGCGAGGTGATCGAGAGCGGAGCCGGGGATGATACGGTCATGGCGCTTGCGGGCAATGACTATCTTACGGGCGGTATCGGTGACGATACGCTCAATGGCGGCAGTGGAAACGATACCTATGTGTTTAGGATCGGAGACGGTAAAGATGTCATTAACGATACGAGCGGACTTGACACCATCAAATTCGGTCCGAATATCAGCCGTTCGGATATCACCATTACAAAAGTCAATAACGATTTGGTGATGACACTCAATACGAATGATCAACTGACGCTCAAAGAGTGGTTTAACGCCGAGACGATCGACAATCGGGTAGAGTTGATGGTTCTGGACGATGAGGGAGAAATAGCGATCGCCGATTTTATCATCACGCCGACCGAAGGAAACGATGATTTGGAGTACGGAGATGAAAAGAACCGTATCGATGCCCTCGGAGGGGACGATATCATCCATATCGGCGGCGGAGACGACATCCTGACGGGGAACGCAGGAGACGACCGACTCTACGGCGAAGCGGGGGATGATCGTATCGGCGGTGACGCCGGAGCGGATACACTGTACGGTGCGGATGGCAACGATACCTATCTGTTCGGCAGAGGGGACGGCAATGACACGATCGTCGAAGACGATTTTGCCAACTGGGGGCAAAGCGGTAACGATACCCTAACGTTCAAAGAGGGAATCACGACCGCTGATCTTATCCTCGTTCAAAGTGGAGACGATCTGATCGTCGCACTAAAAGAGGATGGCAAAACATTGGCCGAACTCACCGACAAAATTACACTGAAAAACTGGTCGTTGTACGACGATGAAAATTCACGCGATCTAAGCCGAGGCTATTATGCGATCGAAAATTTCAGTTTCAGCGACGGAACGACATGGGATATGAACGATATCATTGCGCATATCGGCAGCGACGCAGATGAGAGCGTTATCGGATTCAATCAAGCGGATACGTTGGAAGGTAAAAAAGGCAATGATGTTCTGCAAGGCCATTTAGGAGACGATACCTATGTTTTCAACCGTGGTGACGGACACGATACGATCTATGACTACGGTAGAAAAGGGGATGATTACACTTACTATAATGCCGGTGTGGATACCCTTAAATTCGGAAACGGCATAAGCGAGAACGATTTGTTGTTTTTCAAAGAAAATGATGATCTCATTATTTATGTCAGAAACGGCGATCAAACGATTTCCGAACTGACCGATATGGTGACGATCAAAAATTGGTTTATATCCAATAATAGGGTCGAGAATATGGCTTTATTTGACGGGACTAAAATTGATTATACCAAGTATCTAACGGCTGATCCGACCATCGGGGATGATACATTGATTTACGGCTATGATGATGATGTAATCGATGCTTTGTCCGGAAATGATACCGTAGTAGATCTCGGCGGTAATAACTTTATCGATGGTAACAGCGGAGATGATTCGATCCAAAGCGGAGACGGCAATGATGTCCTGATCGGTGGAGAGGGCGATGATACATTGTCCGGAGGTCTAGGGGATGACTCTCTCGAAGGCGGTGTTGGAAGTGATATCTATATCTTTAATCTGGGTGACGGTCATGATATTATCAGCGATTATACACTGGATACAAATGAGATTGATCGTATTACGTTCGGACAAAACATTACAATCGAGACTTTAATTCTGACACGTACGGCCAATGATTTGATCGTCACAATCGATGATGATAATTCGATCATCGTTCAAAACTGGTATACGGACGAAAGATATAGAATAGAGTCCTTTCTCTTTACGAACGGAAATGCGTTTAGTGCCGATGAAATCGAGTCGATGACGACCTATTACGGCAATGAAAACGCTAACGTAATGCTTGGAACAAAAAATTCTGATGTGATCATAGGCTTCGATGGCGATGATACGATAACCGGGTTCGCCGGTGATGATGAATTGTACGGCAATAACGGTAATGACACCTTGACCGGGGGCGCAGGAGATGACACTCTCGAAGGAGGGATAGGAAATGATACCTACGTGTTCAGTCGCGGTGACGGAAATGACACGATTTACGACGAAGAATACAATTATTATGGGGGGAATGAAGATTTAGATACGCTTCGTTTCGGGGATGACATCTCAAAAGATGATTTGGTTGTCGCTATCGACGGCACCCGGCTTGTCATTTCGTTTGAGGGGAATGATGACAGTATCACGATTGAGGATTGGAATAATCATTCAATCGAACAACTGGAATTCAGTGACGGCACAACATATAGTACAAAGCCTGTTATTTCCAATACAAGTGTCGAAATGTTTGAAGATTCGCAAACCACCGGTCAGTTAGCCGTTGTCGATGCTTTTGGCGGTATGTTGAGCTATTTTTATAATGCAGAAAGTTCATTAGGAACCTTCAATATTGATTCTAATACAGGGGAATGGACATATGTGCCGTATATCGATGCAAACGGCATTGACAATATTGTAGTTCAAGTAGTCAATGAGTTTGGTTTGAGTTCGGAAGCAATATTCCAATTTATGATTGATCCGGTTGAAGATGCACCAATTGCACAGGATGATGTTCTTTCTGGAAGTAACGGGCGATATGAAGGGTGGATAAACGTTGAAGGTTCTCATAATTATAATGATGGCATTGCAAGTATCGACCGGTGGAAAATTGAACATCATGGAGGAACGCTCACTATTGATGTTTTGACCGAATTGAACGCGGCATTTTACGATAATACTATCGCTTATTATAATGATATTAATAGTAATGGTATTCAAGAAGCGTTTGATTCGTATATTTACTTAATAAGGGAAGGGGAGGGGCCTCTTGCCAACCGTGTAGTTGCTTATAATGATGATGATAGGCGCAATGGCAGAGAAGACGGATCGGTTCACCAATATGATTCTTATTTATCTTTCAATTCTTTGGAAGCAGGTAATTATTCGCTGATTATCAGTATTTATAGTTTATCTATAAATGAGATCGAAGCAAATCTAAATGGGAATACGGGTTCTGAGTATTATGGTGGCCCATATCGTTTGACATTTAGCGGTGATATGACTGTTGTCTCAGGTCCGAAAGAATATTCTGAAAAACTTGTGTTCGCAAACGATCAGACAGCTACTATTGCTCAATTATTGTTATTGAACAACGATTATGATGTGGACAGTGATGTATTAAACATTGTAAGCGTTCAGGAAGCTGTACATGGTAGTGTGAGTTTGGATGAACAGGGTAATATTCTTTTTGTACCTGAGGCAGCATTTATCGGCGAAGCCTCATTTACCTATACTATTACGGATGGAAAGGGCGGATTTAGTACTGCGAACGTGTTGTTAAATGTTAAAGATCCTGTTGTGAATAATTATGCGACACCGATCGTCCTAGATCTAAATCACAACGCCATTACTTCCACGGCGCTTGCGACCTCCACTGCCTACTTCGATTATGACGGTGACGGTAACCGTGAACATACCGGTTGGGCGGAAAAAGGCGATGCGATGCTGGTTGCCGATCTCAATAATGACGGAGTCATCAACGACGGCAGCGAACATTTCGGCAACTACACGAAACTCTTGGATGGAACACGTGCCCAAGACGGGTATGAGGCATTGGCGCACTACGACAGTAACAGTGATGGTGTCATCGATAACCGTGACGAGGCGTTTGGAAATCTGCTTTTATGGAAAGATGCCAACCAAAACGGCAAAACCGAAGAGGGGGAGTTAACCAACATCCAGACCAGTGGAATTTTGGCACTCCATCTGGATCGAGCCAATGGGATCACGTTCGAACAAACTTCCGAAAACGGCAACATACTCCTCAATGAGACCAATTATGCCACCCTAGGCAGTAGCGGGATCATGCGGGACGTGGGGTTTGCGTACGATCCGTTCGATACGATCACCGATAACGACACCTTGTCCGCAGCGTATTACGGTAATCTGCTTTCGGGGGGTAATGGGGACGATACCTACTTCTTTACTCTCGGAGACGGGAAGATAACCATTGACGATCAGGGAGACGGGTTTGATTCGATCAGATTGGGAATCGGTATTTCAAAAGAACAACTCGTTGTCAAATGGATAAGCGGCAGCGATGATCTGCTGATCGGGATTCGGAATGATATCGCGGATAATCGTCCTCTTTCATCGTTGGAAAATCAAATTCTCATTAAGGACTTTTTTACTAACAGCGGTTCGATAGAGACGATAGAATTTAATGATTCCACCACATTGAGTAAAAGCGAGCTGTATGATCTCTTACTCGATACGCGTGACGTTAAAAATCTGACGGCACGCGTGCTTGAGGAGGACGGTACACTATTCGGCGGTACTTTTAACGATCTTTTGTATGGGGCAAGCGGACAGGAAATTATTGATGGCGGTGAGGGTAATGATTATCTGAAAGGGTTAGGGAATGATGATTATCTGATCGGAGGAGAAGGGGACGATACCCTCCAAGGCGGAGCGGGAGACGATACGTTGGAAGAGATTAGCGGAGATGATGTTTACCTCTATGACAGAGGAGACGGGCGCGACACGATTACCGATTTTGGCGGTATCGACACGATCATGTTCGGTGAAGGTATTTCTGCTCAGGATATTGTGCTGAGTGTGGGTGAAAATGATCTGTTCATAACGTTTCAGTACGATTCGTCTTTGGCTGTCCAAAATCGGGACACTATCCGTATCGTCAACTTCAATACACCCGGTTTTACCATCGAATCGCTTGAATTTTCAAACGCAGAGGTTGTATCGATGGCCTCATTGCTAAACCTCGCCCCCCAAGCCCCAACCGAAGTCATCAATACCCTCCACGACATCCGAATCCTCAGCGGCAATGTCGGTGCGACGGATGGTGAGGGTGACGTATTGACCTACACCGTCAGTACCGCCTCAGCACACGGAACCCTCAGCATCAATGAGACTGGGGTTTGGAGTT
>NZ_JALNYS010000021.1 GCF_023229695.1 Sulfuricurvum sp.
TGTACTTCAGCTCCCAGTGGAGCGGGAAACGAGACTCGAACTCGCGACATTCAGCTTGGAAGGCTGACGCTCTAGCCAACTGAGCTATTCCCGCAGATGGTGGTGAGAGAAGGATTCGAACCTTCGAAGATAAAAATCAGCAGATTTACAGTCTGCCCTCGTTGGCCACTTGAGTATCTCACCACGGCCATAATCTGGTCTAACACTGATTCCGATAAAAGAAATTCCGATTTCTTCAATGGTGCCGGCACGAGGATTTGAACCCCGGGCCTACTGATTACAAATCAGTTGCTCTAGCCAACTGAGCTATGCCGGCATATCCGAAATGGAGCTGAAATTATAGTAATTTTTTTTTAAAATGTCAAGGCTTTTCAAAAAGAATTTAAAAAATTGTATAAACAATCTCCGTTGCCCTCTTCATTTCTCGAATTTCACTGAACATCAGCCCCTCAATTTGAAGGGCTAAAAGCTCCTCAATTGTCTCTACACGGTGCGTTGCGGCTTCTCGAAGTATAACCCCTCGATATGCTTTGGCCCAATGGCTTACAACTTTCCCCTCTTTCAAAAATTTTAACGTAGTCGTTTTATTTTTCGGTACGTAAAATTTATCATAGAACCCTGCACGTAGATCTAATACCTCCTGATCGCCGATATAACGGTCCAATACATTACTGAAATACTCTTTGTAATGTTTTTCCGGAACCAAAGATCCTATGAGCGATCCTTGTTTGAGTTTATAATCGGGTAAAGGGTCCCGGGCGCGAATCGGTCCGAAGAGGTTGGAAAAAAGGATGACACGATTATCCACATACGCTTGTGCGTCGCGCTCAAGACTCTTATATTGCAAATAGTCGTACGCTACTCCATCGTAACGTTCAATTGCTTTCATCGTCGGTGCTTCGCGCAAAGGGGTTTTGTAACGTTCAAACTCTTTGATATTTTTAATTCCGAAAAGATCAACCAGCCGCTCATCACTCCCCTCACGAACCAATGTTTCATACGCCTTCACTACTTCAAGCCGTTTTGAATAAAGCTCGGGAAAAATGTAGCTCTCACTGTTTATCGGAGGCAATATCCCCCCCTCTTTCTTCCCTTCACTGGGGGCGAACAGTATAACCATAATAAATCCTTAAAATAAACGTGTATGTTGTTATTATCTGGCCTTACGTACCTTGCTTTAGTAAGTGCGTCAAGGAGAGTTAATCTCGCATCCGAAAGATGCGGGTAGCTTTAGGAGGTGGTAGGGACTCTATTCTTAATGTGCATAACATCAGTTAGTAATAGGTAGCGATGATCGCATAACTAAGAAAAAACATCAGATGCGAAGCCCCCTCGAAATAGTTTGTTTCACCCTCTTCGGTTGTTTTCCAGACCAAGAGGATCGTTAGCAACAATGCGCCGATCTGAAGCGGATTAAAATCAAGGGTTAGATTGATTCCCGAAAAGTGGGCCAGAAGCATCAGGATGGGTACCGTCAAAATAATCGAAACCGTCGAAGCCCCCATTGCAATATTGACGACACGCTGTATCTGATCATTACGGGCCGCGCGAACTGCCGTAAATATCTCAGGGAATACACTGATAATGGCAATAACCAATCCTGCCAATCCTGCTGAGACATGATGTTCACGAGCAATTTTCACCCCGTCGCCGGCAAAGATTTCTGCGCCCAATGCAATAATGCCGATCAGGATAAAAATAGCGGCAAAGTTGACAGCTGTACTTAAATGTTCAAATATATAATCACTCGAGTCATTTTCATCGATCTCCCCCTCCTCCTCCTGAAGCTTCCGTTTCAAACGAAAGAATCGGCTCCGTGCCGTTGCTTTAAAAAAATGGGTATGGGTACGGGTCTGAAAAATAAAGATAATAAGATAAAAAAGGAGCAAGACACCCGCGATCAAATGACTCACTTGCGTTAATGATTCACTACCGTGTTCCGTTTGACTGAGCAGTCCTGGAACCAGTAAAGCGGATGAGGCAACAAACAAAACGGTACTGTAGGCGCTGGAGGTCTCTTTATTGTGTTGTTGCTGTGAAAAAGCAAGCCCCCCCAAGAATACGGCAAGGCCGAGGAGAACATTCAGATCCACAATAACAGCAGAAATAATCCCCCCCTTTACGGTCTCTAAAACTTCCGGACTATGACGCACTTCCAATAAAATTACATACAGCAAAATAATTTCTACCACAACGGCGCTAAAGGTGAGGACAAAACTGCCGTACGGTTCGTGTAGACGTTCTGAAAGAATATCGGATACTTCCGCCACGGTAAGAGAGAGTGCCGCAATACCGGCAGCGGCGAACAGAGTCGCTACCAAGCCTTCCCCTTGATGATGAAAGAAAAATGCAAGAACAACCGAAATAATCCCTACGAATATATCCCAGTAATCTTCAATAAAATAGCGAATCCGCCTGTCCAAAAGTTATCCTTATAGTAAAATGATCGTTGCCAGCCCTAAAAAGCTGAAAAAACCAACAATGTCAGTCACCGTTGTCAAAATGACAGTTGAACCGATTGCCGGATCAATACCTGCCCGTCGAAGACCTAATGGGATAATAGTACCGAAAAATCCTGCAAAAAAGAGATTAATAATCATCGATAACGCGATAACCAAGCCGAGTAAAGGGATATGAAACCACGCATAAGCAACGCCGCCGATAAGAGCGGCAAAGATGATACCGTTAATCAACGCTAAAAGAACTTCACGTTTTATCGTAGCATACGCTTCTCGCCCCTCAATTTCTCCAAGGGCAATTTTACGTACCGTTACCGTCAAGGTCTGAGTCCCCGCATTTCCCCCCATTGATGCGACAATCGGCATTAAAATAGCCAATGCGACGATCGCTTCAATCGTTGCATCGAACATTCCGATAACAACTGAAGCGGCTATTGCTGTAATCAAATTGATTGCAAGCCAAATGGCACGATGCTTTCCGATGCTCCAAAGCTCTTCATCCTGTTCGGCTTCATCATTGACTCCGGCCATGTGGTAAATCTGCTCAGTAGCCCGCTCTTCCATGACATCATGAATGTCATCGGCCGTAATCCTTCCAAGGAGAATCTGATTCTCATCCACAACCCCTAACGTATTGAGATTATAATTGGCAAATACTTCGACGACATCGTAAATATCATCGTGTGCATGTACGTGAAGGGTATTGTGTCCATCATGGAGAATATCCCGATACAATTCATGCGGTTCGTGTAAAATCAAGTCCTCCAACAAAATCGCACCGATCAGTCGCCGATGTTTATCGACGACAAAGACCTGATGAACGTTATCAATCAACGCTTCGGCTTTCATCATCCGAAGACGTTTGATTGAGGCTCCCACATTTTCATCCGTATTGGCTTCAAAAAGCTCGGTTTGCATGTAAGCACCCGCTTCATTGTCACCGTAGGAAATAAGCGTTTCAATGGTTGCACGATCATCATCCGAGAGTCGGGAAAGAACCTCTTCTGCGAGATCTTCATCCATCTCTTCAATACTTTGGATCAGATCGGCCGCATCATCTGTATCAAGTTCTGCCGCAAGATCGGCCAACCCTTCAGCCCCAAGCTGCTCATAGGCCTCTTCCATATGCTGCTGCGGCATTTCCAGCAACACTTCCGCCAAAATATCTTTGGGAAGGGTTTCTAAGGTTTTTGCATACAGTTCTTCGTCTTCATCATGAAGAGTTTTCAACAAACTGGCGATTTCATACGTATGAACGCTTTCGTCAATCCCTTCGTTGTAGAGCGTAACACGATTGTTAATCGATTCCAGTACGTTTTCAATCATGTTGGTTCCTTAAGATAAATCGCTCTTTATAGCTGCACTTTCGGCACAATTCCTCGACCGCGAGTCCTTTTAAAAAACCTTGTACCATTGCCTCGGAACGTTTTGATTGGAGAATTTTACCCAAATTTGTATCATGGAGATTACCCAGTTCCATAATTCCCTCACCGTCCAGACAGCACGGCACCACTCTCCCATCCGAGAGAATGGCGATTTGGCCGCTAAGTCCGTGGCAGTATCCGTCTGCGACCCTATCGTTTGTCAAACTGGGCCACTCAAAATAGCGGTCAAAATGGAGCAAAATTTTAGAAGCCAGCCGAATCGATTGACGTTCGCCGCTGACCTGACTTTCGATTACCCCTTTTCCTAAACCAAAATGCTCTTCGAGTTTCCGAAAAAGCTGCTTGTTGAACCCCTTTTCACTGTAGGTATCATCTAAATTCCAAACTCTAAGATTGATAAAAACATCCTTTTTACCCCCTAATTTATCGTCACAGAGGTGTAAAATAGGTTCTAAATACGCTTCAAAACTTCGCGAAATGCTGTTTTTATTGAAACTATTCAATGAAATATTGATTTGTTTGACTGCCGGATGAAAACAAGTTTCTCTTCGTGATGCATCCAGATAAAATCCGCTGGTCGTAATCGTCACCCTAAACCCCAACCGATCTGCACTGTCCAAATACCCATTGAGATTGGAGAGGACCATCGGATCACCCATGACATGAAGAGCAACCTCTTTGGTATACGGATGAAGCTCATTTAAAACCGATTCAAAAAAGGGTAAATCCATTGTGTGCGACGGTTGAGCTTTCGGAGGGCAGAAACTGCATGCCAAACCGCAGATATTCGTCACTTCAATATAGACACGGTGAAATTTCATAAAAAATCCTTTGTACGCTTCCGGAGCTAACCCCCGAAAGCTACGCTAACACTAAGTTCTCTTCAGCAGAGAGCTCACGTGCAGTGTAACCGCACTCTTATATTTTTTCTCTGTGATACAATTGCGTTTATGCAAACTTTACAAACCATTCAACAAGCACTTAACGATCATGATGCACTAATGCTCTATTTCAGCGCACCGATGTGCAATGTCTGCCATGCGCTCAAACCCAAACTGATTGAAGCTATTTCCGCCGAATTTCCGACGTTTGTTATCGAGAGTATCGATATCTCTGAAACACCTGAAATCAGTTCCCACTTTAGTGTATTTACCATTCCGACCGTACTGATCTATTTTCAAGGGCGGGAATTTTTACGCAAAAGCCGCCATATGAGTGTCGGTGAAGTTGTTGAATCGATCCGAAGACCTTATAACATTATGCTAACGCCATCGGAATAAAATCCCGACAGGTTACGTGAACACCGGGTTTCACCCCGTAGGCACTTCGCCCTCGGCGGGATGCCCAGCGCATTCTGCGCTTTCACGGTAAAAAGCTGACGATCCCTGCCGTCACGGCGACATTCAGCGATTCGACGCCGCGATGCATCGGTATCGATATCTGATGCGTTGACGCGTCCATCACCTCCCTACTCACCCCTTCGCTCTCATTGCCCAAAACAAAAATTGCCCGTTTCGGAATTTTTAGGGAATAGATATCATCCGCTGCATGGGAAGAGAGTGTGATTATTGCCGTATCCGGGATCTCTAAAATCTCACTCAGATCGTTGCAGTAATAAATCGGCATTTTAAACAGGGTCCCCGCACTCGCTTTCATCACCAGAGGAGAGAGTTTGGTACTGTTACGGCGGGGTAAAATCAAACCATCAATCTTACTTGCCGCTGCGGAACGGATAATCATCCCGAGGTTTTGGGGATTGTTGATCCCATCCAAGGCCAAAAAACGAAATCCGTCTCGAAACTCTTTACGGATTACGTGGGCATGTCGATAATTGGCCGATCGTACATCGATCGCCACCCCTTGATCCTGAGCACTGTTCTTTGAAATGCGCGACAAAGCCTCTTTGGAGTGGTATTTGATTTCGATCCCCCGCATCTGTGCAAGAGAAAGAATCTCTTCGATCGTCTCGTCACTGCGGTTGCTTTTGGAGAGGTGAAGTTTATGAACCTCTGCCGTATCATCGCGTAACACTTCTACGGCAACATTGCGCCCGTACAATGTGATCAAGGAGTCGAAAAACGCTTTTTTTTCTAAATACTCAGGGGAATCATCCATTTTTATCCTTCTATATGCAAAAGGAATACCATCCCTTTAGCTGCGTTAGCCGCTAAGGCGCTGAAGTTTGCCCCGTACGAGGTAGAAATTAAATTTTCGATGCAATCGCTTCGGCGGTAAAGCCGAAGCGTTCAAACAGCTGGTCTGCCGGAGCACTTGCTCCGAAACTCTCCATCGCTATGAGCGTATCGGCGAACCGATACCATTCCAATCCACGAGCCGCTTCGATCGCTACTTTTTTGGTTGAAGGCTTGATAATCGAATCGATATAGCTTTGCGGTTGATCCATTAAAAGGTCAAAACAAGGGACACTGACAACATTCGCTTTAATCCCTTGCTCCGCAAGGAGCTGTGCCGTTTCAAGTGCCAAAGAGACCTCAGAACCCGAAGCCATTAATGTTACACCGGCATTCACCTCTTCTACAATTAAATATCCGCCGTTTTCAACATCCCCTTTAACCGGATTCGGTAGCAAAGGCAGATTCTGACGAGAACAGACAAATGCGGATGGTGAATGTTTCATTAACAGCGCTTTTTGCCAGCATTTGACATTTTCTGTGCCGTCGGCAGGGCGATAAACATAGAAATTCGGCACGGCACGAAATTGGCTCAAATGCTCGATCGGCTGATGGGTCGGTCCATCTTCTCCGACACCGATACTGTCATGCGTCCAGATGAAAAATTGCTGAATCCCCGAAAGTGCCGCGATCCGCGCCGCAGGTTTAAGATAGTCGCTGAAAACGAAAAATGTTGCACTGAACGGCATCAACGGACCATAAAGGGCCATTGCGTTGGTAATGGAGGCCATTGCATGTTCACGAATCCCAAAATGGATATTTTTACCCTTCGGAAAATCTCCCATATCTTTCAATTCTGTTTTGTTGGATGGACCTAAGTCGGCGGACCCCCCTAAAAACCCCGGAATCGCTTTGGCCAGCGCATTTAGAATCGTTCCGTTAGTATTGCGGGTTGCATCTGCTTTTTCAAATACAGGCCACTGAATACGGCTGAAATCAGGATTAACAAGTTGTTCATATGCTTCATTTTGTTCACTTAAAGGGAGTTCTTTAAGACGATGGTTCCATTCACGCTCAGCTAAATCCCCTTTCTCAATTGCACATCGAAAACGCTCCATTACATCATCGCTCACCGCAAATGTTGCCTCAGGATCAAATCCCGCCTGAATTTTTGCCGCTTTAATCACATCCTGACCCAATGGAGCACCGTGAGCATGATGAGACCCTTCCATCTTGTCACCGCCTTTGGCAATGACGGTATTGGCAATAATCAAAACGGGGCGTTTGATCATTTTCGCTTGGGTAATTGCACCGTCAATCTCATCAAAATTGTGACCGTCAATCTCTAAAACCGCCCAATTTTGAGATTCAAAACGATCTCGAATATTTTCGCTAATACTCAATTGTGTTGATCCCTCGATGGTTATTTGATTCGAATCAAAAATCAGAATCAAATTATCCAATCCAAGATGTCCGGCAATCGAACACGCTTCGTAGCTGATCCCCTCTTCGAGATCTCCGTCTCCACACAGACAATAAACACGATGATCGATCAACGACGCGGTTTCCGAATTGACTTTATTTCCGACATACGCCGAAGCCATCGCAAATCCAACCGCATTCGCCACACCCTGCCCCAAAGGACCTGTCGTAATTTCAATCCCGGCTGTATGAGCGTACTCAGGATGGCCCGGAGTGGCTGAATCCAGCTGACGGAATTTTTTGAGATCATCAATCTCAAGCCCGTATCCCCAAAGATGATAAAGTGAATAAATGAGACCGGTACCGTGTCCGCCGGAAAAAACGAGTCGGTCGCGGTTCAGCCATTTCGGATTTTTCGGATTATGGGAAAGATGCTCAGACAAAACCACCGCAATATCGGCCAACCCCATCGGAGCGCCCGGATGGCCCGAATTTGCCTGCTGTACCATATCTGCCGCTAAAAATCGAATCGTATCTGCCATTTTTTGGCGCATTGCATTACTCATCATCTAGTCCTTATGTCTGTTAATATAGTGGGTAAGTGTTGGTGACAATTCACCGTGCAAATTTTCATCAAAACTTTTCATCTGTTTTAAAAGTTTTTCTGCCAAAGAATCGGCCTCTTGCATTGCCGTTTCAAATCCAAGCAACGTGACAAAACTGTTTTTCGCTCCATCTGCCTGTGTCGTTTTCCCTGCCTCTTCGGCACTCATCGTCACATCCAAGATATCATCTTGTATCTGAAATAAAAGCCCCAAATCAATACCGAAGTCATACAGTAGAGCGGCCATCTCTTCTCGCCCTGCAATGATGGCACCCATTTTAAGGGATGCGGCAATTAACATTCCGGTTTTATGGATATGCAGTATCTTGACCTGTTCCGGATCAAGCCGCTGATGTTCAAAATAACAATCAATTGCTTGTCCCAGCACCATCCCGCCTAAACCGCCGTTTGTCGAAAGTTCCCGTATCAGCCTGACGATGATTTTATCACTGAACGGCGCGTTGGAAAGGAGTTCAAAAGCATAGGTATTCAATGCATCCCCGACGAGTATTGCCGTGACTTCATCATAGGTTTTATGGAGAGTCGGAATACCGCGTCGTAACGAAGCATTATCCATCGCCGGCAGATCATCATGTATCAGTGAATACGTATGCAATACCTCTATTGCCAAGGCAACGTGGTAGGCACTCTCCAAAAGAAGGGGATTATAAGCACGTACTACACCCAGTAAAAGTGCAGGACGAAACCGTTTCCCCCCCCCTTTTAGCATTTGACGCAAGGCATTTTCATAATGGGGATGGATACTGGGGGCACTGGGTAAATGTGCCGATAAGAAAGCTTCAAAACGCTCCATGATTCCCCACTGTTTTTTAGTGAAATTTTACCACGATGGAGCTTATTTAGAACCAAACGGATTTAATCCGCCTAACATCCCCATTGCATGTTGTTTTTTATTATCTTCAACCATTTTATAGCCATCCGTAATGGCGGAAAGGAGAATAATTTGCAAAGAGGATTTATCCTCCAGAAGGGAATCGTCAATCTCCAGATCAATCGCTTCCCCTTTACCGTCAACGGTAAGCTTGACCATTCCACCGCCGCTTTTAACGGTATAACGTCGTTCTGAGAGCTCTTTGTCCATCGTTTGCGCCTGCGCTTGAAGCGCTTCGACTATTTTTCCCATATCTCCGAGATTTCCGAACATTCATCTGCCCTTAGATTTTTTCAATCACATCGGTAATAGTGTTATCATCATCAACCAGAACAACGGTAGGCTTGTACTTTTCAAGTTCACTCTCATTATACGTCGCATAGGCAACAATAATAATTTTATCCCCTTTATGAACCTTTCTAGCCGCTGCGCCGTTCAGACAAATGTCGCGCTGCCCACGCTCACCGAGGATAACATACGTCGAAAATCGTTCACCGTTATTGATGTTGAGTATCTCGACTTTTTGACCTACACGCATTTTTGAAGCTTCCAAAAGCTCCTCATCGATGGTGATAGAGCCGACATAATTAAGATTAGCATCGGTCACCGTAGCACGATGGATTTTACTGTAGAGCATTTCGATCAACATCGATTAGCGCCCCATCTGCTTCATCATCGCTTCCGGAGTGATCGGAGCATCCCACAACTCTGCAGGAATAACATACTCTTGCACCACTTCTCCGCCGATGATATGTCGGTCGATAATTTCACTGATCTTCTCTTTTGTCAATCCGGCATACATCACATGCCCTGGCTCTACCAGCATAATCGGCCCTACGTTACAGCGATTCATGCACGATGTTCGGATCGGTTGCACCGTTGCAATAAGCCCTTTTTGCATCAGGGTTTGCGCTAAATGCTGAAAAAGATCTTGCGTCTGCGGATTCACGCAACTCGGTTTTGGCATCCCCGGAGGGGAACTTTGCTCACATTTGAAAATATAAAACGCTGGCTGAGGAAGACCCATAAACGCTCCTT
Organism: Sulfuricurvum sp.; assembly: GCF_023229695.1. Lineage (GTDB taxonomy): Bacteria > Campylobacterota > Campylobacteria > Campylobacterales > Sulfurimonadaceae > Sulfuricurvum. Next base: position 9,933 of record NZ_JALNYS010000021.1, read on the forward strand.
TTAATATCAGTGTGCTGCCACACCGTAAAATTGTTTCGGCATTATATCCAAATCAACTCGCTCCACATTAAGGAAGCACAGACAATTGTTCTCTTTAAATCTCTTTTAACAACTCTTTTGCCACGATGCGGTCATCAAAGGGGAGATTCTGATCGTATATAATCTGAAACGTTTCGTCCCCTTTTCCCAAAATAAGGACCACTTCATCACCGCTGCGATCGCTCAATGCTTGCTTAATAGCATTTCGTCGGTTCACGTCAACAAACACATTGCTTTGATCTTCTATCCCCGACAAAATATCCGCAATGATACTGTCAGGATCTTCAAAACGGGGATTGTCACTCGTGACATACACTCTCTTCGCCAGTGATGCGGCTACTCTTCCCATCAATGGACGTTTGGATCGATCTCTATCTCCGCCCGCGCCGAATACGACTAAAACATCTTTCTCTTTTAATGCATTAAGCACCTGTTCCATTCCGTCCGGTGTATGGGCAAAATCAACAATCACCAACGGAGATTCGCTGACCACTTCCATACGGCCGCTTACACCGCCGAAATTTTCAATGACATCACAAATTTTTTCGAGCGATACACCGCTTATTAGATGAACAGCAGCCATTGCGGCAGTAATATTGTACAGATTGAAAAAACCGTGCAAAGAGGTCGTAAAGGCGACATGCTCCTCAAAATGTTTCAGAACACCGCTCACTCCGTTATTCAGAGAATATGCAACGATTTTATAGGTAGCCGGATTTTCCACTCCATAGGTAAACGCATTTTTGATATTAAAATCGGCCCTCGATTCATCTTTATTGATCAGTTTTTTGGTTTCGTCCTGAAAAAAAATATTTTTAATACGGATATACTCCTCGATACTCTCATGATAATCGAGATGATCTTGGGTAATGTTGGTCAAGACTTTAAGGGAAAAGCGTATCCCCTCTATTCGCTCTTGCTCAATCGCATGTGAACTCACTTCCATGACAAAATACTCACATCCTGACGCAATGGCCTGTGCCATATGACGGTAGGTATTAAATACAGTAGGGGTTGTAAGGGTTTTACCTTCTACGAGGGCATCATTCATAAAAAAACCGCGAGTCCCCTGCATAGCTACTTTATAGCCGCAATCAAGGAGAATCGAATAGATTGCACTCGCCGTCGTTGTTTTACCGTTTGTTCCGGTAATGCCGATAACTTTGATACGATCTAGCCCAAAAAGTTTCCAACACGCCTCGGGAGTTAAAACAGAGTGCGCACCTCTATCTACCGCATCATCCCGATATTTCGCATTTTGCTTCGTTACCAGAAAAGCACTATTAACGTCACACTCAGCAGAATTTTCGGTTACATACCGATATGACTGACCCTGAATCTCAACTTTCAAGTTCTCTCCCCTTCGCAAGCCGTCGTAACAGATTTCGCAACTGGCGATCATTCGGATAAACACCCAGAGCACTTTCCAAATAACTCAATGCCATCTCTTTATATCCATGAAGAATCAAACTGTCTAAAAAATCGACAAAGTCCTCTTTCTCAGTAATAATGACACGCGTAGAAAACATAATATTCTCAAAAATACGGTTAAAATCATTTTCATCTTGAATCAGTTCTTTGAATTCGGTATACATAATTCCGTCTTCATAGGAGAGCCGTTGCTTAATCGTCTCATCGACCAGTCCGACCAACTGATCCAAAGTTCCGTCCATTGTTTCAAGAATTTCCGAAATAATATTATCTGCTTGTTCCGTATCTTCACTTCGCAATATCGTGTAGTAATCAAAAAGTGCTTCGGCACCGCTTTCTCCGCTGATTGCCATATCCGAAAGAATCGCACCGTTATAGGCCTCTTTTGACAATGGGTGATCTTTTAGGGCCAGCGAATAAGCGCGCAGCGCATCACGATACTGACCTGATAAAAAATATTCATTTGCATGATTGAGGGTTTTGGATAGACTAACTGTTTTCATAGTATCCCTCCTAATTTATTCTCTATATCGACTTTTCTTCATAATTTATAATGCCTCGATTTGATTTTCCATCCCATGAGGCACATTGAACACTGTCAGCTCCGGATGAATATCCATACGCAGTTGTCTTTCAACCCCGTATTTTAACGTATTGCCACTGCTTCCGCAACCGATACATGCGCCTTGTAGCTGGACGTAAACCGTCCCGTTTTTAACCGTAATAAATACGATATCTCCACCATCAAGTGCAAGACTTGGTCGAATTTTATCAATAACATGACGCACCGGCTGCATCAATTCTTCATCAGTAAACGGAATCATAATAATTGTACCTTCAATATCTGAAATAGAATAGGCAATAATAGGGGATTTGGGCTAAACAACCACTAATAGGAAACAGGATGGATTTCGAGCGAAGCTCATTTTAAGGGGTAGAGGGGATGAACTCGTTAGACGAGTTCAATGTATGCCATATGGGTAGCATCCCCACGACGGATACGTGTTTTAACGATGCGGGTATAACCACCGTTGCGATCAACGTATTTTGGAGCAACTTCATTTACAAGCAATTTAGTGGCTTCTTTGTTTTGTAAAACAGCAAATACAGCACGATGTGCGTTTGCATCACCTGCACGAGCAGTTGTAATCAATTTTTCAGCAAATGAACGGAGTTCTTTCGCTTTGATCAACGTTGTTTCAATTTTACCGTGTTCAATCAACGCAATGCTAAGGTTAGTCAATAAAGCTTCACGATGTGCGCTTGTACGACCCAGCTTGCGGTATCCGTGACGATGTCTCATGATACTTTCCTATATCTATAATTTTAACGCTAACAAAGCTGAAATTTATTCAGCTTCGATTTTCTTTTTAATGGCACTGATAAGGTCATCCGAAAGATCTTGCCCGACGACATAACCGAAATCCGTGATTTTCTCTAAAATCTCTTCAAACGATTTTTTGCCGAGATTTTTAACCTCTTTCAAATCATTTTGGCTCATCATAACGATTTCACCAATATATTTGATATTTGAACGATCCAAACAGTTAAAGCTTCGTGCGCTCAATCCAAGTTCTTCGATACGTGCACCCAAACGCTTAAGCTCAGGATTTTCATCACCTCGCTCAGCAGTTGCAGGAGCTTTAATGCTCACTTCACTGTTAAAAACAGCCATTTGCGCGTACATAACGTCTAATGCATTTTTAAATGCATCAACCGGCGAAATTTGACCGTCGGTAAGAATATTAATAATTACTTTTTCGAAGTTTGGATTATCTTCGACCAAAACATTATCAATAGCATATGTTGCCCGTCGTACCGGAGTAAAATACGCATCAAGTGCGATATACCCTTCGCCCAAGCTATCGCGAACGTCTTCACTCGGTGCATAACCGATACCTTGATGAATTTTAACACTGAAATTCAATGTCGCATCTTCATTTAAGGTTGCCAAGAAAGCATTCGGGGTCACCACTTCAACATCATCGTTCTCCAAATCACTTCCATGAATTTCGCAAGGGCCTGCAAAACTATAAGCGATCTCTTTCTCTTTAAGACCGTTTTTTAATTTAAAACGGATCCCTTTTAGATTGATGATGAAATCCGAAATATCTTCGAGCATACCGCGAACTGAGTCGAACTCATGCTTAGCTCCCTCGATTTTAATACCGATCGGTGCATATCCTACCGAACTGCTTAGCAAAAAGCGGCGAATCGGATGGGCGAGTGAAACCGCAAAACCGGTTTCAAACGGATAGGCAATAATATTCGCTTCATTCGCACTGATTTGCTCGACGACAAATTCCTTTGGAAGAAGCGGAGATGTTTTAATTTTTTTCATGCTGAGCGCCCTTTCTTTAATGATTATTTCGAGTAAAGCTCGACGATTAGACGTTCCTCAACAGGTATAACAACTTCTTCACGCTCTGGGAGACGTGTGAAAATTCCGAATAATTTTTCTTGATCGATATCAACCCATGAAGCAAGACCGGTTTGATTGGTAAGCTCTACTGCACGGACAATTTGATTATTCTTTTTACTCTTTTCGATGATTTCCACTTTTTGACCCGGATTAACACGGTATGATGGGATATCGACACGCTTGCCGTCAACCAAAACGTGACCATGGTTTACCAGCTGACGTGCAAAACGACGTGTTGTCGCAAAGCCCATGCGGTAAAGGACATTGTCAAGACGCTGCTCAAGAAGCATTACCAAGTTCGTACCAGTGTTACCCGTACGACGTTTTGCTTCAGCAAACAATGCACGCATTTGCTTTTCGCTCAAACCGTACATAAACTTCGCTTTTTGTTTTTCGCGAAGCTGTGTACCGTACTCAGAGATTTTTGTACGGCGTTGACCATGCTGGCCAGGTCCGTACGGACGTTTGTCAAGGGCACTTTTACCTGCAAGACGACGCTCACCTTTTAAACCAAGGCTTACACCGAATCTTCTTTCGATTTTTTCTACGGGTCCTCTATATCTTGCCATTACAAACCTCTCCTTACACGCGTCGGCGCTTAGGCGCACGACATCCGTTGTGTGGTAGCGGAGTTACGTCTTTCATGAAAGAGACACGTAGACCCTCGATAGCACCAACACTTTTAACTGCAGTTTCACGACCGGATCCCGGTCCCTGAACTTTAATTCCCACTTCTTTGATTCCGTGGACCATTGCTTTTTCCAACGCTGATTCTACTGCTTGTTGTGCAGCAAACGGAGTTGACTTTTTAGAACCTTTGAAACCAAGGGCACCAGCCGAACTCCATGCGATCATGTTACCCATCTCATCCGTTACCGTTACAAGGGTATTGTTGAATGATGCCAAGATATGTACGATACCTCGTGCAATATTCTTCTTTACGATTTTTTTACGGGTTGCTTTTCTTTTTGCCATACTCTAATCCCTTACTTTGTGGCTGAGCCGACGGTTTTCTTCTTACCTTTGCGTGTACGAGCATTGGTTTTGGTTTTCTGACCACGGCATGGGAGACCCTTACGATGACGAAGACCACGGTACGAACCAAGATCCATCAACGCTTTGATATCCATAGCGACTTGCTTACGAAGGTCACCTTCTACAACTGTACTTACGCGAATTTCTTTCGCAAGGGTAGCTGCTTCATCTTCGGTAAGCTCATAAACACGCTTGTTATAATCGATGCCAGTTGCATCCAAAATTTTACGTGAAGTATGTAAACCGATACCATAGATATAGGTTAGACCATATTCAATCCGTTTTTTCTTAGGTAAGTCCACACCAGCAATACGTGCCATGCTTATCCTTGTCTCTGTTTATGTTTTGGGGTTTTGCAGATTACGCGCACAACCCCTTTGCGTTTGATGATTTTACAATCGTCGCACATTTTCTTCACTGAAGAACGTACTTTCATCGGTAGGCTCCGTTCATTTAGGTCACTTGCTTCTCGTAGGTGAGATCGAAACAACACCAATATTTATGACTACCCTTCAGCAGTTATAAATATTCAATCATTTTGTCCGATAATGCAAAGTGGAGGCGTATTGTACATCTGTTTATGTTAAAGTTTTATTAAGCTAAAAGGCACCCGCAAGAAGCGGACTTTACGGAGAGAGAAGTTAAAAAGGTATAAAACTTTATACCTTTTCAAGAAAATTCAGACGATTCGTATCATGAAAGGTTCTTCTAAAACTGCATCCAAATCTTTAAGTTCCGCTATCAATAGCCGTATTGAGCGTTCCGTTGCCTCGTGCGTTGCAAACAATAAATGGGCACACTCTGTTTCGCTGGGACGCTGAATGACCGCTTCTATAGAAATGGTGTAGTTTGCAAAAAGCCGTGTGATCTGTGCCAGTATCCCCGGTTTATCCGATACGCGTAGCCGAAGATAGTATTTGGATTGGATATCATCACTGTTTTTCAAACGAAGTTTCTCTTCTAACGGATGGTTAAATCCGAGCATAGGCGAACGTTTTCCGGAGCGGACGATATCGATAATGTTGGCGACTACAGCGCTTGCGGTTGCATTGCCGCCGGCACCGGGTCCATAATAAAGTGTCTCGCCGACACGGTCTCCTATCACACTGATACCGTTCATCACTCCGTCTATCTTGGCAATCATCGCATCGTTTTTAACCAGCGCTGCATGTACGCGCAATTCAACTTCATCGCCATCACGCTTGGCGATTCCCAATAGCTTGATTGTGTAACCGAACTCTTTGGCAAAAGCAATGTCATCCTGAGTAATCCCGCTAATTCCCTCTATCAAAATCTCTTCAGGTTTTGCATCGATACCGTAAGCGATTGATGCCAGAATAAGAAGTTTATGCGCCGCATCAAATCCGCCGATATCGAAGGTCGGATCCGCTTCTGCATACCCAAGACGCTGTGCTTCGGATAACACTGTATTAAAATCGGCCCCTTCATTCATCATTTTCGTCAGCATAAAATTACAGGTGCCGTTCATGATTCCCATGATAGAGAGGATATGATTGGCGGAGAGTCCGTCACGCAATGCGTTAATAATCGGAATCCCCCCTGCCACGCTCGCTTCATATTCAAAAGGGATTTCACCGGCCATCTCTTGTAATTCATACCGATGATAAGCTAAAAGCGCTTTGTTCGCCGTTACAACCGCTTTTCCGCTTTTTAATGCCTGCTTAAGAAGCTCAAACGGAAGTTCAACCCCACCCATCAGTTCAACGACAATATCTATCTCCGGATCATTAAGTATGTCGTAGGGATCTTGCGACAACGCGATTGTGAGATCCGACCCTTTGGCTAAATCACGTACAACTCCGCATTTTACAACAATCTCATCACCCGCTCGTGCCGATATAATCGATGCATTTTCCTCTAAAATGGAAACAACTGCCCGGCCAACCGTACCGACACCGATTATCCCAATACGTGTCACTCAGAAACCTCACATTCAAACTGCTGTAAAAACTGTTTAATATTTTTTGCAGCCTGACGAATCCGTTTGTCATTCTCGATCAAAGCAATTCGAACATATTCATCGCCGAAATCACCGAAACCAATCCCCGGCGCAACGGCAACATTCGCTTCAACCAAAAGACGTTTCGAAAATTCCAGACTACCCAAATGACGGACGCATTCAGGAATCTTGGCCCATACGAACATCGATGCCTGATTACGGCGTACCGGCCATCCGGCACGGTTAAATGCATCTACCAATACATCTTGACGGTGGTCATACTTATCGGTTATCTCTTGGACACAGCTTTGATCACCGTTTAATGCGACGGTTGCAGCCACCTGAATCGGGGTAAACATCCCATAATCCAGCCAACTTTTGATTTTTTGTAATGCCCCGATCAGCTTTGCATTTCCAACAAAAAATCCGACACGCCATCCCGCCATATTATAACTTTTTGAAAGGGTAAAACACTCTACCGCAACATCCTTGGCCCCGGGTACAGAGAGGATAGAAGGTGTTTTATATCCGCCGAATGTCAAATCACCGTACGCAATATCACTGATGACATAAAAGCGCTCTCGCTTTGCCATCTCCACAATACGGGTATAAAATTCCGGCGTTACGGTCGCCGTTGTCGGATTGTGCGGAAAGTTTACGACCAAATATTTCGGTTTCGGGAAGGAAACGTGAAATGCATGTTCAAGACGTTCGAAGAAAAGATCTTCATCAACCTTATAGTCTTCATCAAACGGCAATTCCATTTTTTGAACATTTCCGCCGGCTAAAATAAATCCGTATGAGTGAATCGGATAGGTAGGGTCCGGGACAACAACGACATCGCCCGGATTGGTAATCGCGTACGCTAAATGGGCGTACCCTTCTTTGGAACCCATCGTCGCTACCGCTTCCGTATCGGGGTCCAGATCCACATCGTAGCGGCGCTTATACCAGTCGCAAATCGCCTGACGCAATTTCGGTATCCCTTTGGAGGCCGAATATCCGTGTGTTTTGGTTTTTTGAGCCGATTCAATCAATTTTTGACGAATATGCTCGGGAGTGTCACCGTCGGGATTACCCATACTAAAATCGATAACATCCGCTCCGGCACGTCTGCGCGCCATTTTAAGATCATTTACTTCCGCAAAAACATACTTAGGAAGACGTTTAATACGATCAAATTGGATTTCATCAAACATGGTGCTTACCTGCCATTAAAAAATTGCGCCATTTTAACATAAGAGACTTAGTTTTTATATAACTTAGCGCCCTTCGCTCATAGACTCTACCCACATCCCTTCTTTGAGAGCCTTCATCCCGTTAGTATTCGAAATTTTAAGATAATAGGCCCCCTCCGGAAGAGGTAATTTAAAATCATCGTGATTTTTTTCAGATCGGTAGTTAGACAAAAGCTGCATGGAACCATCCAAAACACTGATATCGGGGTACCATTTTCCACCATAAGGGGCCTGAATACTGACAACCTGCCCCGGTTCCACCCGAAACCAGTAGGGTGCTGAAGAGCGTTGCAGTTCCATCCCCTCATCAGCATTTAACAAGGGGACATTCCATACTGCCGCCATCGCATCGATAGCGAGTTCCAGCTTTCCCTGATTAACCCGCCCATGGGTAAGCTTCATACCGTTTTCCTGAAAATGTTCCGTCAGTGTCGCCGAATTAAAAGGCTTGAGGCCAACCAATACCGCTTCTATCTGTATAACGGAGTCAGACCTCGACAGTGAATCAATTTGTATTTTATAACCAAGGGTATTAAACGTGGAGATCAATGCAGGAAGAGCCGGCAGAGGTTCAGCTCTGAGCTCGATATGAGTTTTCAGTTGAGTGAGCTGGGCTGCTAGCAGTCCCAAAGGCAATAAAAACAATAATCCTAAACTACGCTTGATCATGCTTACCAGTTTTTCCCGCCGTTACGTTCCTTAAACGCCTCTTGGGAAATCCGTTTTAGTATCCCATTCTCAACACTAAACCATACGGTTCCGCTCTCCCGTAACGTCTCGCTTCCCGACGGCGAGGCAATCTCAATCCGTCCATGCCCCAAAACAATTAACCAATTTTTGGACGGGTCAACCGTAATCGGATCTTTGGTTATTCGTTGGCTCTTTTCTCCACTGTCCAAATCGATCAATCCGAACCATACTTTATAAACAGGCCGAATTTCAAGCCCCTCTTTAACCATACGATCGATTTGAGGCTTTTCTTCCTGCGTTACATTCGTTACATTTTGGTCACTTACTCTCTTCGTCTTAGTGAGGTCAATCGCTTGCGTTGCATTGGTCTCACCTGTCGTATTAAGTTCTTGGGTCACATTGAGATCTTGCGTCGTATTCACCTCTTTTAACTCATCAAGAACCTCAATCGCTGATGAACTGAGCTGCAATACCTCTTCTTGAGGAAAATTGGACATCTTTGTCTGAAGAGAATACCCTAATGCAAGCAACACCACGATTAGACTCAAACCGGCGACGACCCATTTTTGTTGTGTATTGGCAGCAGGTTGTAAAATGATAGATTGCTTCGATTGCTGGATACCGTTTGTCTGCTGATAGCTGTTGAACTCCTGCTTAATCTCACTCAGGTCCAGTCCGTATTCACGTTCAAGGATGGAGATAAATCCCATAAATTGAATTTTATTAATCTCACCGTACGATTTGGTGAGAATCAATTCAATTTTATCACGTGATATATGAGTCTGCTCATGGACGCTCTCAACACCCAATGATTGCAACTCTTCAAACGTTTTATACCGTTTCATCGCATCCTCTCCATCAAAATAGCACCGGCAACCCCCACATTCAATGAATTGAAATTATGGGACATCGGGATCGATACACCGTAATCAAGCCCTTTTTGAACTCTCCCGCTCAGCCCCTCGCCCTCATTTCCCAAAATCAAAGCCCGTTTCGGTGCAAAGCTCATTTCACGGACATCCGTCCCTTCCGCCATCGCACCATAGAGGGTAAAACCCGATTGCTTGAGTTCGTGCATCACATCATGGATATTGTGAATAATGACAAACGGCAGATCCAACGCCGCACCGCTGCTGGTACGGATAATCGGCTCCATATTCGGCTCTTTAATGCCGCAAATGACAAGGGCTTCTACACCGAGAGCATAAGCACTTCGGACTAACGAACCGATATTTCCCACATCGGTAATAGAGCTCAGTACCACCACAAAATCACACCGTTTTAAAAACGGTGATGCATACGGAACAAGTGCGGAGATTTCGGCAATGTATCCCTGATGGTTTCCCCCTTTGACCATCGATTGCGCTGCATTCTCCGGAATACGCTTCACCTCAAATCCCATCTTCATCAACATCGAATACTCTTTTTTATCGATCTCTTTTGCCAGATAGAGAGTCTTAAGACGATCTCGGTGATGTTCCAACGCATAATAAACCGGTTGTTTTCCATAGATAAGCATGTCTGTGTGTTTCCTTATGAGTTTAAAAGGCGCGTATAGCACTCTTTTGGGTTTTCCCCGGTAATTTTGGCAATTAATTTAGAAGCGGCTTTTTTCGGTATATCGAGAGCAAGAATATCCTGTTCACTCAAAGAGGTGGCTCTTCCTTGCGACGCTTCAATAACGACAACCCACTCTCCACGGATCTCTTTTTCCATCTGCGATACAAGATCACCGGCTTTACCATGATAAAAACGTTGATATTTTTTGGTTATCTCTTTAGCCAAAAACACTGCCCGTTCCGGTGCGGCAACTGCGATCTCGCACAGCAGTTTTTCCAATCGTGTCGGTGCCTCATACAAGACGGTCGTATAGCCGTTAAACAATGCCTCTTGCAGCGCCGAAGATCGGTCATTCCCTTTATGCGGCAAAAAGCCTAAAAAAAGCATCTTCGTCTGGACAAATCCACTCGCGACAAAAGCACTCAGCAGTGCATTGGCTCCGGGAAGAATATCGTAAGGCAAAGCGTTGTCAATACAATAGCGTACCAATAATTGTCCTGGATCACTGATACCGGGCATACCCGCATCGCTTACATAGACCACAGAGGCATTGAAAAAATCAGGGGTTAAAGATGCTACGAAGTCAGCTTCGTTATGGGAGTGAAGACTAATGAACTTTGGGTCATTGAGGACTAAATTGTACCGTTCTTTAAGAAAATGAAATAGTTTTTTCGTAACGCGGGTATCTTCACACAGCATCACTTCAGCAGAGGTAAAAACTTCAAGGGCACGAAGAGAGATATCGGCTATATTTCCGATGGGAGTTGGTACAAGAGACAGCATTGTTTCTTCTTAATTTCTGCCTCGAAGAGGCTAGCTTTTGTGCCTAGCGGCAGGCGTAGCCAAACGGAGATATTCCGTTGGCATTCTGATTAGTTAAGCGCGTAACGTTTTTTGAATTTATCAATACGTCCGGCAGTATCTACTTGACGCTCAGAACCGGTATAAAACGGGTGACACTCATTACAGATATCAACGCGGATTGCCTCTTTGATACTTGTGGTGGTAAAAGTATTACCACATGCGCAGCTTGCAGTGCACTCTACAACATTAGGGTGAAGATCTTTTTTCATTTGATTAGCCTTAGTGATTGACGTCAATGTACGTCAATCGGTATAGTTTTACATCCGTACCGGGACGGATAGTTGGATGCGAATTATAGCGGAAAAAATAATAATTGACAATATTTATATTCTGTTCTGCTCTCTACAGCCGTTTCGCACCGTAGAAAAAGGCCCCTTTCACCTCTTCTATACTGATATAAACTATCTCAAAAGCGATCTCTTTTTCTCCGTTCAAATGGGTATCCAGAAGGATTCTCCCTTTTTCTGCATTATTCAATCGGAGAGAAGATTCATTCGTGGCATAAAAAGAGATCCCGCTGGCTGAGTTATCAAACAGATAGATATTCAACTCACCTTGCAAGGTTTTTACGGTCCCGTGCAATGGTGGAGTAATAATCGTGCGAGGGGCTGTACGGTTATTTTGAAGAACGACTTCAAAACCATCGGCAAGTGTTTTTAAGTCACCGCCTCTATGTACCAGTTCACTCATAATCGTTTTAGAGCGATCGGCATTTTCGACCAAAACACTACTCGATTGTTTGACGAATGAGAGCTCACTACTGGCATCTTGAAGCGCCAGAGTTTCGTCATGGAAATCGTTTTTAAAATGGTTAAGGACATCGGTAACCATATCGATACCTCCGCGTATCTCCACAAATCGTTCATTCAGCGCTTCCGAACTTCGATTCAACTCGCTAATGACCCCTTTTGAACGCTCTGCATTTTTAGTAACCGAATCAATCTGTTCGTGTATTTTTGCCAAATGTCCGCCAATGGTCTGCGCATTGTTCAAAGAGATTTCGGCAAGTTCGCGAATTTTGTCCGCAACAACTGCAAATCCGCGACCATGTTCACCGGCTCTGGCCGCTTCGATTGCAGCATTGAGGGAAATAAGATTGGTCTCATCGGCAATATCGGTAATGATCTCCATCGTTGAGGATATTTCGTTGGAAAACTTTCGAAGCTCTTGAATCGCCAAAACCGTACTGTCCATCGCTGCAGCGGCGGCGGTACTCTCTTTTACATTTGAATGGACTACTTTTTGTCCGTTTTCTATCTGCTTGACCGACTGCAGCGAACTTTGTAAAAGTTCTTCCAATTTATTTCCCACCATATCATTCAAACGAAGGACATTATCAATATGCCCCTGAGAATGTTCCAATGCCATATTTTGCTGCTTAACAAAATCGTTTGTTTGATCAATCCGTACGTATCCATAGCTTGCTTCAAACGCAATCTGTTTACTTTGATTCACCACATTGGCAATAACCGGTCTGAGGGTATTGACCATTTGGTCCAGATGACGAAAAAGGCGATCGATTTCGTTTTGGGTACTTCCGTGCACGATCGGTTCCCCTTTTAGTAAATCATCGATCACGAAATGTCCCCGTTCAACTCGGAAAATCACCTCCAATACCTTGTTAATACGCCGTGCAACATAGCGGCTAAACAGATAATGGGTCAGAATCAATATGATGACGATATTAATCAAAGCGGTCATCAGAGTAATCAAAAAGCTTTTCGACAAAGCAGCATTAAAATCAACCGTATCCACACGTACGTCTTCTACCGCGATAACATTACCGGCTTCCCATGTAGGGTGGCATTGGATACACCGTTCTTCACTCACAATCGGACGGGCAAGCATGTAATACTCTTTTCCCTCATCCTGAACGAAACGCTCAAGCTCTTTAAGCTGCCGGTCCGATTGAAATGCACTAATCGCTTCGCTTTCATACGGTTTGGCCTGATTGGTCGGAACGACCGGATGATCGGATGCCTCTTTGAAATAGACCTTCCCCTCTGAAATTTTGGTAAATTTTGCAAACACTTCATTTTGAATCATTTGAGGAATTTCAGGCGATTCCCCGCTGTAAAATTTTTCATTGCGTGATTCAAGTAAAACATCCGCGAAATCGAGAATAGAGGAGGCTTTGGATTTTAAATTTTGGTGCAAAGACTCTTTTTGAGACTGATAGTTATAGATGTAAAATACGAGGGAAATGAGGATAAAAGCTCCGGCGAACATCGTCGAAAACATTGTCGCAAGCTTCTTTTTTTTCGGGTCCCAGGTCATAATTACTCCTCATCTCTGCATTAAAATATATACAATTCTATCACAATACCAACATACTCGCTACTGCGACAGCTGCTGTTTCCGATCGCAATACCATTCCCGATGCAAATTGTCTGACACGATGATGGACGAAAAGCTTCTCCTCGTTTGCGTCAAATCCCCCCTCGCAGCCGATAACAACCGTCTCTACCGATTCATTGCAATCCCAGCTTTCTCCGCCGAAGTTAAGAATTACTGCCTCGGGATGGGTACTCAAAAACGTAGATAATGCCGGTGCCTCGGCCAACTCAATCAGCGAAGTGCGCCCGCATTGCATGATCGAACTCTCCATGATCCGCTCAAACCGTTCAAAATCAAGACGAAAATTACGCTGAGATCGGCGGCAATGGATAAAAGTAATTTTGCTCACCCCGAGTTCACTCAACATCGGCAGTGTTTTTTCGATGGTTTTAGGATCTATCAAACACCAACCGATATGGAGCTTTCTTGTCGATTCGCAAGGGGAAGCATAACGGCTTTGAAGCGAAAAATAGGCAACCCTTCCGTCCGTCCGTTCGAGACGGTAAAGATATGCTTCATCCAATTGCTTACGGGAACGGAAGGTGATCAAATCACCGACGCTATGGCGGCGTACTTTAATAAGATATTTATATTCTTCTCCCGATACATTCAGTTCCTTGGAGCCTGCATCAAGACTCAGGATAAACTTCATACCAACATCCATATACTGATCACAAGGAGCATCGCCGCTTCAATCCCCAAATAGCGAAAGGCTTTCTCCTTATAGCTGTCAAATGCCCCCTCCCGTGTAATATCGGTACGTCTTTTGAGGGTCTTATACCGCTTGGCTTCCAGTACAATCATCGTAATGGCTACAACAATCATGGCACTGTTCGCCATTGTAAATTGCAAATGCTTTGCCGCCATCATAATCATCCCAGTAAAAAGGATTAAAGCAATTAATGATGCCGAAATCGGCATAACGATACGCATCCGTTTAGCGTAGCGGACCACGTGTTTACTCAAAGAGAGCATCGTGATATTAAAGAGCACAATCCCCATCAACACAATAACACCGACATAGTGGATTTCTAATCCCATTGTATACATAGCTTCCATAAAGTTGATTTTACCTTATTTTGCCTATAATTAAGAGACAAATGGATATCTAAATTTAAACTTTTTTGCATTAGACGGGCAAAACGATGAAGGAACAAAAATGGCAATCAGCGTAGAAGAGGCATTGACACAGATATACACCCTTTCCCGGCCTCTCGGAAGTGAGATTGTCCCCATTGAGAATGCGATTGAAAGGGTTTTGGCCCAAGAGGTAATTGCCTCTTACTCCCTCCCCTCTTTTGACAATTCGGCGATGGACGGTTATGCCGTTCGTGTCAGCGATGCCGGAAAAACGCTGCCACAGTCTTATGTTATTTTTGCCGGTGACGGGAATGATATACGCCTTGTCGACAATCAATGTATCCGGATTATGACCGGAGCCAAAATTCCCGAAGGGTGCGAGGCTATCGTCCCTATCGAAGAGGTGAGAGTTCAAAACGACAACGTCAGCTTCCCTTCCCTCATCAAACCTTCGCAACATATCCGTCTCAAAGGTGAAGATATCCAAAGTGGGATGAGACTCTTGCAAGAGGGGACCTCTCTTCACGCCCATCATATCGCACTCCTCGCTTCTCAGGGAATCACCCACATCAATGTGTATCGGCGACCGAAAGTTGCCCTTTTCTCATCCGGCAATGAGCTTAAAATGCATTTTGAATCTCTGGGGGCCAATCAGCTTTACAATACCAATACCCCCACTTTCGCCGCGCGGGCACGTGAACTTGGATGTGATGTTATTTTCACCGGTACCGCCGAGGACACTCTGGAGTCAATTCAAAATCATATTCGCAATGCGCTGGATGCCGATCTTATTATCACCTCCGGAGGGGTAAGCGTCGGTGATGCCGACTACACCAAAGAGGCTTTCAACTCTCTCGGATTTGAAGGCTCTTTTGAATCCGTCGATATCAAACCCGGGAAACCGACCACATTCGGTCGCATCCATCACACCCTTATTCTCAATTTACCCGGAAATCCTCTGGCTGCCGCTTTGTGTTTTGAGATTTTCGGGCAAAGTGCCATCCTCTCCTTAAGCGGCCGCAGCGATAAATTCCTCTCTACCATCACTACACGTATTTCCGAACCGTTTAAGATGAAAAAAGGGCGCCGTTCCTTAATCCCGGGGTGGTTTGACGGAGCCTCTTTCACCCCGAGTCCGGTCTTCGGACCGGGGATGGTCCTCCCCCTCTCTCGGGCCAATGCTTTTATGATGGTAGATTCGGTTGTGGAAAAATTTGAAGAAGGTTCAGAGATAAAAATTATCCCGACCCGCTGGTGCATGAGCTCAGAGGTACAACACTCCCTCGTCACCCCCTAAACGGCATCGGGATTCATAAACGTTTCGCCGAGAAGAATTTTCTCCCATAATCGGGGGTCACCCCACCCTTCACGCACTTCATCGCTAAAACGTATCGATTCCAAAGGGATGGACCCCATCTGCTCCGAATAGGCATCTTCCTCGAAAGCTTGTGCGTATCCCGTATCGGTCTCATGGACGATAATGCTGTGAAGCCTTACCCCTTTTTCCCCGTTGACGGTTTTGGTACAGCCGAGCAGGCGGTCAATCATGACAAAAATGACCCGGCTGAACTGCTCTGCCGAAGGGGAAACAGGAAGCTGGACCCAGCGGTTGGAGTTCTCTTTCATCGCTAAAAGGTACGCCGCATCGTCTTGGTCCCACAACGCGATTGCATGGTCAAAACTGTCGATAAGCGCTTTCATGTTTTGTTTCATCAAGCCAAAATCGTAAACCATCTGACCGTGATCGAGATATTTGGATTCAAAAAGAATTTCAACTTTGTAGGAGTGTCCGTGGATCGAAGCACGGCACCGCTGGGTTGAACATCCTCGGACAATGTGGGCATTTTCAAATTTAAATAATTTTCTTATTATCATGACTAGTCGTTTTGTCCTCTCAAAAATCCAATTTTTTCGACTTCACTTGCCGATTTAATGTCCATTACCGTTTCTTCTAACGATCCCATAGAGTCTTCGATCATTATAACAGCATCCGCAACAGCAGAGAGCCTTTCTTTCGTCCACTCTTTGTTAGCAACTACTTCTTGCTTTAATTCATGAATCTGTTTTGCTAGATCGCTGTATTCGATAGCATAATGACGCATCTTTGTAAACGTTCGCATGATTGCGATGGTAACATCAGCCGCTCTTTGACTCTTTAGTACTGTTGCCAGCATATAAACACCCTGCTCGCTAAAGACCTTAGGTACCGTTCTGCGACCTCCCCAACTTGAGGTCACATTTTGTGACTTCAAGTTGTCCCACTCATCTTGAGAAAGTTCAAAAACAAAATCATTCGGAAATCGCTCCGTATTCCGCGAAACAGCTTGATTAATATATTTTGTTTCTACCCCATACAACTCTGCTAAATCAGAGTCTAACATTACTTCAATATTACGGATACGGTAAATTTTCTCTCGTATTTGTTCAATAGGTAAATTTAACGTATTCATTTTTTGAGAGTCTGCATTAATAATTTTGCCATACCGTTTGCGATCAATTTTTCTCTATATATCACTGCAGAAGATTTTTCCTCTTTATCACTTGTTTTCTCTTTGGAAAACATACCTGCCATCATACCCTCTTGGTATTTTTGAATCAAATTTTTTGTCTCTTTGACAAATTCTTCATCGCTCATACCGACTTGAGCTTTTGCTTTGATCGCTGATGCAATTTGTTTGATGTTTCGTTCTTGCTCTTGTAATTCCGTAATTTTGTCGATATTTTTATTGATCTGAGCGATGAAATAGATAATCAATGAAATACCGATCAAAACGGGAGAACCAAAAAAGAGGATAACACCAAAAATCGTTCCGAAAGACGGTAAAGTTTCTTTGGTAAAAAGCGAGGAAAACGTCGCCATTTTTTGATCTACATATCCGTGTGCAATAGCATAAATAAAAATTCCAATAAATACTACAATTCCACCATAATAAAACCGATTATGCCACTCTATCTTGCCAATCGTTTGATGAATATATTTATAAGGGGATTGTAATTCTGAAATAACATTTTCAACTTGCGTTTTTTGATGTCGTGCACTCTTTTCTTGCTCTAAGTAAAATTGTATTTTCTCTTCTAATTTTTCTTGCTTAATCAGTAATTTTTGTTTTTTATAATCATCTTGCGTTGTTTCAATTGCTTTGCTTAATCCAGAAGATTCTTCCTGAAGCTCATTAACAATACTATTTATTTTTTCAAGATATTTTGTATCAAATCCAATTACTTTGTCAGGATTTTTTGCAGAAGCAAGTGCCTTTGGCAAGTTTTCCCATTTTGAAATTATGTCACTATCGAATTTGTATGCGAATAAAATTCCAATTAAACATAGTAAAAAAATAAAAACATTGAAATCAATATAATTAGAAAAAATACTAATTATTCCACCAAAAAGTATTCCTTGAAATGTACCAGCGACCAAACTTCCCCATATTCCTTCAATTGAAAAAACAATAATAGCTCCAGAAATGATACTAAATAATGCAGAAAATACGCCCAAGACACTTATCAATATCAAAAGTTTATCGTCATTATGTAACTGAATGCCTAAAATATTATTAGAAAAAAAAAGATATATGTTGATGCCAACAATTATAAAACCCATCAAATACAATATTTTATAAATTTGTATTGAAATATTAGCCTTATTTACATCAGCTAATTTAAAATCAGTATTTTTAAAATTTGAGCCTCGAAAATCAATATATTGTAATTCTGCTTTTTGTAGATAAAAATTACTCAAATTTGCAAAACGTAGATTAATCGGAGAGTAGTTAGTAGCTTTACGATATTCATTCCATTCGGTGAGGTCTTTTGCATCAGAGCATTTTTTGAGCAGTTCATACGCTTTTTTATCGTACCATATTCCCATACTTTTTGCTCCTCAATGATTTACAATATTATACCCCATGATTTTGATCCCAAATTCGGATATGAAGACGGTCGGAGTAGATAAAACCTCGCCGTTTACAAAACTCGATGACCGCTTCGCAATTCGCCTCAATATGAGCTTTGTTACCCCCTAATGGCATACAGTAAACAGGGGTATAGGGGTGATCGGCAACGATGGTGTCAATCTCCTCTTCCAATACGCTTATTAACGAAGGTTCATCCACGCTAAATTTAAAAAAACTCCCCTGTGTATGGGCCAATATCGACGTTATCACCTCGGGTTTTACTCGCCGGTTCAGAGGTTCGCCGCTGTTAGAGAGTTTTACCGAAAGGGCGTACGTTGCCGATGCATAGAAAGGGTAGCGTTTAAAATCCGGAGCAATCGTTGCGTTGGTCTCAAACGTAACCCGGTGTCCCTGGCCGATCAGATAATCAATAAACTCGACAAAAACCGGTTCATTGGCATAAATCAGAGGCTCACCTCCGGTCAAAACAACATCCACGTGCGGCGGAATACGGTAACCGTTCATGATCCAAATGAAGGTTTGAAGCTCTTCCACCTCTTGCCAAAGATCCCCGAAACTCTGGCGGTCTACGGCGTAAACCGTATCGCACCCCACAATTTCGCGGCCATCGGGTGTTATCTCAGTGCATCCAAATCCTTCGCACGTCAGATTACACCCGCCGAATCGGAAAAAAAGCGACGGAGTTCCAACGTATTTCCCCTCCCCTTGAACGGAGTAAAAATGTTCAACTAAATAGAGCATTTTTTCTCCGTCGAAAGCGTAGCTTTTTGAGCCTTGCGCTGAGCAAAACCCAGTGTTAGCGCAGACGTTTGGACGGGTTCAAACGGCGTATTATAATGGTCATAGAAATGTTCGACTAAATAGAGCATCTCACCCCCCTGTTTCGTAAAAAGCACGTTTGGAAAGCTCGCCGTCGGGATCGCTCCATCGGTTTTTTTCCGGTTTCGTCCGGATCACCTCTTTGAGGACAAGGGCGGCCTCTTTGATATCACCGCGCCGCACCGCATCCCGAATGGACATCGCCTCATCAAAATAGAGGCACGGGATCAGGTTCCCCTCAGCCGTCAGACGGATACGATTGCATTTCGTACAAAAATCGTCCTTGTGCGGTTCTATTATCCCAAACTCGTATCCCTCTTCCAGCCTATAGTAATGAGACGGTGAGTGGCCGTCAAATCCTTCATCTTTGTAAGGATAGCGACTTCCGATACTATCCAATAACTCCGGACTCTGCATCCCTTTGATATCCACTTCGGCATGAACGTTTTCCATATACTCGATAAAGCGGACCGGCATCTTTCGAGCTTTGCAATATTCTAAAACGTCCAGAATCTCATTGTCAATGATCCACTTCATCGGAACCATGTTGACTTTGACCTTAAATCCCACTTTCAAAGCTTCTTCAATCCCGTCCAATACATGGCCTAATACATCTTTTTTGGCAATTTTCTCGGCGATTTTTGGTTTGAGCGAATCAATGGAAACGTTAATTCGGCGTAATCCCGCATCATAGAGCTTTTGCGCGGCCCCTTTCAGTAAAAAAGCATTGGTTGTCATAGCCAAATCGATATCGGGTTTGTAATCATGAATCATCTTCATAAAACGGTCCAGATCTTCGCGCAACAACGGTTCTCCGCCGGTGATTCGGATTTTTTTGACCCCCTCGTCAATCGCTACTTTAACAAATTCAAACAGCTCTTCAAAACTGAGAAGGTTCTCTTTGGGGACCCATGAAAAAGGCTTTTCAGGCATACAGTACTGACATCGAAAGTTACACCGTTCCGTGACCGAAACCCGCAAATAATCAACTGTTCTACCATAACTATCTATTAACACAATTATCCTTGAAGAACTCCCTTAACTCAGGAGCAATACGCGAGTTTACCAGAAAAATGTTTGGAATTTTATTTATCAAAAGAGTTAGGAAAGAAAAATCTGCCTCGAATGAGGGTAGCCAAAGGGGTTTGCCCCTCTGGCGTTTATAAGGTGGTTACCAGCCGCGTACTACAGCGTGGCAAGCGGTACATGCATTCATGATTTCAGAATAGGATGCATGCGCTTTCGAGAATTGTTTTTTATCCAGATTGCTTAAGAGTTCCGCCGACGCAGAATCGATCCGTTTTGAAGCGTTAAAAGCGATATTGCTCATATGCTGCTTATCTTTCGGGAGATATTTTTTAGTAGCATCCATATCATGAAAAAGGGCATTGGCTTTATGAATTTCACCAACGCCGTTTTTAATCAAAGCAGGGGTATTGTACAAAAACCCTTTTTGGATATTGCTAAGGCCATTCTCCATTTGGCTCATATTTGCAGCCAATGTATCATCTGCCATTGCACCGCTACCGATTAGAGCAGAAAGAGCCAATAGTTTCATTATTTTCATTATGTTTCTCCTAATCAAAGGTGCACCTTAGTGCACCTCCTCCCAAATTTTACGCTTCCAGAGGAAAGCAAAAAGGGCAAATACAACCGAATAAAGCATTACCCACAATCCTACTGTTTCACGCTCTGCTTTTTTCGAATCACCGATCTCTTCCATATACGTAATGACCTCTTCTTGCGCTTCCTCTGTCAATCCGACACGAGGCATCGCTGTTCCATGCAATAACACTTGCGGATCATTAATGAAGCTGTGAAGATAGTGCTCACCGCGACTTTTAATGTGTTGGGACAAATCCGGAGGAGTTGCACCCATATAGGTTTTCAAATTCTCCGTCGGTGTAGTCGCTTCGATACCGGCATATTTCATACTATGACATCGTCCGCACGCCGCTTCAAACGTTACTTTGTGCCCCTCTTTTCCTTCAGCCACTTTTGGAGCGATGGATTGCAAGTAAGCAACAACATCCATAATCTCTTGCGGAGTCATCCAGTTGTACGACGGCATCGGGAAAGTTTTACCGGTATCCGGGCCAAATTTATGTTGCAAGTGCATTGCACTTACCGGATCGAAAATGAAATTCGCCAGATAGTTCTTATCGTAGATACGTCCAGCATGGCTTAAATCCGGCGGAGTAACCCCGTATGCCGCAGCAGCATCTGCATTTGGCATCATTTGAGGGTGGCTTGCCGATTCAATCGCATGACATGCAATACAGTTCGCTTCTACCAGCACTTTACCGTTTTCAGCATTCCCGGCAAGGGAGGTATCGACATTTTTTACATCCTTGAACGTAAAATCCGCCGCAGCCACTTCCGGATGCATAACACTGTGTGCATACGGCTCAATGCCGTAGTACGTGATGCCGACAAGAGCAATAATGACGGCTAAAATTTTAAACTCTTTCATTATTTACCTCCCACTTTTTTTGCTTCTGCTTTAGTAATAAACGGTAATGCAATGAACAATACCAAGAAAGTCAGTGATGCACCGAAACCTACCCATGCGTTCGGACCGGTCGGAGGCAGTTTACCGAATTCGGTCAATACCATCAAATCGGCAATCATCAACCAGAACCAGTATTTAAAGTAAGGACGTTGATTCGCCGGTTTCACCATCGGTGAACGATCCAACCACGGCATGACAAGGAAAATCGCATTCGCAAATCCGAAAGCCATCAATCCAAGGTCTTTGCCGGAAACACCCGCGATTTCAAAGAACCATCCGCGCAATACTTCGTAACTCCACAAGAAATACCACTCAGGATAAATGTGTGCCGGAGTTTTCAGACCGTCCGCTTTATCAAAATTGATCGGATCCATTGCAAATCCGTAATGGAAAAAGACCAAATAAAAGAAGAAAATCAAAAAGACCCCTAAAACAAAAACGTCTTTTGACAAAAATACCGGCCAGAATGGGATAACTTTAGCCCCTTTTTTATCACCGGCTTTGAATTTCTCAGCCTCTTCTTCGTAATCAAAGAACTCACCCGATTCATTATTAACGTGTGGGAAACGGAGTGCATAAAAGTGAAATGCAATAGCACCCAGAATCGCTAACGGAATCAACAATACGTGAAGCATGAAAAATCGGGTCAATGTTGCATCGGCTACATAGAAATTCCCGCGAATCCATACGACCAAATCACCGCCGATTACCGGAATACCGCCGAAAATTTCCGTAATAACGTACGCTGCCCAATACGACATTTGCCCCCATGGAAGCATATAACCGCTAAACCCTTCCGCAGAAAAAAGCATGAACAGGAGCATCCCGGAAATCCAGATCATCTCACGCCCTTTTTTATAAGAACCGTAATAGATACCGGTAAACATGTGGATGTAAATAATCAAGAAAATAACCGAAGCACCGACCGCATGGATATGTCGGAAGAGCCATCCGTAAGCCACGTCTTGCATAATCGTATAGTTGACACTGTCAAACGCCATATTGACATCGGGTTTGTAATACATCAACAAGAAAATTCCGGAGATTAACAACAATTTAAACATGACCGCAAGGATCATCCCCATCGCCCAAAGAAAATTAATCTCTTTTGGAATCCAGTACTCGGTCATCATCACTTTTGAAAAGTTGACAACACCTAAACGTTGGTCGAACCACTCACCCATCGAGTTAGCTTTTTTGAATTCTGCCATTCTATACCCCTTACGCTTTCGCCGTCATAGCTTTGTATTCCGGCCCTTCTTCGCCCAATACAAGTGTTACGCCGTCAATTTTAAACGGAGGAATGTCGAGTGGACGCGGTGGTGGTCCAAACGTCTGTTTTCCATCAGCACTGTACTCACCGCCGTGGCAAGCGCATTTGAATATTTTTGTATCCTTTTCATATCCCGGAATACATCCCAAATGGGTACAAAGACCGATCATGACCGAGAAATAATGATCGCCGACTTTAACACTGCGACCATCGGTCGGCTTCATATCTTCGGTATATTTGAGAATAAATACCGGTTTGCCGCGCCAAACGACAACTTCTAGCTTATTGGCTTCCAATCCTGACACATCCACCGTCGTAAAGCCGGCCGACATGACGCTCGGAAGCGGATCCCATGTCTTCTTCATCGCGATGAGCGAGGCGATCCCCCCTACAGCGGCGACGGCACCAAAGGCTTTACCGATAAACCCTCTTCTGCTTTCATCCATCATTGTCATCTCACTTAATTTAAAAATGTAACGCTACATCATAAGTGAAAAAGGTTTAACTTTCTATAAATCAAGACACTTCCGAATGAATTTAACACCCTTTTGATCAGATTGATGTATCGTGTGATTATTATGTGATGAATTAAGCATAATTATATCTCGGAGCTTCTCTTTCTCGTATCCGTCTAGGACCAAAATCCCCATAAATTCAAAAAAATTGACGAAATCTCTCGGATAATCGGGACGTTGAAAATAAATCGGACGTCCCCCTCCAACAAAATTTTGAAGAATTGCCTGAGGAGAGGCACTGATCAATACGTCGGTTCGACGGATCACATCATCGTACTCTTCAGACTCATGTATGGCCGAAAAACTCTCTTTTAAACTATTTTCATAACCTAAGAAATGGTAAAATCCCATCAATAAATCCATCTTAAACGGGGCGAACATCGCCTGATTTGCTTCTAAATCTTTTTCGTAATCATCGTCGCCGAAAAACAGCGCCATCGGAATCGTTTTGGGAAGCGGTTCAAAGTAGCGTTCGGCAATAACCGTTGCTTTACAAATCCCTTCCCCTTCCAGATACGGGGAGATTAAAAATTCATTCGGATGTTTCGTGTCGGCAGGATCATCACTGATACGAATAAACGTAGAAAAGAACTGAGTCATATCTTCCAACATTATCGGATTGAGTTCTGCGGAATCAAAAATCATTGTATCGCCGTGCTGTGCGATCTGGGGAATATTACGGACCAGATCAATTCCGACGGCACGTTTGATACCGTAATCACGGGCCTGCGCCGCAATCCGGAAATCGGAACACAATAAGGTTATATCGATCTCTTTTTGAAGCTCGTTTACAATCGCTACCGCTCTATGAAAACGATCCAATCCGATCCGATGGCCGGTGTGAACATAATAGAAATAACGCATTATTTGCCTTTCCCCGCCATTTTGATGTAGATTTGGAGAATATCGAGGGCGGCGGGGGTGATCCCGCTGATCTGTGACGCTGCCTGCAGCGTCGGCGGATTAAATTTATAGAGCTTATCGACAATCTCATTGGAGAGCCCCGAAACCGATTTGAAATCAAAATTTTCAGGGATAGCAATATGGAGCATATGAGACATCCGTTCAATATCTTCACTTTGTTTTTCGACGTAGCGGGCATATTTGGCTTCGATCAAAATTTGTTCTTGGATATAAGGATCAAGCTCTGCGAAACTCGGTAACAGTTTACCCAATTTATCCAACTCAAAACTCTTACGCGAAACAAGCTGTGTCGCCGTGAGCTTGTCGGTGATATGTTCTTCGTCGATAGAGGCTAAAAAGGCCAAGAACTCTTTGTTCGGGGTATAAATCGTCTCTTCGAGAAGCTTTAACCCCTCAGAAATTTGAGTCCGTTTCGTCTCAATCCGTTCCATCTGAACATCATCAATCAATCCCAAAGCATGACCGTAGCGCCCTAAGCGTAAATCGGCCGTCTCTTCACGCAACAGCAATCGATACTCGGCGCGTGACGTAAACATACGATACGGCTCTTTCGTCCCTTTGGTCACCAAATCATCGATTAATACACCGATATAGGCCTCATCACGACGCAAAACGAGGGGCTCTTTTCCCTGTAACGATAACGCGGCATTGATCCCCGCCATCATCCCCTGGGCAGCCGCCTCTTCGTATCCCGTCGTTCCGTTGATCTGTCCGGCGAGATACAGATGTTTCACTTTTTTGGTCTCCAGCGTATGCTTGAGCTCGGTCGGATCAACATAATCGTATTCAATCGCATAGCCGTAACGGACGATTTTCGCATTCTCCATTCCGTGCACCGAATGGATCATCGAACGCTGAACATCCGGCGGCAACGACGTGGACATCCCGTTAATATAACACTCCGTATTTTCGCGCGTCTGCGGTTCGATAAAAAGGTGATGGCGCTCTTTGTCCCGAAAACGGTTGATTTTGTCTTCAATACTCGGGCAATAACGCGGCCCTACCCCTTCGATCTGCCCGGTAAACAGAGGGGCACGATGGAAATTCCCCTCAATCAGGCTGTGGGTCTCTTCATTTGTATAGGCAATATAACAGGGGAGCTGCTCTTTTTCACGTGCAAAACGGTTCCGATCGGTGCGAAAGCTGAACGGATTGGGCAATTCATCCCCCCCCTGAACCTCCATGAGTGAAAAATCGATCGATGAGCTGTCGACGCGGGGACAGGTCCCCGTTTTGAGCCGTCCCACACTGAGCCCCGCCGCACGGAGCGAATCCGTTAGCCCTTTGGCGGCAAATTCTCCGAAACGCCCCGATTCTTGGGTGATTTCACCGATATGGACGACACCGTTCAAAAATGTCCCGGTGGTAATAATCACCCGTTCGGCGCGGTATTCGTTCAATAAATGGGTACGCACCCCCTTCACCGCCCCCTCTTCGAGAATAAGGGAGGTCACCGTCTCTTGGATCAGAGACATATTCGGGGTTGTCAGGATTTTGTTTCGGGCAAGGACGCGGTAACGGTCCATATCGATCTGGGCACGGCTCCCGCGAACGGCGGGCCCTTTGGTAATATTGAGGATCCGGAATTGAATTCCTGCCTCATCCGTCAACAATCCCATCTCTCCGCCCAGAGCATCAAGCTCACGCACCAGATGCCCTTTTGCCAAACCGCCGACTGCCGGATTACAACTGGTCGCTCCGACCTGTTCAGCCAAAATAGAGACCATCAACGTATTATGTCCCATTCGTGCACAGGCAAGTGCGGCTTCAATGCCGGCATGTCCGCCGCCGACTACGATAACGTCATAATTCATTATTACTACTTTTTAAATTATTTTAGTAACTGACTATACACACTTGATACAAAAATAAAATCTTCCGCATGTATGCGGAAAGCTTTAGGGGATTGCAAAGGACAAATATCTCCTTGCCACCTAAACGGGCTTTGCTCGTTTGGGTGCGTAACATCAATTAGTAACGCAATTATAGCCTCCCTAGTTGAAAGCTATAAAAAGACAAAGCAAAAATAGCTTACAATTAAGAAAATCTTTTGATGACGAGTACGTACCGATGAATACAGAAAACACCAAAACCTTGGAAGAACTTCTCAAAAACTACAATCCTGCTCCGCAAGAGTATGACCCCGAAATCGACGGAGGGGATGAATACCTCATCCGGGATCAGCATTTAGAGGAAAAAGAGCGGCTGAAGGATGTTATTACGAAGCTTAAAGAAAAAAATCGGGGAGATCGTAAAGTTCGCCGCTAAAGTCCGCTACGTTATAATTCACGAAAAAGAGACTATTGACAATGCTTCAAAATGCGTTTGATGCTTTTAACCGGGGGGACTACCCCTCGGCCCTCTCCCTCTTCACGCTTCTCGCGGATCAAAACAATCCTACCGCAATTTCATCATTAGGTTATATGTACCAAAAAGGGCTTGGGGTCGATCTGAGTCTGGAACGGGCGTTTGCGTTCTACACCCGGGCGGCACAGATGAACGAACCCACCGCCTTGTACAATCTGGCACTCATGGTTGCCGATGGCGTCGTCGTCCCCCACGACCAGTTTAAATCGCATGCGTTGATGCTGGAAGCTGCCGTATTGGAGTTTCCGCAGGCACAATTCGAAGCCGGTCTGGGTTTGGAAAGGGGCTTGGGGTGTATCCAAAACTTCTCGGAAGCGGCATTTTGGTATGAAGAGGCGGCAAAACGGGGAAATGCAAACGGATTTAACAATCTGGGGGTCCTCTACAAAGAGGGGCACGGCGTACGTCAGGATTATCCCCGAGCCTTTATCTGTTTTTCCCGTGCTGCCGCAATGAATCTCCCCGAAGGGCAGTATAATCTGGGTTTGATGTACGATCAGGGATTAGGGTGCGACACAGATCACGATACGGCACTGCAATGGTGCCGAAAAGCGGCCTATAACGGTCATGAACGGGCCAAAGCCATTATCCAAAATCTACAGGAAGAGGGAAAAATCGTATGGTAAAGCGGACCAATGGATCGTTCACCCCGGAACATATCCGGTTTTTGGGATACATTCGTGCCGTTGGGACAGGCCCGAAAGGAAATCGCCCGTTGAGCAGGGAAGAGGCCGGCGATGCCTTCGAACTGATACTCGAACGGCGGATTCCCGATACCCTCATCAGCGCTTTTTTACTCGGGTGGAGAGTTCAGGGAGAGGGTGACGAAGAGCTCGGCGGATGTATCGATTATCTCTCCAAACGCCTTGCAACGCACACTCACGAAGGGATAGAAATCGGCTATCCGATGGACGGAAAAGCCAAATTTCCCCCCCTTATGCTCAAAGCGGCAGGAGAGCTCAATGCTTTGCATGTTCACGCGGCGTATGATCTTCCGTTGGGTCCGAAATACGGAATTGCTCTCGATCAGTTTTCTCTTGAACTCCCCAATTTGACCCTTCATAATCGGCAGGAGTTTTTCCCCGAACTTACCCGTTTAACGCAGATGCGCAATGAGATCGGTATCCGGACGGCATTTAATACTCTGGAAAAACTCAACTTTCTGGCTCCCATAGCCCTGATAGGAATGCATCACGCCCCCTATTTTGATCTCTATGCTTCCCTCTACGGCAACCACTATAAACGTCTGGTTATCGTTCAAGGACATGAAGGGACCCCTGAAATTCTCAAAAAAACCAAATATAAGATCGTTGAGAACGGTGAAGTCTCAACCCATTCCCTGGATCCGGAAGATTTCGGTATTGTGCCGATCCAGACCAAAGAGGAGATGACGTTGGAAACGATGAAAATGCTTCTTCTGAATCCGGATGAAAATCTTAAAAAGCTAATCCGTCTTAATGCCGCCTTTCTCGGATGGAACGCAGGAGTCTACGAGAGCATCGAAAGCGCTTACGCTTCCCTCTGATGTGTCTCTATCGCCGTTGCGCTTCTTTGTCCCGGTACATCAGCCGGTCGGCGATGCTGATAACCGTGTTGGCGTCCAACGCCTCTTTCCCGAAGACATGGATCCCTACACTTGCCGAGAGGGTGTAGTGTGCCCCTTTGAGCATATAGGGGAGAGCCAACTCTTCTTGAATTTTTTGAACGATAAACGCGGTATATTCGATTCCGCTCTCTTTATCGCTTCCCAAATCACTCACCAGAACAATAAATTCGTCTCCTCCGAAACGGGCCGCCGTATCGGTCGCCCGGATAGACGCCCGGATACGGCATCCCACTTCAACCAGCAACGCATCTCCCGCTTCATGCCCATACGTATCATTTAGCGGTTTAAAATGGTTCAGATCCAGATAAATCAATCCCATAAAGGTATTATTGCGTTTGACCGTTACTATCGCCTGTTCCAAACGGTCCAAAAGCAACCTTCGGTTGGGCAATCCGGTCAACGGATCGTAAAAGGCCAATGTGCGGATCTCCGTTTCCGCCTTGATCCGCTCCGAAACATCCCGTGTCGATCCGATAAATCGGGCCGGTTTTCCCTGATCATCCAAAATAAGACGGGCACTGGCTTCCGTCCATACGGTCGAACCGTTTTTATGGGGCTGTTCAAGGACAATCGTCATAATAGAAGGTTCTTTTCCCGAAGCAACCTCAGCAAACGCTTTGGCCATTGCGGTTTGTACCGCCTCTTTGGATCCCGGGCAAATGGCTTCATTCACCTTTTGGCGAATCACCTCCTCGGAAGTATACCCTCGCAATTTCTCGACTGAGGGGCTTATATAGGTAAAACTTCCGTCCAATTCCATCACCCAGATAACATCCGACGTATTTTCAGCCAGCCACCGATACTCTTTCTCAACATGCTTTGCCGATTCAGAGATCTGGACCGCCATCTCATTGATATCCAAGCAGAGCTGACCGATCTCATCGCCTCTTTTCAAATTGCAATCGACACGCGTGTTATACTCCCCCTTGGCAATTTTGTTGGTCATCTCCGAAATCGCCTGAATCGGTTTCACCAGATAACGCTGGATAATCCAATAGAGACTCATCCAGGAAACCAACGTCAGCATCACGTAAATCAGAATGATAATCCCTATCTCTTTGGGACCGAATACATTATTCAAATCGACCATAGAGAGGTTAATCCACTTTAACTCCGGAAGATAGGTTGCCGAGGCGATATAATGGTGCCCGTCAAGATAGAGATCAAAACTTGTCGTAGGGACTTTTTGCCGGCTTAGATCCATTAGGTATTTGTGCAATTCACCTTCGTTATGCCCTTTGTCCGCCAAAGAGGCCAATGTAATCCATTGCGTGGAATCCATCACTTCGGAATGGTAATTGACATAACGTTTCTCTTTATGGGCGACGATAGCCCCCTGGGTATTGAGGATCATCGTCGTAAACCCTTTTTTATCTTCCGCTATGTACTCGTCGATAAAGCGGGTATAATCAAATCCGACCCCTAAAACGCCGATCCGTTTGCCATTCGTTATAATCGGCATATTGAGCCACAATTTGGTCAGTCCCAAGACTTCGTCATAATCAATATTAAGATTATAGGGATCCGGAGACTGCAAGGTATGAAAAAACCATTGGTCGTTATACTTTTTAGGAGATAAGGTTTTAATGTATTCCGATCCGCTATAACTCCCGTTTGCATCGTTGAAATAATAATGGCCGCTTTTCTCAAAAGCAATAAACCAGCTCCCGGCTCTGCTGACCTCCATATAATCGTTTAAAAGAGAAAAAACCTTTTGCCGGAACACTGGATCGTGCTCATGTTCGGCCCATAACGTAATGGCAGCATTGGAGGAGAGTTTTTGGGTCAGCGTTAAATCAAATTCAAGGGTCCCTTTGATTTTTTCCGCATAGCGCATTGCGTTTTCTCGGGCATACTCGCTCCCCAGGTCATGTGCGATACCGATCGAAAAATAGCGTATGACGAAAAAAGTGATCACACTCATGATCAGGAAAACAAAGACACCGACAACCGTACTTCGAGCACGTAAACCAAATTTCATAATTAGTTTCCATCTTCATTTAAAAAAAATCAATAGTATCTTGTAAAAGCTAAAAATCAACCCTTTTGAGGAGTTTAGCTATAATTGACCCATAACAAGAGCAAAGGATAGATGTGTTTACAGGATTAATTCGCGAAATGGCTACGGTTAAAAGCTATGGAGGAAACCGTCTCTCCCTTAAAGCGCACTATCACCCGAAACTGGGCGATTCGATTGCGATCAACGGCACCTGCCTCTCGGTCGTCAGCATCGAAAGCGACGGCTTCAGCGTAGAACTCTCTCCGGAGACCCAAAAGCATATCGCAACCGAAAAACTCAAAGGTCAAGTTCATATCGAACCGGCCATGATGATGGGGGAGCGGTTCGAAGGACACATCGTTCAAGGACACATCGATACCATCGGCACCGTCGCGTCGATCACCGACAACGGCAACAGCGTTGAGGTCATCATCGATGTCGATTCTGAGTATATCCCCCTCATCCCCCCTAAAGGTTCCATTGCCATCGACGGCGTCAGCCTCACCGTCAACGAGGTGATGAAAGACTCCTTCCGCCTCACGATCATCCCCATCACAATGCGCGAAACCCTGTTTGGAACCTACAAAAAAGGGACGCGGGTCAATATCGAAACGGACGTTTTCGCCCGCTACATGCACCATATCCTCACTTCGTCAAAAAAAACAAATCTGAGCTGGGACGATATCGACCACATCAGTTCACTTTACTAACTGATGTTACGCACTTTCCGGGCAAAGCCCAGAAAGTGGCAGGGACTAAAGTCCCTACAACCTCCTGAAGCTACCCGCATCTTTCGGATGCGGGAGATTACTGACCTATTTCGCCCCTTTTGAAAAAGGTCAGTTACTAAAACGAACCCCTTCCCATTTTTCGAGTAGGGGACTTTGAATCACCCTTCCGTCATTGCGGACGAGATAATAGCGGATCTTCGGCATCGATTCGAGTAGGGAGAGGGCCTCTTTTTCCTCCATCACCGCAACTGCGGTACTCAACGCATCGAGCGTTGTATTGTCCCCCTCCCCCATCAAGGTGACCGAAGCAAAAATACGCTCCGATTTCCCCGTTTTCGGATTGAGCAGATGGTTATGCTCTTTCGTTCGAATATAGCGTTCGTAATTGCCGCTGGTGCTGATGGAAAAACGGGGCAAAGTCGACTCTATACGGGCGATAAACCCCTCCGGATGGAACGGGTCGACTATCATTACCTCACACTCTTTCAAACATCCGATATCCCCCGATGCGGCGATCACCGCTTCATCCACCCCATGACGCTTCACCAAATCACAAGCCAAATCGACCGCATACCCTTTGGCGATTCCCCCCAAATCGATCACCGTTCCCGGCAAGACACGCAATCTCCCCTTATCCAAACGGAGACGATCGGCTCCGACAAATCGGCGTAAACGGTCGATTTCACCCTGCGTTGGAATACGCTCATCGGTACCGAAACGATATGCACCGTGGCTCAATGAACCGATCGTCACATCAAATGCCCCGTGTGTCAACCGGTTTATTTCGATCGAACGTTTCAGTATATCACGGGTAACCGGCGACACATCGGCTTCATGTTCCCGATTCAGCCGTGAGATTTCCGAATCGCTCTTATACGTTGAAAGGCGCCGATCCAAATCCTGAAAAAGGGTGAAAACCTCATCGCTCAGGTTCGCATCGGCAATCCGGGCACTGATCAATGTCCCCATATGCACCTGAGTCCGCTCACCGCCCCACACCGATACCATTATCAATCCGATCCATATCATCCGTTTCATACGAGAAGTTTACCACGAGAAGGGGGAAAAGGCAAATGATAATTAATTTCATTATTAATGTATTTTTAAGGGGATTATCCTATACTTTCGATATTAATAATGACAATCAAAAAGGAAAAAGGATGAAATCTCTTCTGTTAAGCGGCGTTGCCGCTATGGCGATCGCCGCAACGCTGGACGCCGATGAAATCAGCGTGCTTAAATCTCAGCTCACTCTCCTCAGCGAACGGCTTGCGGTACTGGAAGCAAATGAGAAAAAACAGGCCGAACAAACCCAAACCTTAACCGATGAACTGATCAATGTCCAAAATGCGACCTCGTTCACAACGGTCGATTCGACCAAAACCGTACAAGGTCTCGGCGCTGCCGCTTCAAAGATTTATTACTCCAAAAATCCCCTCTCGATCGGCGGATACGGAGAATTGTACTACTCAAACTATAATAACGGCGTCGGGGCGGGAAATACTCAGGACAACTACGGCGACACCCTTCGCTTTATCCCCTACATCGGCTATAAATTCAGCGATAATATAATTTTGAATTCCGAAATCGAGTTCGAACACGGCAATGTGGTAGCGATCGAACAGCTTTATGTCGATTTTATCCTTGATCCTCTCGCAACCATCCGTGTAGGGCATCAGCTCGTACCTATGGGATACGTCAACCTCTATCATGAACCTACCCTCTTTAATACCGTTCAGCGGCCGGACGTTGAAAGACAATTGATCCCCTCCACCTGGCATGAACTGGGGCTCAGTGTTTACGGCACCGCCAATGATTTCGATTACACGGTAGGAGCCTATAGCGCGCTGGACATGAACAATGTTGTGTTAGGAACCCCGAAAACCGATAAAGACTGGATCCGTAAAGGGCGCGTCGGCAACGAAAGCGATATGGGAATGGATAATTTGGCCATCGTGGCCCGTCTGGACTACAACGGCATCAACGGGATGCAAATCGGGGTGAGCGGCTACAGCGCCAAAGCGGGAAATGCCGCTGTGGCCAACAAATCGGAAGAGGGGAATATGTTCATGTTTGATGTTCATGCCCTCTTCCAACACGAAGGATTTAAAATACGCGGCCTCTATACCGAATCTCGTCTCACCCATGCTGATTCGTATAATCTCTCCATGCCCGAAAAAGCGCATGGGGGTTATGTCAATTTAGAGTATAATGTTTTACCATTTTTTACGCAAACGAGTAGCCGGCTGCCCCTCTTTTTCCAATATGAAAACTACAATCTCGCGGCTCTAAGAGCCGACGGAAGTTCATTTGGAACAACGGAAAGCTTTACCTACGGTATCAATTATTTTCCTCATGAGCAAGTCGTTTTAAAAGGGGAATATTTATTACGCCACAATAAAAACGGCGTCAATACCGCTGCCGATGAAGGGATTTACTCGTTTGGATTAGGATTTATCTTTTGATGAAAACAGCACTCTCATTTCTTTTGTTACCGCTTATAGCTTTCGCCCAAGTGTTGGGCGATCCGATCGCATTAACACAACGAACGTTCGCTTCCAAGTCGGTGGAACAGCACAATATCATCTTGAGTGAAGAGCAATTGCAGCAGCTCTCCAAAACATCGCAGCAGAGTATCGATACCAAGCTCTATCGCCTCTACATCGCCAAAAATGATACCAAAACAGTTGGGTTTGGGGTACTGCTCAATAAAAAGGTGCGAACCAAAACCGCTATCTCCCTCTACCTTATCGGGACCGACGGGAAAATAAAATCGATCGAAATCGTCGCGTTTAACGAACCGATCGAATACCTCCCTACGAAAACATGGCTTGAGGGATTTGACGCCAAAAGTACCGCCAATACTCTGCGCCTCAATCAGGACATCCCGACGGTGAGCGGTGCCACACTCTCGGCCCGTGCCATTACCGACGGAAGCCGCATCGCCCTTGCACTGATCAATATCGTAAAGCCCTAGCCCATGAAATTTAATGCGACCAAGAAACTCTCCGATAACCGCCCCTTACGGACGGTTATGATCTGGATGCTCCTCACCCTGATCACGGCCATGGGGCTGAACCTAACGGCAAAAGCGATCGATTACGGAACCGATCCGGCACAATGGGAAAAGAGCATTCTTGGAAACGAAGCCGAATTCGCCGATCCTCTGAGCCTCAACGAATTGCTGCTCAGGGTTCATACCGATCTGTTCGCCCTTATTCTGATTTTCATCCTCGTTGCCGCGTTAGCGGTCCGCACTTCCCATTCCCTCAGGGTAAAAATGGGATTTCTGACGATTACCCTGACCGGCCTGATCCTCTATCCGCTCTCGTTGCTGATGACACCGTGGCTTGGAAGCGGGGGGGTTTTTACGGCTGCGGCGGCCTTTCTCGTCTTCCATGGTTTCATGATTGTGGGGGCGCTGGATATCCTGATCACCCTGCTGAGAGGTAAACTCTGATGCACCATCGGTTATTGCGGATTCTGGCCCTCGCGTTTGTCGCCCTCGTGATTCTTCAATCCCTTCTAGGGGGAGCTCTTTTCTTTCGAAGCGTCGGAATCGGAGCCGATCAGATCGTGAGCCATTACGGCGACAAATCGTTCCACGGCCTCATTGAAGTGATCCTTCCCCATGCCCTCTTTATCGGCATCGCCCTCATGGCGACCCTCCATTTTTTAGCCTTTATCCCGACGCTAGGGGTTGCGATAAAGCAGTTCGCTACCCACGCCCTCTTTCTCCTGTTTTTCCTCGATCAGAGTTCCGTGCTTCTGATCGCCGCCGGATGGAGCACTGCCGCCTATCTGAAAATCATCGCTTTTATCGGATTTGAGTTACTATTGGGATGGGTATGGTATCTTATCTTCCGCCATACACTGAAGGAACTGGTATGATCGAATGGATCATGATGGGAGCGTTTATCGTGGCACTGGGACTCTCCGTCTGGAAACTCTACTACTTTTTCCCCACCGAACGGCTGGCCGATGATGACACCACCCCCGAATCGGTCGAACTGCTGGAGCGGATCATGATCGAATGCCATCAGGCCTCCCCGCTTATGAGCGAAGAGGAGCTCTATGAGGCGATGAAGACCCATAACGATTTCGATTCCGCCCACTTCTGGCGTTTCAACCAGAACCGCCTGCGCCATCTGATCACCCACTACCGCCTCAAAGCTCCTGAATTTCGTCCATAAGGGGCAAGGCTTGCGGATTGCACGCAATCTTATGCTCCATATCCACTTTCTCGATATCCTCTAAATTCCGCCGCGAAGCAATCGTCGCATTGCGATACCCTTCCCCCCGATTCAGATAGACGCCAAAGCCGTTCTCATAGAGGGCGAGACGAGTTGCCAGAGCCGTCGAGTAGGTGGTGAGCACCCCCTCTTCCCCCAGCAGCCGCGCCGCATCGGCGAAAAACTCCCTCGTCCACAGGATCGGGTTGACGGCGGGACTGAAGGCATCCTGATACCACACATCCCATATCCCCTCCAGCTCTCCTACCCCTTTGCGCGCATCGATGATCTCAACAGTGATCTGCGTCCGCTCATCCTCATATCCCCCCAACGTTGCAAGGTCGGTGATGATATTCCGGTAGGGCTCAAAGATTTCGGGATAGGGGAAATCGACTAAAGATGCAACCAGATCACCGTCGAGTTCGGGGGAGTAGATTTCGAGAGTCGTGTCGGGGTAATAGGTATCACGATAATAGAGGCTTAGAAGGGTATTAAACCCCAATCCGAAACAAATGTCGATGAGGCGAATGTGATCTTTCTCACGTAACAGTGTAAAAGCGGGTTCGATATGTTTTTTGAGCGATTCGTTCAGGGCACCGTCTTTCGTCGA
This sequence comes from Sulfuricurvum sp., assembly GCF_023229695.1. Lineage (GTDB taxonomy): Bacteria > Campylobacterota > Campylobacteria > Campylobacterales > Sulfurimonadaceae > Sulfuricurvum. Next base: position 46,091 of record NZ_JALNYS010000021.1, read on the forward strand.
ATGGTAGTGTTCATCGTATTCACTGCTGTATGCCGTGTAGCTACCGTCGTCGCTCTCGACCCACTGCTTCATAACCCATTACCCCACATATGCATCTTCTTCCCCACGATAACATCATACCCGTCGATCAAATCGGTGATCGCATTAATCGCCCGGAACTCCACCTGATCGAGCAGCGATTCGACTTCAGGAAGCGGCATAGAGCCGTTTTTCTGAACGATGATAATCTCCGAAGCATTGAGGAGCGTGCGGTAGAGCAGCTCTAAAAACTTGTGCGGAGATTCGTGCCGATGCAGCACGTCCTGCACGATAATACAGGCGTAATCACGCGGGACTCCCCCTGCGGGAGATTTATAATCTTTGATCGTAAAAGTTTTATGAAAAGTGATTAGACTCTGATGATCTCCCGGGAAAAGTGAAACATCGATCAACCCCTCATAGGGGGCAAGGAAATCGCCTAACTCCTCCGCCATCGAATCCAAATGGCTCGTTGCTACCATGATCTTTGTATGGGGTGTCGGATGGAGAAGCGAGGTAATCATAGTGCTAAATCGTGCAACTCACGGAAAAGATACGCTTCGACAATATCATCGATGGTGCGCTGAGTATGGGCGACGAGAATCATCATCTGCTGATCGAGAAATTCCATCACCGGCTCGTAATTGTTGGTGACGATCACCGCATCGCACGGTGTCTCGATCGTCGTTCTGTCCGTATAAAAATTAATCTCGATAACTCGCCCCTCTTCCACCTCGACCGTCGCCCAAAACGTTGCTTCGTTTATCGAAACCAGTTCGGATTCTTGGGTATCGTCTCCGTTCATCGGTAATAATAGCACCATTAGTGTTTCACCTTTTCCAAATCCAGTTGCAACGCATCGTTGTCCATAATCCCGATCCCTTTCTCCAAAACGTCATGAGCAATCGCCTGAGCATCGGAGAGTGAATGCATCGCGCAGGTGCCGCATTGATACATATTGAGTTCCGGGATATCGCTTTGTTTTTCCACCGTAAGGAGATCTTCCATCGATGCTTTCCATGCATTCGCCACCTCTTCCTCGCTCGGTGTACCGATCAGACTCATATAAAATCCGGTACGGCACCCCATCGGAGAGATATCGATAATCTCCGTTTGGGAGGAGTTGAGATGATCACGCATAAAACCGGCGAACAGGTGTTCGAGAGTATGAATCCCTTCGGAAGAGAGGATCTCTTCGTTCGGACGGCAAAAACGGAGATCAAACACGGTGATATCGTCCCCTTTTGGAGTTTTCATCCCTTTGGCACGTCGTACCGCCGGTGCGGGCATAATGGTATGATCTACACAAAAACTATCAAGTAATGGCATGAATATCCTTAAAATCAATCTTTTATTCGCGGTAATATTAGCACATTTCATCCTTGCATCGCTATAATTTGACGATTAATAAAAGGGTATAACTTTCTAAAAAGTCTCTCCCCTCACACCCAAATCCGAAGGAAAATCTATCATGCTTACCAAAAAAGTGACGTTCATTGCGAAAGAAGCACATATTGAAAAAGTAAAACAGCTCCTCGAAGATATGGTAGCACCCTCGCTAAAAGAGCCGGGATGCCTCTTTTACTACATCTTTCAATCTCAAAACAATCCGCGTAAATTTTTCGCGATCGAGTCATGGGCAGATGAAGAGTCGTTAGAGGGGCATAAGCACACGGAACACTACGCCTACTATAAATCACACTATGAGCCGTTTGTGGATGATAAATATACCGAAGAGCTAGACCTCCTCGACGAGAAAGCTTACGGATTCTAATTCTGCCTCGACAGAGGCAAGCTTTAGTGGCATAGCGGCGTGCGTAGACAAGTGGGTTTTACTTATTTGACGTTCAAATTATTGGACGCCGGGAGCCTTCCACATCGGCTCCACAATACCCTCTTTGACTAACTCCATCTGTTTGGCGTAGACTTTGACCCATTTCTCTTTCATTTCGCCGTACAGTTCGTGATTGGCTAAATTCGGCTCATAAACACGCTCGATTTTAACGATCTCTTTCCCCGCCTCTTCAAAGCTTTTATAGACCCCGGCACCGATCCCGCACGCCATGGCCACCCCCAGTGCCGTCGCCTCTTTAACTACCGGTACACGCACTTCCAAACCTGTGACATCGGCTAAAATCTGCGACCACAATACTCCGTTGGAAGCCCCGCTCGCAAACGTGATGGAGGTGGGTGAAACGCCGCTAAAGGCTTTGATGTTCTCCAGATTAATCGCACTCACGATGCACGCGTTCTCTTCGAGGGCGCGAAACATCGATGCGACATTATATTTGGATTCATCCAACCCCAGTCCGATAAATGAGGGGGAAGCGTGTATCCATTCGCCGTAGTTCATCCGATCGCTAAAGATAGGGGTAATGCCATACGATCCGAGCGGAACACCCTTAGCCATGGCTTCAAGCTCTGCATAACTTTTTCCGCATCCGAAGCTGTTTCGAAACCACCGCATCACTAACCCGGTAAAAAAGGTGATCCCCTCCGCCTGCGACATCCCTCGAACGACGTGGGGATTAACCCGTAAAAGCATCGCATCTGAGAGTATCGCATCAGATGGGATATTAACCACCTGCTGCCAAAAGCTCCCCCCAAACACCACTGCATCGCCAAGAGCACAAGCCCCTAACCCCGCCGTACCGATCTGGACATCACCGCCCCCCATTACCACAAGGGTTTCGCTCCTTAGTCCTGTCTCTTCAGAAGCTTTTACACTGACATGACCCAAAATATCCCCGCTCTCCCGTATTGGGACAAACAGATCTTTGAGTCCGCATCTCTCGAACTCTGCTCTATCCCAGTGTCGATCTTTGAGACTAAAAGCTCCGGCTGTTCCTCCATTGGAAGGTTCAGAGGCTAATTCGCCGCTCAATTTGAAAAGTAGCCAATCACTGATCATCGTAAAATAACACGCTTTTTCATAGAGGTGAGGTCGATGATTTTTCAGCCACAGCAGTCGCGGTACGGCAGAGAGGGCAAAGGTTTGCCCGCTGATGGCATAACTCTCCGCTTCCAATGTCGGATAGCTTCTTCTGAGATAAGAGACTTCCGCACCTGATCGTCCGTCAACATTGGCTACACCCCAAAGCTCACGCTTTTCGCCATCATAAACAACAATCCCTTCGCGCATACTCGATGCCGATATCGCCGAAATCTCTGATGGACTGATTTGTGCTTTCGCGATTGATTCACGGATACACCTCTTTGCGAGTGCCCATCCGCGCATATAATCAAACCCCATCGATCCTGCAACGCCCGCTTCGGCAATATGGTCCCACTCATATTGTGCAATGGATATCTGATTGCCGAGTAGGTCGAAGATAATAGAACGGATACTTCCCGTCCCTGCATCCAGTACCAGAAAATAGCGGCTCACCGAAGCTCTTTCATATTGAGAAATAGTTCCATCGGTAACTTTTTCTCTATACTCCCCTCTATAGGGTGAATTTCGACATTGCAAATGGAATCTTTAAGTTCTTCGGCAAGGCGAAGAAGTTCTTCTTTACTTTCGCGTTTCGCGATACCGCGCGCGGAGCATCCGGTGACACCGGTATGATTATAAGTCATTCGATACATGATGAGATCCAAAAGAGTTATTTTGGCTTAAGAAGCAAAGAGAGTTCCAAAATTATGAGAAGAACCATAGAAGATAGAGAATAAATGCGGTTCACAGTACGTAAGCACTCCACTGAGGAGATTGTACCCCCTGCAGGGGTAGAACTCAGCGTTTGTATAGCCAAGGCGGGGCTTTCGCTCCGCTGGCGTTAATTTAATTAAACACTTGCCTCTTCGCGACGCTGAAGATAGGTCCATTTGTCATCGACATTCTTTTGCCATTGATCCAAAATGTGCTCATATTGCTTGGTGAAAAGGTGTTTAAACCGCCCTTGAGCACCAAGATAGTCACGTACCGGAACGATATTCTTCGGGCGGTACGTGATATTAAGTTTTGTCCCGTCAATAATCTCATACAATGGGAAAACCAAAGAGTCCGTTGCCAAATCAGAGATCGCGATCGTATCTTCCGGTGCAAATTTCCACTCGGTTGTACAGGCTGACATCGCATTGATGTAAACCGGGCCCTCAGCCGCAAATCCTTTTTGGATTTTCGCCACCATGTCTTTCCATTTGTTCGGAGCGACTTGTGCGACGTACGGTGCACCGTGTGCCGCCATAATAGCCATCATATCTTTTTTCATCTTCTTTTCGCCATAGCTTGTGCTACCGGCAGGAGATGTCGTAGCCGATGAGCCGATCGGCGTAGAGCTTGAACGCTGTCCTCCGGTATTCGCGTAGACTTCATTGTCCAAACAGACGTACATCATATTGTGTCCGCGTTCGAAACATCCGGAGATCCACTGGAAACCGATATCGTAAGTCGCACCGTCACCGCCGAATGCAACAAATTTCGGAACACGATCCGGCTGCTTTAGGCGCCCTTTTTTCTTAAGGGCTTTATACATCGCTTCAGCACCTGCAACCGCAGTTGAACCGTTTTCAAATCCGATGTGGATCCACGAAGCATCCCATGAGGTATACGGATAAACGGCCGTACACACTTCCAGACAACCCGTAGAAGCTGCAAGGATCAAATCATCATTCGTCGCGTTCAATACTTCACGAACAATAATCGAGTGAGCACACCCGGGACAAAGAAGATTTGCACCTTCAAAGCGGTCTGCTGATGTTGAAAACTCTTTAAGATTTTTGATTTTTTTGATTTCTGACATCGCTCACTCCTTAGAAAAACGAAAGTTTCGGTCCGCGAAGACCGATATATTGTTGCAATGGAGTTGTCGGTTTACCCGCATCCATATTTGCTTTAAGGTCACCGTAAATACTTACCAAATGGGCTTTGGTCAAGTCACGCCCGCCCAATCCGTAAATATAGTTCGTTAATACCGCTTTGGTTTCGGAATTGTAGAGGGTACCGGCAATTTCATTGAAGAGGGTACCGACGGTTCCATGCGGGCTAGAACGGTCAAGTGCCGCAATCGCTTTCACATTTTTCAATACTGCTGCCAACTGTTCAAGCGGCCAAGGACGGAATACGCGGATACCGACAACTCCGGCTTTGATCCCCTGTGCACGCATCTCTTCAGCCACTTCACGTGCCGTTTCGACCGATGTACCCATACAGATAACGGCTACATCCGCATCTTCCATGTCGTACGCTTCGACAAGATTGTAACGACGACCCGTCAATTTTTCGAATGCGTCAAACGCCTCTTCGATTTTCGGGATAACCGCTGTCATCAGGGCGTGCTGCTGACGTGCTTTGTGCTCAAAATGCCAATCTTCTTCCGTTTGTACCCCATGGGTCACCGGATGGTCAAGATCGAGCATATCGTTCATCGGTTTGAATTCGCCGACGAAGTTATACGCCGCTTCATCGGTAAGGGTTGCAACCCCTTGCGCCGTATGCGACGTCATAAATCCGTCTTGGTGAACCATTGCCGGAAGACGGATATCATGATCTTCCGCCACTTTAAATGCGATAAAGTTCAAATCATACGCATTTTGCGGACAATAAGCATCAAACTGAATCCAGCCGCTGTCACGTCCCAAATACATATCAGAGTGATCCCCGTTAACGTTAAGCGGTGCGCCGAGTGCGCGGTTGACGACATTCAGAATAATCGGCAAACGCATCCCTGAAGCGGAATAAAGGGTTTCGACCATAAGAGCAAAACCCTGTGAACTTGTTGCCGTAGCAACACGTCCACCCGCAGCTGCCGCACCGATACATCCTGACATTGCGGCATGTTCGGATTCAACCATAACAAACTCGCCGTCTACATAACCGTTTGCTTCGAAATTAGCGTAATTTTCAACGATAGGAGTCGATGGGGTAATCGGGTAAGCCGCAACAACGTCTACCTGTACTTGGCGAAGCGCTTGGCTTGCCGCCATATTACCGTCCCATACTTCGATATCGAGTAGTTCCATAGTATCAGCCATTAGTCTTCCTTTGGTTCTTCTGCTTTAGCATTCTTCTCTTTTTTAGGCCATCCGGCAAGTGCTTGCTCTTCATCTTTTTGTTCCGGGAACATCAATAACGATTTCGGATTGGTCGGACATACTTCGACACAGATTCCGCACCCTTTGCAGTGATCGAAATCAATACCGACCATCTTTTTATCGCGGGCGATAATAGACATATCCGGACAATAAATCCAGCAAAACTGGCAATCGATGCAATAGTCTTTGTTAAATAACGGCTTTTCAATACGCCAGTCTGCTACGCTCGCCTTAAACAAGTTTGATTGTGAATAAGGGCGATTTTCGGGAAGCGTTGTCGCAATATCACGTGCTGCTCCATCAAACGATCGGAGCATGGCACCGATCTCAAACCCATCCCATCCTTTTTTTTCCATCATGTGCTCCTTATTTCACTTCATCATACGCGCGCTGAATCGCGATCATGTTAGCGTCGATGATTTTCTGAGGCAATTTTTTGAGTACTTTAACCATACTCTCTTTAAAAAACTCGATGTCATACATCTCTGAAATTTTCATTAATGCACCCAGCATCGGGGTATTCGGAATCGGTCTTCCAATCGTCTCCTGAGCAATTTTAATACAATCGATTGTATGTACTTTTTTACCTTCAAGCTTCGGTTGAGATGCGATCAACTCCTCCGTGCTCAGGTGCGTGGTCACGATATAAATCGTACTCTCTTTTTCATTAGCCGTAATGTCCGCAATATAAACAAGGGCGGGGTCAATAACGAGAACATAGTCAGGTCTCATGTACTTTTCATGATTCATAACCACTTTATCATCGACGCGATTATACGCCGTCATCGCTGCTCCCCGTTTTGCGGAGCCGTAAAAAGCGAATGCCTGAACATGCTTACCGGTGGTAGATACAACGTCGGCCAAACCTTTTGCACCGGTAACGGCACCCTGTCCAGCACGACTATGCCATCGAATTTCCAGCATGGATTCTCCCTCTGACTTAAGTTTTAAGTTGAATTTTATCAATAGTGTATTCTATGAAAGTTGCTCTTAAATGTAGCTTTTCACTTTTTCAGATAGCCAAAATAGAGGGAAAAATGTTACTTTATCCCCGATTCACGATGTATCGGACGGCTTCAAGAGAATTGGAGTGAATAATATCGGTTAATATTCTTAATTCTTCTGCATTATCGTAACCGCTGGTTACCGCTACGCTTTCGATTCCGGCACGATGAGAGGCTTCAATATCAAGACGGGTATCACCGATCATCCAGACCTCCTCATCTACTCTTCCCATTGCTTCCAATGCCTTGTAAATTGGTTCGGGATGTGGTTTTGGATTTTCAACATCTTCACGCCCAATCAATACTTCAAAATATTCCATCACACCAAAATATTCCATTAATTCTCGTGAATAGCGTCCCGTCTTCGTCGTAACGATACCCAATCGTGCAAATGCGGCTGCCTCTTCAATCGCTTGGACCGCATTCGGAAGAAGAACCGTTTTTTGGCATGATATCACCCGATAATATTCTTTGTATACACGTACATATTCATCTACCAATTCCTCTTCGCATCCTACACCTGAAAACATCATCTCCAAAGGGTATCCGATCAACCCTTTGATCGCCTCATCCGATATTCTTTCGCAATGTTCCAATTGCCCCAACGCGTGGTGAAAACTTTCCAGTATCGCCTCCGTTGAATCGATGAGCGTCCCGTCCAAATCAAACAATACTATTTTTTTCACCGCTTCTCCCAGTCAATATAATCTTCCCATATCCCGTTAATCGTCGCTTTCACCCCTTTTATAGAGCGGTTATGGACACTGATATCATTCGGGATGACCAAGAAAAGATACGGATTATCCTTTGCGATTTTGGCAAAAATCTCCCGCTGTAGCGACGCTATTGTTTCAGGGTCGCTGGAACTCTCCATCCGTTCAATCAGACGATCCGTGATGGGTGAATGGTAACCCACCAGATTAAATCCTCCGGGAACATCACTCTCACTGTGCCATAGCATATACGGATCGGGAGTCAGGGAAAGTGACCACCCCAGCAAAACGGTATCAAACTTTCGGGGAAAAACCACGGTGTTTAAAAAGGCTTGCCACTCCATCACTTTGAGAGTCACTTTTACCCCTATGCGTGCAAGCTGACGTTGCAGTATCTCCGCCGCATACGGGCGCAGCGCATTGGAGTTAGAAGTCGCAATTTCAAACGCTAACGGATGTTGTTCGGTGTATCCTGCCGCTCGAAGCAACGCTTTCGCCTTTACAAGGTTGGGCAATGGGGCTTTGATGTTTGCATTAAACCCTTTGCTCCCCGGCAAAAAAGGGCCGGTACACACACGCCCGTGCCCTAAAAACAAAATCCCGATCAGCTCTTCACGATCAATGGCGAGGGAGAGGGCTTCACGCACACGGGGGTCTTGGAATTTTTTAAGACGTAAATTAAATCCGAGATAGGTATAGCTGTGGGATGCCATTTCAATCGTGTCGAATTTTTGGTGAAAATCACCGCCGAGCTGCCGTTCCGCCTGCATCGGTTCGAGTGAATCGATGTCAATTTCACCCGATTTAAGCATTAAAAACCGACTCATCGGATCATTAATCACATGAAAAACAATTTTATCAATTTTGGGGCGATGTTCGAAATAGTTCGGATTGGCTTCAAGAACGATCTGCTTTGAAAATTCAAGTTTTTTAAGGATATAGGGGCCTGTCCCAATGGGATGGGTATTGAAGTCACTCCCCATGATATCTTTCTCTTTTTTTAAAATATGGGCCGGAACAATCCCCATCATCCATATTTCCAACGCTTTAAAATAAGGCTTTTCGTATGCAACACGAAGGGTCGTGTCGTCTACAGCAATTACCGATTTGACAACCCGAAAATCGGAGGCGTAGGGGGTGATTGTTTTCGGGGATTTGATCAAATCATAGGTAAACAGGACGTCTTTTGCGGTCAAAGGTTTCCCGTCATGCCACGTGACGCCGCGACGGAGTTTAAACTCGATCAGTGTCGGAGTGATAAAACGGTACGACTCGGCTAAATCCCCGATAATTTTCTGTCCGCTCTCGTCGTATTTCACCAACGAATTAAAAATAAAACCGGCGATGGAAGAGCTTGCCGAATCGGTTGCGATCAACGGATTAAGACGCGCGGGATTGGAGGATGCACTCAGATGAAGGGTCGAAGCGGCTAACCAGAGACTCTGGAGCAATAAAAAAAGCAGTTTCAATCTCACCCCGTTTTTTGGGTGAGATTATAACGTACTATTTGATTTAGAACGCCAATGGGGCAAAGCCCCATTGGCTACGCTAGCCGCTATGGCACTGAAGCTTGCCTCTTACGAGGCAGAAGTTTTATTTGAATCAAGAACGCCATTGAAGCAAAGCCCCATTGGCTACGCTGGCCGCTATGGCACTGAAGCTTGCCTCTTACGAGGCAGAAGTTTTATTTGAATCAAGAACGCCATTGAAGCAAAGCCCCATTGGCTACGCTGGCCGCTATGGCACTGAAGCTTGCCTCTTACGAGGCA
>NZ_JALNYS010000001.1 GCF_023229695.1 Sulfuricurvum sp.
CCGACCTGATCGGTGAGATCTCCATCTCCGGCCGTGAACAAGCAGAGGGGATGAACCAGATCAATCAGGCTATGGGACAAGTGGATCAAGTGACCCAACAAGTGGCCGCCAACTCCGAAGAGGCGGCCGCCGCCGCCGAAGAGCTCAACGCCCAAGCAAGCGCAATGATGGAGACGATTGCCGTACTGGCCCAAATGGTGGGGATGCAGAGCGAATCGCATGTCAACCCGCCGAAACGGCAACAACGCAGTTCTCTGGAACTCAAACCCTCAAGCGCCCCGCGTAAAAGCGCTCAAATTCCTCAACGCAGAGGCGCTTCGGCCAGAGCCGATGAGATCTTCCCTCTGCATGAGGACGACTTGAAAGAGTTCTGAGATGCAGTTCGACGGTGACGTGCTGACCATCGAGCCGGAGATGTCGATGGAAGAGATCCGGGCATTCGAACAGTTTGTCCGTCCTCGTCTGGAGTATATTGAAACCATAGAGATCGAAGAGGCTCTGCCGGTGCGCAGCAGCGCTCTGATTTCGTTGTTGGTGAGTTTGAAACGGACCCGGCCGGAGGTGTCGATCCCTTTTATCGAAAAGGGATCGACCACCTCGGAGGGCTATGGAACACTGCATTGGATGTGTCATGACTAAACAAGAACAAGTCAAAGCGATCTTTATCGAAGAGGCAGGGGAGATCATCGAAAAGCTCGATGTCGATATCCTCCGCTTCGAAGAGAATCCGGAGGATTTCGACCTGCTGAACGAAATATTCCGGGGAGTCCACACCCTCAAAGGGAATGCCAACGCCTTTGGTTTCACCCGTCTGGGAGAATTTGTCCACCACTTCGAAGACGTCCTCGATTATTACCGAAGTACCCATGATACAATATCCCAAGATCAGCTGGGGCTGTTTGTCGACAGTGTCGATATCATCACCGAGGTGATGACGTGTGAACTCGACGCCCTCCCCGATTTGCCGCACGGGTACGAGGGGTGTCTGGAAAAAATCAAAGCGCTGATCGCGTCGAAAAAGGATGCCCCCTCTCCCGCAATGATCGAAACGGTTGCCGAAGCGTTGCCGGATTTGGCGTCCGAATTCACTTTCAGCTGTGAGGAACGGATGGATAGGGAGATCGCCAAAACGATAGAGCTCCTCCAAACGCAGCAAACCGAAGGGACAACCCTCTATAAAGTCGAACTGACCCTCGATAAGGACTGCTATAAACGGGGGTTTGACCATCTCCTTTTTCTCACCCTGTTGGGGGAGAAAGCGGTATCGATGGAGAGCTTTTTCGATATGGAGACGATTGAACCCCTTGAACGGTTCGCATGCGATGAGAACGGCATTAAAAAAGTGGTGACCCTCCTTCTTACGCCGCAGGGGATCGAAGAGGTTAGGGAAAATTTCGAATTTTTATTTGACCATGAATACGCCATCACCCCCATCGACGTGATGGTTGCCGATGCAGCGGCTGCAAACGATGACGCGGCCGTTGCTGATCAAACCGCTGAAGAACCGGCTGCGCCCGTGGTAGAGAAACGGGAGATTCCCGACCGGCGGCAATCGGACCGGAGGGGGGGATCTGATACCCCGAGCGTCACCGCTTCCAAATCGACGATCCGTATCGATACGTTCAAACTTGACGAACTCTTCGATTCGGTGGGGGAGCTGGTTATCGCCCAAAACTTCATCGCCCAGAACGATAAGATCCGCGTGATCGAAGACGAATCGATCAGCCGTGCCATCGAGACCCTCTCCAAGATCACCAAACGGATACAAGACCGGGTTATGTCTCTGCGGATGGTCGCGATCCGTGATACCTTCGATAAGATGAAACGGGTGGTGCGCGACACCTCCAAAAAAACCCTCAAAGAGCTCCACCTGAACGTTCAGGGGGAAGAGACCGAAATCGATAAAACGATGATCGACAGCCTCTCCGATCCGCTGATCCATATCATCCGCAACGCGATCGACCACGGCCTCGAAGCCAACGCCGACGAACGCATTGCAGTCGGGAAAAACGCCGAAGGGAACATCACCTTGCGTGCCTACCACAAAAGCGGCAGTATCGTCATCAGCGTCAGCGATGACGGACGGGGGATCAATAAAGAGAAAGTGCTCCAAAAAGCGGTTCAGAGGGGGGTCGTCAGCGGAGACGAAAACCTCACCGACTCCCAACTCTTCTCTTTGATCATGCAGCCGGGATTCTCGACCGTCGATGCGATCAGCGACCTCTCGGGGCGCGGCGTGGGGTTGGACGTCGTTAAAACCTCGATCGAAAAACTGCGCGGAAAAATCGAAATCGAATCCAAAGAGGGGGAGGGGACCACCTTTTCCATGGTCCTCCCCCTCACCCTGGCGATCATCGACGGAATGCTCGTACAGGCGGCGGGGGAGATCTATATCATCCCGACGCTCAGCGTCGTCGAATCGTTCCGCCCCGAACGTGAGATCGTCCATGCCCTCAAAGAGAAAGGGGAGTTCGTCAGTATGCGCGGTCAGCATATCCCGGTGATCCGCCTCAGCGACGTATTTAACCTCCCGACAAAACGGATCGAACCGTGGGAGGGGATACTCGTCTGCGTCGAAACCGAAGCGGGACGGATCGCCATCATGGTCGATGAACTGGTCGGACGTCAGCAGGTGGTCATCAAACCGCTGGGCAAAGCTCTCGCAAAGCTCAAAGAGATCTCCGGCGGAGCGATTCTGGGGAGCGGCGACATCGCGTTGATCCTCAATGTCGATGAACTGCGCCCGCTGATAGAGGCATCGCGTGGTGGAAATTGAACTAAAAAATGAAGAGTTCGAACTTTTTCGCCGTTACATTTATGATAAAGTGGGAATTTCCCTCTCAAGACAGAAAAGCACCCTGGTCAAAGGGAGGCTGAACAAGCGGCTCAACCATTTGGGGCTGAAGAGCTTTCGGGAGTATTACGACTATCTCGTACACGATGAGAGCGGTGAGGAGCTCTCTTTTTTCGTCAGTGCGATCTCGACCAACGTCACCTCTTTTTTCAGAGAATCGGCACAGTGGGTGTGGCTGGAGAGCTATCTGCCGAAATTGACGGCGTCGAAACGGGAGAAAAAGATCCGTATCTGGTCGGCAGGGTGTTCCAGCGGAGAGGAACCGTATACGATTTTGATGTTCCTGCAACACCATTTGAGCGATTTTGATCAATGGGATATCAAGATTCTGGCGACCGATATCTCTTCCAAAGTACTGGCAAAAGCGATCGAAGGGAGCTATGAAGCCAAACAGGTTGAGTCTCTCCCGCGAGAGATTGCTCTTCGCTCTTTTGAAAAACTGAAAGACGAGAGGGGAATCCGTTATCGAATCGTCCCGAAATTACGGGAGAAGGTGACGTTTCGTCTGTACAATCTGGTCACCGATCCGTTTTTTTTCAAAAACAGATTCGATATGGTTTTTTGCCGCAACGTCATGATCTATTTTGACGATGTGACCCGTCAGGAACTTGTCCGCAGATTCGGCAGGGTCCTCTCTCCGGGCGCCCCTTTGTTCCTGGGGAGTTCGGAATCGCTGACAAGCCAGCGCGAGACGTTTAAACTGATAGGGTCGTCGATTTATCAACGACTCTAAAAAAGTGCATAACATCAGAGCGGTTAATCTCCCGCATCGGAAAGATGCGGGAAGCTTCAGGGGGGTGCAGGGGACTTTAGTCCCTGCCACTTTCCGGGCTTTGCCCGAAAAGTGCGTAACATCAGGTTGCTTATCTCTCCCGCATCCGAAAGATGCGGGAAGCTTCAGGGGGGTGCAGGGGACTTTAGTCCCTGCCACTTTCCGGGCTTTGCCCGGAAAGTGTATAACATCAGATAGTAAATAAAAGGGAAAATAGACCATGGAAGAGTGCTTCAGTTGCAAAGGGGAACAGTGTGAAAACACCTATTCGGAGATTGAATTTTTAAGCCGTAAAATTTTGGATCTTAATAAACAGCTGATTGACAGCGGAAAAGCGAAATCCCGTTTTTTATCTCTGGTGGCCAATGCCCTGAACAATCCGATCGCGGTTTTACTCAGCATGATCCCCCATTTGAAACCGCAGAACGATTTGAAACTCGAAACCATCTACGCATTGGTCCATGAACAGGCATTGACGCTCGATTTTCGGATCCAAAATCTGGTTGCCGCCGCAGAGATAGAGAACGGTGAAGTCGATATCAGCTATGCATCGGTCGATATTAAAGATTTGGTCGATGAGGCAATCAAAGCGTTGCGCTATACGATTGAAGAGAAACAGATTCGGATGAGTGTGGAGAACACGGTGGAGCAAAAGATTGTGGGCGATCCGCAACGGCTCTATCTGATCTTCCGTAATCTGATCGATAATGCCTGCAATTACGGAAAAGAGAAGGGCAATGTCATTATCACCGTCCGTGAGAACGATTCGCGATTGCATATTTCGGTCAAGAATGACGGGGAGGGGCCCAAAGTGGAGTACAAAGCACAGGTCTATACCCGTTTTGCCGCCGGACCCGAAGGGGCGCACGGACTGGGACTCGGGCTGAGTATCGTCCGGGATTTAAGCGAACTGATGGACGGCTCTATCGATTATCAAACCGATGGCACTTCGGTGACGTTTATGGTGGATTTGCCGCTTCAAACCGCTTTGGAAAATTCCGAAGCATTTGGATCAAACGATTTTTTCTTTGAATCCTTTGATGATGCAATTGAGCTTTAATGATTCAGGGGAGTTCTACTTTTATCCATGTCGGTCAGCTGCATATCGATTACTCCCCCTCCGCCATCTCTACGGTGTTGGGATCGTGCGTCGCCGTCTGTTTGTATGATACGCGGCTTGGGATGGGGGGGATGAATCACTACCTCCTTCCGTTTTGGAACGGCAACGGATTGCAATCGCCGAAGTTCGGAAACATCTCCATTCCGAAACTGATTGAAATGATGATTTCAAAAGGGTCGCATCCCAGCAGGATGGAGGCAAAAGTGTTCGGGGGGGCATCGCTGAATGTGGGTCCCCTTTCGAATACGATGATGATCGGTGAAAAAAACATTATGGTTGCCAAAGAGATTCTCCATGAGTATAAAATACCGATTGCGGCTCAGGATGTCGGGGGACGCAACGGGCGAAAAATCCAGTTTGATCTGGAACGGGGGAAAATTTTGCTGAAATACGTCGCGCGAAGCGAAGTAGAGGGGGAATAAACGATGTCGATCAAAGTGCTTATCGTGGATGACAGTGCCACGGCACGGGCCGTTTTAAGCGAAATTCTCGAATCGGAGCCGACGATTCACGTGGTGGGGACCGCTGCGGACGCATACATCGCCCGGGATAAAATCGTGGAACTCCGCCCCGACGTCATCTGTCTGGATGTCGAGATGCCGCGAATGGACGGGATTACTTTTCTGAAACGGTTGATGCACTATATGCCGATACCGGTAGTTATGGTCTCTTCGCTGACGCAGGCCGGGGCAAAAACAACGTTGGATGCACTCGAAGCGGGGGCGGTCGATTTTGTCCCCAAACCCCATTCGCATATTTATGACGGCAAAGAGGAGATGCGCGACGAACTCATCTCCAAAATAAAAATCGCCGCCAAGGTCCACGTCAAGCAGCATGTTCTGCGATCGCTGCAGCAGGCCAATACGACCTCGCTGGCAGAGACGACCCATAAAATTTTGGCGATCGGTGCTTCAACCGGAGGGACCGAAGCCCTTAAAGATCTGCTGATGGCATTGCCGAGAAACGGCCCCGGGACGATTGTCGTTCAGCACATGCCGGCCAATTTTACGGGCCCCTTTGCCGAGAGGCTCAACGGTATCTGCACGATGGAAGTTCGTGAAGCGCGAAACGGCGATTCGATTACTCCGGGGGTCGTCTTGATCGCGCCGGGGGATTACCATATGGTGGTACGACGTTCGGGGGCCCGTTATTATGTCGAGATCGGGAGCGGTGAGAAGGTCTCCGGGCACAAACCTTCGGTGGATGTCCTTTTTCACTCGGTTGCCAAAATCGCAGGTGCCAATGCGATCGGCGTACTATTGACCGGAATGGGGGCTGACGGGGCCAAAGGGCTGTTGGCGATGCGTCATGCGGGGGCAAAAACGATCGGTCAGGATGAGGCAAGCTGTGTGGTTTACGGGATGCCGAAAGTTGCGTATGAACTCGGAGCGGTTGAAAAACAATTACCCCTGCATAAAATAGCGAATGCAATTGTAGAATCGCTCTAATTTATTATCTAAAATAAAGTAAAATCTCATCGGTATTTATTTAATACCCTAATATAAACTATAAAAGAGTTTGATGCTCACGATTAACGATACAGTGATTCCTTCGGGTGATGAGGAACTCGGAGATAATCTCCTTTACTATGACTACAATATTGACCATCTTCTCTCCCTTGAAGCCAAGGGATTGAACATGGAGGATGAAGCCTATATCAGTGCTTTTCGCTCATTCGAGGGGGAAGTGTACGAGAACTATATTTACGAAAAGCTTCTCCGTTATGCGGCGAATGAGCCGCAAATTAAAAGGTTTATCATCAAAGGGCCTCACAAGCACCGTACCCGTGCGCAAAGCGATGCGTTGTCGGTGAGTTGGAAAGGGCAGATCATTTATCGTGCCCGGCACAAAGAGATCGGTGAATTTGACGGACTCCTCTTTACCGACAAAGAGCTCTATTTTGTGGAGATGACCCTGGTAAAATCGGTCAGCAACCTCAAAAAACGGCTCCGTAAAAAGCGTGCCCTGTTGGAAGTGCTCTTTCCCCGCTATCAGGTGAAAGCGCTTCTGGTACTCAATGAAGGGGCGACGGGGACATCGGACCTCCCTTTGTTTGCGTCGGTTTGGCTGACTCAGCCTTACAGTGCCCGTCATATTTTTGAGCGCCTCAGCGTTAAATCGCCGCGTGAACCGATGCGCCGTATTTTGAGCCCTAAAATCACCCATGCCGAAGAGATCAAAACGGCATCGTTTAAATATTATGCTACCCTGACATGGATGTTACGCTCATTGCGGGGTAAAGCTCCGTTAGACCTTGAATTTTTTAACCGGGGGGCGACACAGCGCTACCACGATATCTATACCAAGGTCTATGTCGGGTATCTGGCAATCGAGGATTTTAAAACGCTTCTCCCCAATACAACGTTCGAGGGGAGCAAGGCGACTTACGCGGTTGTGGCGATCGAGAAAGATCATTCGGGAGGGTATTTTCTCACCTATTTTCTCCGTCATGCAGCGAAAAAACTCGATAATATCACCCTAAGCGCAGGGGGAGTCAAAACGGAGAAAAAAGATCCGTTCGGGATTACCCTGACCGAGATGAACCATCTTGAGAAGGTGATGGATGAGAGTTTTCATCTGACGTTGGAACATCACAATCAGATTTTGGATCTTATCAGCGAAATGCGCCACAAATAGCCTATTTTCTCCTTTTAGCTGATGTTACGCACTTTCCGGGCAAAGCCCGTAAAGTGGCAGGGACAATTTGTCCCCTGCACCCCCCTAAAGCTACCCACATCTTCCGGATGCGGGAGAATAATTCCCCCTGTTGCACTTGCTAGGGCAAGGTGCGTAACATCAGTTTCTATAAAGCCGTGACGATCGTCGCGGTTACCTAAAAATCATCAAAAATTCATAATCAAACGGTACTATTTTTTTAAACAAACTGTGCCACAATAAGCAACTAAAAATGGTGAGAAGGATAGGTATGAAAAAAGCGATTATGGGATTGGTTTTGGCAGTGAGTGTATGGGGGGCCCCTTATAGCGTTGGACAATCGGTCACACCGTTGGATCTTAAAGATCAGTTCGGGAAACGCCATGCGCTCAAAGTCATGCCCGAAAAGCTGATTATGGCGTTTGAAAAAGGGACGGGTGCGATGGTCAATGAGTATCTGTCCGCGCAGGATAAAGGGTATCTTGTGAAAAACAATGCGGCTTTTATCGCCGACATCAGTCAAATGCCGAATTTTATTACCAAAGCGTTTGCGTTGCCGAAAATGCAAAAATATCCCCACACGGTCTTATTGATTCAAGACGAAGAGCTGGGGCTTAAATTTCCCTCCGAAGAGGAGAAAGTGACGGTGATGACGTTCAAGGGGAATTTTCTCCGCTCCATCCGCTACATCACCTCCGCAGCAGAACTGAAGCAGGCGATTGAACCGTGATAACCCCCCTCAAAGCCCTTCGTAAAAACCGGTTTAAAACGGCCCTTATCTTTATGAGTATGAGCGTTTCGATTGCCGCTATCTTTCTGATCGGGGCGATTGCCGAGGGGGTCGTCGGGATGTATTCGGCGATGCTGAAAACGGACGGGGACATCATCGTCACCCAAAGAGGGATTGCCGATACCTTTTTCAGCGATATCAACCGTTCCCTGACGCAGACGATTACCGGTTTTGAGGGGGTGAAAGAGGTGAATGCCCTCATCTTGGGAGCCGCTCCCGTCGATGCTTTGCCGATTGTCGCGATTTACGGTGTGAGCGAAACGCGCTTTAAGAGCTATGCGCTGACTCAGGGGAGGCATCCGAAAAGAGGGGAGGTGATTTTGGGGAGAAAAATTGACGATACCCTCAAACACCCTCGCACGATTGTCCTCTCCAAAAAAGAGTTTCGGGTGAGCGGCGTGTTCAAAAGCCGGATCGGATTTGAAGACGGCGGCGTCGTCATGGGGCTTGATGAGGGGGGGGAGCTGTTTCATAAAAGCGCCTCTATTTTTCTCATCAGCCTGAACGATTTGGGGAAAAGCGATTCTCTCATTCGAGAGATCAATGCCCTGAACCCCGATCTTGAGGCAAAAACCACCGACAGTTTTATCGATTCGTACAATCAGTTCAAAATTATCCGGACCAGTTCCGACGTGATCGGAGCGATGGCATTTTTGATGGGGATTTTGGGGATTGTGAGCATGATGAGCATGGTGGTCAATGACCGCAGGGCGGAGTTTGGAATCATGCGCTCCATCGGCCTCTCAAGCACGACGATTATTCTCCGTCTCTTGAGTGAAACGCTGATCATCTCCGTTGCCGCATTTTTTGCAGCATGGGGGATCAGCGAAGGGGTATTGGACGTGATCAAGCATGCCGATAAATTTCAAGGGTACATCAACGGTGAAATCGGTGCGGCAATGGTGATCAACGTCTTTGTCGTCTCGGTGGCGATGGCGTTGGCCGGGACCTTTTTGCCGGCCCTCTATGCCTCCCGGATCGATCCGATCAGCTTGATCAACAAGGGGTCGCAATGACGATCGAGGGGAAATCTCTGGAGCACTTTTACGGGCGCGAACAGGTTCTGAAGGGGGTTGACGTCACGATCCGCCCGGGGGAATTTGTCGCGATCATCGGCGAAAGCGGCAGCGGCAAAACGACGCTCCTCTCGATCCTCTCCACCCTTTTGCATCCGACTCACGGAGAGGTGCGGTATGAGGGGAAGGGTCTGGATGCGTTGGGAAATATCGACACGTTCCGTCGCCGCAAAATCGGATTCGTGTTTCAGTTTCACTATCTGATCGGCTATTTGACCCTGCGGGAGAATATCGCGCTGGCCGCGTTGGCGGAATATGCCGATCAGATCGATCCGCTGATGGAACGTCTGGGGATCGAACGTCTGGGCGGGCGCTACAGCGATGAGGTTTCGGGGGGGGAACGGCAGCGTGCCGCGATCGCGCGTGCTCTGATCAACCGTCCCCGGGTCGTTTTTGCCGACGAGCCGACGGGAAATCTGGATACGAAAAATGCCCTCGGCGTATATGAGCTGTTCGCTCAGTTTTCACAAGAGGGGACGGCGTTCGTCGTCGCCTCGCACGACAAAAAAATCACCGAGTTTGCCGACACGATTATCGAAATGGAGGATGGCGTTGTTAAAAAAGTTATTACACGCTGAACTCCCGTTAGGGCTGTTTTGGCTCACCCTCGGGCTTTTGGCGGGATTGGTCTATTCGCTGGAGATGATCGGTCTGGACGCCAACGCAACGCTCCTCTCCCCCGAGCGTGCCCGTTCGCTTCATATCTCGCAGATGCTGTACGGGTTTTTTCCGTTGATCCTCTCTCTCCTTCCGTTTGCCCTGTTTGAACAGGAGGGGGTTTTGAGTGAAAAAGGGCTCTCCCATCTGCGCCGCTATTTTGCGGTGTGGAACCTCTTTTTGCTTTTTATGACGATGTCGATTCTGTTCGGAAATATCCGGGGGCTTCCGTTTTACGATTTTCCCTATCAGCTCAATTTCATCCTGGCGGGGAGCGGGATATTTTACCTTTTGGCCTTGGTCGATGCCCTCCGACGGTATGAAAAACGGCCCCTTTGGGTCAATATCTCCCTTGCGGCGGTGGTGGTCGCCCCGCTGCTGCTGCTGGTACTGATGAACCCTCAGTACGGGCAGGTGGAACAGACGCTGGTGGGGCCGCACGGGGACAATACGCTGGGGATGAGCTTTGCGCTGATTCCGATCTACTATCTGTTGATCAAACTCAATGCGACCCGTCCGTTCGTCCCGGCAGGGAAAGGGTTGTGGATCATTCCGCTGGGGGGGTATATCGTCTCGTTGGCCATCCGCAATTTTGTCCATCCCCTGAGTTACACCGAAGAGTGGATTTTTCAGTATCTCACCTTGCTTTATCTGCCGCTGTTGTGGATATGGCTCCGGGATGCGGGGGTGAGTTTTAAAACTAACCCCTATCTGATCCTCTCGATTCTCGCGTTTGCTTTGGTCGATGTGGAGGGGAATATCCTCTTTATCCCCGAAATTCGGGAGCTGATCCACCGTAACGATCTCGTCGTCGGGCATGCCCATATCGCGATGGGGCTTGGGGTCGCTTTTATGGGGCTCAGCGTCGCGCACCGTTTGGCGGGAGAGATATTCAACCGTTTTTTTGCGATCGGATGGAGTGTACTGATCCTTTTGATGGCCCTCTCTCTTAGCGTCGCCGGAAGCATCGAGGCACGATGGGTGGGGGGAAGCGTTGAGCCGTTTTGGCTGCTGCGTTCGATTATGGGGGCGGGGCTTGTCGTTTTGGCGGGGACGGTTTTGGTCCGGCGCCTGTATCGCCCTTTGCGTACCCCCCTTGAATGGTACCATCTGAACGGCTTTTTGAGTGATGCGGCGGGAGGGGCGCTCCTCCTTGTTTTCGGAGGGGTGATTTTTAACCTTCTGGGATTTCATTTCAGCGGTACGTACGAGTATGTCGTTTTCGCCTTTATGATCGGAACGGGGATCCTCCATTGGAACGGGATGGACGGCGATGCCGACCGGCTGGCGGGAATCAGCGCAACATTGCGGCTGGTGGTGTCGGCTACGTTCGCTTCGCTCTATCTTGCGGGGATCTTGGATGGGATTGCTTTGCTTGTATCCTTGTATGACGGAGCGTACGGGCTTTTGTACTGGCTTGTGCTGCGGGATAGAAAATGAACCTTCTGGTTATCGTTCTGAGCTCACAGCTCCTCTATTACCTTCTGATCGCGCAAACAGGGGTTGTCGGGGCGTTCGATTCGGATATCAAGGAGCTTTTTACCCTCCCGATCGGGGGGGTTGTCGGGAGTTTGCTGAGTGCCTACTGGCGCCATCTCGGGATTAAAACGGAGCTGTGCTTTTTGTTCGGAATCCAGGTGATGCTCTCCTGGTTTTACCCCAATTATTCACTGGGGGTTTTGCTGGTTCTGGGCTTTGTGGTGGGGTACACGACTCCGCTGCTCCTCTACTTGTTCGGGACGCAGAGCAAACGTCAACTGGCGTTCGGATTGGCGATTTCGTATACGGTGGGGACGGCATTGTACACGTATCCGTTCGCCCTTCGGGGCGATATTGCGATCTTTTTGCCCCTTATTTCGATCGTCGCGTTGCGTTTTAGCCCCCTCCCCTCAGAGATTCGCCCCTGTGAAAAGAGGCTGGACGGACGGATCGTGGCGATGATGATGGTGTGGATTTTTACCGATTCGGCCCTTTTTGAGACGTTGAGCCGATCGGAAGGGATGGATATCTGGAGCGATTACACGGGGCTCATTATCGTATCCCATCTCGTCGGCGTCTATCTGGCGTATCGGTACGGGGAGAATTTAAAGCGGCAGGGATGGATCATCTGGGCACTGTTTGTGATCAGTTACGCTTTATACTACATGCATTACCCTCCGGGGCTGGCGGTTGTCTATCCTATCGTCATTTCCTATTATAATGTCTTGTTATTTCGCACGCTGATCGCGATGCACAATATTCGCCACATTGCGATCGCGATGGTCGGAGTGGGGTGGGTTGCCGCATCGGCGGCCAATGCGGTCGCCCTCTACCATCAGCTGTGGATTGCGGTCGCGGTATTGGCGGTTTATATACTTATTTATTCATCTAATTTCAGGAGAGTATCATGATAGCAAAATTGAGTTTGGCGGTTTTATTGGCCGCTTCGGTGTATGCAGGCAATTTGACGTTTGAGTCGGGATTGATTAAAGCGCATACGGAGGTATTCGGTGACAGTACGATCGATCCGTGGACCAAGAAAGCGACCTCCCATCTGGTGATGGACGATGCTCCGGCGACCCTGCACGGTTCGGTAGAAATCGGGATGCTCTCTCTTATGAGCGATAATAAAAAGCGTGATGAGCATATGCAAGAGGCGGTCGAATCGGCTCTGTTTCCCAAAGCGGTATTTGAGATCAAGGATGTCGTTGTCAAAGGGGACGGGAACTATACGCTCAAAGGGATGATGACCCTCCACGGCGTCACCAAAGCGATGAATTTCGAGGGAAATATCGCCCAAGAGGGGAATAAGGTCCACATTAAAGCGACCGGTTCCCTTAAGATGAGCGATTACGGGATCAAACCGATTAAACTGATGTTTTTGACGGTACGCGATCAGGTTGATGTGAACGTCGATTTGTCGTTAAAACGGTAAATCTCCCCGATTTCGAGGAGCTTCGCCCGAAAAGGGGGAGGATTGGTCTCAATCCGATGCTCAAACCACGCTTTGGGCTCATGAAGCGGTTCGTCGGAGAGGCTGAACGTCCCGTAGTGAATCGGGATGAGGCTCTTGGCCTTTAGATCGATGGCCGCATCGATCGCTTCTTGGGGATTGAGATGGTTGTGGCGCATGATCCACTCGGGCCGGTAGGCTCCGATGGGGAGAAAGGCTTCGTCGATCTCGAAACGCTCCGCAATCTCTTTGAAATGCCCCCCTTGTGCCGTGTCGCCGCTGTGATAGAGACAGTGCTCTTTGCTTTGGATGACGTATCCCCCCCATAGCGCTTTGTTGGTATCAAAAGGGGTCCGTTTACTCCAGTGTCTGGCCGGGGTGAGGGTAATGAAAAGCCCCCCGATCATCACCGACTCCCACCACTCCAGTTCAAGACACCGCTCCCGTTCAATCTCTTTGTTTAAATAGCGCCAAAACCCGATCGGAGCGACAATAACCGCCTCAGGATTGTGTTTGAGGAGCATACGGACGGAAGATCGGTCAAAATGGTCATAATGGGCATGGGTGATGAGGATGATCTGCGCATGCAGCGTATTGACAGGAACCGGAAGCGGCGTGTGACGTTTGTGCATGGGTATATCGCCGAATACCGGATCAATGGTGAGGGTCGTACCGGCTAAAGAGAGCCAGAGAGACGCATGCCCCATCCACATGGCATAATCTCCGTCGGGAAGGGAATCGTGGGTCTGAACGAAGAGATTATGTTTATCCTCGCTACGGGGGGAGAGGTATTTGGTGAACTGCCATCGGAGAATGGTGGAAAAAGGGATTTTTTGGGATGTGTATCGTTCAACCATAAGAGAATCCTCTCATCAAAATGGGGAGTATCTTAGCGGATTTTTTCTTTGGGGAGTCCTTTTAACTGATGTTACACACTTTTCGGGCAAAGCCCGAAAAGTGTGTAACATCAGATGGTAATCTTTTTGGTACGGCAAGGGTCAGTAGTTAATTTCTCTATGTATCTGAATTATTACCATAAAATTTTAATTTCCACTTAAAAAATGTACCTGTATTTCCACTTTTTTTATCTACCACTTTGATTTTCCATATACCTTTTGTATTTTCTCCTAGATGCCTCATTGTTCCAAAACGCCAGTGATTATAGACAAAAACATCAAATAGCGTATTGTGCTGTTCAGCTAAAACGCTAGTGGTACCTGTTGGAGAAGTTAAGATAACATCCAATTCTCCTAAATTAGGATGATCACTTGCATCAAATATAATATCAATAAATTCAATTTGTAGAGTATTATCTACAAATATTTCATCACTTATCCCTTCATTAGAACCATCGGGAATAATCATACTTACATTTTTTTCATACTCAAAAATTTGCTCTTTTTCCAATAATTTATGTTGTAACGCAATACGAATAGCCTCATCGGTATCCACCAAACCAAAACCATATTTGTGATTAACATGATAACCGGCGCTATTCATCCTCCAATCATTGTCATGAATATCATTTTTTTTAGCACTTTTTGCTAATACAACCCTAAGATCTCGCCACGTCAACTGAGGTCTAGCCTCTAATATTAATGCTATTACACCACTGACTATTGGTGCGGACGCAGATGTACCGCCAAAACTTTTGGTGTAATTTTGATCCAAATAATCATCTTTAAAATAAAGAGGATTGTAGCCATGCTTACCTTGAACATCCGTTGTTGTTATTCCTCGCCCACTCACGCTTCCTTTTGAGGGAGCACAAACTATTAAAGTCGCTCCTTTTTCCGAATAGAATGCTCTTTTTCCATATTCGTCTACGGCACAAACAGGCACGGTATATCGATTGTTCACCAAACCGCTGTAGTTGACATTATCTATCGGTAAATCATTAACAATATTGTCACCGTTTCCTGCCGCGAAAACATAGATTATCCCTTTCCCATCCCGTCCTTTATTTACACCTTCGATTAAAGCCTCTTCCATGAGTTTTTTCAGCGCCAATGGCTCTCCCCAGCTATTTATATCTCCCCAACTGTTATTGCTAATCCAGACTCTATTTTTTCCCCGAATCAAAGCATCTGCTAAATTGCTTATGGTTGCAAGTCTTAATGCATTAAATCCAATAATTTTTGCAGAGGGTGCTATGCCTCTGATCCCTTTACCGTTACCTTTAACGGCAGCAATAATACCGGCACATGCTGTACCATGATCTGATTTTTCTTCAAAATTATATTCTTTGGGCAGGTAGCTGTAGTTGCCTATACCTATATTTGGTTTTAAATCTTCATGTGAAATATCTATCCCGTTATCAACGAGTGATATCAAAACCCCCTTGCCACTATATTGGGTCTGATTCAAATTAATATGCTCAATATCGGTTTCTGAATTGACCCCTGAAATATACCATTGATCTTTACGAAGAGGATCTTCGACATAGTCATTTTGTATATCTTCACTTTTACAACCGTATAAAAGTAATATCAGTAAAAAACTTATCCATAGCTGTTTCATTAGAAAATTATTTGCCAATCAGGATAAGCGTATCGAATTCTTTTATCCTTTTTTATTTCATTTGCAACTGATAATGATTTTTCTTTATCCCCTACTTTAAAAAGATAATAGGTTGTTCCAATATCTATTTTTTTGATCAGCGCAAGTGAATAAGCAGTTTCTATTTCTTTTAGAATGAATTCACTCGGTGTGTCCAAAAAACAAATAACAACTCCTTGTGTTAATATCATTTTTTTAGAAGAAGTATGCGACGATGAGTACACATAAGCATCCAATTTTGCATCAAAATACTCTCTCTTCACATATTTTTTTCGATCTTCATCAAACCAATACAGCACTTCAGTGGCACTTGCGCTATAAAACATTAATAGGGTTATTAAAATACGTCTCATTCACTAAGTGCCGCATGCTCATGATAGTTAAGATGAGTCGATATTCCGCCAACATGCGTCGCAAAATAGTCTATATGAAATGGAGCCGACATTTTGGAAAAATCTTTTTTTATTATATATACGCTCGTCCCGTTTTTCTTTGGTACCAACACTACAAAATGATTTTCTATATAATTAATGCTTGAAAAGGTATTGCTAAATTCAAACGGATATTGTGCTTTAGCGCCCGTAACAGGGTTGATTTTTAACACTTTTTTATTATTGGTAAAAAAGTATATATCATCGCCCACGACCATCTTGAATCGAATCCCATCCGGCAGATCCGTATATTTGTCGTGTTTCCACTGACCGTTTTTGCTATCCTTGTGAAATCGGTACAGGGCATTATCGTCCATACTATTCCATATTTTTGCAGACTTTTGCCACTCTTTTGGCATTTGGCTTTCATTAAAGTCACCGTGTTCTCCATGTTCGCATACGATAGGTTTTTCCTTTACCTTCGGAACATAAAAACTCCCCTCATCACCCTCTAAAAATAGATTGAAAGTGGTTGTAAAATCACTGTACAGTTCCCGTTTGCCCGTTTTCAAATCGACTTTATAAAGATGTCCATCACGGGAACCATACAAATGGTTGCCATAAACATGGGTTCCCTCACCCAAACGGGGTCGAATCCGATAGGACTTGGTGGGAGAAAAAGTGCCGTTGTCAATATCTTCTAATGTAATATAATGGGTATAAATGAAAATTTCTTTTCCGTCAGACTCCCGTATATCGGGGATATCCCCAAGCTCTTTGGCAGGAAGCTCGGCATGAAATAGTTCAGTCTCAATTAACAAGCCATTTTTATGGGAAACAAAATTTGATGGGCTGTCTTTGATATTTTTATGGTAACTTTTTTTGTTCATATCCACAACCTCAAGACCTCCGATACTGCGACTAATCCCTCTAAAAGAATAAGCAATAATTATTTTTTGAAGTTCACAGCTGTATGCAGCCTGATTAAAAGTCTCCTTTGGTTTGTATTCCATACGCTTGACAATGCGAGACGTGTCGGTATCGTATTCAAAAAGAAAGATATTTTCTGTATCCGAAACCACAAAGCTGTTGCCGCACTCTTTGACCTCCGCTCGTTCCTCTTTAGTGCTACACCCACTTGTCATAAATAAAAGAACGATTGTAACGATCCATACTTTGTAGTCCATCATATTTTCCTCGTTTGATCTCGCATAACGATATTTTTATGGGTGATAATATCATTTGGCCACACAATAAATCCGCCATCGCTATCGAGATCAATCGGTTCCGTCCAGCTGTCTTTATATACGCTGTAGACCAATTGCGAGCAGTATGTTTTATCATCTGCCTTTTTATTGAAAAAATTCCAGTTGTAAGGTTGTCCTATTTTCGCCCGTGCAAATCTTACAATCGTTCGTCTCCTGTCATCACTCATAGAACTCGTCGCCAAATCATAGTTCGTCCCATTGTAATAATAATACGAACGAACGGTATCGTATAAATTTTGCCATTGGATTAACGCAAACTTTTCCTTAACACCATCCGTATTTGCTTCAACAATTGATAAATCTTCGTGCCAAATATTTTTGATTACACAATTGTTGTAAGTGGTAAAAATTGCCATATGTCCTATACCTCCGGCACCGTCCGTCCACATAATGTCTCCAGGCTCCAAATGCCAATCAGAAATATTTGATTGATGTTTTTTAACTGCTGGTGCAGGAGTCGGTGTACTGCTTTTCCCGCCACCGCCTTTCATTGATTGCGAATAGATCACATATTTTGAAGCTCTATTTTCTAAGGCATACGGCAAATTATATTTTACTACAAGCTCCTCTTGCTCCCTCCTATACGTTTCATCTACTTTTTTTGCTTCTTCGTGGACCTTTTTAATTCTTTCAATTTCAGCTGATGTCAACTCACCTTTTGGTTCAAGAGTCATAGGCTCAAACGCTACCTTAGACTGGTTAAAATCATAATCACTGCTATTGAAATCTTGTTTCATTTGCGACAACATTTCATTAAACTGACCCGACACTTGAAGTATCATCATTCCGGCTTTAAATTCACTAATGGCACTGTCTACATCTTGACCTTGTGCGAACATCAGTGCAAACCCATTGGCAACCATCTTGATATCATCAATAATAGCTTCTTTGAATTCAATAGGAAAACCATATTCTCCAAAATATTCCTCATAAAGCCAATCTGCATTGGTAAAGTTCTGTATCTCTTTGGATGCCGCACTGTTAGACGCGTATTCAACCGTTGGCTCCCCATTAGAGCTTGTTGTGGTATTCTCCCTGCATCCGGCTAATACTAAAAGAACGATTAAGACACTTCCTATCGTTTTCATAACTACTCCATTTATAATTTATATTCTACAAATAATAGTAATATATAATCTATTTAGTTATATTTTTAAGTTATTTATCACATTTTTAATTGAGTATGTTTCGATAAGTAGCTTTAATTGTTTATTTGCATGGAATTTATTCTTATCAAGAAGGCAAATTTGATATTAGTGTTTTCTATGCGAAACACTCCCCGCATCTTTCGGATACGGGAGATTCCTGAGCTTTTTACACGTGTTTAGACAAGGTGCGTACGCTACGCTCAGTTCTTAATATCGATTGTTACCAACCCGTATCAGAGAGAATCGACGCTCTTTTAGAGAATCCAAAGGGGGAGGTGATTAGTATTCGCATCACTAAAGGGTAGGAGGGGCGATGGAGCAGTTCGGTTTTATTATTGCGCTGCTGGTGATCGGGATACTCCTTCAACGGGTTGACGCCCCTGCCGATTTTTCGAAAAGTCTCAACTTTTTCGTCATTTATGTCTCTCTTCCGGCAACGGTGCTGCTACAGGTGCCGAAAACCCATTTGGACCTTTCGGCTTTGGGGGTGATTATGATCCCGTGGATCCTTTTGCCGATTATGGTCTATTTGGTGATGGTTATAACGAGAAAGGAGCCTCCGCAGGTTCGGGCGGCCTTGTTGCTGGTGATACCGTTGGGCAACACCTCCTTTGTGGGGATACCGATTGTCAAGACCCTTTTGGGCCCCGACGCGATCGGGTACGTCTTGATGTACGACCAGTTCGGGACCTTTCTGATGCTGTCGCTGTATGGGAGTGTCATCATTTCCCGTTATGAGAGCGGAACGGTCCACAAACGGCTGATCCTGAAAAAGCTCCTTGTGTTTCCGCCGTTTATCGTTTTGATCGGTGCGCTGCTTTTTGGCGAAATGCCCGCAAAGGCGATCCCCTACCTCGAAATTCTCTCTGCGACACTGGTCCCCGTTGCGTTGATTTCGGTAGGGTATTCGCTCCGACTGGGAGGGGCGGTCGATTACCGGATGTTTTCCAAAGCTTTGGCTTTGAAACTTCTGGTGATGCCTCTGATTGCGTTTGGCATTTTGCATGCGATGAACGTGGAGCCTCTGGCGTTAAAAACGGCCGTCCTGGAGTCGGGGATGCCCTCGATGATTACGGCCGGAGCACTGGCGATCGCGTCGGGATTTGCGCCGGAACTGAGCGCGGCATTGGTCGGATACGGGATTATGGTATCGCTGGTGACCCTTCCGCTGATTGCCCATTGGCTGTAACGGCGCTCAGGCCGTTTTGGGAATAGGCCTCTTTCCCCTTCACTTTTTCCTGCAATTGCTGCGTCTCTTCCATATGGGCCCGCAGCTCCATGACCGATGCGGATGCGGCGACTTTGTAGTCTTGCGGACTCGGGTCAGCCGGGGCCATTGCGGCTGCAACGATCTGCCGGGCCTTTTGGACGGTTTCGCCGGGGGTTTTTCCTTCGGAGAGATCGATCGGCACTTCTCCGCCGACGGCATACATCTTCCCGTCGGGCCCCTGGGCATAACTGTAGGAGGCCCCTGCGTTGACTACACCTCCACCCGCACCGATATGGGCCGCTTCGTGGGCACGTACTTTGGTATCGATAACGGAGAGTTTGGCAACCTGAGCGAGCTCTGCGGAGTTTAATTGGTTAGCAGCAGCCGATTTTTTAATAGATGAAGAGGACTCTCCCCCTTTTTGGGCTTTGTCGTTTTGATAGGTATAAAAAGGGCTTGACCCGGATGAAGATGAGATTTCCATTAAAATAATTATAGCAATTTTTAGTATATAATCGTTTTAACTAATGTTACGCACATTAGGAACAAAGTCCCTAATGTGGCAGGGAAAATGTCCCCTGCACCCCCCTGAAGCTACCCGCATCTTTCGGATGCGCGAGATTAACTCCCCTTACAACACCGGTTAAGAGAAGGTGAGTGTAAGTAATTATAAGGAATGACGATGGTAGAGTGGAGCAGAACGCGGGTTGTCTCTTTTATTGCCCTTTATGTCGTTTTAATGGCGGCGGTCACGATGATCCTCTATTCGCGCTATGAAACGCAAAACCGCACCTACATTGAGGCGCATGTCCGCGAATTTGATCAGCGGATGGAAGAGTATCAGTCGATGCAGGGCAAAATGATCGACAGCTATTATGCCCTTTTCCTTGAGCGTCCCGAAATTACTGCCATTATGGAAGAAGCGGTTCATGCCGATCCCTCTCGACAGGCTGTATTGCGTCAGAAACTGAGGACCCTTACCGAAGCGACATACCGATCGCTTAAAAATTTTGATGTTCGGATCCTTTTTTTTCATTTGCCGGATCAAATTGCTTTTTTACGCCTTCATAAACCCGAAAAATTCGGTGATTCGCTTTCACTTGCCCGTCCGAGTATCGTCATCGCGCAAAAAACAAAGAAAAAAACGGCAGCCTTTGAAACGGGTAAAGTGTTTGACGGATTCCGGACGATCTATCCTCTGTTTCATCACCGAAAATTTGTCGGTACCGTAGAGGTTGCCTATCCTTTTGTCGCCTTGAAAAAACAGGCGATGCGACAGAACCCGGGCGCGTATACGTTTGTGATCAAACGTTCCCTTCAGGAGAGCAAGGCGACAACGACCCAGATAGGCGAATACTACCGTGACTCGCCGTTCGGTTCGGCCTATTTCGAAGATAAGGAGAGCGCTCTGGAGAAGGGGGCAACCGGATTTGAGAGGGGGGAATTGAAAGGATTTCTTGAGAATAACCGTGAGAGGATTCAAAAAGGGGTGGGGGAAGAGAAGCTGCAGGGGTTAAAACTCTATTATCAGGGAAACTATTCGCTCCTGATCCTTAAACCGGTTCATGAGATCGGCGATAATCAAGCCGCCTATATGGTAGAGTTCTCCTCCGATCATACGTTTTTCGCCGATACCGTCCGTCAGTTGATAGAGCTGTTGATTATCATTGCCGTACTTCTGGCGATGCTGATGTGGTATATCTATCGCTATAACCGTTCCACTTTGGTCCTCGAACAGTATAAAAAAGCGATTGATGAGAATATGATTGTCTCTAAAACCGATCATAAGGGGATCGTGACCTACGTCAATCCCCGTTTTGTCGAGATCAGCGGTTATACAGAGGGAGAGCTGATCGGAAAGTCCCATACCCTCATCCGCCATCCCGATGCACCCGGAACCTTGTTTAAAGAGCTGTGGACGATGATCCAAAAAGGGAAAATCTGGCACGGTGCTTTGCAAAATCGGGCGAAGAACGGTCAATCGTATTATGTGAACATTACCATTTGCCCCATTGTTGACGAAAAAGGGAAAATCCTTGAGTTTATCGGACTGGGTGAAGATGTCACCTTGCTTGTCGAAACAACGAAACGCGAAGAGCGGCTTCGGCAGGAGGCGCAGCGCAGCGAGATGGCGAAAATGGAGTTTCTGGCCAATATGAGCCATGAGATACGCACCCCGCTCAATGGAATCATGGGATTTGCCAAGCTCCTCAGCGATGCGAACCTGCCCCACGAGAATCACCGGCAGGCGGTGATCATCGCCGATCAGAGTAAAACGCTGATGGGGGTCATTAACGATATTCTGGACCTTTCAAAAATCGAGAGCGGAAATCTGCTGCTGGAGAAAGTGGTGATCAACCCTTTTGTCGAATTTGAAAATGCGTTTTCATTGTTCCTCCCCATCGCACATGAAAAAGGGGTTGATTATCGGGTCCGATTGGACTCTACTCTCAACGAGAGCATTAATATCGATATTCTCCGCCTCAAACAGGTGATGGGCAACCTGATCTCCAATGCCCTCAAGTTTACCAAGGCGGGGGGGAGTGTTACGGTTGAGGTGAGCAAAATCACCCTCCCCTCTGAAAAAGAGAGACTCCGATTCAGTGTGCAAGATAGCGGAATCGGAATCGCCCCGGAGAAATTATCGGCCATATTTACCCCTTTTACCCAAGAGGACAGTTCGACGACCCGTCAGTTCGGAGGGACCGGTCTGGGGCTCTCCATCAGTTCGAAACTGGTGGAGCTCTTCGGCGGGAGATTAAGGGTGGAGAGTCAAAAAGGGGTCGGAAGCCGTTTTTGGTTTGACCTAGAGGTCGAAGAATCGGATCCCAGAGAGGTGATCGCTGCGAAATTCGCACCGTTCAAGGTCGGTATTATCCGCTCTTCCTCTCCTCAGCATGAACCCCTCAAGCGACAGCTTGAAGGGTTTGGCCTCCCCTATCGTGAATGCGATGAAAACGGATTGGATGCGCAGGTGCGTGACGATGCGTGTGATGTTATCATTACATTTGAGGAGAGTGCGGTAGATCGATTCGTGGCTGCGGCGGAAAAATCTTTTAGCCACATTGTCCTGATCGGATCATCGAAGCGAAATTATCCGGAGTACGTCCGTACGATCCAAGATTATGACAATTGCCCCTCCCGCCTCTATAATACCCTCCTCTCCATCGGTGTGGGAGGGGTACGGAGCGTCTCGTACGAGAGAGGGGTCAAACAATGGAAGAACCGCCGTATTCTGGTTGCCGAGGATTATGAGGTGAACAGGATTTTGATCGAAGCGCTGCTGGAGATACACGCGATTACCCCCGATTTTGCGGTGAACGGAGAAGAGGCGTGTTTGCTGATAGAGAAGAACCGGTACGATCTTGTGTTTATGGATGTTAATATGCCGATTATGGATGGGATCGAAGCGACCCGTATGATCCGACAAAACCATCCGGATATTCCGATTATCGCGTTGACGGCCAATGCCCTCAAGGGGGACAGGGAGCGTTTTCTCTCCGCCGGGATGAGCGACTATCTAAGCAAGCCGATTGATCCGAATCTTCTGGTAGAGACACTGGAACGGTTTTTGGGGAAAGCTTCGATTGAGATCTCTTCCGCTTCCGGGATGGACGAAAAGGAAGAGAGCCTGTATGCAGATACCAAAGAGAGGCTGAATCTCCCCGATACGGTTCTCGTCCGGGTTTTTGATCTCTTTGAGAGCAGTACCCCCGCGCGGCTTAAGGCGTTGGAAGAGGCGATAGATCGACTCGATTTTGAGGAGATCAAAACTCAGGCGCATACCATCAAAGGGGCCGCCGGAAATTTACGATTGTCAACCCTGTCCGATATCGCCGCATTGATTGAGGAGTATGCGCTCAACCGTGAGGCGGCTCCCTACGGAAGTCTGTTTGAGGAACTTCGGGAGAGTTTTGAGGATTTCCGGCACAAACACGCGCGACAGCGGGAATTTCTTGTATAACTGATGTTACGCCCCCCCTAAAGCTACCCGCATCTTTCGGATGCGGGAGATTAACTCCCATTGAAGCACCTGTTTAGCCAAAGGATGACGGAAAACGAATCGAGTGCGTAAGGTCATATATCAAGGGGGTTTTTCTATCCGGACAGTGCCGGTAAGAGGGGTAAATAAAAGAGTAATAATCGTTATCATTTATCCTGTATTAATATAATATTGCGTATGATTATCAAAAATAAAAAGGGTGACAGTGAAATTTCCGATTTTGATGATGCTTTGCGTCATACATTTGGCGGCTTGGGGTTCACAAGAGCGTTTGAGCGTTGAGGGGTACGGGGAGGGTTTTTTCTTCTCACAACCGGGAGAGCGGAGCAACGCATCTGCGGATATGATGGTGGAACCGACGCTGCACTTTTCGGATAACGCAAAGCTTTGTGTCGCTATCGGTTTTCAACACCCTTCCGAAGAGGGGGGGATGTTTGAAGCAGAGCTTGAAGCCCTCTCTTTGGACCTTCGCGTCAATGGGGAGACGGGCCTCTCTTTGGGTAAAGTGCATATGCCCATCGGTTTGTACAATCTTTATCATGAACCGATCTACTTTTTGACGCTGGAACCTTCACGCGTCGAGCATTTGATTATTCCCGCCGAATGGCATGAGAGCGCCGCCCTTGTGAAACGCCGTTTCGGAGAGTTTACAGTAATTGCCGGGGTGATGAGCGGTATGGAAGCTTCCAAACTTCAGAAAAAGAGCTGGATACGGGAGGGGAAAGAGTCCCATTTGAGAGGGGACGGGAAACCCGGATGGCTTGCCCGGATCGATTATGGGACGATGGGGAACGTTTTAGTGGGGGGGAGCGTGGTTACGACTCCATTATTGGGATCAAGTGCCTCCGCAACCCTTGTCGAAGCGCATGTATCGGCACATTTTGAGAATGGATGGGAAGCGATGGCCATCGCTTCGCGCGGCTGGATCAGCGATATCGATACTCTCCCCTCGGGTGTAACGGTCGACAAACGTGCCGAAGGGGCCAGTCTGACAATCGGCTATGATATCGGACGTCAATATTTTGCCCGTTCGACACGGGAGGTGATCTTCTTCGGCCATACCGAGTATGCCCGTCCGGCTCAAACGATGGAGGCGACCGGACTAGGGGGATCGGCATACGCAACGGGCTTTAATTGGTACCTCACCCCCCGTGTCGTTGCCAAAGCGGAGTATCGTGACAGTACTCAGGAAGGGAAGAGAGCGGGCGTCGGAATCGGTTTTGTGTATTAATACCGTTATTATTAGATTCAATAACGGTTAGGGTATATGGGATAAACTGGTTTGAAAATTACATCAGGAGTTTATGCATGAAAACAAAAATTCTTACCGTTGTGTGTATGGGTGTATGGGCCGTGAGCCCGATGGCGTGGGGTATGGAGATGGACGAAAATCATTCCCATGTAAAAACTACAGCGGTGTCGGATCTCACCATTCACGGCAGCGGAACGGTGAAATCGATTGCCGATAACCACGAAAATTTGCGTATTTTTCACGATCCGATCCCTCTGCTTAAATGGCCTTCCATGAGTATGCCCTTTGAAGTGATCGATCATGAATTAACCCATCCTTTGAACGTGGGAGATCGGGTTGATTTTGAATTTATCCAAAAAGAGGGGAAAAATGTCATCGTACGGATGAAAAAGCAATGAAATACGCGGCGTATCTCTTAACCATGGTGTTCATTCTCTCTCCGGGTGCGGCGGAAGGGGTTACCTCCCCTATTTCCGTGGACGTTAAAGAGGGTAAGAGCGTTTATGCTCCGGTGAATCCTCCGATCAATCTGTTTGAAGAAGCGCGTCTTCAGGAACACGATCAAAACGCAACACGTCGCGGTGGTCAAAAATGAGACAAGAGATTGCCGTATCCTTGGCAGCCCTATTGGTCGTGTCGGGGTGTTCAACACTCTCTCAACAGGAAGTATTTGATTCGATGAATCAAATGACGGCTACTCGCGGAGCAGAACCCCTCATCTGGCTTAAAACCTCCCGGGACGTAGATGAAGCCAAGATGCGTGTGGATGCACTCCTGAAAGAACCGCTCAACGAAGCAAACGCGGTCCGTATTACCCTCATTAACAACCGTACTTTGCAGCAAACGTATGAGCAAATAGGGATTGCCCAAAGCGACCTTGTACAGGCCGGTTTAATGACCAACCCGTTGCTTGGGTATTCGATCGGGCACGGCGGGGGGGTCCGTACGTCGGGTATGACGCTGGAGTTGGCCTTTTTGGATTTGCTCTGGATCCCTTTGCGTAAAGAGCTCGGAGGTTTGGCGCTGGAGGAGACGAAACTGAGTGTCGGGGATGAAGTGCTTAGAACCGTTCGGGATGCGAAAAAGATCTATATCGATGCACAAGTCGCACAAGAGGCGGTACGATTGAACCGTGACGTCCTCAAATCGCATGAAGCATCGGTTCAGCTTGCAATACGCCAATATACGGCAGGTAACCTTTCGAAACGAGATTTTTTGAAGATTCAGGATGAATACAGCCGTACACGGCTTGAATCGATTCGTCTAAATCGGGAAAATGCCATAGCGCGCGAAGCCCTTACTAAAATGATGGGGCTCTACGCGGAGCAAACCGATTATAAACTGGATACCAAGGGGCTGATGCTTTCGGCACCGTTTCCAAAAAGCGAGGGGCTTGAACGTCTCGCCCTTAAAAATCGTCTTGATATTGCCGCAGCTATGAAAGCGGTCGAATATGCGGCGAAAGAGGCGGGATATACCGAAAATACCCGTCTTCTCTCCGAAGTAACCGTAGAAGGGGGAGGAGAAAAAAGTACCGATTCGGCACGTTTCACTACAATCGGGATTAAAATTCCCATTCCGATGTTTGACATGGGAGAGGCCCGTTTGAGCCGTACTCAAGCCCTCTATAACCGAAGTGTTCAACGGCTGTATGCAATAGCGGTAAATGTCCGAAGTCAGACCCGTGAAGCCTACGCGCAGAGCCGTTATGCCTATGACGGCGCGGATGAGTATCAATCCGCAATCGTAAAAGTCAACCAAAATATTATGGAAGAGACTCAGCGCTACTACAACGGTATGTTGGATGGTATTTATGAACTTCTAGCCGATCAGCGTCGCTATAGCGAGGCGAAGATAGGGGCCGTCAATGCGATAGGGGAATACCAAAAAACGGAAGCGGATTTAGTGTATGTATTAGGAGGGGCGTATCATGCAACAAAATAGACGCGATTTTTTAGGGCTTGGAGCAACGTTACTCGCATCTGCCGGTTTGCCCTCTTCGCTTAAAGGCGGAGAAGATGATCATAGCGCTCACGCTCCCTTATCCATCCCTAAACGCCAACTGACTCTCGTCAGAGATCCGAAACGGGTCCTCTCTCCCGCTACGGTCATTACACCTCAAGAGGGGAAAAATTACAACCCCGTCGTCACCCTCAACGGCTGGAGTTTGCCCTATGAGATGAAAGAGGGGGTTAAAGAGTTCCGTATCGTTGCCGAACCGGTTGTGCGGGAATTCGCTCCGGGGATGGTGGTCAACTGCTGGGGATACAACGGGACCTCTCCGGGACCGACGATCGAAGCGGTGGAGGGGGATAGGGTGCGGCTGATCGTCACGAACAAGCTCCCCGAACACACGACGATCCATTGGCACGGATTGATTCTCCCTAACGGGATGGACGGGGTCGGGGGGTTGACTCAGCCGCAGATCGCACCCGGAGAGACATATGTTTATGAGTTTACCCTCCGCCAAAGCGGGACGTTTATGTATCACCCTCATGCCGATGAGATGGTGCAGATAGCGATGGGAGCTATGGGGATGTTCATCGTTCACCCCAAAAGTCCAAAAGAGCATAAAGCAGACCGTGATTTTTGCTTTCTCCTTGCCGGCTACGACGTAGCGCCGGGAACCTATACCCCTAATCCTTCAACCATGACCGAGTTTAATATCTGGAGTTTTAACAGCCGTGTCTTTCCGGGGATCGACTCGATGAATGTCCGGGTCGGGGACCGTGTCCGTATCCGCGTCGGAAACCTTACGATGACGAACCATCCGATCCATATGCACGGCCATCCGTTCGAGGTGACGTGTACCGATGGGGGATGGGTTCCAAAAGGGGCCCGTTGGCCTGAAGTGACCATCGATATCGGCGTGGGGCAGGTGAGAGCCTTTGAATTTATCGCTACCGAAGAGGGGGACTGGTCACTGCATTGCCATAAGTCGCATCACACGATGGGACCTATGGGGCACAGTGTCCCCAATATGCTTGGGGTCAAACAAGACGACCTCACCGAAAAAATCAGCGATTTAATGCCCGAGTATATGTATATGCCCATGGGTAAAAATGGGATGGCGGAGATGCAGGATATGGGAGAGATGGGGATGAAACTGCCTGAAAATACTTTGCCGATGATGAGCGGAGAAGGGCCGTTCGGTCCGATCGAGATGGGGGGGATGTTCACCCTCGTAAAAGTTCGCAAAGCTCAAGGAAAAGGGGATTATACCGATCCGGGATGGTACAACCATCCGGATGGGACGGTCGCAAAAAAAGTGAATCTTATGCCCTTTAAAAGGTAAACCGATTCTCTCTAAACAGCGCGATACACGCATCGACGATGGCCGCGTCGAGTTTGGTTCCCCTCTCATGTAAAATCTCTTCAAGCGCGACTTCGATCCCAAGGGATGGACGGTACGGACGATGCGACGCCATTGCTTCGACAATATCGGCAACACTCAGAATACGTGACTCCAAGCGGATATCTTCCTCTTTCAATCCGTGTGGATAACCCGAACCGTCGAGTTTTTCGTGATGCTGGCGAACCATCTCTGCTATTGGCCAGGGGAATTGGATATCTTTGAGTATTTGGTATCCCGCTTCGGGATGAGTTTTGATCATCATATACTCGATCTCGGTGATCTGGGTCGGTTTGCTGAGGATTTCGGCAGGAATCTGGATTTTCCCGACGTCGTGGATCTGTGCCGCCAGAGCCAATCCCTCTATCTGATCTTCATCCATTCCCAGCTCTCTAGCAATGGCACAGGCAAGCGATGCGACCCGTTTTTGATGCCCCGCCGTGTAGGGATCGCGCATCTCGACGATATCGGAGATAGCGCGGACGGTTCCGATCAGGCTGTTGTGCAGATTTTTTTCTGCCTCTTTGCGTTCGGTGATATCCCGGCTGATCGTGAAAGAAATCGCCTCGCCATCCACTACCGCACCGCCGATACTCACCTCGACATCGTACTCGGTGCCGTTTTTACGCCGATGGCGGGTCTCGATCGTCGTATTGATTGTCGAAATGTCCGCAAAATTCTGGCATATCTGCTCTTTACTCATCGTCGCTTCAAAATCCCAGATATGCAGTCTCAGCATCTCATCCATCGTATAGCCCAGCATCTGTGCAAAACGGCCGTTGGTTTCGACGAGTTGATGGCTCTGGTTAAAGATAGCAATGCCGTCATTCGAACTTTCCATCATTCGGCGGCGGCGATGCACTTCACTCTTAAGAGATTCCTCTGCCTGTTTACGCTCGGAAATGATCCTAATACGCTCGATCCCCCGACGGATAGCAGGGATGAGACGGGGGAGATTTTGTTTAAGGACAAAATCCTGTGCCCCGTTTAGGAGTGCTTCAATCGCCATCTCTTCGGTAATTTTTCCCGATATCATAATAAAAGGGATATCCAGATTGTAGGTTTTGAAAATCTCCAGTGCCTCCATCCCTCCGAATCCGGGGATCATATAGTCGCAGAGAATGAGATCACAGCATTTTTTTTCTAGCATCTGCATCATAGCTTCACCAGTGTCGACTCGTCTGAGGATAATCTCCCACTCCGCTTTGCGAAGCTCCCGCTCCAGCAGGAGAGTATCGTCCGGTGAATCGTCAATTATCAAAATACGAAGGGGCTCTTTCTCCATCTGCATCACTCCGTTGGTGCTTCGTTCATCATGAGCCAATACATCCCCATCTGCGCGACTGTTTCGACAAATACTTCAAAATCGACCGGTTTGCGGATGTAGCTGTTTGCCCCCATGTCGTACCCTCGCACAACATCCTCTTCTTGGCGCGAGGAGGTGAGGATGACGACCGGAACTCGTTTTAGGAAGGGATCTGTTTTGATCGCTTCGAGTACTTCGAATCCTCCCACTTTGGGAAGTTTCAGGTCGAGGAGTATCAGTCCGGGAGAGTCGGCGGTATCACGCCCTTTGAACTCCCCTTTACCAAAAAGATAATCAAGTGCTTTGGCA
The DNA here is from genome assembly GCF_023229695.1 of Sulfuricurvum sp. Lineage (GTDB taxonomy): Bacteria > Campylobacterota > Campylobacteria > Campylobacterales > Sulfurimonadaceae > Sulfuricurvum. Next base: position 29,635 of record NZ_JALNYS010000001.1, read on the forward strand.
CCATCTTCCATAACTCGCAGCTCATTGATAATATGCCCTTTTGTAAGTGCTCTGCGGGTGAGAAGAACATCATCAGGATTGTCTTCGACGAGAAGGATATATTTGGTAGTCATAATTAGTGCTCCTGTGTAGATTGATTCTTGCTATTCAGTCCGAGGGTGAAATAGATTGTTGCCCCTTTTTCCACCTCTCCCTGTGCCCAAACTCGCCCGAAATGACGCTTAATAATCCGATTTACCATTGTCAGCCCGATCCCGTTTCCCAGAAATTCTTGTGCGCTATGGAGACGGTGAAACGGTTTGAAAAGTTGATCGACGTACGCCATATCAAAACCGGCTCCGTCATCGCGAACGTAAAAGATTATTTCGCCATTTTCGATCATCGATCCAAACTCAATGACAGCATGCGAATGTAAAGAGGTGTACTTCCACGCATTGTCCAGTAGATTCGTCAAGACGACGTTCATCAGATGGGGATCGGCGTAGGCATTCAATCCCTCGCCGATGATGATATTAATCGCTCTTTCAGGCTCTTGCGTCGAGAGTTCCGCTGTGATTTTACGCGCCATTGATCCTAGATCTATCGTTTGGGGTTTCATATCTGTACGCGTTTGACGGGAGAGTTGGAGCAGATCGTCGATAAGCCGCGCCATCTTTTGGCTTGCCGCGCGGATACGGGAGAGATAATCACGGGCCGTCTCGTCCAGTTTCTCCCCGTAGTCTTCGAGGAGTGCCTGAGAAAAACCGTCGGTCGCCCGAAGCGGTGAGCGTAGATCATGAGACACGGAGTAGGTGAATGCTTCCATCTCATCATACGTATTTTGAAGAGCCGCTGTCCGCTCAAATACTTTGTGCTCCAGTTCGGCATTGAGGGTTTGAAGTGCTTCTTTGGCATTTACCTCTTCTCCCACATCGACGATGACAGCGATAAAAAAATCAGGAGTACTCTCGTCTTTCCATATCAACGTGACACTCAAATCAATCCACACGATAGAACCATTTTTATGAAAATAGCGCTTTCGCATTTTATAACTTGTCCGTTTACGCATAAGCATCTCGTTGACGTATCCCATATCAATCTGGAGATCGTCAGGATGGGTAATGTCCTGAAATGTTAATGCTAACAGCTCCTCACGGCTGTAACCGACAATGTCGCAGAGTTTGTGATTGACTCTCAGCCATGATCCATTCGGTGCTACATGGGCGATGCCGACGGCGGCTTGCTCAAACGTGGCCACGAATTTGATTCTCTCCTCATCGATTTTGCTCTCCATCCACTGTTTTTTCTGTTCGTCGAAATAACCGATGTAATAGTAGAGGATGAGACCAAACGCACAGACGTTGATAAAATGCCAATACCACCATGCTCCGTCCCACAGATGGGAAAACTGGAAATAAAACGAAGCGGAGGAAAGGAGCAGCAGCAATGCGCCGAAATAAAAATCGGCATCTTGATACTCACGACGGTAGTGGCGGAAAAAAACCAAAGAGCCCAGAAAAAAGAAGAGAGCCGAGAGGTTATTGGCCCACTTCTCCCAGATATTAAATTCTCGGTTCAACTCACTTGCAGGGAGTACCATACTGAGAAAAAGAAGTGCCACGGCAATACTGACCGACACCCCGATGACTCCATAGGGAAGTGCTCGAAAAATGGGAGTAGAGAGTTGTCTCTCCGGAAGAAAAAGACTCAAGAGAAGGAGCGATCCCAATATTCTTCCCATCACATAAAGCCAAACGAATACCGAGTGCTCCGGACTGGCGGCGTGAAAAAACGAAAGCATTCCGATCGCGATCAGCGAGAGGGCGAGTGCATGATAACGGTCGAAACGGCTATCCCCTTCATCGAATTTGTAGATAAAAAAAGCGACGAGTAGGGAAAGAATGGCGACAACAGATTCCATCATTGTATGTAAAGGGACATTCACGAATCGCAAATTCAGACTGGTTAGCCAAAAGGACAGGCCTAAACTCACCATAACTGCTAAAAATAAGAGTGTCAAACGAATCGTTGCAACGCGTTCTTTGGTCATTTTTTCAACCTTGTTTTAGCATTGTCGAATGGTTATGCTGTGAGGCTATAGTATACTTAAAATAGAGGTAATTATATTTAAAACGCAAAAGTGGCAAGTACATTCAAAAAGTAGAATAATTAAGATTGAAAAGTTTAATTTGCAGTTGAAGAAAGAAAATTACTTTGCTTTGAAAAGTATGAGCTAATAATAGAGCTTGTAGTAAAAAATGATTTTTGAGATTTCTTAAAAGAAGGAAGATAAAATCTACCGAAGTCCCTACAGTAGGGGTTTTTCGACCGATGGTGCGGATGAAAGGACTTGAACCTTCACACCTTGCGGCACCAGATCCTAAGTCTGGCGTGTCTACCAATTTCACCACATCCGCGCATAAAAATCTAAGGTGGTACGCCCTAGAGGATTCGAACCTCTGACCGATGCCTTAGAAGGGCATTGCTCTATCCAGCTGAGCTAAGGACGCGAGAGTTAACATGGTGCGCCCGATAGGGTTCGAACCTATAACCTACGGATCCGAAGTCCGTTACTCTATCCAGTTGAGCTACGAACGCACAATCCTTCTAAAACATCGCGTATCAGAAGAGTTTCAAACCAGAAACAAATGGGGTGGAATATGGGAATCGAACCCACGACCCTCAGAACCACAACCTGATGCTCTAACCGACTGAGCTAATTCCACCATCTATGTAAAAATCGGTTTGAAATGATACAAAACAAAACATGGTCGGGGCGAGAGGACTCGAACCTCCGGCCCCTTGGTCCCAAACCAAGTACTCTAACCATACTGAGCTACGCCCCGACCTTCCTAATCAGCAACTAATGCTTAATTAGTGAGGCGAAATTATATTTGAAACTCGGTCAAATGTCAAGAGTTTTTTTGAAATTTGTAAAAAAAATAAAGATTTCTTTCCAAAATGGAAAAATACACCGATAAGGAACTGATTTTAGCAGGGTATCTTTTATCAGCTGATGCCTGAAGCTACCCGCATCTTTCGGATGCGGGAGATTACTGCGCTTTTACCCTTTTTCAAAAGGAAAGGTCAGGTATTAAAACTGGATCATCCCATCGACGGGTGAACTAGCCGTTGCATAGGGGCGTTTAGCGATTCGCCCCGCGAGGTAACTGAGACGCCCTGCGATCACCGCATTCTTCATCGCTTCAGCCATCATCATCGGATTTTGTGCCTGCGCAATCGCGGTGTTAGTCAATACTCCATCCGCTCCCAGCTCCATTGCCAATGCCGCATCCGAAGCGCATCCGATTCCCGCATCGACGATAATGGGGACTTTGACCGCTTCGCGTACAAACACGATGTTATAGCGGTTTTGGACACCCAGTCCGCTTCCGATCGGTGCGGCAAGAGGCATAATCGCGTGGGCACCCGCATCTTCGAGACGGCGTGCCATGATCGGATCATCTGAGGTGTAGGCCATAATGGTAAATCCGTCACGTGCTAACACTTCACACGCTTTGATCGTCTCCAGCACATCGGGATAGAGGGTTTTTTGGGTATCCCCGATCACTTCGAGTTTGATCAGGTCGATTCCCGTCGCTTCACGGGTGAGGCGAAAGAGGGTGATGGCCTCTTCGGCGGTGGTACATCCGGCGGAATTGGGGAGGAATTTGACGTTGGTCCCCGCAAAGGTATCGCGAAGGTTCGGTTCGTTCGGATTGGTAATGTTGAGGCGGCGAACCGCTACGGTGATCAGCTCCGATCCTGACGCAAGGGTTGCCGCTTTGGTCGTTTCAAACGAGTCGTATTTGCCGCTACCGACGATAAGGCGGCTGCCGAGAGTATATTTTCCGATCTGTAAAGTGTGCATCGTTGTCCTTTATTCGTTAATCGTTGAGAATTTTTACTACGCTGAGGGGGAGAATCTCATGCTCAATTTCGCGAATTTTAGCCGAAAATTCTTCTAAAGTATCCGAAGAATTTTTGGTAAAACTTTTTTGCAAGATTATCTCTCCTCCGTCGAGTTCGTCGGTGACCCAGTGGACGCTTACCCCGCATACCTTCTCATCGCTTTCGAAACTTCGTTCGATGGCGCGTGCTCCCTTAAAAGCGGGAAGGAGGGCCGGATGGAGGTTGATGGATCGGATTTGTGATGTAAAGACGGGGGTTAAAATCCGCATAAATCCGCACAGTACGACGAGATCGGGATTGTAGTCGCGGATGGTGTCGACCAATGCCTCATCGTAAGCTTCACGCCTTTCAAAGAGGGTGTGATCGAGAATTTCGACCGGGATCCCGGCAGCGCGGGCTTTGGCAATCCCTCCGGCATCGGGATTGTTGGTGATGGCGCAGACAATGGCCGCATGTTTGAGATGGATTTTGTTGATCAGATTGGCGAGGTTGGTCCCCTCGCCGCTAAAGAGGATGACGATTCGTTTCATTGGACTCCTTTTGAAATTTCGGCACTACCTTGTCGGGTACGGTGATGCCGGCTGTTTTGTTCGAGGCAGAGGGCGCTGATGGTATCGATTAAGTCGAAAGGGGTGAGGGCATAATTGTGCCGATCCCATCTCTGCGCTCCGAGAGTGTGGGCGAGGGAGGCCTGAATCGCGGCATCCAGTACATCGCCCCCTTGTGCCAAAAGGGCACCGATGAGGCCGGAGAGGACATCGCCGCTTCCCCCTTTTGCCAGAGCGACGGTACCGTGCGGATTGATAAAGAAGCGGTCGTTCCGGCCGATAATGACATTGGCCCCTTTGAGAACCAATACGGTATCGGGATAGGCGGCACAGAACCGTTGCGCATACGAAAAACGGTTGTTCTGGAGTGTCGCTACATCAATATCGGCGAGAGCGCATACGCGTAAAATTTGGGTAAACTCTTTGGGATGGGGGGTGAGGATAATCTCTTTTTTATCCAGAAGTTTTGGAAACATCGGATGATAAAAAATATCGGCATCCAGTACAAGGGGATGGGAATTGTCCAGCAAGTGGGTCAATTCATCATCGCAAAACTCGACCCCCAGCCCCATCCCGAGTGCGATAGCCGTCGTCGTCTCGGGAAGCGAATGGCTCTGCATCAGATCATAGGGGAGGGAGACGTTTTCGTTGCTGATGAGGCTTACGAGTCCGGTTCCAAAGCGGAGTGCCGCAGAACCGGCAATGACGGAAGCCCCTGTTTTTTCGCCGCAAACGACGGCCAGATGGCCGTAGCTCCCTTTGTGCGTCGAGATACGGGTTCGGACGGGTAATCGCAAATCGCTTTTTTCCAGAAGCTGCCACGGGCTTGGGAGCTCATAGCGCTTACGATGAATGCCGAGATCGGCAACGGTGATCTCTCCCGCGATCTCCTTGGCCGTATCGCTGAAGAGAGAGCGTTTGAGCCCCCCCATCGTGACGGTAAGATCGGCGTAAAAAACGTGGCTATCGGCCGTGCCGTCGGGGTAGAGACCGCTGGGGACGTCACAGGCGATTTTGTACCCGTTCATCGTATTGAGAGAATCCAAAAGATCAATGGCACCGGGGCCGAGAGGGCGACTTAGACCGCTTCCGAAGAGGGCATCGACGATGACATCGTAGTGCTCCCCGGGAGTTTCATTTTGTATCCCCAGTTTTTCCAGACGTTCCCGCTGAAGGCGGCAAAGCGGAGAGCTCGCACCGAAAGGGAGATGGAGCGTAAGGGGATAATCCCCCTCCAGCAGGCGTGCCAAAGTCAGTCCGTCGGCCCCGTTGTTACCGCTTCCGCAGACGATCAGGATGGAAGAACCCGGATCGTAACGATCGCGGATGGAGCGTTCGATGGCGATTGCCGCATGTTCCATCATGAGCTCTTCGCTCAGGGCAAAGTTTTCAACGCTCCGTCGGTCGAGGGTGGAGACTTCGAAATAAAGGTTTTGCATTGATTCTACACCTGTTTTAAAGGGTTATTGGAGTATAATATTTTTATGAACAACGATTATATCGCAATAGCCAAAAAGACACTTGAAATCGAAGCGAACGCCCTGAATGAAGCGGTGGGACGGGTGGGTGATGAGATCACCCGTGCAGTGGAGATCATTTTTGCCTGCAAAGGGAAGCTGGTAGTAACGGGGGTCGGTAAATCGGGGCTGATCGGTGCCAAAATCGCCGCGACGTTTGCCTCGACCGGGACGCCGAGTTTTTTTCTCCATCCGACCGAAGCGCTTCACGGCGATTTGGGGATGATCGGGCCGGATGATGCGGTGCTCGCCATCAGCTACAGCGGTGAGAGCGAAGAGTTGAGCTCGATCCTGCCGCACATCAAACGATTCGCTATTCCGCTGATCGGGATGACCCGAAACAGCGCTTCAACCCTCGGGCGCTACAGCGATGAGGTGATTAACATCAGCGTTGCGGCAGAAGCGTGCCCTTTGGATATTGCCCCGACGAGTTCGACGACTCTGACCCTTGCGATGGGCGATGCGTTGGCGGTGTGCCTGATGAGGGCGCGAAATTTTAAGAAAGAGGATTTTGCTTCGTTTCACCCCGGCGGTGCTCTGGGCAAACGGCTGTTTGTCAAAGTAAGCGATCTGATGCGGACGGAAAACCTCCCTATCGTGGATGAAGAGATTTCGCTTAAAGAGGCGATTCTGGCCCTGAGTGAAGGGAGACTCGGAACGGTCCTGCTGCAAAACGGCGAAGGGAAATTGTCGGGACTGTTGAGTGACGGCGATATTCGTCGCGCACTGCTGAGTCCGTCATTTTCTCTTGACGCTCCGGCCAAAGGGTTTGCGACTCTCCATCCGTTGACGATTAATGATGCGACGATGCTGGCTTCGGACGCGCTGGTATTGATCGAGAATAAAAAAATACAGTTGCTGGTGGTGACCGATGCTGCCGGCGTTATCCAAGGTGCTTTGCATCTTCATACCCTCGTGGAAGCAGGTATCTCATGATGCGCCTTAATAAATTCATTGCCCACTATTCAACCTATTCACGCCGTGAGGCGGATCAGGCTATTTTGGACGGATATGTCCGGATTGACGGAGAGATTGAAAAAAATCCCGCAGTTCAGGTGGACGAACGTCATGCCAATGTAACCGTCAGCGGGAACAAGATTGTTCCGAACGATCAATTTACGGTGATTGTCTATAACAAACCGCGCGGAGAGCTGGTGACCAAAAAAGATCCGCAAAACCGTAAAACCATTTACGATTCGCTCTCGAAAAACTACCGTCACTTTATCCCCGTCGGTCGGCTCGACTATGCTTCCGAAGGGCTCCTTCTCCTGACCGACGCGTCACGGGTCGCGACGGCTCTGATGACCTCCAAGATGGAACGGGTTTACCGGATCAAAATCAAAGGGCCCGTTACCGAAGCGATGAAAGTGGCGATGGGTGAGGGGCTGGAGCTCGACGACGCGAGTGCGGGAGCCCATGAACTTTCAACGACGGAGTCGATGAATTTTGCCCCCTTTTATGCCTATCAGGTACAAAAAGATCAGGGGGATTACTCGATTTTAAAAGTGGCCATCGGAGAGGGGCAAAACCGTGAACTCCGCCGATTTTTTGCCCATTTTAATGCCGAAGTGGTCGATTTGAAGCGGCTGAGCTTCGGCGGGATAGAGCTTAACAATCTCCCGACCGGAAAGGTGCGCTTTTTGGAGCGTAACGAATATACTTCTCTGCGCTCATTTTTGGATGGGGTAGAGAAAGCGGCTTCGATCAAAGAGAAACAAAAGCGGAACGAAAAACTTCAAGAAGGGGAGCGTAAGCCGGAGAAAAAGTTTTCAAAAGGGGAATACGCTCCGGCGAAAAAACTCTCCGATTCTGAACGCAAACCGGAGAAAAAGTTCTCCAAAGAGAAGAGCAAGCCCGAACGCAAACCCTCTACCAAAGAGAAAACCAAACCGAAACCGGAACAGGACTCCTTTTCCACCAATAAATACAAACCTGAGAAAAAATTTGGAAAATGGGAGGGTAAAAAATGAAAATATTAAAGTTTCCGACGAGCCATAAAACACAGTTGATGGATATCAGTGCTGAAGTAAAAGAGGCCGTGATCAAATCAGGAATTAAAGAGGGGATATGCGTCGTATTCACGCCGCATACGACCGGAAGCGTCTTTTTGTTTGAAAATGCCGATCAAAATCTTCGCCGGGATTTGTTAGCGGCACTGAGCAAAGTTGTCCCTAGTGATGAAAAGTACAGCCATGTCGGGGATAATGCGGCGGCCCATCTCAAGTCTTCGCGGATGGGAGCATCGGTGAGTATTCCGGTGGTCGAAGGACGCCCGATGTTTGGAAAATGGCAGGGGGTCTTTTTCGGTGAATTTGACGGTCCGCGTCAGACTCGTGAAGTGATCATCAAAGTGATTGCCGGATGATGGGAATCTCTCGCCCGCAGTGGCGAAGCTTTAGTAGCTTAGCGCTCAGCGTAGAGACGGGGACTGCGTTCCCGTCTCGTGTCTAAACAATGGATTTTACCTACCTTCTTCGTCCGCAAACCTTCGATGAAGTGGTCGGGCAGGAGCATCTGTGCGGTGTCGGCGCCCCTTTGCGTACATTGGTCGAGGGGGGAAATCTAACCCACTCTTTTTTTTACGGCCCTCCCGGGTGCGGCAAAACAACGCTGGCCCGCATCATCGCATCGGTCATGGACCTCCCGTTTTATGAACTGAACGCCACCTCTCTCAAAATTGAAAATTTGCGCAAAATTTTTGAGCAGTACGACAATGCCCTCACGAAACCGCTGATCTTTATCGACGAAGTGCACCGTCTTGCAAAAAACCAGCAGGAAGTGCTCTTGCCGGTGATGGAAAAAAACAGTGCGTTAGTGATCGGCGCATCCACCGAAAACCCCTATTTTTCGTTGACGGCGGCGATGCGATCACGCTCTTTGCTGTTTGAGTTGTACGGAATCTCTTTTGATGCGTTAGCGGATTTGTTGGAAATCGCCTGCGAAAAAGAGGCTCTCGTGATCGATGAGGCAGGGAAAGATTATCTGATTGCCAGCTCCGGAGGGGATGCACGGGCGATGCTCAAGCTTCTCGAAGTTGGGAGCGCCCTCAAAAAGCCGATAACCCCGGAGCTGCTCAAATCGCTCCGTCCCGCCGCGCAATCGCTGGGGAGTTCAGAAGCCGGGGTTCATTACGATCTCGCCTCCGCCCTCATCAAAAGTATCCGAGGTTCCGATCCCGATGCGGCGATCTATTACCTCGCCCGCCTTATCGAGGGGGGAGAACCTCCCGAATTTATCGCACGGCGTCTCGTGATCCTCTCCTCCGAAGATGTAGGCAATGCCAATCCTCAAGCCCTGACCCTCTGCACGTCGGCTATGACGAGCGTCAAGATGATCGGTTATCCCGAATCGCGAATCATCCTCGCTCAAGCGGTGATCTATCTGTGTGCGTCTCCAAAATCCAATACCGCCTACAATGCGATCAATGCGGCGCAAAGCGCCGTTAAAAACGGAGTAATCCTCGATATTCCCGAACATTTACGACAGCAGCATAAGGGGTATCTCTATCCGCACGACTTCGGCGGATGGGTAGAGCAGAAGTACCTCTCAAAACCGCTCAAATTTGTCGAGTTTAAAAACAGCGGCTATGAAGCGAAGATGGGGGAATGGATAGAGAAGGTGTGGAAGAAATAAGTTCCCCATCTTTGCGCGGGCACTCTGCCGAAGAGAACTCAGCGTTAGCGTAGCGAATCTGGACTTTGTTCAGATCGCGTATAAAAGTAACAGCGAAGATGGGGGAATGGATAGAGAAGGTGTGGGGGAATAAAGAGTGATGTTTTGAATGGCATTCTTAATCATAGTCTACGTCCAAATATTTTCAAACCGTGTTATAATTTTCCCAATACAAAAAAGGGGACGTTATGACAATACGAGTAAACGACCTTTATGCCGAAGAAGCGTTAAAACTTTTGAGTACTTTACCGGAAGAAGCGGTTACGATAGACCCAAAGCCGTGGTATACGGATGAGGTGAAACGCCGTATCGAAGAGTATAAAAGCGGTAAAATGGAGACTACTCCATTGCATGAGGGAATGGAAGAGATCGAAGATTATCTAAAAGAGATCAACGCTGTTGCAAGTTAGAAAATCCAATCGCTTCAAAAGAGAGATCAAACAGGCAGTTAAATTCATCGGAAAATCAAATCCGAAAAATGCCGAGAGATTTTACTATGAGTTAATGGAACATTTGGATAGTTTAGTAGATCATCCCCGAAAAGGGAGACCAACTGAAGACGGCGACCGCGAATTAATCCACAAAGGTTACACAATTCCCTATTTGATCGACGGTGACAATATCGTTATTTTAGGTATCTTCAATCAGAATGAATGGATGAGTGACGTAGTCTGATCCTATGTTTTGTCGAACCATGAATTCACCCTTCGCTCAGGGCGAACGGCGTTAAATATTATAGTACGTCGCCTCTTTGTGATGGACGACGAGAGCCGTTGTGCTTTGCTCCGGATGGATTTGGAACGTTTCCGAGAGGGTGATTCCAAACTCTTCAGGCTTGAGCAAATCAAAGATAATCTGAGTCGGTTCGAGATCCGGACAGGCGGGATAGCCGAAACTGTACCGCGCACCTGCGTAACGGTTGAGACGGACATCTCGTAGGCTGTATCCCTCATCTTCATGCGCGATATTAAGATCCAAACGGATCTGTTTGTGTGCCACTTCGGCTAACGCTTCGGCAAGTTCCACCCCAAAACCGTGTACCAGATTGTATTCCAAATACTCATTATTGGCGTAGAGCTCTTTTTCGTACTCGCTGAATTTATCCCCCACACTAACACACGTTAGCGGTAATACATCATCTCTCGTGTGAGCGAAAAAATCACTCAAAGCACGGTGAGGGGATTTGCGTTGACGTGGAAATTCAAAAACGTATTTAGCATTTCCGATCACATCGTCCAGCGGCTGACGATTGGCATTGTCATCGATATTCCATCCGCAGCTCTCATCGAAAATAAGTATCTCTTGATCACTGCTTCGGACGGGGTAATATCCGTAAATGACAGTCGGATCAAATAAGCCCCGTTTGACTATCTCTTTTTTGATTCGCTCATACGCGGGATAGACTTTGGTCTCGAGGAGTTTTTTATACTCTTCTACCGCCATGCCGGAGCGTTTGTATCCCCAGTGCATTTTGAAGAGGCTCCGTTTGTTAATCCAACCGCACACCATCTCAAAATCGAGTTGTTCTTTACGAAGCACCCGTCGTCCCCAAAACGGGGGAGTCGGGATTTTGACTGCACTCGGCATTTTGAGCGTATGATATGGGGGGATAATGACTTCGATCACCTCTTTGGCCGGCTTCTCAACCATATCACCGCCTAAACGGGTATCAAGCCCGACACTCGGATCGGCATTGTATTTTTCGATCCGACTCATCGCGATAACGCCGTCAAATGCATCGCGGCAATAAAAGATTGCTCCGGTATAGATCGGTCGGCAAAAATCATCGACGAAACTTCGGGTGAGCGCCGCCCCTCCAAGTAAAACAGGGGTCGTAATCCCACGGGAAGCCATGATTTCAAGATTGTCTTTCATCACTTGGGTTGATTTCACGAGGAGCCCCGACATTCCGATGGCATGAATCTCTTTGGTTTTCATTACGTCCAAATACTCTTCGAGTTCGGTTTTGATTCCGATATTGATCACTTTAAAGCCGTTGTTGGAGAGGATGATATCGACGAGATTTTTCCCTACGTCGTGAACATCACCTTTGACGGTGCCGATCACGAGGGTGGTATCGGTCTCTTTTTCTTGTTTTGAGAGGTAAGGGTTGAGATAATCGACCGTCGTTTTCATCGTTTCGGCACTTTGCAAGACAAACGGCAGCTGCATTTTTCCCGATCCGAAAAGCTCACCGACCACTTTCATCGCATCGATGAGGATCTCATTGACAATGCGGTCGGGGTTGATGGTGTGACGCGTTTTCTCCACCAACGGAATCATCCGCTCTTTGTCCCCATCAAGGAGAAGTTTGGCAATTTTCTCCTCATCACTCATCGCCTCATAGGCTTCATCGTTTTTAGAGTTATCGATCGTTTTATCGCTGAAATGGTTGATAAATTTAAAGAGGGACTGATCATCGGGATGGAACAGTAGTTCTTCACAGATAGAGCGATCTTCATCAGACATTTTGGCAAGCGGCACGATGTGTTTAACATTGATGATGACCGAGGTCATCCCCGCTTCGAGACAGTGGTGTAAAAAGACGCTGTTAAGATAAACCCGCGCATTCATACTCAAACCGAACGAGATATTCGAAAGCCCCAAAGTTGAGCCGACATTCGGATACTTGGCGTGCAATTGACGGATCGCTTCGAGGGTTTGGATCGCGGCGTCACGGTACTCCACATCACCGCTTCCCACCGTAAAGGTGAGCATATCGAACATCAAGTTTCTAGGATCGATCCCGTGACGGTTGACACACAGATCATAGATGCGCTCCGCGATCCGCATTTTATCCGCCGTCGTTTTTGCCATCCCTTTTTCATCGATAACGAGACACACGAGGGCGGTTCCGAATTTTTTGGCGAGGGAGCAAATGGCGTCCAGACGCTCTTCCCCGTCTTCGAGGTTGACGGAGTTGATGATCGGTTTTCCGCCGATACATTTGAGGGCCTCTTCCATCGTATTGACCCGCGTCGCATCAGGCATGAGGGGGAGGGGGATTTTTTGGTTGTAGAGCCGCATAACGTGCGCCATATCGACCGCACCGTCACGTCCTGCAAACTCGACGTTAACATCGAGACAGTGGGCCCCGTCACGTACTTGTGCCTGACCGACACTGAGAGTCCCCTCGTAATCACTCGCGATGATGAGTTCGCGAAACGCTTTCGATCCCGTAGAGTTGGAGCGTTCCCCGATGAGGAGCGGTGAGGGTTCTTGGATCAGCTCTACTGTGTTGAAGAGCGATGCGATAGAGGGGTTCATTGTTCCGCTTGGTTTTTTCGGAATGAGAGCAGAGACTTTATTCACGAGGGCGCGGATATGCTGAGGGGTGGTTCCGCAACATCCGCCGAGAAAACTGACACCGTCGTAGTTTAAAAAGTCGGATTGAAACTGGGCAAACTCATCGGGTCCCATCGGATAGTACGAATATCCGCCGCGATTTTGGGGAAGTCCCGCATTGGCATGAACCGAGATCGCTCTTCCCCACACTTCGGAGAGGGTTTTGACGTGTTTGCCGTATTGTTCCGGCCCCGTACCGCAGTTGAATCCGAGGCTGATGATGTCGAAAGGCTCCAAGATGGCAGCAATCGTTTGTGCGTCCGTTCCGATGAGCATGCTTCCCGCAAGCTCGATCGTGACGGAGACCATGATGGGGAGGGTGGTTCCTCGCTCACGGTTGGCGGCTTCACAGGCGTGGAGAGCCGCTTTGATCTGTAACGGGTCTTGGCAGGTCTCTAGGAGGAAAATATCGCATCCGCCGTCGATGAGTCCTAAGCAACACTCCAAATATCCCGTAAACATTTCATCATAGTGAATGTGTCCGAGTGAGGGGAGTTTCGTTCCCGGCCCGATGGAACCGAGGACAAATCGGGGATGTTCCGGGGTGGAGAATGTGTCGCATTCGGCTTTGCATACGGCGGCTCCCGCGCGGGAGAGTTCGTAGGCGCGGTGGCCGATCCCGTATTCGTCCAAAACCCAGTCAAAAGAACCGAACGTATTGGTGGTGATCAGGTCGGCTCCCGCAGTGAGATAGGCGTGAAAAATGGAACTCATTACCTCAGGACAGGTGACATTGAGTAGTTCGTTACACCCCTCCAACCCTTCCCAAGCGCTATCGGGAATCTTGTCGGCACGTTCCTGAAGCTGGGTTCCCATGGCTCCGTCGATGATGAGGGGGCGTTTTTGAATGGTTTCAAGGAGAGTGTATTTAACCGACATAAATGACCTTCGATAGAAATTCTGCCCGGATCGGGCAAGTGTGAGTATAGATAATAACACTCTTTAAACGCGATTTTACCCTAATGGAACATAAGAGGTTCTAAGGGACAAAAGATAATTGTTTCGGTACACTTAAGATATGATAAAAAGTGCGATGATCGTTATGCTATTAACCTCACCGATATGGTCAAAAGAGTCGGTAACCCTCCAGCTCTCCTGGCTCCATCAGTTTCAGTTTGCCGGATTTTATGTTGCCAAAGAGAAAGGGTATTATCGTGATGCCGATTTGGAGGTGACGATTCATGATGCCCGGAGCAAGATTAACCCACTGACGGCGGTCATGGAAAACAAGGCTCAGTATGCCGTGGGGCATACGTCGCTGATTGTCGACAGTTTGAAGGGGAAGCCGATCGTTTTGATGGCGGCAATGTTTCAATCTTCCCCGATGATGTTATTGGTTCGGGAAGATTCGGGGATCAAAACAGCCAAAGATCTGCGGGGAAAACGGATTATGCTGACCAGCGATGTGGCCAACGGAGCCGAAATCCAGGCAATGATGCGCAGTGTCGGTATCGGCACCCACGATTATATCTATCAGCCCCATTCTTACAGTGCGAGTTCGTTGGAACGTAATGAAACGGATGCCATGGCTTCGTATCTGTCGAACGAACCGTTTATCCTTGAAAAAAAAGGGGTAAAAACCCGCGCTATCCATCCAAAAGATTACGGGTTCGATTTTTACAGCGATATTTTGTTTTCGAGTCAAAACGAATATACGAAACATCCGGAACGGATGGGGGCATTTTACAATGCCAGCATGGAAGGATGGCGCTGGGCATTCGATCACATCGAAGAGACGGCTGAAATCATCTATCATAACTACAATCCGCAACATAAATCGCTTGAAAGTCTGATTTACGAGGGGAAAGTTCTCAAAGAGCTCGCATTCCGCCCCAATGTCGCTTTTGGCACCTTCGATCCGGTCCGTCTGGAGATGATGGCCCAAGGGTATCGGCTGATGGGGATCGTGAATGATCTGTATTCGGCAGAGCCGATTATCTATAAAAACAGCGAAGTGCATTTAAGTGAAAATGAGAAAAAATGGCTCAGAAATCACCCCGTTATTCACATCGGCATTGATAAAGAGCGCCCTCCGGTTGAATTTGTAGATGATATGGGGAAGCATTATGGGATCAGTGCATCGTATCTCAAAGTATTGGAAAAACGGCTAGGAATACGGTTCGAGGTCGATTACAGCTACCAGCATTGGAGCGATGCGCGCAAAGCGGTCGAGAATAAAAAACTGGATATGCTCTCCTGTGCCGCCATTACCAGAAAAGATCATTCCGATATTCTTTATTCCAAACCCTACATGAAGCAGTCCATGGTTATTGTCGCCAATTCCAAGGTGGGGTATGTTAATGATCTGTACGATCTTGACGGGGAGACCATAGCGGTAGTTCGGGGAAATGCAACCGAAGAGATTTTGCGGGAACACTATTCCCAATTGCATTTGGTAGTGGTCGATACCCCCCTTGAAGCACTTCAGAAAGTGGCTAACGGAGAGGTTTACGGGTGCGTAGAGGGGCTTAATATCGTCAGTTACCTGATTGACCGGCATGATTTGAAGCATCTTAAAGTAGTGGGTGAAACGCCGTATCAATATGAATTCGGATTTGGCTTTCGCAGTGATTGGGGGCTCCTCGCCGTAATTGCCGATAAGGTTTTGGTATCGGTTACCGCCAAAGAATACGAAAAAATTCACGGTAACTGGTTGGTGATGGAACAAAAAGAGCCGGTCGATTATAAAAAAATCGGGATGGTGGCGTCTATTGTTTTGTTTGTTTTTTTATTAATTGCCTATAAGAATCGGCGATTGGATACTCTGGTTCGGCAACGGACCGATGAATTGGAATCGTTTAATCTGCGTCTGCAAAATGAGGTTGAAAAAGCGGTCGAAAAAAATCGTGTTCAGGAGAAACTGCTGATGCAGCAGGCGAAGATGGCTGAGATCGGTTCGATGCTTGAATCCATTGCCCATCAATGGCGTCAACCGCTCAATATTCTGGGCATAACCATGACACAGTTAAATTTGAGCTATGGAATGGATGCCAACAGTAATGCGGGAAAAGCGATTGAAATTGCGGAGACACAGATACAGTATATGTCCCAGACGATTGATGATTTCCGTAATTTTTTCAAACAAGACCGGACATTGTCGTTGGTCAATATTGATACCCTTATCGCCGATGTTGAAAACCTTTTGGGACCGCTATTGAGACGTAAAAAAATTATAATCGAAAAAGAGATTGATCCGACCATCGCCATCATGATCTATCCGAATGAGCTGAAACAGGTGATTATCAATATCGTCAATAATGCCCGTGAAGCGATTGAACAGCAGCACAATGAATTGCGGATGATTCGGATACGGTGCGATAAAGAGGGGCTTGATTACCGGATATCGATCGAAGATACCGGAGGGGGGATCCCTCCGTCAATTATAGACAAAATTTTCGATCCCTACTTCACCACCAAATTTGAATCGCAGGGGACGGGCATCGGATTGTATATGGCAAAAATGATTATCGAGAAACATTTTTTCGGTAATTTAAGTGTCGAAAATACCCCTTACGGGGCCAATTTTATTATCCGGTTAAAGCAGAATCTCCATGAGATCCCCTTTACAGACCGGGGATTCGCGGGATAATCCCTTTCTTGGAGAGCTTGTAGTAGTGTCCCCACAGCTGTTTCATCCCGTGCCCGATGAAGGGGATCGGGATAAAAAATGCTTTGGTATGATCGCGATAGATGAACCCGGCACCCTCCCCCATATCCATGAGGCATATAATACTCAGATGCTCATGATAGGTCTGTTTGTTCCCCTCTCGTCCCAGATAGGTGACGGCGAGATTATGCGCTGCATGGCGGGCCATTACTTCGGCAATATGCCCCTGCTTGGCTTTCCATTCGGGCCCTTCGAGCGCTGCGGCATCTCCTATCGCATACCATGCCTCTACCCCTTCGATCTGACACGTCGAATCGATCCGGATAAAGCCCGCACCGTTTTTCGGAAGATCGGATTCTAAAATAAAAGGGTGTCCGGATCCTGCCGGAATAAACATCGTTAGATCGCTTTCTAATACCGTATCGTCTTCAAAAATGATTTTTTCGGATTCAAATTGTTTGATTTTTTTGCCGTAACGGGTGTGGAAACGGTTGGACTCGAACATCGTGCGTAACATAGAGAGGGCTTTAGCCCCCATGCGTCCTCCCGGTTCCGCCATCGGAGCAAAAAAAGTCATCTCGTATTTTTCCCGTATTCCAAGGCGTTTGAGACGGTGGTGAAGATTAAAAAAAAGTTCAAATCCGGGTCCTCCCCGTACGGCACTCATATCTTTGGGGTTCCCCCCGAAGCCAAAGTTTATTTTCCCGTATCCTTGTGCGATAAGGGAATCGATTTTTTCTTTGAGAAGGAGGGATTGTTCGGGATCTCCACAGATGCTGAGGGTATGCTCTACCCCCTGCGGTTTCATTTTACCGGCACCGAGGGCAATGATGACGATCTCTTCGTGACGCACCCCCGCTTTTTCAAGGGTAAACTGCTTTTGTGCGCTACTGATTGCCCGGACCTGATCGATGGTGAGGGTAAACCCGTGCTTTTGTGCCAACCGGGATAACGGAAGAAGTGCTTTTTCAAAAGGGAGGGTGGAGACCGGAATCCAGATGGCGATCGGATAGACGAACAGATAATCGCGTTCGCTGACCAGCTCCACTGCAAATCCCGCTTTGCGACAATATATGGCTGCTTCGACACCGGCGATACCTCCGCCTAAAATCACGACTTTTTTCATAAGACCTTTATATAACAAGAATAAATTTTTTTATGGATGAATAATACGATTATAGTCAATTGAAGAGAGGTAAGTCAATTAGAGAAGCGATTGCTAAGAGATACGCCTGCACGTACCATGAGGATTAATCGACCATCCAACGGCCACGTTTTGATTGACGCAATTTTTTAAGCAACATTTTTTCAAACGGTGTTAACTTTTCCATTATTTTTCCTTTCCGGTAATGTAACAATCGAATCGTAACGCTAAAAGATTACCGAAGGATAACAGGTGCGCACCGGCAACTTAAAAATTTGAGCTGACTGAATCGTCTGAGCCCCTTTGCAGTGAAAAAAGCCGATAATCTGTGAAAAATTTAGGGAGACCAGGATGGGACAAAAGGGGAAAGCTTTAGTGGGGGGCGGATGTTTTTGGTGCATTGAAGCGGTTTATAATCGGGTAGAGGGGGTAGATGCCGCGATCAGCGGCTATGCCGGAGGCCCCCGCAAAAATCCGAGTTATGAACAGGTGTGTAGCGGAGCTACCGGGCATGCCGAGGTGGTAGAAATCACGTACGATACGGATGTGATCGGTTACGATGAGATTTTGGAAATTTTTTGGGAAATTCACAACCCGACCACCCTCAATGCCCAAGGGGCCGATAAAGGGACGCAATACCGGTCGGTGATCTATTATTATAATGAAGAGCAAAAAAATGCGGCTCTTTGTTCGATTGAAAAGGCGCAGAAAATTTGGGAAGATCCGATAGTGACGGAGTTGTCACCGGCTCCGGAGTTTTATGAAGCGGAAGGGTATCATCAAAATTATTACAGCGAGCATCCGACACAGGGGTATTGCGCTATGGTGATTGCGCCGAAAATAGAGAAGTTTATGGGTAAATTCAAAGATAAAGCTAAAAAGTAGGGTTCCCGCACGATGCGGGAATAAAATAAAGATAATTTAGCGGCTCAACTCAACTTCGATACGGCGGTTTTGCGCACGCCCCTCTTTGGTTGCATTGGTAGCGACCGGGATGGATTCCCCTTTGCCGCTTGTGGTTAGACGATTCTCGGCAACCCCTTCTTTAACAAGCATTGATTTAACATGATTCGCCCGTTTTTCAGAAAGCTTTTGGTTAAACTCATTCGACCCGTCACTGTCGGTATGTCCGACGATGGCCGCTTTATACTCAGGGATATCTTTCATGAACGTCGCGAATACTTTTACTTTTTCGGTCCCTTCCGCGTCAACAGCATTGGAATTGACGGCAAATTTCAACTCTAGGGTGGCGGTAATGACAGGGCATCCGTCGGTGTCCACTTTGAACCCGGCCGGAGTGTTCGGACATTTGTCCTGCGGATCGAACACCCCGTCTTTGTCACTATCGATCGGTGCTGCAACCACCGGGGCCGCTTTAACCACCACCGGAGCGGGAACGACGACCGGCTCAGGAACCGGTTCCGGTACAGGGACGACCACCGGGGCCGCAACTACCGCAGCGGCTACCGGGATAACCGGTTGTGGCTTTTCACCGAATGCGAAACTCAATCCTGCCATAAGCAGCAAGTTGTTATCACCGCTAAAGTTGTTGTTTTTCAACATTTTAATTGCTTCCAGTTTCAACGCAAGCTGTTCGGCCAGACCGATTTTAACTCCGGCGCCGGCATCGGCAAACGCTCCGTTATGGTTGTCGAACTGATGATTGCTCATCATTTCATACCCGAAACCCATTTTTAGGAAAGGGGTGATGCCGTTGCTTTTCGGAAGCTCATACACGCCGTTCAGGGCGGAACGGAAAATATTGGTACTGCCTGCGGCGTTAACGTAATCGGCATTGCTGTAAAGGAGAGACAGCTCCGGTTTTAAAGAGGTTCCGCACTCATTAAACTGCATCTCTGCACCGTACACACCATGATTTTTCATCCATTGTCCGTCATTCGGGATAGCGATCCCTGCCATCGGGCTGATTTCATAATTGTATTCGGCGCCGCTTACTAATGTTGCAGCAAGCAAACCGGACAAAGCTAGTTTTTTCATCATTTAAGACTCCTCAAGACTTTTTTGGCCTATTGTTAATATAGTTAACGGAAGTATCGCATGTTATAGATTAAAATCGTGTGAAAAAAGGTTGCTAATTGTCACTCAACCGATTTTTTGATATTTTCAAACTCTTCTTGCATGCTAGTGAGGAGGGCTGAAAGTTCATTGTTGAGCAGTGTTTGAGCCGTATCAATTTTTTCAAGGTGGGTTTGTTTCAGTGTTTCAAGCCGGTTGAGGGTGGTTTTAAACAATTCACGGTTGTCGGTAAGGAGGATGATTTCGGTTTTGGGCGCCCATTTGCGTTTGATTTTTCCCTCCACCTGAAATTCAAATATAACGTTCTGACTGTTTTTAGAACTGATATATCTTGGAACAGTGTAGGCAAGATAGTGCTTTTTCGGATCACCTTGATGGCGCTGGATAACATAATACATGCGAAGCATAATAGCATAAATTGAATTTTATCCCTCTTGTGATAGAGTACTCTACTTTTGTCATGGAGACGGTGTATGAAAAATAATTATGAATTGGTCATTATAGGCGCCGGTCCTGCCGGAATTGCAACGGCAATCGAGAGTTATGTTCTGGGGATGCGCGATATTGTTTTGCTGGAAAAAGACGAGAACCATAACGCAACGATACGAAAATTTTATAAAGACAAGAAACGGGTCGACAAAGATTGGAAAGGGCAGAAGGTAGAACTGGACGGAACCATCTATTTTATGGACGGGACGAAAGAGAGTACCCTGGATTTTTTCGATCAGTTGCTGGATCATGAATCGTTGGAGCTTCGGACTCACACGGAAGTGCAGAAAATTGTTAAACAAGAAGGCGGATTTGAGGTTTTTATCGCCGGCGGAAGTATTCACGCAAAATATGTCGTCGTAACGATCGGACGGATGGGAAAACCGAACAAACCCGATTACAAGATCCCCCCTTCGATTAAAAATCAAATTCATTATACCCTAGATGAGTGCGGTGCCGGGGAGAAGATTATGGTTGTCGGCGGAGGGGATTCGGCGATTGAATATGCGGTGGATTTGTGTGAAAAAAACGAGGTGAGTATCTGCTATCGGCGCGGTACTTTCCGTCGGGCCAATCCGACCAATCAGGCCGATATCGAAAAAGCGGTAGCGGGAGGGTGCGTGCGCCCATTGTTAAATACCGAGATTACGGAACTTGAAAGCGAAAGCGGAAAAGTCAAGGTGCTCTTTAGCGGCGGAAACACCGAATTATTCGATCGTCTGGTCTATGCAATCGGCGGGACGACCCCGAGCGGATTTTTGCAAAGCAGCGGAATACAAGAAGAGGAGGGGAAGCCGGTGCATGATGAAAACTATCAGACCAATATTCCGGGCCTTTTTGTCGCCGGAGATATTACCCAAGAATCGGGTGGTTCGATTGCCCTTGGATTGAATCACGGTTACGCCATTGCAAATTACATCATCCGTCAAATGGATTAAGTCCGTCTCACCTCCCGTATTAGAAAAGTGCATGACGTTAGATCGGTTAATCTCCCGCATCCGAAAGATGCGGGTAGCTTTAGGGGGGTGCAGGGGACATTTGTCCCTGCCACTTTACGGGCTTTGCCCGGAAAGTGCGTAACATCAACGCCCAATATCCGTTACTCTTTTAAAATAGGGGTATCGGTATGAGAGAGGGGGCCCTCGGCGGTAAACAGTATCAGCTCAATAGCGATGGAGAGATATTCCGAGGTGACGATGGGGGTAAATACGGGATCTTGAAATGCGGCAATCTTGGCGTTGTAGATGATATCGTCCAGCAGCGAACGGGTGGGGGATTGCGTCGTCGCGCGCCCCCGTATTTTATCGTTTAGATAGAGGGTAATCTGGGTCCCCATGATTTCGTTTAAAATAGGGTACTTCTCTAAAAACTCCGTCCGATTGATCGTCCGTTCGGCTCTTAACACCTCTTCGATCGATTTACGGGCAAGGCTCAACAATACCGATTGTGACATTGAAAGACTCCCCTTTTGGCTTTACTGCTATTATAACTCACTGATGTTACGCACTTT
The DNA here is from genome assembly GCF_023229695.1 of Sulfuricurvum sp. GTDB lineage: Bacteria > Campylobacterota > Campylobacteria > Campylobacterales > Sulfurimonadaceae > Sulfuricurvum. The sequence continues at coordinate 51,395 of NZ_JALNYS010000001.1, forward strand.
CTGAGCAAAGCCCAGAAAGTGGCAGGGACGGACGTCCCTACAACCCCCTGAAGCTACCCGCATCTTTCGGATACGGGAGATTACTGACCTATTTCGCCCCTTTTGAAAAAGGTGCGTAAAGTCAGTAACTCACTTATCGTCGGGTGAGAGGGCAATTTCAAATCCAAGTTCCTGAAGCATCCGGAGATCGGTATGGGCTTCACGTCCGGCTGTTGTGAGGTAGTTGCCGATGACAATGCTGTTGGCTCCGGCTTTAAAAATTTCGTGCTGACGCTCTTTGAAAGTGATTTCACGCCCCCCCGCGATCATGATCCGATCGGCTTGATCGAGAATGTTACGGGAGAGGGTGATCAGCTCCAGCGCCTCATCGACCGAGAGAGGGCTCGGATTCAGCGGCAGTGCCGGATTGTGGTGGTAGAAATTGAGGGGGACCGAGACGGGATTAAGCTCTTTGAGAGAGTGGAGCATACTTAGGCGGTCGTCTTGCGTCTCTCCCATTCCGAAAATTCCGCCGCTGATGAGTTTAAGTCCGGAGCGGTTGACGTTTTCGCAGGTCTCATACCGCTCCTCCCACGGATGGGTCGTACACACTTCAGGGTAAAATGCACGGCTCGTTTCGAGATTGTGGTTGTAGGCACTTACTCCGGCGCGTTTAAGCTCTTGCAGCTGTTCGAGAGATGCCGTTCCGTTACAGGCGATGAGACGCAGACGGGGAACTTCGTGTTTGAGGGTACGTGCGACGTTGCAGACAAATTCGAGGGTTTTGTCATCCAGCCCTTTTTGGGCCGTGACGAGACAAAAACCCAGAGCCCCCAACCCTTCGAGACGGCGTGCTTCTTCCAGAATCTGATCCATCGGTTTTTGACGGTAGCGCTCGATATCGGCTTTGTACTTGACACTTTGGGAGCAGAATTTGCAGTCTTCGTTGCAGGTGCCGCTGTTGATATTACAGATAGAGCAGAGGAAAATTTTAGTGGACATGATTAGGATCTCTCAAATAAATAGGTGCGTGCATCGAAAACTTCCGTTCCCAGAGCACGTGAATAGTGGATCACTTTAAAAGCAGTGTCGGTAACTTCCAGCATGGCACAGCTTGAATAGGGCTTGTCTCTGGCACACGCTTCGCCGGGATTGAGAAACAGGGTTTTGTTTTTAAAGTCGCACTCAAAGATATGGGTATGCCCGAAAATAACGACTTCGGCGTCGGCGCTCATGTAAAAAGGGAGATGCATTAATTTGAATGTTACCCCGCTCAGTTTAAAGTAATGGGGCTCTTGGACAAGATGAAATTTGTCGTGATAGGAATACAACGCTGCATCGTTATTGCCGTAGACGGCAATGTAACGAAGATCGCTGGCTTTGAGCTGCTGAAGAATTTCCGGTTTGACGATATCTCCGGCATGGATCAAAAATTCGGCCCCTTCCCTTTTAAGATGGTCAATCACTTTTTGGGAACGCCCTTTTTTGGTATGGGTATCGGACAAAAGGCCGATTTTCATTTTGATTCCTGACACGCCGACGGAGCAAAGCCCCGCCCGGCTACGCTGCGTTTCGAGGAAACATCGACTTCGCCGAGCGGTACCCTTGTTTTGCTTCGGCAGCAGGCCCGCGCACGCTTGCGTGCTTGAATGCTATTCATCTGCCTCTTCTCGCGGTGTTCGGTCTTTGCATTTGGTGCACTCGTATACTTCTTTATTTCGATAGGTACGCGGGGCAAGTGCTCCGCCGCACCCTTCGACTTCGCATTTTTTGTCACTTGGCTCGAATTTGGAGATAAATTTGCATGTCGGGTAGTGTTCGCATCCCCAGAATGCCCCTCGGCGTGACTGACGCCACAGCAGTTTCCCGCCGCACTCCGGACACGGCACGTCGGAGGTTTTTTGCTCCGCGAGGGTTTTGGTGTTTTTGCATTTGGGGTAAGCGCTGCAGGCGAGGAATTTGCCGTTACGGCCGTTTTTAATCACCATAGGGCTGCCGCATTTGTCACACATCTCTTCGCTAATTTCATCCGCAGGGGTAGAACCCTCTTTCTGATTCTCTTCGGTTTGTTCGGTGTATTTGCATTTCGGAAAACCGCTACAGGCGATAAACTCACCGAAACGGCCTGAACGCAGCAGCAGTTCGCTCCCGCACTGCGGGCAGTTGCGTCCCAGCGGCTTGGCCATCTTCAAACTTACGATTGAGGTTTTCCCCTCATCGATTTTTGCGATGAACGGGGTGTAAAAATCGAGGATAATTTTATGCCACGATTTTCCCTCTTCCCCGATCTCGTCAAGCGTCTCTTCCATTGTTGCGGTAAACGATACGTCGACGATCTCTTCGAAGTGTTTTTCAAGCATTTCGGTGACGGTAAAGGCAATTTCGGTCGGGATTATGGCACGCTTTTCGATTTCGATGTAGTTGCGTGCTTGCAGGGTGGATACCGTCGGTGCATACGTTGATGGCCGCCCGATCCCTTCGGATTCAAGTTTTTTGATTAGACTCGCTTCCGAATAACGTGAAGGGGGCTCGGTAAAATGCTGTTCGGTAGCAATGCTTTGCAAATCGATGGGATCGCCGGTTGTCAACGGCGGCAGGAGTTTGTCTTTGTCATCGCTTCCCACGACACGGTAAAAGCCGTCAAACAAGAGTCTGCGCCCGGTCGCTCTGAACTGCGCATCAGGGCTTTCAAATGTGATGCTTTGCTGTTCAAACCGCGCATCGTTCATCTGGCAGGCTACAAAGCGGTTATAAATCAGGCGGTAGAGTTTGATCTCATCGGGTTTGAGAAAGGTGGCTGCGACTTCGGGGGTAAAGGCAAGCATCGTCGGACGGATTGCTTCGTGCGCCTCTTGCGCCCCTTTGGCTTTTTTGACATACACTTTCGGTGCGGCGGGGAGGTACTCTTTGCCGTAGCGATCGAGAATGAGTTCGCGCGCCGCTTCGACCGCTTCGGCGGCAAGGTTCAGCGAGTCGGTACGCATATAGGTGATGACTCCGCTGGTCCCTTCGGGCGTTTTGACCCCTTCATAGAGGGCTTGGGCGACCATCATCGTCTTTTTCGGGGAGAATCCCAGCTGAGATGAGGCACTTTGCTGGAGCGTTGACGTCATAAACGGCGGAGGGGTGGAGGATTTACGCTCTTTGGTTTCGATTTCACCGATGGTGTAGTGTTGAAATTTGAGACTCTCTACGATTCGGGCCGCTTCTTCCTTGTTTTTGATGGTGAGTTTGTCGATTTTGGTCCCCTCGAAAAGGGTCAGCGTCGCTTCGATATCAGGGCGGAAGAGGGTATCGATACTCCAGTACTCTTCGGGGATAAAAGCGCGGATTTCCCGTTCGCGGTCAATGACGATTTTCAGGGTAGAGGATTGGACCCGTCCCGCTGAGAGCCCTTTTTGGATCTTGCTGGCAAGCAGCGGTGAGAGTTTGTAGCCGACAATGCGGTCTAACAGACGGCGTGCCTGCTGGGCATTGACCCGGTCCATATCGATGGAACGGGGGGTTTCGAGGGCATGGGTGATCGCATTTTTGGTGATCTCATGGAAGACGATTCTAGGGAGTGATTCGGGATCTTTGCCGATCGCATGGGCAATGTGCCAGCCGATGGCTTCCCCTTCACGGTCTTCGTCGGTCGCGATATAGATGGTGTCGCTCTTTTTGGCCAGTTCCTGTATTTGCTTGACGGTGGCGGTACTCTCCTCGCTGACACGGTACTCGGGGAGGATCGTCTCATTTTCGATCTTAATGCCGAAACGGTTTTTGGGAAGATCACGGATATGCCCTTTGGAAGCAATCACTTCGTAATCTTTGGAGAGGAAGTTTTTAATGGTCTTGGCCTTGGCCGGAGACTCTACAATAATGAGTTTCAAAAAAATTGGTCCTAATGTTGTTATTTTCTGCCTCGTTAGAGGCAAGCTTCAGTGCCATGTGCAGCAAGCGTAGGCAAGGGGGCTTTGCCCCTTTACCGTTCTATAATTAATATAATTTCGAAAGTGTAACAAAAAAAGCGGCAAATCTGTTAAAACTTTTTATTTATTATCCGATATAGTTAGTAACAGCAAGGATGCTGAAATAACTTAAGAGCTTAGCCTCTTGCGATAAAAGGATTTATCATGGGTTTTAGAATTAATACAAACGTTGGGGCGATGAACGCTCACGCTAATGCAACGATGAACAATCGTAATATTGACAATTCATTGTCTAAACTCTCTTCGGGTCTTCGTATTAATACCGCATCAGATGATGCTTCGGGTATGGCGATCGCGGATGCGCTCCGTTCACAGGCGAGTTCACTCGGTCAAGCGGTTTCAAATGCGAATGACGGAATCAGTATCGTACAGATTGCCGACAAAGCGATGGATGAGCAGATTAAAATTTTAGATACCATTAAAACCAAAGCGACGCAAGCGGCGCAAGACGGTCAAACGGCCAGTTCTCGTAAAGCGATTCAAGCGGACATCGGTCGTTTGATGGAGTCTTTGGACAATATCGCCAATACAACTTCATACAACGGTCAAAACCTCCTTGCGGGCGGATTTACCAATAAAGAGTTCCAAGTCGGTGCCTACAGCAACCAGACCGTAACCGCTTCGATCGGGAATACAACATCGAGTAAAATCGGTACGTCCAGTTTTGCGACGGGTGTGGCTATGTCGGCTGAGGGTGCTGTTTCTTTGGTCTTCAGTACCGGTACCAAATCGATTACGATGGCGGCGATCACCGTCAGTAACGGTGCGGCCAACGGGATCAACAAGGTAGCTGACGCGATTAACAATATTTCAGATCAGACGGGGGTACGTGCATCGTACCGCGTTGAGACGGTTATGTCTGAAGCGATTGCGGCGGGAAGTATCGAAGGGCTTACGATTAACGGTATCGTTATCGGGGCGATTAACAGCGCGAAAGCAAACGATTCGGACGGACAGTTGGTCAATGCGATCAATGCGGTTAAAGATTTGACCGGAGTTGAAGCATCTGTAGACCAAGGCGGTTCGTTGCATTTGAAATCAATGGACGGTCGTGCTATTTTGCTTTCAGCAAGTGCCGCAACCACCGGTATTACACAGGGTGAAAACATCGGTCAATTGACCCTTTCACGTCTGGATGCCCGTGCGATCGTTGTTTCCGGAACAGGGGCCGGGGTTTCTACTTTGGCCGCTTCGGTTCTGAATCTCGGCAGTGTACGGGGTAATATCGAATCTACCGATGCGAAGTCGATCGGTGCGAATGCATACTCCTCTTCATTGACCGATATCTCAACCGGTATCGGAGCGGGGGTCACCTCTCTTCGCGGCGCGATGGCGACGATGACGATTGCCGAATCGGCGACCAAATTGCTCGATAAAATCCGTTCAGACCTCGGATCGGTTCAAAATCAGTTGGTCTCTACCGTGAACAACATTACGGTGACACAGGTTAACGTCAAAGCGGCGGAATCTCAAATCCGTGACGTCGATTTCGCGGCGGAGTCGGCGAATTTCTCCAAATTCAATATCCTTGCGCAGTCGGGATCGTATGCGATGAGTCAGGCGAATGCCACTCAGCAAAATGTATTGAGATTGCTACAATAGTAGCAAGATCGTATAGCAACCTTTCGGTTGCGTAATACGTTTCTGTGAAAACGTCCTTCGATTGCTCCAATAGTACCGTGAGAGTGCCCTGGGGCACTCTCCTTTCCCCTTTCGTACCCGCTTGATACGGCCACTTTCTTCTTCCCCCAATCTTTTTATTACCCTTTATTTTCGAAATCAGTCGAATAGTTTTCATCTGGTTGCACCGTTGTTTTAATAGTGGAACTCTTTTTGCTTCTATTTGGTCTGAAAAGCGCATGGACGCGAAACTACCAAATAAGGATTTATCATGGGTTTTAGAATTAATACCAATGTCGGGGCGATGAACGCCCATGCCAATGCAACGATGAACAACCGTAATATCGATGGGGCACTTTCCAAACTCTCCTCGGGTTTGCGTATTAATACGGCGGCAGACGACGCTTCGGGTATGGCGATCGCCGATGCGCTCCGTTCACAGGCGAGTTCCCTTGGTCAGGCGGTTTCAAACGCGAACGACGGAATCAGTATCGTTCAAATCGCCGACAAAGCGATGGATGAGCAAATTAAGATTTTGGACACCATTAAAACTAAAGCGACTCAGGCAGCGCAAGACGGTCAGACAACGACGTCGCGTAAAGCGATTCAGGCCGACATCAGCCGTTTGATGGAGTCTTTGGACAATATCGCCAATAGCACGTCCTACAACGGTCAGACTCTTCTCGCGGGGGGATTTACCAATAAAGAGTTCCAAGTCGGTGCCTACAGCAACCAGACGGTGACCGCGTCGATCGGAAGTACGACGTCGAGTAAAATCGGTACCTCCAGTTTTGCAACGGGTATCTCTATGTCGACGGAAGGATCGGTCTCATTGACCTTCAGTACGGGGACCAAATCGGTCGCATTATCGGCGGTAATCGTCAGTAACGGTGCGGCCAACGGGATCAACAAAGTGGCCGATGCGATCAACAACGTATCGGATCAGACGGGGGTACGTGCATCGTATCGTGTTGAGACCGTTATGTCTGCTTCTATTGCGGCGGGGAGTATCTCGGGCCTTACGATCAACGGTATCGTCATCGGGGATATCACGAGTGCCAAAGCGAACGATTCGGACGGGCAGGTCGTGAATGCGATCAATGCGGTCAAAGATTTGACCGGGGTTGAAGCGTCGGTGGATCAAAGCGGTGCACTGCATCTGAAATCAACGGACGGTCGTGCGATTAACGTATCGGGTATTGCGGTCGGAGGGATTACGGAGGGGGAGAATCTCGGGAAGTTGACCCTTTCGCGTCTGGATGCCCGTGCGATCAAGGTTTCGGGTGACGGTATCGGTATCTCCGCTATGGCCGCTTCGGTTTTAAATCTCGGCAGTGTCCGGGGGAATATCGAATCCACCGATGCCAATGCGATCGGGGCGAACGCCTACTCTTCGGCGTTGGGGGATATCTCAACCGGTATCGGAGCGGGGGTCACCTCTCTTCGCGGCGCGATGGCGACGATGACGATTGCCGAATCGGCGACCAAATTGCTCGATAAAATCCGTTCAGACCTCGGATCGGTTCAAAATCAGTTGGTCTCTACCGTGAACAACATTACGGTGACACAGGTTAACGTCAAAGCGGCGGAATCTCAAATCCGTGACGTCGATTTCGCGGCGGAGTCGGCGAATTTCTCTAAATTCAATATCCTTGCGCAGTCGGGATCGTATGCGATGAGTCAGGCGAATGCCACTCAGCAAAACGTCCTCAAACTGCTTCAGTAGTTCTTCCCTACCCGCTCTGTGCGGGTAGTTTCTGCTCACTCCCCCTTTCTATCGTTTCCGAGATGATTTTTGACACGCCTATCCCTCTATTGTTCTCTCATCTTATACCAAACTTTATTAACTAGGCATACTCTCGTCATTCCGTGCTACGACACAAAATCCAATGCAAGAAATGGATCCCGTATCAAGTACGGGATGACAAAATGCGTATGTACACTTAAAGATAGACGGTATTAGCCATTTTTTTCAAAAAATTTGATCAATTTGCATTTTTGTCAATTATGGAACTCTTTTTGCTTTTATAGGAATAGTATTTGAAAAGCGCATGGACGCGAAACCACCAAAGAAGGATTTATTATGGGATTTAGAATTAATACCAATAGTACGGCAATGAATGCCCACGCTAACGCGACAATGAATAATCGTAATATCGACAGTTCGCTCTCTAAGCTCTCCTCGGGCCTTCGTATTAATACGGCGGCAGACGACGCTTCGGGTATGGCGATTGCGGATGCGCTCCGTTCACAGGCGAGTTCCCTCGGTCAGGCGATTGCGAACGCGAACGACGGAATCAGTATCGTACAGATTGCTGATAAAGCGATGGATGAGCAGATTAAACTGCTCGATACGATTAAAACCAAAGCGACGCAAGCGGCGCAAGACGGTCAGACAACCACATCGCGTAAAGCGATTCAGGCCGATATTAACCGTTTGATGGAGTCTTTGGACAATATTGCGAATACGACTGCATATAATGGACAAAATCTCCTTGCGGGTTCGTTTACGAACAAAGAGTTCCAAGTCGGTGCCTACAGCAACCAGACGGTGACCGCGTCGATCGGAAATACGACGTCGAGTAAAATCGGTGCTTCGACGTTTGCAACGGGTGTCTCGATGTCGACGGAAGGGCCGGTCTCATTGACCTTTAGTACCGGGAGTAAATCGGTTGCTTTGGCAGCGGTAATCGTCAGTAACGGTGCGGCCAACGGGATCAACAAAGTGGCCGATGCGATCAACAACGTATCGGATCAGACGGGGGTACGTGCATCGTACCGTGTTGAGACCGTTATGTCTGCCGCTATTGCAGCGGGGAGTATCTCGGGTCTTACGATCAACGGTATCGTCATCGGGGATATTACGAGTGCCAAAGCGAACGATACTGACGGGCAGGTTGTGAATGCGATCAATGCGGTTAAAGATTTGACCGGAGTTGAAGCGTCGGTGGATCAAGGCGGTGTTTTGCATTTAAAATCTCTTGACGGGCGTGCGATTAACGTATCGGGTATTGCGGTCGGAGGGATTACGGAAGGGGAGAACCTCGGGAAATTGACCCTTTCGCGTCTGGATGCCCGTGCGATCAAGGTTTCGGGTGACGGTATCGGAGTCTCCGCTCTGGCCGCTTCGGTTCTGAATCTTCAAAGTGTCCGGGGGAATATCGAATCCACCGATGCCAATGCGATCGGGGCGAACGCCTACTCGTCGGCGTTGGGGGATGTCTCAACCGGTATCGGAGCGGGGGTAACATCACTTCGCGGCGCGATGGCGACGATGACGATTGCCGAATCGGCGACCAAATTGCTCGATAAAATCCGTTCAGACCTCGGATCGGTTCAAAATCAGCTGATCTCTACCGTGAACAATATCACAAGCGGTCAGGTTAATATCAAAGCGGCGGAATCTCAAATCCGTGACGTCGATTTCGCGGCGGAGTCGGCGAATTTCTCCAAATTCAATATCCTTGCCCAATCGGGATCGTATGCGATGAGTCAGGCGAATGCGGTGCAGCAAAACGTGTTGAAACTACTGCAGTAGTTTCAACTCTCTCTTCTTGAGAATGGAGTTTACTGTTCGAATTTAAACCTTTGAGCCATCTGCTCTTTAAATTTCGCCATAAGCTCTTCGTATTTTGCTTCATCGATCGCTATCTCTCTCTTCTTCGGAATAATCACCTGTTTTTGAAGTTCCTCCGGCCATGACTGTATGGCACGCAAAACAATTTCGCGTTCCGCGTCAATCCCTCCGGCGAAGGTAAAGAGCCAATAGCGGTGGGCGAGGAGCCAGCTGATCATTTTTGCTTTGATATCCTCTTCATCTTTTACCGGCATCACTTCGATTTTCACAAAATCGAGTTCGAAATGGAGCAGCATCGATTGGAGAATATCGTAATAGAGCTGTTTGAAGATCGGTTCGCCCAAATAGGCTTTGATCGTATCGACTTTATCCATGAGGGGGGAGAGTTTTTCAACGGTGATCTCTTCTAACCGGTGCTCTTCTAGCAGGATGATGAAATTTTCCGAAGCTTCCTGAACGTCCATAAAGGTCTCTTCAATCACCTCTTGACGGTTGACGGTATCTTGCAGCCATACATTGATCTTTTCAATCATCTGTTTTTTGTATTGGAGAGACTCTTGCACCGGGGTATTGGGGATGGTAAAAGGGGTTTTCGGGGTGGAAAAATCGACGTAGCGTTCGATCGCCTCGGCAAAAGAAAGTTCGGTCGCGCCGGGGATACGTGCCCCCCCTTCGGTTGAATTGACGGTCTGGATAAAGGATTTGCTGATATTGATCGCCCGTTCAAAATAGCTTTTGAACATATTCCAATACATCGTTGTCCGAATCTCCCCCTCTCCCCCGTACGCTTCGGTGTAGATATCGTGCCCTTCGACTTTCTCTTCGTTGACGCCGAAAAAGTGGTCGTTGGCATGCGACGTGTCGTCCCGTCCGAAAGCCAAATCCTGACCGATCAATATCACCTGCTCAAACTGCAGCGCAATGGCCAACTCATGGGCAAGGTTGGCGGCACTCATCCCGATCCCCAAATATCCGTATGGGTTGAGCTCAAAAAAGTGGGTATAGCTGTGGGGACGCATTTCCAAAATTTTGGTACCGTGTTTGATGGCGTCCAATACCTCCTGATGGGCGATGGAGACACAGACAAAATGGACCCCTTCTTGGAATTCTGGGGCATTGTTTTTAAAAAAATTGGCCGTTTCGGGGATCCGTTCCAGGACGGTGACAAAATCCGGCTTGATCCCGTGCTTTTCGAGAATGGGGAAGCTGGCGTCGACACTGATGATGGTGACGTAATCTTTGATTTTTTTCAACAACGGAATTTGTTTGGTCAAACTCGGCCCGGTTGAGACCACGATGGCCGTTTTGGGGTAGGTTAGGCTCAGGAGCGAATTGAGTTGAGGCCCCTCAAGCATCGCGGGAAGATTTCGGACGTGGTGCTCGATCCCCATCAGGGTGTCTTCCGCCGAATTTCCATACCCGATAATGGTGACTTCAAAGGATTTGATCAGGATTTTATTGATCTCAAGGATATTGGGCATATAAAAGTGTTCATAATAGTTCGAAACGTATTCAAGCTTGAACAGTTTGGCGAAAAGCTGTGCATTGGAATTGGAGATGAGATAGGAGGCTTTGACAAAATCAAAATCCTCCGCATGTTCCAGCACCAATTTGCGTGTTTGGAGCGCTTCTGAAAAATCAAACAGATGGGTGACAATATAGAGCAGCTCCAGATTCGGTTCGATGACAAGGACCGATTTAAGCCACTCGTCACTTAGGATCATCTGGAGGACGACGCCGGTACCGATTCCGTATACATAGCGGTAGGGGAGGCAATCCCCTTCGCGAATCATTTGCGCTTTTAGCAGAGTATCGCTGATCGGGTTGGCGTACATGAACGATTGCAGTTCGATATCCAGTATGTTGATATCGGCCAGATCTTTCCCCTGAAACACTTCAAACCGGGTATTGGTCTGTATTTGAAACAGTTTTCCGGCTAATTTGGGATTGATATGAAAAAGAGCCTGAAGGTTTTTTTCGAGAACGGGGTGAAGAGGGGTAAACGTTTCACTCATTGGAATCCTTATATTGAGGTGTATGGGGGCGGATATCGCCAAGCAGACCGATATGTTGACAATGGTGCAGGAAATCAATCAGCAGTTTATCATTATATTTTCGTGCAACGGCATTTATACCGAGGGGGAGTCCGTTTTCCCCTTTTAAAACCGGTAAAGTTGCAATGGGTAACCCCAGATAAGTCCAGATGAGATTGGCATCGGGGATATCGGGCGTCGTGAGGCCGATCGGCGCTTCACCGGCGGTGGATAGGGTGAGGAGAATATCGTAATCTTCCATCCAGTTTGTAAACGCAACCGTTTCACGCGATTGTTTTTCAATCGCCTGCGTATACTCCTCTTTGGTAATTTTCTCCCCTGCTTGAATAATGTCGTAAAAAATGGGGCTCATCAGTTCATGTCGGGCGTATTCGTCTTTAAAATAATAGGCGAGGGATTTATCGTAAATCAGCTGATGGGTGGCGTGAATGGAGTCGCAAAATGGCGGTAACGAGACCTCTTTGACTTCCAGCCTCGGGTCTTTCAGCTGCGCGCACCACGTTTCGAACTGTTGTTGCGCATAAGGGGTGGCCAGATCCCATTTGGGGTGTTTTACAATCCCGATCCGAAAAATTTTCTGTGGATCGGTTTGATACTGATCGATGTAGCGATGGACAAATTCATAATTTTCTCCGTGAACCCGTGCGGCCTCAAACATCAGTTCCACATCATCGACGCTTCGGGTGAAAAACCCCAGCGTATCCAATGAATCGGTTGTTTTGAGGACCCCGATGCGGGGGAGTACCCCAAAGGTCGGTTTAAATCCGTAAATACCGCAGTAGCTTGCCGGTCTTCCGATCGATCCGGCGGTTTGACTCCCCAATGCGATTGGAACCATCCCTGTTGCTACGGCAACGGCCGAGCCGCTTGACGAGGTTCCCGGACTGCGGGAAAGGTCATGGGGATTACGTGTTTTGTCTTGATAATGGACGGCAAATTCGGCGGTAACGGTTTTCCCCAGCATGAGTGCTCCCGCACGGCGAAGGTAATGGATGATGCGCGCATCGTTACCGGGGGTAAAATCTTTCCACAGAGGCGATCCCATTTGGGTCGGCATATCAAAGGTATTATAAATATCTTTGACACCGATAGGGATTCCCAGAAGAGGGTAGTCGCTTTGGGTATATCCGCTGATTTTCTCAAGTTGTGCCTGAATGACCGCTTCATCGATAAATTCCCATCCGTTGATAAGAGGGTCAAGGGTACGAATGACCTCCAAACAGGCATCTGCTATCGCTTTTGGGGTTGTTTCCCCTTCCTTCATTAGCTTTAAGAGTTCGGTAGCTGTTAGATCGCTTAATGTTCTCATAGTGACTCTCTGAATTTTCCTTGACGCATCGCCTTGAGGACATTATGGTACTCCTCTTCGGTGATATGGGCCATATCCAAAAATTCATCCAGATAGGCGGGACGCTGCAGGTCGTATTTTTTGGCCACTTCAAACCCCTCTTCGCGTGTGAGGAGCCCGGCGCGTACATCGGCACTGGCCTGATCGGTTCCCCGTCCGAATCCCCGTTTGACAAATTTCATGTGGTCATGCAGCGTTTCGAATTTGCATTCATTTCCTTTGAACCCTTTGTAATGGCCGGGACGATGTTCCTCTTTCCATCCATACTCTTTTTTGATGAATTCCATTTGTCGTTCATCGTCCCAAAAGAGGTAATCTCCTAAATGCAGTCCGACCACTCCGACTCGTTCGATCTCTTCGTAGCTCGGGAGTTCGAACGGTTTGAGATCTTTGCGGGTAATCTCCTCATCGATCATTTGTTCCGGATAAAGTTTCGCCGATACTTTGGTGAAATAATCCCGGTCAAATTTCTGTACATTGTCCCTAAAATCGGCCCGTCCGCTGCTCTCGCATACCGATTCGCCCCAGATAAGGAGGGGGATGTTGAATTTGACGGCGATTTGGAGAGGAAATGCCCCCACGCCCGCGTGGCAGTGCCAGCACGAATCGCCGATTTTGTAAAACGATTTGACAAAGAGCTTCTTGACCAGCGCTTTGTTGGGGGTAAACATGATGTGATCGATTTCGAGTTTTTCAAGGGCATTGTCGAGATTATACTTGCCGATTTCCGAATACCAGTTGTGGTTGAACGTCACGGCAAGGGGTTTCATACCGTACACTTTTTTGAGGACATGGAGCTGAAATACGCTGTCTTTCCCCCCGCTGATCGGGATGATACAGTCATAATTATCCCCCGCTTTTTCTTTGTAGCTTTGGAGGACATCTCGTAATACCGCTTCGCTTTTTTTCCAATTGATGCGCATTTTCTGCTCTTGTGCCCGGCAGGCAAGGCAGATGCCGAGTTCATCGAACTGCATCCCTTCATTCGAACTGGGCATGCAGCAGCGGGTACAGTATTGTAAATAATCTTTGTATAAAGGTTCACCGTACCGATTGGGCGGTGTTTCTGTCGTACTTAATGGTTTGGTCATGATTCATCCTTTTGATACTCATTATCTAATAAACCGTATTCCACTACATCGGCAAATTTTTTGTTTTTGAAAATAGCGTCACGCCGTTTCCCCTCTAGCGTCATTCCCCATGCGAGGGCAAGACGCTGCATTGCACTATTTTCACCGTGGGTACCGCAATAGACGCGGTGCAGTTTTAAAACGCCAAACGCATAATCGAGGAGAAGTTTCCCCGCTTCATAGCCGATTCCACGGCCGTAAACTGAAGGATCGCCGATGAGGATGGCCAATTCGGCATTTCGGTTTCGTAAGGATATCTGCTGAAGGGAGATATTTCCGATATGGCGGTTGTTTTCGGACAAACAGATAGCGAAAACGTGCTGGGAGGGATCGGCGGTGACACGGTCGATATAAGAGCGGGCCATTTCCCGTGTATAGAGGGTTTCGCCGTGGGAATTGTAGCGGCAGACGTCGGGGTAGTTGAGCCAATTGGGGTAATCCCCCTGTGCGTCGTCGGGTTCAATCGGACGTAAATAGATCTGTTTTCCTTGCAAGATCATAACAACTCGTCCCGGTTTTCCCAGACTTTTTCAAAGGCATGGATGACATCGTCCATATCCGATCGGCTCATTCCGGGGCGCATGAATTCGTGGGTTACAAGGCGTTCATAATGCATGGTTTCAGTTACGGGACAGAGCCCTTTGGGGTAGGTGACGTCACTGAGGGTGAACGGGAATCCGTCCCGTCCGAAGGCAATTTTTTCCTGATAGAGGGGTTGAAGGTAGAGCGGTTTGACGTAGCCGTAGCTCAGAAGCACGGTCGATTCTTCGCGTAGTAGAGTCGGCGGAAGCTCCGCTTTGATGGCATCAATAAAGCGGTTGCGGTGCATCTGTGCGATCTCGGCGTCGAATTGGAGCGGATGGACGTAAAAGGCGTGTTTGGCCCCTTCTCTGATTTTAGTGGGGAGAATACAGGGGACTTGTGCCAACTTTTCATTGAGGTAGGCGGTGTTTTCAAGACGCTGTGCAAGAAGCGTCGGAAGTTTTTTGAGCTGCTCCCGTGCGATAGCCGCTTCGATTTCGGTCATCCGGTAGTTGAATCCGACCATATTGACCAGTTCGCTTTTATCGCTGATCCCTTTGGCCGAGAGGACCGCTTCGGCATGGTTGCGGATCAGCCGGAGTTTTTCGGCTAGGGCATCATCATCGGTGACGATAATGCCCCCTTCCCCTGAATGGATATGTTTATGGTAGTTGAGCGAATAAACGCCGATATCTCCGAGGGTTCCGGCGTATTGACCCCCCAGCATCGCCCCGGGAGCTTGCGCGGTATCTTCGATGAGGTAGAGATTGTGTTTTGCGGCAATGGCGTTGATCGCATCACGGTCGTAGGGTTGTCCGAAGATATCGACGACAATGATCGCTTTGGTCCGGGGGGTGATTTTTGATTCGATGGAGCGGGGATCGAGGCAGTAATACTCTTCTTCGATATCGGCAAAAATCGGGATGGCCCCGTAGACGAGAGCGGCGGTCGCGGAGGCGCTCATCGTGTAGGCGGAGACGATGATCTCATCTCCCGGGCTGATCCCGCACGCACCGACGGCGGCCTAAAGGCCGCTGGTGGCGGAGTTGACGCTGATGGCATGTTTGACTCTAAAATGCGCTGCCCATTCCGATTCGAGGGCACGCACTTCGGGGCCGCCGTAAAAATCGCTGTGCCAGGTTCCTAAAAAGGTGGAGAGTTTACCGGAGCGCAGGACGCGCAGGACCGCTTCTTCTTCCTCTGCTCCGATGGTATTGTAGGCGGGAAATGGGGTGGAACGGAGTTTTTCTCCCCCCAAGAGGGCTAATTTAGACATGCGGACTCCAATGTAACGTGAGATGGTCGTGCAAAGCGGTTTTAATATCCAGAAGCTTTTGGCTCAGCTTCAGGTGGTGGGAGAGTAGGGGTGCGAGTTCCTCTGTGAGAGCAAAGTTCAAAGTGTTCAGGGTATTGGCACTCATTGTCTCTTCCAGAGTATGTGTCGGAGTGAGGTTGGTATAGCCGCTGTAGCGTTTTGAGGGGGTCAGGGTATCGATGATAATGGTGTGCCCGGAATCGAGAATACGGATTCGCCCCCGTGAAAGGACAACGGTGAGCTCAAAAAGAGCGTAGTGGTCTCCCGTTTCATTGCTGAGAGTTCCTCTGCATTGGGGGGTTTCGAGAAAAAATGAGCCGTAAAAGTCATCCTTGATCGTTTCGGAGCGGATGGCGGTGAGATTTAGGATGGGACCGCACAGATGCTCGATCAGTTCAAGCATATGCGAACCGTTATGGTAGAGCCCCTTGGTAAACGTTCCGTGAAAATGGCGCAATTCTCCCAGCTCTTTGGCATGCAGAAGCGCCGCCGCTTTGCGGATGGAGGGGTCGAACCGGCGCATAAAATTGATAAGAAGCCGTTTGTTGCCATCAAAGATGATCGGAAGAAGCTCATCGAGTTCTTGCTGCGTCTCCACAAACGGTTTTTCGCAAATGACGGTGTGCACGGCGGGAGAATTGAGGGCCAGCTTGAGCGCATCCGCATGAAACGGCGTCGGAGAACTGATGATGAGAAGATCGATCGTTTCGTGTTGCAGCATCTCCTGAAGCGAAGCGTAGGGCTTTATCGTTTCACCCCATCGCTCCCGAAAGCGTTGACGCTGCTTCGCATCGGGGTCACAGCAGGCGACGAGAAGGGTATCCGGGTGAGCGGCGAGGGCATGGGCATGGGTGACAATATGGAGATCTTCCGGCGAATCGAGAAAACCTCCCATATTGCCGCATCCGACGAGTGCACAGCGTATCATTGTTCCCCTTTGAGCAGATGGGTAAAAGAAGCAAAATCCATGCCGAATGTGCCGAGGGTGAGACGGATTGAATCGCAATGGGCCTTTGTAAACCTTTGCAGATCGCGCAGTTGTCTGTCGGAAGGGAGGGGGAGCAAAAACTCCCGTTTGACGGAAGGGAGATAGGACACGACCGCTTTGCCCAGTAACGCTGCGCTGTAGAGTGCCATCGTATCGAAGCCGATAATGAGTTTTGCGGCCAGAAGCTGGTCGGTCAGCGCAAAGGTTTTCGCATCGTTGATCTGGACACGGATATGGGGATATTTTTTCAGCAGCGCTTTGTATCCCGATGAGGTTTCACTCGGATGGAGGCGGACGGTGAGCCCCCGGCATCCGAAGCGCTCAAAGTTTTTTAAGATATCTTCGAGTGCCGTGTATTGGGTAAATCCCCAGTAATTCGGATCGCCGTAGGTTCGTTTGGCGACCGCATCCGTCGGTTCGCTTAAAAAAAGGAGGTTTTCGTTGGGGGAAACGGAACGTTTTTGCGCCGCATCCAGAAAATGAAGGAGATAATAATTGGAGAGGGCAACGGGATGGGGAAGCCCCAGCTCAACGGCAAGCCCAAAGGCTTTCTCGTCACTGAGGGCCGTAAAGTCTCCCAGATTCATTTCCCACTCCGCCTCCGGATATCCGAACCGTTCCCGATAGTTGCTCCAGTGGTCCAGAAAAGCGACCGTCGGGATGTGATGCGTTTTACAGTAGCGCACATAGGGGCGCTCTACCCTCTCTTGCCATCCCGTTCCGAAGAGCAAGGCGTCGGGACGAAGCGTTTCGAGCTGTTCGGCGGCATCTCCTATCGGGATGAGCGGTAGAGCATTGCGTTCACAGATCGTCGCCATCGGGCTTGGGATCGCGGCGAAAATATGCCATTGCGCCGCACTCTGATGTTCGCGGATAAAAGCACAGAGAAGTTCCGATGCCCCGGCATCATGGGAGATAACGGCAAAGGTCACCCGATCAGCTCCCAAGAGAGAGGTGTCCCTTTGGGGAGGTCGCGAATGAAACGTTTTCCGAGAACGGCGTTTAGATATTTTGGGGCCATTCCAAATCCCGGACGAACCGAACGGACGTTGGCACGGGTGAGCATTTCTCCGGTTTTGACGTTTTCGGCGACAAAAAGGCTGCGGGAAAATTCGCGCGATTTGAGACTTTTTTCCGAAAGGTCATAGGTGACGCTCCCCAAAAGCCGTTCGGTATCGCGCACGGCATCGACCATTGCCCTGAATTCGGCCGGTTCCAGACTGAATGCGCTGTCGGCTCCCCCCATTTTGCGATCGAGAATAAAATGTTTTTCAATTACCCGTGCCCCCAGAGCGACGGCCGCTACCGGGGCGGCGATGCTCATTGTATGGTCGCTTAGTCCGACGGCCACACCGAAACGCTTTTGCATGTCGGGAATCGTGAGGAGATTCATCTCCTCAAGCGGTGCGGGGTAGGCGGAGGTGCATTTGAGCAGGGTGATTGAAGCGTTTCCCATCCGGTGACACGCATCGAGTGCATCCTCGATATCGCTCAGTGTCGCAATTCCCGTAGAGATGATGATCGGTTTGCCTTTGGAGGCGGTATATTCGATCAGGGGGATGTCGGTAATTTCGAAACTGGCGATTTTGTAGGCGGGAACGTTTAAACTTTCGAGAAAATCAACGGCAGTGGGATCAAATGGAGACGAGAATGTCTCCATTCCGAGACTTTTGGCATGTTCGAAAAGGGTTCCATGCCACTCCCACGGGGTCATCGCTTCAGCATAAAGATCATGAAATTTCCGTTTGTCCCACAACGTCCCCTGAGCGATGGTGAACATTTCGGTATCACAATCGAGGGTGATCGTATCGGGGGTATAGGTTTGCAGTTTTACCGCATCGGCACCGGATGCTTTCATGGCGGTAATCGTTTTGAGTGCCGTCTCCAATGAGCCGTTATGATTGGCGGAGAGTTCGGCGATGATAAAGACTTTTTCGTCGCTCTTATGGTGTCCGATGTTCATGTGTACGCTCCATACAAATCATTTCCCGCCCCTCAGAGGTGATGCGGCCGGTTTCCGTAAAATCGAATTTTTCGTATAAATGTTTAGCCCGAATATTATCGCTGAATACGTTGGCATACAACCGTGTAAGGTTGAGCGTGTTAAACGCATACTCCAGAAGCGTCTCCATCAGAATCGTCCCGACGCGATGCAAGTCGGGATTGGCATAGATGCCCAGTTCGGCGGAATCGTGGGTGATGGCGTTAAAATCGATCACTCCGAGATACTCTTCATCCCGTTGCACCAGAAAATAGGCTTTATCGGGCCGCTTTTCGAGGGATTGGATAAAATGAAGATGCGTATCCAATGCTATTATATCGTGATGAACCATCCAAATACGCACGTTATTGTGGTTTCGCCAGGATAAGACCATCCGCTTCCGGGTATCATCCATATCTCCAAAAGGGATGAGGCGGATCATTGCAACCGCTCCAGCAAGGCGATAAAAGCGTTCGGCTCAAACGACTCCATCACGCTCAGCCCTTCGCGCTGCATGTAGGCGGTAAACTCTTTTTGGTTGTCGGCGCTTTGGACGGCAATAAAGGGGAGCCCCATAAACATCACCTCCTGGGCAATGGAGCTTGGGGTGATGATGGCAAACGAACACTGCTGCATCACTTCGGCGATGTTGCCGGCATTGAGATGGATCTGCAGATTCGGAAACCGTGCCGTATAGCGTTGCAACGTTTCGAGATGGGGATTGGAGGATGTCGTCACGAGGTGAATCTTCGTATCGGACGCAAGCACCTCCAGAATTTGGCCGGAAAGATTGGCCGGATCGCTCCCCCCCATAGCGATAAAGAGGGTATCGATCGGTGGTTTCGGATGCTGTTTGGCGATTTTGAACTCTTTACGGATCAGCGAAACCCCGCACCGGAGTTCGCAATATTCCGGGACAAGCGATCCGTACCGTTCGCTCTGAGCATACAGATTCGGGTTCAGGAGGATGTCGCAGTGGTGAGGCTGATAGGTGTCATCCAGACAAAGGAGGGTGATTCCGGTCTCTTCTTTGACCCTTTTCTCATACGCCGCATCGATACCGTAATGGTCAAAAATCACCATGTCAATAGCATGGACACGGATTATTTCTATCAGCTCTTCGGGGGTGTCGGAAGAGAGGATATGGACGGGATAGGGGATTTTATCGATGATATTTCCCGGCAGATCCCGGCAGGCAAACGTAATGTTTGCACCGCAATAGGTTTCCGCGAGGACGAGATCGCGCATAATGTGTCCCAGCCCGATTTGGCTGGAGGAGTCGGATCGGATCAGGAGATTCATGCGTGGGAGAGAAAAAGTGCCCGATGCATCAATTCGGCCCTTGTCCAATCCTCCAGGGTATCGATATCCTGCACGAGATGGCGGGGAAGGACAATGGTCGTCGCCGCATCGGAAAAAATCGGTGTACCGCTCAGCCACGCATCGGGAGTCCCCCAGTAAAACTGCCCGACGTCATGGTACGCTTCAGGGAGATCCTGACTCCGGGTTGCAAAGTGTTCGGGCCAAAACATTTCGATATTTCCCTCTTCGTCCCGTTTTACCCCCCGAAAGATCGGAAAAGGGAACGTCGTGACGGGGAAAGCGTACCGTTTTTGACGGGAAATCAGGGCGTTATAGGCATCGGCAATGTCTTCAGCACGGATAAACGGTGCGGTTGCGTAGATACAGCAGGCCGCTTCGATATCATCCCCCTGCTGCTGCAGTGTTTGGATTGCATGGGCAATGACGGGGATGGTGGCCGTATGATCATCACTCAGCTCTTTGGGACGGAGAAAGGGGACTTCAGCCCCAAAGCTATGTGCGATATCGGCGATCTCTTCATCGTCGGTGGAGACGATGATTTTATCAAACAGCGCACTTTGTTGTGCCGCTTGGATACTGTATGCGATCATGGGAAGGCCGGCAAAATTTTTGATATTTTTGCGGGGGATCCGTTTGCTGCCGCCGCGTGCGGGGATAATGGCGATACGCATTAGAAACTGCATCCTCGGTAGGCGTATTTTTCGATCACTTCGAGTACCGTGTCGGCGACCGTTTTGGCATCTTCCATCGTCATTTTATGATTGCAGGGGATGGAGAGCTCGGCACGATAGAAATGGTCGCTTTCGGGCAGCCGCATCACACCGAAGCGCTCTTTGTAAAAACTGTTTTGATAAATCGGCTTGTAATGGACCTGCATCCCCAAACCGCGTTGCTGAAGTTCGGCAAATATCTCCTCTTTCACACAAAACAGTTCCGGTACCAGCAAGAGGGGATAGAGGTGACGTGCACTTTGTTCCAGCGGGTCGATGTGGATGGTAGAAAAGAGTCTTTGACCTTCGAAGCGTTCATCGTAATAGCGGGAAATCATTTCGCGTATATTGATAAAGCGATCCAGTTTGTGGAGTTGGGAGAGTCCCAAGGCTGCGGCAAATTCGGTAAGGCGAAAATTGTGTCCCAAACTGACCATATCGGAATTCCAGAGCTGTTTTTTGATGATGCCGTGGGAACGGAATAGTCGGAGTCTGGCAGCGAATTCGGCATTATCGGTGACTACGGCTCCCCCTTCACCGGTAGTGATCGGCTTGATCGCATGAAAACTGAAAACGGTCATGTCGGCGGATGAACCGATTTTTTTACCGTTGATGTCGCTTCCGAATGCATGCGACGCATCTTCAACCACCCGAAGATTGTGTTTTCTGGCAATGGCGTTGATCGACTCAATCGCGACCGGTTTGCCGGCAAAGTCGACGGGGACAATAGCCTTTGTTTTTGGTGTTATCAGGGCTTCGATCCGATTTTCATCGATGTTGCCGTCGGATTTAATATCGCAGAAGACCGGTTTGGCACCCAGAGAAATTGCCATATTGGACGTTGCTACAAAACTGATCGGGGTGGTAATAATCTCATCCTCCTCACGAAGCCCCAAGGCATCATAAGCACCGTGCAGGGCCGAAGTGGCTGAATTAAAAAGGACGCAATAGCGTACACCGATGTAGTGGCAAATCGCCTCTTCAAACTCTTCGACTTTTGCCCCCTGAGTGAGGTGGGAGCTGCGCAGAACTTCCACCACCGCAGCGATATCATCCTCTTCGATCAGTTGGGTAGAGTAGGGGATCATTTTTCTTCACTCTCGGTAAGGGAAATTTTTTCAAGAAGTGTCTGTGCTCTTAGCCATTCGCCATTGCTGTCGGAACTGTATTTGAACCCGTAGGCAACGGGGAGGCCCGTTTCACCGCAATGGTTGAGGGTATAATCAATGGTATGGGTGAACTGAATACTCGGTTTAATGACGTAATGGTCATGAAACTCAAGGGTCAGGTGCGAATCATCCCGAGGGCACATCACCTCGTGCATTTTTTCTCCGGGACGTATGCCGACGATTTTATGAGGAATATTCGGCGCCATTGCGGCGGCGACATCGACCACTTTCATGGAGGGAATTTTAGGGATAAAGATCTCCCCTCCCTGCATACGCTCAAAATTTTTGAGGACGAAATCAACCCCCTCTTGGAGGGTGATCCAAAATCGGGTCATCCGTTCATCGGTGATGGGGAGTTCGCTGACCCCCTGATCGATCAGTTTTTGGAAAAACGGTATGACGGAACCGCGTGATCCCATGACGTTGCCGTATCGGACGACGGAGAACTGTATCGGGTTTCCTCCGGTGATATTGTTGGCCGCGACAAAGAGTTTGTCCGATGCGAGTTTGGTGGCACCGTACAGATTGATCGGACTGGCCGCTTTATCGGTCGATAGGGCAATCACTTTGTGCACACCGCAGCGTAAACATGCATCGATGACGTTTTGGGCACCGTTAATATTGGTTTTGATCGCTTCCATCGGATTGTATTCGGCAATCGGGACATGTTTGAGTGCGGCGGCGTGAACGACGTAATCGACTCCGCTCATCGCTTTTTCAAGGCGGGGAAGATCACGTACGTCACCGATAAAATAGCGCATACACGGATCATTGAACCGCTGCGCCATCTCATATTGCTTGAGTTCATCGCGGGAATAGATAATGATTTTATTCGGTTGGTAATGTTTTAAAATGGTTTTGACAAATTGTTTTCCGAAACTCCCGGTTCCGCCGGTAATCAGAATATTCTTTCCGTTTAGCATATGCGTCCTATTGACCTAGATGGATGAATAAAGCAAAATTAATACCAATCTTAGTTACTGACCTTACGCGTCTTCTCTAAACACGTGCGAAAAGGTTCTCCCGTATCCGAAAGATACGGGAAGCTTTAGGGGGGTGCAGGGGACAAATTGTCCCTGCCACTTTACGGGCTTTGCCCGGAAAGTGTGTAACATCAGTTAGTTATTTGTCCCATTGACCGCCATACTAATTTGTTGTTGCAGAGAACTAAACTGATTATTGAGTCGACTTATCATGGAATCGTATTGGGCAAATTTGGCCGACATCGAGTTGTACCGCGCCTCCAATAGCGTTTGAGCCCGTTTTTTATTTTCATTGAGCGATTTCATTTCGTTGGCCGAACCGGTCGTCAGGGTATCCATAATCCCGTTCGACTTTGTATAATTGGAAAGCAATGTATCCATCGAGGTAAATAAGCCATCTACTTTATTGGTCCCTCCGCTGCTGTTGACCGTGGTCATACCGCTGAAAAACGTTTCGGAGAGGGTCGTGTTCTCTTTAAATTTGGTGGTGAAGGTGGCACTGTTTAAAACCATTGTCCCGCTTTCCGTCAGATCGATCCCGAATTGGGCGAGGGACAATCCGTCTTTATTGACTGAGGTGACGAGCCGGTTGATTTCGCGTGTGATGGTATTGATCGTACTGTCTCCGTTAAAAATGCCCACTTTCCCCGCAGCGACATCCGTCGTCGTCATCATCGTCAATTGAGACGTTAAAGAGTTGTAATTCTGGACAAATGAACTCATCGAATCGGTGATGGCCTGCGTATCCTGCGCGATAGAGATATTGGCACTCCCGGCATCTTTGAGAAGGTTAATGGTCATACCGGGAGTAACATCGGTAATGGTATTGGTACTTCGGGTAAGGGTGATACCGTTGTATTGAAACGTAGCATCCCGAGCCGCTTGAATCTCTTGCATTCCGGTCGGATTGGTTGCCACGTCATACGCAAGCAATTTGGTATCCAACGCCCCCCCTACCGAATCGGTAAGAGAAATCGTCTGATTCGCTCCGGTTTGAGCCGATGTCAGAATGAGACGGTAATCGTTAGCTCCTACTTGCAACGTGGAAGCTTTGACGCTGGTCCCCGCTACGTTATTAATGGAGTCTCTCAGATCTTCCAGCGTCGTTGAAGCGGTATAATCAATATTGTACACGACCCCCCCGACGGTGAGCCCCATACTGCCAGCTCCCGTAGCGATACTGTTGGTTGTAGCGGCAAAGCTTCCGGACTCTTTTACATTTTTGAGTGCCATTTGGGTATTTGCAATGGAAAACGATTGCACCGCAACCCCGGCACTTGCCGTGACACTTACGGAGTCATTACTTCCCGAGACGGTTCTTCCCTGATAAAGGGAACTGTCTCCAAGTGCATTTGCACTGCTTTTGAATGTGGAGAGGAGACTGCTCAAAAGGCTTAGAGCTCCGTCTTTTTGTTTTTGTAAAAGCAGTTTACTGTCAATCGGCGTAACAAGCGCCGCCGTATCGGCCGCTTTCAGCTGATCAATAATATTCGATGTCAAAACCCCGGAGCCGATTCCGAGTGAATTAATGGTTCCAGCCATGGTAAATCCTTTTACCTTGTAGATTGTATAACTATATCGACCGAAATACTCAAATCTGTAGCTCTCGTATCACCATTTTTTACGAATGCCAAATCGCTGGGGCCGAATCGTGAGATCGGTGATACTGAGTCCTTGGCGCATCGTAAGGAGGTTCTGAACCGCTTGGGCAATATCGGTAGCCAGGAGTTTGGTGTCGTCATCTTCGCCGACACCGAAGCGAAGCGGATCAAAAAACGGGGTATCGGTCATATCGGGATTGATCGTTACCACCGCAACTCCGCTCGTGCGAACTTCTTCAAACAGACTGTGCCCGAACGCCCGGAGTCCGGATTTGGTAGCACTGTAGAGGGCTGAAAATTTCGAGGAGCGTGTCGCTTCGATGGAGGTAATGTTGATGATGGTCCCCTGCGTTGTTTTGAGGTGGCGCAGCAGGAGATTGGTCAGTAGCACCGGTGCGGTAAGGTTGAGCGCAATCATCTCGGTGATAGTTTTGGGGGAGAGCTCTTCATGGGGTTCGAAGCGTCCGAATCCGGCGGCATTGACCAATACGGCAAGTTCTTTTGTTTTCAGGAGGTGTTGCGTGATTGCGTCGATCGATCCCCCATTGCTTAAGTCGCATGCGAGATGCTCAAACGCGGGGTGTTCGATGGTTCCTCTACGGCGGCTGATTCCGATGACGTGATACCCCTCCCCTAAAAACATCCGGGAAATCGCCTCTCCGATGCCCGAGCTTGATCCCGTTACGATTGCCGTTGCCATGTCCGTATCCTCTCTTCGTTCAAATAGGTTCGTGCCTTGGCAACCAGTGTCTCTAAAATCGTGGATTCGATGGTTTCGGGATAGGTTGCCATATCATCGGATACTTCATAAGGATAAAACGCGACATCACTGCGGTGCAGTTTTTTGAGTGCGCGCAGATGAGGGGTACTCATCCGGAAACTCCCCAGTGTGAGATGGGTGATTGTCGAGGGATCGATGTGATGAAACAAGATATCGATGAGGTCGGGATAGAGGGTTTCAAACGCATCGGTATAGATGACCGGATCGATGCAGACGCGGACATTCCACCCCGCTTCCACCGCTTCCTTGATCGCACGGAGCCGTTGCGCCAGCGAGGGGGTGGCGTGTTCGTAGCGATCGATAATTTTCTGCGGCGAAAGGGTCCATGCGAGGATGACCCGTTGGTTGGGCTTCATCTTTTTAAGGGGTTTAAAGTTGGCGCTTTTGGTCCGAATTTCGAGATGAAGATTCTTCTGATTCTCTGCAAACTCAAGCCAGAGCAGTGTTTGACGGGTAAGCGATTCGATGGCAAGGGTATCGGTATCGTACGAGGTCGCGATCAGGGTGTCTTTATCCAGATACGGGAGAAGTTGTTCGAACGCATCTTCCAGATTGACAAAGAGGACGGTATTCGCCGAAGGGTAAAGCCCCTGCAGGTAGCAATAATCACAGTCGTATAAACATCCCATAATACTGGAAGCGTAAAAAAATTGGGGATGTTCAAACCCGTCGCTGTACTGGGACCCCTCATGGAGAAACTTCCCATCCTTATGGGCAAGAATCAGTTTTTTGGAGTCGCTTTGGGCCGCAAAACTTTGATTCGGACGGTTGAAAACCTCTTTATAATGGTCAATCAGAACAATGGCGGAGCGGTCGAATTTTTCCATAATAAAACGGGTTTGCGGGTGATTTAAAACCCTTTTTTCAACGTATAAATGGGAATAAAGCTTAGGCGGTGAGGTGGGCGATAAAGGTTTCAAGCAGCGTACTCCTTTCACGTTTGGAAGTCGGGATGGGGTCTGTCGGAAACGGGAGGGGGCGTTTTGGGATTTTGAGCCGGAAATAGAAGAGGGCCTCCTCTAGCTTTACCCCCTGGGAAACGGTAAAATGGGTTTTCCATTCGCCGATCTTCTCCATCTCTTCCGGAGTAAACAGTGAGGGATCGGAAGAGACCTTTTGGAGCGAAGCGATCAGGGATTCTAACGTGTGAATATGCGATTTTACCAAATGAATTGCCCCCTCTTTGGTCACTTTATGGGGTTCAAAATGGTCAGAAACGATTTTGATAAATGCCATTTGGTGCAGTTTTAAAAATCGGGAAGCGGCTTGAAATATCCCCCCGCTCTCCATATCGACAGGGGATAAACATGGGGAAGAGACGGGAGTGTCAACGCACATCAGACCCGTTTCCCGTAATGGATGGGGGTAGAGAATATCGGGATAGTAGGAACGATCCGTATCCATAATCTGGTGAATCAGGAGTGCTTCGCCGAGCCGATAGGTATCGGGTGCACCGCAAATTCCGATATTGATCAGGAGATCGTCCTTTGTGGGGATACGATACCCCATCAGGGCACTTAACGCAAGCATCGCATTGCTCCTGCCGATTCCGGTGACCAGCAAAAGGATACCATCCCCTTTATAAAAAGTATAGGGAAGCGTATAATCACGTTTGAGGCGGTAATGTTCTATGAGCGGTCTGGCTTCGGCATCGAGGGCACAAGTGAGGTAAATCATGGAAGTATTGTACCATTATTAGTAATTTTTACATTGGCTTTGTGTGTTGTGATCTGCTATGACGCACTTTAGTTAAAAAAGTGCGAAAAGGTTAGTAATCTCCCGCATTTGACAGATGCGGGAAGCTTCAGGGGGTTGTAGGGACTTTAGTCCCTGCCACTTTACGGACTTCGCCCGAAAAGTGCGTAAAACAAAAACAACATTTTTTAAGTTAAATAGAGTATAATTTCGGTTCTCTCTTCTAGACCTGTGCAAGGGTGCGTGTAAGCAGCGTGTCAGGGTAGGAATACAGCAGCACACTTATACGTGTTTTGTGCCGCAGGTATCTGGGAGGGAGTCTCCCGATTTAACATCCATCCCTTGATTATCAATTTTCCCGTTTAATCTTTTTTTACTTTTCCGATTCACGATATTGTCCCGCTTTGCATCCGGTTGTACTGCTGGGCGGATTTGCTTTTAAATAACACAGATCTTCATAGGCTTGTTTCAGGACTTTGCTCTCCCGCAAGAGGGGGAGCATTTTTTCATCTTTTTCATTAAGAGAAAGAGACTGATTGTACAACAGTGCTTTGACTTCGGCGTCAACGGCGGCAAGGGCCGCTTCCAAATGGGTGAGAGAAACCATAGAGTCCCCTTTTTTCGTGAGATTATAGCGATCGGAATTTAAAAGAGTGATGGTTGCAACGATTTAAGTTTAAAACTTTTGCGATGGATATCACAGTATCCGAATCGGCGGATTGCCTCGATATGGGAGGCCGAACCGTACCCCTTATGCCCTTCAAAACCGTATTCGGGATAGAGCGGACTCAGGGCTACCATCTCCCGGTCACGGCTCACTTTGGCCAAAATCGATGCGGCGCTCACTTCGGGGACGGTAGCATCGGCTTTAACCATTGTTTTCAAGCCGCTTACGCCAAAAGCGGAGTTTCCGTCATACAGATATTCCGCTTCGCCGATACGCTCCATAATTTCGCGCAGCCCTTGGGCTAGGCACGCCGAAAGACCCATCGTATCGATTTGCGATGCATCGAAGCGGACGATATGATAGGTTGCCGTGAGGCATATTTCCTCAAAAAGTATTTCCCGTTTTTTTTCGGTCAGTTTTTTAGAATCTGCCAACCCTTTGATGGGATGGTTTAAGATGACCCCCGCGATAGTAAGAGGGCCCGCCAACGGCCCCCGTCCCGCTTCATCAATTCCACATAGTTGCATGAACACTCCACTGATATTTGTGAAATTTTACCCGTAAATTCGATATGATATGAAAAAATAAGGACTTATCATGATGAAATCAGCTTTATTGGCGTTATGTCTGGGTGTAAGTGCTGCATCGGCGGCGACTCTTTTAGGGTTCGGTGCGGAGGTTGATTATTATGCTCCGAGTGCAAGCGGGGATTTTAAATATAAAACGACCTCGACCAATTTTGCCAGCGACAAAGAGTCGGCATATCAAATCGGGCTCTATTTGGAACACCCGGTTCCGATGCTCCCTAATCTTCGTATTGATTATACCCCCGATACCTCTTTTAGCGGTTCGGATTCGGTGTTAGGAACGAATAAAGTAACCTTCAAGCAGCTTGACGTTACCCCCTATTATGAAATATTGGACAATATCGTTGATTTAGATATTGGGGTCTCCTTCAAAGTACTAGACGGTAAAATTGAAGGGAAGGCCAACGAAAATTTCAATCAGGTCATCCCGATGGGATACGTAGGTGCTGCCGTAAGTATCCCCGCAATGCCGATCAGTTTTTCGGGAAGCGTCAAGTACATCGGATTTAGCGGTGATTCGCTCACCGATGCACGGGTGAAAGCGGTATGGAATGTTCTAGCGGGTCTTCAGGCGCAAGCCGGTTACCGTTACGAATCAATTGAGGTGAAGGACCGTTTTGATATCACATCAAACGTCGCCTTTAAAGGGCCGTTTGTCGGAGTCGGCTATAGTTTTTAACTGATGTTATGCACTTTTCGCTCATAGCCCGTAAAGTGGCGGGGACAATTTGTCCCCTGCACCCCCCTAAAGCTACCCGCATCTGTCGGATGCGGGAGATTACTAACCTTTTCGCACGTGTTTAGAGAAGGTGCGTAAGGTCAATTTTTAAAATAAACGGCCGTGACTACTCCTCTCCCAAAGCCCACATCGAAAACGGTACCATCATAATAAGGGCGATCGGGTGGGAGAGGGAACTCTCCGTATTCATTGTTACGGCAATCACTTCGCGTACCCCGTTTGTAATGATAAACCCCTCCAGCCCTTCTACTTTTTTAAACAAAGCGTGTTCGTTGGCAAACGGGAGTGCCAGCACAATCTGCCTCCGTTCCGGAAGGTAAAAATCGATCCCCTCATCGTAATAGCATCGAATGCGATGTTTGACCAATTCCAAAAAAATCAGATTTTCAAACAGCCTTCCAAAGTGTTTCTGGAGATTAAGGGCATGCTTGATCGCGATATCGCAAAGATAGAGCTTCTGAATGGCACTCGGGTGGTTAAACTTCTCCAACCCATACAGATATTTTTTTTGCAGTAGCATTTGAAGCGAGTGATAGAGTTTATCTTTGGAAATCTTCCGTTCGCTTTTTAGCCGTTCGTACAGATTGAAAGCCGAGACTTTCTGGGTCACCATTTTACTGGCTTGTATGACGATGGCAAGCTCGATATCGGTTAAAGCACGCATCAGAATTTTCTGAAGATAGAGGGGCCGCTCTTCCGCCGTAACGCGATGCATAGCCGGAAAACCACCGAGCTGAAAAAAATGGTTGAGCGCCGTTGAATCGAATTTAGGCTCAAAAGCGAGAAACTCTTCATAATCCAGCAAATTCAGTTCGAGAAGTTCGAATGGGGTTTCAATCGGGTATTCGGTAGCAATAATCGTCTGTTCCATCTCAAAAAGGTGGATATCTTCACGATAATTATCGAGAGCGAGTATCGAGATTTTGTTTTCACGGCAAAATGATTCGAGTTGTGTATTAAACACTTTGGGGTCAATACGCATGTCTCGACAATCGAGATAAAGGTAAGTCGATTTCTTATGGGAGAGGAGGTAGTGTTTGATCAGAGACGTTTTCCCCGATTGGGCGACGCCGATTACGGAAGTGCTGCTTTCCGATAAGGTACATTTTCTCTCTATGTAGCCGCTATTGTGCAGATCGTAGCGATAATATTCATCAAGTAAAGTATTCATAGAGAAAATAATAACCTAAAAAACATAGCTTCCTTATTAAAAGGAAATAAAATATAGATAAAAATGACTTTTCGTACCTAAAATGCTTGACCCAATGGGGGTAAGTCGATATAATTTCGCTGCCTTATCATAGTCAGATGATACTGACGAGTTCTTTATTTAAGGAAAACATTATGGAAAAGATTCGTTTGAAACTTAGAGCATACGATCATCGTGTTCTTGATCGTTCAGTTGCCTCTATTGTAGAAGCTGTAAAGCGAACGGGTGCGGAAATTCGCGGCCCAATCCCTTTGCCAACCAAGATTCGTAAGTATACGGTTCTTAAATCT
This sequence comes from Sulfuricurvum sp., assembly GCF_023229695.1. GTDB lineage: Bacteria > Campylobacterota > Campylobacteria > Campylobacterales > Sulfurimonadaceae > Sulfuricurvum. The sequence goes on from NZ_JALNYS010000001.1 coordinate 81,635, forward strand.
CCGCACGTCAATAAAGACTCACGTGAGCAATTTGAGATTCGTATGCACGCTCGTTTGATCGACATCGTATCGGCTACGCCGGATACCGTTGATTCATTAATGAAGCTTGACTTGGCTCCGGAAGTGGACGTAGAAGTTCGCTCTATGGACAAGTAAGGAGTAGGGTGTGGAATACATTGTAGAAAAAATCGGCATGAGCCGAACGATTAGCGTTCCGAGCAAAGTGGTTACTCTTTTAAAAGTAAAAGAAGTAAAAGTTTGTTCAGTGAACGAAGGTACAGCGCTTGTAGCGTATAGCCAAGGTAAGGCAGCCAATAAAGCGATTGAAGGTCAGCAAAAGAAATATAACCTTTCTGCTGAATTCAACAAATTCGCTACATTGGAAGTTGCTAATACAGAAGCAGGCGATTTGGATATGAATCCTTTGGCGGATGCTAAAACCGTTAAGAGCGCATTCAAAACAAAAGGTCGCGGTTTTACCGGCGTTATGAAACGTTGGAATTTTGCCGGCGGACCGGGTGCACACGGTCACCGTTTCCACCGTACGGGTGGATCTATCGGTAACCGCGAATGGCCGGGTAAAGTCCAAAAAGGGCGTAAAATGTCGGGTCAATACGGTAACGAGCAAGTAACCGTTAAAAACGAAGTCATGTCATATGACGCACAAAACGGTGTACTGGTTGTCGTGGGTTCAATCCCGGGTGCAAACGGTGCGCTAGGTCGAGTAAAGGTTGTTAAATAATGAGCGCGATTGTACTGAACGAAAAATTCGAAAAAGCCTCTGAATTGGCATTGCCTGAGAGCTTTAGCGGTATCAACCCGCACAATCTCTACTTGTACGTTAAGTCGTATCAAGCGAGTATCCGTTCAAATACGGCTTCTGCGAAAACTCGCGCTGAAGTTCGTGGCGGCGGTAAAAAACCATGGGCTCAAAAAGGCAAGGGTGGCGCTCGTGCCGGTTCTCGCCGTTCCCCTATCTGGGTTGGCGGTGGTATCGCTCACGGTCCAAACACGGGTCGTAACTACGATCAGAAGATCAATAAAAAGCAAAAGAAATTGGCACTTAAATGTGCATTGGATGCTTTGGCAACTGCCGGGAAACTGTTCATCGTTGATTCGATCGAAGTTCCAAGCGGTAAAACAAAAGACGCATTGGCATTGTTCAATACGTTGAACGTTCGCGATGCGCTATTGGTGAAAAAGATTCTCGATGAGAAAACCTATCTTGCATTCCGCAACATTGCTTCTACCTATGTGGTTGAAGAGAATGAACTCAACGCCTTTTTGGCTGCGACATACCGTTCGGTAGTAATCGAAAAAGCGGTATGGGAAAATCTGACTAAAGAGAGCTAAGATGGCAGATATTACTGATATTAAATCAATCCTGTATACAGAGAAGACTCTCGGTCTTCAAGAAGAGGGTGTAATTGTAGTTCAAACGTCTACGCGTATGACTAAAAACGCCCTTAAAGAGGTGTTCAGAGAGTACTTCGGAATTGTTCCGTCTCGTGTTAACTCTTTGAACCAAAGCGGAAAAGTAAAACGTTTCCGTGGTCTTGCTGGTAAACAAAACGACTTTAAAAAGTTCTATGTGAAATTGCCAGAAGGCGCACAAATCGATAGTTTGGCGGTGTAATATGGCGATCAAAACGTATAAACCAACCACACCGAGCCGACGTTTTATGACAAACGTCGATAACTCGGATATCACGGCAAAAGCGTCGGTTCGCTCATTGTTGACAAAACTTCCGGCACATGCAGGTCGTAACAGCAACGGTCGTATCACATCACGCCATAAAGAGGCGGGAGCGAAAAAGCTTTACCGTATCATCGACTTCAAACGTAACAAATTGGGTATTGCCGGTACTGTTGCAGCAATCGAATACGATCCGTACCGTAACTGCCGTATCGCCCTTGTCAATTATGTTGACGGGGACAAGCGTTATATCCTTCAGCCGAAAGGTTTGGTAGTGGGTGATGTTATCGCTGCTGCTGAGAGCGGTTTGGATATTAAAGCGGGTAACGCGATGAAGTTGATGAACATCCCTGTGGGGACTACGGTTCACAATATCGAGCTTAAGCCGGGCAAAGGGGGACAAATCGTCCGTTCAGCGGGAACTTCTGCTCAAATCATGGGGCGTGAAGGGAAATACGTATCCGTACGTCTTCCGTCAAGCGAAATGCGTTACATTCTTGGCGAATGTATGGCGACTGTCGGTACTGTCGGTAACGAAGAGTTTATCAACATCGTAATCGGTAAAGCCGGACGTTCACGTCACTTGGGTATCCGTCCTCAGACGCGTGGTTCTGCGATGAACCCTATCGATCACCCGCACGGTGGTGGTGAAGGTAAAACGAATTCAGGACGTCACCCGGTTACTCCATGGGGTAAACCGACTAAAGGTGCTAAAACACGTAAGAAGAAAGCAAGTGATAAATTGATTATTACTCGCCGTAAATCAAATCCGAAGAGGTAGAGTATGGCTAGATCAGTAAAAAAAGGGCCGTTCGTTGACGGACACCTTATGAAAAAAGTGATTGCTGCCAAAGAGACGAAAAGCAACAAACCAATCAAAACATGGTCACGCCGTAGCGTGATCTTGCCAGATATGATCGGTTTAACGTTCACCGTCCATAATGGCCGTCAGTTTGTACCGGTTTTCGTAACGGAAAACCACATTGGTTACAAGCTTGGTGAATTTGCACCAACACGTACGTTTAAGGGCCATAAAGGTTCTGTACAGAAGAAAATCGGGAAATAAGGAAGAGATATGGCAAGAGCACTATTAAAATTCGTTCGCGTATCTCCGACTAAATCTCGTTTGATCGCTCGCGAAGTTCAGGGTATGAATGCTGAACAAGCATTGGCTGCGTTAGAGTTCACCCCTAATAAAGCGGCAAAAATTATTGCTAAAGTGGTTGCATCCGCAGTTGCTAACAGCGGTAGCGAAGCGGAAGATTGTGTTATCAAATCATGCCGCGTCGACAACGGTCCGGTACTTAAACGTTTCACTCAGCGTGCACGTGGTACCGCATCAGGAATCCGTAAGCCGACAGCACACATTTTGGTAGAAGTAGAGGGTAAATAATTATGGGTCATAAAGTTAATCCTATCGGACTTCGTCTTGGTATCAACCGCAACTGGGAATCTCGTTGGTTTCCTAACTTTAAAACAGCTGCGGTTTCCCTAGGTGAAGATCACAAAATCCGAACTTATTTGAAAAAAGAACTCTACTACGCGGGTGTGAGCAACATCGTGATCGAGCGTACGGCGAAACGCCTTCGCGTTACGATCATTGCTGCGCGTCCGGGTATCATCATCGGTAAAAAAGGTTCTGATATCGAGAAGGTTAAAACTTCTTTGCAAAACCTTATCGGAAAACCGGTTGCCGTTAATATTAAAGAAGAGAAGCGTGCGCAAGCTTCAGCCCAATTGGTTGCTGAAAACGTGGCTACTCAACTTGAAAAACGTGTTGCATTCCGCCGCGCAATGAAAAAAGTTATGCAAAATGCACAACGTGCAGGGGCAAAAGGGATCAAAGTATCCGTAGCAGGTCGTCTTGGCGGTGCCGAGATCGCTCGTACGGAATGGTACCTTGAGGGGCGCGTACCGTTGCACACCCTTCGTGCAAAAATCGATTACGGCTTTGCTGAAGCGCACACCACATACGGTGTAATCGGTATCAAAGTCTGGATTTTCAAAGGTGAGGTTCTCACTAAAGGGATCCAACCGGAAGCAAAAGAACAAAATGAAGAGCGCGGCGATGATCAACAACGTCGTCCACGCAGAAAGGCTAAATAATCATGTTGATGCCTAAGCGTACGAAATATCGTAAAATGATGAAAGGGCGTAACCGTGGTTACGCTCAAAGAGCAAACAAACTTGATTTCGGTACTATCGGATTCAAGGCAACGGAAGCGGGACGTATCAACTCCCGTCAAATCGAAGCGGCACGTATCGCAGCTACCCGTCACATTAAACGTAGCGGTAAAATCTGGATCCGTGTATTCCCGGCGAAACCTTTGACTGCCAAACCACTTGAAGTGCGTATGGGTAAAGGTAAAGGTGCTGTGGATCAATGGGTTATGAACATCAAGCCGGGCCGTATTATTTTTGAAATGGGTGGGGTTGAAGAGACTCTTGCTCGTGAAGCACTAGCGCTTGCGATGCAAAAACTCCCATTCAAAACAAAAATTGTAACTGCGGAGATGAGCAATGAAATATACTGATTTGAACGGTAAAACAGCAGCTGAACTTCAAGGTATGCTCAAAGAGAAAAAGATTGAGCTTTTCACTTTGAAAATTAAGCAAAAAATGATGCAATTGACCAACACGAGCGAACTTCGCACGGCGAAAAAAGATATTGCACGCATCAACACTGCGTTAAGCGCAGTGAAGTAAGGGCTGATCAATGACACATAAACGTGAAATTCAAGGTATCGTAGTAACCAAAGCCGGCGAAAAAACAGCAACGATCGTTGTTGAGCGCCGCGTAATGCACCCACGTTACCACAAAACGGTAAAACGTTTTAAAAAATACATGATCCACGATGAAAACAATCAGCTTAACGTTGGTGATGAAGTAATCGCGATCGAGTGCCGACCGCTTTCCAAAAGCAAATCATTCCGTCTTAAAACTCTGGTTAAAGGGGTTCAGGCATGATTCAAAGTTTTACTCGTCTAGCAGTAGCCGATAACACTGGCGCAAAAGAGATTATGTGTATTAAAGTTCTTGGCGGTTCAAAACGTCGTTATGCGACAGTCGGTGATGTTATCATCGCTTCTGTCAAAAAAGCGGCTCCAACCGGTAAAGTAAAAAAAGGTCAGGTTGTTACAGCGGTTGTTGTCCGTACGAAGAAAGAGGTTCACCGTGAAAACGGTTCATTGATCCGCTTCGACGAAAACGCTGCCGTTATCCTTGACAAAAAACGTGAGCCTATCGGTACACGTATTTTCGGACCTGTAAGCCGTGAAGTTCGTTACGCTGGTTTCATGAAAATCGTTTCCCTGGCTCCGGAGGTTGTATGATGGCAAAATTTAATTTCAAAAAAGGTGACACTGTTGAAGTGATCGCCGGTGATGACAAAGGTACAAAAGCAGAAGTGCTTCAAGTAATGCCTAAGAAAAACAAAGTGATCGTTAAGGGTTGCCGTGTTGCTAAAAAAGCAATCAAACCTAGCGAGCAAAATCCACAAGGCGGATTTATGAGCAAAGAGATGCCGATTGATGCATCGAATGTCCGCAAAGTAGAGGCGTAATCATGGCACGACTAAAAGATAAATATTTGGCGCTTAAGCCTGAGCTTCAAACAGCACTTGGAATTGCAAACGTAATGCAAGTTCCTGCACTTGAAAAAGTGATCATCTCTGTCGGTTGTGGTTTTGCCATGAAAGACAACAAATTGATCCAAAACATCCAAGACACGATCAGCAACATTGCCGGTCAACGTGCTTCGGTTGTGGTAGCGAAAAAATCGGTTGCAGGATTTAAAGTACGTGAAGGGATGCCGGTCGGTGTTAAAGTAACCCTTCGCGGTGCTCAAATGTACGATTTCATGGATAAATTGATCTCTGTATCACTTCCTCGTGTAAAAGACTTTCGCGGTATTCCGCGTAACGGTTTTGACGGTCGCGGAAACTACAACTTCGGTTTGACCGAGCAGTTGATTTTCCCGGAAGTGGATTACGATTCAATCATGCAAATTCACGGGATGAACATCACCGTGGTAACAAGTGCTACAGCGGATAAAGATGCATTCAAGCTTCTCGAAATGCTTGGTATGCCGTTTGCTAAAGGGAGAGAATAATGGCTAAGAAGTCAATGATCGCTAAGGCGAACCGCACACCAAAATTTGCCGTTCGTGCTTACACTCGCTGCCAGATCTGCGGACGTCCGCACTCTGTTATCAGCGATTTCGGAATTTGTCGCGTTTGCTTCCGTAAAATGGCAAACGAAGGGTTAATCCCAGGCGTTAGAAAGTCTTCTTGGTAATTTGAACGGCGGATGAGCAAAGCCCATCCGCCTACGCTAACGCTGAGTTTACCTCGGCGGTACGCCCAATTATCAAGGTGAAACTCCTAATGATTAGATAAGGAATATTAAATGATTAATGATTTGATCTCGGATTCGTTGACACGTATCCGAAATGCTGCAATGCGCAGATTAGATGTAACCACACTGGTTCACTCAAAAACGGTTGAAGCGGTTGTCGCTATTTTGGCAGACAAAGGCTACATTGATAGCTTTAATGTTGTCGAAAACGGTGTAAAAAAGAGCATCAACGTTGTACTTAAATACGACGAAAAAGGTCGCACGGTTATCAATGAGGTAAAACGTGTTTCTAAACCGGGTCGCCGTGTTTATAAAGGCAAAGACGAGCTTAAACGTTTCAAAAACGGTTACGGTACTATTATTGTCAGCAGTTCTAAAGGGGTTCTTCCTAACGACAAAGCATTCGAGCTTGGCGTTGGCGGTGAAGTCCTTTGTACGATATGGTAAGGAGATAAGATGTCACGTATTGGAAAACTTCCTGTTTCTGTCCCTAGCGATATTAAAGTAACTCTTGACGGAACGGTAATCACATTTGTGAAAGGTTCTACGACTCAAGTTCTGGATACCCGTGGTAACTGCGGTGTTGTATTAGAAGATAACACTTTGACATTCAGCACTAACTCTGATCAGCGTGCTGACCGTGCATTCTGGGGAACGTATCGCGCATTGGCGTCGAACATCGTTACCGGATTGACTACCGGTTTTGAGAAAAAACTTGAGATCAACGGGGTTGGATACCGTGCTGCGGTTCAAGGCGATGTCTTGAATTTACAGCTTGGTTATAGCCACGATATTAATTTCGATATCCCGAGCGGTATCGCAATGGCTGTTGAGAAAAACGTTATCAGCATCAAAGGTGCCGATAAACAACAAGTGGGTCAAATCGCTGCTGTTATCCGTTCATTCCGTCCGCCAGAGCCTTACAAAGGTAAGGGTGTTAAATACTCTGATGAAACTATCCTGCGTAAAGCCGGTAAGACATCTAAGAAATAAGGGGCGATGATATGACAGGTAAAACACTTAAAAATAAATCGGCAAAACGTCTTCAGCGTAAACGCCGTATTCGCTCTAAAATCTCAGGATGTGCGGCATTGCCGCGTGTTTCTGTATTTCGTTCTAACCGTTACATCAGCGCGCAAGCGATTAACGATGAAGCAGGGGTAACTCTTGCTGCGGTACACTCAAAAACTTTGGGTCTAAAAGTGAACAAAGCGGATGCTGAAAAAGTTGCTGCTGTGTTCGCACAAACCCTCAAAGATGCCGGAATCAATGAAATTACGTTTGATCGTAACGGATTTTTGTATCACGGTGTTGTAAAAGCGTTTGCCGAGTCACTTCGTGCAAATGAAATTAAGTTTTAAGGGCTGATGGATGAATCCGATTAATAGAGAAGAATTCTCAGAAGCGATCGTAAATATCGGTCGTGTTACAAAAGTTGTAAAGGGTGGACGTCGTTTCCGCTTTACGGCTCTTGTGGTCGTAGGTAACAAAAAAGGGACTGTCGGTTACGGCGTCGGTAAAGCCAAAGAGGTTCCCGATGCTATCCGTAAAGCGGTTGACGAAGCGTTCAAAAATCTTACGGAAGTTAAGATCAAAGGGACTACAATCGCGCACGATATCGAAGTTAAATACAATGCAAGCCGCATTTTGCTTAAGCCTGCATCTGAAGGTACCGGTGTTATCGCCGGTGGCGCTACCCGTCCGGTACTTGAACTTGCGGGAATCCAAGATATCCTAACGAAGTCTTTGGGCTCAAACAATCCAAATACCGTGGTTCGCGCAACAATCGATGCGCTTTCACGTATCAAAGGATAAGCTATGGCACTCGAAAATCTTACACCTGCTGAGGGGTCAACCCACAACAAAAAACGTCTTGGTCGCGGCCAAGGGAGCGGAACCGGTAAAACTGCCGGTAAAGGGCACAAAGGTCAAAAAGCGCGTAAAGGTTACAACGAAAAACGTAACTTTGAGGGTGGACAACAGCCACTTGCGCGCCGTTTGCCGAAAATCGGTTTTCAATCACGTGTGATTAAACCGTATGTGATCAATGTTGAGCGCGTGACAGAAGTTGCGGCACTCGAAGAGATCACGATGGAAACTATTCGTAGTGTACATCGACTTAAAAAGTCATGCACAAGTGTTAAACTTGTCGGCGCAAGCGCTAAAGATTTAGCATCTAAAATCAAAGATGAAAACGTTACAACTACTGGTAAATAATGAACCAACAACTTGTAAACAAGATCTTAATAACGATCGGTTTTCTTTTTATCTTCCGTTTACTGGCATACGTGCCGGTACCGGGTGTTGACACAGCCGTTATCGCTTCTTTCTTTGATCAACATCAAGCAGACGCGTTGGGTCTATTTAATATGTTCAGCGGAAATGCCGTAGAACGCCTCTCGATTATCTCTCTCGGTATCATGCCCTACATCACCGCATCAATTATCATGGAACTTTTAGCAGCTACATTCCCCAATTTAGCGCAAATGAAAAAAGAGCGTGACGGTATGGTGAAGTACATGCAGATTATCCGCTATGCAACCATTGCTATTACGATTGTACAAGCGATCGGTGTGAGTGTCGGATTGCAGAGTATGACCGGAAAAGACGGCAGCAGCGCTATCTTGGTCGATCATTCGACGTTTATGCTTCTGGCGGTTGTCTCGATGTTGGCAGGAACCATGCTGTTGATGTGGATCGGCGAACAGATTACTCAAAGCGGTATCGGCAACGGTGTTTCGTTGATTATTTTTGCGGGTATCGTTTCGGCCATACCGAGTGCGATTTCTCAGGCCATAACGATGGTCAATACCGGAGCAATGAGCTTTTTAGCGGTATTGGCGATTCTAGCGCTGATTGTGGGAACTATTCTGGTCATTATCTATGTGGAACTGGGTGAACGCCGTATTCCGGTTACCTATGCGAAAAAGACAATGCTCCAAAATCAAAATAAGCGGGTTATGAACTATATTCCGGTCAAAGTGAATCTTTCAGGGGTTATCCCGGTCATTTTTGCTTCGGCTATTTTGATGTTTCCGATGACGGTGCTCTCAAGCAGTACCAATCCGATGGTCCAATCGGTGGCGGATGTTTTGAATCCGAACCACTATTTCTTTAACTTTTTGACCTTTTTGTTTGTTGTCTTCTTCGCCTATTTTTATGCATCGATCGTTTTTAATGCAAAAGATATTGCCGATAATCTGAAACGCCAAGGTGGTTTTATTCCGGGTGTACGTCCGGGGGATTCTACCAAAGATTTTTTGAATGAAACGGCGAGCCGATTAACATTTACCGGGGCGTTGTATCTTGGTTTGATTGCGACTCTTCCGTGGGTAGCGGTCAAGGCGATGGGTGTTCCTTTCTTCTTCGGAGGGACGGCAGTTTTGATCGTTGTTCAGGTAGCTTTGGATACGATGAGACGGATTGAAGCTCAGATTTACATGAGCAAATATCAAACCCTTAGTGCGGTTGGCCTTTAAAAATGGCGATTGCGCTACGCAAAAATGATGAAATAGCAAAGCTTCGAGCGGCGAATAAAATCGTCGGATCGACGTTAGAGTTATTGGCTCAACATACTAAACCGGGGATCACGTTAAAAGAACTTGATGCAATGGGTGAGGAGCATATCCGGAGCCTTGGCGCAAAGCCCTCTTTTAAAGGTCTCTACGGTTTTCCCAGTGCTGTCTGTACCTCTGTCAATGATGTGATCATTCATGGAATCCCAACCGATTATGCCCTTCGCGAGGGCGATATCGTCGGTTATGATGTAGGAACACAAAAAGATGGCTATTTCGGCGATGCTGCCATATCGGTCGGAGTGGAAAAAATCACTCCGGAGGATGAAGCATTAATCGCGTGTGCAAAAGATGCCCTCTATTTTGCCATTGATATCATCCGGGACGGTATGCGTTTTAAAGAACTTTCGTATGAGATTGAACAGTTCATTAAAGGGCGTGGGTTCGTTCCTCTAAGAGGGTTCTGTGGTCACGGAATCGGAAAAAAACCGCATGAAGAACCGGAAATACCAAATTATATGGATGGCCCGAATGCAAAAGCGGGACCAAAAATTAAAAACGGAATGGTTTTTTGTCTGGAACCGATGATTTGTCAAAAAGAGGGGACATCCAAAATTTTGGCAAATGGCTGGGATGTAGTGAGTACGGATGGGCTGAGAGGCTCTCATTATGAGCATACGGTTGCGATTATCAACGGTAGAGCTGAAATATTATCAATCGCGTAAAAAGGATCATTATGGCAAAAGATGATGTCATTGAAGTTGACGGAAAGATTATTGAGGCACTACCAAACGCAACGTTTCGTGTTGAGTTGCCAAACGGCCATGTAATATTGTGTCATATCGCAGGTAAAATGCGGATGCATTACATTAAAATTCTCCCCGGAGATACAGTGAAAATCGAATTAACCCCTTACAGTCTTGATAAAGGGCGAATTACCTATCGCTACAAATAATTCACCCCTGCTCTTTGCAGGCGGCGAATCATAGGGAATTATTGATTATAATAGTGCACTTAAACCCAAAGGGGATAAATGCTTCCTACCTGCACCTTCACATCTCCTTCCGACAATCATAAGTGTAAATTTGACACTGCAATGAAAATTGCTTTATCCGTTGATAAGCAGATACGAGCACTGAACAGATAGGGGAACGGCTATGATAAAGTGGATAGCAATCATAATATACATACTGTGCTTGAGCGAGAGTCTCTTTGCAAAAGCGCAAAACAGCGACGAAGTAAAAAGCCAAGATATCCTATGGAAGCGCTATACCGATGCCCTTAGAGGAGACAAGGTTGCCCAGTATCAGACCGGGGTAATGTATGAACGGGGGCTTGGGGTAGAGGTCAATACATCACACGCAGCTGAGTGGTACAAAAAGTCGGCACTTCAAGGATACATCGATAGTCAATACAATTTAGGTATTTTATATGCTACCGGGCGTGGGGTAGAGAAGAGTGACGCATTTGCGATAATGTGGCTTGGCCTTGCCGCAAAGCAAGGAGATCAGGAAGCCCGTAGATTGCTTTTACAATTGATTGATCAAGAAGTGGATAAGAAGTCCGAAAAAACGGATGAATCGCAGATGCAAATGAGCCTGATGGCTGAGAATGAAATATTTATTGCCCCTTTAACACTGATTTGCAAAAAGAAAAGCAGTGTATGCACCCAATACAAGAATAAAGGGGAGTGCGATATATTGAGAAAAGGGAGTGTATTAACAACAAAAGAGAAAAAAGGGGAGTATTATAAAATCAGCGGAATCGTAATGAACGGTAAATGGAAAGGGTACCCAAAAGAGGGGTGGATTGATGAGAACAGTGTCGACATTCGACACTGATTGTTGAACGGGGGTAAATTATTTAACTGACCTTACGCACCTTGCCTTAACAGGTACTTCAAGGGGAGTTAATCTCCCGTATCCGAAAGATACGGGTAGCTTTAGGGGGTTGTAGGGACATCTGTCCCTGCCACATTAGGGACTTTGTTCCTAATGTGCGTAACATCAATTATTTAATATAACTGCAACAATAATCGCTAAGCGTTTTCACTTTAAGATTAAAAGAGCTGTTCGCAGGGACTTCGAATGACTGAGGTCCTACAATCGTGTTCCACTCTTCTGAACCCGGAAGCTGAATCTCCATCTCTCCGCTCATTATCTCCATGATCTCTTTATCACCCGTTCCGAAGGTGTATTCACCCGGATACATAATTCCGAGAGTCTTAATGCTCCCATCGACAAAATGAAGGGTACGGCTCGTAACTTTACCGTCAAAATAGACGTTGGCTTTTTTATCGATGGTGATATTGGTGAACTGTGACATGTAGCCCCTTTTGTAATTGTGTGCCGCAATTATAGCGGATTGAGTTCTTGCTTGATCTTTTTGGGAAGGTGGGCAAACGGAAAATCGGTAAGGGTTTTTTCGGATTTACCATCGGCAATGTGCATTTCAAGTGTCATTGTATCGCGATTAAAACTAATAAGGGTAAAGGTTTGATCATTTTCACTGTACGATAAGTTGCGTGCTTTCAGATGGGTAAAAGGGCTTTTTCGAGGTCTATATCCCATAAATTCCGCTCTCCTTGATGGTTATTTTTCCGCCCTCACTGAGTTCGGTAAGGGCGCTTTTGAAGTTCTTTTTGCTTAAGCCGAACGTCCGCTGAATCGCGTCAGGATCGCTTTTGTAATTGTACGGGAGCATGCCGCCGTTTTGCCGGAGCATTTCATAAATTTTTGCCGACGCATTCCCCACTTTTGCTTTGCCGATCATTTGCAGCGACAGATCGAGTTTGCCGTCATCGCGCCGCTGTTTGACAAAACCGTTTTTGATATCGCCGACACGGACGGTTTCAAAAATTTCGTTGGTGTAAATCATCCCTTCATATTTATGCTCAACGATCGCTTTGTACCCGAGGGGGGTTTTGGCGATGATTCTAAACGAGACGGGAGTATTGGGATAAAAATCCCTCGGGGCATCGATGAGGGCGCCGCTGATTTTTTCGGTTCCGACGAGGCGATTGGTCTGTTCATCGAGGATGACACGGATCAGCCGTTTTTCACCGACGACAAAGGGGCGCTTTTGAAGCGTTTTTGGGACAAACAGGTCTTTTGGCAATCCCCAGTCGACAAAGGCCCCGATAGAGGCGGTATCGATCACTTCGAGAAACGCGATCTCTCCTAGCATCGCTTTAGGCTTTAGTGTCGTCGCAACAGGGCGGTCTTCGCTGTCCGTATAAACGAAAACGTCGATGGTATCGCCGATATGCATCGCATCAGTGACGTATTGGTTGGGGAGGAGTACATCCTCTTCACCCAGGGTTCTGAGAAAAAGTCCCGGCACGGTACTGCGGTCGATAACGAGGGTATTGATTTCCCCGATGGCTAATGTTTCATTCATGGATATAATTATATCGAGATTCACTGTAGGGAGAGACATGCGAATAGTTATTACCGGGGCAAGCAGCGGATTGGGTGAAGCGATGGCTTTGCACTATGCGACGAAGGGGACTGAACTTGTCTTGATTGCACGCAGAGAAGAGAAATTGCAGCAGGTCGCACGCCGCTGCCGAGACAAAGGGGCTTCAGTCGAAACGGTGGTGTCCGATGTCAACGATTTCGAGAAGATGGGGGAGATTGGAAAACAATTGGCCCAAACACCTATCGATCGGATTATCCTTAATGCGGGAGTATCGGTGGGGCATGCGGGGGGTGTGACGCCGTTTGATGATTTTCATCGAGTTTTTCAAACCAACTTTTTGAGTATCCATGCGCTGTTGGAACCGATCATTCCTAAACTAATAAAGCAAACATCCGGAGAGATTGTTTTTATATCCTCACTTGCGTCACTCTTTACCATGCCGACCTCTATCGCTTACAGCAGTTCCAAACGGGCACTTAATGCCTATGCGGAGGGGCTCCATTATCAGCTTCACCCGTATGGAATGAGTGTTATGACGATACTGCCCGGATTTATCGATACGGAGATGACGCGGAAGAATCGGTTTAAAATGCCGTTTTTCATGAAGACGGAGGAGGGGGTAGCCCGAATTGCCCATGCGATTGAACGGAAAAAAATCCGATACGCTTTCCCTTTTAGATTTTACTTAATGATTCAAATTGTCTCGCTATTTCCGCAGTCCTTAAGAGACAAAATTGTAAACTTCACTAATTTTAAAAAGGGTGCATAACCCGTACTATCAAGGAAATATCCGATGGTTATCGACAGCGTGTGTACCTATTGCGGTGTAGGATGTGATATTTCCGCTGAGGTGGAAGAGAACAAAATCCTCAAAATGTTTGCAAAAGAAGAGGGGGTTGTTTCTCAAGGGCGGTTGTGCATCAAAGGGAAACAGGGATGGGATTTTGTAACCCACCCCAAGCGTCTGCGTAATGCACGGGTGCGTAAATCGTTTTTAAGTGCCAATGCGGCACTGTTTTCGGATTTTGATATGGATTATCTTGAACCGGTCGATCACGATTTTTACGAAATCAGCTATGAAAGCGCCTATGAGCTCGCCGCCCGAAAACTGAAATCCTTAACCGATGAATTTGGTTCCCATACATTTGCCGCGATCGGAGGAGCTCGTACCAGCTGCGAAAGTTCTTATCTTTTCCAGCATTTTACCCGTCATGTCGTCGGATCTCCGCATGTCGACAACTGTGCCCGCGTTTGTCACTCCCCTTCACTCAAGGGGATGCGTCTGACAATCGGTGAAGGGGCTGCTACCAATCCGTTCGATGATATTTACGAAACCGAATTTTTGGTGGTAATGGGGTCCAATACGACCGAAGGACACCCGATTGTTGCCAATCGAATGCTCGATGTGATCAAACAAAAAGGGGTTGAGCTGGCGGTTATGGACGTGCGGCGGATTCAGCTTTCCAAATCGGCGACCCACCATTTGAGTATCCCGTATGAAGCGAACCTGATGATGCTCAATATGATGGCCTACGTCATCATTTCCGAAAATCTGGTCAATGCCGATTTTATTGCGGCCCGTACCAAGGGGTACGAAGCGTACAAACAATCGATCTTGAACGATCCGTATGCCAATCCCGATTACCTCCTTCAGATCCCCGGATATGAATCGTTGAGGGAAGAGATTCACAGCGTTGCCCGAAAATACGCGACGCGAAAAAGCCTTTTTTTCTGGGGTCTGGGTATTACGGAGCATCTGGACGGGTCGTATGCCGTAATGGCGATTACCCATTTGGCTTTATTGACGGGGAATATCGGAAAACGGGGGGCCGGGCTAATGCCGCTTCGGGGGCAGAATAATGTTCAGGGGACCTGCGATGTCGGAATGCTCCCCTATTATGCCCCCGATTATCAGCCTCCCAAGGAGGTCGGTATGATGACTCCCGATTTGATCAATGCCATGATCGAGGGTAAAATCAAAGCTCTTTTTAATATCAGCGAGGATATCGCCCATATCCATCCGAACCAAAACAAAATCCATTCGGCACTCAAAAATCTCGATTTATTGATTGTCAATGAGCTTTTTGATAACGAGATCACCAAATTTGCGGACATTATTTTCGGGGTCAAAAGCGCCTATGAAAAGACGGGTGTCTACGTCAATGCCGAGCGGCGGTTGCACCTTTCACAGCCGTTTATTCATGTCACGATGCCTGATGACTGGGAAGTGATCGCCGAGATTTCCAAGCGCTACGGCAAAGATCTCGGTGTCAAAAGTTCACGCGATGTATGGGAATCGGTACGGGTTGATGCTCCGGAGCGTTTTGGCGGAGCGAGTTATGAAAAACTCGAAGCCAACCGCCTTAGAGGGCTTCAATGGCCCGTTCAAGACGAGGATACTCCCGTGCTGCATCTGCATGATTTCCGTACCAAGGACGGATTAGGGGCATTTCGCTACAAACAATATGAGCCGCGCGGTCAGATTGAAGAGCTGTTGAAGGGGCCGGAGTATGAAGGGTATTATCTGACAACAGGGCGGGTCCTGGTCCATTACAATAATGCCGCTCAGACCAATGCGTGTGAGAAGCTGGGGCGAAGTCATAGTGAAGATATCCTTCTCGTCAGTGTTGACGATGAAGAATTTTTCGAATATAAAGATTTTGTCGTCCTCAAAAGCCAGTACGGTGAAAGTGCCCCTTTGCGGGTAAAAGTGAGTTCGACGGTGAAAAAAGGGACCCTTTTTACAACGTTTCACCATGCTAAGAGCCGGATTAACTTTTTATTCGGTGATGAGTATGATGAGCTGATTAAAACAGCACGCTTCAAGTCAGTCAAAGTCGAGGTGATCAAGCCCGATTATCTGGATTGACCGATGAGCCGCGCCAAGGGGACGCTTGCCGAAGAACGCGGATGTGAATACCTACGAAGACGCGGGATACGAATTATCGATCGCAATGTGTATAACCGATTCGGAGAGATCGATATTATCGCCTTAAAAGAGAGAGTGCTCCATTTTATTGAGGTCAAAAGCGCTCAAAGTTATGAGCAGGCCGTTTACAATATTACCCCCGCCAAACTGCAAAAACTTAACCGCGCGATTCAGGCATATCTACAAAAAATAAAATGGGATGGAGAGTATTGCATTGATGCCCTTATTATCTCTGATGAAGGGATTGAATGGATTGAAAATACTACACTCTAAAAACTTTAAGTTATAGATTGTAGTTATATTTTATTTGACAGAACCGGCTTTCATTGATATAATCTTGGGTAATCATTTTAGTGATAGAAGGTTTTAAAATGGCTAAGCCTACCCCGACGGATGTTGAAGTGAAATTTGAGGGTGGTAATATGATTACCGAAACTGATTTACGCGGGAGAATCACCTATGTCAATCGTCTATTTATAAAAATGTCAGGGTATGAGAAGGATGAATTGATCGGCAAGCCTCACTCGCTTCTACGCCATCCGGATATGCCGAAATGTTGTTTTCGATCGATGTGGGAGAGTGTTTTGAAGGGTGAGCCGTGGGAAGGGTATGTGAAGAATTTGCGAAAGGATGGCGCTTTTTATTGGGTCATCGTTTTGGTCACCCCGAAGTATGATGAACACGGAGAACATTGCGGATTTATCGCTGTGAGAAAACCGCCCGGAGAGTTGACTCTGGAAGAGATTAAAAGCAAGTATGCCTATATGCTGAGCGAAGAATCGTGCAGGAGAGAGAATAACTGACCTTACGCACCTTGCTGTAGCAAGTGCGAAAAGGGGGAATTCTCCCGCATTCGGAAGATGCGGGTAGCTTTAGGGGGTTGTAGGGACTCTAGTCCCTGCCACTTTATGGGCTATGCCCGGAAAGTGCGTAACATCAGAGGATAATCCGGAGTCCGAATAAATTGAATCGGATGGGTTAAATCGGTAGCATTGCTGAGAAAAAACGCTCAACATACATAATAAGACATTTTAAAGATTGAGGCGTTATAATGGTTCCCATAAATATTCATAAACGCAAGGAAGTACAATGGGTAAATACATTGAATTGACAGTATCAAATTTTGAAGAAGTAACCAAAGAGGGTGTCGCGTTAGTTGATTTTTGGGCTCCATGGTGTGGACCTTGCCGTATGATCGCTCCGGTAATTGAAGAACTGGCTGCTGAATTTGAGGGAAAAGCGGCAATTTGTAAAGTTAATACAGATGAAGAACAAGATATCGCTGTAAAATACGGTATCCGTTCTATCCCGACTATCCTTTTCTTTAAAAACGGCGAAGTGGTTGAGCAAATGGTCGGCGCAGCTTCCAAGCAAGCATTCGCTGATAAATTAAACGCATTACTATAATTTTCAACTCTGAGGGGATCCATTTCCTCGTCTACACTTGCCTCTATGGCACTAAAGCTTGACCCTTTCGGGTCAGAATCCTCTCTTATATTCTGATGTTACGCACTTTTCGGGCGAAGCCCGTAAAGTGGCAGGGACTAAAGTCCCTACAACCCCCTGAAGCTTCCCGTATCTTTCGGATACGGGAGAATAATTCCCCATGTAGCACTTGCTAAAGAAATGTGCGTAACATCAGTTATATTTTTATTTTTCCCCCCCCCTTCTAAAAGTTTTCTAAAGCAATTGTTATCCTCTTCTTCGTGTAGTCGGTTTTAACTACAAGAGGGTATCATTTGAAATTACAAAAGCGGAGGACTTGGATGTTGGATTGTGCTATTATCGGAGGAGGTCCTGCAGGGCTGACAGCAGGACTGTATGCTACGCGAGGCGGGTTAGAGAACGTTGTTATGTTTGAAAAAGGGATGCCCGGAGGGCAAATTACGATGAGTTCGGAGATCGAGAACTATCCTGGGGTGACCGGCCATATGACCGGTATGGATTTGATGATTCCCTGGCCGGAGCAGTGCCAACGTTTCGGATTGAAGCATGAGATGTCGGAAGTAATCCGGGTCTCTCGCCGTGAAGACGGTATTTTTATCGTGAATAAATCGGACGGAAGCAGTGATGAAGCCAAAAGCGTCATCGTCTGTACCGGATCCACCCCTAAACGGGCCGGATTCGTCGGTGAAGATCTCTATTTCGGGCGCGGTGTCAGTACCTGTGCGACGTGTGACGGTTTTTTCTATAAAGGGAAAGAGGTTGCCGTGATCGGCGGCGGCGATACCGCTTTGGAAGAGGCACTTTATCTGGCCAAAATTTGTTCTCGTGTCTATCTTATCCACAGACGCGATACGTTCCGTTCCGCTCCCAATACGATTGAGAGGGTGAAAAATACCTCCAATATTGAGCTTGTCGTCAATGCGATTCCTGAAGAGGTGTTAGGAGACAAAATGGGGGTAACGGGAATACGTGTTGCTCTTAAGGATGGATCAACGCGTCATATTGATGTTCCCGGTGTATTTGTTTTTGTCGGAAATAACGTTAATAATCAGGTATTGCTTCAAGAAGACGGCACCTTTTTGTGTGATATGACCCCATGGGGAGAAGTCAATGTCAATCTCAGCATGAAAACTTCCGTACCGGGTCTTTTTGCAGCGGGGGATATGCGTGCGGAAGCACCGAAGCAGGTGGTGTGTGCAGCGGGTGACGGTGCCGTAGCGGCCTTACAGGCAATTGCGTATGTGGACGAACAGAGTCATTAATCCGAATAGGTGAAAAGTATTTGATTAAATCGGTTTCTACGCAAATTATTGTGAGAAGAGAAAAATTTCGTCCTTTTAAACACTAAAAAGATAGAATACATTTTAGAATCTGATGTTACGTACTTTACGGGCTATGAGTGAAAAGTGCAAATAAAGATCGGTTAATCTCCCGCATCCGAAAGGTGCGGGTAGCTTTAGGGGATTTGTTCCTAATGTGCGTAACATCAGTTAGAATAAGAATTGGGGATGACTGATATGGTGAAAGCAGGAGTATTTGGAGCAGGTGGCCGTGTAGGGAGATTGTTGATCGATGATTTGCGAGAAGAAAAAGCAATTTCGTTAGCGGCCGTATATGTCCGCAATGAATTGAATTTTTCAATTGATCCGTCGGTATTGGTGACTAATGACATGGCCACATTGCTCAAAAGCTCCGATGTTATTATCGATTTTTCTCTTCCTGAAGCGACGCAATTATTGCTGGAAGAGGCAATGAAACATCCGTGTCCTCTTGTGATCGGGACGACAGGGATGGATGAACATCAAATGAATCTTCTTAAAACGGCAAGTGAGTCTATGCCGATTTTGTATGCAACCAATATGTCATTGGGGGTGGCGCTATTGAACAAGCTGGTCTATACCGCATCCAAAACACTTTCCGGTTTTGACATTGAAATTGTTGAACAGCATCACCGACACAAAAAAGATGCCCCAAGCGGAACCGCATTGACGTTGGCCCATTCAGCCGCCGCAGGCCGTGATTTGGATTTAAATACCGTCCGTGTCAGCGGACGCAACGGTAACATCGGGGAACGAAGTAAGGATGAAATTGCCGTTATGGCATTACGCGGCGGCGACATTGTCGGACGTCATACAGTCGGATTTTACAATGACGGTGAGTTTATTGAGCTTCACCATACCGCAACGAGTCGCAATACATTTTCAAAAGGGGCAATCCGTGCCGGAAAATGGATCGTAGGCAAGCCTAATGGGCTTTATTCGATCAGTGATTGTTTGGATAGTTGATTTCTGCTTTGTAGAAGCAAGTTTCAGTGCCTAATCGGCTAGTGTTGCCAAAGGGGTGTGATCCTTTTGGTGTTCAAAAATAGAGTTCAAAATAACTCTGACGGTAAGGATTTTTTTGTGCGTAGCTTAAATGAAAAATGTGCGGTAGTTGGTATTTTTAACCATACTGAGGCCTCTAAATTGGCGTATTTTTCCCTTCATGCTCTGCAGCATCGAGGGCAGGAAGCAGCTGGGATTAGTACGAGTGACGGTGAAAAATTGTATACGATCAAAGATCGCGGTTTGGTAACACAGGTATTTGACAATCAAAAGCTTCATACCCTCAAAGGGGAGATGGCAATCGGACATACCCGTTACTCAACAGCGGGTGATGACTCCATCCTTGATGCCCAACCCGTCTTTGCGCGGTATGATTTAGGAGAGATGTCGATTGTCCATAACGGTAATCTGACCAATGCCAAAGAGGTACGTGATGCTTTGATTAAAAAAGGGGCAATTTTTCAAACCTTTATGGATACCGAAAATTTGATTCATCTGATCGCAAAAAGTGACCAGCACCATTTGACAGATCGGATCATTGATGCGGTTAAAAAGATTGAAGGGGCTTACTCTCTTGTTTTTTTGAGCCGATCAAAAATGTTTGCAATGCGCGATCCTCACGGATTTCGTCCCCTAAGTCTCGGAAGGGTGGGGGATGGATATGTTGTTGCATCCGAAACCTGTGCCTTTGATTTGATCGGAGCTGAGTACATTCGTGATGTAGAGCCAGGCGAACTGTTGATTTTTGAAAAAGACAAAGCGCCGAAATCCATTAAAGTATTTGAGCCTACACCGAAGCATTGTATTTTTGAGTATGTCTATTTTGCCCGTCCCGATTCCAACGTGTATATGCAAAATGTGTATGAAATGCGTAAAGCGATGGGAAAAGAGTTGGCGAAAGAGCAGCCGGTTGAAGCCGATATGGTTGTCCCGGTCCCCGATGGCGGAGTTCCTGCAGCAATCGGTTACTCACAAGAAAGCGGCATTCCCTTTGAGATGGCGATTATGCGTAATCATTACATCGGTCGTACCTTTATCGAACCGACACAGGAGATGCGCGATCTAAAAGTGAAAATGAAACTTTCCCCGATTGAACGGCTCATTAAAGGGAAACGGCTCATTGTTATCGATGATTCGATCGTTCGCGGGACGACGAGCCGTCAAATTGTCCGTATGTTAAAAGCGGCCGGTGCCTCTGAAGTGCATATGCGTATCTCGAGCCCTCCGACGACGGACCCGTGTTATTATGGGGTAGATACTCCGGATAAAGAGAAACTAATTGCGGCAAATATGACAATCGATGAGATTTGTGCGTTTATCGAAGCCGATTCTCTCGGATATCTTAGTAATGAATCGCTTCTCTTCAGTGTTAACGGGAAAGAAGAAAATTACTGTACCGCCTGTTTTACCGGCAAGTATATTATTTAATGCTACACATTAAAACGAACTCGTCCGTTTTAATGGCAGGGACAAATGTCCCTTGCAACCCCCTAAAGCTACAAAAAACTTTGTTTTTTGAGATGTACAAAATAGAGAGGGTTTAATGCGGAAGCAGATCTTTACGTTCGGACAATATCTGAACCGCAAATTCGGTGGGAAAGTCTCTAAAGTTCCCATCTCTATCTCCGGATTTACCTGTCCGAATATCGACGGAACCGTTGCAAAAGGGGGGTGCACCTTTTGCGAAAACGACTCTTTTAGTCCGAGTTTGGACAAAGCAAAGCCGCTAAAAGGGTTCTTTCTGAACCTTCACTCTGTAGACAATCCTTACCTAGATCAGCAACTGCAGCAGCTTGAATGGCAATTTAACGCCTTGTCTAAAAAACTCGCTTCTGAGCAGGGTACACAAAAGTATCTGGTTTATTTTCAGAGTTTTACGAATACCTATGCACCGCAAGAGACGCTAAAGGCCCTTTACGACAAAGCATTGACCTTTGATCGTGTTGTAGGGATTAGTATCGGTACCCGCTCAGACAGCATTAGCGAAGAGACGTTGGAAT
The DNA here is from genome assembly GCF_023229695.1 of Sulfuricurvum sp. Lineage (GTDB taxonomy): Bacteria > Campylobacterota > Campylobacteria > Campylobacterales > Sulfurimonadaceae > Sulfuricurvum. Next base: position 103,321 of record NZ_JALNYS010000001.1, read on the forward strand.
ATTTGAGCGAACTCTCAAAAAAAACAGAGGTGTGGCTCGAATTTGGAATTCAATCTATCTATGACGAAACGCTAAAGCGGATTAATCGAGGTCATGACAGTCAGAATGTCAAAGAGGCGATAATGAAAGCAAAACGTTATGGCCTTAACGTATGCGGTCATTTGATTTTCGGCCTTCCTGGAGAGACGAAAGAGATGATGCTGGAAACGGCAAAAGAGGCGTACGATCTTGAGATTGATTCCGTCAAATATCATCCGCTTTATGTCGTGAAGCGGACCGCTCTGGCAAATGAGTACGGGCGGGGGGAATTTGTTCCGATTACGCAAGAACTTTACACCGAGGTTCTAAAAGAGGCCCTTCTTCTCAAGCCTGAAAGGGTAAGCGTCCAACGTATCAGTGCGGGGATCGGCGATGATTCCCTGATTGCACCGGAGTGGTGCAAAGATAAAAATGAGCAATTTCGAATGATCAACAAGAGCCTCAAAGAGGCAAATCTCAAATATTAATTTGCAGAGGCTTCGATTTCATAGGCTCCGTGCCCAAAATAGGGGGGATAATCTATGATGATTGTAAAAGACTTTGATGCTTTGGGGCTCAGTGCATTGGCAATAACATGCTGGGTTGTAATATTTTGAGCTTTAAAGTGGGGATCATCCCCCATGATTTCTGCAAAAGCGGTAGGCTGGCGAAATTGACTTGCTTTTTCTTCGTTGCCTCCCCGTGAATTGACAAGCTTGACCGTACCGATAACGTTTGATACGGGAAATTCTCCGGTGTTTTTGACTACTCCCGTAATGACGATTTGTTCGGTTTGATAATTTCGATGGTGATCGGAACGGATAATTTCGACGTGATATACGTTACCGTTAATGGTGATCCATCCAAAAATACCTATCAATAAAAGAGCGAGGCTAATACTGGTAATAATTGACCATTTTGAATCGCTGCGAAATGACAGCGCAACCCCTAAAATAAAAATAAGCAACAGCGTACTTATAAACAGGTAGTGCCAATAGGTTAACGGGCTCATCTGCATTCTCCCTTTACGGTAACGTTATAGTCTTTTGCGTAGCGAAACGGTTCAATAAAAAGTTTAAAAGAGGCCGAGTGACCCGGAAGAATCTCCTCTGCCATCGTTAAGGTATTTTTTTTGAACGGGATATAGGGATAAATCGGATCGATCAATTTGTTATGACTCACTTTATACACTTTCGCCGTAATGGTGCACTCATGAAAAGGGCGTTGAGAGGTATTGTTAAGATCGCCTTTAATCAGAAGAGCTTCGGTAAATTCAAGCGCTTTGACTTCATTGAGGAGAATCGTGTGCTGAAACAGATAGTGATGCAGCGCCATGTATCCCCAAACGGATCCTGCGGTTAGCAGACCAAATGCAAGTATGACGAGAAAAATTGCCAAGCGCATTTTATGCCGTATGAGAATTGCCAAAAGAAGCAAAATGATAAAAAGAACGACAACACCTCCTATCAGAAGGTAATCGTAGATGATTAAACGGGCGATAAAGTCTTGAATAAGTGCTTTCATTGGTCCCTGGAATTTTTCTCCGCAATACCGCTTGTTCCGAATCTGCGCGCAAGCTCTTGTTTGATGCGATCGGGAGAGATGTTTTTATGCCCCAGTGCAACGAGGACATGATAGACTAAATCGGCGCATTCATAAATAATTTCATTTTCATTGCCGTCTTTGATCGCGAAACTGAATTCGCCGGCCTCTTCGACCACTTTTTTAAGAATGGCGTTATCCCCTTTCGAGAGAAGCTTTGCCGTCCAGGATGTAGAGGGGTCTGCGTTTTTTCGCGACAGAATGGTGTGGTAAAGCTCATCGATCACACCGTATGCGGCAGTCGTGTCAATTTCCGGCCGGCTGATACTTTCACCCGATTCGATATCGGTAAAGAAACACGATTTGCGCCCTGTGTGGCAGGCAACTCCCTCTTGCCGTACTTTGATGAGGAGGGTGTCGTTATCGCAATCGAGTAAAAACTGCTCAATATGCTGAAGATGTCCGCTGCTCTCCCCTTTTTTCCATAGACGCTGTTTGGAACGGGAGAAATAGTGAGCCGTCTTGGTTGAGAGGGAGAGCTCAAGCGCTTCACGGTTCATATAGGCCATCATCAACACTTCCAGAGAGGTAGAGTCCTGAACGATGACGGGAAGAAGCGCGGATTTTTGCCAATCGATGTGATCGAGATTCATAGGTGACCTTTTAAGTATTTATCCCGTCTCCACGAGTGGAGGCGGGATAAACTCTCCGAAGGGAGAGTTAGTGTTGCGCTGAAGTGATTTTTTGAGAATCCGGCGTTTTGGTATCGATCCAGATATTTGGAGTAGATCCTCCCGGGGTGAGGAAAATTTTGGCGTCTTTGTTCTCTTTGAGCGCTTCGTTGAATTTACCTTGAACCTGGATTTGTTCAAGCTTGAGCAAACCCGGAGTGAGAGATTGTGCGATCAGATGGTTGGCTTGTGCTCTGGCTTTTGCCTCAATGGTAACGGCATTGGCGCTCCCCTGTGCTTCGGTCTCTTTTTTCAGAGCCTCTTGTTTGGCCCGTTCGACATCCTGCTGAGCCCGTTCAACTTCTTGTTTTGCTACCTGTACCCGTTCGATCTGATCTTTTACTTTTTGCGGTAAACCGATTTCGCGAAGCTGGATCGATGCAAGTTCGGCAGGTGCATTCTTCTGCCCTTCTACCGTATTGCGTATCCCTTCTTCAATCTTTTGGGCAATCGCATTGCGCATGATCGGTAACGACTCGGCTTCATATTGCCCGATGACATTTCTGACTACGTCACGAGCTACGGGGTCGATGATTTTATCTTCCCAGCTAAAACCCCAGTTGGAGATGGTTTGTGCCGCCAATTGTGCGTTGAGGCGGTATTGAACCGTCATATCGATGGAAACCGGCAAGCCCCGTTTATCCAAAACGGTAATTGCCGGTTTGAGTAAAATCCCATCCCCTGTTGTGGAAGCACGATCAACTTTATCGGCATAATTGATAATACGGACTTTGGTGTCAACCAAATAAACTTTTTGGATGACGGGGATCAAAAAATGGAGCCCCGGCAATAAGGTATGTTCCTCATATTTACCGTTGGTTGACAAAATACCACGTTCACCCTCGGTGATAATAACAAAAGGTTTTGCAAGGAAAAGAAATAGTATGACTCCGCCGATAAGCCAAAAAATACCGGTTTTTTGTCCGTTCATATTAAAATCGAACTTAGGAGGTTTGGGAGATTGAAATCCTCCCCCTTTTTGACCCTCATTCTTTTTCTTGTTGAAATAGTCATTCATATCACTCGCCATATTGTAATTCCTTTATGTTGTCCGTTTCTAAAAGAAACGTCTCGTGGTGTTATATCTTAAATTAGTCAATATATGTCAAATAGTGATCGTACTCGGGGTTGCGTCCATATACGATATCAAAATAGCCGCTCTGGATCTTTTCGGTAATGGGTCCGCATCCTCCGCCACCTAGGATACGTGCATCGACTTCACGTACCGGTGTGATCTCTGCAGCCGTTCCGGTAAGGAATGCTTCATCCGCAACGTAAATCTCTTCACGGCTGATACGACGGCGGATCACTTTATATCCCATATCTTCGGCCATTTCAATGACCATTTTCTGGGTGATTGATTGGAGGGCATTATCGCTAGGGGGGGTAATGATCTCTCCGTCTCGGATCATAAAGAAGCTGGCACCGGTTGCTTCGGCGACGTACCCTTCATCATCAAGAAGAAGTGCTTCATCGTATCCGGATTCAACCGCTTCATATTTTGCCATTTGGGAATTGAGGTAGTTTCCTACCGCTTTGGCTTTTCCCATATTGGAACGGTTGGAAGTACGGTTAAAGGAGGATATTTTAAGGCGGATCCCTTTTTTAAGCCCCTCTTCACCCAGATAAGCGCCCCATTCCCATGCCGCGATGGAAACATCTACCGGTGCCTCTTTGTGATACACACCCATCACTCCGTATCCTAGATAAACGATCGGGCGAAGATAGACATTTTCACCGGTAAATTCATTTGCTTTCAGCAGTTGAATCTGGGCTTCATTGAGTTCTTCGAGGGTATAGGGGACATCAAGCAACGTGATTTTTGAGGATTCAAGCAGACGTTTCGTATGGTCATTCAGACGAAAAATAGCATACCCCTTTGGGGTTTTGTAGGCTTTTGTCCCTTCAATGGCACCATTGCCGTAATGCAGCGTATGAGAAAGGACGTGAATTTTTGCGTCATTCCACGGGACTAATTTACCGTTCATCCAAATAAATTTGGCTTCGTTCATAGGGAAAATCTCCAAAAGAAAAATTGGGAGATTTTAGCGCAGTTGGGGTTTAAGGTTTATTAAGGGGTTGAAGATTTATCTAAAAGGGCACTTTGCCCGCAAATGCGGGAAAAATTAATGTGTTGGGGTATTGCAATTACTACTTGAATCGGCGATAGCTATAGTTATCACCTGTTGCTTCTTTTTAATCGTTTATAAAGCTATATAGTTTATACTTCAAGTATATAGTTAAAGGATCTTTGATGACAGTAACCGCCAAAGACCTCCGTTTTAATGTCTCATTTTTATTTGATGTCCTCAACAAAGGGGAAGATGTGACGATCACACACCGTGGAGCCAAGCTTATCTCGTATGACGACTCTAAACAAACACCGAAAGACGATACGATGTTTGGGATGTGGAGTGAGCTAAATGATGATGTTGATACGCTAGTGCGAAATATGCGAAAACGTAGAGCGTTTTAACCCTTATGATATACGACATACGGGATGAAACTCCTTACCGCTAATGGTATCCATCAAAGTGTGTGGAGATAGAGGTTTTTAGACCGTAAATAATATGTTATAATATTTCTACATATTTTTAAAAAAGGAGAAAAAGATATGGCGTATAAAATGACCCAAGCTGGACATATCGTTCGTGTCAATTTGCCCAATAAGCTCCCGAAAGAATTTATTGCCTCTGTTGAAGAAAACCCAAAAGGTGAAAAATTCTTGAAGCGTGCTAAAAGTATCATCAAGAACGCAAAAGTAGTATATGACTTTTAAGATCATTCACTACAGCGTTACCTATAAACAAAGAATTTTAAAACTCTCCACCAATGAGCGTGAACGCGGTTTCCTCAAAAAACTTATCAAAGACTCCGAAAACAAATCCTCAACTATCCATATTCTCATCGATGCTGAGGAAACTATCATCGCACTAGTCGGGCTTAGTTGTTCAAAAGTCGATCATCTTCCTGCATTACTCGTCGATTTTATTTTTGTCAATCCGAGTTTTCGGGGAAGCATAATCGACGATTTAGGGGGAAGTGCTTCTGAATATTTGATGGCGTATATTACCAGTGTTGTTATCCCAAATACCCGAGCATTTTCAGCAGTACGATGGCTTGTCTTAGTCCCCGATAATGAACGACTAAAACTCCATTATATCGAGCAATTTGGTTTTCGTACCTATACCGATAAGCATGGAGATGATTTATTGTGTCTACGGGCATAATCTTCTAAAGCATTATCGCATATCCAATTGGCATTCCATTTAAATTTCTAAAAGTGAAGATTGAATAGCTGACCCCTGTTTATGTTTTTATATGTTTATTTAATTAAGTTTTATTCCATTAAAAATTTCATTATTGCTACGCTCATTATAAGGGTCATGTAGAGCACTCTCAATTTTATTTTGTAATTCCCTAGAAGATTTATTTTGAGAAAGTGCTTCTAAAAAAATCTTATCATTTTTATATTTTTCAAATAAATATTCTTTTGTTTCTTCTAGTAAAGAAAAATTACGTGCAAGTTTAATTATAAGACAAAAAGTATTTTCAAATTCATAGTATTCTTCGTATCTAGCGATTCGATCAAGAATTTCAGTAGAATAAATTGAGTCTTTTTTTCTAAAATATTCATACTTTGTAGTTGTATTTTTATACCTAATTATCTCTAAAACTTTTTGGTCGTCTCTGTGTTTTGATAGCTCATTTAAAACATCCAAATCATTTGTTAATTCAGAAATTTTTTCTCTGATATCATAAAATTTTTTTCCTGCTGTCATAGCATAACCTAAAAGTATTTCTCTATCAATCGTATTGAAATTTTTATTTAACTGACCAATAAAATGATCGGCGATATACTCTTGTTCCAATGGAATAATTTCATCTATCTTCTCAGGAATAATTTTATTTTCAAGATTTAGTAAATAAATAAGTATGATAAATCTTAAATGTATTTTTTGTTGAATAATTTTTAAAAAGATTTGTTCATTTTTTTCATGATAGATAATATCTTTCATAACATTTGAGTCTATTGAAGTAAAATCGACATTTTCTAAAAAATTCATTTTTTCATGATCGTTCATACTTTGATAATCATCTAAAGTAATTTTAGGAGGATCAATGGCTACTTTTGTCTCTTCATAAATATTTTTTTGCTTCTTATCAATTGAGATTAATTGCTCTTCAATGTATTGGGTAATTTTTGTATCAAAATACTCATTATTTTGTAAGCGTGTTAAACTTATTTCGTCTTTACAATGTTTAAAAATATCATAAAATAAGGAATATTCCAATTCTTTTCTTTTCAAAATAGCAATAGCTATTTTGTAGTCAAAGTTATTAATTGAATTGATAAATATTTTTCTTAAAATAGCACTATTTACAACATAATCATCTTTTCCATTTTTATTAAAGTTTGTCAAAAGTGCAAATATGATTTTCTTTTCATTGGTTTCATTACTTAATTTTTCAATCAACTCCTGATTGTCGGTATGCTTAGCGATAATAACTTTTATTTTAAATAAAGCACTATTGTTATTACAGTAGACAAAACCTCTAAGCCATGAAATATGCTTTTCAGATATTTGTTCAAAATTCACCTCAAGTATATCAATTATAAATGATTTAATTGAAAGTTCAAATAGTTCTTTTAATTCTTGGTTTGCATGTGATTTTAAAATCTTTCGAACTTCATTCTTTATTTTCACGTCATCATATTCACGAAAAAACAAAATAATTTTATACTCATCAGGTAAATTTTTATAATTAGCCAAAGATATAATAGTGTCATAATTATTGCTATAATACTGTTCTACATCTTCGCTATTAAAAGTTATTACTTCCATAGTTTTATCATGGACATTTTCTTTTACCTCTTCAGGATCAATAATTCCTTCTATACTTCTAATTTCAATAAGCTTTAGAAGTGAATCAATATACTCACTCAAATCATTATCTTCTTCGTCTTTAATCAGTACGTTATTTTTTTGTAACTCTGTTATAACTTTTAGATTTGCTTCAACAATATCTTTATCTATCGATAAAACTTTTAGTGATTTTAGATTGAGTATTTCATTGGGTAAATCTTTAGTAAGATTTTTGGATAAGTTTAATTTTTCTAAATGTTTTAACTTAAAGAACGGTTCTGGCAGCACTTGGATACGGTTATCTTTTAAGCTTAATCTAACAAGACCTTTAAGCTTTATAATATTATTTGGGATAGTATCTATTGCTAGGCCTTCTAAATCCCAAGATTCTTTAGTTAAATTTTCTTTAATTGCTACCTTGAAAACTTGACTATTTGCATTATATATTTCTTTTAAATAAAAAATATTTCTAAATCTTTCATCTTTCTTTGCTGGAGATAATTGCTTGAGTATATTTTTATTATTATGTAAGATTTCTAGTTCAGTAATAAAATTTTCAAAACTAAATGCAAACACTTCTTCACTACTTTTTTCAATCTCTATTGAGTCTTCAAAAATTTCTTCCTTGACTACTACAATTTCTTCAACAATCCTAATATCTAACTTCAATACCTTATCAATAATTCTAAAACGATATTTTTCGATCAACTCTTCAAAGCTTAAAGAAAAATCAATGCTCAAAATAGTAATAGATTTATTTCCTTCTTTGATAGGGGTAAAAATGATTTCATCTTCAAAATCTTTACTGTTTTTAGGGACGATAAAATATCCATGAAGTTCTTGATCATGATTGAGTAAATTCATATAACTAAAAAGTTGCCAAAAGTTTTGAGCATCTAGCCCATATAAATTTTTATCACTATTCAATAGTTTCCATTTCGCATCAACAACATTAATGATTTCTGTACCAAATAGATTTCTATTTCCCTTAACAATAAAGTCAGGCTTTGCGCTTACACTTGATTTGTGATTCTCAAAACATTTGATACTACTTTGTGCTTCAATTTCTAAATCTGATTTTCTAAAAAGATAAGCACAAAATTTTTCAAACAGGTAATCCATATTGAAAAGAATTGACCAAAAAGGGGTTGAATTTATATGGCTACTAAAAGGCATATAACGATTAAAGATAAACTCTGCTTGCTTGAAAAGTACCTCAAATTTCTCATTTAATCGATTGAAAGTAACAGATTTAAAATCTTGTTGTTTCAGTAAGATAATATCAATACCATCAAGCGACAAATAAACTTCATGCAATGTTTGCTTGGCTTTATAGGAAAGGTTATTATCGTTAAGTAATATCTTGGCAAGTGTTCTAAAAACTTGCATTAGGTGATTATTTGATGAATGTTTATTATAGGATGTATACACTTTTGATTTATCAATATTATTATTTTGGATGGTTTTTGAGATTAAAATATTCCCTCTAATATGAGGACTATTTTCTACTTTTTTATTGTAAGTTGAATACACTCCCGTTCTAAGAGTATGTAATAATTCCTCACTAAAAAGTTCAATAATGTAGTGGATAAGGGGCATTTCATCCGCTGATACTTTTGAACTTTGCGAAGAGGAACTAATAAAATTTTTCTCATGAGAAACTCTCAATATTTGAAGCAACATCTTACGATGTTTTTTTATTGATTCTTTATCTAAATTATTTTTGGAAAATTTTGGCAATATCTCTAATGTTAAACCTGTTTTGAGGGAGATTGTCCCTACGATAGCGTTGGCTTTGATTTTATTCCTACCATTATGAGAAACAATATTCCGCTTTTTATTTTGTCTATCACGATGGACAACTTCAAATAAAAGCTCTTTGTCCTCATTTGAAATAGTATTATTTTCAACATCTCTTTTGGAAGCAACCAAAATTTCTTGATGTTCACTAACGGTTAAAATATCACGCATAGATTGATTTTATATCTTCAATTGTGAAAGTTTCTTTTAATATAAATATTTTTTTATTTTGATATTCAAGCAATTCATCGAATTCTTTTCTAAAAAGTGTTGTATTTTTTTGATTGACAGTAAAAAGTCTATTATCGGTAGACGTATCATAGGACTGATTTAAAACTGCACAGATAGATTTCCAATCATCGTAAAAATACTCTTGAAGGAGAGGAATGATACTTTTTTTCATAACTTCTACAAATTTTTCACGGTTATCAATATTTAAAAAATAAGAGTGACCAATCTGATAATGTTCATTTTTGAGTATCATGATCCGTTCATTGATCGTTCGTAGTAATTTTGCTAAATCAACCTCTTTACATTTTTTGAATTCTTCAAGATCGTAGTCAGGCATACACTCTATAAAGTCAAATCGTCTTCTTAAAGCAACATCAATAAGAGCAATGGATTTATCTACGGTGTTCATTGTAGCGACTATGTGTAAATTTTTTGGGACAGTTAATCTTTTTGGATTCCCTTTGTCATCTTTGGAATAAGGTAAATTGATAGACATTACCTCTTTTTCACCTGCTCGCTTACTATCCTCAAGTAGTGTAAAAAGCTCACCAAAAATAGAGGAGATGTCACCTCTATTAATTTCATCAATAATCAGGACATAATTATAAGTTGGATTCCCTATCGCCCTATCACAAATTTTTTTGAAAATCCCATCTTTTGCTTTGTAAATAATTTGATTTTTCTCTGTAGTTTCAACACTAATTCCCTCAACAAAATCTTGATAAGAATAACTTGGATGAAAAGTGACCGTTTCAATTAGAGGATATAAACGATATTCTAGGACATCATTTTTCATATTTGTTAAATCAGTTTTTGAGTACCCTTTATATTGCTTTTTTTCAATTTGTTCATATCTCATGCTTGGATTATGGATATCTTTAAGTAATTCGTCATCGGTTATTTTTAACTTATCAGGTAAAGTAGAAATACTTTCAAAAAATTTAAGTTTACCATCATAGGTCAACGTATCTAATTGGGATACATTTAAATTATCTTGATTCTCACTTCTTTTGACAATTTCTACAGCCTCTTCAATTGCTCTCCTCGTTTTTCCTGTTCCTGCTGGCCCGTAAAATATTTTATTTAATTTACTCATTCCGTTACCTTATAATATATACTAACTACAATACTAATTGTTCAAAATATTTTATCAAAGATTATGTTAAAAAATAAGAGCTAAGTAATATTTATAACTCATTATCTCTCATCTTCTTAACGATTATATATTAAATTGGATAAAGTATTCTTTTGTCAGAGCGGTGAAGTTATGGGGCTACACCCGCAATCGCGGGAGAGGATTAATGTGTCGGCGTATTGATCATCCAGATCGAAAATACATCAAGATAATCCCAAAACGATTGGATGTATTCCGGGTTTATCCCTTCTGCTTCAAGTTTAGGGAGTAATACGCCGTAAAACTCAAGCCAGCGGCGGCGGGCAGGCTCATCGATTCGAAACGGTGCATGGCGTCCCACCATACGAGGTTCTCCGCGTGACTGAGCGAAATAAGCGGGTCCGCCGCAAATTTGGATTAAAAAATCGGCGGCATGTTGTTTTGCCGCCGCAAAATCATCTTCGTCGTTGACCGGAAACAAAAATGCGATATCGCTGTTGCGGATCATCTCATAATGGTCATCGATCAGTTTGCGAAACCGCTCTTCTCCGACTTGAAAAAAGAACCCCGGATGAGGTTTGGTCACCGGAGGACGTACCCCTAACACTCCATCGGTAATGGTTAAATTCATGATAACCCTTGTGCGTAATTTTGAGACACATTCTATGCCGGAGTGAAAAAGAAACTCCTTAAAAGCTCCCTGTTCGGCTCTTTTTAGGTGATGATTTGTATAATTGAAACATAATTTATTCAGGAGTGGCAAAATGGATGCACATGTATGGATGGGTTCTCGGGAAATTCAAAAAGAGAACTACACTGAGCGCTTGAGCCCGTATGACGGAAGGGTAGTCTCCCGCGCAGCGGTTTGTGATGCATCCGATGCAAAAGCGGCTTTAGTTTTGGCACACAAAGCTTCCGCGATGGCTAAAAAAGCTCCTTTACACCAACGCTGTGATTGGCTGAGGGATGTTGCTTCAAAGCTCCGGCAACAGCGTGAAGAGTTTGCCCGGGTATTGTGCGATGAGGTCGGAAAGCCGATCACCTATGCCCGAATCGAAGTGGACCGCTGCATCGAGACGATACTCCTTTCCGCCGAGACGATGCGCACCATGCATGGCGAGACGATCAATACCGACGCGATGAGCAGCGGTCGTCGTGCCCACGCATACTGGCGTCGTGAGCCGGCAGGAGTCGTTGTCGCGATCACCCCGTTTAATTTCCCCCTCAATCTGGTGGCGCATAAATTGGCACCGGCGCTTGTTGCGGGGAATGCCGTAGTCCTTAAACCGACGCCGGAAGCCCCTTTATGTGCTTACAAACTTGCCAAACTTTTTATCGAAAGCCCGTATGCCGTAGCGGATGCGCTGAGCGTCGTATACGGTGATGCCGAAGTGGGGAGTGTTCTTGTAGGGAGCGATATCCCCCGTGTCATCAGTTTCACCGGCTCGGTGGGGGTGGGTGAGATTATCGCTAAAAGTGCGGGAATCAAAAAAGTGGGCCTGGAACTCGGCGGCAATGCGGCGACTTATATCGATACGAGTGCCGATTTGGAGTATGCCGCGTCGCGATGTGCGATCGGTGCATTTGTCAATTCCGGTCAGGTATGCATTTCGCTTCAGCGTATTTACGTCGACAGCACCATCTATGATGATTTCGCGCAGAAGATGGCCGAAGCGACGGCAAAACTGGTAGTCGGTTCTCCGTATGAAGAGGAGACGTTTCTCGGGCCGTTGATCAACGATGAAGCGGCACAGCGGGCGATGAGCTGGGTTCAGAGCGCGATCACAGAAGGGGCGCGGGCATTGACTCCCCCCCAATGTGAAGGGCGGATTTTTTACCCGTGTGTCATGGCCGATGTCACCGAGTCGATGAAGATCGTCTGCGAGGAGGTTTTCGCCCCTATCGTCAGTCTGGTACGGGTTGATGGAATCGATGATGCAATGATACGGATGAACAACTCTCCGTACGGATTGCAGTTTTCAATTTTCACCAATAATCTGGCGCATGCGACCCGTGCGATAGACGAATTGGAGGCGGGGGGGATCGTGATCAATGATATGCCGACGTTACGTTTTGATATCCAGCCTTACGGCGGGGTGAAGCTCAGCGGCGTCGGTCGCGAAGGGCCGCGTTTTGCGATTGAAGAATTTACCGAAATTAAATCGATTGTCATACTCTAAAAGATGACATTGGCCGTCAGTGCGTGTTTGCTCGGAGAAATGTGCCGATATGACGGAGCGAGTAAAGGGTGTGCAGAGATCATGGCGTTGGGAAAAGAACATACCCTTATCCCTTTTTGTCCCGAGGCACCGGTACTGGGAACGCCCAGAGGCCGAATCAGCGTGATTGAGCGCGATGGCGTTCGGCGTCTGCTGCGGGATGAGGACGGTATGGATGTGACCGATGCGATTATGGCGGTAACTGAAGCGTTTATTCAATCCCATCCGAACATTGATCGGGTAATTCTCAAATCCAAATCACCCAGTTGCGGACTCGGGACGACACCCATGCTCGATGAAGACAAAGAGATGATTGGACTCGGCAACGGATTGGCGGCAGAGTATTTGATCGAATGCGGATTGCAGGTATGGGATGAAAACAATTTTAAAAAGGAAAACGAATGTTGGAAATAGGAAGCAGTGCACCGGAATTTTGTTTGAGCAATCAGGATGATGTGGAGATTTGTTTACGGGATCTGCGCGGAAAATGGATCGTATTGTATTTTTACCCGAAAGATTCTACGCCGGGGTGCACGACAGAGGCCTGCGAATTTAGCGCAGCTATGGATGATTATGACGATCTTGGGGCGATTATCCTCGGGGTGAGTGCGGACAGTACCAAATCACACCGCAACTTTATCGAGAAAAAAGATCTCGCTATCACGCTGCTCAGTGATCCGACGACGCAGATGATGCAAAACTACGGCGTATGGGCCTTGAAAAAGAATTACGGCAAAGAGTATATGGGGATTGTCCGATCGACCTATATTATCGATCCCAAAGGGATCGTTCGCGCGGGATGGAGCAATGTCAAGGTCAAAGATCATGTGGCAAAAGTGAAAGAAGAGCTGGCGAAATTACAGGCGTAGACTTTATTATTCCCGCATGTGCGGGAATTTCATGAAAACACATTAGAATCTGACCTTACACACCTTGTCTAAACACGTGCGAAAAGGTTAGTAATCTCCCGCATCCGGAAGATGCGGGTAGCTTTAGGGGGTTGTAGGGACTTTAGTCCCTGCCACTTTACGGGCTTTGCCCGGAAAGTGCGTAACATCAGTTAGAATTTATAACGGATATAGGCTCGGATATCTTGAGCTTTATCAACAATCGAACCTTGCATAGGGACGGGGATATCTCCGATAGCCATAGGGGTACCGCTAGCACTGCCAAAGAACCCATTGCTTCCGCTGTAATCATAATCGATATAGGTATAGCGGAGCTGGAATGATAAAATATCATCGACAAGAGGCTCTGTAAAGTAAACTTCATAGGCATCTCCGCGTGCGGCAATTTTCGATCCGATCAATGTATCTTCCGCATAGGTAATCGGACGCCAGTATTGTGAGCCGTGATTGAATTCAACTCCCCATTTCCCCTCATCACTCACCAATGAAGGCATTTGAAGACCCATCCAATAGCTGTAGCCGGTTTTGCTCTCTGTTGAGCCTAGCATGGTTTTCCCGCCGTACGGATCGGTTTTACTCATCGCACCGCTGATAAAAAAAGTGGAGTCTTCGAGATAATCACTCCACTCATCGCCGATTCCGTTAATGCTCACGAAAGCGGTTGCGGTGTGCAATCCGCCGACCGGTTCAAACGTGTAAACCGGGGCCCCTGAAGTTGAAGGTGGATTACTGTTGTTGACCATCCCGTTATCGGTGATATCAATCAGATTGTTGGCATAGGTATATTGAAATCCTGTAGAGTATTGTTTGTCGTCATAGGGAACCGCAATGATCCCCGCCATATCGATGCTGTTGGTTTTTGCACTGCTTGAGGAGTAGGGAGCCGGATCAAATCTTGGCTCTGCATCGCTCATACCGCGTCCGGCGCAAAATTTAATGTAAGACCCCTCTAATCCGCTTAACTCTCCAAGACCGAATTTGGCACTTGCCCCGTCAAATTCGACGTTGATCGTATGGGCAAGGGGGGATGCCACAGGGTCGTCATCGCGCAGATTGATAAGGTGGCCGTTCGCTGAAGGGCGTCGACCGATGCTGAACGTCCAGGGGATATCCAGACCCGCCAACTCCTCATCCGTATAGAAAAAATAGGCGGAGCGGACACGAAGGGTATCATCATACGCCGATTCGCCGCTTACCCAGTCGAAGCCATCCGCAGCTAACGGATTAGGGCTCATACTTCGTTGCCCAAAGAGTTTGTTATAGGCTAATTGACCGACAAAACTGAGGTTTTTATTGGCGGCATAACTCATGCCAAGCCATAAACGGTTGCTCAGGAGTGCATCGTTCTCTTTTTTGCTGCCGTTGGCCATCGTGTAACTGAGGTTATCAACGCTGGTACGGAAATCGACATCCCATTTTACATGGTTGCCGTTGGTTCTCTTGTTGAGATCCGATATCTGATCTTGAAGATCATCGAGGCTCTTTTCTAAAGGCGAAGAGGCTGTTTTCTCCCCTTTTTTCTCAGCTTCAACTGCAGCAGAGGCATTACCAAGCTTGAAATTTTCAGCTTTGAGAGCATTGATTTCGGCTTTAAGCGCTGACATCTCTTTTTCCATCTTTTCAAATCGCTCTGAAAGAGTATCATCGGCTACACCCGTTGTTGCGATCAGTGCAGCAGCGACAATCGATCCTAAAAGTCGTTTTTCCATCTATAAGCTCCTTAATAATGCCCATGGTTTATATGGGAATCATATTAGCAAAAATTATATAAAAATAGTTTTAATTAATGTGATTATTATGTGATAGAGAAAGGGGGATAGCTATTATTAAATACAGCTAAAATTAAGAGCCTCTTCAGTATAATTCGCCCGATTTTCTCTCACATGTTTCGTAAATCTCCTGCATCCATAGTCAGGAAATTATCGGGGTTTATGTTGACCAAGAAAAAAATCGCAAGCGAATCGTGCTGTTCTCGTGCATCCGGTGTCTCATCGGCTCTGTTTGCGCTCGCCCAAGTAAACGAAGAACAAAAATATTTTACTCAGGAGCCTACTATGGTAACTATGAAAGACCTTTTAGAGTGCGGTGTACACTTCGGACACCAAACACGTCGTTGGAATCCGAAAATGAAAAAATACATTTTCGGTGTTCGTAAAAACATTTATATCATCGATTTGCAAAAAACATTGCGTTATTTCCGTGGTGCGTATCAAATCGTCCTTGATGCTGCTGCTGAAGGAAAAACCGTTCTTTTCGTCGGTACGAAAAAACAAGCACGCGGTGCGATCCGTGATGCGGCTGAAAAATGTGGAATGCCGTATGTTGACAACCGCTGGTTGGGTGGAATGTTGACAAACTTCCCGACCATCCAAAAATCGATCCGCAAACTTGACATCATCGAAGAGATGCAAGCAAACGGACAAATCAACCTTTTGACTAAAAAAGAAGCGTTGATGATGAATCGTCAAAAAGAAAAATTGATTGCGTACCTTGGCGGTATCCGTCATATGAAAACTTTGCCGGATATGATGTTCGTCATCGATGCGGTAAAAGAGCACATTGCGGTTCAAGAAGCACGTAACCTTGGTATCCAAGTTGTTGCTCCACTTGATACGAACTGTGATCCTGATGTTATCGATATTCCAATTCCTGGAAATGACGATGCGATCCGTTCTATCCAATTGTTCTGTAAAGAGATGGCGGAAGCGATCAATGAAGGTAAAGCACTTCGCAACGGCGGAAACGACGAAGCGGTAGTTGACGAAGAAGTTGCTTCAGAAGAAGTAGTCGAAGCGGCAGCTGAAGTAGCGGCAGAGGAAGCGTAATCATGGCAGAAATTACAGCAGCGATGGTCAAAGACCTCCGCGCGGCGACTGATGCGCCGATGATGGATTGTAAAAAAGCCCTCACTGAATGTGATGGTGATATGGAAAAAGCAAAAGAGTTTTTGCGTGACCGCGGTATGGCGCAGAGCGCTAAAAAAGCGGATCGTGTAGCGGCTGAAGGACTTTTGGGGATCAAAATTTCTGAAACGTTTGCTTCTGCTTCATTGGTTGAGATTAACTCTGAGACCGATTTCGTTGCGAAAAACGACGGCTTTATCGCTCTTGTCGGCAACACGGCTGCACACGTATTTACGACGGGTGTCAGTACGGTTGACGAGTTGAACGAAACATCGTATGAAACCGGTACTTTCTCTGAATATTTTACCTCCCAAGTAGCCCGTATCGGTGAAAAAATCGTTACTCGCCGTTTTGTAACCCTGAATGCGGGTGAAAACGGTATCGTTAACGGTTACGTTCACTCAAACGGACGTGTCGGCGTTTTGGTTGCTATCAGCTGTGACAGCCAAAAAACTGCGGACGCAATGGCTCCGTTTGTTAAAAACGTCGCGATGCATGCAGCGGCAATGAAACCGACAACGTTAAGCTATCAGGATTTTGATCCGAAATACGTTGAAGAAGAGACGATCGGCCGTATTGAAGCGATCAAAACTGAGAACGAAGAGTTGGGCCGTTTGAAAAAACCGTTGAAAAACGTTCCGCAATACATCTCTATGTCCCAATTGACACCTGAAGTGTTGGCTGCGGCTGAAGAGGCGATCAAAGCAAAGTTGACAGCGGATGGCAAGCCGGAAAAAATCTGGCCAAACATTATCCCGGGTCAATTGGCACGTTTCGTAGATGACAACACGACTTTGGATAAAGAACAAGCGTTGTTGGATCAAAAATACGTTATGGATGACTCTTTGACTGTGGCGCAAGCACTTGCTAAAGAAGCGGCTGCTCACGGCGGTACAGCAACCATCGTCGAGTTCGTGAAATACGAAGTCGGTGAAGGGATCGAAAAACAAGTCAACGATTTCGCTGCCGAAGTCGCTGCACAAATGGCGTAAGGGTTACCCCTCGCGTCATTCCCGTGAAAACGGGATTCTCTTCATTTTTCTATTTCCACTCCCCTTAAACATTTTTCCTCTATAATTCTTTTATGACACTTTTAAAAGCCAATATCACCCCTCTAAACTCTATCTCCCTCTGCGCTCTTCGAGAGAGTATATGGGGTGTTGTTACTCTTGATTTTTTTTGTGCTAAAATACTTCAAAGTAGTAAAAATGAATTATTATCCTTTAAGAGGAGTTAAAAATGTATGCACATAAAATGATTGTCGGTGAAAACTCAAACTTTGCGGTGGAGTATAATTTACCGAAACAGCTCCGTGGTCTTCCTCTTGAAATTATCATTTTGCCGATGATGACGAATGAGGTACCTATCAATCGAAATGTCGAAGAGATGATTGCTCTTGCAGCATTTAACGATATGCAATCATTGCGTATATCTCCCGAAATTGACATTTCTTCTATCGCGGATGATGTGAACCTATGATCTATTTCGATACCGATGTTCTTGTCCATTTTGTTATCAACCAAGATGAGATGAAACATTCGGTAGCGAAAAAAATGGTGATCGAAGCGGTTCAAAATGCTCAATTCAGCCTTTCGACACTGAGTTTGCAAGAGTGGTTATTTGTGATGGCAAAGCTATCTGTTTCTACGGAGATTATTGAGAGAAATTACACTGTTTTCAAACGATTTGCTACCCTTTCGATCGATATGGAAACCTTTGATCGGGGACACGATCTTGCTTCTCAAGTCGGTTTCCGTCATATCAATGATTGCCTACATACGGCAATCGCCGAAAAACATTGTTTGGAGCTTCTAACCTACAATCAGAATGATTTTAAAAAGATCGAAAAGCTATCATCCCTCGTCGTGACTATATTATGACGATCTCCACTCTAACTCTTTCCATATCTGCGCTCTTCGAGAGAGTAAATACGGCGTTGCCCGCTTGATTTAATTTTGAGCCTGAGTTTGGATATTCAAAGTCAAAAATTGTAGCCTAAATTTACAATACTCCATCAATCGATTGGCAAATAGCACTAATAGCCATTTGTATTAATCTAATTTCTCCTATAATTCCCGTATGACACTTTTAAAAGCCACCTCTTTATCGCATCATTACGATTACCCTTTGTTAAACGATATCTCATTGGAATTAAAAGAGCGAGAATCGATTGCTATCGTCGGCGTGAGCGGAAGCGGAAAATCGACATTGCTCCATATCCTCTCAAGTTTATTGCGTCCGAATGAAGGGCGTGTAGAACTTTTCGGAGAAGATATTTATGGTTTGGACGAAAAAAAACTGGTCAAACTTCGCCGAAATGATCTGGGGCTGATTTATCAAAGCCATTATCTCTTTAAAGGTTTCAGCGCGTACGAGAACCTGGAAGTCGCCGCGATTTTGGCGAATGAGACCATAGAGTCTTCATTATTGCAGCGATTGGGGATAGATCATGTGATAACACAAAAAGTGACCGAACTCTCAGGAGGACAACAACAGCGTGTCTCCATAGCGCGGGTCCTATCCAAAAAACCGCGATTGATTTTTGCGGACGAGCCGACCGGAAATCTGGATCACTCAACGGCGCAAGAGGTGATGGATCTTTTTCATGATTATCTTCAGAGCCATAATGCGGCAATGGTTTTGGTGACCCATGACGAAGCGTTGGCCAAAGAGTGCAGCCGGGTTTATCGGATGCGTGAAGGGTCTTTGGTAGAGGTCTAAGAATGGAATGGGCTGCGATATTCAGTGAGGGACGGACCGTCGCTTTTATCCTTTTGTTTACCCGCTTCAGTGCCCTTTTTATGGCGGTACCGATTTTTTCGCACATGAATATTCCCGTTTCGATTAAAGCGGCTATGGCTTTTTTTTTTACGATCGTTTTTTTTAACGCATTGCCGCCGATTGAGATACCGATGGACGGATTGAGTTTAACGGTTGCAATTTTGGGTGAGATGCTTTTTGGACTTGCCGTAGGGACGGTATTGCAATTGGCTTACCATGTCATTACCTTTGCAGGAGGGCAGATATCCTTTATGATGGGTTTTTCTCTGGCTTCGGCCATTGACCCGCAATCGGGTGTATCGATGCCGATCGTGAGCCAATTTTTAGCCCTATTGGCACTGATGGTCCTCCTTGAATTTGATCTGCACCACTGGATACTGCTGTATGCATCCGAATCCATTGCCCGTGTACCGCTCGGAGGATTTATGCTAACCCCTACCTTATTCCAATACATAGTCCATGCAGCCGGCAACATGTTTGTTGTCGGATTTATGATAGCATTTCCGATTACTGCCCTTTCGATGCTTGCTGATCTCATTTTTGGAATGCTGATGAAAACCATGCCGCAATTTAACCTTTTGGTGATCGGAATGCCGATTAAAATTGCGGTTGCTTTTGTTGTACTGATGGTAACGCTGGCAGCCACGCTTAAAATCGTCATGGCACAATCGCAAGATGCCTTTAACTTTTTGGAAAAATTATTGTAAATAGGGGCGTGAGCGCTTTATGAATGGCGAAAGGAGCGCTTCGTCGAGTGTCTGCTCACTGCATTGGATGAGAGAGGCATGCTTCATTAACAATTCCGCATCGATGGGGGCAGGGATGAGGCAGCTGAAATGCCCATCAACGGCGATAATACTCCCCTGAATCTCTCTTCCGTGGAGTACGCGTACATCAATCCTCTCATATTGTGCCAAGGAGAGAGGATCTCCATCAAGGGAACGGACGATAAGGGTAAGTCGTGCCCCTTTATTGGTCCCTTCGATAAGAGAGCGTTTTAACGCTTCGTGATGAAAGGAGGGTGTTATAATGAGAATTTTGTGACGCGAATGTTTAAACATCGTTTTTAGTTTGTGTATCAAAACGGTGTTCTGATCGGGGAGCAAATAAATAAAATTCTCTCCATACCCGAGAGAGAACATTAAAAGAAGCGGCAGAAGCTTTATCATTTTATTCTTTTTTGGTTACAATGATACCATTTAGCTTTAGCTTCATCAAGAGCAGGCAAACAAAGGGTTGTATAGATCATGAAAATTTTGCTTTTTAACGATAATCCTGTTGTCCGAAAACTGGTTGCTTTGAGTGCCCAAAAAACCAAAGATGAATTGTTCTCAGTCGGTTCAATGGAAGAAATTGGAGAGAGCGGATACGATTTAGTCATTATTGACGATGGGCTTTATCGTGATGAGCTCTTTGCATCATTGAAAGAGATCGTAACGTTTAAAGCAACACTTCTTATGGCGACACGGGGTAATGCTCTCCCCTCCGGTTTTGATCATATCATCAATAAGCCGTTTTTGCCGACCGATTTGGTCGATTTATTTGGCAGAATTAATAAAGAAGTTGCTTCAAAATCGGTTGATTTAGTCCAGGAAAGTCCAAAGAGCGGCTATGAGGCGATTAACCTTGAAGAATCTCTTTTGGAGTTTGAACCTGCTGCTGCGGACGGATTTGGATTTGATGATTTGGATGCGTTGTCGGATGCGTTTGATTTGGATACGATTTCTACCGATCTGGATGAGTTGCCGGACGATTTTGATATGGATAGCTTCTCTGAGAGCCTTGATTTGGAGGGGGAATCGGAAGCATTATCGCTCATAGATGATGAGCTCTCTCCGGCCGTTTTAGATCACGAAGAGGTGCAAGAAGTCCGTGATTTGCTAAGAGATACCGAAAAAGATGAATCGGTTGAAGATGAAAAAATAGTTGTTCAGGCAATCGATGAACTTGAATTGCCGAAGAAAGAAAATAGTGCGGAAGATGAGGATAATTTTGATTTTGACGGCTTTGATTTCGGGGAGGAGCTAGAGGAGAGAGTCCCTAACGGTGCCATTTCAGACGATGAAGATGCTTTTGATTTTGAGGGTTTTGATTTCGATGAAGCATTAGGGGAGACGGAATCCGATGGTGCGGTTGAGCTGCTGGATGATAATGCGCTGATGAATGAAATGCCTCTGGATACAATGAAAACGGATACTCTGGATGAATTGGCGAATGACGAACTTTTTATGGATGATGACATATTCATGAAGGTTACGGAAGAATCTTCGGAGGATGGGATATTAAGCGATGAAGCGTTCGATAATCTGGAATTAGAAATTCAAGATGCATTGGGAGATCTGGATATGGATGATTTGGACAGCGAATTGGAGAGTAGTGCTTTCGATTTTGATGATCCCTCAAGTATCCCATCCGTCTCTTTTGAAGAAGTTCTTGAGGAGACCCGATCGGAGAAGTCGGATAGTAAGAATAAAAAAGAAGAGGAAGCTCTCGTAGACTTCGGAGGGCTGGAAGGGCTTGATGAATTGGATTTACTGGATGAAAGAGAGCTTAAACTTGCAATCGGAGAAATGGTAGCGGATGAACCTGAAATCCGTATCGGTGGGAGTGAACATGCTTCGTTGAATATGGAAGCGTTAGACGAAGCGCTTGAATTATCGGGAGGAAACCTCGCCGAATTGCCGAAAGGAGTTGTCAATACACATCCGGAAGAGGGGATTGAGGCCCTCGAAGCTCTCCTTAAAGCATTGACGAATAAAGAGGTTGTGAAGTCCCTTAAAGGGCTTAATATCAGTATTAATATCAATTTCGGGAATGAAAAGTGAATTTATCAAGCGGTGCAATTCTAATTTTGTCGGGTCCGAGCGGAGCGGGAAAAAGTTCATTAATCACTAAAATTATTGACCATATCGGGCCGAGTTATTTTTCGATATCGACGACGACGCGTCCCATGCGAGCGGGGGAAGTAAACGGCACTCATTACCATTTTGTCAGCGAAGAGGAGTTTAAGTACGAGATCGAAAATGAGATGTTTCTTGAATATGCTTTTGTACACGGGAATTATTACGGAACGTCACTGGTACCGGTCAAAAAAGCCCTTAAAGAGGGGAAGCTGGTTATTTTCGATATTGATGTGCAAGGGCACGATGCCGTCAAGAACCGTTTAGGCGATATTACGACCTCCGTGTTTACTACGACACCGACACTGCATGAGTTAAAGCGGCGGCTTCATAACCGTTCAACCGATAGCGAAGAGGTGATTACAAGACGTATCGATATGGCGAAGCGTGAAGTGCAGCGGATCGGTGAATACGATTATTTGGTAGTGAACGATAATCTTGATGAGGCATCTGAAATTTTGATCTCCATTGCCAAATCGGCCCGTATGAAAATTCCAACCCTTCAAATTAATGAATTTATCCAACAGTGGGAAGCAAACGCTTAAAAATAAGGATCTGATGTTACGCACCTTGTCTAAACAAGTGCGAAAAGGTTAGTCATCTCCCGTATCCGAAAGATGCGGGAAGCTTCAGGGGGGTGCAGGGGACAAATTGTCCCCGCCACTTTACGGGCTATGCCCGGAAAGTGTGTAACATCAGTAATGATAAAAGCGATACGAAACTGCATAAGCACTGTTACAGCAATGAGCCGTTATACTATCTTATCAAATTTTCTACAAAAGGAACTCTGAGTTATGAGTATGCCAAGCGGAACCGAATTATTACTGATTTTCGGAATTGTTATTTTATTGTTCGGTGCGAAAAAGATTCCTGATCTTGCCAAAGGGATCGGGCAAGGGATCCGTAATTTCAAGAAAGAGATGAAAGATGATGAAGCGACTGCATCTTCAACTTCTACCGAAGCTCCTAAAAGTGTTGAAGCTTCTACCGCAAGTACGGTAGAAACCCCTAAAGATCAAGTTAAGCAAGCGTAAGTTTTGAAGCAGAAAGTTGGCGCGCTGTTGCGCGAGAAATTCAATACTGATGTGATCCTAGAAAAGCCGAAAGATCGTTCTTTCGGCCACTTCTCCACCCCTATCGCTTTTTCTCTGGCAAAAGAGTTACGAAAATCCCCTATGGTCATTGCCGAAGAGATCGCAACGTCGTTCGGGGATGAATCGATGTTTAGTGCGGTTGAATCGGTTAAAGGGTACATTAATTTTCGCCTATCCGAGCATTTTTTGGATGAATATGCGTCATGGGCCCTTTCTCATGGAGAACAATTCGGCAGCAGTGACAAAAAAGGGAAAATCCTTCTGGAGTTCGTCAGTGCCAATCCGACGGGACCGCTTCATATCGGTCATGCACGCGGGGCCGTATACGGCGATACGATGCTTCGTCTCGGGCGACACTTGGGGTACGATATCACGGCAGAATATTATGTCAATGATGCGGGAAATCAGATTGATTTATTGGGCGTATCGTTGCAACTCGAGGGGCGCAGTAGCGTACTGGGTGAAACGGTAGAGTGGCCGGAGAAATACTATCGCGGCGAATATTTGAGCACTCTTGCCAAAGAAGTCTTAGAACACTTCGGTGCGGATGCACTTCAGGATGAAAGCCGTCAAAAAGAGCTTGCGCTATGGGCAAAAGATAAAATACTAGCACTGATCGTGGACGATCTTGGGGCAATCAACGTCCATTTTGATACTTTTGTCGGCGAAGCGTCTCTTTATAATGAGTGGGACCGCGTCATGGTAAAGATGGGAAATGGGGTTTATGTGAACGAAGGGAAAACCTTTATTCGCTCTTCCGAATTCGGAGATGACCATGACCGTGTTGTTGTCCGTGAAGACGGACGTCCGACCTATCTTGCCGGGGATATCATCTATCATAACCAGAAATTTGAGCGGGGATATGATGATTATATTAACATCTGGGGAGCCGATCACCACGGTTATATTGCCCGGGTAAAAGCGGCTGTTACTTTCTTGGGATACGATTCGGAAAAGCTGGAGGTTCTCCTTTCACAAATGGTCAGTCTTCTTAAAGACGGTGAGCCGTTTAAGATGTCCAAGCGTGCCGGTACGGTTATTTTGATGAGTGATGTCGTCGAGGAGATCGGTGCGGAGGCGTTGCGTTTTATGTTTGCTTCCAAAAAATGCGATACGGCTTTGGAATTTGACATTGAAGAACTCAAGCGGCAGGACAGTTCCAACCCGATTTATTATATTCAATACGCACATGCCCGTATTCAGACGTTGGTCTCCAAAAGTGAGAAAGGGATGGATGAAATCATGCAAACTTCATTGCATGGGTTGAGTGCCGATGCGGACGGATTGTTGTTTGAAGCGCTTTTGCTCCCGGAGATCATCGAAGATGCGTTTGAATCACGACAGGCCCAAAAACTCCCCGACTACCTGAAGGTTCTTGCGGGAAGACTGCACAAATTTTACTACGATACCCGAATTATCGGGACGGAAGATGAAGCGAAGCTTTTGAAACTTCTTCTTGTTGTAGCGCTCTCTATCAAAACAGGACTCTCCCTCTTAGGGATCCAAGCCAAAGATAAGATGTAATCCTCTCTTCTTCCTTCCGAAGAGAGAATACTCTTCGAATTTTTACCCGAGTAACTCCCCGATCGATTGACGAAGTGTCTGCGTCTGATGGGACATAGCGATCTGGCTTGCCGTGATTTGATTATTGCTTTGTTGAAATTCACGGATTGCTTTGGCCATGTCGGTATCGGCAATTTGGCTTTTTGCCGCAGACTCAGCGGCTATTTTTGTTAAAAGCGAATCGCTTGTGCTGATAAACCCCTTCATTGCCGATCCGGTATCGCTTCGAATCGTCGATAGATTTTGTGCGTACGCAGCAATGGAATCAGGGTTCTCTATGGAGAGAGATTGGGGGGTGACATTGCCTAATGAAGCACTGAGCGTCTCCCCTCCCATCGAAAAGGTGAAAGAGTTATCAAATAAAGACTGCTCATTAAAAGAGGTATTGTTAATGGATTGCTGCATGGACTCGATCGTGCGGTTAAATTCCCCTTGTAGCATCTCTTTTTGAGAGGCATTCAAGGATGCGCTGTTGTTTCGAACACTCAGATCGCTCAGCACCTCCGTTTGTCGACTCAAATTTTCGAGAGTACCATCGGCAATCTGCATCATCGCAATCCCGTCATTGGCATTCATAAGCCCCTGCGTGTCTCCGCCTATCTCATTTTGGAGCATTTGGGCAATTGAGCGGGCAGCGGCATCTTCCCTATTAAGCTGCTGGGCCGCAGCGATTTTTTCAAGTGTTTTATCCTGTTTGGAGACTTCGGCATTCATGTGAGGCAATGCACTGTACTGCGTATTAAGTTGCATAAAAACTCCTTTCAAACTGGCCTTATTGGTTTAGAATAGCACTATTTGATTTAAGGTTTTATAAGTGCTTTGATATAATCACTTTATAAGATAGGGGAGCAGGAGATACACATGGTCAAAATTGCGGCGATACAGATGCAAATGGATGAAAACAGAGAACTGAATGTCACCCATGCCGAAGCGAAGGTACGCGAAGCGGCGCGCAACGGTGCTCAGATAATTTTGCTTCCGGAACTTTTTGAGGGGCATTATTTTTGCAAAGATATGGACCGAAAATATTTTGCATGGGCACAGGAACGGGAGGGGCACCCGATGATTCGGCGATTCAGCGCTTTGGCAAAAGAGCTTGACGTTGTGTTGCCGATCAGTTATTTCGAGAAGGACGGAGAACACTATTTTAACTCTCTTGTTATGATCGATGCGGACGGGACGGTGATGGAGAACTACCGAAAAACCCATATCCCCGACGGTCCCGGATATGAGGAGAAATTTTATTTTGAACCCGGCGACAGCGGATTTAAAGTGTGGCAAACCCGCTACGCCAACGTCGGTGTCGGGATCTGCTGGGATCAATGGTTTCCCGAAACGGCGCGCAGCCTGACCCTGATGGGGGCCGACATGATTTTCTATCCGACGGCAATCGGGTCTGAACCTGAGATCGGCGTCGATTCGGCGTCGCATTGGCAGCGGGTGCAGATGGGGCACAGTGCGGCGAATATCATCCCGGTCATTGCGGCCAACCGGATCGGCGAAGAGGTGGGGGAGAGCTGTACTTTGACGTTTTACGGCTCCTCGTTCATCACCGATCATACTGGTGCGAAAGTCGCCGAAGCATCCCGCGATAAAGAGGAGATACTCTACAGCGAATTCGATTCCGCTTCTATACGGGAACATCGCCACTACTGGGGATTGATCCGCGACCGCCGACCGGAGTATTATGGGAAAATTACTGAGACGCATTCAATTTCTTAAAATTATTTTTCATGCTATAATATCGATAAACTATCGATATTTTATCGACAAACTATCGATATTTTATCGACAAAGGAACGCAGAGATGGAAGCGGTATCTTTTGGTGCATTTAGCCATCTAAAGGCGGATGTGGTAAGTGAGATGCTCGATACAATGGATGAGATTCTCGTCAAAATTAAATCCAAAAATCAAAAACCCCGTACCCTCTCCATCATCGATACGGAGCGGCTTGAATATCTCAAAGCTCTTGAATCACAGTTTGAAAGAGAACAAAAGGGCGTCCGATGGCGAGAGGAAAACAAAGAAGCGATTGAAGCATTAAACGATTTTACGGTGAAATCGGGTGGATTTGCCTCCGAATACAGGGCTTTTTGATGGCACAGTTTGATCTGTATGAAAACAAAAACTGAAAATCCTGTGAAACTTATCCTCTCCTCTTAGAGATTCAAGCTGATATCTTACGCGATCTGAATACGCGATTGACTGTGCCGTTAGCGGTTGCGACGAAACCGTATAAAAGCTTACCATTTACCCCTATAATTGAAGTTCATAGTAAAGCTTACATGGTTATGTTTCATTTGATGGCATCGTATCCGATCAATGAATACGGTAGTGTGAGCGGGAGTCTCGAAAAGCATCGAAGCGAGTTATTATTCGCTTATGATTTTATGATTCAAGGATATTGATCCAATCGGATACTTTGGAACTCCTTTTGCTTTAGTGATCTAAATAGTCACTAACGGGGGTATCCGTGAGAGTTGTTTTGCGTAATAATGCTATCTTTGTTCAGGGAGGTTCTAATACTCTGGAAGAGCCGTGGATGGAAGAGTTCTTTGATCATCATATTCATAACACCCTTTTCTTGGATAACGGGGTTTTGGTGTTGAATAATGACGCCTCTTCGGATACGAAAGAGGCATTTCTCGACTCTCTCACCGATTGTTATACCCAAGCCAACGATTTGGCAAGCCCGTTTTATCGCCGTTCCCTGAAACGGTGTAAAACGGCAGCCGTCCGGATTGAGATTCCGTATAAAAAAGCGGAAAAAGTGGATATTGAGCTCTATGCATTCGGCCCTAATCGGGTGAAGTTTACTTTTTTGACTCCAAATTGCTGGGTTATGCGTTATCTGAAACAGCAGTTATCAACCCTTCTTCTCACCTCGTCATCGTCTACTATTTATATTGATGTCAGTACTCCTCATGCTAAAGCACGGCTGGAAAAAACCCTTAACCGTCGTGAAGTGCTCCACTACCAAATCAACTATCAATTTGATGATAAGTTTATGAGCCGTTTGTACGGCAACTATCGAGGTTTTGGGTACGACAGAGATACGGTAGATAAGATGATTCGCTACCATGCTATTTTTGAGATTCCGGTCGGTTCGTCCCCAGATGATTTGAAAAAGCGGTATCGTCAGCTGGCCAAACGGTACCATCCGGACCGCGTACAGACTAAGGGTCCGGAGATAGTCAATAAATACACCGAAAAATTCAAGCTTCTGCAGGAGGCGTATGATGCCTTAAGGGCGGCGAGCTAGACTCTCAAGTTCTTCAGCGCAAAAGAGATGGAGGTGCCGCTCTTTGAGGGTACGGAGCTCATTCGAGAATCCCCGCTTGGTAAAAAGAAATAGTTTATCGGGGTGAAGATCCAGTTTAGCGCATTTTTCTTCAAGCTTATGAAGCTCTTTTTTGTTGAGTTTATGGTTGGTCCATTTGCACTCCCCTACCCATGTTTTACCGCTTTTTGTTTCACTTAAGAGATCGATTTCGACTTCCCGATCCCAGTAACTCCCCGAATCGATGATGGATTCTCCAAACCGTTTACTGAGTATCTCTTCGATATAGAGATCGCATAATTCTTCAAAGATGAATCCGACAAATTCGCTGTAATGGGTTTGAAAGTAGGCTAACATCGGCGTATAGTTATTGTCACGGATACTTTTGGCATAGGGTTCGACGAACGCAAACCAGAATCGTAAAAAAGGGGTTGTAAAACGGAATTTATGGGAGATCCGGTGCCGTTCGACCTCTTTTTTAAACCGTTGTTTCGGGTGTATTTTGTGGGGAGGTGTTTCACGGGAGTGTTCAATGCAAAGATAACCGATTCGGCGTAAATAGCTAAACGCTTCGTTCCCGCGCTCTTTTCCGATTCGGGCTCGCCGGTAGGCGGAATCGAGCCGTCTGTCCCCTATGCTGATGGCATGGAGCAGTTTTCCGTAGAGGGGATTCTCTCCCAAGGGGGCAAAAATCCGGGAATGATGGGTTTCAAACGGTTTTAGGATATGGTTCGTGATAAGGGTTTCGATGGGTTCATCGCTATTGATCGAGATATCGGTTCCTCCAAAAATAGCAAACAGGTCAATGCATTGTTCCATATCGCGGGGAAGATTGCGGTGAAAAAAATCGTGAAAGAGCTTTTTATCCATTGGAGTAAATTATACCGCTTTAGGAGGTCGTGAATGGGTAAGGGGAGAAGATGCTCCGTGGTTCTGATTCGAGACGGAGCGCTTGCACAATCGTCCTTTAACGGGCTGCAAGAACCGATGATATTCGCGATAAGATATCGTTGATGATTTCGCGGTACTCTTTGAGCTGTCGAGAGAATTCATCCGTCAGAACGGTCCCCTCTTTTAAATCTTCCAGAACCGGGATAATTTTTTGTAAAAAATCGCGATGCTTGGCACATTCATGGCAAATGTCGCTACTTTCACACATATCTTCGTTCATCGTAACGTAAGCTTCTTGCGTTGCTTCATTCAGCGTGGCGAAGTATTCACTGTTTTTAGAGGCAGCTTGATCCAGAAGAAGGGCAATTTCTTCGAATTTCGTCTGTGTTTCACGTATCATATCCAACATGGCGAGCTCCATTTTAAACATTAGAGGTTAATTGTAGCTCAAAAATTAAATTTTGGAGTGAAAAGGGAGCATTTTGATACAATATCAAAAATAAGAGAGGAGAAATCGATGCACTATCGTTATATCGGACGCAGCGGTTTGCGCGTATCCCCGATCTGTCTGGGGACAATGACGTTCGGAAGCCAATGCGATGAGAAAAACGCGTTTGCGATTATGGACAAAGCGTATGAGGCGGGGGTGAATTTTTTTGATACCGCCGAGCTTTATCCGGTTCCTCCCGAAACGAAACTCGCCGGGCTGACCGAAGAGATGGTGGGGCGGTGGCTCAAAACCAAACCGCGCGATTCGGTGATTTTGGCCGGCAAGGTGGCCGGTGCCGCTTCGGGATGGTTTATCCCCCCCATCCGTCACGGATATACGGCATGCGACCGGTTTCATATCGAGCGGGCGGTTGAGGGGTCTCTGAAGCGGCTTGGGACCGATTACATCGATTTGTATCAGATGCATTGGCCCGATACGGTTGTTCCGATCGAGGAGACTTTAAGGGCGTTTGATTCGCTTGTGCAAAGCGGAAAAGTTCGCTATATCGGTACTTCCAACGACAGTGCGCACGGAACGATGAAAGCGCTGATGACCTCCAAATACGAGAAACTGGCCCGTTTCGAGTCGATCCAAAACAATTTTTCGCTTCTGAACCGCCGTGCTCTGGATGAGATCGGTGCGCTGTGCAAAAATGAAAATATTTCGCTGCTCCCCTATTCTCCTCTGGGAGGGGGGGTGCTCAGCGGAAAATATAACCAGAACATCAATGCACACGGACGATTCAGCGATTACGTCAAATCCCCAAATCAGCGTCAGCGGTTGATGGCATCACGCTTTTTAAACGACAAGACTCTCGCTTCAACGCAGGAGTATCTCCGCATTGCCCATGAAGCCGGATTGGATCCCGTGACGATGGCGATCGCATGGAGCAAGCAATTCGAGTTTGTCGCTTCGACCATTATCGGAGCAACGGTACCGGAGCAGTTGGATGCGACGCTTGCGGCGATGAATCTAACCCTCACTCCTGAGATATTAAAGGCTTTGGAGGGGGTACATGCGAAAATTCTCTATCCTATGGGCTAGTCTTATTCTGGTGATGCTGGGAGGGTGTTCAGCCAAACATTACTCCATCAGCGAACCGAAGATGATCGTTCTGAAAACGAAAAAAATTAAGTTTGCCGATATGGGGTATCTTCGCCATGAGGGGGATGCGGTCGAAGTGGAGATTTTTACCGCCGGAGTGGCTGTGGAGAAGATCTCGATCGACGCGGAGGTGTGTACCGGTTCGGGATGCATGAGCGAAGAGGCTTTTGCCCGTGAATACCTTTACGAGGGGTATCCCGCCGATACGATGCGCAATATCCTGTTGGGAAGAGATATCTTCAACGGACAAGGAAAAAGTGAAATCTGTAATGGAACCCTTTACCAATATATCCGAAACGAAGAGATGGATTTCGTTTATCGGCGTAAACCCTCGGAGATCTATTTTCGAGATTATTTGAACGGTATTATGATTAAAATAGCCGATGTAAAGGAGAACAATGCGACTGAGTGAGCGAAGCCGGACGATCGCCCAATCCGAAATACGTTCGATGACCCGTGCGTGTCATGCAAGAGGGGGGATCAATATGGCGCAGGGGGTTTGTGATCTTGAGGTCCCCTCCGAAGTCATCGATGGGGCCAAGAGGGCGATGGAGGAGGGGACCAATATCTATACCCCGACTGAAGGGCTTCCCCGATTGCGGCAAGCGATTGCCCAAAAAATGAAACGCTTCTACGATGTTTCGATTGAAGCGAATCAGGTATTGGTCAGCGGCGGTGCGACAGGGGCATTTTATACGGCATGTATGGCACTCCTAAATCCCGGCGATGAGGTGATCTTGTTCGAACCCTATTACGGCTATCACCGTGCCACGCTCCTCTCCATCGGAGCGGTACCGAAATTCGTCCGTCTTGAAGCGCCGCAATGGAATCTTGATATGGATGCCCTCGAAGCGGTCGTCACTTCCGAAACGCGCGCGATGGTGATTTGCAATCCCGCCAATCCTAGCGGCAAAGTCTTTACTCGTGAGGAATTGGAACAGATCGGTACTTTTGCACGGTTGCATGATTTGGTTGTCTTTAGCGATGAGATGTATGAGCATTTTTTGTATGACGGGAAGCGTCATGTTCCGGCATTGTCTGTTGATAGCCTCAAGGAGCGGTGTGTCACGGTATCGGGATTTTCAAAAGTGTTCAGCGTGACGGGCTGGCGGCTGGGATACGCGATCGCATCACGCGACGTGATCGAAGTGATGGCGCAGTTTAACGATTTGATCTACGTCTGTGCTCCGGCACCGCTTCAGATCGGTGTGGCTGAGGGGCTGGAGAAACTGGGAGATGATTATTACGAAGAGCTTGCACGGCTTCATCAGGTAAAGCGTGATCTCTTTTGCGATGCGCTGAAGGGTGCGGGGCTGAAGCCGAGTATCCCGGCGGGTGCTTATTATGTCATGACCGATGTGAACGGTGTGGAAGGAGGCGATGATTTCGAAAAAGCGATGGCGATACTGGAGCAAACGGGGGTCGCTTCGGTCCCCGGACGAGCATTTTATCACGACGATGCGGGGCAAAACATGGTCCGTTTTTGCTACTCTAAACCGATCGATGTACTCGAAGAGGCGGCGGAGAGAATTCGGCGACTGTGATATAATACTTAACTTATGAATTTCTATGGAAAGGGTACGAGATGCAAGCCACCTATCATTTGAATACCGATGATTTAACTGTAGATTTTTTGGAATCTATTAAAACATTGTTCAAACAAAAAACCGTTGAGATTTCAATTATTGATGAAGATGACGAAGATTTTGCGTTCGCTCATGCAATCGAGCAGGGACTAAAGAGTGAAAATGTCAGTAAAGAGGAGCTTTTAAAGGCGTTAAATGCGTCTTGAGGTCAAAAAGCAATTTTTAAAAGACATTGAGAATGTTCCTAAAAGTATAAAAATAGAGATAGTGCGTATTGTTGAATTGATTGAAATTTCTGCTTCGTTACAAGATCTCCCCAATATCAAAAAACTCAAAGGGTATAGTAATTATTATCGTATCCGTATAGGCTCATATCGTATGGGGATTGCATTGGTTGACGATGCGGTTGTGTTGTCCCGATTTTTACACCGCAAAGAAGTGTATCGCTATTTCCCGTAAATCGAACTATTCGGAATTTTTAAATTCGATTTGGAATCCAGCGTCAATTAAAACAAGGTATATCTTTGGCAATTGTAAATCAACATATCAATGATTTTTTAGATTACTACTTAAATTTAAATGAGCCTCAGTATGCCGTTTTGCTTTCTGGAAAATGGGGGAGTGGAAAGACATTTTTTGTTGACAAATTTATAGATGATCGAAAAAAGAAAAATAATGTAGTAAAAATTAGTCTATTTGGTCTAAAAACAAAAGAAGATATCCATAAAAAACTCATGTTTAAGTTGTTTGGCTTAGACAATCATCATAATGTCAAGATAATTATTAAAGCCATTGGTTTTGCGCTCAATAAATTTGTGGGTATTAAATTGATAGATATGTCTATGGAATGGGCCTTAAAACAAGAGGGCAATCAAAATGCTATTTTCATTTTTGATGATTTGGAACGAGCAGAGATAGGATTAATAGAACTACATGGATATATTAATGAATTAACGGAAATATATAAACAAAAAGTGATTCTTCTTGCTGATGAAGATAAGTTAAAAGAAGATGAAAATTATATTCTATTTAAAGAAAAAACTATAGGAAAAACATTCGCTATAGAACAAAATTTTGAAACTGCATTCGGAACATTTTTACAAGAATTGAAAAATTCAAAAGATATATTGAGTAGGAATCAATCGGTTATCAAAGCTATTTTTGGTACAGCAGGTTATCAAAATCTGCGTAGTCTACGTCAAGGGATATTAGATTTTGATCGACTCATGGGTTCATTTGATGATAAATTTAAAAATCATTCTGAACTTATGACTGAGTTTATACAGATATTTTTTGCTTTTGTATTTGAAACTAAGAGTGGTAAGTTAGATATTCATACATTAAAAGATATGTCGATGCTTCGAATTGGAAAAATGTTAAATGATAATAAACCGGATGAAGAGCTAACAATAATTGAAAAATTTTTTCACAAATATAATTTTTTATCTGATGAATTATTATTGTCAAATGAAAATTGGATTAATCTTTTTGCGAATGGAAATATATCCGCAACCGATGTTTCAGTAGATTTAAACCGTAGTCGATATTTTTTTCGAGAGCAGAAAGAAGAATGGGTGATGCTTTGGCACTATATGTGGATAGAAGAAGATGAATTTCGGATTGCATTGAAGCAAACCCTATTAAAGCTTGAAAATAATGAATATTTAAAACCTACTGTTATTCTACAGGTTTTAGGAATTTTCTTGGAACTAATAGATCAAAAAATTTATAACTATACGAAAGATCAAGTAGTTAATGACATAAAAAAATATGTGGATGAAAATATAAAAGAATTGGAAGGTATATACACGCTTAGTGATTACGAATTAGATGGGCAGTATGCTTACTATGGCTATAGAAGTGATGAATTAGATGAGTTTAAACATATTAAGGATTATTTACTAAAGCAAGCGGATAATTTGAGAAATGAGGGATTAGAGGAGAAAGGTAATCTTCTTATTCAGCATCTAAAAGAAAATAAAATTCAAGAATTTATCAATATGTTATCTGCTGAAAACAATCAAGAGATTCTCTACCGATTACCGGTTTTTAAGTCGATAATCCCAAGAGATTTTTTCGATGCTTTACTTCAGGTTGAAAACAAGAATATGCGCGATGTCCTTGATGCTTTAAAAAATAGATATGTTTCTATTTTTGCCTATCAGAAAGAGAGTGTATTAGAAGAATTGCCTTTTTGGAAATCATTTATCGACGTTATGGATTCGTTTGAAGTCAAAATTCCCTACAAAGCCAAGGATATATGGATAAAAAAACATTGTCATAATATTATAAACAAAGAGATTGTTCAAAACATAGAGAGAATAATCGAACACAAAAAGATAGAAGCGGCGGAAAATGAATAATCTCACAATTAAAGACTCCCTCACCGAATTTTTACTCTACACAACACCTAACAGCGATGTGAAGGTCGAAATATTTCTCCACAATGAGAGCGTATGGTTGCCGCAAAAGCGGATGGCGGAGCTTTTCGGAGTTGATAGAACCGTTATAACGAAACATTTGAAAAATATTTTTGATAGTGGTGAATTGGATGAAGATTCAGTAAGTGCAAAAATTGCACATACTGCCCAAGATGGAAAAAACTATCAAACAAAATTCTACAACCTCGATGCGATCCTCTCTGTCGGCTATCGTGTTAATTCGGCTCAAGCGACTCAGTTTAGAATCTGGGCGACCAAAGTTCTCAAAGAGTACATCATCAAAGGTTTTGCGATGGATGATGAGCGGCTCAAAAACGGTCGCTATTTCGGTAAAGATTATTTTGATGAACTCCTTGAGAGGGTTCGTTCCATCCGTGCGAGTGAACGGAGAATTTACCAGAAAATTACCGATATTTTCGCGGAGTGCAGTATCGATTATGATAAAAATTCGGAAACGACTAAGAATTTTTATGCTACGGTTCAAAATAAATTTCATTATGCGATCAGCGCTCAAACGGCGGCAGAGATTATTTATGAAAAAGCGGATATTTCCCAACCTTTTATGGGGTTACAGACATGGAAAAATTCACCTCACGGGCGGATTTTGAAATCCGATACGGTGATTGCTAAAAATTATCTCACCGAGGATGAGATTAAAAAGCTGGAGCGGGCAATATCGGGCTATTTTGACTACATTGAGCGGTTGATTGAAAACCGTACGGAGTTGAGTATGGTGCAGATCAAAGAATCGGTGGACAAGTTTTTAGCGTTTAATGAGTACAACGTTCTCGAAGGCAAGGGGTCGGTTACTAAAAATCAGGCGGAAGAAAAAGCGTTAGCCATTTACGAAGAGTTTAATAAAATTCAAAAAATCGAATCGGATTTTGATAAAGAAATCAAAAAACTTTTAAAAAATACACAAGGAAACTAATCATGTCGAATAAATTTGTCGGAGCCCACGTCTCCGCTTCGGGCGGAGTCTTTAATGCTCCCTTAAATGCGATGAAAATCGGTGCTAAAGCGTTTGCCCTTTTTACTAAAAACCAAAAACAGTGGGCGGCAAAGCCTCTTGATGAGGAAACAATCGCCCTATTTAAAGAGAATCTCGTTAAAAGCGGAATCCTCCCTAAACACATTCTCCCTCACGATTCGTATTTGATCATCCTCGGCCATCCCGAAGAGGAGAAGCGGCAAAAATCGTTGGATGCGTTTATTGACGAATTGGAGCGGTGTTCTCAACTGGGGTTGGATCGTCTGAACTTTCATCCGGGGAGCCACCTTAAGCAAATCAGCGAAGAGGAGTGCATCGACCGGATCGCGATGAGCATGAACGAGGCGATCCGCCGGGTGGAAGGGGTCAACCTCACGATCGAAAATACCGCCGGGCAGGGGAGCAATCTGGGGTGGCGTTTTGAGCAGATCGCCGCGATTATCGAGCGGATCGAGGATAAATCGCGCGTCGGAGTGTGCATCGATACCTGCCATATGTTCACGGCGGGATACGATATCCGAACCATTGACGCTTATGAACAAACTTGGTTGGAATTTGATAGAATTATTGGGTTTGATTACCTTAAAGGGATGCACATCAACGATTCCAAACCCGATTTGGGGAGTCATGTCGACCGGCACGACTCGATCGGAAAAGGGAAAATCGGAGTGGAGCCGTTTCGTTTTCTGATGAACGATTCGCGCATGGATGACATCCCTCTCGTGCTTGAGACGATCGATGAGACGATCTGGGCGCAGGAGATCGAGTTGTTATATTCGATGCAGGAGTAGAGAATGAGAATTATCGTAATTTCGGCGGTTACAGCCGCGACACTGACGGCGGGAGGGTATACGATCCCGGAGAGTTCGATCAACGCGACGGCTCTGAGTGCGGCGTATGTCGCCAACGCGCATGGAGCCGATACGGCGTACTATAACCCTGCGGCAATGGTTTACAATGATGACGCGGGACTCTTGGAAGTGGATACCACCTATATCGCTCTTTCAAAAATCAATTATCAGGGGAGCTATACTGCATCGGGTGTGACGACCGGCCCGTATGATATTAATTCCAACAGCGAATCTTTTTTGGTTCCGACACTCCATTACACCTCCCCCAAACTGGGGAAAAACGGTATGCGTGCCGGATTGAGTGTTGTGGTGCCGGGAGGATTATCCAAACGGTGGGATGTCCAGCCGGCAAGATCGAGTGCCCAGGAGTTTACCCTCAAAACCGTTGAGGTTAATCCTACCGTAGCCGTACCGCTAAGCGATACCGTGAGTGTGGGGGGCGGGCTCCGGATCGTCCGTACCGATGGAGTGGTAAAAAGCAATAGCGGTACGACACAGGTAAGCCGTGACTTAAAAGGGGATTCGATCGACGTGGGGTATAACCTTGCGCTGAATTATCGCCCGAAACCGAATCTTTCATTGGCCGTTACGTACCGATCTCAAATTGATTTGAGTGTGGATGGAAGTGCGATCCTGAATTATCTGCCTTCCGTATCTCCAGCCCATTCGGCTTACGACGGTCCCGCCAATGTGACGGTTCCCCTTCCGGCGGCATTGAATCTCGCGGCCGCTTATACGTTTGTTTCGGGTACAACAATCGAAGCGGTCTATACGCGTACGTATTGGTCAGCCTACAAAACGCTTGATTTTGATTACAGCGGAATTTCGAATACGGCGACGGCTGTTTTCGGTGCTCCGATACCTAAAAATTGGAAAGATACCAACACCTACCGTCTCGGATTGACCCAAAAGTATGAGAAATGGACGGCAATGGCAGGAGTCGCGTATGATGAAACGCCGGTTCCCGAAGCGACGCTGGGATATGAGTTGCCCGACTCGCATGGGTGGATCGTCTCATTGGGGGGACGGTATGCTATTGACGAGAGATGGAATATCGGTCTGGCCGGTCTGATCGATAGGAAAGAGAATCGTGAAGTGCACAATACAGCGATCAACGGTGAATTTTCAAATGCCCGTGCCTATTTGGTCACTGCCGGAATCGAGTATCGCTTTTGACCCGTTATCGTTATCCTAACCTGTACGCGATGCTCCGAAGCATTGCCCATCGGTACCCTTCTAAAAAAGCCATTTTAAGTGAAGAGGGGTCCTTCTCATATAGCGACATCTTGGGGCGTACCGACGCATTGGCACGGGCATTGGAACTTTTGGGATTGGAGAAAGGGGATAAAGTCGCTTTTATCTGCCCGAACGGTACCGAGTTTGTGACGGCCTTATATGCGGTGAGCCGGGTGGGAGGGGTGATCGTACCGATCAATACCCTTCTGAAAAATGAAGAGTATCGCTATATCCTTGATGATTGCGGTGCAAAGATCATTATCACTGGGGAGAAGCTTGATCGTGAAGTGCGTGATCTGGTGGAGAGGGTCTCTTCGGTAGAACGGATGATTTGGATTGATCATACTCCCGTGACGGATGCGAACCATTTGGTGTTTGAAGAACTGATCTCAACCCATCCTCAGGATGAAGATAATCCCCCTGCTCCGTTCGAATTGGATGAATTGGCGGCTATTTTTTATACTTCAGGGACAACCGGCCATCCGAAGGGGGCGATGATCAGTAATCGGAACCTTTTTTCCAATCTTATCGCGGGATCTGAGCGGTTTGATTTGAATGACAAAGACCGTTTTATTGTCTATCTGCCGATGTTTCACTCGTTTACTTTTACCATCATGATTCTTCTGCCGTTTTTTTCCGCAGGATCGATTGTGGTGCTCAAATCGCTGTTCCCTTTTACCAATGTCCTGAAGCAGGCGCTTTTAAAACGGGTCACAATTTTCATGGGGGTTCCCGATATCTATAATACCCTTATCCGGACAAAACTTCCCTGGTATTTTCGCTGGTTTCACTCCATTCGATGTTTTATCTCCGGGGGATCGGCCTTGAGTGAAGATACGTTAAATAAATTTAAAAAGGTTTTTAAACATTCCAAAATGCTCGAAGGATACGGTTTGAGCGAGTGCTCTCCGGCCGTTGCTATTAATCCGATTGAGAAACAAAAAAGTTTGTCGGTGGGATTGCCTCTGGACGGCTATGCGGTCAAGGTGGTGAATGAGGAGATGATTGAACTTCCTGTAGGTGAAACCGGAGAGCTGATTGTAAAAGGAGATTGCGTTATGATGGGGTATCTGAATAATCCCTGCGCAACCGAAGAGACGATACAAAACGGCTGGCTTAGAACGGGAGATATTGCTAAACTTGATGAAGAGGGGTACATCTATATTGTAGACCGGATCAAAGATCTCATTATCTCAAAAGGGATCAATATTTATCCCCGTCAAATCGAGGAGCAGATGATGCTTCTTCCGTCGGTTAAACTGGCGGCGGTCATCGCTCAAAAAGATCTGAATAGCGGAGAAGTTCCCATTGCGTTCATTGAGCTGGAGGAGGGGTATGAGTCGACAACCCCTGTTATGATCAAAGGGCAGCTGAAAGAGCATCTGGCCAATTTTAAAATCCCTAAAACCATAACCGTGGTAGAATCATTACCAAAGACTGCTACCGGCAAAGTACTCAAAAGAGTGTTAAAACAAGGAAACCATTGAAATATTTGATTGATTTTTTAGAAAACAGTTCTGTCGAAAAAACACACATTTTTTCACAGCTTAAATGTACGGTGGACGAGGCAAAAATTTTGCAGCTTTTGACCCGTAAATTTCTCCAGTCCCAAGAGGATGTTATTGTGGCTGAACTGCTGCAGGAGCTTTATGGAGCCGATGATTACGGTTATTTGAGCCATTTCGGAGAGGTAAAAACCTTACTGGAACTGGGATGGATTACGCACCACTCCTTTACCCCGATTAAAATCAATGAGCTTTCACAGTTGGAGCTTTTCAATACCCCCGTTGCCCTCACTTCGGTTTTGATGAAACTCCTCGAAGAGGGGTCGCTGGAGATGACGCTGCCGGATATCAAGCCTTATGCCGATCATTTGGAGTACCTTCAGGATCAGTTTTTCCGTATCGAGCTTTATCAAAAAATGTCCATTATCCGTCATAGCGGCAATGAACATTCGCTGGGGATTAACCGTATTCAGAGCAAGCTTGATCTGTTGGAGAAACGGATTGACGAACGGATCGCCCAAACGGATCATGACGTCGTATTGGACCGTTTTTTCAAACAAAAAAAGCTGGACCCGAAAGAACAAGTCATCTTCCTTGCATTGCTCAAAGAAGAATACAGTGCGACAGAGGGGAATTTGCGGGAGATGAATACCCTCATCGACCTGATCAGTTTTGACGATTACGAGCGGATCAAAAACCGTGCCCTCCTCGAAGACGGTGCCCGTCTGATTAATGAAGAGGTGATTGATTACGAAGAGATGCTTAACCCTTTCGGCGGAATATCCCGGGCTTTTTACATTGTGGATGAGGTGCTTCAATCCATTATGCATCCTCAGAAAAAGAAAAAAGTACGTAAACTCAAACTTGATATGCTGATTAAAGAGCAGGAGATTTTTGAACTGATCGAGCCGACGACATCGCTTGAAAATGTTGTTTTGAATCCGGCGACGGAACAGACATTGCAAAATTTGATGCGTCAGCTTGACCGCGAAGTGATCACCCGTCTTCACGCGTGGGGGATCAAAGATAAAAAAGCGGGATTGGATGCACGCATTATTTTTTACGGCCATCCGGGGACCGGAAAAACTCTGACGGCCCATTCCCTTTCCCGTTCATTAAAACGGCAGGTACTTAGTTTTGACTGTTCAAAAATTCTTTCAATGTATGTAGGAGAATCCGAAAAAAATGTACGGAAGATTTTTGATACCTACAGTGATCTGACGCGTCAGACGAAAACCGAACCGATACTACTGTTGAATGAAGCCGATCAATTTCTCTCGGCCCGATCCGCCGGGATCGGTTCGTCCGCAGATCAGATGCATAACCAGATGCAAAATATTTTCCTGGAGCAGATCGAGAAATTTCAGGGAATACTCATTGCAACGACGAACCTCCTTGAAAATATCGATCAGGCATTTTCCCGTCGGTTTAATTACAAAATTGAGTTTAAAAAACCGAATCAGCCTCAGCGCGCGGCTTTATGGAAAATGATGCTTCCGCAAAATGCTCCGTATGAGAGCGGATTTGATCTTGAAAAACTTACTTCATATCCGTTGACGGGAGGACAAATCAATCTGATCATCAAAAATACCGCATACAATGTAGCCGCCCGCGAAGACGGAACCTTTTGTCTGAACGATTTTATTTCTGAAATCCAAAAAGAGCGGCAGGGAAGTTTTGAAGGGGAAAAATCGGTCGGCTTTTTGAATAACTGATCGTACGCACCTTGCCCTAAGGGGTACTTCAAGGGGAGTTAATCTCCCGTATCCGAAAGATACGGGTGGCTTTAGGGGGGGTGCAGGGGACATCTGTCCCTGCCACTTTCCGGGCTTTGCCCGGAAAGTGCGTAACATTAGTGAATAATCAAAGATAGGCTGTTTTTGATAAAAATGTCATGGTGTTTTAATATTTTCGAGTGTACAATCTAACCAAAGAGAAATCTTCAGGAATGCGGGTGAAGGAGTTTGAGATGAGTTGGTTTAACAATAATTCGTTGCTTGAATCGGAGCTTGAAACTCTTCGACAAGCGTATCAAAAAAAAGAGGAAGAGAATCAAACGCTTCGTCAGCAACTGGATGAGCATCATAGGGCTATGAAACAGCTTGCAGAAGAGACTAAAAATAAAAATATCTCTCCGGTGATGCAGTATCAGAATGAGCAGTTGAAAAAAAATCTTCTCGATATTCAGGGAAATATCGCTTCATCCGTCTCTTTGTCAAAAGAAAATATTATCCAATCCACCTCCCTTTTGGAAAACATTGTTGAGCTTGGGCATAAAGCATCGGGGGTTTCCAAAACATTGGAAGGGCTTAATCATTTAGCGCAAGACTCAATGGAAACGGTTCAATCCCTTTCCCAGCGGGCACAGGATGTCGCGAGTATTTTAGGATTGATTAAAGATATTTCGGACCAAACCAATCTTTTGGCACTGAATGCTGCCATTGAAGCGGCTAGAGCCGGTGAACATGGACGCGGATTTGCGGTTGTGGCCGATGAAGTTCGTAAATTGGCTGACCGGACGGATAAAGCGATTAGTGAAATTAATATTTCATTACAGTCTATGAAACAGGATGTGTCGATTATCGGTGAAAAATTTGAACAGGTCCAAGAACGAATCGTCGAATCCAATGAGCTGATCGGCCATTTTAATGACTATATGGATCATGATGTCCATGTTATGGGTAAAACCTTTGAGAGTATCGCACATACCGGCGATAGAGTGTTTATGAGTTTGGCCAAACTGGATCATGTGATTTGGAAAGTGAACACTTACCTTTCAGCCATAACGGGGAAAGAACAA
Organism: Sulfuricurvum sp.; assembly: GCF_023229695.1. Lineage (GTDB taxonomy): Bacteria > Campylobacterota > Campylobacteria > Campylobacterales > Sulfurimonadaceae > Sulfuricurvum. The sequence continues at coordinate 145,169 of NZ_JALNYS010000001.1, forward strand.
TTCACCTTTGTCGATCACCATAATTGCCGTTTGGGGAAATGGTATTATGAAGGGGACGGATATGAATTTTTTAAGAATACTGCAAGTTATTCATCCCTTGAATCTCCCCATTCGATTGTCCATAATACTACCCACAAAGTGTTTGATTTGATAAAAACGGAAGAGGGAGGTTCCGCAAAAATATTTCAGGCGCTCAAAGAGATGGAAGAGGCCAGCAATCATGTATTCGAAAAGCTTGACCGTATACTGCATGAAAAAGATTAAGAAGAGCATTTCCTTGAATCGACCGAATTAATTCCGCATATTTTCTTCCTCCACTAGGACAACCGAAGAATTGATCTTCAATAATGTCCTGTTTTGTAACACTGGTTCAGCTTAGAAAGGGGAAGTGTTACATTATTTTACATTAACTATAAAAAACCAAATTAATTGTGTTTCCTATCGTGACATTGATAGTAAAATATTTCCCGCAAAAGGGTTTGTTTAACCCTCTTTTTGTTATAGTGCAACAACTGTTTTTATCTAAAACCGTATCCTTCGGCAAGGAGTCTCCTTGCTCGGGAATATGCCATCAACCACGAAAAGGTCGGAACTATGGAGCATTACAACGTAGCAAATCCTTATTTTGGGGTATTTGTACTATTTGTGCTAACTTTTGGAGCGTTTTACGCAACGACGGTCATCGCACGTTTAGCCAGCCGCGCATTAGCGGCCAAAGACACAGAAAAACTGAAGCTTACGGTTTACGAATGCGGACCAGAGGTGACAAAGCAGCCTAACCGCATTTCACCGCAATTTTATCTGTTTGCATTGTTATTTTTACTCTTCGACGTGGAGATTGTTTTTATGTTTCCATGGGCAATTGATTTTAAATTGCTTGGTTGGTTCGGTTTTGCCGAGATGATGATGTTTATCTTGCTTTTAGCAATCGGTTTTGTTTACGCGTGGAAGAAGGGGGCTCTCGAATGGCACAACATCAAGTAAATTATCTCAAAGACGGCGGTCTTCCCGTCGCTTTGACAACGATCGATAAAGTGGTTAACTGGGGTCGGTCCAACTCTATTTGGGCCCTTACCTACGGATTGGCATGTTGCGGTATTGAAATGATGGCTTCGGGTGCATCGCGTTACGATTTCGACCGTTTCGGTACGATTTTTCGTGCCTCTCCGCGTCAAGCCGAATTGATGGTCGTTGCCGGAACCCTGACAAAAAAACATGCGGAATTTATCCGCCGTTTGTATGACCAAATGACGGAGCCGAAATGGGTTATTTCCATGGGGTCATGCGCTAATACCGGCGGTATGTTTAACACCTATGCGACGGTTCAAGGGGTTGACCGTGTTATTCCGGTTGATCTGTATCTTCCCGGATGTGCACCGAGACCGGAAACACTTCAATACGGAGTCATGTTGCTTCAGCAGAAAATCCGTAAAGAGAGTGCATCCCGTGCACAAAAACCAAAAAGGTTGATGTAATGAGAGCCTATACACCAAAAGACGACGTACAAAAAAAACCGTACTACACTGACCGTTACTGGGTCGCTCCGCAAGTGGCAAAGTATGATGTCGGCGAAGATGCCGTTTTCGCTGCCGATTTGGAGGCGATCAAAGCCAAATTCGACGTATTGGATGCTTATATCCAGGTAGATCAAATGGTTGTCATCATTAAAGCGGAAGACAATTTTGGCGTCATTGAATTGCTTAAAAACGTCTGTGAGTATAATCAACTTTCCGAACTGAGCGCCATCGATTGGCTTGCATCCGAGGGGAAATTCGAAGTTTTCTATCAAATGCTCAGTATGACCAAACGCAAACGCCTTCGTATAAAATGTAAGATCGGCGAAAAAGAGTCGATTGAGAGCGTCGAGAAACTTTTCCGCTCCGCTGACTGGAGCGAGCGCGAGATGTACGATATGTTCGGCATCGTGATCAATAACCATCCGTATATGAAACGTATTTTGATGCCGGATGATTGGGAAGGGTTTCCGCTTCGCAAGAGCTATCCGCTTCAAGGGGACGAATTCGCTCAATGGTACGAAGTGGACAAAATATTCGGTAAAGAGGCACGTGATATCGTCGGGCCGGAAATTCGTGACAGTGCACGGGTGGACCGCTATGACACCGAGCGTTTTGCCCGTTTGGGTCATGAAGTACCGCGCGGTGCCGATATCAGTCAAGGTGAACCGGATACCCCTCTTGTTTATCAAGAAGCTGAGGGTGTTTTCCTCATTGAAAAATTTGACGCAGAAAAAAGCGTCGTGATCTCTGATCGCGATCGATAAGGGCAACCATGCAACAATCCAACAGACTTAGACCGTTTTTTGAAAATATTACGTTTGACCGTGACGATAATGAACTGATCCTGAACTTCGGTCCTCAGCATCCGTCGGCACACGGACAGCTCAGATTGATGCTCCATCTTCAGCAAGAGCAGATTACCAAAGCCCATCCGGATATCGGATATCTTCACCGTGGTATGGAGAAGATGGCAGAAAATATGATTTACAACGAATTTATGCCGACGACCGACCGGATGGACTATATTGCATCGAGTTCGAACAATTACGGCTTTGCATTGGCCGTTGAAAAACTGATCGGTCTTGAAGTGCCGCGTCGTGCAAAAGTGATCCGCATGATGCTGCTTGAGACCAACCGTTTGATGTCTCACCTTTTCTGGTTGGCGACGACGGCTCTGGATATCGGTGCGATGACGGTATTCTTATTCGCATTCCGCGAACGCGAATATTTGATGGACTTGATCGAAGACTACTGCGGTGCGCGTTTGACCCATTCAGCCGTCCGTATCGGTGGGGTACCGCTTGATCTTCCGGACAATTTTATCGCCGATTTACGTAAATTTTTGGACAAATTGCCGGAAAATATCAAAGATTACGAAGACTTGCTCGATACCAACCGTGTCTGGTTGATGCGTATGGAGAACGTCGGCGTTATCTCTACGGAGATGGCATTGAGCTGGGGATGTTCGGGTGTCATGCTCCGCGCTTCGGGCGTCGAATGGGATATCCGAAAAGAGGAACCGTATGAGCTGTACGACGAAGTAGAGTTTAAGGTTCCGGTTTCGGATAAAGGGGATAACTACGCCCGCTACAAACTCTACATGGCCGAAATGCGTGAATCGGCAAAAATCCTGTATCAGGTAATCGATATGTATGCCGATACGACACCGGAATTGATGGCGCATGCACCGCAATACATTTCGGCACCGAAAATCGACATCATGACTCAGAACTATTCCTTAATGCAGCACTTTGTCCTTGTGACACAGGGGATGCGCCCGCCGGTAGGAGAAGTGTATATTCCGACCGAATCGCCGAAGGGAGAACTTGGTTATTACATCAACTCTCAAGGGGGAGCCTACCCTTACCGTCTTAAACTCCGTGCACCGTCTTTCTGGCATACCGGAATTTTGACCGATTTATTACCGGGACACTATATCCCGGATGTTGTAGCTATCATCGGGACGACCAACATCGTCTTCGGTGAAGTTGACCGCTAAAAGGAGCATGGAGTGAAACGTTACGATTTACGTCATTTAAAAGATAATTTTTACGATCGCATGTCCGCTATTATAAAAGAAGAGGGTCAATCGGGAGAAGTCCTGATTTTCTTATTTGAAATCGGCGATTTTACACCGATCCAAAAATCGGCTGATTTAGTGAAAGAACTGGGATACCAGCTGATGAACTCGTTGAAATTCAACGAAGTAGACTGGACCATTGTGGTCAAAAAATAAGGATCCGTTGTGAGTAAAGTCTATTTCTCCACATGGCGGGGTGAGCTGATTAATAATATCGGCAAAAACGATGATGCATGGGAAAGCTCTGCATACAACCTGCCTGTGGAATACGATCAGTATGCCCATTCCAAAGCATTTATCGGCTGGGACGGTGTGGCACTGTTTAACCCGGATGTCGACGTAGTACGTCTTGCTACCGAATATGCAGCACAATATCAGGTCTATTCGGAAGCGTGCGGTCGATGTGCACCGGGACGATGGGGAGGGCGTATTTTGTATGATCTCTTGGATAAGATTGCCCGTGGAGAAGGAACTGTATCGGATATGGAACATCTTAAAGAAGTTTCGAAAACGATGCAGGTAACCTCAAAATGTGAGATCGGAAAAACAGTTCCTAATCCGTTATTGGATTTGATGGACCATTTTGAAGCGGAATTTTTGGCATGTATTCATGAACAAAAAGCGTCCAAGCATTATCATCTCGAAGATACGACCTATATTGCCAAAATTACGGCTCCGTGTATGGATGCATGTCCTGCGCATGTCGATATCCCGGCCTACATCGAGGGGGTTCGCGATTTACGTTTTGATGACTCTTTGATGGCGACCCGTCAAACGATGCCGCTGGCGCATACGTGCGGGCGTGTTTGCCCCCACCCGTGCGAGAGCGAATGCCGCCGTACGAACCTCGATGAGCCGATTTCCATTATGGAGCTCAAACGTCTGGGTGCCGATTATGAAACCGATCACGGATTCGGATTTTTTCATCCAATGGAGAAAAAACCGGCTATCGGTAAAAAAGTGGCTGTTATCGGAGCCGGTCCTGCGGGACTCACCGGAGCCTACTATATGGCGCTGGACGGAATAGATGTCGACGTCTATGAAGAGCTTCCGGTTCTTGGCGGAGAGGTGGCGGTAGGTGTTCCCGAATACCGAATGCCGATCGACAAGTACAATCAGGATATTGAGTCGGTTCGCGATTTGGGGGTAAATTTCATTACCAACACACGTGTTACTGCCGATATGATGCGTCAGTTTGAGTCAGATTATGATGCGGTACTGGTTGCAACCGGAACCCGCATCTCGAAAAAAGTCTATTGTGAAAATGAACGTCCGGCGATTCAAGGGTATTGGGGAGCGATCGATTTTCTCGATAAGGTTAACTTGGAAGTGAAATATGGCATTATGGTACCGGAAGAGGATCAGAAAAAACATATGCTTTTGAATAACTTTGTCGATTTAACCGGAAAAACGGTAGTTTGTGTCGGAGGAGGATTTACGTCGATGGACGTTGTCCGTTGTTCCATTCGCGCCAATGCGGCAAAAGTTATTATGATCTACCGACGGGATGAAAAGACGATCATAAACAATACGACGTACGAAGAGTATCATGAAGCGGTCGAAGAGGGCGTTGAGTTTATTTTTCACTCGGCCGTTGCCGAGATGAAAGATGAAAATGATCTCCTTAAATCGTTGATTATTGATCGTTTTGAATTGGTTCCCGATCCAAAGGGAGGACGTCCGACCCTTGAAAAAATCGAGGGGGCATCCTTTGAAATCGAATGCGATTACCTGATTCCGGCCGTGTCACAAAGTGCCGATTTGAAGCTGATCCCCGAAGAGTGGGAGATAGAACGAACTTCATGGGCAACGATCAAAACAAACGGCAAAGATTACATGACGTCACGCAAAGGGATCTTTGCGGCAGGTGACTGTGAATACGGCCCGATGACGATCGTCAATGCCGTTGGTCAGGCCAAACGTGCCGCATCGGTTATGAGCCGTTACGTCCAAACCGGCGAGATTTCGTTGACAAACGACGAGATCATGGAAGATCATCTGCGTAAACTTAAAGTTTATAATAAAAAAGAGAAAATTACGGGATGGCTTCCGGGATTGCCGCGCCAGCACAGTGAAGTTCTCACAGTAGAGGAGCGGCGTGACAACAACAAAGAGGTCAAATACGGCTTTACACAAGAAGAAGCAATTGCTGAAGCAGAACGATGCATGCGATGTTACTACATCGCCATGGTCGCACACTAGGGGGGGCGGATGATTAACTTTACGATCAATAACCAACCGGTAACTGCCCAAAAGGGTGAGACAATTCTTCAAGCCGCACGTAAAGCGGGATTTTATATCCCGACGATGTGTTATATTGAAAAAACAAATCCGTGTGCCTCATGCCGACTCTGTGTTGTAGAGACGGACAAGGTGGATGGCCTTATTCTCAGCTGTCAAACACCTCCGACCGAAGGACTTGGGGTCACGATTGACTCGTCACGTCTTCAAGCGGAACGGTCCAATATCATGCGAATGTACGATGTAAACCATCCGTTAGAGTGCGGTGTGTGCGACAAATCGGGCGAATGCGATCTTCAAAACAAAACACTGGAATTCGGTGTCTCATCGCAGCATTTCAGTGCGAAAGACCAGCACCGTACGATTGAGCACTGGGGATTGATCAATTATGATCCCGCATTGTGTATTCTGTGTGAAAAATGTGTCCACGTTTGCAATGAAATTATCGGTGATGATGCGATTACATTGCAGTTTGGGGGATACAAATCGACTGTTATCCCAAAAAACAGCGAGAAATTGGATTGTACGTTTTGCGGTGAATGCATAGCGGTTTGCCCTGTCGGCGCGCTGGTAAGTTCAAACTTTCAATACAGCGCAAACGCATGGGAGTTAAAGCAGATTCCGGCAACCTGTGCTCACTGCTCTGCAGGGTGTTCTTTGACGTATGAAGTTAAACATACGGGTGTTGCAGGCGGTGAAAACGAGAGAATTTATCGTGTAACCAACCATTTTGAATACACAACACTGTGCGGTGCCGGACGTTTCGGATTTGATTTTGCGATTCAGGCGGATAAAGACGAAGCAGAATTTGCCCGGGCAGTTGATGCCATTCGTAATGCCAAAGCAATCCGTTTTAGTTCGCTGATCACCAATGAGGAAGCGCTGATTTTGCAACGCCTCAAAGAGAAGTTCGGTCTAAAATTGTATAATGAAGAGGCACGTGCTTATCAACGTTTTGTCCGTGCCTACAGTTCGATCAGCGGAAAGAAAGCATTTGGCGGGACCTTGGACGCTATTTCTCAAAGTGATGCCATTATTATGTTTGGAAGCCGTATTGCAACGGACAACCCGGCCGTGCGTTATGCGATGACAACAGCTGCCCGCCATAACGGGGCGAAGGTTACGTACATGCATCCGATGGAAGATACCCTGTTGCAGAATGTCGTTACCCAGTTTGTGAAATACGAAGTGGGGACCGAAGAGGGTGTCATGGCGATGTTGGCCAAAACCCTTCTTCAAGAGTGTGAATTGTCCGATGAGATCCGTCCGTTTTTTGAGGAGCTGGACGAAGGGTACCTGTGCGCCGAAACCAATGTCGGAGACGAAGAGTTTGAGCGATTGAGCCGTTCGCTTCGCCGTGCGAAACGTAAAACGCTGATCATCGGTTCTGACTTGCTCAACCATCCGAGAGCTGAAAACATTGCCCGTATGGCCGCATTGATTGAAAGCATCACCGACTTTACCCTCGTAATTGTCCCTTCGCAGGTGAATACGATCGGAGTATCGCTTATTTGTGATCTTGATGAAGAGAATGAAAGCGAGAATGTCGTCGGTTACAATGGCGCGGGTGATTATGTTATGGGATCCATCGGTGACGTCAACCTCCCTTTACCGGCGCTGAACCAGCAGGAAGGGACATTCGTCAGTATCAATCATCAGCTATTACCTACCAATGTCGCACTCTCTTTTAAAGGGGCTACCCTTAATGATTTGGCATCCGCCGTTGGAGTAGCGGAACGCTATACGATTGATTACACAGCGAAATTGCCGGTTTCTGAAGGGTTTAAGGGATATCCGTTCGATGATTTGGGTAACTTTTATTCATCGCTGGGTGAAGATACCCGAGGGTATACGCTTGATAACGTCGAAGTAGAAATGGATGGAAGACTAGAAGATATCGAGGATCTTCCCGAATTCAACGGGACGGTAGCGTATCGCTGTAATCCGGTTAATCAGTTTAACGGCTACACGGCACAAACCTCTCAGCTCGAAAGAGACGAAACCCTTCGCGGCTCGGCGCAATTTGCGTCTGCGGCGCGAATCGCAGACGGGGAGAAAGTCCGGATTGAGTCATCGGGCCAGATTGAAGAACGAATTTTTCTCCTTGATGGAACGTTGAAAGGGACCATCGCACTGATTCCGACGTACGATAGAACTTTTGGTGAGGTGAATCGGAGATATCGCTTTGAAAAAGTGAAAATTACAAGGATGGGGAGTTAAATCATGAATGAAATCACGATTACGATAGATGGCCGCTCTGTCCAAACGCGAGAAGGTGAGTATATTCTTAATGCAGCTCGGGAAAACGGAATTTTTATTCCTGCGATTTGTTATTTAACACGCTGTTCTCCGACGTTGGCTTGCCGTATCTGTTTGGTTGAAGCGGATGGAAAACAGGTGTATGCGTGTAATGCAAAGTCGAAAGAGGGGATGAATATTGTCACATCTACCCCGACGATTGAAGCGGAAAAACGGGCAATTATGGAAGTCTACGACGTGAACCATCCTCTGGAGTGCGGTGTTTGCGACCAATCGGGCGAATGTGAACTTCAAAATTATACGTTGGAAATCGGCGTTGATTCCCAAACCTATTCGATTCCGGATACGTACAAGCCCGCACAGGAGTGGGGACTGATCCATTATGATCCGGCATTGTGTATTATGTGCGAACGGTGCGTGACGGTGTGTAAAGACATGATCGGTGACGGAGCGCTTAAAACGGTTCCGCGCGGCGGTGATGCGATTGAGGCAACCTTTAAAGAGTCGATGCCTAAAGATGCCTATGCGATGTGGAACAAACTGAACAAATCGCTGATCGGACCAAACGGAGGAGATACGCTCGATTGTACCAATTGCGGTGAATGTACTGCGGTTTGTCCGGTAGGGGCCCTTGTAAGCAGCGATTTTCAATATACCTCCAACGCGTGGGAACACACCCAAATCCCTGCGACATGTGCCCACTGCAGCGCCGGATGCCAGCTGAGCTACGATGTCAAACATACAAGCATCTCCCATCCGGAGGATAAAATTTATCGCGTCAAAAACGAGTGGAACTATGTCTCATTGTGCGGAGCAGGGCGTTATGGGTATGATTTTGAAAATCGCGGTGTAACCAAAGATGAAACTGCATTTGCTGCTGCAATAGCTGCATTCAAAAAAGCCGATACGATTGCATTTACCTCGTCCATTACGAATGAAGAAGCATTGATTCTTCAGCGCTTGAAAGAGAAATCGGGTTACCGTCTCATTAACGAAGAGGCTCGTGCGTTTAAAAACTTTTTGAGCCATTACAGTGAAATCAGCGGCACCTCTCTTTATGGCGGAAATTTGAAAGAGGTACATGAAAGCGATTTCGTCGTATCCATCGGAAGTGCTCTTAAAACCGATAATCCGAATGCCCGTTTTGCAATGAATAATGCCCTTTCAATGAATAAAGGGGCGGGATTGTATTTTCATCCCATTAATGATCCGGTCATCGCCGATATGTCTAAAAACGTGACACAGATTAACCATGTACCGATGATGGAAGAGGCAGCTCTTTATTTAATCCTTGACCTTTTCGGAGATAAAGGGGCAATGCCGTCTGCAGTATCCGAATATCTCTCCGGTTTTCATTCAACCAAAACCGTTACGGTAGAAGAGACGGTTGACGAAAAAGTGACCGAAACGGTTGTGAAAAAAGTGCTCAACGAAGAGACTGGCATTGAAGAAGAGGTCAGCGAACAGGTGACCAAAACGGTGAAGAAAAAAGTTGCCAAAGAGGTTGAAGTGGATGAAAACCGCTTGCTCGATCTGGTGAGCGCACCGGCAAAATTCAGTGAAACACTAACCAAATATTTAGCCAAAAAAGAGCACTTTTCCTTAATGGTCGGTCCCGATTTGTATACCCATCCGAATGCACGTAACTGTGCCCGTCTGGTGGCGTTAATCGAAAAATATACGCCGTTTAGCGTAACCATGATCCCAAATCTCGTCAATACGCTGGGGGTTGCCCTTATCTGCGATTTGGATGAAAAAGGGGGAGACTATACCATCGGATACAATACGAAAGGTGACTTCACCCTCAGTGCGTTAGGAGATGGCGATTTGGATATGCCGGCTCTGAATCAGCAGGAGGGGACGTTTACGAGTATCGATAAACGGGTCAATCCGACCAATGCGGCAGTGGCGTTTGGGGGATATGAGCTGAACGATATCGCCAATAGACTGGGGCTGCAGGCAAAATTGACGGTTGATTATACGTCGCAGCTTCCGGAAAATGCCGGGTATGTTTCCGTTGAGTTTGATGGTTTGCCCAATTATTATACGAATGGGGGAGAAGAGGTACGCGGATATCTTCTAAACGTCCAATCCTATGCGTGTAATGGTGATGAAAGTGTTATAATCATTGATGAGTCTAAAAGAATGGACAACGACGTTGTTTATCTCGCCAATCCTGTGCTGCAATTCACCCCTTTTACCGCTAAAGCGCATCAGCTTGATAGCAAAGGGGGGATATATGTTTCACAAAACTATTGTGATGCAAAAGGGCTGCAAAACAAAGATCAAGTTCGTATCAGCAGTGCAAAAGGGGAACTTGTGACAACGATTATCGTAGATGGCAAGATTAATGGATTAATACCCTATCTTCCGACATTCGATACTAATATCAACTTTGAGTCATTGTGTGAGCGTTATCGTTTCACGAGTGTATCAATTCAAAAGGTGTAAGCATGGATATGGCATTTGTTATCGAGACGATTATTAAAATCGTTGTTATCTTATTGGTTTTCTCGGCGCTTGCGGGCTTGGGTACTTATTTTGAGCGGAAGGTGCTCGCATTTATGCAACGCCGGCTGGGACCGATGCATGTCGGCCCTTTTGGATTGCTTCAAGTAGCGGCGGACGGGATCAAGCTCTTTACCAAAGAGGATATTATCCCCCAAAACGTCGTTAAACCGATTTTTAAAATTGCTCCCGTTATAACGGCGGCAACCGCATTTATGGCAGCGGCGGCTATCCCTTTTTGGCCGCAATTTACCGTAATGGGGTATACCGTCCATCCGATCGTTGCGGATATCAATGTCGGGATTCTTTACGTACTCGGGGTAATGGCGATCGGACTTTATGGACCGCTTCTTGGGGGGATGGCATCGGCCAATAAATGGTCGCTGATCTCTGCAGCGAGAAGTGCGGCTATTTTTATCTCCTATGAAGTTGTCACCGGTCTTTCCCTTTTGGCACCGCTTATGATGGTTGGATCCCTCTCCTTGGTGGATATTAACAATTACCAAACCGGCGGGATAACCCACTGGATCGTTTGGTCCCAACCGGTAGCGTTTATTCTGTTCTGGATTGCTGCATTTGCTGAGACCGGGCGTACTCCGTTTCACCTCGTTGCGAATGATCATGAAATCATTGACGGTTTCGGTACGGAGTATTCGGGTATGCGCTGGGGACTCTTCTTTATCGGTGAATATGCCAATATGTTCTTCATTTCGTTTGTCATTGCAATCGTTTTCTTGGGCGGATTTGGTGACGGTACGATTGCGGGGGCTTTTCAACTTCTCCTGAAAGTAGCGTTTTTCTTTTTCTTTTTCCTCTGGACACGTGCCGCATGGCCGGATGTGCGACCTGACCAGTTGATGTGGTTGTGTTGGAAAGTTTTAATGCCGATTGCGGTAGTCAATGTCGTTGTTACCGGCATTGTGATGATGTTCTAAGGAGGGATTGATGCATTTAGAACCGTTTGAAGACCGTAATGTTGCGCCAGAGCGTGCGTATTACTATGTCGATATTGAAAATTATCCTGTAACCGGATGGGATAAATTTAAACAAGTTGTTAAGCGTACGTTTAGAGGGGAATTGTTTGTCGGTTTATGGGTAGTACTCCGCGAAATGATTAAATTTGATATTCATACGGTCCAATATCCAAAAGAAAAATTGCCGATCGGTCCGCGTTATCGTGCCGTACACAAACTGTTGCGTTTGTGGGAATCCGGATATGAGCGCTGCATCGGATGCGGATTATGCGAAAAAATCTGTATCTCCGATTGTATTCGAATGGATACGCGTATTGATGAAAACAGCCGGAAAGAAGTGACCGAATACAGTATCAATTTAGGGCGTTGTATTTTTTGCGGATATTGTGCCGAAGTGTGTCCGGAATTGGCGATTGTTCACGGGCAGCGTTATGAAAACGGTTCAGAGCAGCGGGCCCATTTTGTTATCAAAGACGATATGCTTACCCCTCTCGATCTGCTTAAATCAGGTCAGCAAGCCGAGTACCCGGGCTTTGGTGCGATTACCCCACATGAGGACGAGCGCGTACAAAAAACGCCGCTTGCCTATTAAGGAGCTTGAATGTTTGAAGCAATTGCTTTTTATCTGTTTGCGGTATTGACGATTGCAATGTTTACCATCACGGTAATGACATCGCAGGCGTTGTACGCATTGACGGCTATGGCGGCAGGGATGATTTTTATCTCTGCATTTTTCTTTATACTGGGTGCGGATTTTCTTGGAGCGATTCAGATCATCGTCTATACCGGTGCAGTGATGGCTTTGTATGCATTTGGAATGATGTTCTTTGATACAACACGCAATGTTGTTGAAAAACAGACGAATCCTCGTATTGTTTTCGTACTCGGAGTATTGGCAGCGGTAATGGTAGTCGCTATTTTTGTTGCGCCGATTGTTTCGGATAATATTGAAGCGCTCTATCCAATCAATTCACAAGTTGGAAATACGCAAGCTGTGGGGATGGTTCTTTTCACTAAATACCTTGTTCCGTTTGAAGTTGCGGCCGTAATGCTTCTTGTCGCTATGATCGGGGGGATTGTCCTGGCCGGTAAAAAAATGGACCGATCGCTGACGCTGATGGCGGAAGAAGAGATCGCCATGATTCATGCATCGAATGAGAGACATCCAGAGAAGGGGGAACACTAATGGAAATTACACTGACCCATTATCTTGTATTATCGACAATACTGTTTGCAATTGGTCTTGTCGGGATTATGCGCCGTAAAAATTTGTTAATGCTATTTTTTGCAACAGAGATTTTACTTAACGCAACCAATATCGGGTTTGCGGCAATATCGCATTATTTAGGAGACTTGAGCGGCCAGATGTTTGCATTTTTTATTATTGCAATTGCAGCGTCCGAAGTGGCGATTGGTTTAGGTCTTCTCATCGTATGGTATAAACGTACCGGCAAGATCGATCTTGATCTTATGACATCAATGAGAGGGTAGGCTATGGAACTTTATTTATACATTGCACTTTTTGCTCCGTTGGTAGGGTCGCTTTATGCGGCTCTTTTTGGAGCATCTCCAAAATCTTATCACACAGGTTTGATAGCATCGGGGCTATTGTTTACATCATTGGTTAGCAGTGCTATTTTATTAAGCTATGTCATGGGCGGGCATACGGTCCATGTCGAGTTGATGACATGGATGGCGACGGGAGATCTGTACATTCCATTCGGCTTTGTTGTCGATCAGGTCAGTGTTGTCATGATGATGGTGGTAACGATCGTGTCTACGGTTGTTCACGTGTATTCAATCGGCTACATGGACCATGACAAAGGGTTTAATCGCTTTTTCTCCTATCTATCGGCTTTTGTATTTTCGATGATGGTTTTGGTCATGAGTGATAATTTTGCCGGATTGTTTATCGGATGGGAAGGGGTTGGTCTGTGCTCATGGCTTTTGATCGGCTTTTGGTACCACAAAGAATCGGCTACCTGGGCAGCAAACGAAGCGTTTATCATGAACCGGATTGCTGACCTTGGAATGCTAATCGGTATTTTCTTGGTCTATTGGAATATCGGGTCATTGCAATACGATGTTGTTTTTGCCGAAATTCATAACTTAGATCAAAAAGTGATCACATGGATCGGTATTTTCCTATTTATCGGTGCAATGGGTAAATCGGCACAATTTCCCTTACATCCGTGGCTTGCTGACGCGATGGAAGGACCCACACCGGTGTCGGCCCTTATCCATGCCGCTACGATGGTTACCGCCGGGGTCTATTTGGTTATTCGTGCCAACCCGATTTACAGTGAAATTCCGGATGTCGGATATTTTATTGCATCACTCGGTGCATTTGTAGCAATGTTTGCCGCGACCATGGCTCTGGTAAATCGTGACATGAAACGGATTATCGCCTATTCGACCCTTTCGCAGTTGGGATACATGTTCGTGGCTGCCGGTTTGGGCGCCTATTGGGTGGCACTTTTCCATCTTATGGCACACGCATTCTTTAAAGCGCTCTTGTTCCTTGGTGCAGGAAATGTGATGCACGCGATGAGCGATGAGCTCGATCCGGTTAAGATGGGTGGTCTTTACAAAGTGATGAAAGGGACGGCGATTCTGATGATTCTTGCTTCGGTTGCCCTTGCCGGGATCTGGCCGTTTGCAGGGTTCTTTTCGAAAGATAAAATTCTTGAAGTAGCGTTCAGTTCAGAGCATTATATTTTGTGGGGGACGTTATGGATAACTGCCGGTTTGACTGCATTTTATTCATTCCGTCTGATCATGCTCGCATTTTTTGGAGAAGAGCGTTATAAACAATACGGATTTCATCCGCATGAAGCGTATCGCTTTATGTTGGTAGTTATGTCTCCTTTGGCCCTTCTTGCCGTTATTGCGGGATGGTTTGAACACGATTTTGTCCGTTTGGTAACAACGTTGTTACCGGGTTTTGAATTTCATACCCATCATGTAGAGTTGATGCTTATCGGCGTGACCTCATTGATTGCAGTTGGGGGAATTGTTACCGCGATATTAATGTATCGAAACGGCCCTCTAAGTACAAAATGGGAAGAACATTTTTGTTATAAAGTACTTATCAATCAGTACTATATCCCTAAATTGTACAATGAGATTTTTACGAAACCGTATGGTGCACTTTCCCGTTTTGCGTGGAAAGAGATTGATATCCGGATTGTGGATGCCACGGTTGACATGATTGCCAATGCAATCTACAAAACAGGTGAAAACACACGAGATATTCAGAATGGAAATCTTTCAACCATGCTTAGATGGATGGTTATCGGCTTGGTGGTTTTATTGGCGCTAGCCGTAGCGTTTACCGTCGGGTACAACGCCATCGGCGCTTAAGGAGTAATGATGTTGGATCATATTTTATCGATTTTAATTTTCTTTCCGGCATTGGCGGCAATGCTCGGATTTGTTGTCGCGAAAGATAGCATACGGGCATACGGTATAACTGTAGCGGCTATTGAATTCGTCCTTTCGTTATGGTTGTGGTATGCGTACGATCCGATGAGTTCGGGGATGCAGTTTATGGAGTCTGCACCGTTGATTCCGGCATTCGGAATTAATTACCTCCTCGGTATTGACGGTATTTCATTATTTATTGTCATTTTGTCCACCTTTTTTACGTTGATCGGTATCGCATCATTGACGGAAACACGTCGTGTCAAAGATATGATCATTACGTTGTTGTTTTTAGAAATGACAATGGTCGGTGTTTTTGCGGCGCTGGATGCGATTGTATTTTATGTCTTTTGGGAACTTTCATTGGTGCCGATGCTGTATATTATCGGTGCATGGGGCGGGCCTCTGCGTATTTATGCCTCCGTTAAATTTTTCCTCTACACCTTTACCGGGTCATTGGTAATGTTGGTCGGTATGCTCTTTATGGCCTATTTTTATTATCAGGCAACAGGGATGTGGAGCTTCTCAATCTTGGAATGGTATCGTTTGATTCTTCCGGAGAACTTCCAATTGTGGTTGTTTGCGGCTTTTTTCTTAGGTTTTGCGATCAAGGTTCCGATGTTTCCATTCCATACATGGTTGCCGTATGCGCATGGACAGGCTCCGACTATCGGTTCGGTAATTCTGGCTGCAATTTTGCTAAAAATGGGGACCTATGCATTTGTCCGTTTTTCACTGCCGCTTTTTCCGGATGCATCGGTCTTTTTTATGTTTCCAATCGCGGCTATTGCAATTATCATGATTATTTACACGGCTATGGTTGCTTATGCGCAAGAAGATATTAAGCAAGTCGTTGCTTACAGCTCGGTCTCCCATATGGGAGTTATCATTCTTGGAACGTTTGCCTTGAATGTTGAAGGGGTTAGCGGTTCGGTTTTCTTGATGCTGGCCCACGGGGTTGTATCGGGTGCTCTGTTTTTACTCGTCGGGGTTATTTACGATCGCCGTCATACAAAGTTGATGTCGGAATTCGGCGGTTTGGCATCGGTTATGCCACGTTATGCCACTATTTTCGGAATTATGATGATGGCATCGGTCGGATTGCCGCTAACCATTAACTTCGTCGGAGAGTTTCTAAGCTTGCTCGGTTTTTACAAACAATCTCACACGTATACCCTGATCGCAGGAACTGCGATTATCGTTGGTGCGATCTATATGTTGGCAGCGTACAAAAAGATGTTTTTTGGCAATGTAACGAATGAAGAAAACAAAAAACTCAAAGATGTGAATAAAACCGAATTGATCGGACTGGTTCCATTGGTGATTTTGGCAATTTGGCTAGGTGTTTATCCTAAGCCGGTTTTGGAACCGATTAACAACAGTGTCGAATCGGTGATCCAGTTGATGCATGATAAAGCGCAAAGCTCTGAGGCAAAAGCGCGTATTCCCAATCTCTCCGATGCCGGAGCGATGAAATTACACCAGGAGGCGCACTAATGTTAGAGCCGATTAATGTTTCGATGGCGTCGCTTAACGTAGCGACACTTGCACCGATGCTTATCGCGATAATCGGTGCACTGGCAATTTTAGTGATCGATTTGGCGAAAGAGGGATTGCACAAATCTTTTTATGTCATGGTGGCGTTGTTATTCTTGCTCCTTGATTTGGGTACATTGGTTGAGTTTGGGGGAGTATTTCTTAAAAACGGCACCGTATTGGGCTTTTTTGATGTCATGCTGATGGATGGTATTGCCATCCTTTCTCAAATTATTATCGTTGCAGGTTCGATGCTTTTTATTCCGTTGGCACTCACCTCAAAACGGTTTCATGAGTACAACTACCCGGAATATTTTGCCCTCTTCTTGTTTATGATTGCAGGGTTTCAATTTATGGTTGCGACGGATAACCTGATTTTGGTTTTTGTCGGCTTAGAGACAGCTTCATTGGCTCTTTATACACTGATTGCATTGCATAACCGATCGAAATCGTTTGAAGCGGCGGTGAAGTATTTTACGATGGGGGCACTGGCCGCAGGATTTTATGCGTTCGGTTCGATGGTTTTATACGCTATCAGCGGTTCGGTAGAGATTAATCAGATTGCGACGGTATTGGCGGAAGATCATTACAGCAATATCGGGTTTGTTCTCGTAGGTGTTGTCTTTATGATCGCGGCTTTTGGATTTAAACTCTCCATGGTACCGTTTCATACGTGGACGCCGGATGTTTACGAAGGCTCTTCAGCGGCACTTGCGGGATACATGTCGATTGTTCCGAAAATTGCGGCGTTCGTCGTTGCTATGCGGTTGTTTGAATTCTTGGTCCACAGCGGGGTTGTCTGGCTTCAGGTAATCTTGTACATCGGGGTCGTTATAACAATGACGGCGTCAAATATCTGGGCACTGGTCCAAACCGATGTCAAACGGATGTTGGCGTACAGTTCGATCTCTCATGCCGGTTTCGTTATGGCCGCTATTTTGATCGGGACGACGCAGGCGAACAGCGGATTATTTTTGTATTGGGCATTGTTCAGTTTTACAAATCTCGGAGCATTTACCATGTTATGGGTGAACCGTCAGAAAAATCTTCTTCCGGGGCAAAGTTCCGACCACCCGTACGAGAAATTTTCGGGTATGATAAAAACGATGCCGATGGCTGCATTGATGATGGCGCTTTTCATGTTGTCACTTGCCGGTATTCCTCCGTTTGGTTTGTTCTGGGGGAAAATGTATATGATCGGTTCTGCCGTAAGTGCCGGATATACCGTATTGGCTTTGATCATGGCTCTGAACTCGGCAATTGCAGGGTATTACTATCTTAAACTTATTATTTTTATGTTTATGAAAGAGCCGATGGTCGGGTATGAAAAATATTATTTGATGAATGCCTCGTTATCGTTAAAAACCATTATCGGAATTGCTGCAGTCGGGACGATCTTTGCAGTTTTTGCCGTCAATCCGCTCTTGGAAGTTATTACCCGTTTCGTGTATAATAGCGGCTATTAATCCTCGATGAGGAAAGGGGAGTTTAGCTATGAGACACTGGTGGGTATTGTCTCTATGGCTTCCTCTCGCCGCCTTGGAGCTTTCGATTCAAAGCGGCAAAGAGGGGCATGACCCCTTTAGTATTCTTCATTTACGAAACGAGGAGTCTTTTCGGTGCGAATCGACGAAAGATGATTTTGATACGATAAAACAGATCGTCTGCACTTTCCCGCATGCTCCGAAGCACTCTTTTGAGCCCGTTCATAATCTTCATTATACGATTTCGTCTGCAAAAACCAATAACGCCTATACCATTACCATTACGCCGATTACCAAACTTAAATTAATTCCGCTCCCTTTTGATTTAACGAAGAGTGCTGAAACCTTTTACAGTGATATTAATCGGACCAACCATTGGATTGTTGTGGGATATCGACAAACACCGCCGATGCTTAATCCGAAGAGCGGAGGAGAAAATGCAATTAATTTTCCGGTTAAAATTCATAACCATACCAATCCCTACATCGGCGGTTTGGATTTAAAAGGAAACCCCATCAAAATATCACGGGTTCAGGACGCAACCGATTATATGCAAATAAAAAAGGCGTATGGAGAGAAAGATTTTGCCAAAGTGCTTTCATTGGTAAAAGATACGTTGAAGAAATATCCGAAGACGATTTTTAAAAATGAATTGGTACTCTACCAAATTCGGGCACTGCATGAACAGGAGCAGCATGATATCCTTCTTGATGTATCGAAACGGTTTTTACGCGATTACTCCGGGGACTCCAATATTGCAGAGGTTCTTGCCTACACCGCAAACGCTTACTCCAAAATCGGACAACCGACGGATGCCGATTATTTTTTTGACAGATTGTTTGATGAACATGCCCATAGCCCTTTTGCCGCTCAGGGGATGATCTATAAGGCGCAACAACTGGAAGGGGGAGGTAATGCGTCTAAGGCAGCAAAATATTACGCTCAAGCGCTCTCATCGAGCAAAGACATTACCATAGCCTCTAAGGCGGCATTTAAATTGGCTCAAATTGAATTGCTTGCGGGAAATGTAGGGAAAGCGAAAATGTATATTGAGAAAATCGGCAATGCCAATCCTACGTACTTTAACGGAGTAAAAGAGGATGCGGTTAAATTATCCAATGCTTTTCTTGAACATCATGAGCCCAGAACCGCTGCAATGATTACCGAGAATATTTTTAAACTAAATCCGCTTGAATCATCGGACCATGAAAGACTTCTTAAAGATCTCGGAATGCAGCTGGCTCTGGCCAATAGACGCGAAGAGGCACTTAAACGGTTCAATGAGTATCTTGATAAGTATAAATACGGAGAGTTTATTGAAGATGTACGCCGTGCGAAAGATGGATTGTTTTTTAATGAGAATGAGAGCAATGCAAGTACGGCGATTAAAAAATACGATGATTTAATCGATCGCTACGGTAATGATGCGGTTGGACTTAAAGCCCTCTACAAAAAAGCGCAACTATTATTCAAAGAGAAACGGTATAAAGAGATTCTGGAGATTGAAACCGAGCTGTACCATTTAGACAGCGGCATTTATCCCGAAGCAAACGGTTTAATCACAAAAAGTGGTGTCGAACTAAGCAAAGCGTATCTCAAAGAGGGGAAATGTGCTGAAGCATTGTCAATGCAGAAGATGTATAAGATTAAGCTGCTGCCGCAATGGGACGGACTAAATTTTGAGTGTGCCCTCAAAACGGCCCAATACCCAACCGCAAAGAAAATAGCGCAAAGCCATTTAAAATCAAAATCTATGAGTGAACGGCAGCTGTGGCTTTATCGTATTGTAAAAACACAGTTTGCTTTAGGGGAGTATAAAAATGCAATAAAAGGGGGAGAAGAGCTTGCTTTGTTACTCAACAGCGAAACAAACCCTCCCCTTAATGATATTTATCGGACCCTTTTTGATGCCATGCAACGAAGCGGAAACGGGGATGGAATGATCCGGCATATCAAAAATATCGAAACGTTATTTAAAAACGATTTTAAAGATGTAGAGCGTTATACGCAAATGGTAGCCTTGGGAACAGTACGTCAGGACGAGGCATTGACCCAAACCTATGCACGTAAAGTTATGGCCCTTCAAGAGAGAACCAAAACCTACACACAAACCCCGTATATCGAATTTACCCTTGCTCAGTCGTATCAGAAAACCGGGCGTGACGCCGATGCCTATGAGACCCTTAAAAGCCTGAACACCCGAAAGATAGACAAAGAGAAACGTTCCCGGCAGCACTACCTAATGGGCTCACTTGCTCAAAAAATGGGGCGGAAAGCGGAAGCGCGCGCCGCCTTTAATGCAAGTATAAAAGCTGATGGCGCTTCGGCATGGGGAAAACTGGCGAAAGATGCCCTCTCATTATTGGAGTAAGGTATCGGAAATTTTTTCTAAATGGTCGGAGGATCCGCTTGCGTCGAGGGAAAATTGGTGCAGGTTAAAGGTTTGTTGCCGCTTGGCGAGCTGAGCGGTATGGGTTGCAATTTTGTCGATCAGCGTTTTTTTTGAAATCTTCCCATCCAAAAACTCGAACGTTTCAACGATACCGATCGCTTTCATGCTGTTTGGGAGGCGTCCGAAATTTCTCTCCAATTCGGCTACTTCGTCGATAAGCCCCGAAGCAACCATTTTTTGCGTTCTAAGGGCAATCCGGTTACGCAAAAGGTTACGCTCAATATTCAGATCCAAAACAGGGCATTCCCGGATAACGGGAGATGGGGGATGAAGGCGAAACCATTCGGAGGGTGGGGTTTCGGATTGAAAAAACAACAGAAGCATTTTTTCAATACGGTAGCGATCGGTAGGGTGGATTTTAGTCATGGTTTCGGGATCGACTTTGGCTAAAAAGGTATGGGCCGCTTGAATATCCAGAAGGAGTTCCGCTGCTTTATGACGGGTGTCATCGGTGATATCCGGAATAGGGGACAAACCTTCCAACATACTTTTCAGATAAAAGCTGCTCCCTCCGACAATGATTAGATTTTTATTATGCTGTTTTGCATATTCAAGAGCACGATGGTATTCGTCAATAAACGTAAAAACATTAGCATTGGACTCGGGAGAGAGTACATCGATACCAAAATGGATCACTTCATTACGCTCATTCTGAGAAGGTTTTGCGGAAGCGATATCGATTTTTTTATAGATACTAAGCGAATCGATGGATAAGATAATCCCGTTATATGTTTTTGCCAAAGCCAGTGCGAGATCACTTTTGCCCGAAGCGGTAGAGCCGATAATTGCCAACTGTTTCATGGCCCGTATTATACCTTAATAGGGAGGATGAAGCTTTTGAAAGGAGATGGGTCGAAACATCAAGATGGCAAAATTTACACCGGCTTTGCTAAAAGCAGGATCATCGAGGACTACAGGAAAACGCATTTGATTGTGTCAAAGATAATTTACGATAAAATAAATGACTATAAGATAAAGGGTGAATGTGAAACGATTGATTAAAAAGCTGCACTATTTTAATGAATTGGTCATGTTCCGGCACTCCGTATTTTCACTCCCTTTTATTTTTATCGCTATGATCGTTGCATCGGATGGATGGTTCGGGTTTCGTCTTCTCTTTTTAGGGGCGGCTGCTGCCGTGAGTGCAAGAAACTTTGCGATGGGATTTAACCGTTTTGTCGATCGTAAATTCGATGCGTATAATCCGCGCACCGCAACACGTCCGAGTGTAGACGGGCGTCTGGATGCAACCTCCATCGCCCTTTTTACCCTTGTCAATGCGCTGATTTTTATCGGTGTTTCGTATTTTGTCAATTCTCTTGCGTTTTCTTTAAGTGTACCGATCCTAATTGTATTGGGGAGCTATTCGTATTTTAAGCGCTTCAGTTCCATGGCACATATCGTATTGGGGATATCCTTGGGACTGGCGCCGATTGCCGGTGTGATTGCAGTCAGCGGCGAGATTACGGCATGGTCGCTATGGCTGAGTATCGGGGTAATGTTCTGGGTGGCGGGATTTGATTTACTCTATTCGTTACAGGATATGGAATTTGATGTTGCCAATAATCTTCACTCAATTCCCTCACGCTTCGGAAGCGCAACGACATTAAAACTATCTGCAATATTCCATCTGCTTACTGCCTTATTTTGGGAAACGTTTGTCATAACGGCAAATTTGGGCGTTTTTGCACACTGCGCAGTGGTATTTTCAATTCTTATGTTAGCATATGAGCATTATTTGGTGCATCGTGATTTTACACAGATTGATCGGGCATTTTTTACGGTAAACGGCTATTTGGGATTTGTATTTATAGCATTGATTATTTTGGATAAGGTAGTGTGATGGAGAGTATTAGACTGGTTCCCGCAATTTTTGAGATCTCCTTTGATCGGATCACGGAGCGAGGTGGAAACTTTGAACGCGAATATGAGCTATTAAGTGAATATGACGAAGATGTTTTAGGACAGCTGCTACGAATGGCCAATGTCAGAGGGGGGATAAGTGAATCCGATCCGATTGTTTTACATTTATTAGCAGAACTGTATCGTAAGATGGATCGCCTCGAACACTTGTTAACGAATACGGCACCGCATCGAGAACCTTTAGCGTATAAAGGGGATGTTGAGGGGATCGGATTTGAGTACTTTAAATTGAGTGCACCGATGTTGATAGCCAAAGAACACTATTACTGCCGTCTTGAACTTCCGGTTCATCCAACGCGGGAAACTCCTCTTTTCTTTGAAGCGGTGGATGAAACAATCGGTAAAATTCTTCGAATTCATCCAAGAGACGAAAATGCATGGAGCGGATATATGACGGCACGAGAGAGGGCTATGATACGTCACCTTAAGGGGCGTGAATGAATCACGGCATTGAAATTGCACTGATTGCACTGACGGTGATGGTGATAGGGCTGATTTATTTCGTCATAACCAAAGAAGCCGAAATGAGTTCACAAATTCGCTCCGTAGCCAAAGCGGTGAACGATTTGCAGCGTGAACTCTTTGCGATGGACAAGCGGCTTAAGCAAGAACTTGAGATCATGACGTCGCTTCAGGAGAGTGTTCCGCGAGAACACCATTCGCTCCATGCAGAGTTAGGGCGTGAGGTGAATGAGATCTCGGTACCGATTATGGAGTCTTTGGGCCATATCGAGGGGAGTTTTAGTGCGTATAAAGAAAAAACTGAAAATCGTCTCCGATATCTTGAAGAGCGGATTCGCAACCTCTCTTTGCCGACATCCATCAGCGGCTTGGATGATGAAAAAGTGATCGGCCGGTACAATCAGGGATTGGAAGTGGATGCCATTGCCAAAGAACTTCGACTCTCAAAAGCTGAGGTAGAGTTTGTCCTTAAGATCAATCAGCTTCGATAGAAGTTTTTACTTAATAATATTTTAAGCTTTATCAGCTATAATTTCGGTCTCACAACACAATATGCGTCCGTAGCTCAGCTGGATAGAGCACCGGTTTGCGGTACCGGCGGTCAGGGATTCGAATTCCTTCGGGCGCACCACTTACAAACACCGTAACAATAAAACTTTCACAAACGAAAATCAAATATCAGAACCACTTAAGAATTTACCCACTCACAGCTTTTTCGCCGGTATAGATGGATCCGTTCAGGAACCGTTATATTAAGCCGGTTAATTGACTCCAGGCTATTCCAAAATATTCATGAAACGCCGTTTCCGAACGCAACAATCCCTCTGCGGAAGGGAATTGCAATAATGTATCCTTCTTTTTGACATGGAAGTCTGTGGGTGCAGCAATGACCTTGATACCGGCCTTTTTGAAAAGAGCGACGGCACGGGGCATATGCGAAGCCGAGGTTACTAAAACAAGCGGCTGATTACCAACGATTTTTTTGGCCTGAAGTGCTTCTTGATAGGTGTCTTTTGCACTTTCAAGAAAGAGGATATCTGTCGCTTTTACCCCCATTGAGAGCGCCATTTCTCCGTTCTTTCGAGCATCGGAAACCGGCTCATCCCCTCCGTATCCGCTAAAAATAATTTTCATTTCCGGATAACGTTTGTAAATGGATACACCCTCCGTAACACGTGCCAGTCCGACAAGGCTGAGTTCTGATGAAAGGGGGATAGCCGGATTGCCGATATGCGAATGTCCCAGTACATGAATGTATTTAGGAACGTTTTGGCCAAACTGCACTTTTGAATAGGAATGTTCGAGGGGATAGAGAAGAAGGGCTGAAAAAGGTGGATACGATAAGAGACTAATCCATATCATAGCAAGAGTAATGGTTTTTTGCGCCCGTCGATGTTGCGCCCGTTGCCAAAAATAAAGAGCTATCCCCATCAGTAGTAGAAAGATGGGAAAAGGCATTAAAAGGGAAGCGATAAGTTTTTTGAGTAAAAACATCCCGTTTGATGATTAGTTTTTATTTTTCCGTGCGGCAATTTCACTTAAAAAGCTTTCCAAATCGTATTTGACACGATATTGCGGGGTAAGGATGTGAATGAGGATATCTCCCAAATCAATCGCTATCCAGTCACCGCTCTCATCGACTCCTAAAAATTGTTCAGAGCCTTTTAATCCTCTTCTGAGATGATCAAGGAGAGCATACGTATGGCGTTCCCCCAACGATGAAGCGATAATGACGTAATCGGCAAAGTAATCTCCCCCTCTTAGATCAAAAACTTCGATCGCTTCGGCTTTGTTCAGGTCTAAAATCGCACTGATTTTTTCAATTCTTGGATTCATTTATTTCCTTATAGGTAGTAATAATTTCATGATCAAACATGAGGTTCAGCCCCGGTGCTCTTTGGAGCATTCTACAATCGGTCGAGCTAATCGGTGCATCAACGTCAAGGCGGATCATCTCATCGGGGATAGGAGATTCTCCTCGCGTCGCAACAACCCAGACTACAAGGGAACTCAACTCTTCAAAGCGGTGCCATTGCGGAAGCTTTTCGAGATTGTCCGCCCCGATAATGAGGTAGAGTGTCTCTATGGCGTCCCGAAAATGTTCAACCGTTTCAATGGTATAGACACTGCGATTTTGCCGAATTTCAAAATCGCTGATCTCGACTTTTGGCATATTTTTAAAAAGTTTTTTAAGCCATTGCAGCCGTTTGGAGGCAGATGCACACACTTTTAGCTTGAACGGATTCTTGTAAGCCGGAATAATAATCAGTTTATCAATCGGCAATTTTATCAATGCAGCCTCTACGACGCGCACATGTCCGATGTGAGGAGGATCAAAACTGCCGCCGTAAAGCGCAATATTCATACCCAATCCTCTTTTAAACGAAATTATAACCGATTTTTGGTAAAATAACCCTATTAATGGTTGTAGGAAAATGTGATGGCACTGAAGATCGCAATAAACGGTTTTGGAAGAATAGGTCGTTGTGTCACCCGTGTTATCGCTTCAAGAACGGATGTAGAGCTTGTAGCGATTAATGATTTGGCACCGATAGATAGAATGCTCTACCTGTTACAAAACGATTCGGTTCACGGACCGTTTGAAACAGAGGCCAAGATTCAAGATAATACTTTACAAATCGGTTCATCAAGGGTGGCCGTGTTTTGTGAAAAAAATCCCGAAAACATTGATTTCGGTGCATGTGGTGCTGAAGTCGTATTGGAGTGCAGCGGGCTTTTTTTGACTGGGGCTTTGACGGCGCATCATTTGAAAAAAGGGGTTAAAAAAGTTATTTTTTCTGCCCCGACGCAAGACCCGGAGATTCCGACATTTGTTCTGGGGGTCAATGAGCATCTTTATGCGGGGGAACCGATTATTTCGAATGCTTCGTGCACGACCAATTGTCTCGGGCCGATTGCCAAAATTATGGATGAGACATTCGGGATACAAAAAGGGCTGATGACGACGATTCATGCGTATACGAACGATCAGCATATTTTGGATGTTTCTCATCCAAAAGATGTACGTCGCTCCCGTGCAGCCGGAGTCAATATGATTCCGACGACGACAGGTGCGGCAAAAGCAATCAGTTTGGTTCTTCCGAATCTGGAAGGGAAGCTTCACGGTCAAAGCGTACGTGTTCCGACGCCGGATGTATCTATGGTTGATCTGAATGTTTTGGTGGAACGGGATACAACGGTCGAAGAGGTGCGTAATCTTTTCAAACATGCTGCATCGACGCAACTGAAAGGTATTTTAGAGGTGGATGAACGCTTTCGCGTTTCGCAGGATTTTGTAGGGTCATCTTACAGTGCCACAGTGGCCGATGATCTGATTCAGGTGATTGACGGTAATCTCATTAAAATTATGGCGTGGTATGATAATGAATGGGGTTATTCCAACCGAATCGTGGAAATGGCACGTTACATCCATGCATACATACCGCAGGAGTAGATCCTCCTTAGGATGAATTCACCGCAAAGGTGAGTCTATATGTACAGATGTGTTATAAAAATCATGGTAAAATAAATTTTAATCTTACAGTAAGAGGAAAAAATGCAGCTACTTAGTATTAAAGATTGTGACATCACCGGAAAAAAAGTTTTTATCCGATGTGATTTCAATGTCCCAATGGACGATTACGGCAATATCACCGATGATCGCCGTATCCGTTCCGCGATCGCGACGGTTCAGTTTTGTTTGGATCAGGGGTGTGCCGTTATTCTAGCATCTCATTTCGGTCGTCCTAAAGGGGAGTTTGATGCGAAATATTCGCTGATACCGGTTGCCCGCCGATTGCATCAATTGCTTAAAATTGATATTCAGATGGCGGAGGATGTGATCGGTGAGAGTGCTAAGCATCTTGCTGAAAAACTTCAGGGGGGTGAGGTGCTGTTGCTGGAAAATCTTCGCTTTGAAAAAGGGGAGACGAAAAACGATCCGATATTGAGCAAAGCACTGGCATCGATGGCTGAAGTGTATATTAATGACGCATTCGGGGTAAGTCATCGTGCCCACTCTTCGGTAGAGGGAATTACGGAATATTTTGATGATGCCCATAAAGCTGCAGGATTTTTACTTCAAAAAGAGATTCAATTTTTCGGTACGCTGCTTGAACGTCCGGTACGCCCGTTTGCGGCAATTGTGGGGGGGAGTAAAGTCTCTGGTAAGCTGGAAGCTCTTATTAATCTTCTTCCCCGCGTTGATAAGGTTCTGATCGGGGGGGGGATGGCTTTTACGTTTTTGAAAGCACTCGGACATAATGTCGGAAACTCTCTTGTTGAAGATGATTTGATGGACGAAGCACTCAAGGTTATGGAGGAAGCAAAACGTCTCGGTGTGAAATTTTATCTGCCGGTAGATGTGGTCGCGGCAGAAAAGTTTGCTCCCGATGCGGCTAGCCGTCTTACTTCGGTTCAAGAGATACCGCAGGGGTGGATGGGACTGGATATCGGTCCGGCAACGGTAAGGCTGTATCGTCAGGTACTTGCGGATGTTCAGACGATTTTGTGGAATGGCCCGATGGGGGTATACGAGATGGATCGTTTTTCCCGTGGATCGAATAAAATTGCCCATTTTGTGGCCGATTCGTATGCAACAACCGTAGTCGGTGGCGGGGACACGGCCGATTTGGTACAACGGATCGGTTTGGATGAGGAGATCACTTTTATCTCGACAGGAGGCGGTGCGTCATTGGAGTTGTTGGAAGGGAAAGTTTTACCCGGAGTAAAACCTCTGATGAAAAAATGAATTTTACACCCTGAGTGTTAAAGATAAAAGCACGCAAGCGTGCGTGGGTCCTCTGCAGAAGAGAACACAGCGTTAGCGTAGCCAATCGGGATATATTCCGATGGCGTTATTCCGAATGAAATGAGGAAATGTAATGATACTCGCCGCCAATTTTAAAGCGAATAAAACACGCCAGGAGACTCAAGCCTATATGGCGGTTGTTGAGTCATTTGTCAGTGCCAATGATATTTCAGATACCGTCATCGTTTTTCCACCGTTTACGGCGTTGGAGCATATTTCACGAAATGTGCTCATCGGAGTACAAAATGGGTACCCGGTCCAAAATGGTGCCTACACCGGAGAGATTGCCCTTGAACAGCTTGAAGAATTTGATATACGGACTATCCTGATCGGGCATAGTGAACGACGCCATATTATGAAAGAATCTCAAGAACTGATTGCCGAGAAATTTCGCTTTTTTGCCGAGCAGGGGTTTATTATCGTTTATTGTGTCGGTGAACCTTTGGCTGTACGGCAAGAGGGGGAAGGGAAGCTAATGGCGTATGTAGAAGCTCAGTTTGAGGGGATAGATTTAACCTATCCCGATCTGATCATTGCATATGAGCCGGTATGGGCAATCGGAACCGGGCTTACCCCTTCCATGGAGGAGATTGAACGTGTGCACGATGCGTTGCGTCTTCAAACAACTGCCCCGATTCTTTATGGGGGCAGTGTTAAAGTGGAGAATGCGGGGGCGATCATGGCCCTTAACAATGTGGATGGGGTTTTGGTCGGTTCCGCCGCTTTGAGTGCCCATGATTTTTGTGAAATGATCGCGGAAGCGGTACAATTAAATACAGATAAAGCTTAAGAATTTAAATAGCACGCAAGCATAGCCATTCGGGGCTTAGCTCCGATGGCGTATCAAAACTATAAAGGAGTTTGAATGATAATGAAGGGTAAAAAAGGGTTGATTGTAGGATTGGCCAATGATAAATCGATTGCATACGGGATAGCCAAAGCACTTCATGAACAAGGTGCTCAGATGGCGTTTACCTATTTGAATGAAGCGCTTCAAAAACGGGTCGAACCGATTGCCGCAGGCTTCAATAACTCTCCGGTCTACAAACTTGACGTTTCGGACGAGAGCGATATGGGTGCGATCGCTTCAAAAATTGCAGCCGATTTCGGCACAATTGATTTTTTGGTCCATTCGGTTGCGTTTGCCCCCAAAGAGGCTCTTACCGAAGGGTTTATGAAAACCTCGAAAAGCGCGTTTCAGATTGCAATGGAGATCTCTGTCTATTCGTTGATTGATTTAACCAACCGTCTCGAACCCGTATTGGCGCCCGGTGCATCGATAATTACCCTCAGTTACCTCGGTGGGCCGAAATATATCCCTAATTATAATGTTATGGGGGTTGCAAAAGCAGCGTTGGAATCAACCGTACGCTATATGGCGGTAGAACTGGGTGTCAAGGGGCAGCGGGTGAATGCTATCAGCGCGGGACCGATTAAAACATTGGCCGCTAGCGGTATCGGTGATTTTAAACAGATTCTGAATTGGAATGAGGCGAATGCTCCGATGCGTAAAAATGTTACCATTGAAGAGGTCGGCAATTCGGCGATGTATTTGTTGAGTGATCTGGCATCGGGTGTTACCGGTGAGATCCATTATGTTGACGCCGGTTATAACATTATGGGGATGGCGGCTGTTGAGAAAAACAGTGACGGCAAAAGCGTTTTTATCTGGGACGAACAAAAATAAAATAAAAGGGGCGACCCTTTTTCATAAATTTCTCTTACGCACTTTCCGCTCAGAGCCCGCAAAGTTGTAGGGACGGCCCACCAGTACGTAGGCGGGTTTCAAAGCTAAAAAAGCCAAGCAGTTGGCTTTTTTAACGCTTTTTACCCATACAACTTCCTAAAGATCACCATTACTTCCCGATAATGGGTATTTGTTTAACGACATCTATATGGGAAGGTTCCTGTTTTTGACTCTCTTCTTGCTTCTTTTTGTTTTCATTATAGCGTTCCCATTTGTCAACATAGTGCTGAAGGGTAAAGGTATCCTCTTCCTGAGATGCGGAGTTCTCAGTTTTCAGAGGTACTGAAGAGTGAGAAACTTCAGGAGCTGATACGCTGGCGGCGTCGGCGGGAGTGCCGGAACCCGTGAGGGGTGCCCACTCATTTTTAAGCCAAAGATCCAATGCATGCTGCATTCTGCCCCCTTCGGAAACCGCCGTTGTGCTTGGGGATATTGCCTGTAATGCGCTGTTTTGCGAAGGGGCGACGGCAGAATGACCGGAACACCCCGCAAGCAGGAGAAGGGTTGAAGCGATAAGGATAAAAAAGCGCATTATGTTTCCTATATTCTTTTTGAGTTTTTTGAACTAATTCGTAATATACCATATTATTCTGAGGATGGATAATAAAAAGAGTCCTAGGTTATTGTAATAAATTTGTCACAATCCTATTTTAGGGAATCCCAAACGGATTGAGAAGGAATAAATAAGAGTTGAAAAATTACAGCAGTGTTTAAGAATAGCGGCGTTACAATTAACCTCGACGAAACAAAAACACTAGGTCAAGTTGAACTTAAGGAGAATTAATGAAGTTAGTTAAAATGAGTCTTGCGGCAGCGGTGCTGCTAGGTGCAAGCGCGTTCGCATTGGACAATGTAAAAGTAGACGGTGATGCAAAAGTTTACTATTTTACAAAAAATGCTGATACTACAAATGCAGTAACAGGGGCTAAAAGTAATAGCCTTTTTTCCAAAGGGACAAGTGCTGCGGATGCTGCATTACGTATTGGCGTTACCGGTAACTTGATGAAAAACGTTTCATTCGGTGCAACTGGGTATGCGATTAGTACTCTTGGATTGGAAAATAATCTTGTAGATGCTACTTGGACAGGTGCACACACTGTACGACCGGGGACGGGTGCAGGTTATCCTGAAGTTGATGATAAAGCATGGATGGGTGAGATGTGGGTAGCCGCAACTCTTAGCCAAACAACCTTAAAATTGGGCCGCATGGAGCTTGATACTCCGTTAGCATTCTCTGAAAAATGGTCAGTAGTTCCAAATACGTTTGATGCGATTGTCGCTGTTAGCCAAGAGATTGCGGATACAACAATCGTCGCCGGATGGGTTGGGAAAGGCAACGGTACCAATGCAGCAGGTATGGCAGGATTAGGAGGAAAAAACCAATCAGTGCTTGACAGTGTTGGTTTGGCATTGGATGCCGGTGTTGTCGGTGCGGATGCAAGCTTTACAACTTTTGCGAAGAATGGCGCTTATACCGTTGGATTTCTTAATAATTCATTCAAACCTCTTACTTTCCAAGGGTGGAGCTACAATGTTTCTAACATCGCAAGTGCTTACTGGTTGCAGGGGGATGTTGATTGCCAATTGGTCAAAGGGTTGAAACTCGGTGCTCAATACGCTGCTATTAACACAAAAATAACCGGTACGAAAGATTCCGGCGCGTATGCGGCAAGAGTGGCGTACGAAGCGATTCCAAAACTAAAAGTGGGAGCATCGTATTCAAAAGCTGACACAGACGGTACACTAAAAGTTGCGAACGTCGCGACAAATAACCTCGGTACAGCGCAGTCTAAATTGTATACTGAAGCATACTGGAACTACGGTTATGTAGGTGCTGCCGGTGCAGAATCATTCGCAGTGGCTGCTGATTACGATGCGGGGGTTGCGCAATTGTTTGCTCAATATACAGATATCAATAATAAAAGTGCTACAGTTTTAGCAGGTGCGGATCATGACGTAACTGAGCTTGTCTTGTCAGCGTCTAAATCATTCGGACCGTTGGATGCTACATTGGCATACATCAGCACCGATGCGAAAGACCAAAATGTCAAAGTGGGTAACACAACCGGTTCTCGTTATGACAGCGTTCTTGCAATGCTAAAAGTGAATTTCTAATTTTCGACTTTTCACCCCTTTTTTGGGGTGGACCTTTCTTCTGCACACTTTCCTGTTTTTTGCTATAATAGTTGTATGAAATATTTTCTTAGCTCCGTTGCGTATACTCTTTTAATGGTTATTTTAATCTCAATTCTCTCGTTTGGGGCGATTCATATGGCGCCGAACAGTTTTATGGGGGGGGAGCTCAATCCCAATATGACGCCGGAGACGATTGCACAGCTCAAATCGATTTATGGGCTGGATAAGCCGTTGCTGCAACAATATAGCGATTGGACCACAAACTTTTTTCAGCTTAACTTTGGAATATCGTTTGTCAGCGGAGAAAAAGTAAGTACCGTCGTTCTACAACGCCTGCCGGTAACGCTGTGGATGAATCTGATAGCCATGGTGATAACATTTGCCCTTTCGCTGTGGATGGGTGTCCGGGCTGCTCTGCGTTATAAGAGTGTAACGGACCATACGATTCTTCAGCTTTCGCTTCTGAGTTTTGCAATGCCCTCGTATTATCTCGCACTCCTCTTAATGTTGCTGCTGAGCGTTATGCTGGGATGGTTTCCGATCAACGGTCTGCATGCATTGGAACCGCCGGAGGGGATAGGGTATTATATCGATATGGCATGGCATTTGGCCTTGCCGATCGGAGTGATGGTACTGGTAGGGATCGGGAGTCTGACCCTTTATATCCGCTCGCTGACTCTTGAGATTTTAAAAAGCGACTATATCTATTTCGCCCGCGCTCGGGGAATTTCCGAATCGATGATTATCCGCCGCTATATCCTCCCCAATCTTCTTCCGCCGATTGTGACGATGTTGGGCCTCTCATTGCCGGGGCTTATCGGCGGATCGGTCATACTGGAATCGATTTTTGGGATAGAGGGGATGGGGCAGCTTTTTTATCTCTCTGCGATGAGTCGGGATTATCCGGTTATTATGGGAATTTTGATGATGAGTGCGTTTTTGACGCTGATCGGTAACCAGATTGCCGATGCGGTGCTTTTGAAATTGAATCCGTTTGTAAGGCGATAATTTTTTATTTGTTCTTTTCTTTTTAAAAAAGAAAAGTACCAAAAGAAAAGCGTCCCCCGAGCAAATCGCTCACGCGACTCCGGCACGTCTGCCTACGCGCGTGGCTTACAAGGATGCTCAGGGGACAGGTTGTCGATTATTTTCGCTATGCGAAAATTATTAAAAATAAAAGTTCCGTGATCCAATACCTAGAGCCGCTCCGAAGGCAGCAGTGCCGAGAGGAGCGAGCGTTCTTGGATCACGGTATGCTCTTTTGGTACTTTTCTGGCTAAACAGAAAAGTATGAGAATATTTTAATTCCCGAAAAGTGCTTCCAAAGAGCTAAGCCCCTCTTTTTTCTCTTCAGCTGCTTTTTCCGAGGTAGCAGAGCTTCCTTGCTCGTTAAGCTCGATGGTGTAGCCTGTCAGCATCGAAGCAAGGCGGATATTGATTCCGCTTTTGCCGATGGCTTTTGATTTTTGATCGCTCGGGAGGGTGACAATCGCTTTTTTCTCACCGCTTTCGCTCTCTTCGACCGTAACGGCGCTGATGATAGCCGGAGACATTGCTCGGGATATGAAGAGTTCCGGAGAGGCGCTGTATTCGATACAGTCAATGTTTTCTCCGCAGAGCTCATCGCTGACCGAATTGATACGGACCCCGCGTACTCCGACCGTTGCCCCGATCGGATCGATTTGGGGACGGATGGAATAGAGGGCGATTTTAGCCCGTTCACCCGGGATACGGGCACATTTTTCGATGATGACGATGCCGTCTTTGATCTCGGGAACTTCAAGAGCAAGGAGCTCTTCGAGAAATTTTGGGGCGGTACGGGATAGTTCCATTGAAATACCGCTTGATTTATCGACATGGACGCGGCGGACGATGGCGCTGACAACATCGCCGACTTTAAATTTCTCCCCTTTGATACGGTTCTTCATCGGTAAAATCGCACGGATCTCATCGATTTCAATCACGGTATTCTGGTCGTTATCGACTCGGGTAACACGGCCGGAGACGATTTGGTTGATTTTGCTTTTGTATTTATCGTAGAGTTCGTTTTCAACGAGGCGCTGGATATGAAATTCGATTTCCCGGTGAAGGGTTGCAAAGGCACTTCGGCCATAACTTTCGATATCATGCTCCATCTGGAGCTGATCGCCGATTTCGGCTTCATCATCGATCTCTTGCGCCGCACTGATACCCATATATGCACCGGCTTCTCCCCCGTTCAACTCGGGTGCATCATCGGCCATAACTGTGATGATTTGACGTAATTTTACCTGCTTGGTCCGATCATCAATATCGGCTTCAAACGCAAATGTAGGGTTAATAAGCCGTTTGGCGGTTTGGATAAATGAGGTTTTAATCGCCTCTTGGACATGCTCGCGTTTGAGCCCTTTTTCGTTGGCAATCGAATCGATAATATCTAAAATATTTTCCACAGTAAAATCCTTATTAGGGTGACTCATAAAAAAATGGTGGTGTGCGGGAAGTCTTTTTTATGAAGGACCAGTATTATACAAAAAAATCTCTTAATAGGATATTTATCGAAAGAGAGATACAATGTCTTACTATCTGATGTTACGCACTTTTCGGGTAAAACCCGTAAAGTGGCAGGGACCGGGGTCCCTACAACCCCCTAAAGCTACCCGCATCTTTCGGATGCGGGAGAAAATTCCCCTTGACGCGCTTACTAAAGCAAGGTGCGTAAGGTCAGTTACTATTAAGAACGCTAAAAACGGAGAAAGGGATACATATGGAACTGAAACTTGCCCGAAGTGAGCATGATACAAAGCCTAAAAAAATCGATCTTAAAAAAATTACGGAGATGGTCGAAAAAAGCAATTCGCTGATTCTCTATTTTGATCGCGAGAATTCACATAAAGATCTTCTTGCTCTTCAAGACCATTTTGAAGGGGAAGGGAAGAGTTTTTATATGCGGGAAGTCCGTTTCGGCCTCTCTGCAAACGAATATATGTACGAAGTGCATATATTATAAATCTATTTTTCTCTAATTTCGTCATTCCCGCGAAAGCGGGCATTGTGCCCCCTG
This sequence comes from Sulfuricurvum sp., assembly GCF_023229695.1. Classification (GTDB taxonomy): domain Bacteria; phylum Campylobacterota; class Campylobacteria; order Campylobacterales; family Sulfurimonadaceae; genus Sulfuricurvum. Next base: position 179,764 of record NZ_JALNYS010000001.1, read on the forward strand.
CGGGTAAATCCAGCTTTGAATTTTGGGGATGGATCCCCGGGTCAAGCCCGAGGATGACGAGAGTCGTCTTTTAAGGATTAAGGTAACTTAAATGTCCAAAAAACTTTTTATCGAAACGCTCGGGTGCGCAATGAATGTTCGTGACTCGGAGCACATGATTGCCGAATTGAATGCTCAGGAGGGGTATGAACTGACCGATGATGCGCGGGAAGCCGATCTAATCCTCATCAATACCTGCTCTGTCCGTGAAAAACCGGTCCATAAACTCTTTTCCGAACTGGGTGTATTCAATAAGCTTAAAAAAGAGGGGGCAAAAATCGGTGTTTCCGGATGTACCGCATCCCATCTTGGCAAAGAGATCATTAAGCGTGCCCCTTATGTCAATTTTGTTCTGGGTGCGCGGAATGTATCCAAAATCGGCGAGGTCCTTCACCGTGATAAAGCGGTGGAGGTGGAGATCGATTATGATGAATCCCAATTCGCGTTTAAGGATTTTCGCTCCAGCCCTTATAAGGCCTATATCAACATTTCTATCGGATGCGATAAACAATGTACGTTTTGCATTGTCCCCAAGACACGAGGGGATGAGATTTCCATCCCTGCCGATCTCATTGTCGCCGAGGCGCGTAAAGCGGCTCAGAATGGGGTAAAAGAGATTTTTTTATTGGGTCAAAACGTTAATAATTACGGTCGCCGTTTTTCGGGTAATCATGAGAAAATGAATTTTACCGAACTGCTGCGCCGGGTGAGTGCGGTGGAGGGGGTAGAGCGAATCCGGTTTACTTCGCCCCATCCTCTCCATATGGATGATGAATTTATCGAAGAGTTTGCCCGTAATCCGAAAATCTGCAAATCGATGCATATGCCGCTGCAAAGCGGATCGAGTGAGATTCTCAAAGCGATGAAGCGGGGATATACCAAAGAGTGGTTTTTAAATCGTGCGGCAAAATTGCGCGAACTGGTTCCGGACGTCAGTATCAGTACCGATATTATTGTCGCTTTTCCGGGTGAAAGCGATAAAGATTTCGAAGAGACGCTGGACGTGATGCGTGAGGTCCGTTTTGAACAGGTCTTTAGTTTTAAATACTCTCCGCGTCCCCTTACCGAAGCGGAAGGGTTTACCGATACGGTTGATTCTGAGGTAGGATCAGAGCGGTTGAGTAGGTTGCAGGCGTTTCAGGATACGATTCTCGATGAGATGAAAACAACCCTTCTGGGCAAAGAGGTTGAGGTCTATTTTGAAGAGCTTCGCAATGACGGTTATGTTGCCGGGCGGAGTGACAACAATGTAATGATCAAGGTTAAAGGGTGCGAAGAGTGGCTGGGAAAAATTGCAAAAGTCAAAATTACGGAGGTTTCCCGTCTCGTACAATACGGAGAAATTCTTGCGTAAAAAGATCCTTCGAACCATTGCCTTATGGATTGTCCCTTCCCTTGGGGCATTACTGATACGTTTTTTGTATCTGAGCAACAGCAAACGTTTCCATCTCCCCACCGTGATTCCTCAAGAACCCCTTATTTTTGCTTTCTGGCATTCTGATTTGTTGATGCAGCCTTATCTTTACTCCAAATTTCGTATTATTCCAAAAGTAAATGTACTGATTAGTGAACATTTTGATGGGCAAATCATCGCCGAAACCATGCATAAATTTAAACTGGGAACGATACGGGGCTCCACAACGCGCGGGGGTGCCAAAGTCCTCATTCAAGCCCTTAAGTCCCTTACGGAAGGATACGATATCGGTATTACCCCAGACGGTCCGAAAGGGCCGCGCTATGAGGTGAGTGAGGGAGTTGTGGTGATGGCACAAAAACGTCATGCAAAAGTGATTGTTTTTCATTGTCTTCCGTCGTCGTATTGGCAACTCTCAAGCTGGGATCGATTTGTTATTCCCAAACCGTTCGGGAGACTTGACTTTTACGCTTCCGAACCGATTAATCTGGAAGGGCTTGGGATCGATGAAGCCAAAGAGGTTGTCCGGAAAGCATTAATGATCCATGCCATCCCATGAGCGCAATTGCCTTGATGCGTAAAAAAGAGGAGTTTTTGAAATACCTTGACGGGTTTAAAGGGTACTCGGCACTGACGATTGCCAGTTACGACGAGTCGATTAATGAGATGCTGCAATGGGCTGAAATCGATCTTGATGCAAAAGAGATCAATCTTATGCCGCTACGCTTGCGTATCGCTTTGCAGAGTCCGAAAACGATTTCTAGAAAGTTGAGTGCGATTAGAAGTTTTATGAAATACCTTCAGCAGCATGATGAAACGATTGAATTAAAGGGGGACGAGAGTGTAAAAGTCCCCAAAACCCTCCCTAAGCCGATCGGACATGAACATATTCTTCATGCGCTGAAACATGCCGATCCGACGGCTGCTTTGGCCATTACCCTCCTTTATACTCTGGGACTTCGAATATCCGAGTTGACCCATTTGCGGGTAGACAATATCTCGGCAAGATGGTGCCGGGTTGTCGGGAAAGGGGCCAAAGAGCGTGATTTGCCCCTGTTGGAACCGGTTTATACGATGATCGGACACTATCATCAGAGATATCCGGTGCAGGAATTTGTTTTTGAGGAAAAAGGTAAAAAATTAAGCGAAAATAGTCTAAGATATACCATTACCAAGGCATTTAAAGAGGTGGGGTTAAAAGTGACTCCACACCAATTGCGGCATGCCTACGCGACGGAATTATTAAATAATCAAGCCAGGATTGCCGATGTTAGTGAATTACTCGGGCATGAAAGCATGGCGACTACACAGATTTATACCAAATTGGGAAACGCGCTGAAAATGGATCATTACCTTAAATCGCACCCGTTATGCGCAAGAGATACTACGTGTTAAAACAGTTTTATCAGAAAATCCACGTTGCTCTGATCCCCGAAGAGAAGGGGTGTGATGTAATCATTGTAGGGGTGAAAAACAAAAAGCTTTTGTACAAAGAGCATAGATACTTTGATGATCCGGAGCCTACTGCCGTATTGTTTGCCTACATTCGAAAATTTATCGAACGTTCTGCACTGTATTACATCTCAATCCTCAATCCGGATTCAAATCAGGGGGCAATTGAGGGGTGCTCGTTACTCGATGTCAATAAAGAAGGGGCCGTTTCGTTGTGCCGAAATCAAAAGTGGATGATCTACGCTTCGGTACGGGAGATTGAATTTCTGAAAAATCGGTATGATCGTGTAGGTCTGGATTTTATTTTTTCCCCTTTTTCGGTCATTGAACAATTTTTTGCCGACAAGATAGGGGGGGATTTCGCCCTTTATGCGTTGGCCCAAAAAGATTCGTTTTCGGTAGCGTTTTTTGAGAAAGGGAGACTCGAATTTGCCCATCATTACCCGATGAACCCTTCTCGAATGACGGAAGAAGTTCCTGTCTCTTTTGACATAGATATTATGCACGAGGAGGAAGAGCACGGGATCCGTCTTGACGATATAGAGAGTTTGGATGATTTGGACATTATTGATGATCTTGACGATTTAAGCGATATCGAGGATTTGGACGCACTTGAGGATATTGTCGAATTTAGTGAAGATATCCAGACCTCAGAGGAGCAGCCGGTCCATGAAGCGAACGGAAGAGAGATGAAAGAGCAGATGGACCGGTTTAACAAAGATTATCGCCGGTTCGAACTGATTCAGAAGACGTTATCGCAATTTTATGCCGGAGAGCACTGCCATAACCGTTTTGTTGAGAAGGTTTATATTGCCGATGCTTACGGTAGCGGTGCAGAGCTCAAACGCTTCCTGGAAGAGGAACTGTTTTTGAGCGTGATGATTCGGAAGATCGAGCTTGGCGATGTAGTGATCGCACTTTCTCAGATTGAGGAAGAGGGGCTATGAAACACAGTTTTATTGCTCCGCGTCCCAAACGCCTCATCGGTACGGAATTGCGGATGGTCCTTTTTTTCTTTGCCGTTACGATTATGATGTTGGTAGGGGCGTATCTGTTTTTATTTTATAAAACGTACGATTTCCATCGGGAACGGGCGTCGATTGCTCAGAAAACCGACGGATTGAAGCATGCTGCCCATCTTATTGAAGATCAAATCGTTCAGATTGATGCTAAAGCAAAAATAGCGGAACAGGTGACGACGGATAATACGGTGATGAAAGAGAGTATCCGTAACCTCTTTGATCTTGTTCCCGACAGCGTTACCCTCTCGCGTGCGCAATTGGATGAGAAATCTCTGATCTTGTATGGAATGACACCGAACAAAGATACGTACGAATACATGCTTCATGCACCGCTACGCTCAATATTCCACCGTACCTACACCAGCTTTTATCCGATTGAAAACGGTTGGTATCGTTTTGTTTCATCGAATTATCTGGATGATGAGAATGAAACAAAAGGGGTAGAATGAGCCGCCAAACCATTGTGATGATACTGCTTTCGTTGACCCTTTTGCTCGTTGTTCTCCTGTTCTCGTTTTTGCTACTCATTCCCAAAGGGAAAGAGTATCGAACCCTTAGGTTGGAGAGTAAAAAAGAGATGCAGTCTCTTGAACGTGCACAACGCGATTACAATCAGGCACGCGATAGGCTGGAAGAGTTGAAAGGGGCTAATCGCCATATCATTAGCGCATTTAGGACCCCTTTTAATGCGGAGCGTTTTACCAAACTGAACAAAAAAGAGTTTCAGGATCTTTATCTAACGGAAGTCACGGCACGTTCGGAGGATGGGATGTTTAAAGTCTATGAGGTGAATGCGACCTCCAAGATCACTTCTCCCCAAAGCTTTTACCATTTCTTGGAGAGCGTTAATAAAAGCGACTGGATTATCGGTGTCAATTTCCCGGTCTATTTCGAAAGAGACGGGGATAAGATCCGCTCCAGTTTCACGATGAAAGTACACAACAATCCAAAAACGGGTAAAAAAGAGAAAACTTAACGCATCCCCTTGGCTTTTTCATGAGCGAGACGGATCGCTTCCATGCACCCCTCACGTACCCCCGATTTTTCAAGAGCGCCGTAACCGGCTGCGGTTGTTCCGCCGGGACTCATGACATTGTCTTTAAGGAGTGCGGGATGGATAGTCTGAATCAGGCTGCCAAACCCTCCGAAAAGTCCTCGCATCAGCTCCATGGCATCGTCTCGTTTTAGCCCCTCCCGTACCGCACCGTCACATAAAGCTTCGGCTATGAGGGCAAGATAGGCAGGGCCGCTTCCGGCAAGGGAGGTGGCAATATCGAGTTCTTTTTCGCTGGATAGCCATAGTGTTTTACCGATAGCGCCAAAAAGGGCGATTGCCTCGGTACTGACGTTAATATCCCCGACCAGAGAGGTCATCGACATCCCTACTTCAGCGGCAAGATTCGGCATCGCACGAACCGTATGTTCTGCCGGTATGGCTTGAAGAGAGTTTAGGGTTGTCCCTGCCAGTACCGAATAAAGGACGCGGGCTCTCCCTTTTAGATAAGGGGTGATTTCAGGTAAGTTGTAGGGTTTGACGCATAAAAAAAGGGTTTTGCCCATGATGTCGGCATCCGAATAGAGGGTCTTTTTGATGGGCGAACCCAACGCATCTTCAAACCGTTTCAGAGCCATATCACTCCGCCCGATCACTTCAATCGGATGGGTCTCTACCAGCCCTTTCGCGAGGGCAAGCGCCATTTTTCCGTTACCGACGAAGGTGATTAGTTTAGTCATTCGTATTCACTGACAAATAGTTGCGGATAGGATCGGTAATGGAAAAATCGGCACGATTATCGATAATAATTTGGGCCATTGTCTGATTATCGGTATTGAAAATGAGAGGAGCGACAAAATTAATCGTGGAGTCTTCAATCGGTGTGTGGAGTATAAGTATATTGTAGATTAGAATATTACTTTCAGAGGTGATTTCCATCAATGCTTGCAGGGAACTGGGGATATCAAATGAGTATTCACGTAAGGCAAACGGGTTGACAAGGGTAAACGACGGACCTTCACCGATACTTTCAAGCCGCATAAAAATATCATCTATTTTTTGAAGTTCCATTTTGCTCACTGATTCGAAACCGAGCAGCGGAAGTTTTAAATCAAACTGCATAATTACCTCTCTTCTTAAGAATTAGCCAGATTTTAACACATCAATCTAAAAGTTTCAACGTCTTGTAGTCGTGTTTAATCTCTTTTTGGTAAAATAGCTCTAACTTTTGAACGTCAAAGGGATGAAATCGCTTTGACCGCACGTGCCGAAACGGCACGTATGGGTGTCTTTAGAAAAAGCAGAAATTAAAATAATGGAATTTGAATGATGATTCGATCATGGACGGTAGTCGCAGCGGTTATCCTTTTTTTTAGCGGGTGCGCTAAAGAGGTGGAAGAGTTTAACAAGCCTGCCGATTACTGGTACGATAAAATGGTGACTGCCGTTTCAAACGGAAGTCTCGAAAAGGGTGATAGCGCGTATAGTTCATTGCAAAGTGAACATGTCAGCTCACCGTTTTTGCCTGAGGCGACGATGATCATGGCGCAGGCACATATGGCACATGAAGAGTATTTGCTTGCCGAACATTTTTTAAATGAATATATCCGTCGCTATGCGACTCCCGAAGGTCGGGAATATGCCGAATTTTTGAAAATTAAATCCAAATTTCTGGCATTGCCGAATCCGGGGCGGGATCAGGGATTGATTGATGAGACCCTCAAAGGGGTTAATACGTTTAAAACGCTCTATCCCCGTTCGGCCTACATGCCGATCATCAACAGCATGGAAACACAATTGCACCTTGCAAAAGGGGTACTGAACGAACAGATTGCACAACTGTACGAACGTTTGGATAAACCTAAGGGGGCTGCCGCTTATCGTTCGATTGCCCCGGTAACATGGATCGATCCCAAAGAGATTGTTTCACCGGAAGTTCCATGGTATCGTGCGATCTTTGAGGGAGACGGCACCAGCAGCTGGTATGCCTTTATGATCCCTAAAACACGCAGTGTGGTATCGATGGATGATAATGCTACTTCGGACGTTTCAAAGGAATAATTTTCGAACGAGAAATGAAAGGTGTCGAACATTTTTGCATCATTTTGTTGATGCAAGCGGCATCCCAGCATCTCTCCGGTGCGTTAAAAAATGAGTTAAGAACTGACCTTACGCATCTTGTCTAAAGGGTAGTAATCTCCCGCATCCGAAAGATGCGGGTAGCTTCAGGGGGGTGCAGGGGACAATTTGTCCCCTGCCACTTTCCGGGCTCTGCCCGGAAAGTGTGTAACATCAGTTATGAAAGAACTTTAATCTATAAGGATTTGGATACATGCAACTTAGTAATTACAACTCTTTTCCTGCCGATTTGCCGGTTATTGCGGAAGATGAGCTTTTTTTATATCCGTTTATGATTTCACCGCTTTTTTTAAACGATGAGAAAAATATTGCGGCGGCTGCCGAAGCGATTGAGCACAACTCACTTGTCATAGTCTGCCCCGTCAAGCCTGAACATGAAGGGCAGCGTGAAGGGGATGCTGTTTATGATGCCGGCGTTATCGGTTCGATTATGCGAAAGGTTGTTTTGCCGGACGGGCGTATAAAAGTACTCTTTCAGGGACTAGCAAGAGGACGAATCCAGCATATGGTGCATGAGAATCCGTTACGGGCGCATGTCGATATTATTCAGTCCGATAGTGTGAATGCGCTAAAAATGGATGCGATTTTGGAAGTACTTCGTGAAAAAGTACGCACTTTATCGCAGGTAAGCAATTATTTTCCCCCCGATTTACTCCGTACCATTGAGGAGAATCACGAATACAACCGTATTGTGGATCTCATCTGTAGCTCGATTAAGATTAAAAAAGAGAATGCTTATACCCTTTTCATTGAGAAAGATCCCGAAAAACGGTTTTTGATGCTGATCGATGAACTGATCGAGGAGACCGAAGCGTCGAAGCTCCAAAAAGAGATCCGTTCCAAAGTGCATACCCGTATTGAGAAAGTGAATAAAGAGTACTTCCTCAAAGAGCAGCTCAAGCAGATTCAAAAAGAGCTCGGGACCGATACCCATCGGGACGAAGAGATCGAAGAGTTCCGTAAAAAACTGGATGCCAAAAAAGAGAAAATGCATCCCGATGCCTACAAAGAGATCAATAAGCAACTGGAGCGTTTTGCGCGGATGCATCCGGACAGTGCCGATGCGGGGATGATTCAGACCTATTTGGAATGGGTGTTGGATATTCCGTACGGGGAAGAGGCGAAAAAAGCTTTAAACGTGCACGATGTCGAGAATCAGCTTAACAAAGACCATTTCTCCCTTAAAAAACCGAAAGAACGGATATTGGAATATTTTTCGGTCAAAGAGCTCCTTGAACTCAGAGGGCATGCCGATAAAGAGGGGCGCGGAGCGATTCTTTGTTTTGCGGGCCCTCCGGGGGTCGGTAAAACGTCACTGGCGAATTCGATCGCTACGGCCCTTAAGCGTCCGTTGGTTCGGATCGCGCTGGGGGGACTCGAAGACGTCAATGAATTACGGGGACACCGCCGTACCTATATCGGCGCGATGCCCGGCCGAATTGTCCAAGGGGTAATCGAGGCCAAAAAAATGAATCCGGTCATTGTTCTCGACGAGATTGACAAAGTGGCAAAATCGAACCGGGGGGATCCGACTGCCGTTCTCCTTGAAATTTTGGATCCGGAACAAAATACCCACTTTAGGGATTATTATCTCAATTTTAATCTCGACCTCTCCAAAGCGATTTTTATCGCGACGGCAAACGATGTGGGGCAGATTCCCGGGCCGTTACGCGACCGGATGGAGTTTATCATGGTCAGCTCGTATACGCCGCAGGAGAAGTTCCAGATTGCCAAACAGTATCTGATCCCTCAGGAGCTGAAAAAACATGGATTAAAACCCTCCGAACTGGCGATCTCGAAAACGGCATTGGCCGATGTGATCGAGAAACACACCCGTGAAGCGGGTGTCCGTAATCTTCGCCGTCGTATTGCCGATATTGTCCGTAAAGCGGCGAAAAAGATACTGGAAGATTCGAAGACGCAAAAAGTAAACGTCAGTTTGAAAAATCTGAAAGAGTTTTTGGAAAAAACCGTTTTTGAGATTGAAAGAACCGATCACGTGGACCGTATAGGGGTAGTGAACGGTTTGGCATGGACATCCGTAGGGGGCGACGTATTGAAAATCGAAGCGATACGGATTAACGGCAAAGGCAATTTGCAGTTGACCGGAAGTTTGGGAGATGTGATGAAAGAATCGGCACGTATCGCCCTTTCCGTCGTTAAAACCCTTATCGACAGCGGAAAGATTGTCGTGGACCATGCGATTATCCCGACAACCGTGACGGAGCGCGAAAACAATACGGTACCTGAAGCGAGTGAAGTGTATAAGCGCTTCGATCTGCACATCCATGTACCTGACGGAGCTACTCCCAAAGACGGCCCGAGTGCGGGAATCGCGATGACGACGGTGATTGCCTCGATCCTTACCGATAAAAAAGTACGTGCCGATATTGCAATGACCGGGGAGGTCTCTTTGACCGGAAACGTTCTACCGATCGGCGGGCTTAAAGAGAAGCTGATTGCTGCACATCGTGCGGGGATGAAGCTGGCCCTGATACCGCAGAAAAACTATGAGCGTGATTTGAGCGATATCCCCGATGAGGTGAAAGCTTCTGTCGAGATTGTCGGCGTCAGTCGGATCGAAGAGGTGTTGGAGCGCCTTTTAATCGACGGATAATACTCATGGCTTCAGGGGCACCATAGAGGTACCCTCGAAGTTTTGAAGCAATCTTTAATCCTCGGCACTCTTCCCGAAACCCTTTGTCCATTACCACATTTTGCTCATACGGAGCGATAAACGTATACTCGCGTTCGATCGATACGACCGTATGACGCCCTATGATATGCTCTCCCCCTTTTTTCAGTCCCTCTTTATCATGTTGGCTGAGGAGATACCCTCTGTTTTTAAAAAAAGTGTCAATTCCATATACCAATGAACGGATATTCGAAGGATTTTTGGCATAGAAGAGTTCTTCCGAGGGGTTAAATTCCATTGCTTCTATCAGTGATTGGTTGTCCTCTTCGAGATAGCGAAAACTTCGACGGATGGCATCACGGTAGTCGCGCATCATCGGAGCGCTGTAGCGATGACGAAAAAAGTTTCGGGTATAACGCTCATCGGCATTGCTCTCATCGATGTGGTGAGAGATACGGCGCTCGCGCAGATACCCTTCGATTGATTCGCGATCCCATTCCAATAGAGGACGTAAAATCTCTATTTCGTCGCGTCGATCGTGTGAACGGATCCCCAATATTTCGGGCAGTCCGGAACCCCGGCAAAGCTGCATCATCAGCCACTCAAGCCGATCGTTGAGCTGATGGGCAGTGAGGAGATAGGTGTAGCGGTGTTTTTTCATCAGATAATCAAAAAATGTGTATCGCTCCTCACGGGCGCGGTGTTCGAAATTGGTTTCACCCAATCGGCATGAGTGGGTATAGCATGTAAGCCCATGATGTGCGGCAAGTGCCTTAGCACTTTGCTCTTCGGCGTCACTCGTGTCACGGGTGTGATAATTAACGTGGGCGATATCAAATGCGATGTGATTGTCTATGAGGAGATGGAAGAGGGCGCTCGAATCGACCCCGCCGGAGAAGGCGAGGAGAACTCTCCCCTCTTTTAAACGATCGAGATGGAGAAGATTAAGCATCGCCCGTAACGGTCGCCAGCGGCCGTTTTTCGGCAATCTCGGTGATGCGGGCGCGGTAGATTTTTCCGAAAGTGAGTTCACCTTCAATCTCACGGTCGTTGACATAGATCTCTCCGTCTACGTCCGGTGCCCAGAGTAGGGCACGTGCGCTAAGGAGGTATTCGTGTTCGTCGCTCATCCCGTCGATAACGATGGCAATTTCGTGACCAACCAGTTTCTGAAGGCTTGTTTCTTCAACGCTCGAAGCGATTTTTCCCAGTTTTTTAGCGCGGGCATTGATGATTTTTGGGGCGATTTTCTCTTCCATCGTGTAGGCGCTTGTCCCCTCTTCGTCGGAGTAGCTGAAGACATTGAGGCGATCAAATCCGAAACTGCCCGCGAACTCTGCCATCTCGTCAAACATGGCTTCGCTTTCCTGCGGATGACCGACGATAAAGCTGGTACGGATAAACGAGGAGGGCAATGCTTTCATTGCATTCAGCAGTTCCAGCGTTTTATCTTTACCGAATCCCCGTTTCATGATTTTCAACATTTCATCGTTGATGTGTTGGATCGGCATGTCAAAGTAGTTATGGAACACTTTTGAATCGCCGATTGTTTTAATCAGTTTCAGCGTTGTGGTCGAGGGGTAGAGATAGAGGATCCGGGCACTTTTGACGCCGTCGATTAGTTCGATCCGTTTGATGAGGTGGATAAGCCCGTCTTGGATATTTTGATCGCGTAGGTACGAACTCGAATCCTGGGAGACGAAGCTGAAATCGACATATCCTTTCGCGACAAGCCCTTCGACCTCTTTTGCGATACTCTCTAAATCGCGTGAGTGGAGTTTCCCTTTAAACGAAGGGATGGCGCAGAAACTGCATTGTTGATTGCACCCTTCGGAGAGTTTGATGTAGGCGTGATAGGTGGATCCCGTCACGACCCTCTCGGCACCGTCGATCAGATAGACTTCGGGGCTGAAACGGCTTTGTTTGGCGGCGAGGAGTTCGTCTATTTTGTCGTAATCGCCGACACCGGTAAAAATATCGACTTCGCTGAGCTCCTTGGAGAGTTCCTCTTTGTACCGTTCGGAGAGACAACCCGCCATGACGAGAACCGAATCTTTTTTGCGTCCGGCATCGAGACTCAGAACCGTGTTAAGCGACTCTTGTTTGGCCGCATCGATGAAACCGCAGGTGTTGACGATGATGACATCGGCCTCTTCGGACGTCTGGGTCATCTCGTAATTTTTGAGCCGCCCCAGCATCACTTCGGTGTCGACGAGATTTTTGGTACACCCGAGAGAGACAATGTGAAGTTTTTTGGACATAAAAAGCCTTGCATTAATTATTGTCTAATTATAGCCAATCATTTTTTGGCTACACTTTCATCATGCGTATAGTTCTGATATTTTTGGCATTGGTTCCATTTGCCCTCATGAGTGCGATTTTTCTGGACGGGTGGGAGATGGCGTGGTTCGAGTCGCTCCGCGTGAGTCTCGAAGCGGCATTCGGGTTTTCATTTCCCCATCCGTCGCACCGTCTCTATTACCTCTCCAAACTGGCGGGGCTCAGTTCTCTGTGGCTATTTGTTGCGGCATTCTGGATTACCCCTTTGCGTACCTTTGTCCGGTTTGATTTTGTTCCGTTCAAGAAACTGCTAGGAGGGTTTGCGGTGGGGTATGCATTTTTGCATCTGGGGCTCTTTTTCGCATCCCACGGTTTTTCACCCGCGCTTTTGAGCCGGTTGTCGGTTACCCATCCATTTTTGATAGCGGGGATGGCGGCATTGGTCGTTTTGGCGTTAGCTCCGTGGATCAAGGCATGGTACCGTCTGATCTATCTGGGGATTGTTCTGATCATCATTCATCTTTTGACGGGATATCGGGTGCTGGGTTTGGAACACATTCTCGCCATTTCATTGCTGACAACGGCGCTGGCGCTTCGGCTGGTAAAGCGTTGAGATGAAAGCTTACGATGTGATCATCCTTGGAGCGGGTGCAGCCGGATTGATGTGTGCCGCACAGCTTCGGGAAAACAGCGCTCTAAAAATAGCGATCATTGAAGGCAATTCCCGCCCCGCTTTGAAGCTAAAAGCTTCCGGCGGGGGGAAATGCAATCTTACCAATGTAAAAGTGGATGCCACCCATTATCTTGGGGATGAGGCGCTTGTTTCCTATGCATTGGAGGTTTTTCCCAAAGAGAAGCTGCTGGAGTATTTCTACCGTGGCGGGTTACGTCCCGTGATACGTAAAGAGCGATACTATTTTTGTCCCAAAAGCAGCGACGAAATTATTTCGATCCTGATAGGAAGGGCAAAGGGGTGCGATCTGCTGCTGGGCCATAAAATCCTCAGTGTAGAGGGAAATTCCCCTTTTACGGTGACAACCGACAAAGGGGAATTTCAGGCCGCTAAAGTGGTCGTCGCAACCGGAGGAGCAAGCTATAAAGAGCTCGGAGCCACCGATATCGGCCTCAAAATTGCCCAACGTTACGGTCTTAAAACAGTTCCGTTTTCCCCCGCACTGGTCGGACTTACCCTCCAGAGCAAAGAGTTCTGGATGAAAGAGCTCAGCGGAATCAGTTTCCCGGCCCGTATCCGCGTTGCGGAAAAAATAGTGGACGAAGATTTTTTATTTGCACACAAGGGGATTAGCGGTTTGGTCGTCCTCTCGGCATCGCTGTATTGGCATCGCGGTGAGATCGTGATCGATTTTTGTCCCGATTTTGATCTGAATACGCTGATACAAGAGAAAAAACTCATCAGCACCGCATTGCCGTTGCCGAAACGGTTTATGAAATCGTTTTTGGAAGCGATCGGTCTTGAAGATAAACCGTGCAACCGTTTGACGCCGCAGGAGAGGGAAAAGCTTGCACTGATCCGTAATTACGCTATGGCACCGTCCGGGACGTTTGGCTTGAGTAAAGCGGAAGCGTGCCGGGGGGGAGTGGCGTGCGAAGAGATTGACCCCGCTACGATGCAAAGCCGCCGGGTAAAAGGGCTCTATTTTATCGGAGAGACGGTCGATGTGACCGGAGAACTGGGTGGGTATAATTTTCAGTGGGCCTTTAGCTCTGCTGTTGTTTGTTCTGCGGCAATGGTTGGATAACACTGTAAGGGATTTTAATGTTATCTAAGTACAATACCGCTATTAACTCATAGGAGTACGGATGATATTATTAGCCGGACCGTGTGTCATCGAGAGCGAAGAATCCATTTTTAAAATTGCCAAGTCATTGGAGCGTTATCATAACGATCCGCGCTTTGATTTTTATTTTAAATCGAGTTTTGACAAAGCCAACCGCACGTCACTGGAGAGCTACCGTGGGCCGGGTTTGGAAGAGGGGCTTCGAATTCTCCAAAAAGTGAAAGAGGATTTCGGCTACAAGATCGTTACCGACGTTCACGAGAGCTATCAGGTCCCTATCGCGGCCGAAGTGATCGATATGATCCAGATTCCCGCATTTTTGTGCCGACAGACCGATCTGCTGGTGGCGGCGGGGAAAACCGACAAGATCGTCAATATCAAAAAAGGGCAGTTTATGACCCCGGGTGATATGCAATACTCGGTGATGAAAGTGCTCAAAACACGCGGATGCGATGAACTCAGTTACGAAGCATCCCTAAAGCACGGCGTATTGCTGTGTGAACGTGGATCCTCTTTCGGATACGGTAATCTGGTCGTCGATATGCGCTCCCTCGTCATCATGCGTCAGTTTGCCCCCGTAATTTTTGATGCGACCCATTCGGTCCAGATGCCCGGTACCGGCACCGGAAAAACAGGAGGGGATAGCTCAATGGTTCCTCATTTGGCCCGCGCTGCAGCCGCAGTCGGGGTGGACGGATTTTTCTTCGAAACCCATTTTGATCCGATTTGCGCTTTGAGTGACGGTCCGAATATGCTAAAATTAGAACAACTGGAAGAACTCAGCGAAAAATTATTGCAGCTTGATGCGATAAAATAATAAAAAAGAACATTTGGTGTATTGGGCACACCGCCGAGGTGAACCCAGTGTTAACGTAGTCTATCAGGACGTGTTCCGATAGTGTAATGCAATAAAAAAGGATTTTTTATGAAGTTAATCGAAGGACAACTTCGTGTTCGTACGGATAAAAGAGTAGCCATCGTCAGTACGCGTTGGAACCATTTTATCGTTGATCGACTTGTTGAAGGGGCGAAAGATGCGTATGCACGACACGGCGGAAACGCTGATGAACTGACCCATGTTTTGGCTCCCGGCGCATTCGAGCTTCCGATGGTGATCGAGCAGCTCCTCAGCAGCGGCAAATATGACGCCGTGTGCGCATTGGGTGCTGTCATTCGCGGTTCGACTCCCCATTTCGATTACGTTTCCGCCGAAGCGACCAAAGGGATCGCAACGGTCAGTTTGAAACACAAAAAACCGGTCTCTTTCGGACTTTTGACGACTGACACGATCGAGCAGGCGATTGAGCGTGCCGGTACGAAGGCGGGGAATAAAGGGTTCGAAGCGATGACGGTTGTGATCGAGATGTTAGATCTTTATGAGGAAATCGGATAATGGCAACGCGTCATCAAGCCCGTATGGCCGTTGTCAGCCTTTTGTATGCGTACGATTTGGGAAACCAGAGTATTGCCGATTTCAGTGACGAGATCCTCGAAGAGAAAAAAATCCGTAACAAGCAGCGTGATTTTGCCCTTGATCTGTTTAAAGGGGTGACCGAGCATCTGAGTAAAGTGGACGAAGCGATCGAAAAACATCTTAAAGACTGGGATTTTGACCGTCTTGGTTCGATTGAGCGGGCGACCCTCCGGTTGGGTGCCTATGAGATCATGTTCGGCGAACTCGATTCGGCCGTCATTATCAATGAAGCGATCGAAGTGATGAAAGCATTCGGAAGCGAGCAATCGCCTAAATTCATTAACGGCGTCCTTGACGCGATCGCCAGAGACAAGTAACCGCTTATGAGACTCTCTAAAGAACAGGCGCTTGAGCTGATCCGCCACACTGATCTCAAAGAACTCGGAAAAATGGCAACAGTCCGGAAAAAAGAGCTTCACCCCGATGGGATCACGACGTTCATTGTGGATCGCAATATCAACTACACGAACGTCTGCTGGGTTGATTGCAAATTCTGCGCCTTCTACCGTCACGGAAAAGACGAAGACGCGTATGTGCTTACGTTTGACGAGATCGATCAAAAGATTGACGAGCTCCTCGAAATCGGCGGAACCCAGATCTTATTTCAAGGGGGTGTCCATCCGAAGCTGAAAATCGAATGGTATGAAGATCTCGTCGAACATATCCATACCAAATACCCTACGGTGACGATTCACGGCTTTTCGGCGATCGAACTCGATTTTATCGCAAAAGTCTCCCATATTACGATTCAAGAGTGTCTCTCACGCCTTCACGCGAAGGGGCTTGCTTCGATACCCGGTGCGGGGGCTGAGATCCTCAGCGACCGGGTGCGCGATATCATCGCCCCCAAAAAAATAGACAGCGAGGTGTGGATCGACGTCCATCGCCAAGCACATAAACTGGGGATAAAATCGACCGCGACAATGATGTACGGGACGGTAGAGACCGATGAAGAGATTATCGAACACTGGAATCTGATCCGGGATCTTCAGGATGAGACGGGCGGTTTTCGTGCCTTTATCATGTGGTCGTTTCAGGGGTTGAATACTCAATTGATGGAAGAACACCCTGAAATCGAGAAGCAATCTTCCAACCGCTATTTACGTCTTTTAGCCGTTTCGCGCCTCTTTTTGGACAATTTCCCCAATATTCAGAGCTCATGGGTGACACAGGGGCCGTATATCGGTCAGATGGCACTGCTCTACGGTGCAAACGACCTGGGTTCGACGATGATGGAAGAGAATGTCGTCCGAAGCGCTGGGGCGGGGTTTCGAATGGCAAAAGATGAAATGGTTCGTCTTATCCGTGATATCGGTGAGATACCGGCGATCCGTAATACGGCTTACGATCTATTAGAAATTTTTACGCCCGATGAGCAAAGCCCATCGGACTATGCTAGTCGCTTTGGCACTGAAGCCAGCCCCGTTCGGGGCAGAAGTTCGGATGCCGTAGTATGAATCGGCTTTTAGTAACCATTTTATTTTTAGGGCAATTGGCTATGGCAAGTACATTGGATTTTATTGAGGTAAAGGGTGTCAAAATCCCTTTTATTTTTGAAGAGGAGAAACGTCTCCCTATCGTATCGGTACAGATCATCTTTACCGGAAGCGGAAGTATTGACGAAGGTAAAATAGGCGGTCTGGCCAAATGTACCGCTAAAATGCTCAATGAAGGATCGTTGAAAAAAGGGGCCGTAGGCTTTGCCGATGCATTGGATGCACGTGCGATTCAGTTAAGCGCAACCGCCGGAAATGAAACTTTTGTCATTGAACTCGGAACGCTTAAAGAGGAGTTCGATCAAGGGTTATCCCTTTTGGACGAACAGCTGCGCGAACCCAATTTCACGTCAAAATCACTGGATAAAGTCAAAACCATGACGCTAAGTGAAATTTCCCGCAAAGAGGCCGATTTTGACAGTGTCGCTTCCGATGAGCTCAAAGCGGTGGTGTTTGAGGGGACTCCGATAGCGATCCCCAACATAGGGACGAAAAAAAGTATTCATAAAATTACCCTTGAGGATGTCCGAAAATTTGCCTCAAGCCATCTTGTCCTCTCGAATGCTCTGATTGTTATCGGCGGTGATATCAGTGTGGATCAGGCAAAACAAAAAGTGAGTACACTTCTGGCCTCTTTGTCGGCAGGCAAGAGAGGTGGTGAACGTCATTACGATCCGCGTACAACACCCAAAGAGTCGCTGCTTAAACGTCCGAATACGGAACAAGCTTATCTCTATTTCGGTTCACCGTTTGATATGCGCGAAGGGGATCTTGAATATTATAAAGCACGCGTCGCGATGTTTATTCTGGGAACCAGCGGTTTCGGAAGCCGTTTGATGGAAGAGATCCGGGTCAAACGGGGACTTGCCTATTCGGCTTATTCACGTCTGAGTGTTGCCAAAACGCACACCTATTTCAGCGGATACCTCCAAACCAAACTGGAATCGCAGGCCGAGGCGAAAAAAACGGTTGTCGAAGTGATCGATACCTTTGTCCGTGACGGGGTGACGCAAAATGAACTCGATCAGGCCCGAAAATTTTTACTGGGTTCCGAACCGCTCCGTGTCGAGACCCTTTCCCAACGGTTGGGACGTACTTTCAGTGAATATTATCAGGGTAAACCTTTGGGCTATACGCTTCAGGAACTCGAACTGATTCGCGGACTTACCTTGGATGAGCTGAACGATTTTATTAAACGCCATGGTGAGATCCGCAATCTCAGTTATGCCATTGTGACGAAATAAATTGCATTACGCCACCGGAGCAAAGCCCCGTTGGCTACGCTAACGCTGAGTTTCACCCGGAGGGCACTTTGCCTTCGGCAGGAAGCCCGCGCGCAGTAAACCGCGCTTTGAAGAATCCCGAGGAAAATTGCATGAAACAATCTGTACTCTCGTCTGAAGAGGCCGATAAATTCCGCCGATTGGGAATCGGCAGCGTCATCGAGCTCTCTCTTATTGCCCCCGCATCATTCGAAGACCGCCGCCTAAGTACTCACCTCACCCATAATGCCTCTTGCGTGATCGATGCGACCGTAGAGAAGGTGGTCCGTACCCCCAAAACCCTCAAAATCACATTTTTTGCCCATACGTTGGAAGAGACGATTGAGGGGATCATTTTTCATCCAAAACCCTATATGATCCATCAGTTTACCCAAGGGGAGAGGGGTTTTTACAGCGCTAAAGCGGTGCTGGAGCAGGGACGGTGGCAGGTGATCCATCCGCTGAAGATCAGTGCGGTAGGCTCAATCGTCCCCATCTATAAGACACCTTTACGCGCTGATGTGATGCGTAGAACGGTGGAGAAGTATATGAAACCGGAGATCCTGATGGAAGAGGGGATCCCTGAGCCGTTGGCGCGTGAACTGTGTGCGATCCATTTTCCGACACTTGTATCCCCCCTTAATGAACGGCAGCTGCATGCCCTTAAATTTGCCGAGCTTTTTGATTATATGCGCCGTTTAAGTCTCAAACGGAGGTTTCATCCGACCCGTTACCGTGCGGCGGGGGATGTAAAGCGGTGGATTCAAACCCTTCCGTTTACGTTGACCGAGGATCAGTTGCGTGCGATTGAATCGGTCCAAAAAGATCTGAATGGGGGGAGTGCCGCCCGCCGTATGATTATGGGGGACGTCGGTTCGGGAAAAACGATGGTGATACTGGCTTCGGCCGTTATGATGCACCCCTACCGCTCCATTCTGATGGCACCGACGACGATTTTAGCGGCGCAGCTTTACGAAGAGGCCCAAAAATTCCTCCCCGGTCTGAATATTGCCCTGGTGACCAACGCGACGAAAAAAGGGTCCCTAGAGGGCTTTGATTTTATCATCGGAACCCATGCCCTTTTGCATCGGGATCTTCCCGAAGCGGGATTGGTCATGGTGGATGAACAGCACCGTTTCGGTACCGCGCAGCGCCACGCCCTCTCTAAATTGACCGACAATGACACTCCACCCCATTTTTTACAGTTTTCGGCCACGCCGATCCCCCGCACCCAGGCGATGATCGATTCGGCTCACATTGATGTCAGTTTGATCGTTCAAACCCCTTATACGAAAAATATAGCAACGCAGATCATCCGTAAACCGGATTTCTCTCGCCTTCTGGAACATATCCGTTCCGAGATTGCTCAGGAGCATCAGGTGTTGATCGTCTATCCTCTGGTGGAGCAAAGCGAGAGTATCAATTACCAAAGCATCGACGAAGCACGGGGATTTTGGGAGAGCAAGTTTGAGAATGTCTACGTAACCCACGGACGGGACAAGGAGAAAGAGTCGGTATTACTCGAATTTCGCACCCAAGGCTCTATTCTCCTCGCCACGACGGTCGTGGAAGTGGGGATCTCCCTTCCGCGCCTCTCCACCGTTATTATCGTCGGTGCAGAGCGGCTGGGACTCTCGACGCTTCATCAATTGCGAGGACGCGTGAGCCGGACGGGATTACAGGGATACTGCTATCTGTATACCAATACGGCGGGAAAAAACGAACGGTTGGAGTCGTTCAGCCGCTGTATGAGCGGGTTTGAGATCGCCGCACTCGATCTAAAATTTCGGCGAAGCGGTGATCTGTTGGAGGGGAGAGTCCAAAGCGGTCAAAAATTCCGGTGGGTCGATACGGGAGAAGACGAAGCGGTGGTGAAAGAGGTCAAGGTGTGGTTGAATAAGGTATAATGATGTGATGAAAAATTCACATTTAATAGAAGCAGTGCAAAGTGTAGCGGGTCAATATGATGAGATTCGGATTCTCCTTTTATTCGGATCACAGGTTAGGGGGAATACGCGTTTTGATAGTGATATCGATCTTGCTATAGGTTTCAAGAATGAACCGGATCTTATGATGATCGGGAAAATTGTGGCTGAATTGGAAAGTGCTACGGATCATCGTATTGATTTGGTGGTTTTGAATGGGCTTCCCTCTAAAAATCCTTTATTGGCTTACAATATTACGGGTATGCATGAAATCGTTATATGTCATGATACTCAGCTTTATGAGGCATTTAAAACCCGCAGTTATTTGGAATATTTTGATTTTGAACCGATACTCAGAACGCAAAATGAAAAATTGATCGAGGAGTTGCAGCATGGAAATTTTGGAAAAATTAAAACAGCTTAGTGATAATTTAATCCTCCTGGAAACGATCAAAGAAGAGTTAAACGGTCATTTACCCACAAAACGGACGGAATGGGAGGTTCGTTACGGCTTATTCGAATCAATACAAATTATCATCGATGTCGCCTGCAAAGTAACTTCGCACTACAATCTCGCCCATCCAAAAAGCTACGCTGAGTGTATCGGTGCGTTGGCAAATAAAGAATACATTGACGCAATAATAGCGGATAAAACGATACGGATGATAGGTTTACGCAATTTATTGGTTCATGAATATGCGGTTATCGATAATCTCAAATTGATTGATTTTTTAGAGTATTTGGAAGATTTTAGAGAGTTTGCGAGACAGATTCAAAAAAGCGTGATGGAATAACTTCCCCGATAGGGGGAATAAATTTTTCTGCCCCCTTAGGGGCAGGCTTCAGTCTTAGGGAGTTAATCTCCCGTATCCGAAAGATGCGTAACAATAGTTAATAAAGCCCGAACCGCCCGTCATTACGTTTGAACAAGACGCGCATTTTACCGTCGTTATCGATAAAGACCTCGAAAACCTTGGAACTCTCTTTGAGTTTTTCGAGTACCTCGGCAACCTCTTGAGGTTTGTAGAGCTCCAGTTCGGTCGGAACGATCTCATCTTCTTGCGCTTCACCGACGGCATGGAGGTCTACCGTGGAAGCGGCAGCGATTTTAGCCTCGTTGATTCCGGTATGGTTATGATCGCTTTGGCGGTCATGCAGCCGTCGAAGCGCTTTTTGGGCACGGTCGATCGCAATGTCGATCGCGGCATACATATCGTCGTCGCGCTGGGTAATCACAATCGTATTTTTACCGGCGATAGTGATCGTAAACTCGATCAAAACCCCTTTTTTTCGTTCGTTCATCGCAGCGACGGCATTGACGCTGATAATGTCGAGATTGAATTTGCTGAGAGTATCAATAGAATGCATTAAATGGTCTTTGATTGCGTCACTGAGTTCGATGTGACGTCCGACGAGAGAGATATTCATAAGGTCCACCTTGTTTTGGGTTGAAATTTGATTATAGCACAGGATTACGAAACGGTGATATTTTTTTTAACAACTGATGTTACGCACTTTTCGCGCATAGCCCGGAAAGTGGCAGGGACTGAAGTCCCTACAACCCCCTAAAGCTTCCCGTATCTTTCGGATACGGGAGATTACTAACCTTTTCGCACTTGTTTAGACAAGGTGCGTAAAATCCGTTAGCAAAATAAAAAACAATTATAAATACCGGTTAAACGCATTTTAATGTAGTTGGGATTACAATCTTCGCACTGGCGTGCTCCACTAATCGGTTTTAGAAAAGGGGCGTTTTTACCGATAGTATCGGATAAGTAAAGTTGGGGATACGGACATTTTCTACCGAGCCCTGATTGTGCGTGCACTAAAATCCCGAGGAGGATCAGATGAAAACCGTTCTGCTAGAGATCGAAGACAGCAAGTTTGAACAAGTGATGACGATTATAAATTCATTAAAAAGCGATTTGATCAAAAAGTTTGAAGTTCAACCAAAAGAGGATAACTCGCTAATGGAAAGCGAACTTCTGGAAGACTTAGAACTTTACAAAATGGGCAAGCTTGAAACCATCGAAATCGGTGATATCGATGGTTATATTGCGGAATTGAAACGTGAAATTGCGTAAAACCGAGCGGTATGCGTCAAAAGAGACAAAGTTTTTCAAAAAACATCCTGATTTAGTCGATAAGTATGGGGATGTTTTAGAGAAACTTTCTTTTGATATTTTTGAGCCATCGTTAAAATCGCATCAATTGAAAGGTAATTTGTCTGAGTATCATGCGGTCAGTTTGACGTATGAATATCGAATCGTTTTGATTCTGAAAATTGTAGACGATGAAATCGTTTTATTCAATATCGGAACACACGACGATGTGTATTGAAAATCCCGAGGAGGATCAGATGAAAAATATACCAATGGACGAACAACTCCAAAAAGAGATCGTTGCCAGATTAATGCCGCTTCGTCCGTATAAACTTATTTTATTTGGATCGTATGCGTACGGTGAGCCGGATGAAGAGAGTGACATTGATCTTTTGTTTATCAATAACGAAGAGACCTACAAAAGTTTTTCGGAACGGATCGATATCAAAATGCAGATTGCCAAACGACTGGACGAGATCGGCTTGCCGATCGACGTGTTGGCGTATACAAAAAAAGAGTGGGAAGATCTGCAAGAAAGCGGTCATTCATTTGTCCGGGAAATCAATGCAAAGGGGGTTTTGCTTGAAACCGCTGCATAACGAGTGGATTGAATTTGCCAAACGGGACTATTATACGCTTAAAAAGCTTGACGGTGATGAGTATTTGACCAATATCGTATTGTTTCATTCCCAGCAATGCATAGAGAAGCTTTTTAAGGGGATTATGGAAGCCAGCGGAGCAGATGTGCCTCGGATACACAATACCAAAAAACTGTACGAATTGATAGCGGACGTAATCGATCAGCCTATGGATGTGGATGATCTGCTATACATTGACAGTGTTTATATCGAGTCACGTTATCCGGCAAGTTTTGGATTGTTACCGGGTGGACAACCTACATTAAAAGAGTCGCAAAAAGCGATAGAGATAGTAAAAAAAATTCTCTCATTGCTTGATCTGGACTTTGAATCCCGAGGAGGATCAGATGAAAACATTGACATTAAAAATCGAAGATTCAGCAGTCGAAAAAGTGATGTGGTTTTTGGAACAACTCAAAGATGTTGTCACGATAGAGCCATTGAAAAGTGATGAGCAATCTCAAAAGATTGATCTCGAAAATGATCCATTGGCACAGGAGCTTAAAAGGCGAATCCAAGAGATTGATGAGGGGACGATGCCATTGACTCCGTTCAAAGAGGGGATGGATCGGATGATGGAGAGAATGAGGCTGAAATATGCAAGTGGATAAAACAGACCGGTTCTTTGCGGAGTTAGAGATGATTATCGACTTTATCGCTCAAAATTCTTTTAAAAGAGCCGAACAGTTCAGCAGTGATTTGAATAATCAAATGATGAATTTACCTCATTTTCCCTACAAATGCCGACAATCGTCCAGATCAAAAGATAACGATCTCAGAGAGTTGGTTGCTAACGGATATGTGATCCCTTATCGGATCAATACGGCTAAAGATCGGATTGAGATACTCGGTATTTTTAGCGAAAATGAGTGGAACTTATAAAAAATCCCAAGGAGGATAAGATGAAAACCGTAAAAATTCCCGTTATTACCGGAAGCGAAATGACGCGGCAATCGATACAACCCGTTAGTGCGAGTATAGCGCGGCAATCCAGTCTCTATAAAACGCTTTCACGGATGTTTGCCGCTTTTGGAGTGGTAATGATATTTGCCGTGTCGGGGTGGGGAGGTCCACCTGCCTCATGGACAAGCAATACCCCAGTTATTTCGTTAAGTTGTACCCCTTCCAGTCTCGATGAGAGGCATGCGGGTACACAGTTGGTTAGCTGTGAGGTGAGTATTGATGTGGCCCCTAATAATGATGACTTAAAATTGACGATTAAAACGTCTGACGACACCGCAAGAACGAATGATAACGATTACGAGAAATTGGATTCTGATTTTACATTCAATAAAAATACAACTACTAAAAGTAAAACGTTTACAATAACGATAAATGGTGACAGTGCGGTGGAATCGGACGAAACTTTTTTTGTTAACGTTGTTGAGAATAATACAGATAAGCAAAATTTTACGTTGCCATCCCCTCCTCAAACTGTCACCATACGCAATGATGATCTTGTTTTAACGGATCTTTCAATCACCAAAGCTGTTAATAATGCGACGCCGCTGGTGGGAGAAAACGTAACGTTTACGATTATAGGGAGAAATAACGGGCCGACAACGTCGGACATAACCATTACCGACACATTACCGGCAGGTTTGACATGGGTATCGGACAGTGACGATCAGGGAAATTCATTTAACTGTACCAACAGCGGTCAGACGGTGACGTGTACCGGAACGCAGGATTTTGCTTCATCCGCACAGGTAACTGTCACGATTGTAGCCAATGTCGTTTCATCGGGTACGATTGTAAATACTGCTACCATCGAATCAGCCAACAGTGTGAGTGAAAGCAACAGTGCCAATAACAGTGCGTCGGTTACCGTGATAGCCGGTTCTCCACCGGTGATGGGGAATATTCCCGATCAAAATGGCATCAAAAATACCCCTTTTACGCTGAATATCAGCGGAAATGTTACACGTACGGAAAACGATTCGATCTTGTCGTACGCTCTGAACGGAACCTTGCCGACAGGGCTCAGTTTTAACACATCTACCGGTACCCTCAGCGGTACACCAACACAAACAGGAACATTCAGTTTTACGGCGACGGCGACCGATAAAGACGGTACGTCGAATGCCGATCCTTTTATCCTGACAATAACTTCTGCGGCGACAGGGACGGTTCCCGAACTCCCAGCTGATAGTATGTGTAACCTTTTTCCCACTCCGTTGACAACGTTTAGTCATCTTACAACACAAAATAACGGAATTTATAACAGTTGTAGTATTTCATATCCAACCGGAGCATGGACCGATGCACATGTCGGTAATAATCCCCGTACAGGATGCCATGATGGAACACCAGGCACAGGATGTGATTGCGCTCGTGTCAATCCAACCTCGATGTATACGGCTCCACTTTACATCACGAATCGAACGGATACGGTGAGCCTGACCGGGACCAATACGTTGAGCGATTTAAATCAGCCTAATCTGAATCTTTCGGGAACGATTACGTTTAATCCGTCGACAAGCTACAGTAATGATTCGCGTAAAGTAATGTTGATCGGGGATATGAATAATGTTAATGTAGATACGATGACCTTCAATGAAGGGGATTATTATATTAAGTCATGGACGATTTCGGGAAATGGAAATAACAAAAACAACATAAAGATCAATGGGGATGTCCGAATTTTTATTCAGGGAGATTTTACCAATCCCGGCAACAACGTTGATATTGCCTATGTAACGACGGCCTCTACCTTTTTTATGTATACGGGCGGTGATATGACTACGTCCAATCAAGGTGGAGGAAATGCGACATGGCAGGGATTTTATTACGTTAAGGGTAATTACACCAATAGTAATAATGCTAATGCTGCTAGTCTTAAGGGTGGGATCACGGCAGAGGGGACACTTACATTCAGCGGTCAAAATTATAGCGTAACCTATGATGCCGATAGAGCCGACCGTCTTGGTGGTCAGGTATGTGCAGCAGCAGTTACCGTCGGATTCGATACGGCAGATTATCAAACGAGTGAAGATATCAATTTGCCGTTTGAATCAACCAGTACGATATTGATGACGATTCGATTATCCAAAGCGGCTGCTTATGATGTCACCGTAGCGTATGATACACAAAACGGTACAGCAATTGCAGGACAGGACTATATTGCACAAAGTGCGACGGTGACTATTCCGCGCGGACAAACGAGTGTAACCGTGCCGATGTACATTATCCATGATCAGCCGATTGAACTGGATGAGACGTTTCAGGTTGTTTTGAGTAATCCGCAGCCTTCCGGTACATTGCTGGGGATTACCCCTGCGACGGTAACCATTCTTGCACAAACAACAGCACCGTTGTGTTATAAGGATGATTTTAATAGCGGAACAGCAACAGCAAATAATTGGCGTGTACTCAAAAGCAGTGGAAGTTATACACCCGGTTATGTGAATAACAGAATGCAACTGACAGATGCCGTAGGTAATAGAGCAACAGCAATTACAAAAGATTATGAATTCAGTGCATCTCAAAATCTCATTATTGCTGAATTTACCCACTATGCTTACGCAGGTGACGGAGCAGACGGTATTGCACTTGTTTTGTATGATTCAGCGGTTGGTGCAACACCGACGGTTGGAGCTTTCGGCGGATCTCTGGGATATGCACAAAAAAGCAATCCAGGAAGCGATTGTACGGTATCGGGCGGATGCCCGGGATTTCAAGGGGGATGGCTTGGATTAGGGATTGACGAATATGGGAATTATTCAAGTCCTACTGAAGGACGTTTAGGTGGGACGGGATTCATTTCAGATGCTGTAGCGATTCGCGGGAAAGGGAGTAATCAAACAGGCTATACCTATTTGGCAGGAACTACTACGATGACTCCGTCGATCGATACGGCTGGAAGTACCCCTAAGCCTGGGGATAAGTTTCGTATGACGGTGGATGCGCGTGATCCTGCACATCTTTATATCTCACTAGAGCGCGATACAGGGACAGGGAACGGATATCAATTTGTGATCGATAAATTTGATGCTATCGCGTCTCAGGGGGCAAGCCCGACGTATGTGCGCCTTGCTTTTACCGGCTCAACCGGTGGATCTAATAATATTCACGAAATTGATGATTTGACGGTTAACGGAAACTGTAGCCCTTATGTACCATCTCTATCCGGGGCATTTCGTGTAACCGAAGATAGTTCAACGGCCTCCTGGAGCGTAAAATGGCCCAAAAAACTGATTAAAACGCAAGTGGCACCCTTAATCAATAAACGCTTTTGCGTGTTGGCCGGAACCAGTGCCAATGAGAGTGCTCTTCCACTAACGAGCAGTGTTGCAGTGGATGTAAATCTTACCAATTACACCGGTTACAATCAGCAACTTGTTTCCAATCTTATGATCCCATCGGGCAGTGCAACAACCTGTTTTGATGTGAATTACGCAAGCGCTGCCAAAACGATGCAGTTTATTGTTGGAAAACATAATGATACCATCTCGGCAAAATCATTTTCAGATACTTTTTCAATTCGACCTAAAAATTTTATTGTTGAAACCAATTCAACGACGCCGCTTCTTGTTGCTGGACAGACGTATCGTTTGGATGTGAATACAACCTCAATGACATCGACAAATCCGGTAGGAAATTATGATACTGTGCTTGGAACTTTGCCCAACACGAGTGTTCTTAAAACACTTGCACCCACAATGATAACGTGTCCAGCAAACGGTTCAGAATCACTATCCCTTACTTTTACAAGTGGTCAAGCATCATCGTCAAATTTTGTATATGATAATGTTATGGATATCGATGTAACCGTTTTAGATGGTAACTGGACCGAAACGGATCAGGCAAACGGTGGATGTATTCTTGGTTCGGATGATTGGACGACAACGCCGGTCGGATGTTTAATAAAAGGGGTGAAACAGGTGAGATTTGTTCCCCACCATTTCGATCTTACTGCCAATTTTCGAAATTTCAATAATGAAAAATTCACCTACCTCTCCAATCCTAAAATCCCGGGCAATGATTATAATATGAGTGCGTTGCTTGATTTGAACATTACGGCTAAAACGGCTTTGAATCATGATGCAACGTATTATAATTCATTATGTTATGCGAAAGCAAAGGATATTAAGATAACCTATACCCCACTATTTATAGATAATTTGACGAGCGCATGGTATCAATACGGTTTTGATTCAACGGTGATCGGCGATTCAAGCAAAAATATTGGGACGGATTTAAATCTGACCAGTCTGACTCCGGCAGTTTTTTCGACAGACCATAATGGTTCCGCTCAATTGCATGTAAAAATCAATTTTGACCGGAATGAAACCAAACAGCTTTCCCCTTTTAATGTTGACATTACCAATATCGATGTAAATACCATTGATGAGGTTAATGCAGCGATCAATCCGCCTAATACGGCTTCTTTCGTATACGGCCGTTTCATCCCCCGCGATGTCAGAGTCTTCGGAGATACGGTTCCCTTTAGCGTAAATGGATGGTATGAAGTGTTTGATGCCCAAACATTGGGAGGGACTGCTTTGTCTCCGAGTCGAAATGATCCTCTCTGGTTTGTGAATAGTTTGCACAGCGATACTAGCGATGGTAACGCAACGGTTTCTGTAGTGGAAAATTACGGTGCCCTTCCGACCAATGGAGCATCGGTTGGCGGTATCGAAACCTATAACTTTACCCATTATGCGATCGGCGGATACAAAGCCCATATGAGTACCTCCCCATGGCTGTGGTATGGTGTAAATGCTTCCCCCTATGTCGATCCTACCGGAAATCAAAATTGTTTAACGCACCCGTGTTTTAATATCTCTGTCTCTCCGGTGGTCGGTACCAGCGGCAGTGCAAAAAGCGGTTTGGAATCGACTAAAAGCAGTAAATCCTCAACGCAGAGCGGCAGCAACGGGAGCTGGAAAAGTACCAGCGATTATGCTCCGGCTATCCGATGAAGCGAGTCGTTATGCGTTCGGCTATGGCCATGATCGAATTGATTTTCGCGATTGTCGTCATTGCGATCAGCCTCCTCTCCATCCCCTCCATGATGGCGGTGGCGGCCCAATCGAGCAAGGGGAGCGTCATCGATGAGGATGTTATGTCCCGCCTCTCGGGGTGGGTTATGGACAAATCACAGGCGCGATGGGATGGAAATTACAGCGCCTCCGGTTCGGGTCCGCTCTGGATTCCCGGTGATTTGAACTGTACTTCACGCGGAAGCGGGAACGTGTGGTACCGAGTCAATGCCGACTCCACGGTGCAGTGTGATGATCAGAACCGAACGCCTTCGGCAATATTGTCATCCTATCCGGACGGAAACCTTTCTCGCGGAATTGAACGTTTAAACGGCGGGAGTGAAAATCTTGAGATCAACACTACGAGCGCAGAGAGTTATACCATTACGGCCAGTTATGCGGTAAGCTATGTCCCCTCCACCGTAAGCGTTAGCGGTAATACGGCAACCGCAACGTGGGTATTGGGGTCATCAACTGCTATGGAGCCTTCTCCATCCGTGGCGGCGACTCATCTCAAACGTGTCGTAACCCGCTTCAGTGATCCCGATACTCAAACGGATATGGTGTTGACATTTTTTAAATCCAATAAAGGCAATTAATGAAAACCTCCATACGCCGAAACGGTTTTACGATGATTGAATTGCTTTTTGTGATTGTGATCATGGGGGTAGTCGGTGGATTCGCTCTTGACACCGTCCGTCAATATTATGAGAATATTTTTCGCACTCATGAGTATACCAAACAGGTTGCCGATGCCGATCACATACTCGAACAGCTCTCAAAATATTTTGAAACAGCCATCAACGCATCCATTGTCAATCTGGATGAAACCAATTCAAATACGTGTTACGGGACACCGGGGACCAATAACGGTGATTTTACCGTTGCGTTTGTTGCCGTGGATAATGACAGTCTCCGGGGAATCAACGGGCAGCCAGGATGGAGTGAAGATACATTGCTCCAGAACAATAACATTTTAAGTGCACCTGATGCAGACTATACGGCAGCCGATACGATTATTACCGCGCTCTATCCGACATCCGATTTGAATAATTCGGCAGTTTATGATGCCGACAGTATGAACGTCAATGCCTGTACTCGCTTTAACTGGAACGGGGGAGGAACAGAGGGGTATCATAGGATTACGGGTGCTCCGACCGCGACAACGCTTCCGTTGGTCGCGGGCAATATTGCAACGGATGGAAAACAAAAATACTTAATGCGGACCGCTTATGCCTTTCGTGTTTTGGATAACGGTGATTTTAAGATGTACAGCAATTTTCGTCCGTGGTTAGGAGAAACGTACACTGATACGACAACACGTCAAAATCTTCTGGGACAGAATGTGGCCCACTTCAGCATCCATTACAATGCACAGGATTTTCAGAATAATGCAAATATCAACGATCGCGGGATGATATGGAAGCTCAAAATTTGTATGACGGGGATAGATGCCAATTTAAGTGAATCGGTGAGTGCTTCTCAACAGATATGCCGTGAAAGGAGTGTCCATGTACGGTATTAAACGTCGCGGTTTTGCAATGATACTGGCGATTTTTGTCGTTGTGTTGGTGGCAGGTGGGGGTGCTCTATTGTTGAGCAATGCATCGGTGGCGAGCAAGTCGGTCAGCGACAATTATCTCCGTGCTCAAGCTGAGCTTTTAAATGAAAGCGCCACCGAATTTGCCGTGATGCGGGCACAGGGATTTGATACAAGCGGAGGCAATTGTCTCGAAAATATCAATATTACCGTAAACGATGCAACCGGACATGCTATGTTCGATGCCAATGTGACCATTCGCTATTCATTTAGAGGTACGGCACCGGCTGCGTGTGTTAATGTTTTGGCGGTTAATACGCTCAAAGAGACGACAATGTTAATCGATACCGCAGTAACCGACCGTAATATCAGTACCGAACCGATCCGTGTTCACAAGCGTACCTGGCAAAAGTTATAGGGGAGGGAATATTCAAAGATTAATACCAAACTTTATTAACTAGGCATACTCTCGTCATTTTGTGCTACGACACAAAATCCAATGCAAGAGATGGATCCCGTATCAAGTACGGGATGACAAAATGCGTATAGACAGTTAAAGATAGACGGTATAAGGGTGAAACAAAACCGAACCGGGGAAGGAAAAGACTCAATTAAAAGCTGACCTTACGCATCTTTTTCAAAAGGGGCGAAATAGGTCAGTAATCTCCCGCATCCGGAAGATGCGGGTAGCTTCAGGGGATTGTATGGGTGAAAAGCGTCAAAAAAGCCAATTGCTTGGCTTTTTTAGCTTAGGAGCCGATACACGAAGTGCCGGGGCTGGGCCGTCCCTGCCACTTGATGGGCTATGAGCGAAAAGCGCGTAACATCAGTTAAAAGGTAGATAGAGCTAAGAAACTCTATCTGAGGAGAATTTAGAGGGCGAGCTGGGCAATTTTGGAGAGGACATCTTTCTCGCGAACCGGTTTCATCAGAAAACCGTTTGCACCGCACTCTAACGCTTCGGTTTTTTTGGTTTCATCGGTAGTCAGGATAATGACCGGGAGCTGACGAAGCGATTCATCGGCACGTATCACTTTTAGCATTTCAATCCCACCCATCACCGGCATAATGATATCAAGCAAAATGATATCAATATCATCCTGACTTTTTAAAACCCCTATTGCGTCCGCACCGTTTTTTGCCTCGACAACTTGCGAGACATTAGGCGCTTTCATCAGCATGGTTTTTAAAAGCTTGAGATTAATCATATCGTCATCAACAGCAAGTACTTTTAGTTTTTTATCGCCCATTGTGTTGTTCCTATTTTAGATAAATTTTTCAAATACTAGACGTAAAAGATCTTTGTTGACAAGATTCTTGATAATCTCATGTACGTAGAGCGCATCATCCGCCTCGGCTTTTACACTTGGATCAATCAGCATGACAAGAGATATATCGCTATTGTTAGCTTTAATTATATCATACAAATCTTTTAGATTGAGTTCATTTAACGTTTTATCAAAGAGTGCAAGCTTATAACGTCTATGGGTAATTTCGTCGATAAGTTTCTCGGCACTGTTGACACTTTTATAAGTATATCCCAAGTCATCCAGAATTTTTGAAAAAAGTTTCATCTCTATCGTATTGTTCTTGGCAATAACGATATCAGCATCATAGGCCGAAGGGCGTGGTACGTCAAGAACAGCAGGCTCTGCGGCAGGACTCTCCGGACTAGGGTGATTTTCAGGTTCTACAGCTTCTATTGAAGTCAGCAAAATTTCATTGATCCCGCTCTCTTCCGCAATCGTCTCACTCGAAATAGTTTCCGATTCGATCACAGCCTCTTCTTCACTTTCGGCAGGAGCATTCAGCTCTTGAGCACTTTTTGGAATGGCTTTTATATCGATAATTTTATGGGCTAGAAAATTATTAAGCAGTGAGATAATCTCAGAACGGACTAGCGGTTTTGTCGTGTATTCATCCATTCCGGCGGCCATGAAACGTTCACGGTCCCCTTTCAGTGCATTCGCCGTTAATGCGATGATCGGAATATGGTGTTGATCGTAGTCTTCCTCAAAGTCAAGTATCTCCTGCGTCGCTTCGATACCATCGAGTACCGGCATCTGGATATCCATAAAGATAATATCATAATTGCCGTTTTTCCGTTTTTCGAACGCTTCGAGGCCGTTATTGGCGATGGTAATCTCAAATCCAAGATCTTCTAGGGTACGGCGAATCAGTTTTTGGTTAATAATATTGTCTTCGGCAACCAGAGCCGAAGCGGCAAAACGGGAGTTCTTTTCATCGAATTTTTTACGTCGGGTCGCTTTTTGTTTACGGTTGCTAAAGGCTTCAGCCTCATACGATTCGAGTGTCGTACGAATTTTAGAGCTGTTGAGAGGCTCATAAAGAACCTTGAAAATATCGATTCCCATCGAATCGATTTTTTTCATGTAGTATGATTTGGTAATGAGGACAAGTTGCTCTTGTGACGAAGCATAATCCACTAAATCTTCATCAACCGTATAGTCGTTGTCAATAAAGAGGAGGTCATAATTGACTTGCCGTTCTAAAATTTTAAGTTCGCTAAGTTCATGAAAGGTGGTGTAGCTGACGCCGAAATAGTCCAGATACTCTTTTAAATAGGTGGTTTGGAGTTTTTTCTTCGAGTTGCTTTCTAAGATAACGGCATTGATATTGGAAAAAGAGGATTTAAGCGATTCATTAAGGGTCTCAATCTCTTCAAATTCAAGGGTGAAGAAGAAAGTGGTTCCGCTTCCCGGTTCACTCTCAAGATCAAGTTTAGACCCCATCAATTCAACAAATCGGCTGGAAATGGTTAGACCAAGACCGGTACCGCCGTATTTACGGGTAATCGATGTGTCGGCTTGGGAAAATGCATCAAAAATGCGGGATTTTTGTTCACTGGTAACTCCGATACCGTTGTCTTTAACCTGAAATCGGACACGTGCATGATTGAGACGATCGCACGCTTCACGGCGGATATCAACGCTGACCGAACCGCCGCTATTCGTAAATTTAACCGCATTGCTGAGTAGATTGATAATAACTTCTTTAATCTTGGTCGGGTCCCCTTTGAGTGGGCGCTCAAGACTCGGATCAACGTAGCAGGCAAGGTCGATGTGTTTTTCGGAAGCACGTACCGCATACACTTCAACCGCACTTTCGAATTCATCCATCGGATTAAAGACGATCTCTTCAATTTCAAGTTTATTGCTCTCAATTTTAGAGAGGTCAAGGATATTATTAATAATTTCGAGAAGATTTTCAGAACTTTTTTCAATAATATCGATAAATTCACGCTGTTCATCGTGCAGTTCGGTATCTTTGAGCAATTCGGTGAATCCGACGATACCGTTGAGCGGTGTCCGGATTTCGTGAGACATATTGGCCAGAAACATCGACTTGGCTTCAGACGCTTCAAGCGCGTACTGTTTATCGTTAAGCGTTTGTTCAATAATACGTTCGAGCAAGGCGTAGGCTTGCGCCGTTCCGACAGCCGTATCAAGATTGATCGATTGACTCAGTGCCTCTGCTTCATTATCGTGGGTATTGGTTGCAACCCGCTTTAGAACCAATTCAAGGTTTTTAATATTGGTAGTAATTTCAGCAGAGAACAAATAGCCTAAAATGGCCAGTAATACCCCAAGAATCCATGCAACAATCGCAATGATCAGAAGTTGGATCGAATCGTGTTGAATAACCGATGTCCGCTCATCCATTGCATCGATCAATACTTTTTCTGCTTCATTGATTGCATCTATTTTCTCGGAAATCATTGCAAACCAGATACCCGACTGCGTTTGGTACGTTCCGGTCGGGCTCCCCTGCAAAATACTGGTACGTTCTGCGGTGATATCCAGATAGAGTTCGGTATTATCTTCATTGAAAAGGGTAGTACTGAATTTTGACTGGATCTCCTTATTTCGGATCCCTTCAAGATTGAAGGCATCGGCTTTGGCAATAATGGAGACCCACTGATTTAACTCTTTTTCCGAAAGGGGAGTGGCACGGGAGAGGACATACGTAATGTAATCGCGTTCAATACTGCTGTACTCATTAACACGCACCAATGAGAGATAGGTTGAGGAGAGGGAGTTGACTTCATCATCTACATGGAGTGTCGCAAGCTCAGCGAGTTCATTAATAAGCGCTTCTTGTGACTTTCCGTAGAGATCGGTAAATATTTTATCAAAATCGGCAGTACCGTTGTCGACCAGAGGGCGATATTTTACTATCCCTTTTTGAAGTTTGGTAACCAATGCGGATACGGCGGCGGCTTTGGGACTCTCTGCTGTATGGTTGCTTTGAAGCGATGCAAGATGTTTCTGATACGCAGCAATTTTGTGATCGACGATAGTACGTTGCGCATGGAGAGATTTCAGTGTCGTGGAAGACGCGCTCCCCATATACATAACCGTCATTCCCCGTTCGCGCGAGATATTACTGATCAGGTCATTGAGCTGTTTGTTGACATCCAGTCGTGTCTGGAGCAGTTGTGCCCCTTGATAACTGACATACGAACTGTAAACGTAATAGCTTCCTAGTGAAAATAAGATCAGAATCGGAAAGAGACTGATCAGACGGAGTCGATTTATAAGTCGTAATTGCATGGTGTTTCCTCTTATAATTTCGCGATGAAGCCGATAAGTCGTTTAGACGCTTTATGCGCTTCCTGGGCATCATTGGTACGAGACAAAATAGCGAGTTCCTCCGATATCTCATTCAAGCGGAGGTTGTCACTGATCCCTTTGAGCTCTCCGGCGATCCGTTTCCATAAATGGGTATCAAAAGCACTGACTGCTCCGGCAATTTTTTCAGCAGAAACAACAGCTTCAATTTTATACTCATCCAGTAATTCCTGAAAAAACGGTACTTCAAGTCCCAGCGCACCTGCATTAGCAATAATATCATAATGAAGGACAATCTCCGATTCTTCCGGAACGGAAGGGATCGGTGCCGCTAACGGTTCATGAAGTTCTTCTGTTAGAACTTCGTGTTCATTTGTAGAGAAAGATTTCTCATCAAGAGGTTCGTCATCACGGGATTTGAAGAGGTCCTCATCAAGAGGTTCGTCATCACGGGATTTGAAGAGGTCCTCATCAAGAGGTTCGTCATCACGGGATTTAAAGAGGTCTTCGTCGAGAGGTTCAATATCGTGGGATTTAAAGAGATTCTCGTCAAGAGGTTCAACATCGTGGGATTTAAAGAGGTCATGAGATTGATCGAGGAACTCTTTCTCTTTGATTGTCTCATTATCATCTCTAAGACTGAAATTATAAATGTCATTGTCCGGTTCTTCCGAAGGAGATGACGGGGTTTCGTCTGAAAACGGTTTTGGTGCCTGAGCTATGGATTTTTCACTGAGAAGTGCTTCTTCTTTCCCTTCGAGTTTGGCAATAATGGCGTAAAAATATTTGAGACTCGCTTCGATTTCGAGAGGTTCATTGGAGGTGTTGACGACACTAAGGGTTTCAAATGCATCTTGAATACGTAGATTGGCGGCAACTCCTTTGAGTTTATGGGAAAGAATTTTAAGGTTGTTGAGATCCCCTTTAAGCGCCGATTCGAATAGCTCACTTTTAAATTCATGCGATTGTTGGATAAAATCACCGATAAACTCTTCGATCAAATCGACCGGCAGTCCCAATTCATTAGCCGCGATATGCGGATCGAAACGATAGGCTTTGTCTGTTTTAAGCGTATTGATAAATGCCTGCTCGGCTTGGGTATAATAACTTTCAGTCGCTTTTGGTTGAACCGTTGGTTGAACCGTCTCTCTAGAAACGGTTGGCAGTTCTGTTTTTTTCTCTGCAGGTTTTGCTTCCGGAGTATGGGCTAATTTGGTGTAGAGATCTTCTAACGGTTCGAGATCATGGTGCGTTTCATCTTGAAAATCTTCCTCGTTAAAGGTGGGGACATCAAGCGTGCCCGGTTCACTGAGGGGCGTAGGGGTAAGATGGGTATAATCAGGAAGCCCGAAAGGCTCAGCACTCACTTCGGTAGGGATCGGTTTTTCGAGAGGGGGGACGAATGGAGTTTTTTGCGCTGTCGGAGAAGGGATAATATGGGGTTTTATCTCATCACCGCTGAGTGATTTGATATGGGTCATTTCGACAATATAGCCGTTTTGGGAAGGTTCTGAAATTAAAAACAGTTTTTGTACACTGAGAGTACACGAAAAGGTTCGCCCGTTGCCGTGAACGATGGCCGACGTGGCATCCGAATCGGCATGAAGCAAAAAATCGATCCATCCGAAATTTTTAAACCGGTGAATATAACCGGGTTCATTGGCGAACAAATCAGAAACGTCACTGCAAACTTCTAACAGTTTCCCCATTGACGTATAATTGAGAAGCTTTAGCCCTTCCTCATCAATTCCGATAAATTCTTGTTTGTGATTGTAAAATAGCACTCGTATTCCCCTTATCGTTCTGATTCAACCATTTTTCGGTACAACGCAGCGGTCTCTTCAACATTTTTTCGAGAAGCCGGTTTACGTGCCGCCATGTACCCTTTGAGCTTACCGTTTTCATCATACATCGGGGCTACTTCGGTATCAACCCAATAATATTTACCGTCTTTACGTAAATTTTTGACCAAACCGTGCCATAACGTACCGGCTTGGATCGTTTTCCACATTTGAGCAAAGGCTGCTTTTGGCATGTCGGGATGGCGGATAATATTATGGGGCTGTCCGATTAATTCATTGACAGTGTATCCGGAGATTTCGCAAAATTTACGGTTTGCAAAAATAATGATCCCTTTCGTATCCGTTTCACTGACGATAGCGCGACCTTCGAAAAAATACTCTTCGTCTACCGGAGTAGGTTTTTCCATGGCAATGAACCCCTTTGCTAAATAACTGCTGAAAACATTTGCTGGTGGAATATGGCATAAACTCTATAAAATATTACTTAGACTCCTCTGAAGTATAGTAATTTTGAATGTTTTTGGCATCTTTTGTGCCGATGAGGTCGCAGAGTGTCTCAAAATCACTTTTTGCGATCGCTTCAAACGTGCCGAAATATTCGAGAAGCTTATAAATTTTAGGCATGGTAATACCATTTACGGCAAGAAGTTTGGAGTGGCGGTCGAGTTTGAGTTTGCTTTTTTTATGGAATGTAAGGGCGCTCCGGTGGGCTTCATCCCGTAAAAGTTGGAACCATTGAAGCCGTTTGTCACTGCTTTCCAGCCGCAATGTAGTGTCGGTTATGTGGAGAATATCACGGGCTGATCCTTTTGCACGGTGTGCTTTGGCGTCAATTTTTTCTTTGCTGATGGCGACAACTTCCAGATGGATACCGTTGGAAGCAAGAAGGTCCAAGGCTAAGGTACGTAAGGTTTCGCCTCCGTCGAGTACCCATAAATCAGGAGGCGGATTGGACTCAAATCCCTCAATACGTCGTTGTAGCATCTCTCTCATTTGACCGTATTCATCCCGCTCATGCAGGTGATAGGTACGATAAGAGGTTTTCTCGAATGCAGCGTTTTCGTAGACAACCATTGCCCCGACCGTTGCAGAGCCTCCGTGATGGGAATTATCGAAGATTTCCACCCGAAAAGGGATTTTTTCGAGTTGACACAGCGCTTTGATTGCTTCCAAAAGGGTTTCATTCTGTGTCTTCGGAGTGCGCAACAGTTCATTGGCGTTGATAAGGGCCAATTCGATGAGCTCTTTTTTCTTCCCTCTTTGAGGTGTATCGATGGTGCTTTTTTTTTCGAAAAGGAGGGTGAGATGCTCCTGAATCCATTCACGGGACTCAAAAGGGTGGGCGGTTAGAATGGGGGCAATGATAGGGGGCTTTTGTGTGCCGTAAAATCCTATTATAGCCCGTTCATAGGCCTCATCCAGTGAAAAGGCCTCATTCAGAACAAAGAAATCGTGAGAGCCGGAGACAATTTTCCCATCCCGGATAAAAATTCGGACAACGCATCCCCGGTTCGCATCGGTTGCAATGGCAAAAATATCGAATGCTTCCGTCGAGGCAAGGTCAATCCGGGATTTGAGTTCGCTTTTACCGATCCGTTCACATCGATCGCGCAATACCAATGCCTCTTCAAATCGGAGCTGTTCGCTATAGCCCTCCATTTTTTTTTCCAGTGTTCGGATAAGAAGTTTTTTATTGTTGATAAATTCGATTCCCTGACGGACAAACTGCAGATAGGTTTCACGCTCTACTTCAAATTCACACGGGGCGAGACATTGCCCCATTTGATAAAAAAGACACGCTTTTTTGGAATTGAGACAACTTTTCTTTTGTACCAGCGTCAATAATTCATAGAGGGAGTCGAGAATGTCCCGCGCCCCGCTGGAGTAGGGTCCGAAATAACGGATCGATTTTCCTTTGATGATTTTGCGCGTAAGGTCGAAACGGGGGTATTTATCCTCCATGTCGACGTACAAATAGGGGTAGGTTTTATCATCACGCAAGAGGATATTGTATTTGGGGCGTAGTTGTTTGATCAGGGAGTTTTCCAAAATCAGGGCATCATGTTCATTGTCAACAAGGATGGTATGGAGGGCAACGGTTTCGGAGAGCATTTTCTGGATACGCAAGGAGAGGGTTGTTTTGGGAGAGAGAGTGGGGGTCAGATTAAAATAGCTTTTTACCCGCTTGGAAAGGTTTTTGGCTTTTCCGATGTAGAGAATTCTCCCTTTTGCATCGAGGTACTGATAAATTCCTGCACATTGGGGTAAAGAGCGAATGCGTTCAATCATAATCTACACTTAATCAATAATTTATTGAAGCTATTATAACATCCCCCTACATGTTTTAAATGCCAAACGTATAGCACTCTATGGTTAGACGTGCCGCTATAGTAGCGAAAGCTATGTTTGGCGAAGCAGAATTTTTATTGGATGGCAGTATATGCGGTACGCACTCATTTTATTCGTCCTATTCAGTTTTGGCGGATGCGGCTATAAAGCTCCCCCCTATTACGAAAAACCGATCTCTGATGAAGGCTCACGCGGTGCGTTATGATGTTATTATAGTCGGTTCGGGGATAGCGGGGCTTTATGCTGCCCTTAATCTTCCGAAATCATTGAAAGTGTTATTGATCAATAAGTCTTATCCGTGGGAATGCAATACCTATTATGCGCAAGGGGGTGTGACCACGGCGTATGATGATACCGATATTGTGCTCCATATCAGCGATACTCTCGATGCCGGTGCGGGATTGTGCAATGCAGATGCCGTGAAGTTTATGAGCCAACATTCCCAAGAGGTTATTCGTGATCTGATCGAACGCGGTTTTAGGTTTGATTGTGATGAAGAGGGGAATCTTCTCTATACTAAAGAGGCGGCCCATTCGCGAAGCCGGATTTTACATGCCGGCGGAGATGCGACCGGACGCCATTTGCACTATTTTTTACTGACCAATATTTCCCATCCTATGCTCAGCAATGCGACGGTTACCGATTTGTTGATTCGTGAGGGGCAGTGTTGCGGGGTAGAGGTGATGACCGAAGAAAAAAGAAAGCTTATCTATGCTGATCATGTGATCATTGCCAGCGGCGGTGTCGGCTCTTTGTACGAATACCATACCAATGCCCATACCATCAGCGGAGATGTTCACGGAATCTGTATTGAACATGGGATCCCTCTGGAATCGATGGAGATGATGCAATTTCATCCGACGGTATTCGTTGCCAACAGTTGGGCTCGCAAGCTTCTTTTGACCGAAGCTCTCCGGGGGGAGGGGGCCCATGTCGTCGACGAAAACGGATACCGATTTTTGTTTGAATATGATCCGAGAGGAGAATTAGCCCCCCGTGACATTGTCAGCCGTGCTATTTTTGATTACAAGAAACGGGCCTCCAAACAGGTTTACCTTTCGTGTGAGAATTTTGAAGTCGAGTATTTTAAAGAGCGTTTTCCGAATATTTATAAATCACTGAGCGAACTGGGGTTTCAATTGCCAAAAGAGCGTGTTCCGATCTCCCCGGCGTTTCATTACGCCATCGGCGGGATCAAGAGCGATTTGGATGCGCGTGTTCCCGGAATTAAAGGGCTTTATGTAGCGGGGGAAGCGGCATGCACGGGGGTGCATGGCGCTAACCGCCTCGCCAGTAATTCTTTGTTAGAAGGGTTGGTATTCGCATCGAAGGCCGTACAGTCGATTTTAGAGACACCGATCCAAAGCTGTGAGAGGGTATTTGACGTTTCCGATGAGGTATTGGAATTGGAAGGGGATAAAGATAAAAAAGATGCCCTGCGCCATATTATGTGGGATAATGTCTCAATCGTCCGGACCCCGGAAGGGTTGCTTTATGCAAAAGAGGCGGTTGAAGCTATGTTGAGAGAGAAGATCGGAAGATTGTTGAAGCTTCGTCTATTAAGTGCCCGTGCGATTATTGAGGGGGCATTGAACCGCGATGAATCGATAGGGGTCCATTTTATAACCCAAGGAATGGATAAATGACACTGGACGGAACGGACGTAACGGCGATAAATCTGGTAGGGCACCCGTTTGGCTGGCTCCTTCTCGCCATTTTTGTGGTGGGGTACTATTTTATCGCTTCCGAAGAAAAATACCACATCGACAAAGCAAAGCCGGCCCTTTTTGTCGGAACATTGATGTTTGTGCTAATCGGTATCTATTATGCGGTCGTAGGGGTCGATTTCACTCCGTTTGAGCACGAAGTGGATCATATGATTTTGGAAATTGCCGAAATTTTCTTTTTCCTGTTTGTGGCGATGACCTATATCGAAGCATTGATTGAGCGCGGGGTTTTCAGTGCGTTGAGATCGAAATTGATTGCCAAAGGGTACAGTTACCGCGAACTTTTCTGGATTACGGGATTGTTGGCATTCTTTATCTCTCCGGTAGCCGACAACCTGACGACGGCGTTGATTCTTTCGACGGTTTTGCTGACGATCGACAATAAAAACAAAGAATTTTTGGTACCCGCTGCGATCAACGTTGTGGTCGCGGCGAATGCCGGCGGTGCGTGGAGTCCGTTCGGGGATATTACGACATTGATGGTTTGGGCAGCGGAAAAAGGGGCTTTCGGGGAATTCTTGTATCTCTTTCCGGCTTCATTTTTAGGATGGGCGGTAACCGCTTATTTCTTGAGTCGGTATGTCCCTGATCTGGATCCGAACAAAGAGGGTGATCCCGAAGCAGCTAAACGGATTGAAATTCTCAAGGGGGGGAAGATGATCATCGTTTTCGGGGCATTAACAATCGCATTGGCCGTTATGGGAAAACAGATGATCCATCTTCCGCCGATGTGGGGGATGCTGTTCGGTTTGGCGATACTTCAGCTGTATATGTTTTTTTTGAAAAAAAGACACAATGTCGACGTCAGTATTTTTCAGGCAATGAGTAAAATTGAAAATAACACTTTGCTCTTTTTCTTCGGTATTCTGGCTGCGGTAGGGGCATTGCACTTTATCGGATTTTTAGAATATGCGGCGAAGCTTTACGAAATTTTCGATCCTACGATTGTCAATATCGGTGTCGGTTTCCTTTCGGCCATCGTGGATAACGTACCGGTAATGTCGGCAGTTTTGAAAGCCAATCCGACAATTGATCAAGCGCAATGGATGCTGGTGACGATGACAGCGGGGATCGGCGGATCGCTCATCAGTTTCGGAAGTGCGGCAGGGGTCGGCGTCATGGGAAAAATGCACGGTATTTATACTTTTTCATCCCATATCAAACTCGCTTGGACCGTTTTGGCTGGATACTTTGTATCACTTGCAGTATGGTATGTTCAGTTTATCGTTTTAGGCTTTTATTAATTACATTAGGGTACCCTTTCATTAACGCAAAGGGTACACACAAGCTTACCCTCCCGATTATCTCCACGTAAAGGCTCTCCTTTGAAAGATGTCAATATTATCGTCCTTGATTTTGGTTCACAGTATACACAGTTGATCGCTCGCCGTTTGCGCGAAGATAAAGTTTATTGTGAGGTACTTCCGTATCACACTAAAATCGATAGTATCAAAGCAAAAAATCCAAAAGGGATCATCCTCAGCGGCGGACCTTCTTCTGTTTACAATAAGGACGCTTATGAGGTGGATCAAGGGGTTTATACCCTCGGAATTCCGGTATTGGGGATCTGCTACGGGATGCAACGTATTGCCGTCGATTTCGGCGGTTCCGTAATCCGAAGCGATCACCATGAATACGGCAAAGCGGAACTGACAATCGATATGACGCAGCACTCGGTCTTGTTTCAAGGGTGCGAAGATGAGCGTGCCGTATGGATGAGTCACTCTGATAAAGTGGATGTGCTGCCGGAAGGTTTTGTCCCTATCGCCTATTCTCCAAACTCTCCGTATGCCGCAATTGCCAACGAAGAGAAAATGGTCTATGCGATGCAGTATCACCCGGAGGTTAACCACTCGGAAGAGGGGTATCTGATGCTCCGCAACTTTGCTCGTAAAATTTGCGGTATTACCGAAAAATGGGATATGGGTCATTTCCTCAAAGAACAGATTGTGAAAATCCGTGCGCAGGTCGGAGAGGGAAAAGTCCTTTGTGCCCTCAGCGGCGGGGTGGACTCTTCCGTTGTTGCAGCGTTATTGTACGAAGCGATCGGGGATCAGTTGATTCCTGTTTTCGTTGACAACGGATTGTTACGAAAAGGGGAACGCGAATCGGTTGAAAATATTTTCAAAGTTCACCTCAAAGTCCCTCTCGTTGTCGCCGATGCATCGGAAAATTTTCTCGGTAAGCTGGTCGGTGTTACGGATCCGGAAACGAAGCGTAAAATTATCGGGCACACCTTTATCGAAGTTTTCGAAGCGGAGGCAAAAAAACACGACGGCATTAAATTCCTGGCGCAGGGGACATTGTATCCTGACGTGATCGAATCGGTGTCGGTAAACGGTCCTTCCGTGACGATCAAGAGCCATCACAATGTCGGAGGATTGCCCGATTGGATGGATTTTGAACTGATTGAGCCGTTACGGGACCTTTTTAAAGATGAAGTGCGTAAACTCGGGCTTGAATTGGGGCTTCCGGACTCATTGGTGAACCGACATCCGTTCCCGGGCCCGGGTCTGGGTATCCGTATTATGGGTGAAGTCAATAAAGGTGATTTGGATCTTCTGCGCGAAGCCGATGCGATTTTACTGGATGAACTCAAAGCGAGCGGCTACTACACGAAAACATGGCAGGCTTTTGCGGTATTGCTTAACGTTAAAAGCGTAGGCGTTATGGGAGATAACCGCACCTATGATAATACGGTATGTGTCCGTGTCGTTGAAGCGGTTGACGGTATGACGGCGACATTTGCCCATTTGCCGCATACCCTTTTAGAACGGATCAGCCGTCGGATTATCAACGAAGTAGACGGAATCAACCGTGTCGTCTACGATATCAGCTCCAAACCTCCCGCAACGATCGAGTGGGAATAAGGCGCACCGCTGTGCGGCCTATCTATCTGATTTCGCAAACTCCCTATCCGGGAGTACTCCATATCCCTATCCTTAAAAT
Organism: Sulfuricurvum sp.; assembly: GCF_023229695.1. Taxonomy (GTDB): domain Bacteria; phylum Campylobacterota; class Campylobacteria; order Campylobacterales; family Sulfurimonadaceae; genus Sulfuricurvum. The sequence goes on from NZ_JALNYS010000001.1 coordinate 223,378, forward strand.
CCGTTTTTTAACGCCCGATATTGATTTTTCTGCCTATCACGGGCTTGTTTTTACCTCAAAACAGGCGGTTAAATCGCTTGAACCCTATTCGGAGAGTTGGAAAAGACTGCCGTGTATGTGTGTCTCCGAAGCGACGGCCATTGCGGTACGCAATGCGGGCGGAGATGATATTCGTATGGCGGACGGATACGGGAAATCGATCCCGGAGTCTCTTTCGTTGGAAGGAAGTGGTGGAAAATGGCTCTATTTACGCCCAAAAGTGATCGCATCGGAATGGGTTGAAACGGCGCGCGAACAAGGAATTGAAATAGATGAGGCGATCATGTACGAAACGGTATGCAATAAAGAGGGGGTGTTTTCGCCGATTGAGTCGAACGGGGTTTTGATTTTTACTTCCCCCTCAAGTATCGATTGCTTTATGGCGCGGTATGAAATTTTGCCGGATCAGAAGATTGTAGTGATCGGAAAAACGACGCAAAAGAGACTTCCAAAAGGGGTAGATGCAACGTTAAGCGATTCGGCAAGCGTCGCTTCCTGTGTGAAAATAGCGCGTACAATTGCGAATTATTAAACTTTCATGAGCCATATTAAGCTTTTTGAGGTTATAATTATCCTCTCTGGGCGCAGCGATCAATCGCATTTTGAGGGTTCTACATATTCAACGAGTTACAGCCGTAGACGTCTTGGTGTGTCGGTGATCTTGTCTGAGCGTTAAGCGAGAGATTGCCGCCGGATAGACGCTCGAGTAACTTTATTCGGCTTTGAGAACCGAAGCTACTGCGAAACGCCCGCCTGGGCATTTATCTCATTTGAATTTCGCCCCGGACTTGAAATGAGATAATTATCAATGGAACAAATTCATTTTACAAGGTATTGTATGCGTGTAATGGTCATCGGAAGCGGCGGACGAGAGTTTTCTATCGGGAGGGTGTTGCAACAAGATCCGGCTGTCAGTAAGCTCTATTTTGCCCCCGGAAACGGTGCAACGACGATGCTGGGCGAAAACGTTGCGATTAAAGAGTATGAGGCGTTGGCACAGTTTGCCGTAGATAACGCGATCGATTTAACCATTGTCGGTCCCGAGGGGCCTCTGAGTGAGGGTGTTGTGGATGTGTTCAAAGCAAAAGGGCTTGTTATTTTCGGTCCTTCGAAAGCGGCAGCACAGCTGGAGGGGTCAAAGGTTTATATGAAAAACTTTTTGGCTAAATATGCCATCCCTACGGCGCGCTACATCGAAACCGATCATATCGGCGACGCGTTTAAATTTATCGAGAGTCTGACACCGCCGATCGTGGTGAAGGCCGACGGTCTGTGTGCCGGAAAAGGGGTGATTATCGCGATGAGTTACGAAGAGGCCAAGGTGGCCGTTTCGGAGATGCTGAGCGGAAAATCGTTTGGCGATGCCGGTAAACGGGTGGTCGTTGAAGAGTTTTTAGACGGATATGAGCTTTCGATGTTTGCGTTATGCGACGGGAAAGATTTTATCCTCCTTCCTGCTGCACAGGATCATAAGCGCCTTTTGGATAATGACGAAGGACCAAATACCGGAGGGATGGGGGCCTATGCGCCGACCCCGCTGGTCAACGATCTTATTTATGAGAAAGTGAAAGAGCGTATTGCCCGTCCTACCCTAAAAGGGATGCAAGAGGAGGGGGCTGCGTTTGAGGGGGTCCTTTTTATCGGTCTTATGATCGTAAACGGCGAACCGATTACGTTGGAGTTCAATGTCCGTTTCGGGGACCCGGAATGTGAAATTCTGATGCCGCTGTTGAAAACACCTGCCAGTGAACTTTTTTACAAAGCGGCCACCAAACAGCTCGAATCGCTAAAGGTAGAGTTTTATGACAAATTTGCCGTCGGTGTCGTGATGGCAAGCCGAAACTACCCGTATGACAACTCCGAACCGGCTGAGATTGTCGTTGATGAGATTCATCACGACGATATTGCCAAAAACACCCATATCGCGTATGCCGGGGTAAGTTCGGAAGAGGGGAAACTCTACGCGACGGGGGGACGTGTCTTGGTGTGTGTCGGTGTCGGCGAGAGCATCAAAGAAGCGCGTGACCGTGCCTATATGCTGTGCGGTCAAGTCCATTTTGCCGGTAAAAAACTTCGTACTGATATAGCCTATCAGGCTCTCCGATAATGGAGGATAAAATCGAAACGCTCTTAGAGCGTGAACGGTTGAGCCTCTCTTCGATACGGAAGCGCGCAGCTGCATTCGGGATCGACGAAATCTTACTTTCGACCTTGTTAATGATCATTTTATGGGATTCGATCCAGAAGGTTAATACGGTAGAGGGGATTCTTGCGTTAACCAATAATTTTATTTTGGAATACATGGCTATTAAAATACTGTATCAAACGTTTTTTACGATGCAGTATGGTGCCAGTCTCGGCAAGATTGTGATGAAAATTCGTGTACTCGAACTCTCAACACTCTCTTCTCCCGGCTTTTTGAGTGCGTTTAACCGCAGTGTGTTCAGGGTCGTCAGCGAAGCACTTTTCTATTTTGGTTTTGCATGGGCGATGATCGACCCTTATCGACGCAGCTGGCATGATTTAAGTGCGAGGACGTTGGTGGTCGATGCATAAAACGTTAGGGTTATGCCTTGCTGCGTCGGCATTCTTATATGCGGGTGAGAGGGTAGAACTGTTCGGTACCTTTGTTGATATGAACGGATCGTTATCCCATATCGGTGAAGATCCGTTGATAACGTACAAAGATCAAATTTTAAGTGCAGATGAAATTGTTTACGATAGCAACCGTACGCTTGTAGAAGCGAAAGGTTCGATCAACCTTTTTAAAGAGGGCAAGTACCACCTTATCAGCGATTATGCCGCCTACAATATTCAAGAAGATACCCATTATTTAAAACCCTATTATATGTTTGATCAGGAGACGGGTGTATGGATGAGTACCGCCGAAGCGCAAGGGTGCGATAATAAGATTGATTTGGTCAGCGGATCGGTTTCCGGCTGTAATTCAAGCGATCCGTTGTGGAAAATCCGTTTTAGTAGTGCAAAATACGATATGCAGAGCAGCTGGGTGGATCTTTACAATGCGAGACTGGAGGTGGGCGCTCTTCCGGTATTTTATCTCCCGTATTTCGGATATGCTACCGATCGCAAGCGTCGTACCGGCTTATTGGTCCCCTCTTTCGGATTTTCAGGATCGGAAGGTTTTTATTACCAGCAGCCGATCTATTTTGCTCCCCGTAATTGGTGGGACGTCGAATTGCGTCCTCAGATCCGGACTTCCAGAGGTGAAGGGCTTTACGGTGATATCCGTTTTATCGATACCCCTTCATCTCAAGGGTCGATACGGCTGGGGTATTTTCAAGAACACTCATCGTATAAAGAAGAAAAAAATCTGGCCCATCTTCAACATTACGGTTACGGACTTAAGTATCGGCATACGGAGCCTTTACGCGAATGGTTTGATTTGCCGCTTGAGGGGGCATCCGGGCTTTATGTCAACGGTTCATGGATGAACGATGTTGATTATCTGAATTTGCAGCACAGCGACGAAACGCGAAATGTGATTGCCAATCAGGTCATCTCCCGTATCAATACCTATTACAGCAGTGAAGATAATTATCTGGGGAGTTATCTTAAGCATTACCAATATCTGGACCAAAATAATAATGCCCAAACGATCCAAACCCTTCCGAGTCTGCATTATCACCGTTATTTGGAAAGTTTCTTGAACAATCACCTTTTGATGAATGCAGACGCTACGGCAACGAATTTTTACAGGGCTGAAGGGAAAAAGGCGGTGGAAGGAAATCTGAATATCCCTTTGACGCTGCAGGGCTCTTTGTTGAATGAGTATCTTGATCTCAGCTATACCGCTAATGCAACGGGAAAGATGATCGGATTTTACGGAAATAAGCGATCCGACGACGTCAGTAGTCTGTATGAGCAGGGGATCTACGCGCAATTGGATCATACGGTCAATCTCGGCTCCACTCTGGTCCGTCCATATACGAATAATATGACCCATGTCATGAACCCCCATGTGAGTTATACGTTTGCCGGTAAACGCTATTATAACGGCTATTACGATACCTATAACGGCGCCTGCGGAGTCGGGAATACCAATCCGGCCTGCGAATACTATACCCTGAATGAACCGAGCGATTCGCTGGCTTTAGGTTTGAACAATTATCTGCTTAAAGAGGGGAAATCGTTTGTCGTTGACCGGATATCCCAAAACTTCCGATACAACGATCAGGGAAATGCGTATGGAGAACTTCAGAATGAATTGGAATGGGAGATTACCAAAGAGATCTCTTTTTACAATCAGACGGCATACAACCATGATCGAAACGTTATTGCAAAAGAACAAAACACAGTGCGCTATAATGGCGAAACAGTAACGGCAGGGGTGAGCCATTATTATACGGACCAGATTCGTAATACGATTCCGGTTTATGCCAGTTATTGGACGGCGGATGCGGCCTATCAATACAATCGCAACTACCGTTTCTCGGGCTTGGTAGCGTATGATTATCGGGCGGATTTGATGAAACGGGGTGAAGCCGGTTTCCTCTATACGACGCGTTGTTTTGATTTCGGTTTGAAACTGGTTCAGAATAGGCGGCCGATTTTGACCAATGCCATTGTCAATAATTCGGTCAACGATACGTATGTTTTTATTACGGTGATTTTAAAACCGATCGGCGGATCGGCATTTAATTATAAACTAACCAATAACTAAAGAGGGTGGGTATGAAACTCGAAGCAAAAATCGGTCTTTTTGTCCTTATGGCACTGGGTGCATTGTTGTTTCTCTCTACCCAAGTCACATCACTGGGTAAATGGGGGCAAAGCGGCTATCCGATCCATGCCTACATTGATGACGCTTCCGGGCTTGAGAAACATACGCATGTCCTCATGAACGGAGTGAGTATCGGAGATGTGGAGTCGATTAGGATTGAAGGGAAGCGGGTAAAACTGGCCCTTTTAATCGACGAAGGGGTGGAAATTCCCGAAGATTCCTCCCTTTTGGTGACGCAAGAGTCCCTTTTGGGGGCCAAAGTGATCAATATCGTCGTGGGCGATTCGTCCGATTCGCTCCGTCCGGGCGGAACCCTCTCCCAATCGAAAAAATACGCTTCGTTTGATCAAACCAGCGACTCGGTCAATGCCGCCGCGAAAGAACTGGAGCTTCTGATTCACGATTTTCGAACAACCCTGGATGATGAACATCGACAGGCGATTCAGGAGGCGATTGACGCATTCCGTAATGTCGGGGTCAATCTGAACGGGGTGATCATCGATAACCGCGCCGATCTTCATGCGGCGATTGCCAACTTTAAAGCAATGAGCGGAGGGTTTGCAACGACTGCCGATACGGTCAATAAAGATTTGCCTGAAATTATGGGACGGGTCAACTCTCTTACGGCACGAATGGATAATATAAGCGCCGCTTTGGAAACCAAACTTCCCAAGGCAGTGGATAAATTCATGGATGTGGAAGATAATGTTACCGCCTTGATTTCGAACAATAGTGCCTCTTTGAATACGGCGCTGAATTCGGCGGGGGCATTTTTCAAAAGCGGTGAAGAGGCTTTCGGAAAAGTGGATACGATGCTTTCGAATTTTACGATGAGCGAATTGCAAGTGGCGATGCATACCGACTACATGATGCGCGATCAATTCAGCAAAATTTATCTGAGTGCTACGTATCTTCCCAATCCGGAAACCTATTATATGTTTGATCTGATCACTTCCGACGACTATTCCACACCGAACCAAGTACCCGGTTTGCATGTCAAGAGCGATCGGCTCTATTCATTACAATACGGAAAACGGTTTGATGATCTTTTACTCCGGTTCGGCGCGATTGAATCAACCGGAGGAGCCGGAGTCGATTATTACGCAGACCATGACCGTTTGAAGTTTTCTGCCGAAGCGTTTGATTTTAATGCGTTGAACGATTTGCGCAGTACCCGTGCCCATCTTAAAGCACAGGTCCGTTATCAAATGCTGAAACATCTTGAATTGTACGGCGGATGGGACAATTTTCTAAATCCGCAATCGCAAAATCTATTTTTGGGATTAGGACTGCGATTTATCGACAACGATATCAAATATACGTTCGGTGCCGCGTCGATGGCAAAATAAATTTCGATGAAATAGGGATAGGATCCCCTGAGTGTTTAAAAATCTAATAAGGCAAGCATAATGAAATACAACGTTGAACTCGATTTACGTAATAAAAAAGAGGAGTACGCTTTCAATCAGGTAGCTGCTCAGGCCAATGGTGCCGTATGGCTAAAATGCGGCAATACCGTTATTCTGGCAACGGTAGTCATTGACGAGACCGATTTTGTGGATGAAGACTTTCTCCCTTTAACGGTGCAGTACATTGAAAAAAGCTATGCGGCGGGGAAATTTCCGGGAGGATTCATCAAACGCGAAACCAAGCCGAGTGATTTTGAGACCCTTACCTCTCGTATTGTGGACCGATCGCTTCGTCCGTTGTTTCCAAAAGGATTTGCCAATCCGATCCAAATCAGTGTACTTGTTTTAAGTGCCGACAGCGATGCCGATCTGCAAGTATTGGCGCTGAATGCCGCGTCTGCGGCATTATACGTTTCCGATATTGATATTTTTAATTCGGTCAGTGCCGTTCGTGTCGGTAAAATCGACGGTGAAATCGTCTTTAATCCGACGTTGTCGCAGATGCAGGAGAGTACGCTGGATCTTTATCTAGCCGGCAGCAAAGAGGATATGCTGATGATTGAGATGCAGAGTATCGGAAGCGATGAAATGGAGTTTATTGATGTCGGAATGATCGATCCGATGATCGATCCGGCGCTGCTCTCTCAGGCAATCCCTTCACGACGTTCCAATGCGATGGGAGAGGATGAGCTGATTTTCGTATTGGCATCCGCGCAAGAGGCGTTGGCTGAAGCCAATACGGCGTACGAAGAGGCGTTTCAGCCGTACGCGGCGACTCCGTTTGAACTTCAAACTCTCATCAGTGAAGTGAATGCCGAAATGGTTGAATTTGTCCGTACCCACTACACGGCGGCTTTGAAAACGGGGATCAATCAGATGGCAAAAACCGAACGGAGCACGGCATTGCGCACCATTCGAAAGTCGATACTGAAAGAGAAGAGCGAGTGGAACGAACATGAGCTGAAAAAGGCGATTGAATCGCTTAAGCGTTCAATGGTTAGAGCGCAGATACTGGATGAGAAGGTTCGTGCCGACGGCCGTTCCCTTACACAGGTTCGTCCTATCCGTATTGAGACCAATGTATTGCCGAGCGCCCACGCGTCAGCCCTCTTTACCCGAGGTCAGACACAGGCGCTGGTTGTATTGACTCTGGGGGGGAGCAAAGATGCCCAGATGTTTGAAAATTTGACCGATAGCGGTACCCAAAATGAATCCTTTATGGTGCACTATAATTTTCCGGGCTTCAGCGTCGGAGAACCTTCGCCGATCGGCGCTCCGCGACGTCGTGAACTGGGACATGGAAATCTCGCAAAACGGGCACTGGAAGGTTCAACCGTGAGTAACGGACAAACGATCCGTCTGGTATCTGAAATCTTAGAATCCAACGGCTCCTCGTCCATGGCAACGGTGTGCGGCGGTTATATGGCATTGCGTGCCGGCGATATCGAAGTGTGTGAGCCGATTGCCGGAGTCGCGATGGGGATGGTGGCGGAAGGGGATCGCTACGCTATTTTAACCGATATTATGGGGCTTGAAGACCATGACGGCGATTTGGATTTCAAGGTGGCAGGTTCCAAAGAGGGGATTACCGCGATGCAGATGGACATCAAGCTGGGCGGAATTTCGTTGCAGGTTTTGAAAGAGGCATTGTATCAGGCCAGAGATGCACGGGGACACATTATTGATGTGATGATGGATGCGGAGAAAACGATTGAACTCAACGAGGGGACGCTGCCGAGTACCGATCTCTTTCATATCGATCCAAGCTACATTGCCGATATCATCGGGCAGGCAGGAAAAACCATCCGCGAAATCATTGAGCGGTTTGATGTTGCCATTGATATCGACAAGAAAAAAGGGGCGGTTAAGCTCACCGGTAAAAACCGCGAAGGGATCAAAGGGGCACGAAGCCATATCGAAGATATTGCAGGAGGTGCCGGTGCCGTTGAAAAAGTGGAGTACAAAGTGGGGGATGTCGTTAAAGGGAAAGTTAAAAAAATCGTTGATTTCGGTGCCTTTATCGAACTTCCCGGCGGTGTAGACGGATTGATTCACATCTCAAAACTCTCCGACGGTCATATTAACCGGGTCAGTGATGTGGTTGCGGAAGGGGACGAAATGATGGTCGAAATCGTAGAGTTTAAAGGAAATAAGATCGGTCTTGGACGGGCTAAGTAATTTTTTAGCTGATCAAGATTATAATTCCGTTCACAAAGTGATAAGTAGGGACACTATCCGAACGGACTTTGATTTTACACAGGAGATTAAAATGAAAAAAGTTATTTTTCTTATGGTTGCTCTTGCTGCTGCGGCATTCGGTGCTGACGGTGATGTTGCAAACCAAACGCTTAAAGCGTATTCAATGATCGCTGCGGGTGTCGGACTTGGTTTGGCTGCACTCGGTGGAGCAATCGGTATGGGTAGCACTGCTGCGGCAACAATCGCCGGTACTGCTCGTAACCCGGGTCTTGGCGGTAAATTGATGACAACGATGTTCATCGCCCTTGCAATGATCGAAGCTCAAGTTATCTATACTCTTGTTATCGCTTTGATCGCCCTTTACGCTAACCCATATTTGGTTGCGTAAGTTTTATTAAACCTCACGATCGGCTTCGGCTGATCGACTCTTTTATATGCGGTCGTGGTGGAACGGTAGACACGCTACCTTGAGGTGGTAGTGCCTTACGGGTGTGGGGGTTCAAATCCCCCCGACCGCACCATTCTTCTTTTCCCTTTCCTTCAGATTTTATCCTTCCAAATTATTTTCCTGTTGTCGGACGTTTATTGCGGCAAAAAAATCAATATTTTTATCGAAATCATGAGGATTCATAGTATTCTGCCCTATAGTTTTGCTACAATGAGATATTACATTGCAAGGATTGAAAATGGCATATATTGCTCAATTAAAACATTTGATTCAAAACGAACTTATTCCGGACGTGGAAGAACATATTGATGATATTTTTGAAGTGATTGCGTCACAAAATGATGCAACTCCGCAAGAGCGCTCACAGCTGGAAGATATGCAGGCACTCCGTGATGAATACAAAGATCTCCTTAAAGAGCTGCAAAGCGGCGATATCGATGAAGAAGAGGCGGAGCAGCTGTATACCGAACTCACCTCGATGCGTGAAGGATCGGACGAAGAGGACGACGATTTGATGTACGATGAAGAAGACGAAGAGGATGAAGACGATTACGATGAGTTTGACATCGATGCTGAAGACGATCAATATTAATCTATTTTTTTAAACTACCAGTGCGATGAGGGGCCCTTTGATACGATCACTGCCGAGTGCGGATGCAGTCAAACTGGCAAATGCCCTGTATCAGGCTTATGTGAGGGAAGGTACCTCTCGGTTGCACATCCGAAAATCGCTCATTTGTCACCTTTACGGATGGAAGGGGGATGAATGGTGCGATACGCAAATCACTTCTCTCTTCCGTGAACTGAATGAGCCGTCGTTGATTGAGGACTTCCTCTATCAGGGGGAGCTGATCAAATGGAAGGTGGTGACGTTTTGCCAACTCCTTTCACCGCTCAATTCGGATAGCGAATACATTGATATCGAGATTAATGAACTTTTTCTTTCTGCTTTACAAAACGAAAAGAGCGAGTCTCTGATTGCTTTTTCACAAATTCCAAAATGACGGGTACAAATGGCAAAATTTATCTTATTGGATACCGAAACGACCGGTGCAGGGGAAGAAGACCGTATCATACAGTTGGGGTTCATGGTCCTTGAGGGGCGTAACATTGAGGTGTACAACGATTTGTGCTCCTCTGACGTTCCGATCGGCTACGGTGCAATGGAGGTGCATGCCATTACGCCGGAGATGATTGAAGGAAAACCTCGATGTCGGGATACCAAAGCTTTTCAGGCCCTGAACGGACTCAATACTCCTGATAATGTCCTGATCATCCATAATGCGCCGTTTGATTTGGGGATGCTCTCCAAAGAGGATTTTACCTCAAAGATGCGATTGATCGATACGCTGCGATGTGCACGTCATCTGTTTGACGAAGAGGATGCACATCGTCTGCAATACTTTCGTTACCGGTTGGGATTATACAAGATTGAGGCAGCAGAAGCTGCCGCTTTGGGGATCGAGGTGAAAGCCCATGACGCCATTGGGGATGTTTTGGTGTTAAAGCTTTTTTTGAGTGAACTGCGCAAACGGCTGGAAGAGCGTTTCGGCGGCATCAATCCGATCGATAAGATGGTGGAATTGACCCAAACACCGGTATTGTATACCCGTCCCCTGAAATTCGGAAAATACAAGGGGAAAACCTTGGGTGAAATTGCCGATTCCGATAAAGGGTATCTCGGCTGGATGGTGAAAAATATGGAGAGTCTGGATGAAGATATGCGCTATTCCATCGAGAGAGTCTTGAACGGCTGAGACGGGGTCAATCGTATTTGGTAATCTGAGAGGCTTCCAGAACGAGATTATTCATATTATGCCCGATAGCGTACTGGAGGAGATCAAAAAGGTCATAGACCAGTTGAAAACTGCTTTTCGTGTTGGTAGCGGTGACAACGGCCATATAAAGATGCTTTGAAAAAAAGAGTGCCTGTACGTCGGTGAGTAGATTGTTGGCCGCTTTGAGTCCGTTTGTCTCATCGGCACTGTTAAAAATAACGGCACAGAGATTTTTTTGAAACATTACCAAGCGGTCGCTTTTGCGTAAATTTTTGGAGAGGACGTTAAGATTGCCCTCCTCTTCGGAGATATAGGCAATGGCTATCGTATAATGAATATGGTAACGGGAAAAATTATAATCAAAATAGGCAATTTTCTGAACTAACTGCTCTTGAAGATGAGGGCGGCGTTCCTGCAAAATAGTAATCATAGTGATACAACTTTAGGTGATTTGTTGGATTATACCATAGTGTTATTTATTTTGATTGGAATATTTTGATGACCTTACGTACCTTGTCTAAAGACGTGCGAAAAGATTAGTAATCTCCCGTATCCGAAAGATGCGGGTAGCTTCAGGGGGGTGCAGGGGTGAAAAGCGTCAAAAAAGCCAACTACTTGGCTTTTTATACCAAACTTTATTAACTAAGCATACTCTCGTCATTCCGTGCTACGACACAAAATCCAATGCAAGAGATGGATCCCGTATCAAGTACGGGATGACAAAATGCGTATGTACAGTTAAAGATAGACGGTATAATCTCCCGCATCCGAAAGATGCGGGTAGCTTCAGGGGGGTGCAGGGGACAAATTGTCCCCTGCCACTTTACGGGCTTTGCCCGAAAAGTGCGTAACAACAGTTATTTAGTGGTTCCAAACTATTTGCGAACTGTCTACGATCAGATTATCCATATTGTGCTGAATCGCATAATCGAGTAAATCGAAGAGTTTGGCAATCATCTGTCCGGTGTTGGTAAAATCGTCGGCGATAATAATACTGGCATAGATCGATTTTGAAAAATTGGCGTGTTGAAAATAGGTGAGGAGGTTATTGGCCGCTTTAATCCCCTGTTCCGCATTGGCACAGTCGAATACCACGGCGTGAACCGTTTCGTCCAAACAGATGTATCGGTCGGTTTTACGGATATAAGAGATAAGCGGGGCCATATCCAGCGATTCGGGGGTATAGGAAACGGCTATCGAATAATTCACTTTGTAACGGGTATGACGATAATCAAAATCGGTAATTTTTTGAGCGAGTTTCTCGTACATCTCTTTACGGCGTGTTTTTAAAGGGTGACTCATTGATTATTGCCTTCAAAAGTGATAATAATATGATACCCTTTGGTTGCTTTTGTCTCCATAAGGGTAAACGCCACGGTTAAAACGTTGTCTTGGTTGATGTCGAAATTTCGCTGAGGCGGTAGGCCGCATCGGTGTGTCCGGAGCGCATCGCTTTTTTCCACCACTCCATTGCCTGATCGATATCCTTTTCGACCCCTTCGCCGTAAAAATAGATCATCCCCATATAAAATTGTGCTTCGGCGTTGCGTTTATAGGCGGCTAGCGGATAGAGAAGCTCACGGGCTTTTTGGTAATCTTGAACGTCATAAGCGGCGATTCCGTCGTATAAAGTATCCATGCGATCATTCCTTTACCGATACCTAAAAAATAATGGTGACATTATACCTTTGCCCCCTATTTTTAGGCTGATGGATTATAATGCGGCCATGAACTTTCAGGAACTAAGCGGTAAATCGGTACTATTGCTCGGAAAAACCCGTTCACTAAAGGGTAGCGAATTTGAAACGCTTTTAAAGCTTCACCGTATTGAGCTCACCCGGAAGTGGGACGAAAAGAGCGCTTTGATTATTGAAGGGCGGCTGATGAACCCTCTTGAACAGCAAGAGAGTGCCGATCTTTATGAGCGGCGTGCTGCAAAAATCGTTGAGATTAATGCGGTCGAAGAGTGGCTGTGCCGCTCAATCGAACCCAACCGCCTGTTGATGAGTTTAAAACTCTCCAACGATCAGGAACGACTGGTCGATTTTCTCCAAAATCCTTACCTCGGCGACGAACTTTTTTATAAGCTTCTTAAACTTTATGATTGGGAAACTGAGGGGCTTTTTGATAATGATCGAAATCGGGATGTCACCGCATCGATCATCGGCCGTTTTTATAAAGATTTGGCTCGCAATCACAATGTTCAGTATGCGATGAGCGGGTTGGCCCATCTGATCGAACGGTATGGGAATAGAGAATTGATCGATGCGATCAGCGAACTCTCTCCGATTCAAAAAGAGCTTCGAACCCCGGGGGATCGCTCACTGGCGGGAGTGTTGGATGCAATGGCGATTCATCCCGAAACCGGCGAACGGATTTTACGTCTGCTGCTGCCAAGTAGAGCTTCCGTCTTGGCGCAGAGGGTTCCGCTCTCTTTGGAGAACGTGTTGATGGGGCTACAGGAGGAACCGGTGAATCGGCTTCTCGCCTCCAACCCCTCTCTCTCGCCGGAAGGGGGGGAGGTGCTTGAAAAGCAATACCCCGAGTTGATAGGTGCGGCTACAGTGCTGGATGAAGGGCGTTTTAACCGTTTGATCCAAGAACATGCGGCTGCGTTGGCAACAAACCGGAGTCTGAGCGTTTCGATGCAAGAAGAGTTGTTGCAAAGAGGGGAACTGGAAGTCCATAAAGGGCTGGCAAAAAACCCCTGCGTAGAGGAGTTGCTGTTAAAAATGTTGTACGAAAAGGGGGAGTGCCCTCTGGAACTTGCATCCAACACTTCGCTGCCGGAGCGTTTTTTACGGGAGCTGTATGCCCAAGGGGGGAGGGAAATTCTATCAATGATCGCCCTGAATCCTTCGGCGCCGGTGGAGATCCTCTACCAGCTGAGTCTTGATCAACGCTTCGAGCGGAGCGTCAAAACCAATCCCGCCTACGGGAAACATATTCAAACCCATAATTTAGGATGGCAAGTGTGAGAACGTCTGAAACCATCACCACCATGCGCGCGTTGATCGAATCAAAAATTCCTACGTTTCTGTGGGGCCCTCCGGGGATCGGGAAATCGTCCATCGTCAAGCAAATCGCTCTCAGGGAAGGGATTGCGTGCATTGATCTGCGTCTCTCTTTGATGGATCCGACCGATCTCAAAGGGATTCCGTTTTATGAGCAGGGTTCGCGTACCGCCCTGTGGGCGCCGCCGTCATTTTTGCCGAAAGAGGGGAAGGGGATACTTTTTCTCGATGAGCTCAACTCTGCCGCACCGGCAGTTCAGGCATCGGCCTATCAGCTGATACTGGATCGTAAAGTGGGGGAGTATACTCTCCCCGAGGGGTGGGCGATCGTCGCGGCGGGGAACCGTGAGGGGGATCGGGGGGTCGTCTACCGTCTCCCCTCACCGCTGGCAAACCGTTTTGTCCATATCGAGATGGAGGTGAATGTTTCCGACTGGCGCGACTGGGCGATCGGGCGCGGCATTGATGAGCGGATTCTTGCGTATATCGGATTTAAAAATGAGGCATTGTTCGGATTTGACCCGACGCGCAATGAGCGCAGTTTCGCGACACCGCGAAGCTGGGAAGCGGTTCATGCGATTCTCAACAGCCCCCTTCCCCAAAATCTCCTTCTGGATACGATTACCGGGGCGATCGGACGGGAGGGGGCGGTCGATTTTCTAGGGTTTTGCAAGGTGATGTCTCTGCTTCCCGATATCGATGCGATCCTGCGCGGAGAGGAGGGAGGATATCCGAGTGATGTTTCGGCTCTTTATGCCCTCTCTTCGGCTTTGGTCTCACGGATTTTGCGCAATCCGGAAGAGGAGACAATCGAGTCTCTTCTGCGTTACACCCTGAACCTCCAAAGCGAGTTTGCCGTAATGATCGTTCAGGACCTTCAGCGTCAGGGAATTTTGATGGACCATCTGGATGCTTACGGTGAGTGGGTCGATGCCTATGCCTATCTGTTATGTTAGATTTTTCCCGTGTCAAATCCAAATTACTTGCAGAATACCCCTATTTCGGGACATTGGCGAGCGCTTTGGAGATTGCGGTGAACAACGACATCGAGTCGTTTACCCGTGTCGGAAACCGGTTCGAGTACCGGGAAGATTTTTTTCAAACCCTTAACGATAATCAAATCGCTTTTTCCCTCGCCAACGTCTCGCTGCACGGGGTCCTCTCCCACCCCTCCCGTATCGGAAGCCGCAGCCCGTGGCTGTGGTATAGCGCATGCGACCATGCGATCAACAACCTGCTGATCGACAACGGTTTCGAACCCCCGAGTAAAATCACCTACGATCCCCGGTTTCGGGATAAGTATGCCGAAGAGATTTACGAGATGCTCCTCGATACGATCACCCGGGAGGAATTGAACGACAAAGATTCCGATTCGCGCCGCAGTGACGAGACGCCGGACGAGAAGCTCGAAACGGCGCAGCAGGAGATTCTTTCGCGTTCGGCGCTCCAGAAGGGGGAAGCGATGAAGCGATTGCCTGAGGGGCTGGAGAGGCTCATCCCTCTCCAAAAAAGGGGAGTCGTCGATTGGCGCAGCGAACTTCGCGACACTATCGGCGGCTATTACGTCAGCGATTACACCCTCATCCCCCCTTCCAAAAAACTGCTGTACGAGGGGATATACCTCCCCGGTGCCCATTCGCGCCATCTGGAACTCGCCATTGCCATCGACAGCTCCGGTTCGGTGGATGAGGTGCTCCTCTCCCGCTTTATCGCCGAGATCGAATCGATCACAGAACTCTTCGGATCGTACACTATCGAACTGCTGGTATGCGATGAGCGTATCCGCAGCCGTGAGCGATTTGAGAGCGGCGAAAGGATCACCTACACTCTCACCGGCGGCGGCGGAACCGATTTTACCCCCGTCTTTGAATCGATCACAGAGGGGGCGGTTTTGCCGAAAGTGCTCCTCTATTTTACCGATCTCGACGGCAAATTTCCCCCTTATGAGCCGCCGTATGAGGTGCTGTGGATTGCTCCGGGGCGAATCGATGTCCCTTTCGGACGGGTGATTGAATTGCTCTAAACACCTTTTCCCTCCGTTTTATTAAACGTTGGTTACAATAAGAGTTATTTTAGTGCGAGGTTGTTTGGATGGAGTTGGAAAGTAGGGATTTACTAGCTCAAAGACTGGAAGAGCTCAAAAACATTTTTCCCGAAATTTTCGATGACGGTGTGATCAACATCGACAAATTCAAAAGCATCGTTGCCCCGCAATCCGATGAGAAAAGCGAACACTACAGCTTTACGTGGAACGGTAAAAAAGGGTGTTACCAAACGATCCGCCAAAAATCCAATGCGACGTTAAAACTCGATACCGACACCACTATCCCTGATGGAGAGAATGTCTTTATCGAAGGGGATAACCTCGAAGTCCTCAAACTCCTCCAAACCTCGTACCATAAAAAAATCAAGATGATCACCATCGATCCCCCCTATAACAAAGATAAAGATTTTGTCTACAAAGACACATGGGGTGACACGATTACCAACTATCTCATCCAAACCGATCAGCTTCGCGAAGAGGGGTACACCAGTACCAAAACCTCTAGCACGGGACGACGTCATACCAACTGGCTCAATATGATCTATCCGCGTCTGTGGCTCAGCCGAAATCTACTCCGCGATGATGGAGTGATTTTCGTCTCTATCGACGATGATGAGGTGCATAATCTCCGTAAAGTAATGGATGAGATTTATGGGGAAGAGAGTTTTGTGGCTATTTTTCCTTGGCGCAAAAGAACAGCAAAAAGTGATGTGCCATTTGGAGTTTCACAAGACTATGAATGGATTATATGTTATGCAAAAGAGAAGTTTTTAGCAGGTATTTCGCATGAACAGAAATATTATTATACGGATGATTTTCCAAATGACGGTTGGCGTTTATCCGATTTAACAACACAACGTAGTGATGATGAACGTCCAAATTCAGCTTTTGAGATGATTGATCCAAAAACAGGAAAAAAATACCCATATAATCCGAAAAGAACATGGGGTGTTACTCGTGATACATTTCAAGATTATTATGATAAAGGGAAAATTGTATTCCCGGATGATTATGATTTTTTAAATATTAAAACACCATATTATCGGGTTTTTGAAAGTGAAGATCGTGCAAAAGCTTTAAAAAAATATGGTACAGAAGAAGCAATTAAAGCCATTTCTACTCATTTCCCAAAGGATATAGGGATGAGTGAGAGTGGGAATAAAGAGATGGTTGAATTATTTGGAAGTAAGCTTTTTAGTTTTCCTAAGCCATCAACACTGATACAATATTTTCTTGAAGCAACAACATCTAGTGAGGATATTATCCTCGATTTTTTTGCCGGAAGCGGGACGACGGCACATGCCGTGATGGCGCAAAATATCGAAGACGGCGGCAATCGAAAATACATCCTCGTTCAGCTCCCCGAAGCAACCGATGAAAAGAGCGAAGCGTACAAAGCAGGCTACACAAAAATCAGCGACATCACCAAAGAGCGAATCAAGCGGGTGATCCAAAAACTCGATTACCAAGACGGCTTTAAATCCTATGTGTTAGACAACTCCAATTTCCAAATTTTCAAAGAGGTAAAAAAACGTCCCGGTGAGAGTGTTGAAAGCATCGAAAAAATGCTCAAAATGTCAATTTTCCATGAAAATATCCTCACCCAAGGGGCGAAAAAGATCGATATCGTCTATGAAATCGGACTCAAAAACGGGTTTACTCTGAGCGCAAACTATGAAGAGTTCAAAAAAGAAAAATACAGTTTTATCCGTCTGTTTGAAGAGAACCGTGAGTTTTTCTTTACCTTCGATCACAAAATCGCCAATGATATACGGGAATGTTTACCGCAGGGGATCAAGCTCATCTGTTACGATAAATCGCTCGATGATGGTACCAAACTGAACTTGCGTGAGTATTTTGCGTTAGAGACGCTGTAGGAGACAACATGGTATTTGGATTTGAAGGATCGGGCGGGCAAAATTTTGACAACGGTAATTTCGCATCGGAACCGATCGAAAGAGAATATAAAAGTTCAATAATATTGGAAAGTCTCTATCTCCATAATTTCAAAAGCTTTTATAATAGCAAATTTGAATTTGGAAAGCTCAACTGTCTCATTGCTCCAAATAATACGGGGAAAAGTAATCTTGTAGAAGCTTTGGAATTTTTGGATGCTTTGATATATGAAAATACAGCTAGAGCAATAGCAAAAATTGGATTTCAAAATATTCAAAACTATCATTATTTAGACGAAAAAAGAATATCTATGAATGCAAAATTTAATATTCAGAATAGAGTTTTAGTATCCGATGAATTCATAGATTATAAACTAGAACTTGCATTCTTATTTAGTATGGATATTGAAGAGAAAAAATCCAACATAGATATCATCTCATATAGTAGTAAAATTAAAAGTATTCCAATTGATAAGGCTGATTTGCAAAATGGCTTACAATTAAGGGTTTTTAATGATTTTGATGAATATATACAAAACTATTTACTATATGCTCAAAACTTAGAAAAAAAACGATACGAAAGTTTTGATTTTTCATACAATAATTCGACACTTCAATACGAGATAAAAACAAAACGCGATACTACTGATAAATTAGTGCAACTTCTTTTTGGTCTAGAAATAAACAAAAAAAATAATATTTTAACAAAACCGATGGACTTTAGATTTTTATTTAACAGGAGTTCATTATTTGCTTCTCATTATTTTCATGCACATGATATAAAAAGAACGCAGGAGTCGGGATTTGAATATTTTTTAAAAGATGGAACTAATTTAGCTGAGCATTTAAGCAATCTTGATAAAGAAGTTTTTGAAGATATTTCAACTTCATTGATTGGGGAAGTTGAGCTGATTAATTCATTGGAAATAAAAGATGGCTTTACTACTGATATTGTTTTTAACGAGGAAGTAAATGGAAAAACATATCCAATCAAGCTTCAAAAAGTTTCAGACGGAACAATACATTTTGTAGCAATTATGACAGCATTGATTGGAAATAAACATTCAATAGGCATGATGATAGAAGAGCCTGAGCGACATATGCACATGAAAGTTTTGTCATATATTCTCAATACGATGCGAGATGATGATAAGCAGATATTTTTCACGACGCATAGCACAGAGTTTTTGAGCCAGTTGAATTTGGATGAGATCATATTTATGTTCCGTGACTATGAGGGAGATACTAAAGGTCAAAGAGCTGAAGATATACCGAATATCAAAAAAATCATGAAAAGACATAAAGATTTAGTAGAGATTATTAAGTGTGGTTTAGTTGGGGAATACGATGAATAGAAAGATAGGTGTTATAGTAGAAGGTCCAACAGATAAAGATTTTTTTGAAAAGCACATAAAAAAACAGTATCCAAGTATAAAAGGAATAAAAGTCATTTCATCCGCGACTGGAAGAAATCAGAAAATTAGAAATAAAATAAAATTGAATAGTAGAATAAAAGATTTAAAAGATAAAAATGGGTGTAATGAAATATATATTTTAATTGATTTAGATAATAAATCTTGTGTGGTCACAGAAAAAAAAGATTTTGATAGTAAAATGGGATTATCATCTCAAAGTGATGTAACAACTGTTGTTGTATCTACTGAGTTAGAAGCGTGGATGATGTCTGCTTGGCAAAAAAGTGACAATGCGACTAAAGAAGATTTAAAAAAGTATTTTGGGTTAAAAAGCAATACAAATATAGAAGAAGTCCTACTGCAAAGATTCCTTGCATCGAAACAGAATATTGATTGTAACAATAATGAATCGCTTCGTTATTTTATAGAAAAATTGGGCTTAGAATGCAAATAAAATACATCGAACAAGTCCATCAAGAAAAAGCGGTAAATGCAATCACCGATCTGTTTATAGGTCAGGAGCATTTTGAAGCCGATTTCGATCTCTTCGACGGCGAAGCGGTGTGTTCGAATGAATTTACGATTAACCAAGAGAGTGTTTTAGAGAATTTAAACCGTGTTCAAAAGCAAAATAATATCGATGAATCGCTGATGCTTCAAAGTCTCGATTTTTCGATAGAGATGGAGACGGGGACGGGGAAAACGTTTGTTTATATCAAAACGATTTTAGAGCTGTTTACCCAATACGGCTGGAGCAAGTTTATCATTATCGTCCCTACTATCGCGATCAAAGAGGGGGTGCTTCATGCGCTGGGAAGTATGGATGGGTATTTTAGAGACTTCTATCCGTTTGCGTATGATTATTTCGAATACGATTCGTCCAAATTGGGACAGCTGAAACATTTTATCCGAGATAACACTCTCCAAATTATGATTATGACGATTGACAGTTTTAAGCGAAACAATACCGTCTTAAACCAACTGCAAGAGGGGTTTATCTCAACGCCCAAAGAGAGTCTCCAAAAAACCAAACCGATACTCATCCTCGATGAGCCTCAAAATATGGAGAGTGAACTCAGTGTCACGGCGATCAAAGAGCTCAACCCCCTCTTTACGCTCCGTTATTCCGCAACCCATAAGAACTATTATAACCTTGTTTATACTCTATCATCGAAAGAGGCATTGGAGAGAGGATTGGTCAAACAGATCGACGTATTGGCGTTGAGCGAAAACCAAACGATTAACGATGTCTATATCAACATCCAAAAAATCGAAATTGATAAAACCTCCAAACGTCCCGTGGCGTATCTCGAACTCATCGTCAAAAACAAAGATGAATTTGTCAAAAAAGCGCTCAAAATCAAAGGGGATGAGAGCTTAAGCGAAAAGACCAAAAACCCGATTTATAGCGGTTTTACCGTCGATGAGATCAATGGACGCGAGGGGTTTATCACGTTTGACAACGGGTTGAAACTGGAACTTCATGCCATCAACGGGCAGGTCAAACAAGAGATTCAAAAAGCTCAGATTACCGAAGCGATCAAACTGCACATGGAAAAATACGAAGCGCTTCAACAATCGGACATTAAAGTCCTCAGCCTCTTTTTTATCGATAGAGTTGCTAATTTTTTACAAGATGAAGAGGGTTGGATCGAAGGGTATTTTTGTGCTGAATTTGAGCGGCTAAAAGTCTCTTACCCGACTTTTGCTCCCCTCAGTGCACGGGATGTGTACGGGTTTTATTTCGCAAAGCGAAACAGCGGGTATGTCGATGAACTGAAAAACAATGAAGCAGACCGCAAGCTCCAAAAAGAGATGTTCGATACGATTATGAAAGAAAAAGAGAAGCTTTTGAGTTTTAATGAGAAGATTAGCTTTATTTTCTCCCACAGTGCCCTCAAAGAGGGATGGGACAACCCCAACGTCTTTTTTATTACGACACTCAACGAGACCAAAAGCGAGATGAAAAAAAGACAGATTTTGGGTCGCGGGGTGCGACTTGCCGTCGATAGTAATGGGGAACGGATCGAGGATAAGAATATTAATCGATTGACGGTTATCGCCAATGAGAGTTTCGATGAGTTTGCAAAAAGTTTGCAAGCCGAATACAAGGCGACGGACGGATCGAACGGTCCGACACTCAATAATAAAAGAGCGGAAAAAACAGTTAAAATCCGACCGGAAGCGAAGGAGTTGAGTGAATTTGCTCAATTATGGGAGAAATTAAAGCAAAAAACGGTTTATGACATTCGCCTAGACAGTGCGAAGTTCCAAGAAGCGGTCATCGAAAAACTAAACAGTATCGAAACCAAAGAAAAAAAGATCGTGATGCAATACGGAACGTTGAGAAGCGATTTGGACGGTTTTGTCGGGGATGAAAAAAGTTTCAGCCTGGCGATTGAAGAGACTCTGCCGAACATCGTTGCCCTCATCGAACGTGAGAGCGGCTTATCACGAGAGACCATTATTGGGATATTTCAAAAGGTAGATTTAAAACCTTTTATCAAAAACAGTGATGAGTATATCAAAAAAGCGTTAGAGATTTTCGACGATGCCAAGCATGAAATCCTAAGCGGAAGCGATGGGATCGTGTATCAGGTTAGCGGTGAGCATTATGAATTTGGAAACGTATTTGCGGACGAAATCAAAGGGTATAATTTAGAAGCGTGCCAAAGAGGACTGTATGAAGCGGAAGCGTGGGATTCAGAGACGGAGCAAGCTTTTATAAAATGTGCCGATACGAATTTTAAGTTTTTTACCAAATTGCCCAAACGCTTTAAAATCAAAACGCCATTGGGAAATTACAACCCGGACTTTGCGGTGATTAAGTTTGACGAGAGCGAGGGGAGCTTTGTCGTGGAGACCAAAGGGAGTGATAAAGAGCGTGATTTGAGAGGTCGGGAAAAATGGAAGATTGCCTATGCGAAGAAACATTTTAAACTGCTCACTATTCAGTACAGAGATAAGATTACACAGTGTAAAGATGTTTAAAAAGTGATCGAATCTGCCCTCAAAATCTTAGAAACCTCTAACCTCTTTATCACCGGCGGTGCGGGAGCGGGGAAAACGACGCTGACGCAGGCGTTGATCGACGATGCGGTAAAAAAGGGGCAATCGGTCGCCCGTCTCGCCTCGACGGGGATGGCGGCGACGCTGATCGGGGGGCAGACGCTCCACAGTTTTTTCGATCTGGGAATCGCCAATTCGCAAGAGGAGCTGGAGCTGCGCGGCAAGCTCGAATGCCCCAAAAAAATTGCGAAACTGATTAAATCGATGGGAATCATCCTCATCGATGAGATCTCTATGGTGAGCGCCCCTTTACTGGATTTGATACGTCTGCGGCTCCTTCAGGCGGAGTTTGAAGGGAAAATCGTCGTGGTGGGGGATTTTTTGCAGCTTCCTCCCGTAACGCGGGGGAATGATCCGATCTATTTTGCGTTTGAATCCCTCAGCTGGGAGCGGTTCGGTTTTGAGACCCTTCATTTGGAAGGGTCATTCCGGACCCATGAAGCCGATTTTTTGAGTTTGCTAGAACAGGTTCGCCATGCCCGTATCGACGCGGAAGCGTCGGAGGGGTTGAACCGCCTGATCCGCCCTTTGCCGGAGGATCAAAGCGCTATTACCCTGCTGTATGGGAAAAATATCAGTGCACAGAACCATAATCGTGCCCAATTGGCCCATTTGAACGGGGAAGAGGTTGCGATCTCCACCTATGTCACCCTCCATGACACGAAGATGCAGGAGCGTGACGTGGAGCGGTTTATGAACGAGAGCCGTATCGAACCGGTACTGGTACTCAAAGTGGGAGCTCCGATCCTCTTTACCCGCAATGCGTGGAATTACTACAACGGGGAGCGGGGGCGGATCATCTCCATCGAAGAGGAGGTGATCTGGGTCCGAAAAAGCGACGGGGTGAATGTCAAAGTGGAGCGGACGGGTACGACAAAGAGCCGTTGGGTTGAAAAAGGGAAAGCGGTGAAGGAAGAGAACCTGATCACCCTCAGCCAGTTTCCTCTGACGCTGGCGTTTGCGATCACGATCCACAAATCGCAGGGGATGAGTCTGGCCGATTACGTCATCGAAACGAACGAGATATTTGCCCCCTCACAGTTTTACGTGGCCCTTTCCCGCTCCGTTTCGGCGCACCGTGTGACATTGACGCAACCGAACCGTCCCTGGGAGAGGCTCTGTTTTCTCCATCCCAAAGCGTTGGCATTTGCGCAGCGGATCGCCATGAACCGGGTTTAAAAGATATTAAATGCATATATAAATAATATGGATTAGATATCTTTTGTCACCCTTTCTGTCTACCTGAGAGGGTGCTGCCAAACGTTGCCCCAAAAATTTCCCGATACGAAAACATCATCGTAAAGGCCGCTGCGAGGAGCGATACCGCCACCATCATGTACATGACGGCCAATTGGTAGGAGACCGCCGTGAGCGGATCGGCCCCGGCAAGGAGCATCCCCGTCGTAATCCCCGGAATGTGGATGATCCCTACCGTCTGGAGCATGTTCAGCGTCGGGATCATCGCCGCTTTGACGGAGGCTCTGGAGGCAAACGAGAGGGCCTCTTTGAGCGGTGCTCCCAGCGCGATCATCCCCTCGATCGTCTCCACCGTATTTTTCACCTCCCCTTTGAACCGTTCGACGCTTTGGGTATAGACGTTGAGGGCATTGCCGATGATCATACCGCCGATGGGAATCATCTCATGTGGGACCATATGGATCACCCCGAATGCCATCATCGAGAGAAACACGATCCCCGATGAGATCCCCAGAACGGAAAAAGCGATTACGAACCCCTTCTCCCCCAGCGGGGAACGTTTGCGCGCCGTATAGGCGCCGAATGCCGTCATCCCCAGCAGGACGAAAAAGAGGAGGGAGGGGTGAGTGATTTTAAACAGATAGACGAGGACGTATCCGAGGAGGCCGAGCTGCACCATTGCCAACACGGAGTTGGTCAGGATCTGTTTTTCGAGGCCGAAATGTTCGCGGCGCGAATACCAGAGGGCAAACAGGATGAGGAGATACGAGGCTAAAAAAGAGTAGTGCATAAGGGTATTCTACTCTTCTCTAGCGTGTCGAAATAGTGAGCGATTCGATCGCCTGATTCGCATAGACAATGATGCCGTCCGCACCGGGGATGAAGCCAAGCAGCGAGGTTCCGATCCCTCCCCAGATCGTCAGGGCGGCGATCAGAGAAATCGTCGCCGTAGTGAGGGTGAATTCGATTTTCAGTTTCGGCCTGTCGGTTCCGTAAAAATAGATCATCGCAATCAGACGAAAATAGTAATAGATCGATACAAAGGCGGCGAAGAGGGCGGCTGTCGTCATCGCAAGGTGCCCCGAGGAGAGGGCGGAGCTGAAGAGGTAGAATTTGCCTAAAAATCCGATCGTAGAGGGGAATCCGGCGAGGGAGAGCATAAAAATCGTCATGCACGCGGCGAGGAGGGGGTGGATGTCGGAGAACCCTTTGAAATCTTCAAACGTGTAGTGTTCATGCCCGACATAGGAGATATAGCTCAATATCCCCAACGCTCCGACCAGAGAGAGAAAATAGGCGATGAGGTAGAAAATAATGGAGGGACCCGCCAAGAGGTAGCTCCCCTGAAACGATGCGAGTGCCAGCAGAATGTATCCGCTGTGGACGATACTCGATGCGGCCAGCATCCGTTTGACCGACGTTTGGGCCAGCGTGAGAAACGATCCGCCCAGCAGCGTCAGGATCGCGGTGACCTGAAGGGGAAACTCATAGAGATGGACGATGGGGTAGAGATCGACCAGATAGATGCGGATGGCGATCGAAAAAATGGCAATTTTGAAGGTGGATGCCATAAACATCATGACCGGCATCGTCGCACCGTCATAGACATCCATGACCCACGAATGAAACATGAACGCACCGATTTTAAAGAGGATCGTCGCCATAATCAGCGCCCCACCGATGACAACGAGAGGGATCTCTTCGGCAGGATGGGTCAGGATAAAGGCTCCGATCTCATGCAGATGGGTCGTTCCGGTCTGAAGATAGATCAAGAAGGTGCCGATCAGAAAAAAAGTCCCCGCAAAAGATCCGATCAGCAGGTATTTGAAAAAGGCCTCACTGCTTTGGGGATCGGTGCGGTTGAGCCCGATCAGAACATAGATGGAAAGGGAAGTGGTTTCGAGCGCAATAAAGGCGCTGATAAGCTCATACGACATCGAAAGGGAAATCATCCCCCCCAAGGCAAAGAGGATGAGGGCGAAAAATTCCCCTTTGAAAATGGGGTTGGCGATCAGATAGCGGTTGGAGATCGCGAGGGTGAAGAGGGTTCCGAGGGTGAAGAGGAGGGTGAAGAGGGAGGAAAAACTGTCGGCGATGATCATTCGGTTAAAAATGTCGGGATAGATGAGGGTACTGTAGACGGTGCCGATCATCGGGAGCTGAAAGATGAGGGTAACGGACAAAACGGCGATGATAAGAGGGCTGAAATGGGCCGATGTAAGCCGTTTGGAACTGCTTAGCAGCATCGTTGCGACTGCGGAAGCGATGACAATGAGAAGGGGCATAACGCTAAACAGCGGATTCATAGGCGGACTCCCGAGGATGCAGGTGCGGCGGAAAGAGCACTGAGAAAAGGGTCAGGATAGATCCCCATCCCAAAGATGACGAAGACGAGCAGCCCCATCGCTACGGTTTCAACCCTATTGAGGTCCTTTATCCTCTCTGCTGCGGGGGAAGAGGGGCCGAAGAGGACCTGCTGAAGAAGCCATAAGATAAAGATCATGGCAATGAGTACGGTGGTGGCGGTGATAAACCCGATCAGCGGTGTGTAGGCAAAAGCGCCGTAAATGATGAGGAGCTCCGCAACAAAGCCGCTTGTCCCCGGTATCCCGACGAAGCTCAGGGCCAGAAGAGTAAAAAGAACCCCTAAGCGCGGGGCGGTGCGGATAATGCCGGAGTAGTGGGAAACGGAGTCAGAATTCCCCCCTAAATTGATCCGTTCGAGGAGGAGAAAAATACCGGCGGTGGCGAGTGCATGGGCCGTGATGAGGTAGATGCTTCCGCTTTGGCCGTAGAGATTAAAGGTGAAGAGCCCCACAATGATGAGGGACATGTGGGAGGCCGAAGAGTAGGCGAAGAGGGATCGGAATTTTTCCTGACGCAATGCGGCGATACCGAAATAGATCATCCCGAAAAGCCCTAGCGCGATGACGAAGGGGGCCAGATCACGGGAGAGGTCGGGAAAAAGGGTAAAGACGAAGCGGTAGAGGGCAAAAACACCCAGTTTGGCCATGACGCCGGAGAGGATGATCAAGGTGGCGGCAGGGGCGGCTTCGTAGGAGCGTTTGAGCCATCCGTGAAATCCGAAGAGGGGGATTTTGATAAAAAAGGCGACCAAAAAACCGAAAAAGGCCCACGGGCGAAACGATTCGGCATCGATCATCCGGGCAATATCGAAGAGATCAAAACTGAAACGGCCGGTCAGATCGAAATATTGGACCCCTAAAATCAAAATCGACAAAAACATGGCGACCGATCCGAAAATCGTATAGAGGGTGAGTTCAATCGCTATTTTAACCCGCTCTCCTGAGCCGTAGAGACCGATCATCAGGAAGATCGGGAAGAGCATCACTTCCCAAAAGAGGTAAAACAAGATCAAATCGAGGCTAAAGAGGGCACCGGTCCCCCCGCTCTGGGCGATCAGGAGGGCGATGAGAATCCCTTTGGGCTCTTGACGGATAAAAAGAAAGGTGACCGGCATTATCAGTGAGAGGACCATCATGATGATCAGGCTGAACGGATCGGCGCCGATGTGGTAGGAGATGCCGTAGGTTTCGATCCATGACGATTTGGTAACCATTTGGATCGGGAGGGAGGGATCGAAACGGCTCAGGGTAAAGAGGGTGATCACCAGCATCACCAGCGAGAGGGCAACGGCGATGGTACGCGCGGCACGGGCGGTGATGATCGGGAGGGACAACACCGCTGCCGTGAGGAGGGGGAGGAAGATTAGAAGATTGAGGGTATTCACTTAGGTCCCTTGGTAAACGATGAGAAAATAGACGCAGATCGAGGAGATCCCCAGCATCATAATCATCATGTAGTGGTTTGCATCTCCGTCCTGACGCGTCTCGACGCGTCTCGAATAGTATCGATAGAGAGCGACTGTGGTTTGAATCGCACGCTCAAGAGCCGTTTCGGTGAGGGTGTTGACCATACGGTTGAGAAACAAGAGGGGACGCGCGACGAGGAGGAGATAGAATTCGTCCACATAGAGTTTACGGACCAGCAGCCGTACGAGCACCTTTTGGGTATCGGGTTCTTGCGGATTGGAGGCAAAACGGCGGTAGGCGAGGGCCGCACCGGCGAGGGCAAGGGCCGTATTGAGGGCCGATAAGCCCCATTCGGCGGAGGGGAGGAGGGGAACTTTCAAATCCTGCATCCCCAAATAGTCCGACATCAGAGGAGAAAAACCTATAAAATGGGGAAGGTTCCATAGACCGTTTCCGAGTGCGGCAACGGCGAGGATCACCAGCGGCCATTGCATGGAGTGAGAAACGTGATGGAGCGGCGGGTGTTCGGTGCGGGAGGGGGCGATAAACACGGTGAAGTAGAGGCGGAACATGTAAAACGAGGTGAGAAGAGCCGTTCCCATAAGGGCGATCCAGATGGCGTAGTGCCCGGTACCGTAGGCTTGGGCTATGAGGGGATCTTTGCTGAAAAACCCCGAAAAGGGGGGGACGCCGCTGATCGATGCGGTTGCGATGAGCATGACGAGGGCAATCAGAGGGAGAGGGCGGCGCAGAGATCCCATCTTGAAAATATTTTGCTGATGGTGCAGCGCGATAATGACGGCTCCGGCCCCCATAAAAAGGAGGGCTTTAAAAAAGGCGTGGTTGAAAAGGTGAAAAATTGCCCCGCTGTAGGCCCCCAACCCGGCCCCCGCAAACATATACCCCAGCTGGGACATCGTCGAATAGGCGAGAATTTTTTTGATATCGCGCTCAAACGAGGCGAAGAGGGCCGCCAAGAGGGCGGAAGAGGCTCCGATGATTGCGATGATGAGGCTGACATCGGGGATAAGGGTGTAGAGAAAATCAAACCGTACCACCATATAGACTCCGGCGGTGACCATTGTCGCGGCATGGATGAGGGCGGATACGGGGGTGGGACCCGCCATCGCGTCGGGAAGCCAGACGTAGAGGGGGATCTGCGCCGATTTCCCTATCGCCCCCACAAACAGCAAACTGCCGATCAGGGTGCGGTAAAAAGGGTCGATGAGGGGAATATGGGCGGCAAGCGATCCGTAGCTCATGGCATCGGAACCCAACTGAGCAAACAACAGCGCAAGGGCGGAGACAAAGCCGAAATCACCGATACGGTTCAGGTAAAAGGCCTTGTTGGCGGCTCCGATATTGGCCCGATCGTCCATGTAAAAACCGATCAAAAGATACGAACAGACCCCGACCCCTTCCCATCCGATGAACATCACCAGCGGGTTGTCGGCCAGCACCAGCAACACCATCGATCCCAAAAAGAGGTGAAAATAGATGAAAAAGCGCGAATAGCCACGGTCTCCTTTCATGTACCCCGTCGCGTAGGTAAAGATCAAAAAGGAGATCAGGGTGATAAAAAGGAGCATGATCGAGGAGAGAGGATCGTAGAGAAGGGTGATCGGACTGTGCAGAGCACCGATCGAAATCCACTCAAAACAGGTCACTTTAAAAGGTCCGGAGGCGGCGAAAAAGAGGTAGAAGCTCAAAACCGCGCCGGACAAGGGGATAAGGATCGAAACGAAGCGGGCAAAGCGCTCCTGCGCCGAGGGGTGTTTTAGCCCAAACCGTCCCAACGTAATGAGCAGGGCACCGACAAAGGGGAGCAAAAGGGTTAGAATAAGGAGATTCATGAACGGCTCTTTGAAGCGAGGGTGCGAAAATCATCGGTTCCCAGCGCCGTTTTGTGACGAAACAGCAACACGATCATGGCCAAAAAGAGGGCCGCTTCTGCTGCGGCAATCGCCATAATCAACAGGGCGATGACATTTCCCGACTCCTTTCCCCAGATCGAGGAGGCGGTGACGAAGCCCAGATTGATTCCGTTGAGCATCAGCTCGATCGACATGTAGACGATAAAGAGGTTGCGCCGGGCGAGGACACCGACAATCCCGATCGAGATGAGGAGGATGGAGAGGATAAGGGCATGGGCGTGCATCGTTATGCCTCCTTTTCTTGGTGGGTCAGGATGATCGATCCGATCAGGGAGACCAGCAGCAGCAGCGAAATCAGCTCAAAAGGGAAAACGAACGAGGAGTAGAGGGATGCGCCGATCGATTTAAGGGTACCGAAATCGTTCGGCAGCGGATGGAGCTGAAGCGGTGTGTGGGAAATCGTACGGATCAGTAAAAACGAGAACGGGGAAACAAGGGCGGCAGAGATCACAATCATCCGGGTTTTGATCGGTTCTTTGGGGAGGTTTTTGGGCTGGATATTGAGAAACATGATGATAAATAAGATCAGCGAAACGATGGCCCCGGCATAAATGATGATCTGAATCGCGAACATGAAACTCGATCCCAGCAGGGCAAATATCCCCGCCAGTGCGATCAGGACGATGATAAAATAGATCGCGGCGAAGATCGGCTGAACGGCGAGTACCATTGCGACGGCACCGATCAGACTCACCGACCCCAAAAGATAAAAGAGCAGATCACTCATGTTCCCCTCCCAAAGCGGCTTGACTCGTTTCGGGTTCGTAGCCGCCGCGCACCCTCAGAAGATACTCTTTGCCTACGACGAAATCGCGGCGCTCTTTGGCGACGATGCTGAAGATGTTGCTGTCCATCCGTATCGCATCGCAGGGGCACGCTTCGACGCAGTAGCCGCAAAAGACACACTCCAGCAAGTCGATATCAAACCGTTCGGGCATTTTTTCGTCACACCCATCGTTGCGCTCTACCGCTTCGATAAAGATGCATTGTGCCGGACAGGCGGTGGCGCACATAAAGCAGGCGACGCACCGTATTGAGCCGTCGTCGCGGTGGGTAAGGCGATGGTGTCCACGGTAGCGGGAGGTGATATCGGTGGGCATGATTTCAGGATATTCGAGAGTCGGGATGGCCTGCGTGTCCGAGATATTTTTGAAAAATGTTCCGAAAGTGGTGGAGAGGCCGCCGATGAGCGAGGGGAGGTACATCCGCTCTTTGAGTGTGTTTCCGTGGCGCGGTACGACGGTAAATGCCATGCTGAGCTCCTTAGAGGATAACCGCGAAAGCGGTGATGAAGATATTGATCAGCCCAAGCGGTAGGAGGATGTACCATCCCAGATACTGGATCTGATCGTATCGAAAACGGGGGAAGGTCCATCGTACGACGATAAAAAAGACGATGACGGCGAAGAGTTTCAAAATGAAAGTTCCCACCTGCACCCCCGCGCTTAGGAGGGTGATGGCGAGCGGATCGATAACACCTGCCAACATCGTCCCCAAAAGGGCCGTCGAGATAAGGAGGATGGAGCCGAAGAGCCACAGCAAGACGTGCCGTTCCCGCTCCCGTCCGTTGCACACGACCCCTCTGCGGAGATTGTTTTTGCGAATCCACAGCATCAGGGGGACAAAGAGGGCCCATTGGCCAAGGATCAACCCTCCGATGAGGAGGTCGGGGGAGGAGAGCATCATCTCGGTACTCACCCACGGAAGGGTATACCCTCCCAAAAAGAGGGTGACGATCAGCGCCGCTGAAGCGGTCATTGCCAGATACTCCCCGACGAAAAAGAGGCCGAATTTCATCGCGGAGTATTCGGTATGGTACCCCGCGACGATCTCGCTCTCCCCTTCGGCGACGTCGAAGGGGGCCCGGTTGGTTTCGGCAAATGCGGTGATGACGAAGATCAACGCGGCCAGCGGCTGAATGAGGATCCCCCATGCGGGGAGGAATCCGAAAAAGGTCTGGCTTTGATAGGCGACCATGTCGTTGAGATGGATGGTGTCGTAGGTCAGGATCATCGAAACGAGGGAAAGTCCCATCGCGATTTCGTAGGAGATGAGCTGGGAAGAGGCGCGCAGCGCCCCCAGAATACCGAATTTGTTGTGACTCGACCAGCCGGCGATGATAATCCCGTAAATCCCGAGCCCGGTCAGGGCCAGGAACCATAAAATTCCCAGTGTCGTCGGGAGTGCCTGCATCGCGTAGCGGTGGCCGTGAATCGTGACCGTATCGGCGAAAGGGATCACCGCAAATGTCAAAAACGACGCGACAAAGACGATAACCGGGGCGATGAGGAACAAAAAGCGGTTGCGGATGTGCCGTGGATAAAAATCCTCTTTATAGAGGAGCTTGATCACGTCGGCGATCGATTGGACGATCCCCCCCAAACGGAACCCATGGATATTGCAGCGGTTGGGGCCGAGCCGGTTTTGAACCATCGAGGCGATCCGGCGCTCCATCCAAATGAGGAGGGGGATAATCCCCACTGAGAGGAGAACCATGATGAGGATCGGAACTACCGTCATCCAGCTATTCATGCCAATCCTTTGATCGTTGAGAGGAGTTCATGCAAAGGGGGGACGGGGTGGCGGCGCCGAATCGTAGAGGCAAATTTCTGCACCTTGCCGAATGCGTTGATAATGCTCCCCGATTGTTCGGTATAGGGGGCGATCGGGATCTGGAGTTCGCGGGTGTCGATCGGATGGACGCAAAAATGGATCTGATCGACCGAAACCGGGGTTTGGTTGTCGAAATTCAACACGAGCGATGCGGCGCAAAGGGCGGCGTTCATTTCACTCTCGTCTTCGCTGATCCCCAAAAGGGGCAGAGCGCTCCGGTTGGCGGCGCGGTCATTCAGCCGTAAAAAATCGTCTCCGAACGTTTCATCGAACGAGCCCCTCTCCACCCCGAAAAGGGGGATGGCGTATTGCAGGCAGTAGTCTCGCAGAGCAGTGAGGTTTTCACAGCTGAGCGAAGGGCTTGCGAGGGCGACGACTCCGGAGCCGGAGGCCGCGAGTTTTTGGTGATAGAGCTCCAGCGCTTCGGATAGGGTAATCGCGGTTCCGGAGTATCTCGGAGTGGTGAGGGTTGCGTCGCCGGTATGGTTTTTATAGCTCAGCCGCCCCTCGTCGCAGATAAAAAATCCGTTCACCTCCCGCTCAACGCGGGGGCGGTAGCGGTAGATGAGGTCATCTCCGTATTTTTGGGGATAATGGTCGATAAAGATGGAACACCCCCGTGCGCATCCGTGGCAGAGGGAGGGGTCGCTCTTCAAAAACCAGACCCTCTGATGAAACCGAAAATCTCCGGAGGTCAACGCACCTACAGGACAGAGATCGACGACGTTCATGGCGTAACCGTCGGCTTTGAGCCCTTGGGGTTCGAAGGTGGTGACGCAGGCGTGATTACCCCGATTGGCAATGACGAGATCCCCCGTACCGATGATGTTTTCGGTAAAACGGGTGCACCGCGCGCACAAAACACACCGTTCCTGATCGAGGATGACGTGAGAGCCCAGATCGACTTTTTTGGCTTTGCGGACTTTGTCGGCACGGTCGATCCGCGATTCGTAAAGCCCCACCTCCATGTAATAGTTTTGGAGGCTGCACTCCCCCGCCTGATCGCAGATGGGGCAGTCGACGGGGTGGTTGATCAGCTCCAGTTCCAGAATGCTCCGCTTTACCGCCATAATCGAATCGCTGAGGGTACGGATGCTCATCCCCTCTTTGACGCGGGTGTTGCAGGCGATCTGCGGCCGTTTTTGCCCCTCGATTTCCACCATGCACATGCGGCAGTTTCCGTCGACCCCGAGGGCTTCGTGATAGCAAAAATGGGGGACGGAAACGCCGTTATCGAGCAGTACCTGCAACAGAATCGACCCCTCCGGTGCGCTAAGTGTTTGGGCGTTGACGGTAATGGTGACGTTATTCATCCCTCAGACCTCTGAAAATAGTGTTCGAATTCGGGACGGAACTTTTTGACAAACGCGTTGATCACTCCCGAAACGGCCGGGGCGAAGACGCAGATCGTTTGGCCGTTCATCGTTTTGCTGACATCGAGGAGGGTCTGGATGTGTGTTTCGTCTCCGCGCCCAGCGAGGATATGGCGGATGAGGGTATCGACCCACCCCGTCCCCTCGCGGCAGGGGGTACATTGTCCGCACGATTCGTGGCGGTAAAACGACAGGAGATTGTGGAGCGCTTTGACCATGCAGCTCTCTTCGTCCATGATGATCATCCCCCCCGTACCCAGCCCCGAACCCATCGCCGAGAGGGTTTCGTAATCCAGCGTCGCTTTTTCCGCCTCTTCGGCGGTCAATACCGGGGTTGAAGCCCCGCCCGGGATCACCGCTTTGAGCTTTTTGCCGTTTTTGACCCCCCCGCCGAGTTCATCGATCACCTCCATCATCCGAAGACCGAAGGGGAGTTCGTAGACGCCGGGACGGGAGATGTGACCGCTCATCGCAAAGAGCATCGTCCCGGGGCTTTGGTCGGTCCCGTAGGCGCGATACGCTTCAAACCCCTCTTGGACGATAAAGGGGACGGTGGCGATCGTTTCGACGTTGTTGACGGTGGCGGGATGGCCGAAATACCATTCGCATTCGGGTTTGGCCGGTTTAAGCCGTGGATGCCCCCGCTTCCCCTCCAGCGATTCGAGGAGGGCACTCTTTTCGCCGCAGATGTAGGCTCCCGCCCCACGGTGGACGCTCAGGGAGAGGTTAAAGCCGGAGTTGCGGATGTTCTCCCCGAGGTAGCCCCTCTCATACGCTTCCTCGACCGCTTCGACGAGACGGTCATGAAACGCTTTGTACTCGCCACGGATATAGACGTAGGCGTGATCGGCCCCCATCGCATAGGCGCTGACGATGATCCCCTCGATCAGCAGATGGGGATCATACTGGAGAATCTGGCGGTCCTTGAACGTTCCGGGCTCCGATTCGTCGGCATTGACGACGAGATAGGAGGGGGAGATGGTTTTGGGCATCAGCCTCCATTTTTTCCCCGTCGGGGCCCCTCCGCCCCCTTTTCCGCGCAGTCCCGAACGCTCTATCTCGGTCGTAATCGCATCGGGCTCCATGGCAAACGCTTTGGAGAGAGTTGCATATCCCCCATGCAGGAGGGCAACATCGATACGGTGGGCATCGGGGATATCGAATTTTCGGCTGACGATGCGCTGTATCATGATAACCCCTCCAACAGCGCGTCGAGAGATTCGGGGGTGACGTTCTCGTGATAGGTTTCGTTGAGACTCAGCATCGGAGCACCGCCGCAGCCGCCCAGACACTCGACGAGGCTCAGGGTGAACCGTCCGTCTTCGGTGGTCTCTCCGGGACGGATTCCCCATTTTTTCCCCAGATGCTCAATCAGCGCATCTTTGCCGCAAAGGGCGCATGAGAGGGTTTGGCACAGTTCGATGTGATAGGTTCCGACCGCAGAGAGTCGAAACATCGTGTAAAACGTCGCAATACCGAAGAGATGCGAGGGGGAGAGTTCCAGCCGCGCGGCGATCGTTCGGATCGCTTCGGGGGTAATCCACCCCTCCTGATATTGGGCCATCCACAGCATCGGCAGGGTGAGGGACTCTTTTTTTGGGTATTCTCCCCATAATTTTTTGATTTTTTCTTCGTTGATCGGATTGAAGGTAAAACTCATCGGTCCATCTCTCCGGCGATAATATTGAGGCTTCCGAGGTTGATGATCGCATCGGCAAGCTGTTCGTTTTCGATCATGGAGGGGTAGGCTGCCATGTGGAGGAAACTGGGAGCTTTGACTTTGACTTTATAAGGGGTTCCGCTCCCGTCGGAGACGACGTAA
Organism: Sulfuricurvum sp.; assembly: GCF_023229695.1. Classification (GTDB taxonomy): domain Bacteria; phylum Campylobacterota; class Campylobacteria; order Campylobacterales; family Sulfurimonadaceae; genus Sulfuricurvum. The sequence goes on from NZ_JALNYS010000001.1 coordinate 258,144, forward strand.
AAACCGAGCTCTCCGTTACTCGCTTCGAGAGAGGAGTAGTGCTCTCCTCTCGGTACTTTGACCCCTTCGAAAATGAGTTTGAACTGATTCATGGCCCCCTCTATGGTGGTATAAACGGCTTGTTTTTGGGGGAGGATAATGGCGGGATTGGAGACGTTGATCGCCCCCCCCGGCATTTGAGCAACGCATTGGCGGACGATACGGATACTCTGGTCGATTTCGGCAAAACGGACCGTCATCCGGTCATAAATGTCCCCCACACTCCCGATAGGGGAGTCGAACTCGAACCGGTCATAATAGTAATAGGGGGTGTTTTTCCGCTGATCGTATTGGACTCCGCTGGCCCGCAGGTTGGGTCCGCTAAACCCGTAAAAGAGTGCCTGCTGTGCGGTGACAATCCCGACGTTTTGGGTGCGGTCCAGAAAAATGCGGTTGTGTTCGATCAGTTTGAGGGTATCGCCGACCCCTTTTTCGATCTTTCGGAGGATGAACTCCAGATCACTCTCGTATCCGCGATACAGATCATTGGCCATCCCCCCGACACGCATGTAGCTGTTGGTGAGGCGGGCCCCCGTGAGTTTGGAGAGAAAGGTATAGGCATCTTCTCTGGGATTAAAGAGGTACCAGAAATTGGTCAATGCCCCCATGTCGACCAGATTGGCCGCCAGACAGATCAGGTGGTCGAGTATGCGGGAGAGTTCGATCAGCAAAACCCGGATGTAGATCCCCCGTTCGGGAAGGGTGACCCCCAGCATCTCTTCGATCGCCTTTGCAAACGCGACGTTGTTGATCAGCGATGAGCAGTAATTGAGCCGGTCGGTATAGGGGATGATCTGGTTGTAGGTGTGGTTCTCGCAGCTTTTTTCAAACCCTCGGTGCAGATATCCGATCTCGCTGACTGCCGCGATGATGCTCTCCCCCTCAAGTGCGACGAAGGTGCGGATGGTCCCGTGGCTTGCCGGATGGGAGGGGCCGAGGTTGAGAAACATCAAATCCTTGTTCGGTTCGGTGTACCCCCCCTCTCCATCCGGGAAAATGATTTTTTTCTCTAGCAGACGCTGACGCATTTGAGGCATCAGATCGACCGCTTCGCTGCACGGCTGTGCCTGAGTGATCGGGTACTCTTTGCGCAAAGGGTGGCCGATAAACTGGTGGTGGTTGAGAATCCGTTCCGGATTCGGATGCCCTTCGAACAAGATGCCGTACTGATCGTACACCTCCCTCTCCAGCCAGTCGGCGCACGGGTAATGGGGGGTGAGGGTTTCGACGGTGAGGGCATCGCGGGGGAGATAGCATTTGAGGCTGAACGCTTGGGTAAAATCCCCGCTCCGTAACAGGTAGACGAGGGCAAAAGGTTCGGGATGGAAAGAGGGGTAGAGGGTATAATCGATGGCGGTGATATCGAGCAGCAGCGTATAGCCCGACGATTTGAGGATTTCGATCCCCAAAAGGAGATTTTCTCTGGCAATCGTCGCATGGGTCAGAAGTGTATCGCTTCGGATATCGGTAAAGCAGTCGGGCATATTCATCGGGCTTTGACCAGATCGCACGGAGTGCAGGCATTTTCGTTGCAGCACATCGTTTGAAGCCCTTTGTCGTGATGGTTGCCGGAGATGATCCCCTGAATCTGGATAATCGCATCGAGGAGCGCTTCGGGTCGCGGGGGGCACCCGGCGACATACACATCCACCGGAATGATCGTATCGATCCCCTGCATCGTCGTATAGTTGTCGTAAAATCCGCCGCTGCTGGCACAGGCTCCCATTGCAATGACCCACTTGGGCTCACTCATCTGATCGTAAATCTGTTTCAGTACCGGACCTTGCTTGTACGTGATGGTCCCCGCTACGATCATCAGATCGGCCTGACGCGGGGAGAAACGGATCGCTTCGGCCCCGAAACGGGCCAGATCGTATTTACTGGCCGTTACCCCCATAAATTCGATCGCACAGCACGCCGTTCCGAAAATCATCGGCCACAGCGAAGATTCCCTCGCCCAGTTGACCATGGCGTCCACGCGGGTCGTGATGATGCTCTCACCCAACACGTCGACGGCTGTTGCGGGATTTTTCATGTCCATTTGAGCCCTTTTTTTTGATAGACGTAGAGGAGCCCCGCGATCAGCAGCCCCATAAACGTGAACATCTCGATCAATCCGAACACCCCTAAGTCTCTCAGATTGACGGCCCACGGCAGCATAAAGACCACTTCGATGTCAAAGAGGATAAAGATAATCGCCACGCGGTAGTATTGGATACTGAAACGTTCATTCGTATCCCCGACCGGGGTCGAAATACCGCTTTCGTACGCTTCCTCCTTTGCCCGATTGGTGTGGTTTCGGGGGCCGAGGTATCTGGCCAGATGAAACAAGGCGGGCAAGGCGAGTGCAATCACACTCAGGATGAGTGCGGCCAAAGAGAGGGAATTATCCAAACAGGGAGCCTTTCTGTGATATATTGGTGATATTTGAATATTTTTAACGGCATCTTTGGAAGGAATCATAACAAATATTTATTAAATTTTGGAGACAGAAGGATTCAAATGGGTTTTAAGGGAGATTGAGTCTAATAAAGAGGAAAGTTTAAAGCTTCCCGTATCTTTCGGATACGGGAGATTACTAACCTTTTCGCACTTGTTTAAACAAGGTGCATAAGGTCAGTTATAACTCTTCTGCGTGAGCGGCAAGATATTCGGCAACCCCTTCGGTGCTGGCTTTCATACCCGCGTCCCCTTTTGCCCATCCGGCAGGACATACTTCACCGTGTTCGTTTGTGAACAGCATCGCATCGATCATACGAAGCATTTCGTCGATGTTACGGCCAAGCGGAAGGTCGTTGATCACGGCGTGACGGACAGTCCCGTCTTTGTCGATCAGGAATGAACCGCGAAGGGCTACCGCATCCCCGAAAAGAACATCGTAATCACGTGAGATTTGTTTGTTCAAATCCGCTACGAGGGGGTAACGAACCTGTCCGATACCACCTTGGTTAACCGGAGTGTTTTTCCATGCAAAGTGACTGAATTGTGAGTCGACGGATACACCGATAACGTTGATTCCGCGTTCGGTAAATGCATCAAGACGGTGATCGAATGCGATAAGCTCAGACGGACATACGAACGTAAAGTCCAACGGATAGAAGAAAAGGACAGCCCCTTTTTCACCCAGATTTTCATAAAGGTTGAAATTGTCAACGATTTGGTTGTCTCCCAGAACGGTAGTCGCAGTGAAGTCCGGAGCTTTTTTGGTAACGAGCATGAAGTTTCCTTGTGTGGTTTTTTGGTAATGGGAAATTGTAACACACTAAGATTAATCCAAATGAGATTCATAAAATTAGCCCGAGAATATAAACGATAATTATTATTAATTAGAATGAAATATGCATTTTTTTGAATGGCTGCTTCGCATCCTAAAATGTATAACTGACCTTACGCACCTTGTCTAAACGCGTGCGAAAAGGTTAGTAATCTCCCGTATCCGAAAGATACGGGAAGCTTTAGGGGGTTGTATGGGTGAAAAGCGTCAAAAAAGCCAACTGCTTGGCTTTTTTAGCTT
>NZ_JALNYS010000022.1 GCF_023229695.1 Sulfuricurvum sp.
TTCACGTTATGGTTCACCATCATTTCCACAATCTTCAGGGTAGCGTACATCGAATCGCGGTGGGTCGCAAACTCGGTAAAGGCAAAGTTCCCCTCTCCCGTCGCGATCAGATCGTATTTTTGCATCTCTTCGGATTTGAAGTTCGCATACTGCCCCCTCTCTATCTCCAGATTCTCGAAATAGACGATATCGGCCGCCCAGGTCGGAAGGAAGACCCGTTTGACGCTGTCGGACATTTTGGCCTCCCGGCTTAGAAGGGCAAGGACCACATACAGCGCCGTCTGCTTGCTTAGCACGTTCCCTTTATCGCACACGATATCCAGACGCTGACCGTGCGGATAGAGGATGAATCCCCCATCGAGGTTAAGCGCTTTGATCACGGAACTCATATCTTCGTTCGAACGTTTCGCCAGAGTATTGATGTTCGCCAGCCGCTGTTCGTCCGGATAGGCGTTGAACATAATGTGATTAACCCCCAGATCGTTTAAAATATCGGGAAACACCTCCGATGCCAAACCGTGCATCATATCCACCGCAATACGGCAATCCAACGATTTCAAGCTATGCGATTTGAGAAGTCTCTCCATCCCCTCTTTGTAATGGCGATACTCTTGTTTATGATCGGACTCATGAATCTGCCCGATCCGTGAATAATCAACCCGCCGAAACGTCTCTTTGAAAAAAGCCTTCTCGATTTTCTTGGATACGTCATTCGTAATCCCTATCCCTCCGTCCGTAAAGAATGCAATTACCGTACTCGTAGGATCATCAATTTGTTGGTAGATAAGTATCCCCGCACTGTATTCATCATGCGTCGAGAGGTTGTATCTCATGACCGCTGAGGGGATAGCGTTATAATCGATCACATCGATCCCTGCCGATAGAAGCCCTCCTAAGAAAGCCCTTTTCAGCATCCGTGAACTTTTATCATAATCACGCGACATCAGTACGGTCGACCCCACCGGCAGTTGCGCTCCGAACGCCTCCGCCAGTTTAGTCGCCATTTCGCAGGAGAGTTCAACGTTCGATTTTCCGACTACACGTCCGTTCTCGAATATCGAATTTTTGTATCGGCTCCCTAATATGACGCTGTGGCTGATGATCGATGCCTCTTCGATCATTTTGTACGGCCATATCGTCACATCTTTCTCGATATTCACCAGTTCCCCGATCTCGCACCCCTCGGCTAGGATCATCCCCGCTTTGACGGTCACGTTTTTCCCGATCTGGTTATTATTACAGATGACGCATCCGTCCATCTTCGCATTTTTCCCGATCTCGACGTTATCCCAGATCACCGTATTACGAATCTTCGACCCTTGTCCTATTGTCACGTTATCACCGATCACGACGTTGCTTAGTTTGACCCCTCGTTTGATCGTCACGTTTTTCCCCAGTACGACGATCCCGATAATATCGATACTCGAATCCAGCGGTGTCGCCTCTTCGGTGATCAAAACCCCTTCGGGATGTTTTTCGGGTATTCCTCCCATCGTCAGTTTGATTTTTCCGCTCAAGATATCATCATATACGTCACGGTAGCTCTCCGGATTCCCCACGTCGCGCCAGTACCCTTCCGCGTACCCTGCCATCAGGGAAATCCCCTCACGCATCAGCAGCGGGAACAAATCTTTCGCAAAGTCAAAGTTCTCGTTTTTCGGAATATAATCGAGAATTTCGGGTTCAATGATGTAGATACCCGTATTGATCGTATCACTGAAAACCTCGCCCCAGCTCGGCTTCTCTAAAAACTTCTCGATTCTCCCCTCTTCGTTGGCGATAACCACCCCAAATTCCAAAGGATTCTCTACCGATGTCAACGTAATCGTCAATCTGGAGTTTTTCGCCTTATGGTAGTCGAATATTTTCTGAAAATCAAAATCGGTCACCAAATCCCCGCTGATGATAATGAAATTCTCATTTCCGATATACTCCTGAGCCCGTTTCACCGCACCCGCCGTACCGTAATCGTCATCCGGCACTACGTAGGTAATTTTTATCCCCAACTCGCTCCCGTCTTTAAAATAATCTTTGATCACTTCGGGTTTAAAGTAAAGCAAGACTATGAACTCTTTGATACCCAACTCTTTGAGTGCCATGATGGTATGTTCCATCATCGGTTTGTTCATAATCGGCAGCATCGGTTTTGGTATGGAATTGGTCAGCGGTTGTATCCTTGTACCAAACCCCCCAGCCATCACTACAGCTTTCATCGCTCTCCTTTAAATATTATTTTAAAATTATGGTTCTTGATGAAGAGTGATAAAACTCACAATTCAAGCAAAGAGTTATGACTGAAAAAAGGAGTGGCCACGGTTGGACATTCATCATCTATCTTCCATTCATTTCCATTTATTTTATACCCAAATTGATAAATATAACCTACGTTAAGAATTTTTGTAATGAAATATTCACCGTTTTTCTTCATTTTCATCGGTTCATCTATCCAATCGTTCCATTCGCCCGATATCACTACGGTCTCAATCGTCTCAGTAGGAAAAAAAGTGAAGGTAACCCACCCTTTTTTATCGCGAATTGTTTTTTTCACCATGTCGACACTTCCTCCTTGATGTTAGAGTTTATAACTCCCTGTAAACTGATCATTCATCTACTCAAGTATAAAGTTTTTTTATCCCTCTTTATACTGCGTTTTGTATAAAAAACAAACATAACGATAATATAAACGATTGTGATTACGGGCACGTTACAGTAGTGTAACATAGAAACGGCGAATTTGAATTGGTGAGCGAAATAAACGATGTAGTCGGATACAAGAGGGTAACGTAATTAGAGAATAAAGTAACGATTGAATGGGCGTTGTCAAAACAACGGTACTACACTGGATTGCTGAATCAGTGAAATGGGTGAGAGAAATTGCGAAACGGAAGTAGAGTAAAAAAGAAATTGAAGTGGAGCGGGAAACGAGACTCGAACTCGCGACATTCAGCTTGGAAGGCTGACGCTCTAGCCAACTGAGCTATTCCCGCATCACAGGCAGAAGTATATCGAAAAATACTAAAAAGAAAATTAGAAAACTACCCAATCACGTCAATTCTTTTCTGATGTTACGCACATTCGGAACAAAGTCCCTAATGTGGCAGGGACAGAGTCCCTACAGCCCCCTAAAGCTACCCGCATCTTTCGGATACGGGAGATTAACCGATCTTTAATCGCACTTTCCAGGCAAAGCCCGTAAAGTGGCAGGGGACAATTTGTCCCCTGCACCCCCCTAAAGCTACCCGCATCTTTCGGATGCGGGAGATTAACTCCCCTTGACGCACTTGCTAGGGCAAGGTGCGTAAGGTCAGATCATAATTACATTATGCATAGAGACCGTAACGCGGTTTCGCCCCTCTTTTTTTGAAATATACAGCGCATCATCCGCTTCCGAAAAAATCTCTTCATAATTATTATGTTCGGGACGAAGCGCACTGATTCCTATACTTCCGGTGACGGGGATGGTGGTCTCACCAAACAAGACCGGCTCAGAGGCTATCAGCACGCAGATTTTATGGGCAATATCTGTAGCGGTGTCAATGGTTGTTTCGGACAAAATGACCACAATTTCTTCCCCGCCGTAACGCCCTATAAAATCGGTTGTACGTAAACAAGACGATACACGCCGGCTAATCTGCCGCAACACTTCATCTCCCCCCAAATGGCCATACGTATCATTGATTTTCTTAAAATGGTCCAAATCAATTACAAAAATAGCCATGTCGTGCTGATAACGGCGGGCCCGTTTAAACTCCCTCTCCATCATCTCTTCAAGATGGCCGCGATTCCATAATCCCGTCAATGCATCGGTCTTACTCAGCAATTCAATCTCATGGGTCCGCTCTTTAACCAACCCTTCAAGACGCTCTTTCTCATCACGCGAACGGTTAATGGCACTAAAATAAATAGCTCTGGCAATAAACAACGCAAATAAAATAGCAATACCGGCGGTGGATAATGCCGTTGCAAGGAGACGTTGTTCATTTCTGACATAAGGTGCCGCATCGGTTAGCAATAAAAGCTCCTCATTACTTCCGTCTATCATTGCGACATTGGGCATCACCAGCCGATAAATCGGTTGTCCGTCCACCTCGGTCAGAATCGGAGGGGGGAAATCGGCATGTCGCAAATTAGCTCCCACCATTGTTTTATTGCTGCTGACGACAATTTTGCCCTGATGATTCACCAAACTGATTTGTATGATATTTTTAGCTGTCTCAACATAATGGCTAAGAAAATCGTTCAGATCGGTCTTGGAATAGATCAAAGTGCTATTATTGATTGATCCCTCTATCGCCTTTAAGAGATTGGTAATATCGGTTTGACGACGGAGCAAAGAGACATCCGGGGTCTGTTTGTTACCCACTGCTTTATAGTCTGAGATATCAACCGCCAAATCGATAATACCGATAAGCTCTCCATTGATTTTGATAGGGTAAAAAATCGCCATAACCGGTACATAATCACGGGTTTCAAAGAAAAACTTCCCTAACGAACTGTTTCCGTCTATGATTCGGTCAAATTGATCCGTCTCGTAAACTTGACCGATCTCTTCTTTGAACATTGAATTACGGATCGTTCCGTTCGGTTCGATGTAGCGAAATTCAAATATCTCAAGCCCTAACGAAACATCACTGATCAGTTTTTGGACACTCATCGTTGATTTAATATCATGAAATCGATCCATCGCAGCGGTAATAGAACGGACAATATCTTCCGCATCATTTTTCATCTGTTCGAGCAAAAGATTTTTTTGGACATGGTAGTTATAAAATGCCATGCTCGAGATCGATAAGCCTAAAACGACAAGAAGAACGGGAATATTGTATTTTTTCCAAAATTGTATCATGGGTATCCTAACTTACTTCGGGACTGCTTTTTTATACTTGTTATAGGCACTTTCAAAATCGGTGTAGGAACGGTCCCATCTCGCGGTATGGCAGCTTTTACACATTTTTTTTAGCCGGTCAGGGCGATCGGTTCCGGAAAGGAACCCACCCCCCTTTTTCTCTATCGCAGCAATTTTAAGATGATTTGAACCGGGACCGTGGCACCCCTCACACTGAACATTTGCCAGACGGGGGGTCTGGGCCATTGAAACAAAACCGGTTTTTACCCCGTATCCCGTCGCATGACAGACCAAACATTTCGGGTTATTACTGTATTCGCTCTCTTTTATATAATCCATCGCATGATCGTGGTGATCTTGCTTCCGTCCGACAAAAAAATCGCGATGGCAAAGGCGGCATTTGTCATTTCCGACGTACCGATACTCATTTGAGCCTATTGCATCATTATAAGCTGCCTCACCGAGTACGCTTTTTAGAGGAATTTCTACCGGCGGGCTTTTCAGTTCATCCGCAATCCGTTGATCGTCACCACACCACACTGCAGCCGTGTAGACAAAAAGGAGAGTAATCCTGACAAGAAATGTTTGTAAATACACAGCCGCTCCACACCTCAAAAATTCATATAGTATAACATAATAATCAAAATAAAGACGATAAAATTCCGAAATTTAGATAATAAATACGAATACATACTACATCACCCATCAGAACTTTCCGACTTACATTTATTTTGGCAAATTTAAATAGAGTTTCATAAATGAATTTATTTTCATTGTGTTATCATAACATTATGTTTTTAAAGGGAGATTTAGAATGGATGGGATGCAAACTGCAGTTTCAATTATCAACGGAGAAAATGAATGCAGTCTCCTCTTTCAAGCGGTTGTCAATACTCAAAAAAATCTGATTGTTTTATTGCACGATAATGTCCCTATCCTCTTTAACAAAGCGTTTCTTGAGTTTACCGATGTCCGTTCCGTCAAAGAGTTTCTCCGTGAATTCGGTTCACTGGTCTACCGCTTTGTCCCGCATGATGCCTATTTTCATGCAGGAAAAGCCGATAATCCGGATGAATGGACCACGGCCATCCTCACATTGCCGGAGCAAGACCGAATCGTCAGTATGATCAATTCACGGGCTGAGCCCTATGCTTTTTCCGTCACTCTCAATACGCCGGTACCGGGGTATACTATCGTCTCCTTTACCGATATTTCTCAAGACCTTATCAAACGAATTATGATTGAAAACGATGTCAGTATTGACAAAGAGAGCGGTGCTTATAATCAGGACTACTTTATACACACCGCAAAAAGTTTTCAAAATGCAGCGGAATTTAATGAAAAATCGATCGGAATCACCATTATCGAATTAATGACTTCGGATAGCGAAGCCGATCAATATCTGCGCGATTTTACCTCCAGTATCAAAAGCAGTATTCGCCAAAGTGACATGCTTGTTCGCTGGGGGAAAAAAATTTTTATGCTGGCGTATCTCGTTGATTCTCCGGAAAACGCAAAACAATTCAGCCTGAAACTTCTGAATGTTATGCGTAAAGAACCGTTCGAAAGTCTCAACACCATCAGTATGCGCTTAGGGACAACGGTACAGATTGAAAACGAAGAGATCATGCAGATTATCAAACGTGCCGAAACAGCTCTTCGACAATCCGGTGATTCGCAGGTAACCATTTTATAATGTGAGGTTACGCACTTTTCGGGCAAAGCCCGTAAAGTGGCAGGGGACGATCTGTCCCCTGTCCCCCAAAACAAGCGAAGCGCTCCCGAAGGGATGTTTCCTGAAAAGCTTCCCGTATCTTCCGGATCCGGGAGACTAATTCCCGATGTTGCACTTGCTAGGGCATGTCAGTTATATGACCCTTACGTACCTTAAATCATCCGCGCGTTACATCAGAGAAAGAGTTCCTAACGTGCAAATAACGCCCGCACCTCATCGTTATCCATCGAAGCGAGAGTTTTTTCCCCTACCGCTACACTCATCTCCCCCATAACGGTTTTTGCTTTGATCATTTTATCGATCTTCTCTTCAAAGCTGTTTTTGGTAATGAAGCGGTAAACAAAGACATTATTTTTTTGACCGATACGGAATGCTCTGTCGGTTGCCTGATTTTCCACGGCAGGATTAAACCACAAATCGTAATGGATCACATTCGCTGCTTGGGTGAGGTTAAGCCCTACCCCGCCCGCTTTGAGTGAAAGAATTAAAACCTGTTTTTCAGGATCGTTTTGAAAAGAATCGATCACCTTTTCCCGTTTTATATTGCTCAGCGAACCCTCAAATAACAACGGTTCCACAAAAAACTTCGCTTCAATGATCTGAGCTAATATATTCAGCATTTCGACGTATTGGGTAAAGATAAGGACTTTCTCCCCCTTGGCAATCATCGGTTCCAAAAGGGTTAGAAGCAGTTCGCTTTTTCCGCTGAGAGAAGGATCGCCGGGGGATCGCTTATCGTAATTTCGCGGATGGTTACAGATTTGTTTGAGCTCCGTGATCAGTTTAAAGATCAGCCCCGAACGGTTCTGTGGCTCCCCCTCCGTTTCAAGGTTTTTCATAGCGCTGTCAACAACACTCTGATAAAGAGCCGCTTGTTCAGGAACCAAGGTGGCATACTCATCGATCACGATCTTATCGGGAAGATCATTAATGATGCTTTTATCGGTTTTAAGACGCCGCAGCATAAAAGGGGCACTTAAGCGTTTGAGACTCTTGGCTGCTTCCTGATTTTGATCCATTTCTATAGGACGGACATAGGTAGCGACAAATTGGCTCAATTCCCCGAGATATCCGCTCAACGTAAAATCAAAAATACTCCACAATTCGGTCAGGGAGTTCTCAACCGGTGTACCGCTAAGCGCTATACGGTATTTAACCCGGAATGATTTCAAAGCGATGGCGGCTTGGGTTGTCGGATTTTTGATCCGTTGGGCTTCATCGATCACCAATACGTCAATCCCTTGTGATACGAAAAGATCGGAATCACGTCTAAAAATATCGTAAGTGGTGACAATAATCGTCGAATCTTTCAAAATACGCCCTGCACCGTAATAGAGCGCCACACTTAACGTAGGGGCAAACTGCGAAAGCTCGTTTTCCCAGTTGGGTAAAAGCGAAGTGGGGACAACGATCAGGGTTTTCCCTTTGATATGGGAATGTTCGTAAAGATAGAGCAAAGTTGCAATGGTTTGAATCGTTTTTCCCAGCCCCATATCATCTGCCAGAATAACCCCAAACCCGCTTAAAAGGTTCGATATACACCATTGTACTCCACGCACCTGATAGGGTCTGAGGGTTGCGTGAAGATTATCCGAAAGACTCAGCGTATGCGGCTGAAAAAGATTGGAGAAAAATATTTCCAACTCCTCATCAAATACGGCATTTCCTTCAAACCGCGCCCGTAAAATATCAAATCGCGTCACTTTCGGTGTTTTTTTTGCCTGTGCAAAGAGTATTTTGAGCTCTTCGGGAGATATACTGATGTAAGATCCCCGAAAATAGACCAGTTCGCTTTTTTGGCTCACCAGAGATTGGAACTCTTCGAGTGTGATATGGATATCGCCGATAGCGACCGTCCAGTCGTACTCAAGCACTTTGTCCAGTGACAAAAAAGTCGTAGGTGTTTTTTTAGAACGGACCCGCATCGACAATCTGGGCTTAATAAGATGCTGTAACTCACGCGGCAAAATAATTTTAACCCCGAATGAAGATAATAACGATGCCCCTTCCAGAATAAACTGTTCAAACCGTTCCCCATGCAGTTCAATCCGTTCCTCAATACTCAGCGATTCGATTTCATTGAGAAACCCCCGTAACGGGGAGAGAAGTTTTAACAGCCCTCCGCTATTTTTCTCTTTCAAAGAGGTGTGCAACGGTTGTATTTTGAGGCTGAGCCGGTCTTCTACATTCATGGACAAAGAGAAACTCTCCGCATCAGCCCCTCTCTCCAGTGTCAAAGTTAAGGTATAACGGCTTAACGGGAGTGAAAATATTGAAAAATAGTTAAAGACAGCGCGATCGGTATGATGCTTCCCCCCCTCTTTTTGAATAAATGCCCTTCCCCGGAAAAAAGATTCGCTAATTGCAGGGGGATTCATAAAAAGACGTTTGTGCATAAAGTTCATTTCACGAACATAATCACTAATCGCTTTGGATAAAAAGAGTAGCGTTCCGCTCTTTCCGTCAAAAAAAGAGTCATTGTTTATAAAACGGACGAAAGGGGTTGCATTGTGTCCAAGACGCTCTATTTGTTCAGATACGGAAAACGGGCTTAACAGCGGCATCCATCCGATAAAAAAACGGGCTCTTTGAGTATCTTTTAATACGGTAGGGATAAAGGCATTGGCTTGAAGAAGCAAATAGACAGTACGGGCCAGTGCATGATAATAGCGATATGCCCCTTTCCCCTCTTCACTTCGAAAAGAGAGAAACAGAGTGACAAACGTCAGCAAAGATAGCGAACACCCCTCTTTCGTATATTTCAAAGCATACGGGGCAAAAAGGAGCGATGTTTGTTCCTCCTGTCTAAAGAGAGGATGCTTGATACTCACTTGGCCGTTTTGCCAAAACTCATCCATCGTACACTCACAAATCCCGTCTTTCAGAAGCCGTTCGATACTCTCGATATTCTCATCGAAAATAGGGGATATGATTTGCGGCAACGTTTTTGTATGGGCCCGATAAAACTCTCTCATCACCTCTTTATAATCGATCGAGGCAAACGAGGGATTGGGAGAGAGGAGTGAATCGATCAAAGGAAGCGCATTTTCATGATGAAGAAGTTCCAGTGGCTTATCCGAAGAGATATCGCACCACGGCTTGAGATCGATCGGATAAGTGATACCGTCGTCGCCAAACACCTCCATTACTTCGGTGAGATCAAGCCCTCGCAGAGAAAATAGAAGAAGCGGATTATGATCAATTTCAGCGCTTAACGCCAGTAAAACCGCAAACATATGCTTACACGGAACGGCCATATCTTCACAGTCACACTCTCCTTCACAATCCATAGTACCCTTTTGAGAAAGGGACTCATGGATGAGAGAGCCATTTAAAAAGAGGTGAATATTTTTCCCTTCACACCACGTCATCAACATCTCAGGCAGATTACCGTTAAGGAGAGCTGATTGCACAAAAGGGTCTGAAGAGATCTTCTCCAACAGCAAGTGCCGCACCTCAGCCGTAAACGGTTTAAAGGAGAAAAATACGTCATGCATCATACGATTTGATCCGATCACTTTTGCGGATACTTCACCTCCGTTAACGGCCAAAGAGGCCACTGCCCCTTTATTAAAGTCTGTTTTACCGCGGATAAGGCGCGCATCAAGTTCATACAGTGATTCTAAATCATTGTAGAACCGTTCACCCCAAGGGGTAAGTCCGTATCGTTTTATTTTTGCCATAAATTATTTTTTTGCCTGAAATGTAGATTTTCAACTCGGTATGGATCGATTGTAAACGGGATTTTAGCGAAAACACCTGAACTCTTTTTAGATGTTACACACTTTTCGGGCAAAGCCCGTAAAGTGGCAGGGACTAAAGTCCCTCCAACCCCCTGAAGCTACCCGTATCTGTCAGATGCGTGAGATTAACCATTTACACACTTGCTAAAGTAAGGTGCGTAAGATCGGTTAATCAAACTAGGTACGATTAAATCAAACGAAACATCTCTCACAGCAATCATCACTAGAAAATTCAAAGTATCAAGCAAAAGAGACCCGATTTTGTGATAAAAATATATTTTTAAGATTTCCTTATAGATTGATACCCTATGATTAAACGAATCAATTCAAAGGAGTGTCAGCAATGAAATACTTTGTATCGGTATTTATCTTTCTACCACTCATTTTAGGTGCACAAAATAAGAAAATAGAGTTCGATACGATTTTTCATAAAGAGCTTCCTCTAAACACGGCAAATAGTAATGATCCTGAGTGCCGGATATGTCATCTTTCTACATTTCAAGTTGAGAAATCGACCGCCAAAACGGCATTAGCCGATCCATTAACGATGCCAACCCATGCTACTGCGACTTCCGATTCCTCAACCAATGACTCTTTTTCAGTGGCATGCTTACATTGTCACGATGGTATTTGTGCACAGAATGCACCGGTTAAACTTCCGGGATGCATCCCGGCCCCCTCAAAAAAAGGGGCATCCTATGCCAGCATTGAAAGTCACCCCATTTTTAACCGATACCCGTTTGAAAAAAAAGATTTACGCCCGTTAGATGAGCCTTTACCGAAAATTTGGAAAAGTGCAACCACCGTGAAGGATTTGTTACGTCATGGAGAAATTGTCTGCATCAGCTGTCATCTCCCACACCATACCAAACAGACAGGTTTTTTACGTGCACCGATGCAACAATCGCAACTCTGTTTCGGGTGCCATAAAAAATAATAGTATTCTGCGTTACACACTTTTCGCTCATAGCCCGTAAAGTGGCAGGGACTAAAGTCCCTACAATACCGGTTCGGATAAATTTGAAAGTGGACTGCTTTTTGCTAACGCCCTTATAATTCAATTATAAGGAGCGGTCGTGCTGGTTCAAACGAACGGTTCTTCCCCATATTCGGATTCTTATTCTTCTTCATCCTTTTCTTATACTTCCGAAGAGCAGCAAACACCGTATGCATCGATCCAGATTAGCCAAATCAAAAGTGATTACATCGCCATCGCCCAGGATCTAACCCCTACCGAACGTAAACTCTACAATAGCCTCATTTACACGGAAAATTATGAAGCGGCAAAAGGGATTATCGCAGTCGGTTTTTTACGCTCCGTAGGTATGTACCAAAACAGTGAGGGGAAACCTCTTACCGGAATCTCTCTCATGCAGGATTTAACCCAGTTGAATCCTCCCCCGGGGGAAAAAGAACGCTCTTCACTCTCCGCACTTCAAAATCATCTCTCGCAGAACCCCCTATCCCTCCAATTTGATAAAGAGAGATTGGGAAATTTACTGGATTTGAGAATATAGCGTCTTCCGATCGTCTCCAATTATTCCAATGCCTTGCAAAGATTATTAACCTTACGTTCGCCGATCGGCTTGAGATCGTAACGCCACTCGATCAATTTTAAAATGGATGTCGTATCATACTCGGTGTGATCGATAAATCCTTTTTTCGCAAAGGGTGAAATAATAATCGCCGGAATTCGACTCCCCGGTCCCCATCGATCAACCACAGGGGGTGCGACATGGTCCCATAACCCTCCGTTTTCATCATAGGTAACAATAATCATCGATTGACTCCATACTTCCGGTTGTGAACGGACCGCTTCAACAATCTCCTTAACTTTATCATCGGCTGCTTTGACACTTCCATATCCGGGATGTTGGTTATCGATGGCAGAGGGTTTAAAAAAGATCACATTCGGAAGTGTTCCATTGCGCAGTTCATTGAAAAACTCTTTTTCATCTTTAAGATGTTTTCTCCCCTCACTCCCTGGGGCATATCGTGTAAAATACAAAAAAGGGTTATGGTGATACTGATAATTTACCGCATCTCCCTTTTCCGTGACCGCCTGAGCAAATCCGCCGCTGTACCATCCCCACGCAACCTTTTTTTCACTTAGCCGATCCCCGATCGTATCATACGTCAACGGATTCAAACGAAGAGAGGGATCGGTATATTTGGCTTTATAGGGGGGGTAAAACGGCTGAATCGTATTGACCGCATACCCATCAGGTGTTACTATCCCATCACGGAGAATTGTTCCGTTCGTATCTATTTCATACTGAGGAATATTGGAATTTTGACCGATATACGGAGTTCGGGCGGCAATAAGCCATTGATGATTTAAAAACGAACCCCCGAATGCCGCAGCAAAAAAACGGTCGCAGAGGGTGTACTCACGGGCATACTTCCATAAAGCACTGTTACGGATATCATGATACCCCAGGGTGAGCGCCTTACCATCACTTACCGCAGCAAAACGATCATTTCTTCCGCCATGAATCTGTTGCTGATTTTGGTAAAAACGGTGGATCATATCGGGGATCATCCCCGTTTGTGCAATATAAGTGTCCAATAAAAAAGGGGTGTTCTCTACTTCATACGGCAAACCTGCCCTAACCGCCGATTCTCCCATCAAAATACGCTTAGAGTAAGTACCGTTCAAATCACTTTGGGAAAGGTACGGATAAGAAGGGTTATCCGACGTATCCGCCCCCTCAAATCCACGAAATAAATTATCAAAACTTCGATTCTCAAGATAAATGACTATAATATGATTAATTTTAGAGCGGAGATCTTCTCCCAGAAGGTTTACCCATACGAAGATAACTAAAATAAATTTCATTAAAAACCTTTTTTACCAAAAGTATACCTCTTTATCCAATGATAATCCGATCAAAGAGCTACTAAAGGTACTAAAAGTTATTAGATTCTTTATTAAATTATAAAAAATAAATGTGATAAATTTAAGATAAATTAGATTTATGAATCATTCTCATAATATAAACAACTTTTAACACAAGTAAACATTAAGCATTATTTAAGTAAATTGTTGCCATAGATTAATACTTACACCATGGCGCATAAGCCATAGAAGGAGATGAGTTATGGGAAAAATCGATACCACCTATCCATTGCAAACCAAAATCGGCATTTTGTTGCGTGCAACAGCTGCTGTCATGATGATAAGTGGAGGGATCTTCTCTGTTGAAGCTGCACCGCCGCCCGAAGGGATCACAGGGACGGCCCATGATCTATCCGGAAAAAATTTTGACGGTACAATGAATAATGAAAAATGCTCTTTCTGTCACACACCGCATGCCGCTAATACAGGTGTTTATACCGCCGGTGTTTTATGGAATAAAGGGGCTCCGTCACAAACAAGCTTTAAAATGTATGGTGCTTCCACACCAAATACGGCAGGGATAACCATGGCCGGCACAACGACATTAGGAACAGTCGGACCGGCATCCGCGCTGTGCCTTAGCTGCCATGACGGTATCAGCGGTGTCAACTCGATTGTTAATCTTCCTGGTTCAGGAGGGTATGTTCCGGCTGGACAGCTGGTCAATCTCTCCGGAAATTACACCCCTTATCAGATCCAAGGGGTCTTTGCCGTCGGCTCAGGGGGGGATATGACCAATGACCATCCGATTTCCCTTACCTATCGCGGGGACGAAGCAAATCCTCCTGCCAATCTTAAACCAACCAATACCGTTCTTGTCGATTGGCTAGGGGCAACAACCATTGCAAACCTTCTTCGAGGAGGGAAAATCGAGTGCGTCAGCTGTCACAATCCTCACGCCCGATCTGCCTCCTTTTTACGCGCCGCAAATAATAAAGCAAGTGCTATCTGTCTTGCATGTCACGCGAAATAAAAGGGTAAATGATCACTCCATTGGTAAATCAGCGAAGCACTCCCGAAGGGATGCTTCCTGAAATCCTACCCGTATCTATCAAATGCGCGAGATTAACTCCCCTTTTCATACCTATTAAGAGAAGGTGCGTAAGCTGAGTAAATCCTACTCTAACGGAAAAGGAAGAGAGATTGTATGCGAAATTTTTTACTGCTAATTTCATTTGTGATCTCTTTTGAACTTTACGCGTTAGAGTGCAATAACGTCTCTTTTGCAGAAGGGGATTTAGAGGTCAAAAAAATCCATTTTTTATACAACTCGGCAACGCAGCCTGTTCCCTATCCAACGGATAATGATACGGCGAATTTCACGACAGAAGCGTATAAAAATAGGCTAAATGAGTTGGAACAATACCTTGCCGATCTCACTAAAAATCATTCCGATCTCTTTAAAGCACGATTGCTTAATCAAGAAAATTTACAAAGATGGAAATTATTAGAAAAAACATGTGAAAATGAGTCCCTTACTCTGGCACAGAAAGGGCGATATGATGCAGAAACGATGAAGCCTCTCATTCAGACACACATGTCATCCGTTCAAGAACATATTAACACGATGAAAATTATCATGGCGGCAATCAAACAAAAATTTGAAAAATCACGTGAAAAACAATAAACTTTTTGTTTCACTTTTTTAGAAAAAACTCTTCTGCCCCTCATTTCTCCCTATTTTCGCACCAATATTCCTTACCTATCGCCATCATCTCAATCTTTTGCTATACTAAAGATTAGATAACTGACCTTACGCACTTTGTTTTAACCAGTGCTTCAAAGGCAGTTAATTTCCTGTATCCAAAAATACGGGTAGCTTTAGGGGGTTTCTGTCCCTGCCACTTTCTGGGCTTTGCCCAGAAAGTGCGTAACATCAGCTAGATAATCAAAAGAGGCAGAGCATTTGTACAAAGGTTTATTCACAATTTTTTTTCTCATCACCCTTAATTCGTCTCTCCCCTTGTTTGGCAGTGAGCCGGACTCGCTGGAACAATACGCGGTTGAACATAATGCAACTCGGGAGGATAATAATGATACTTTCCTTACCGATATGGATAGTTTTCAAAACTACTGGTCTCATAAAGTACTCCTTTTTTCTTCCAATCTTGATCACAAACTCTCCGGTACATCCGAAGAAAATCTCTCCGTTGTAGACCGGAATAAGAGAGTGCCCTATCCCTCCAATACTATTCAACCGCCCTCTTCAAACAGCGATATCAAAAAAATCCGAAATGAAGAAACCTATAGTGCATCCCTAAAATTAGACGAATTTTTCAAAGATGAGACCCATCTGGATACGACCAATCGAAGCTACATTAAGCTGCGCAGCGGATTCGAATATGACAGACGGGGGAGCTCTTCCCTTTTTTACAATGTTCTGGCCCGGATTAAACTTCCCAAAACTCAGGAGAAACTTCAACTCTATATCGGTGAAGACACACAAGAGAATACAAAACTTTCCACTACGCAAAATGGTGCGAATAATGAAGGGGTCGGGCTTAAATATTTTATCCCCTCTTTGTATGACCGCTTATTCAGCAGTGCTTCCATCGGTGTTTCCCGTATCGACAACCCCTATGCCAAAGCCCGCATCGAATATCCTCTGTTTATCGGGAATCGACTCTTCAAGCCGACACAAAATTTTAAACTTTCCCTCGATAATCGATTTGAAGAGTGGACGAATCTTTATATCGACCGAAAAATATCCGACCAAGAGATACTGCGGCTACTCCTTCAACGTTCCACCCGAAGCGGTGTCATCGGGATGAATTATCTATCGCAGCTCTCTTACATGAATACTTTAAATTACGGTATCGGATTCAATCATTATCTAGCACTGAGCGGTCGGACGAAAGATCTTACCGGTACACTCTATGCCAATGGCACTACCCCGCAAGCGGGGGTATATGAATACACTGTCGGAACACTATGGCGCCAGAAAATATTTCGTGATTACCTCTTTTATCAGCTTCAACCGATGATCTCGTTTCATGAACAATACGATTACATGCCCAATTACATTTTTCGTATTAGTATGGAACTCTATTTCGGTAATAACCGTTGAGAGAAAATCACGTATCGGGTATACTTTGACTCGTAGTTATTAAGTGATGTTACGCACTTTTCGGGCAAAGCCCGTAAAGTGGCAGGGACTAAAGTCCCTACAACCCCCTAAAGCTTCCCGTATCTTTCGGATACGGGAGATTACTAACCTTTTCGCACTTGTTTAGACAAGGTGCGTAAGGTCAGTTATTAACTACTATGAGACTCATCAACGATCAATACCCTATTTGAGCCCAAAGGAATCGTCAATGGACAGCAACGGAGTGCAATTAACCTCTAAACACTTTTTATCCCTTCACTCTAGCCATTATCCTGCCATTTACAATGTCATGACATTCATACTCTTTATGACTCTCATTGTCATCATAAGCCCCTTTATTCCTCCAATCATCGAAAATCAAAATTATCTACCGTTGCACACTGTACTGGAAACCTCATCGCTCATCATTGCTATGTTAATCTTTGCCGTGGGGTGGAATTCGTACGGCCATACATTACCCGCCAATATTGCCATCCTCTCCACCCTTTTTTTCGGGGTAGCCGTATTCGATTTTTCCCATATCCTTTCGTATGCCGGAATGCCCGATTTTATTACTCCGAGCAGTGTTGAAAAAGGGATTGATTTTTGGTTGGCTGCGAGGCTCCTCTCTTCCCTCGGACTTGTATTATTTTTCTATTTGCCGGTACGACAACTCAGTTCTAAACTCTACAATTACCTGTTTCTGGGTGTGATATTTTTCCTCCTTGGTATCGTTCATTGGTTGATCTTATATAAATATGATCTATTTTCCCCACTTTTCTTTCTCCCGGATCAAGGGCTTACCCCATTAAAAATCGGCATTGAATATCTCATTATTTTTCTCAATCTAATCTCGGCATTGGTTTTACTCCGACGTATGCGCACGCCGCAACCTTACTATGCATCGGCACTGCTCGGTGCATTTTGTATGATGTCGTTAAGCGAATTTTTTTTCACACTCTACACGCATGAGACTGATCTTTATAATATTCTCGGTCATATTTACAAAACAATCGCCTATCTCTTTATCTACCGTGCCATTTTTGCCGCCACGATCGAAAAGCCGTATAAAAACCTCTACGATTCAGAAAGAGAGCTTCAAAACAAAACACTCCTGCTTGATTCCATTATTGAAAACATCCCCAATATGATCTTTCTCAAAGATGCAAAAGAGCTCCGTTTCAAACTCTTCAATAAAGCGGGAGAAACGCTTTTAGGTCTTAATCGCAATAATCTCTTGAATCGCAACGATTATGATTTATTTCCGAAAGAACAGGCCGATTTTTTTATCCGGGAAGACCGTAAAACCTTAAAATCTGATACGCTCTTGGACATCCTTGAAGAGACGATTGAAACTCCGAGGGGGACCCGTATCCTCCATACCAAAAAAATCGCTCTCAAAGACACTCAGGGTGAAGTGCACTATCTATTAGGGATTTCTGAAGATATCACCGATAAAAAATCGGCGGAAAAAGCACTGCTCAACAGCGAACATTCCCTTAAAGAGTCCCAAATAATTGCCGGTTTAGGGAGTTATACCCTCGATATTCTCACCGGGAGATGGAAAAGTTCGGAGATACTCGATCAGCTGCTGGGGATAGATCACGATTACGAACGTTCCGTGGCCGGATGGGAAGCGATTGTCCATCCGGATGACCGTTTACGCATGAGTCACTATTTAAGGGACGAAGTGATCGATAAAGGGGCCCCTTTCAGTCAGGAATACCGAATCATCCGGCATAACGATCAGTGTGTACGTTGGGTGCACGGGCTTGGAAAACTCCTTTTCGATGATCACAACACCCCCGTTCAAATGATAGGGACCATTCAGGATATTACCGAACGCCGGCACATCCAAGACTCTTTACTCAAACTCTCAATAGCGGTGGAACAGAGTCCCAATTCGATCGTTATTACCGATTTGGACGGGAATATCGAATATGTCAACACCATGTTTACAACCTTAACCGGGTACACGAAAGAAGAAGCCTTCGGCAAGAATCCCCGTATTTTGAAATCGAATCAAACATCCCCATCAACCTATAACGATATGTGGGAGCACCTGACTCAAGGCAAAATTTGGCACGGCGAACTGATCAACCAACGAAAAGACAAAACAACTTACATCGAAGCGGCTACCATTTCACCGGTCAAACAGCCCAATGGAAAGATCACCCATTATCTGGCAATCAAAGAGAACATTACCGATAAAAAACACGCTGAAGAGCATATTGAATATCTGGCCCATTACGATCAACTCACCGGGCTGCCCAATCGTATTGTTTTGAATGATCGGATAACCTATCTGCTCAATCATGCCCAGCGCAATGATGAAACCATTGCAGTGATGTTTCTGGATCTCGACCATTTTAAAAACATCAACGATACATTGGGCCATACGATCGGAGACCGACTGCTGATCGAAATTGCACAACGGCTCAAATCAGCCATCCGAGGGGAAGATACGGTATCGCGTCTGGGGGGAGATGAATTCATTTTACTCTTCCCCGATACCGATGCGAACGGTGCCGTTCACATTGCAACCAAATTAATCGAAGCGGTTTCGATCCCCTCCACCATTGAGCAGCATGAACTCACCATCACCCCCTCAATCGGTATTGCCCTCTATCCCCATGACGGCAACAACTTCGAAACGCTGTTAAAAAATGCCGATACCGCAATGTACCAAGCCAAAAATGCAAGCCGAAATGCTTTTCATTTTTTTACACAGGAGATGCAACTCCACTCCGCCCGTAATCTTCTCTTGGTCAATGCCCTTCGCCATGCCTTGGAACGCAATGAGTTGATCCTCCACTACCAGCCGCAAATCTCTACGATCGACGGAAGCATCATCGGTGTTGAAGCACTGCTTCGCTGGAACCATCCGGAATTGGGGATGATATCCCCTGCCGAATTTATTCCGATTGCCGAAGACAGCGGTCAAATCATCCCGATCGGAGAATGGGTTTTACGCACGGCAATTCGTCAAACGAAAATCTGGCAAACGATCGGATTCGGCCCCATGCTGATTGCCGTCAACCTCTCTGCCGTACAATTTCAACAAAAAAATCTGATCGAACGGATCACCACGATTCTTGACGAAACCCAGCTTCCTTACGAATACCTGGAATTGGAACTCACCGAAGCGATTACCATGCACGATCCCCAGTCCGCCATTAATGTGATGAACACTCTTCATGAACTCGGCATTCGAATGTCAATCGATGATTTTGGTACCGGATACTCTTCTTTGAGCTATTTGAAACAATTCAAAGTCTATAAACTTAAAATTGACCAGTCATTCATCCGCACCCTTACCGATAATCCGGAAGATCAAGCCATTGTCAAAGCCATCATCGATATGTCGAAAAGTCTGGGATTAAAAACGATTGCGGAGGGGGTAGAGACTGCCGAACAATTAGCACTCCTTCATCACTATAAATGTGATGAGATACAAGGGTATTACTACAGCAAACCGCTTCCCGCTGACGCTTTTGAAATCTTTTACAAAAATTCATCCTCTTTTGTACCCTGCTCTTGAAACGTTCTCTCAAAAATCCATCCCTTTTCCGCAAGGGGAGGCGCCTCCCGCTTCCGACTCCCCCTATTTTGATTTTTCCCGGTTGCGCCGCTATAATTGCCTATGCAAAACTCCTCAAAAGTTTCTTACGATTTAATTGTTGTCGGTGCCGGTGCGGCAGGGATGATGGCGGCTATCACCGCCGCACGCCACGGTAAAAAAGTACTCATACTGGAAAAACTCTCCAAAATCGGGGCAAAGCTCAAAGCAACCGGCGGAGGGCGGTGCAATCTGACCAATACCCTCTCCAATGAAGATTTCATGGCCCGTTTCGGGCGAGAGGGACGTTTTATGACACCCGCGCTTGAAGCCTTGGATCATAAAGCGCTTATCGCTTTTTTTGCCGGAATCGGAGTCGAAAGCCATGCCCCAGACGGGTACCGGGTATTTCCGGTTTCCCACAGCTCCGTAAGTATCATCAGCGCTCTTGAAGCGGAGATGGCCCGGCTTAATATCACGTTGATCTGTTCCGCACGGGTAGAGAAGCTGGAGCATGAAGGGGTACGGGTCACCGGAGTGAGTACCCGAGAACACTTCTATAGCGGCTTAACTGTCATTATCGCCACAGGAGGGTTGGGATATCCTCAATTAGGGGCGGAGGGTGACGGATTTACCATCGCCTCCGCCGTCGGGCACAAAGTGACCGAACTCTATCCCGCCATGATGCCGCTACGAACCAAAGAGCACTGGGTTGCCCATTGCCGTGCCGACACCATTGCCAAAACTCAACTTCGCGTTGATCTGCCCAAAGGGAAAAATATTCGGGCAACAGGGGATTTGATTTTCACGTCCAACGGCATACGCGGTCCTGTGGTTCTCGATGCGGCCCGTGAAATCAATCCGCTTCTGGAAAAATACGGGGAAGTGCCGTTGTTGATCAATTTGACCAAAGGGCTTAACGAAGAACAGATCCGAACCCATATCAAAGATGAAATCTATAAAAATCCCGAACAATCGACACTCACCCATCTCCTCACCCTTCTCCCCGAATCGCTCTGCCGTGAACTCTGCAAGCTCGCCGATGCCGACACCAATACCCCTTTTAATAAACTTCCCGGTGCGCAGCGTGACAAACTCATCAAACTTCTTGCCTGGACCCCATTCACCGTCATCGGGCACGACGGCTTCAAAATGGCGATGATTACCCGTGGTGGGGTCTCTCTCAAAGAGATTCGTCCCGAAACGATGGAGAGTAAAGTGATCAGCGGCCTCTATTTTTGCGGAGAGGTGATGAACCTCGACGGCCCTTGCGGCGGATACAATTTACAATGGGCGTTTGCCAGCGGGTATCTGGCGGGCCTTTTGAAAAAAAAAGAGTTTGAAAATTTTTGATTTAAGCGATAACTAATTTATGCGGTACTACACTATGATAATTTCATCGTTAGGAGGCATGATGGTAAATCCAAAAAATGTAGTTGCGCTACCGCTATTTACAGGGATGGCGTCGGATCTTAATGCAGCTGTAAATACAGTGGTGCAGTATAAATAACGGTTTGTCCGTCATGCCAAAGAAAACGAAAAAGTTGAGTATCAGGTTTTCTGACGCACAAACACTTTCATAATTGATACGTCAAAATAGAGTGATAATGATCTCAAATGGACCGAAGTTTACATAACGATTCACTCCAATCTCCGCACTTCCCGTACCGCACATACGGGAAGTTTCCAATTTTTCTCACTTTTTATGTTCATTTTCTCAACACAATCCAGTAAAATCCCGCTACAATTGCCAAATATTTATCATCTTGATTCTAAATTTACGAGACCATGAAGCGAACCAAATCTTTTTCCTTATATGCTTTTATCATCGCCTTTTCCGTTCACTTCATTGCCCTTTTATTGTTGATTATCCTCAATCTGTTTGTTCCTCAATCTCCTGAAAAACCTGAACCGCCAAAAGAGGAGCGTTTCAGACTCTCACTAAAAGAGAATCCTCAGGCACACAAAGAGGCGGTGGAGAAAAACAAACTTCCCGAAGTACTCAAAGAGCGTCCTATTCCACGGGGTGAACAACTAATTAAACCTTCTGCCGCAGCAGCGCAATCCGAACCGATTCCGCTTCGTCCGCAGCCGCTCCCTGAACCGATACCGGAAAAATCGGAAGCCGTTGCCGAACCCAAAAAAGCGTTCCTTCCCCACGTCGCCAAAACGGTAGCAACCATCGAAAAAACTCCGCTCAAGAAAGAGCCCGGCCTCTACGACATCCTCTCCAAAGCCGACCCGAGCGCACAGAACGTTATGAGCAAACCCTCATCAACCCGGGTAGGCGACAGTATCCAGCGCCTCTATGGCGATAAATTCAACGACCTCTCTGCCGGAGAACAAAAGTACATCATCGATAATCAGGAGACGATGCGCCGCATTACGCAAGGGGTCCTCGATCGCTACGGCCACTCTAAAATCCCCGACTCGGTCCGTATCAAAGACACCAATATGATCGAGTTTTATCTCCATCCCGACGGGAGTATCTCCGATCTGCATTTTCTCAAAAACAGCCAACTTTCACTGCTGGACGATACGACCAAAGAGACGATCGAACTGGCCTATGCCAGATATCCCCGCCCAGAGCAAAAAACACTCATCCGCTACCGGGTTTTATATGACCTTACCGGTTATTAAGAACGGCTAAAGCCCCTTTGTAGATCGGCTCATCGATAAAACCGTATTTCTCGTCCGCAAATCCGGTAATGCCGTTGCGGGCCTGTTCTTCAAACAATGTGACGATTTCACGGCACCGAACCAACTCGCTCTCGCCGTATCCGAATAGATCATGAATCGCATCGACCTGTCCCGGAGAGATACACCCTTTGGCATCCAGCCCGATCTGTTTTTCCAGTTCCAGCCAATGACGCAGAGCCTCACTATTTTTATAATCCTGATAAACGAATGAAACCGGTTTTACCCCACTGGCACGCGCGGTAAGGAGAAAATGGGACAACATATAATGGACCGTAGGGTTGTCGGGAGTGAGGAGACTCTGCGAAAGCCCCAAATCGGCAAACAGATCCAGTACCCCCAGATAATAGGCTTTGATACGCGGATCGAGGGCCAAGTGCCCCAGATGGAGCCACGCCTCTTTGGTCTCGATCGACAGATGGACCTCGATCCCCTCATCGATCAGATCCAATGCCCGCCGGACATCCTCCGGCGTCCGGATTTTCGGAACACGTATCCCATCAGGCATAAAAGGGTTGAGATAGGCAATCTCCTCTGCCCCCCCCTCCTCCAATGGATTGACACGAACGATCAGCTTTTTATCGAGTTCAACGTTAAAAGCCAGTGCAATCGCACACAATACCAAGGCATAGGGCTTTTGTTCCGGGCTCACCCCGTCTTCCAGATTGAGGATTAGCGCTTCTCCCCGCAGCGTCGGAATTTTGGTCAGATGTTTCACGTTATGGGTGGAGAGCATCAGGGCAGAACGAAACGAGAGGGAACGGTTTTGTCGGCGCATTCGGGGAACGGCAAGGGAACGGAGCGCTTCAAGATCCCCCGACTCTATGAGATTAGTGAGATTTTCCGGATTTTTCAGAGGCACGTTTGAACTCCTCGCGATGAAGATAATAATAGAGATTTTGAATTTCGGTATCGGTCAGATAATACCGGGGCATCCCGACAATTCGGCTGTTGACCTTGTCGTAAAAATCTTTAAAAGAGGTTTTATTAATGGCCTTTCCGGCAAATACCTTGGATTCCCCTTTATGTTTGTAACGTGCGATAAGTTTCCCCTCTCCCGCTTCACCGTGACACAAATGGCATCCTATCCCTCTTGGATTATGGTACAACCCTTTTGCGTATTCTTCTTTGGTAATAAACGATCCTGAGCCATACAGGCTGATTGTCAAAAATAACGCAAAAACCCCTCTCACATTCTCCCTTTAACCGTTTATTATACTTTTATCGCTATCATACCCAAAAACAATTTGACGGTGACTAAATGCAATTACTTGACGGTAAAACCCTCGCAAAAAAGATCGAAGAAAACGTCTCGAATGAGGCAAAAGAGCTTAAAAACCGGACCGGACGGGTTCCCGGTTTGGCCGTGATTTTGGTCGGCCACGATCCGGCGAGTCAAGCCTACGTCGGAATGAAGAAAAAAGCGTGTGACCGTGCCGGTTTTTATTCGGTTACCCACGAGATGCCCGAAGACATTTCCCAAAGTGCCATCATCAACACCATCGAAATGATGAATAACAACCCCAATATTGACGGAATTTTGATTCAGCTTCCCCTTCCGGCACATATCGACACTACCAAAATCCTCGAAGTGGTCTCCCCTTCCAAAGATGTCGACGGTTTTCACCCCTACAACGTAGGACGCCTTGCCACAGGATTGGACGGCTTTGTCCCCTGTACGCCGCTAGGCGTTATGAAATTGTTAGCCGAATACAACATCGATCCCAAAGGGAAAAATGCCGTTATCGTCGGTGCCTCCAACATCGTCGGCAAGCCGATGGCCGCATTGCTTCTCAACGCCAATGCCACCGTCACCATCACCCATATTCATACCCGGGACTTGAGCGCCCATACCCGTGAAGCCGATATCCTCCTTGTCGGTGCCGGAGTTATTAACCTGATCAAAGAGGAGATGGTACGCGAAGATGCCGTCGTCATCGATATCGGAATCAACCGTGCACCCGACGGACGTCTCGTCGGGGATGTCGATTTTGACGCCGTTGCTCCCAAAACCTCTTACATCACCCCCGTTCCCGGCGGCGTCGGACCGATGACCATCGCGATGCTCCTTGCCAATACCCTCACCGCTGCCCAAAATCATGCCAAAGAAGAGAGACAATAATTTTACAATGAAGAAAAAAATATTAACCGCCGCTCATAGCGCCTACCGCTTCTCCAATTCGTGGACCGGAACGATTATCATCGTTTTATTTGTCATTTTTTTCGTAGCTCAGGCATTTCGTATCCCCAGCGGGTCGATGAAAGATTCCCTCCTGATCGGGGATCACCTGTTTGCCAAAAAATTTGCCTACGGCATATCAACACCCCATATTCCGTTTCTTGAAATTCCTTTGATTCCGGGAACCGATGGCCATATCATCAACGGTGACACCCCTTCTCGCGGCGACATCGTCATTTTCCGTTACCCCAACAACACCCAACTTCATTACGTCAAACGGTGTGTCGCCCTTCCGGGTGACGAACTGTTTGTCATGGACAAAATCCTCTATATCCACCCGCATGAAGGGGATGAGTACATCCGTAAAACGTTTGCGGCATATCCGATCATCGATATCAACGGTAAGCTGTGGGTCAAAGACCCTTACACCCTCGAACATCCCGGAATCCATCATGACGAGATGATTATGGATAACGGAACTTTTCCGATCGAAATTTTCAATTTCGGCCCCGTTGTCGTCCCTGAAAATCAGTACTTTATGATGGGCGACAACCGTGACCACTCCAATGACAGCCGTTTTTGGGGGCCGGTCCCTTACGGACTGATCGAAGGGACCCCGTGGTTTGTCTATTTCAGCATGGATGATAATTATGAAGTGCGCTGGGATCGTATCGGTAAAACGCCAAGCGATCTGGAACAAAAAGAACCCCTCGAACGGGCTATTGCTGAGCGAATCCGACAAGACGCCAATGACCATGAGCTCTATTGATCTGCTCGAGATCGCAGCCGCGGTCATCGCCCTCCTCATTGCCATTATCGGCCATGAAATTATGCATGGATGGGTTGCCTACAAATACGGTGACAATACGGCAAAAGATCAAGGGCGCCTCACGATCAACCCTCTAACCCACATCGATCCGGTCGGATCGGTTCTGGTCCCTTTGATGACCTATTTTCTCCCGATGCTTCTTGGTGCCGCCAGCGGATTCATTTTCGGCTGGGCCAAACCGGTCCCCGTCAATACCCACACCGTTATCCGTAACGGCGGCTACAACGGAGCCATGCAGGTGAGTCTGGCGGGAATCGCCTACAATATCTTTTTGGCCACCCTCTCCTCCGTCATCCTCCTCTCTTTGGCCCAACCGACCGAAGCCGACGGGATCGGGTATCTTTTCTTTTATCTGCTGATCATGAAACTGCTGCTGATCAACGTCATCTTGGCGGTTTTTAATCTTCTTCCGATTCCAAGCTTTGACGGGGCCCATTTTTTAATCTATCTCAGCCTCAAATACCGTATCAGCAAGGTTGCGGAGTTTTTCGCCAAAGCCGAACCTTATGGAATGATTGTTATCATCATTATCTTGGTTACTCCGCTGAAAATACCGTTGGTAATTTGGCCTATTGAGACCGTTTTACATTTACTCTTACACTAAGGAACGCCTATGAAATTTTATATCGCGACCGATCATGCCGGAATTGATCTCAAAGACTTTACGACAGAACTGCTCCGTCAAAAAGGGCATGAAGTCATCGATCTGGGACCGTTTGACAAAGAGCGGGTCGATTATCCCGATTATGCCGTCAAAGTGTGCGAAAGTCTCCTTGCCGATCCGGCATCGCAGGGGATTTTGATCTGCGGTTCGGGAATCGGGATGTCAATGGCGGCCAATCGCTTTCACGGCATCCGCGCCGCATTATGCCATGACGCCTATACGGCAACCGTAGCACGGGGACATAATGATGCCAATGTCCTTTGTTTCGGTGAGCGGATTGTCGGAAAAGGGGTTGCCGAATCGATCCTGGATGCATGGATTGCCGGAACGTTCGAAGGGGGGCGCCATTGCGGTCGTGTTGAAAAAATAGAGGCGATCAAAGGATAACCATGTTTCTCGAGTGGTCTTTACTCACCGTCGTCACCCTCGGCGCCCTCTTCTTTTTGGTGAAAATGTTCTATTTTCGCAGTATCACCGTCAAAGAGCAGCGCACAAGCGAAATGATGAAACTGACCCTCAAAGAGGCCGAAATTCTGATTCGAAAATATCAGATTCAGCTCCAGCGTGCATTAGGGAATGTCGATATTTTAAGCGAAGAGCTCAACAATATGCGAAATGAGCTCAAAACCCTCAAAAGCCGCAATTCCAAACATCGTGTAGAGACGGACCGTCTCCAAAATAAAATCAAAGAGCTTGAAGGGCGCATTGACGCGCTGATATAACAGATGAAAGGAAACTGTATGACCCTGACCATCCAAGAGAAAACATTTTTAATGAACTCCATTCGGGATATCGTCGATTTTCCGAAGCCGGGAATCGTATTCAAAGACATTACAACCCTTTTGGCGGACAAAGAGGCGTATGGGGTGCTAATGAAGCATCTTCAAGAGCGTTACGCCTCCTATGAGCTGACCCATGTTGCCGGGATTGATGCACGCGGTTTTATCTTCGGTGCTGCACTGGCACAAATGCTCGGAATCGGGTTTGTCCCTATCCGAAAAAAAGGGAAGCTCCCGTATACGACCGTATCGGAAAAATATACTCTCGAATACGGCGTGGACGAAGTGGAGGTTCATATCGACGCTTTTTCCAACATTGATTCTCCGAAAGTTCTTTTGATCGATGATCTGATTGCTACCGGCGGCACGGCGTATGCTGCGGCAAATCTCATTAACAAGGTGGGAGCTGAATGTGTCGAAGCCTGTTTTATTATGGGGCTCGATTTTTTAAGCGGACAGTCAAAACTCCGCGATATTGTCAACGTTTATACCGTGATTGGAGTCGATTAATGTACATACCAAAGCCTTCTGCTTTTGATCCTATCGAAGGGCATTTCGGTATTTTCGGCGGCCGTTATGTTCCGGAGACCCTGATGCCTGCTCTGCTTGAACTGGAAAAGGCCTACAAAGAGATCCGTTTCGACACAACGTTCTGGAAAGAGGTAGACGGCTACCTTACCGATTATGTCGGTCGGCCCAGCCCCCTCTATTATGCCGCCAACCTCTCTGAAGAGCTTGGGGCGAAAATCTACCTAAAGCGGGAAGATTTAAACCATACGGGTGCCCATAAAGTCAATAACGTTATCGCTCAGGGGCTGATGGCCAAACGTCTGGGGAAAAAGAAAGTCATTGCCGAAACGGGAGCCGGGCAACACGGTGTCGCTACGGCGACCATCGCCGCTTTGCTCGGTCTCGAATGCGAAATCTTTATGGGGGCCAAAGATGTTGCCCGTCAGGAGCTGAACGTCTTTCGGATGAAACTCCTCGGGGCAAAAGTCCATCCGGTCGAGAGCGGTTCAAAAACCCTCAAAGATGCGATGAACGATGCGATCCGTCACTGGGTCACCCATGCACGCGACACCTTCTATATCATCGGCACCGTCGCCGGGCCTCACCCTTATCCGATGATGGTACGCGATTTTCAGGCGATTATCGGATGCGAAGCGCGTGCTCAGATTCTGGAGAAAGAGAACCGTCTTCCCGATTACGTTATTGCCTGTATCGGCGGAGGTTCAAATGCGATCGGTTCATTTCAACACTTTTTAGAAGACAAAGAGGTCCGATGCATCGGGATCGAAGCGGGAGGACTTGGGGTTGATACCGACAAACACGGCTGTTCGCTCCTGAAAGGACGGCCGGGTGTATTGCACGGGCAAATGAGCTATCTGCTGCAAGACGATGACGGTCAAATCCTTGAAGCCCACTCGATCTCTGCCGGTCTCGATTACCCGGGTATCGGCCCCGAACACGCTTTTCACAAAGAAAACGGGAGCGTCAGCTACGATAATATTACCGATCAAGAGGCATTGGACGCGTTCGTATGGCTCAGCCGTGCCGAGGGGATCATCCCCGCTTTTGAATCTTCTCATGCCGTTGCCTATCTTAAAAAGATGGAAAACATTAAAGACAAACTCATTATCGTCACCATCTCCGGACGCGGTGACAAGGATATGATACAAGCAAAAGAGATGTTAAAATTTGACTGATTTTACCCCTCCGATAACGTTAAGAGCCCCCGTGGCTAACTCAAAAAGGGTTTACCCTTTAGGTATCTCAATAAAAAAGAGGGTTGATGGAACATCTTTTCTTAGAATGGCTTAAAGAATACGGCTATATTGTCCTCTTTGCCTGGAGCATATTAGAAGGGGAACTGGGGCTGATTATGGCCGGTATCATGTCTCATACCGGACACATGATATTAGGAATTGCCATTCTCGTCGGTGCTTTCGGAGGGTTTATCGGGGATCAGATCTATTTTTACATCGGACGCTACAACAAAGGTTTTATCCAACGTAAATTCCATTCCCAGCGCCGGAAATTTGCCATCGCCCACCTCCTTCTCAAAAAATACGGATGGCCTATCATTTTCGTTCAGCGCTACATGTACGGAATGCGTACCGTTATCCCGATGGCCATCGGTTTGACCAAATATTCGGGGCGGCAGTTTGCGATCATCAATTTCATCAGTGCCCTCTTTTGGGCATCCATGACGATTATCCCGGCATACTATTACGGTGCGGAGATTTTGGAAATTCTCAAATGGATTAAATCACACTGGTACGCCGCAATTCCTCTTATTATCACTGTCGTCACTACTGTTTTGTATTATTTAAACCGACTGGAAAAAAATCTTTTGGAGAAACGCCGTGAACGTAAAACTCGTTAATCAACCCCTTAACCTCATCGAAGCCGATTTAACCGTCGAGTTTCTTACTGCACAACAATTGGAGTCCCATCCCCACCATAAACTTCTGACACTAGCCGGATTCAAAGCCGATTCGGAACAGATCTGTCCGCTGCATGAACACCGTCTGCTGCTCTGCGGGATCGCTGACGAAGAGAGCGAATCGTTGCGAAGCGCTATGGCTGCCGTCATCCGAACGGCTATGGGCTACGGTTACGAATCTCTCAAGCTTGCCCAATATTCCGAAACGGCATTTGCCCCACTGATCGAAGGGGCTGTACTGGGAAGCTATAAATTTGAATTCTATAAATCGGCCCCCAAGCCTTCGGCATTGCGCGAGGTGCTCTTTTCCACTGAATCTTCAGACGGCTCCGTTCTCGATGAAACCCTCCTTCAAACGGTTCTTACCCAAACGCTGATCATCGCAAAAGCGACCAATTTTGTCCGAACCTTAGTGAATCAGACACCCGATGACATGACCCCGCTCAGAATGGCAATGACCGCCGATACCTTGTCAAAAAGTAATAATCTTGAGTGCACCATCCTCGATCCGAACGGTCTCGAAGACGAAGGGATGCTTGCCATGCTCTCCGTCGGTCGCGGTTCCGCCCATCCGCCGCAGCTCATCCATCTGGCGTATAAACCCGAAAATCCGAAAAAAGTGATTACCCTCGTCGGTAAAGGACTCACCTACGACAGCGGCGGGTTGAGCCTTAAAGGGGCAGCTTCGATGGTAACGATGAAAATGGACAAAGCCGGCGGTTGTGCCGTGATGGGGATTATCAAAGCGGTGAGTGAGCTAAAACTGGATATCGAAGTGCACGCTATTGTGGGCGCGGTAGAAAACATGATCAGCGGAAATGCCTACAAACCCGATGATGTCCTCCGCGCCAAAAACGGTAAAACGATCGAGGTACGCAACACCGATGCCGAAGGGCGCCTCGTTCTCGCCGATGTTCTGGGATATGCGCAAGAAAAGGTCAAAAGCGATTACCTCTTTGATTATGCGACCCTCACCGGTGCTTGCATGGTAGCCCTCGGACCCTATACGACAGGGGTAATGGGACACAACGAAGCACTCAAACAAGCGTGGGTCAAAGCGGGAGCCTCTGCCGGTGAGTACTGCGGTATCCTCCCCTTCAACCGCCATCTCAAAAAACTGATCAAAAGCGACCTCGCCGATGTGTGCAACGTCTCGTCCAAACCCTACGGCGGAGCGATAACGGCGGCACTCTTTCTCGATAACTTTATCGATGAGGATATGAAGGACAAATGGGTCCACTTCGACATCGCAGGCTCGGCCTACACCGAAAGCGCGTGGGATGTCCATACCTACGGCGGTACGGGTGCGGGGGTACGGATGAGCCTTAACTGGTTGATGGAACAGTGTAAATAAACTCTCTTCTTGACTTTGTATCTCAATTGAGATACAATTCAACCATCAAGACAAAGGAGATGCCATGTCAAAAAGTACAATGATACACGCACGCATCGAACCTGCATTAAAACACGATGCTGAACAAATGTTGAGTGAATTAGGGTTAAATATGACTCAGGCGATCACCCTGTTTTTGCAGCAAGTACGACTCAATCGGGGACTTCCATTTGAAGTAAAACTGCCAACGCCCCAAACACAAAAAGCGCTTGATGAATTAGATAAACGAGAGGGAAAAAAGTTTTCAACTATTGATGATCTGTTTGATGATTTAGAAAACTAAAATGCTTGATATTTTTAGAACCAGCGGTTTTAAATCAGACTTCAAAAAACTCTCAAATGATGACAAAGAGCGATTAAAAACCGTATTGCTCCGCCTGATGGCTCTGGAAATATTGGAAGAAAAATATCGAAATCATCCCTTGATCGGTAATTACAAAGGGTGCTTTGACTGTCATCTCAAACCCGATTTACTTCTGATTTATAAAATAGATAACGAGCTAAATGAGTTACAGCTTGTACGGATCGGATCACATTCCGAACTTTTCAAAAAATAATTTTGCCTTTGTTCTCTCGTCTTTCCCGACTTCACGTGCCCTTTAGGGTAGATCGGGAATCTAGCTTTTTCCTTGAAACTTCTTCAATAATAATTCGTATGAAATCGTCTCTTCATTTTTTCGTTCATCAAAGGCTTTTAGATCAGAAGCATCCTCTCGAAATGCATCGATGATGATAACATTGACCATCGATGAGACCGATTCTGATATTTCTAATGCTTTGAGTTTGAGGAGTTTTAGAATGTCCTCATCTAAAATGATGGTAGTACGAACCCGCATACTATCCCCTCTTCTTAGTGCATTCTAGCATAATTGCATCATTAAAGAATTTAAGACTTCTATAGTAAAATAAATTAAAATTGTTTATTAATATTTTTTATTTACTTCATATAAACATTAATATACCAAACCAGTAAGGTTAAATATGAATCCACATATTACTATAATGTACGAAGAAGATTTCTCAGAATCAATATTTGATGAATTCATTGATACATTATCTTCTAACAATTTATCTATTCAACTTTTACCAAGAGAAAAGAGTGGACCTTTTGCAGGGGTTGAATGGTTACTACCAACTGCCGTTATAGCATATATCAGTAAATCCTATTTTGATGGGTTTTTAAATGAAATGGGAAAAGATCACTATAATCTCTTAAAAAAAGGGTTTTTATCATTAAAAGAAAATTTAGTTGGTTCAAAAGCTCCGAATGTAACGTTAGTCACATCAAGTTTCTCGGAAAATAAAGTAAAAAAGGACAATCCTTATTCATTTACATTTTCCATTATATCCGATGCAGATGATAATAAAAAATTTAAATTATTAATTAAAAAAGATATTTCTGATGATGAATATAATAAAACTATTGATTCATTTTTAACGTTTTTACAAAAATATCATAATGAAACTTTAAATGATGAAATGCGAGCTGAAATCAAACAAAATACTTTTTCAAATACTACCTTAGTAGCTTTTAATCTAGAAACAGATGAACTTATATTCGTTAATCCAATTCCACAAAGAAAAAAAGCATAACAAGTCATTAGTACATTATTCATTTAAAAGGATTACATATATGAGTGCATTACCATTTGATGGGAGAGACCTTGAAACACTAAGTAAAGAATATATACTATATTCTCAATCAGTCTATATTAAGTCTTTATTTGGTACCATATCTCACTATAAAAAAGGATTTATTATGAATTTAGCCACCGATATTCGCCCTATCAGCTATCTCAAATCCAAAACTGCCGATGCCCTTTCGTACGTAAACGATTCGCATCGCCCCCTTATCATCACCCAAAACGGTGAGGCAAAAGCGGTTATCCAAGACATCGAAAGCTACCAAAAGATGCAAAATGCCTTAGCATTATTAAAACTCATGGCACAAAGCGAAGAGGATATAAAAAACAATCGTTTCGAGTCTCAAGAGAGCTTTTTCGAAAAAATTGAGCAAAAATTAGCATAATGACCTTTAGCGTTTTTTGGACGGAAACAGCACAAAGGGATCTCTCTGCTCTCGCAGACCACATCTACCAAGAGTCTCCTCAAAATGCCCGTAACATCTTTCTCACCATTCGCGAACGTGCCGAAAACCTTAACCGATTTCCCGAAAGAGGACGAGTCGTCCCTGAACTCGCCGATATTGGACTTTTTACCTATCGTGAACTTATCATTGAGAGATGGAGACTCATCTATAAAATCAATAAGGATCACGTTTTTGTGACGGCGCTGTTCGATAGCAGACAAAATATGGAGGATATTTTATTTCAACGTCTCATTAGAAAATAATTAATAGATTTCTTGAATAATGCCGTTTTAATTATAGCTTTCCACTCACTTGAAACTTCTGTAATAATAATTCGTATGAAATCGTCTCTTCATTTTTTCGTTCATCAAAGGCTTTTAGATCAGAAGCATCCTCTCGAAATGCATCGATGATGATAGCATTGACCAACGATGAGACCAATTCTGATGTGTCTAATGCTTTAAATTTGAGGAGTTTGAGGATGTCCTCATCGAGGGTAATGGTGGTGCGTACACTCATACTATCTCCTTTTTGTGTATTATAGCATAAAGTCATCACTGCATTATGATGACAAAACACCTTTCCTCTCCCCTCAGTCCCCACTCAACAACTTTTCATTATAATTGCACTAATCATAGAGCAATCGTATAACAATCAAGGAAACATAAAATGGGCTTATCAATCGGACTTGTAGGATTACCAAACGTCGGAAAATCAACCACTTTTAACGCACTCACCAAAGCGCAAAACGCCGAAGCGGCCAACTACCCTTTCTGCACGATCGAACCGAACAAAGCGACCGTTCCCGTACCCGATGTACGTCTCGACGCGCTTGCTAAAATCGTAAATCCTGAGCGTATCCAATACTCGACCCTCGATTTCGTCGATATCGCCGGTCTTGTTAAAGGAGCCAGCAAGGGGGAAGGATTGGGAAACAAGTTTCTCTCCAATATCCGTGAAACGGAAGTAATCTTGCAAATCGTCCGTTGTTTTGACGATGAAAACATTGTCCACACCGAAGGGCGAATCAATCCGCTGGACGATGTCGAAATCATTGAAAACGAGCTGATTTTTGCCGATATCGAAGTACTCACCAACCGTATAGAGCGGCTCAAAAAACAGGCAAAAAACGACAAAGATTCCGCCGTCATGGCAGAATTTGCCGAAGAACTCGCCGAATTTTTAGCGGAAGGGAACCTCGCCCGCAACTTCCCGAAAGCCGATTCGGAAATGTATGAAAAACTGATGAGCGAAACTCGACTTCTTAGTGCAAAAGAGATTATGTACGGAGCGAATGTCGATGAAGAGGGTCTCACTGAAGACAACGAATACGTTGTACATCTCCGTGAACACGCCGCAAAACACGGATGTGAAGTAGTCAAACTCTGCGCCAAAATCGAAGAAGAGCTTGTCGGTATGGAAGACGATGAGCGCAATGAGTTTTTACGCGATATGGGGATAGAAGAATCCGGACTGGAGCAGATCATCCGTAAAGGGTTTGATAAACTGGGATTGATGAGTTATTTTACTGCCGGTGTCAAAGAGGTGCGTGCGTGGACCATTCACAAAAACACGACGGCACCCAAAGCGGCTGCCGTCATCCACAACGATTTCGAAAAAGGGTTCATCCGCGCCGAAGTGATCGGATATGAAGACTTCGTTGCCTGCGGCGGAGAAGCCAAATCCAAAGAGGCGGGAAAAATGCGTTTGGAAGGTAAAGAGTACATTGTGCAAGATGGTGATATCATGCACTTTAGATTCAACGTATAATACGCAAGGAGAGTTATGATGACGCTTCAATATGCCGGGCCGAAACCCCTTATTTCAGCACATGGGATCACTTTTGATCTCAACAAAGAGGACAAGTTTGCTTATCTTAGTATTGTGGCGGAGCTCATCAAGGCTCTGAGTCACGAGTACCTCGACGGCAAATCCTACAGCTATATCACCTCGGGTAAACCGTTGGAGACGGAGGAAATACTCTCCCTGATCCGTTCCATTGATCCAAATCTTGAACAAGAGGTCAAAAATCGTCAGGAGATCGTCGAAAAAGAGATCCGGGAGGAGCTCGACAGAGCCAATTCCAATCGGGTCATCTGCGACGAAGAGTGCCATGTGCTGATCAAGAATATCGAATTGTTACGCCAATACCGCATCAATCGCTCCATCAATAAAACCGTTTACTACAGCGGCATCGACTCTCTAGCCAATATCATTAAAGCGTCCCATATTGATCATATCAGTGCACAGATGTTCCCTAAATTCCATCATGTATTTCATTCCATTCAAGGTGCGCTCGGGAAACTACACCCCCCTGTTGACAGTACGATTGACATCTATGAAGAGAACGGCCATTTAACCGTTCGCCTGAATATCCTCTTTAGGAAATAAGGCGCCCGATGGTTTGGGCAAATTTTACATTATGCCCGACCGATATCCCGAGTTCTACCATATCCGGTTCGCACAGCATCACAATCGTTGATCCCATTTGAAAACATCCGAAATCATCCCCTTTGCTCATATGCAACTGATTGTAGGAGTAAAATGTCGATGTTGCACCGGTATTGGTCTGAATACGCGGTTCAAAACTCACTTCCATTTTCCCCACATTAAGGGCCCCGACAAGAATCAGAAAAAACCGCTTACCGCTACTGTTGAGGCATTCCAAAACAACGCGCTCATTCTCAATAAAAAGATCGACTTTTTTCTTCAACGTCGGAATATTGACCGGATACAGTTTTCCCGGAATATGGACGGCTCCAAGAATCTGCATGTCCATCGGCGCGTGATAACGGTGGTAATCACGGGGGGAGAGATAAAAATTGGCAAACGTTCCGTTATGGATCGCTTTTTTATCCTCAACGCTGATATGATCACCCAAAAATGCATCTACGCTGTAACGCATCCCTTTGATCTGCAAAGCCAAATTTTCATGAAGGGTACCGCACTCGGTAATCAACGAGTCGCATGGACTGATAACATCGCGTCCGTCTGCCGAAAAACTTCTTTTTCGTTTCAGCCTCCGGGTAAAGAGCGCATTGAGGGTAGGATACGATTCCGGTGACTCAAACTCCCCCATATCCAACCCCATCATCCGGACATACGAACGGTTGATCGCACTTTGAAACCTCGGACCATGCTCCTTGGAGGCGAATTTGCCGAAAATCTGCGAGACTGCAGAGGTAAAATGCCGTTTATTCATTTAGTCTTGTTCCTCATCACTTTGAATTTCACGCTTGGCAATCTCCTCTACCAATACCGTTGCGTAAGAGCCTTTGGGCAGGGTGAAATGAAGTTCAAACCATGCTTCATTCTCTTTATACTCCCCCTCCACCTCTTCGGGAAATATCCACCCATAGCGCCGTGCTCCGTCTATCCCCTCATGGATCGTATCGTATCCGCTCTCAATTTCTCCGGCAATCCCCACCGCTCTGGTCGCCCGTTTTCCACTCAGCAATCCGCTGATGGAGGTACCATGGGCTTCGAATCGGGCGATCTCACCCTCCTCTTCGTAATGGAAAAGTTTACCGTAGGGATAGTGCATCATTACATCGCCGTGAATCAGTTTAAAGGGGTGTTTTTGCCCTTTCATTACGGCAATTTCCTCTTTTGGGATCATTGGGAGGACACCGCTCAGTTCATCGATGCCGAACCCCTCTATCAGCTTGGAAATCTCAATACGGCGACTCAGCCAATCGTTAAAAAGAAAACTCTGATAGGCATTGACATAAAACTGCGAAAGTTTTTTATTCCGCTCTTTCAGCGTTTTCTCTAAAATTGCTTTCCCTTTTTTATAATTCTCTCCGCCTATCCCGAATCGTTGAAATCCGAAATAGTTCGGCATCCCCTGTTTTTTAATCAGCTTCAGGGCTTGAGAAATTTTCGTTGCTGCAACAGGACTCACTTTTTTGAGGCGGACAAAGAAACGGTTCCCTTTAAGATGTCCGATACGGATTTTATTGTTATGATAGAGACGATCAAGAATTTTAATCCCTTCATGGTCAAAATTTTCCAAAGCGGCTTCATACTTTTTCGGAATCGAAATGTACTGTTTTGTTTGGGCATTTTTATCCTTCAGGCCGGCATATCCGATATCACGCCCCTTTATCCCCAGATGGTTGCTGAAAATATCGACCATCTGCCAAGTGGAGAGGTTTTTTTTCCGTACATGCAAGATCAGATGTTCCCCCTCCCCGCTAAAAGGGTACAAAGGGATCTCATCCACGACGAAATCACGGGGAGATTGACGAAAATGAAATTCGATCGGGCTGTGAGGAAGATAATATTGACGTTCCATGAAACTCCTAAAAATGATGACGCTTGCAGCGATTGACGAATCTTCCCCGCTTAGCGGTTCCGACAACGGTTAACGGGGTACGGGTGAGTTTGGAAATGGATTTAAGCGCCTTCAGATGACGGCGATCGAAAGCAATCAGCATTTCATACTCTTCGCCGCTGCAGCCTACCCGCTTGCAGGGCCTTTTTGACCAGTTCAGCGTGATTCGATTTGCATCACACAGCTTTTCGACATCGCTGAAAAGACCATCGGAAAGGTCCATCCCCGATCTCAGATAGCGCCGGGCCGTTTGTACAAACCGTTGACGCAGCTGAGGCACGACAAAACGGCTTTGAGAATGGACTTTCCCTCCTGCCAGAAGATAGCGAAGCTGCCGTGCCGATTCTCCGATTCTCCCCGTATACGCGATGCAATCGGAAACTTTTACCCCTTTTCGCAACAAAGGAGATGTTGTTTCGGAAATAATGGTGATCGAGATGTCAAGTTTCCCATTGGATATCGTATCTCCGCCGATAATTTCAATACCGTATTGCGCTGCCGCACTTTTAATCCCCCGCCCCAGTTCATCCATTTGATGCAGCGTCATGGAACGGGGCATAGCAATGCCGAGCAACGCATATTTTGGAACGGCATTCATAGCAATCGCATCGGAGATATTAACCATCATCGCTTTATAGCCGATTTGGTACTCCGTAAGCCATTGCCGTTTAAAATGGATGTTCTCGAAAAAAAGATCTTTACTGTATACCCGGTTTCCGACAAGGGCACCGTCATCGCCGATACGACTCGCAGGTGAACTCATAGTATGAATAAAATAGTTTTCGACGTTCACCCTAACCCTGATCCAAGAAAGATATAATACAATCGGGTATTATAGTAAAATCGCGGTAAAGAGAGGGTTAAACTATTTTCATTTATTTTTTGATAGAATTGTCCCATCGTAATCATCAAATAAAAACATAAATCAATCAAAGGAGACTAGGTGTTGTTATCGATACGTAAAATTTTTTTCCATTTCAAATTTGCTTTAGCCGTTATTACAGGGGGGATGATGATCCTCGCCGTACAACTGTTTCATGTCGCGTCGTACGCTGATCGTTTAAGTGCCCTTAAAAATCAGCACGCATTGATCGACAAGGTCATTAAAGCCGATTTGAATGATATCAGCATGGCCAATATCGTGATTCACGGAGCCCTCTCCGAATTGACACTATCGGTTAAACGCTCCGGAGAAGAGGAACTATTGGATTCGTTTGTCAGCTCAAACGATGAACAAGCATCGCTATTGCGCTCCTTGACCCTCTCCTCCGATATATTTCAAAAAACGATGATGACCTGGATCGTAACTCCGGAATTAAAACGGCAGCAAGCCTATCAGGACGTATTATCCGCCAGAACCGCTCTCTTAACGGATATCGATCATATGATCGATTACCAGATCCAATGCACCGCACAATCGGTCGCTTCCGCAAAAATGACGGGGCTTATTTTATTGATCATTGTCGCGATTAGCTTTTTCTTTTTCCGTTCCCGGCTCAACCTCATCTACAGCGACATTGACACCCTGTGCTCCGTCGATGTTGACGGCAAACGGATCACCCATACCGAAGAGGCCAATTTTATTGTCAAACATTTCGGGAGAAAATCGATGCAAAACGGAGTAAACAGCGCATTGCTTCACCCCCTAAGCGGCCTCTACAACGACAAAGGGTTAATGAGTTCATTTAGTATGAAAAAATCGGCGAAATCGGGGAATAACCTCTTCCTTGCCCTCTTTAAAGTGGATGATTACGACACATTGCGACAAGGGCTCTCTTCAGAAGAGTTGGGGAATGTCTACAGAAAACTGGGGGAGATGCTCTCGATGTACGAACAATCTCATGATATCCTAGCCCATTTGGAAGACGATACCCTCGTATTTTTACTCTCACGCGGCAGTAAAGAGAGCGCGCTTGATGAATGCAACCGATTTATCGAGGCGGTACGCCTCTCCTCTTTCGCAACAGCGCAAGGGGTGATAAAAATTTCGCTCAGCGGGGGATTTATCCTCAAAGCCCCTATCAAAACCTTGGAGGAGAGTATCGACGATGTCCGTAAAATTCTGGCAAAAGCGATAGAAAAAGGGGGCAATCAAGTCTCCCAAATACGAGACTAAAGCGATTGATTGACGTAATAAGATGGATTTTTGTAACCGTATCACCCACTCAGTGGGGTTCGGATTACAAAGTTGTTACTATTTTGGACA
The DNA here is from genome assembly GCF_023229695.1 of Sulfuricurvum sp. Classification (GTDB taxonomy): domain Bacteria; phylum Campylobacterota; class Campylobacteria; order Campylobacterales; family Sulfurimonadaceae; genus Sulfuricurvum. Next base: position 39,486 of record NZ_JALNYS010000022.1, read on the forward strand.
ACGCATATCTCTTTCCCCAACTCTAACCTCATATAAACTCTTTTAATATTGTCCAAGGAGTAGCACGCTATAATCCCTCTCAGATTTTACCTAAGGATGGCGTATGAGTATTCCTATTTATACTTATGATGCGGTGATCGTTGGAGCCGGTTTAGCCGGATGTGCGGCGGCTCGCGAATTGCAAAAAGCCGGCAAAAAAGTAGCCGTAATTACAAAATTGCACCCGTTGCGTTCCCATTCCGGAGCGGCACAGGGCGGTATCAACGCAGCATTTAGCGATAAAGACAGTGTTGAACTTCATGAATTTGATACCGTTAAAGGTTCCGACTATCTCGCGGACCAGGACGTTGTTCAGTTCATGTGTGAAAAAGCTCCCGAGACGATCCGTTGGGCAGAGCGAATGGGTGCGGCCTTCAGCCGTAATGAAGACGGAACGATCGCTCAACGCCCTTTTGGCGGACAATCCTCACCGCGTGCCTGTTTTGCGAAAGACCGCACCGGACTGACATTGCTTCAGACCATTTACGAACAAGCGGATCGTGAAGGGGTAGAATTTTGGGATGAGTGGTATGTCGCAGACCTCCTCTACAAAGAGGGGAAAGTCTACGGAGTTGCCGCGTATAACATCCGTAACAGCGAAAAAGCGATTTTCAATGCTAAAGCGGTTATGTTCGCAACCGGCGGATACGCCCGTGCTTTCAAAATCAACTCCAACGCCCACGCCAATACCGGTGACGGCCTCTCACTCGTTGCCCGTCACGGCTTGCCTCTTGAAGATATGGAATTCGTACAATTTCATCCCTCAGGACTTTCAGGGAACGGTGTTTTGATCTCCGAAGCGGCTCGCGGCGAGGGGGGGAAACTTCTCAACTCACTGGGTGAACGTTTCATGGAAAAATACGCCCCGAATGCAATGGAACTCGCATCACGTGACGTTGTTGCCCGCGCCATCATCCAAGAAATCCGTGAAGGACGCGGTGTCGGTCCACGTAAAGACGCCGTTTACATCGATCTCGTCCACCTTGGAAAAGAGAAAATCATGGAGCGCCTCCCGGAACTTCGTGACCTTGCGATCACGTTTCTCGGTCTGGATATGATCAAAGAACCTATCCTGATCTCGGCAACGGCCCACTATTCAATGGGCGGTATTCCAATGGACAAAGACGGACATGTCCGTAAAAACAATACCGAATTCGTCGAAGGGTTCTATGCTGCCGGCGAATGTTCATGTTCCAGTGTCCACGGTGCTAACCGCTTGGGTGCGAACTCGGTTCTTGAAGCGTTGTTGTTTGGCCGTTTTGTCGGTAAAACGATGGTCAACGAAGTGGACACGATCCCTTTGAAAGCAGCAACCGCAGCCGATGCCGATCCAATGATCCATGAGCTTAATTGGGTTCTTACCAATAACGGACAAGAATCGGTTGCCGGACTCCGTAACGAACTGCAGCAATCCATGACCGACAATGCCGGTGTTTTCCGCAGTGCAGAAACTCTCACGGCACAAATGGCGATTATGGAAGATTTGCGGAAACGTTATAAAAACATCCGTATTGCCGATAAATCAAAAATTTTCAACACCGAATTGCAAGAGGCAATCGAGTTTGGGCACATGCTTGACTATTCGCTTTTCATCGTTGCAAGTGCCCTTGCCCGTCAAGAGAGCCGCGGTGCCCACTACCGTGAAGATTTCCCGACCCGTGACGATGAAAAATTCTTGAAACACACCATGGCCTATATGGATAAAAATGGAAATGTTACCCTTGACTACATGGATGTCACACTTGGCCGTCATGAACTCAAAGCCAGATCATATTAAGGAGAGCGGCATGGATACACTTAAATCACAACAGGTGACATTTAAGGTTTTTCGTTTTAACGAAGAGACCGACTATCTCCCCTATTACAATACGTATGTTCTCGAAGTTACCCATGAAGAGGTTATTCTGGACATTTTGAACCGTATCAAATGGGATCATGACGGAAGTTTATCTTACCGCCGCAGCTGCCGTCACGGTATCTGCGGTGTCTGTTCGATCAAGGTCAACGGAAAAGGAATTCTGGCATGTAAATCCCGTCTGTTCGATCTCATCGATGTGTTCGGAACAGAACTCACGATTGAGCCTCTAAGCACCAAGCGGGCGATCAAAGACCTTATCATCGATAAAAAAGATTTCTGGGACAAACACGCCCAAGTACAGCCGTTTCTTATCAGCGATATCGTAGAGAATCCTGCATCTGAACATCTTGTAAGCCCGCATGATGCGGAAAAGCTTCTTGAAGCCGATTATTGTATCCAATGCGGAGCATGCCACTACTCCTGCCCTGCTCTAGCAATTAACGATGAGTTTATCGGGCCGGCTGCCTTTGCGGCAGCTTACCGTTTCTCTGCCGATGTACGCGATGATGCGGCAATCGAGCGTCTTCACACGGTCAACCAGGAAGCGCAAGGGGTCTGGGACTGTGTCAAATGTATGGAGTGCGCGGAGGTTTGTCCCAAAGAGGTCAATCCGATCGAGAAAATCACCAAACTTCACAACATGATATTTGAAGCGGGTATCGCGAAAAACAATGTTGCGACACGCCACGCCGTCGGATTTGCCCATTCGATTCAAAAACACGGTCTTCTCGACGAAGGTGAACTTGTACGTTACTCGGAAGGGAATATCGGTGTTCTGAAACACGTCCCTGTCGCACTTAAAATGTTTACCAAAGGTAAAATCGTACTGCCGTGGAATATGCCAAAAGCCGATAAATTAGATGAGATCAAACAACTAATCAAATCTTCATCAACCGTAAAGTTTTAGGGAGTACTCAATGGAAAAATTAAAATATGCACTTTTTACCGGCTGTACCGCAAAAGAGAGTACACCTGAGCAGATGATGTCGACTTTGGCAGTCGCAGAAAAATTGGGAATCGAGCTTGTAGAACTCACCGAAGCTTCATGTTGCGGTGCTTCACACCTGCAAGATTATGATGACTTTTTATCTTTGGTTTTAAATGCGCGTAACATCGCGTATGCTGAAAAACACGACCTTACAATGGTGACCATCTGCAATACGTGTCAGCTCAATACCGCTATGACCAAACACCGCCTTGATCACAATGCAGAGCTAAAAGCAAAAGTAAACGCGAAGCTCGCAGAAGTGGGATTGGAGTACAAAGGGTCTTCTCAAATCACCCACTTCTTGTATGCCATTATCGATGATTTCGGTTTGGATAAGCTTAAAGAGATGGTGGTTAAACCGTTAAGCCAATTTAACATTGCCCCTTTCTACGGGTGTCACAATATCCGTCCTTCTGAGCTTCAAAACGAAACGCATAAAAGTCCTGAAAGTGCTTATACACCCACCTCACTGGATGATCTTATCGTCGCGTGTGGGGGTGTAAGTGTCGATTATGTTGAAAAAAACAAATGCTGCGGCTTCCATGCCGAGCTTCAAGCACCTCGTACTGCTGCGATCCTAACAGGTAATGCCGTTGCGGGTGCGATGGATGCCAATGCAGACTGGATGGTAACTCCGTGTCCGCTATGCCATCTTAAACTCGATACACAAACCCATCATGCCTCTGTTGCTATTGGTCGTGACGTCTCACTGCCTGTCCTTCATATGCAACAAATGGTCGGTCTCGCACTCGGATGTACTCCTGAGGAACTCGGGCTTAAACACCATGTCACAAAAGTCGATTTCGTTTAACCGCCCCGTTATCCGGGGGTGGTACCGATCAAGAAGCTACTCTTTAAAAGAGAGGTTCCGGTCTTCCGATATAATATCCCTGTACAAAATCGATCCCTGCTCCCCTCACCTTCTCTAAAATCTTCTCTGAAGCCACAAATTCGGCGACCGTTTGAATGTTTTGCTGTTTCGCAAAATTGGTTATCAATCCGACAATCGCTTCCAGAGTCGGATCATTCGCAATATTTCGGATCAACGATCCGTCAATTTTGATAATATCGGCATCAAGCTTGAGAAGATACTCAAAATTGGAGTAGCCGGTCCCGAAATCATCAATCGCCAAAAGGGATCCAAACGATTTGATTTGTCGGATGAAATCGGTCACCTCCTTAAAATTCTCGATCCCCTCCGACTCTACCAATTCAAAGATAACCGGCATAAAGGATCGTTTTGCCGACAATTTATCCATAATCAACGCTACGATCTCTTTGTTTAGAATATCATCAATTGTAATATTGATCGAAAAACTTTTGTCCCTATGATGTTCAAGAAGTTCAAATACCTTGGTGATCATCCTTTTTGAAAGCTCTCCGTATTGCTTGGAGTGTTTGGCCGCTTCCAAAAAATGAAACGGAGTCGTCACCGTACCGTCTTGCGCAATCATCCGCATCAGACATTCGTATTTCGTCACCTCAAGGCTCTCCGCAGAGGCGATAGCCTGACAATAAACGACAATCCTCTCCTCATTCAATGCGTGCTGAACCCTTACGGCGCAGTCCATGTTGGCACGCACTTCCTCTTCCAATCCCATCTCAGGCATGTACACGACAAACGTTTTCTGATGCTTTTTGGCATACCGTTTGGCAAGATCGCACGTAGGGAGCAGCTTATCCCCTTTCTCCGTAGAGATACTTGCCGTAATGCGCAGGGTCAGCTCTTTCCCTTCGAAGAGGAAGTTTTGACGGTTGAATCTTTCAATAAAAGCTTGCAATCTGTCCGCACACACATCCAGCCGCGATTCCTCCGTCAAAATAGCGAAATGATCTCCATGCAGGCGATAATAACTGATCCCCGTACCGAATTCGGATTGAAGACGTTTGGCGAACTCTTGCAGTACCCGATCTCCGAATGCCAATCCGTAAAAGTCATTAATATTATTAAATTGATCAATATCTATATAACTTAGCAAAGGAGAAGGGATCTCTCTGGCATCTTCAATCAATCGCAAACGGCTTCCGAATCCACTCATTTCGTCCATATAGGCTTGCCGATGCAATTTCTCTTTTTGTTCCATCAATTGGGTAATTTCATGCCGGATGGCAATGTATTCGACAATCTCCCCTTGATCATCCAATATCGGAAGTATGGCACTGTCGATACTATAATAATCCCCGTTTTTTTTCCGGTTCTTCAATACCCCTTTCCATATTTTCTTCGCGCGGATGGTATTCCACATCTCTTTGAAAAGGGTATCCGGAGTATCCGGATGACGGAGAATATTATGCTGCTTTCCCATCACTTCATCGGCGCTGTAGCCCGACACCTGACAAAAGTTTTCATTGACATAGATGATTTTTCCGGTAACATCGGAAATGGAAACGATACTGTTGGCATCCATCGCATTTTTATAGCTCTCAAGCCGCGCAATATGGTGCTGTAATTGACGCGTCCGTTCTTGAACCATCTTTTCTAATTGCTCATTCATTGCAATCAGTTTGGCTTCACTCTCAAAACGTTCGGTAATGTCACGAGCGATGGCAATATTGTAATCGATACCGTGATAGCGAACAGAACGTACATTGACCTCCACCGGAAACTCCGTACCGTCTTTGCGGATAACCACCGCATAATCGGTCAATCTCCCCTTCTCTTTAAGCTCCTGAAGATGCTGACGAAAATCTTCATCCTCTTTAAGGGGGTGCCGGAACCTTTCCATCCCCACTTCATTCATCTGCGCTACCGTGTATCCGATCGAATTTATCGAATGGCGGTTTGCGTATTCAATGTAACCGTCCTCGATCCGGATGATAAAAATCATATCGTTTGAGTCGTCTATCAACTGATACAATAAATCGAGGGGGACCGTTTCCGTTTTCACATTCAACCTTTCGCAATAAATAGATATTTTAGCAGAAGATTAGAGGATAAGTAGGGGTACAATGTGCTGATTTTTAATCACACTCTCTCCCCTATCCAGAAGATGCGGGGTGCAAAGGGTCAAAATCATTCCCCGATGTCTTCATTCCACACTATCGGATGCTCCCGGATAAATTTTCCCATCATCTCGATGCATCGGTGATCATTGAGGATATCGAGTGTTACACCCCGTGAACGGAGCAGCTCCTCCTCCCCCTGAAAATTTTCATTTTCACCAACAACGACATGGGGGATGCCATAGAGCGCTATGGCACCGGAGCACATCGGGCACGGAGAGAGCGTGGTATAGAGGGTACATTTTTTATAGACGGAAGCACTTAAACGCCCCGCATTTTCCAAAGCATCCATCTCACCGTGCAATATGGTACTCCCCTTTTGAATACGCCGGTTATGCCCCCGTCCGATAATTTTCCCCTCATACACAAGCACCGAACCGATAGGGATCCCCCCCTCTTCCAACCCTTTTTCTGCTTCCCGAATCGCTTCAAGCATATATGGATCCATGATGACCCCCTTCTTGCATAAAATATCACTGACCTGACGCACGGGTAAATCAATAATATCCATTATAAAACAATTTTCCTTACCCTGATACCACTTACTGTTTTGGACGGAACGCTTTGATCACCTCGTCGTTGCACTCCAGATACGGCCCCTCGATCAAATCGATGCAGTAGGGGACTGCCGGAAACACCGCGTCAAGACACTCCCGGATCGACTTGGGTTTACCCGGAAGGTTAATGATCAGCGACTTTCCACGAATACCTGCCGTCTGGCGTGACAAGATTGCCGTAGGGACGTATTTGAGGCTCACCTGACGCATCAATTCGCCAAACCCCGGCATCATCTTCTCACACACGTTCTCCGTCGCTTCAGGGGTCACGTCGCGCAATGCGGGACCGGTTCCCCCCGTCGTGACGACGAGACAGCACCCTTCCTTGTCACACAGTTCGATTATCGTCGCTTCAATGGTTGACTGAACATCAGGAATACAGCGATAGACGATCTCATGAGCACTTTTTAGATAATCTTTCATCGTCTCCTGGATGGCTACGCCTGAGATATCCTCGTAAATTCCCGCACTCGCACGGTCTGATGCGGTAATGACGCCGATTTTTATCATTTATGTTCTCCTGTTTTTGTAATAGTTAAATCGTTCATTTCAATCTCCCCAAAATCTCCAAAGCATCCATCTCGAATTTCGAAAACGCAAACCATTTTTTACCCAAATCTTTGAGACTTGCCCCGATGTGGTACATTTGTGTACTATCGATAATCAAAAATCTATCATGGGCATTTTTAAATTCTAAAAGCTCAATATTTTGGTATTGAGCCTGATATTTTTGATAGTCCAGCGAGAGCTGTTTAGTGATGGTTTGGGTATAGATTTTGATTTTGAGATTGGGGAATTTGCTAAAGAGGGTAAAAACGGTGTCGTCGATGTAGTTGTCGATCAGCACCACTTCTGTTTTTGCACTTTTTAACAAATCATTCACAAACGCATACGCATCGTAAATTTGTCCATCGTAGAAAATACCTTGTTTTGGCTGGGTGGTGTCATCTTTAAGCAATGATTGAATCTCTCCCATCTGAGACTTTAACATTCCCACTTCATATTCCAACGATACAAATCTCTCATTTGTGATTTTTTCAGCGTTGATGGCATAGCCATTTTGGATGTAGCTTTTGAGTACGGAGGTCGCCCATTGTCTAAATTTTATTGCCTTAGATGAATTTGTTCTGTATCCTACGGCTAAAACAATATCTAAACTGTAAAAGTTGACAGGTTTATCAGAATTTGCACTATGCATTTTTTGCATATTGCTTTTTTCATCCACTTCATTATCTTTAAAAATATTATTAATATGCCTGCTAATAACACTTTGATCTTTTTCAAAAATGTCACACAATTGCGCCTGAGTAAGCCATAGAGTTTCTCCTCTAACTGAAATATTCAACTCTATTTCACCGTCATTGTAGGTGACTATATTCGATTTGTTTAGTTCATCCATTTCTCTACTTCCCTTGACTTTGAACTGTCAAGTTTTTCTGAACAGTTGGATTTAAAAGCCCCACCAAATCCCTATCCAGTATCACTGCAAGCCCTCGGATGGTGTCAACGATATTTTGCATCCATTTCCCCTTTTAAGTTGTCTTTAAATTGTCTAAAAAATAGCTCACTCCACGACAGTAGTAGGGTAGAGTTTGGTTGATTTAGCAAAAGAGCACCTTAAAAGGTTAAGCAACACGGAAAACTCCTTCCTTTTGAGCTTTGAATTGACTAATACGTTCTTGAGCCAC
>NZ_JALNYS010000023.1 GCF_023229695.1 Sulfuricurvum sp.
TCTGGAGATAGAGAGGGGGCAGTATGCGAACTTCAAATCCGAAGAGATGCAAAAATACGATCTGATCGCGACGGGAGAGGGGAACTTTGCCTTTACCGAGTTTGCGACCCACCGCGATTCGATGTATGCTACCCTGAAGATTGTGGAAATGATGGTGAACCATAACGTGAAGCTTTCCGAACTGATAGATGCGCTGCCGGAGTTTTTCTACCATATGTCGCAAGTGGAGTGCTCCCAAGCGCTCAAAGGGAAGATGATGCGTATGTTCCTCGAAGATGCCAAAGGGAAAGAGTCTTCGACCCTTGACGGCGTTAAGATCTGGCTCGATACCGATGACTGGATACTGATGATCCCCGATCAGTACAGCGATCATCTCAACCTCTATATTCAGGCCAGAACCCAAGAAGCAGGGGAAGCAATCGCACAAACCTATACCGCTAAAATCGCAGAGTGGTCGAAAGTATAGGGGCGAAATGAATTTGCAACAAAGTGATGGTATATTGTTGAACAGAATTTAAAAGAGTGAAGAAGGGGATGTAATGGATCTGGTATGGATACTTGTTTTGCTGCCGATCGTAGCTTCAGCCGCTTTGGTGAGCATTACTTCTGAACGGGTACACTATTATCTCTGTTCGGCGGTTTTGATTCTATCGGGGGGAACCGCTTTGACCCTTTACGGTTCTCCGGAGATCTTCACGTTTCACCTCTCTTCTGTAGCGGAAGGGGGGATTGTTGTTGCTGATGTGCTTTTACTCCTCTATTTTGCCTATCAGGGGGTGAAATTCAAGAGCCGAATGGTAATGATTTTGGCGGTGATGCAACTGCTATTGTATCTTTTCGCGAAATTGATTTCCCCTGTGGAAACGGCACCGGAAATCGTTGTCGATACCCTGTCGAAATTTATGTTTCTCATTATCAATATCGTGGGCGGAATCATCATACTGTTTTCGATTCGTTATATGAAGGACGAATCGGCGGATCCGTTTAAAAAACGGGTGTTCATTGCCGGATTGCTCTTTTTTCTCTCGGTAATGAATGCTATCGTTTGTGCCGACTCGATGCTCCTTTTCTTTCTCCTGTTTGAAATGACGACCCTCTCCTCGTATCTGCTCATTGCATTTCGAAATGACGAAATCAGCCGTAGCAATGCGCTTCGAGCCTTGTGGATGAACCAAATCGGCGGAGTGGTGATACTGTTGGGGGCTTTAGTTGCTATCAGCGGATTTGATACCCTAAGCATTTCTGAACTCTTGGAACATTCGGGGCAAATGGTCGTGCTATCGGTAGCGCTGTTGAGCATGGCGGCATTGGTAAAGGGGGCATCGATCCCTTTTGACGGCTGGCTGTTGGGTGCCATGGTTGCGCCGACACCGGTGAGTGCGATGCTCCATTCGGCGACTATGGTTAAAATTGCGCCGTATCTCATTTTGAAACTCTCACCGGCATTGGGGGGGACACTCCTTGGAGAATTTCTCTCCGTTATCGGTGCGTCGGTTTTTGTCGCCGCCTCCTATCTGGCATTATCCCGTTTTGTTTTCAAAGAGATTCTGGGATATTCGACCATTGCTTTGTTGGGATTGATGATCTCCCTTGCGGCAATCGGTACGGAATCAAGCATTTCTATCGCGATGGTCCTTATCCTCTTCCATGCCCTCTCCAAAGCGTTGCTTTTTCTTGCGGCGGGTGTACTGGAAAAACAGTATCACGTCAAGAGTATCGAAGAGATGAAAGGGATGATACAGCGGGCTCCGAAAACGGTCGGTTATATCGTCTTCGGATTCGTTTCGCTGACACTCCCCCCTTTCGGTCTTTTTATGGGAAAACTCTTCGCCATTACATCGGTCACCTCGATTCTGCACGAACGCCCTTGGCTGCTAATCGTGCTGCTGGGGATGATTGTCGGAAGTGTATTGTTGGTTTTGCTCTATTTTAAAGTGGCTTCAGCACTGCTCTCCCACCCCTCCGATACTGTTTTGACCAAGAGGGAGCATCTCCCTTTCGGCTACCATATTCCGCTGATCTTATTGAGTTTTCTGATCCTTTTTACGGCAGTCGGATATACCCTTGTCCAAAACGATCGGTTACTGGCTCTTTTTGCCTTGCCGCTGCTGATTGTTTTTCTACTGCCGATAATGATTCGTGCTATGGAACGTTATGACCGTATTCAGCCCTACCATTGCGGGGAAAAAGAGTCTTTTGATGCGGCCCTAGTCTATTTTGAACCTTCCGTTTTTACACAACGGCTTATCTACTGGGGATTTGGGGCGATGTTCGTTGCTCTTCTCCTCGCAGGAGCGTTATCATGATTTGGGTATGGATTCTTCTGGCCCCGTTATTGGGTGGACTGGTTTATGGCGGTGAGCGGGTACTGAGAGCACGGATGCAGCGCCGTCAGGGGCCGCCGTTTTTGCAGCCTTTTTACGATATGTTCAAGTTGATGGACAAACGCTCTTTGATCGTTCACGCTCCCCATGCACTGCTCGCCGTAGGACATTTTTTTCTCCTCTGGGTTAGTGTCGCGGCGATCTTTTTGGGATGGAATCTCCTCTACATCATTTTTCTCCACCTTTTCGCTCAGGTCGTACTGATCCTCGCGGGGTACAGCGTCCGGTCGGTTTATTCGCATCTGGGGGCAAATCGGGAGTTGCTGGCGCTGGTTGCGTATGAACCGATACTGATCCTTGTCTCGGTCGGATTTTATCTGGTTTCGGGAAGCTTTGAGATCGGTCGTATCCTTGAGGGGGAGGGGTATCTGGCCCAAATGCCGTTGCTGTTTGCCGCATTGCTGATTATCGTCCCGATCAAAGTGAAAAAATCCCCTTTCGATGTTACCGAAGCGCATCAGGAGATTGTCGGCGGCGTTGAGATAGAGTACAGCGGAGTGTTCTACGAGTTTTTGTACATGGCCCGTTTCCTTGAATATCTTTTTATTTACAGTTTCATTTTCCTATTCGGCGGTATTTCCTACGGGGTGGGTGCCGTTTTGGTCGCGGCAACCTTTTTACTGGTTAATCTGGTTGACAATGCGACGGCCCGTGTCCGTACGGGGGATATGGTTAAAATTGTTTACGGCGTGGCGATGAGTCTGGCCGTTATCAATATAGTGGGGATACTTCGATGAAATTTTTTACACCGTTTCGGAAAAAATCACCCTGGATTTTGCACTATAATGCCGGAAGCTGCAACGGATGCGATATCGAAATCCTAGCGGCTTTGGGACCGAAATTCGATCTTGAACGGTTCGGTGCGATCAATACCGGGAATCCGAAACAATCCGATATTTTTCTGGTAACGGGGCCGGTGACCTACCGATCGCGTGAACGGCTTGTCGAACTCTATACGCAGATCCCCGAACCGAAAGTCGTTGTGGCGGTCGGATCGTGTACCGATACGGGGGGGGTGTTTCGGGGGATGTTGAATGTTGAAGACGGGATAGACCGCTATATCCCCGTCGATGTCTACATCCCCGGCTGTGCCGCATCTCCCCAGCTGATTATCGACGGATTGGTCAAGGCGCTGGAGATTCTTGAAACCAAGAGCAAAGCGATTGAAAAACCGTTTAAACTTTTCGGAGCTGTTCAGATGATTGGAACCAAGCTTAGCCGATTGAATATGGCACAAAGGGTCAGACATGACGAAAATTGAGACGACACTCTCCTCGCTGCTTGCCGATATCGGCACATTCTATGACAAAAAAATATGGCATTTCTTGACCGTTAACGGCATCGATCTGGGAGAGGGGAAAATCGAATTGCAGTGGATTTTTTCCAAATACGGGGCCAAAGATGAAATAATCATCTATTATCTCATCAGCGAGTATGAAACCGCGATCCCCTCCATCATCGGATTGATCCCCTCCGCCATCATGGGGGAGCGCGAAATCGTTGATATGTTCGGATTAACGGTTTCCGGGGTAGAAAAAGGGTTGTACCTCGATGAAGATTCCATCCCCCATCCGCTCAGGAGCCAGTCATGAAAAAAACCGTTCAGATCCCTCTGGGGTCTCAGCATATCTCCCTCCTTGAACCGATCCGTTTTAAATTTGAGTGCGAGAACGAGAAAATTATCGGCGTTGATGCCGACGTAGGGTTTGTCCATCGCGGGGTAGAACTGGCATGCACCCGTAAATTTGAGTTTAAACAGGTAGGCTACGTCGTCGCCCGGGTGTGCGGACTATGCGCCATTACCCACTCCCTCTCCTATACCCTTGCGGTTGAAAAACTGCTGGGGTACGAAGCCAACGACCGGATTAAATATCTACGGATGCTGATGGTGGAGCTTGATCGTATCCATTCGCATATGCTGTGTCTGGCCCATACGGCGGAGAATGCCGGATTCGAAGCCCTCTTTATGCAGATTATGGCGCAACGTGAACCGGTGATGGATATCCAAGAGGCGATCAGCGGTAATCGTGTCCAGTTTGACTACATCTCCATCGGCGGGGTGAACCGTGATTTGACCCCCGATCTCTCTGCGCTGATCCATAAAAATCTTGCTGCCTTATCGGAAAAAGTGGATGCACTGATGATGCTTTTCGATACCAATTGGTCATTGTCGCTTAAATACAAAGGGATCGGGGTGCTGAGTCTGGAAAACGCCTATACCTACAATGCACTGGGGCCGCTTGCACGGGCGGCCGGTTTGGCGAGTGACGTCCGTTCCGAGAGCAGCGATCTGCCGTATGAAGCCGTGGGCTACACGATGGTATTGGAATCATCGGGCGACATCCATGCCCGCAATTTCGTCCGGCTGCGCGAGATCGTCAATTCGATCGCAATGTGCCGCAATATCGTAGATAATCTCCCGGTCGGTGAGATACAAGAGAAGGTCAAAGGGAAGCCGAAAGGGGAAGCGGTGGTTCGTGTCGAAGCACCGCGCGGTGAGCTTTTCTATCTGGTGCGGGGGAGCGGTCAGAATATCCTTGAGAGGGTCCGGATTAAAACGCCCACTTTTTCAGGTATTCCGGCCATGATGGAGGTGTTTAAAGGATCCCAATACGCGGATGCTCCGGCGATTCTGGCCTCTTTTGATCCGTGTATGTCCTGTACGGCGAAGTAGGAGAGGGTATGTTCAAATCTATGCTTGAAGCGTTTCTAAATCTATTCAAGCCGCTCCATACGGGCGGCTATCCGGCGAAAGAGATTGTTCTCCCGGACGGCTATCGCGGATTGATCGAATACGACGGCGAAGCGTGTATTTATTGCGATAAATGCGAAAAAGTGTGCCCTCCGGGGGCGATTTTGTTTTATCAGCAGGAGAACGGAGAGAAAAAGTATCGCTATAATCCGTGGCTGTGTATCTACTGCGGCGAATGTGTCCGTGCCTGCCCGAAACCGCAGGAGGCGCTGTGGCAAAGTGAAACGAAGCAGCAGCCCGCCCTGAAAGAGGAGGGGGTCAATGAACAGTGGTTTGTGTGGGAAGCGGCCTGCCAAAACAGCCGTGAAGCGTATACTACCGCTAAAAAAGCGGCAAAAACGGGTACAAATGAAAAATAAATACTTTCCACGCCACCCTAAAAAAAAGGAGTTATTATGCGTATTGTAATCGTCGGCGGCGGAATATCGGCGGTCTATCTGGCCAACGCCATTATGGAAAAAGCTCCCCATTCGGAGGTCGTGATTGTTTCGGATGAGATTACCCCTCCGTATGATCGGATCCATCTGTGCGCGCTGGTGGACAAAAGTCAATGCGTCGAATCGATCACGTTAGACCTTCATCCGAAAGTGCGTCTGGAATTAAACCAGAAGATTCTTCACATCGATACGGAGGCCAAACGGATTTTAAGCGAGCATGCCCTTTTTTCCTACGACAAATTGGTCATTGCGACCGGATCGTATCCGAAAGAGCTTTTTGATATTGAGGGGATCACCAACGCTTCGACCTTTCGGAGCGAAAGCGACTGTGAAAAAATTGCCGAAGGGATTGTCGGAAAAAATGTCGTGATCGTCGGAGTCGGCCCGATCGGGCTTGAGTTTCTCGATACCCTGATGCGCAATCCGTCCGCCAAATCGATCACCCTGCTTGCACGAAAAGAGTACCTTTACGGAGCCGAACTGAGCCATGAGGGGGTAACGCTGCTGCGGGGGATATTTGAGCAGGATCCCCGGATCCGTATCTGGTTTAACGACGAGATCATTGCAAAAACGATCCATGAAGAGCGGATTACCCAGATTGTGACGAAACACGGAACGATTGAGGATCCCTTTTTGGTTTTCGGGGTGGGGATCGATCCCAATATCGGTTTTGCCCGTGAATCACTGGAGTGTGACAAAGGAATCCTGGTAAATGCATCGATGCGTACCTCCGATCCCGATATCTATTGTGTCGGTGAAGCGGCCCAGCTGCGAGAGGGCCATTTTATTGCGGGACGGGTCAAAGAGTGTACCCTGCAAGCCGATGTTGCGGTATCCAATCTTTTGGGATTAGAGGATAAAAAATTCGTTCAGGAGGTATCTATTGACGGGTTGAAGGTGGGGTCGTTCCTGTTTGCCGATCTGCGTTCACCTACCTATAATCCGAAAGATCCGGAGAATGAGACGATTCAGATTACCCATGAAAACCGGATCGATCAGTACATTGTCAGCCACGATCGGCTGAAGCGGTTTATCGGGATCAATACGAATATCGACTTACTCCATCTCAAATCCCTGATCGAGAAGGATGAACCGATCGATGCGGCTTACCTCTATTCGAACCGTTTGGTCAGCGAAAAAGGGAGATTGATCTGTAGCTGCGAGAGTGTCCACGAAGAGGAGCTGATCGACATTATCAAACTCAATGCCGTAACCTCTTTCGGCGAGTTGAAACCTTTTACCAAAGCGGGACGGGTATGCGGACGATGCCGTCAGGATATCAATGCCTTGATTGCAGCGACACCGGTCGATCCGGAGGAGGCGGCACGTCTGAGAGAAGAACGTGAAGCGAAGATCAAAGAAGCGGAACTCTCAACGGTCCGTGCACGGATTGGAAAATACAATACCCTCCATCCAAAAAATCAGCTCAGTGCCGAGAATCTTGAAGAGGCACTCGAATCGTTTGAGATGAGCCGGGAGTTTAATCGATGGGTATCGATGATCACCGCGACGATGAACCTCCACCCGGGGTTTGAAGAGGTGGTTAAAGAGGGGGTGACGAACCTCAATAAAATTCCGATTATCTGGCTGGAACTCTCCGATTGCACGGGTAATTCGGAAGGTTTTATCAAATCATCCCATCCGAAAATCGATGATCTGATCCTTAAATACATCTCACTCGATTACCATGAGCTGCTGATGGCCGGATCGGGAAATCAGTCCGAATCGGCGCTGGATGCGATTATCCGTAACGATGCGGGAAAATACGTCCTGATCGTCGAGGGGGCCGTTCCGCTTGGGCTGGACGGGAAGTTTTTACGGATCGGCCCCAAAGGGGAGACGGGGGCCGCATTGCTACAGCGAGTCGCCAAAGATGCGGCGGCGGTCGTCGCGGTGGGTTCGTGCGCGTATGACGGCGGGGTCGTGGCGGCCGCACCCAATCCGACCGGTGCCGTCGGGGTGTCGGAGGCACTCGGGCGAACCGATATCATCAATCTCCCCGGATGTCCGGTCAATCCGATCAATATCGTCGGGACGCTGCTGCACTTCATCATGTTTGACGAATTTCCGAAACTGGACGGCAAAAACCGTCCCGAATGGGCCTACAGTTTTCTCGTGCATGACAACTGCGAACGCCGAGGCCATTATGACCTCGAGGAGTTTGTGCAGGAGTGGGGTGACGAGGGAGCCAAAAAGGGGTGGTGCCTCTTTCAGATGGGGTGCAAGGGGCCTTACGCCGAACTGAACTGTTCGATGGTGAAGTTTAATGAGGGAACCAGCTGGCCGGTACAGGCGGGGCACGGATGTTTCGGCTGCGGTCAGGGAAAAATTGCATTTGATGAATACGCCAATGAACGACCGTTAAAGGATGAAACACATGAATAAGATTCTCGGCATCAGCCGTAGCTTTAGTGCTAGGAATTTGAGAGGGGCTTTGCCCCTCGCGAAGGAGACAAACCAATGAGTAGTAAACAAAAAATCGTGATTGACCCCGTTACCCGAATCGAAGGGCATCTGCGTGTTGAAGTGGAGATCGATGAAAATAATGTCGTCACGGAAGCATGGGCATCGGGGCAGCTGTTCCGTGGTATCGAAATTATTTTAAAAGGGCGCGATCCGCGTGATGTCGGAATGATCGCCCAGCGTATCTGCGGTGTCTGCACCAACGTTCATTACCGCGCCTCCATCAGTGCCGTCGAAGATGCGTACGCGATTACGATTCCCCAAAACGCCGAGATTATTCGGAATCTGGTGACGTTGGCTCTGTTTGTACAAGACCATATGGTTCACTATTATCACCTCCATTCGCTCGATTTTGTCGATATTACGGGTGCTTTGAGCGCCGATTGTATCAAGGCGGCAGAGGTCGCCGAACGCTATCACGACCATCCGTACCGCAACTCGGTGGGGCATCTGGAGAGTGTGAAAGAGAAACTGGGCAGTTTTGTCAAAGCAGGGCGGCTGGGATTGTTTGCCAACGGCTACTGGGGACATGCGGCCTATCGTCTGAGCCCGGAGGAAAATCTGGTCCATATGAACCACTATCTCGAAGCGCTTCGGCTGCAACACGATATCTCCAAAGCGATCGCCATTTTTGCCGGGAAAACCCCCCATCCTCAGAATCTGGTCGTCGGCGGGGTTACAAGTGTCGCCGATATGCTCAATCCGCAGCGGCTGAACGATTTTATGTTCATTATCAAAGAGACGCGCGATTTTATCGAACGGGCCTATATCCCCGATATGAAAATGATCGTTAATGGTTATCGCGAATCGATGGAAGCGGGGGAAGGGCGCGGAAACGGTAATTTTTTATGCTGCGGCGGCTACCGTTTCGGCGGAAAAGAGGAACTTTTTACCGGCGGGGTGATTCGAGGGCATGATTTCGATTCGATTGATGCATTTGATCCTTCATTTATTACTGAAGAGGCGTCACGATCATGGTATGAGAACGATGCCCCCCGTTCTCCGTATGAGGAAGATACCGTTCCGTTTTATACCGATCTCAACGATGACGGAACCCTTAAATCGGAGGGAAAATACAGCTGGGTCAAGGCTCCGCGCTATCAGGGAAAACCGATGGAGGTAGGACCGCTTGCCCGGATGATAATGGGGGTTTCAAAAAACTCCAAAGTGATCAAACCGTATATGGACCGTTTTATGGAGGCTACGGGGATGAAGCTGATCGATTTTTCGACGAGTGTCGGACGCAATGCCGCCCGCGCCGTAGAAGCGGAGATTTGCTGCGACTATATTTTCGATTTTATCAGCGATTTGATCGAAAATATTAAATACTATGATGAATCTACCTGGACGAAATACTCTTTTGAAGAGCTGCCCAAAGAGGCGCGCGGGCACGGTATATTTGAAGTGCCTCGGGGGGTATTGGGCCATTTTGTCCGAATCGAAGATTCGAAGGTGGCAAACTATCAAGCGGTAGTCCCGACAACATGGAACGCTTCCCCCAAAGATGCCGATAACCGCCGTGGCGCCTATGAAGAGTCCTTGATCGGATTGAAACTGGCCGATCCCAAAAATCCTCTGGAAGTATTGCGGGTCATCCACTCTTTCGACCCGTGTCTGGCGTGTGCGGTACATGTCATCGATACAAAAGGGAGAGAGGTGGCGGAGTATAAAATTCCGGCAGTTTGCCTCTGAGGGCTTTTGGAATAGGGCGCTATCCTAACTGATGTTACGCACTTTTCGGGCAAAGCCCGTAAAGTGGCAGGGACAAATGTCCCTACAGCTCAAAGCTACCCGCATCTTTCGGATGCGGGAGATTAACTCCCCTTGAAGCACTGGCTAGGGCAAGGTGCACAAGGTCGGATCCTAATTGCGGATCATACATTTTGGTATAGTATTCGTGTACCATTCTTCCGGAATCAAAGGCCGGTATGACATCGGACATTGCGGTTTTCATAATCTGTGTCCATTGCTCGGGTTTATCGTAATACATCGGTATTATCTCTTTTTCCAGAATATCCATTAAATTTTTATTGTCTTCAGCATCCTGAACTTCGGGCAAAGCGGTGTGGTCGGCTGCGGGAATCGTAAAAGCGTTACACCCGTGTACGGCAAATTCCGGATGCCATCCGTCTTCCGTTGAAAAGTGGATTGATCCGTTCATGCTTGCCGTCATGCCGCTTGTACCGCTTGCTTCTCTGGATATTCTCGGGGTATTGAGCCAGATATCCGATCCTTGTTTAAGTTTGGCCGAGAGGTCCAGCTCATATCCGACCAAGACCGCCATATTTTTGAAACTGTGGCTGATATGGATCAGCTCATTGAACGAATTGATCGCATTGGTATCCAAGGGGTAGGGTTTTCCGGCCCAGATGACCTGAACGGGTCTTTCGTGATTCTCCATCAGCTTTTTAAAGCGTGCGAAATCGTGTTTAAGGAGCCCAGGACGCTTGTATTCGGCAAAACGGCGTGCCCATACGATCGTCAATACTTCGGGATCAAACATTTTGCCGGTTTGGTTGGCAACTTCATTGAATAGAATCCGTTTAAGATGTTTTTTTCGACTGACGAGGGCATAATCCTCATGTTCGTCCAAAGCCGTTAGCATGGCTTTATCACTCCAGTAACGGCGGCTTTGCGCATTCGTAATATAAGTGATCTCGGAACACCCTTCGCAATGCAGCCACATACGATTTGCAACCTTGCTATGGACTTTGGATACCGCATTGGTTATTTTTGCAGAACGGAGTGCACCGATGGTCAGATTGAATCTGTCATCATTTTGCATCATCATAACGGTTCGGACATCCGCAAGATCAAGACCGTTAAAAAAACCGAATTTATGAAGGAGATGGATGTTATGTTCCTCATTTCCGGCTTGTTCAGGTGTATGCGTCGTAAAAACTACCCGTTTTTTTACCTCTTTCATATCCCGATATTTGGCGTAGAGCTCATAGATCAGGGGGAGGGAGTGCCCTTCGTTCATATGGTAGATATCGATAGAGTGTTTTAGAGCTTCGAGAACTTTTATCCCGCCAATGCCCAGAACGATTTCTTGCGATATCCGCGTCTCCTCATGGGCATCATAGAGTTTGTGGGTAATGGTCCGGGCTAAAAAATCGTTCTCTTCGATATCGGTAGACAAGAGGATGAGCGGTGCGGAGCTAAATGTATTGGGCGGGAGATAGAAGGCTTTGATATGAACGTCCTGCGAATGGATCTTCACGGTTGCCTGAATCCCAAGATCTATAAGAAAATAATAATATTTGCGGATAAATTCGATTTTCAGGTAGCGATCCTCATTGCGTGATTGGTCATAATAGCCAAAGCTCCACAATATACCGACACCGACAACATTTTGTTTGAGACTGTAGGCACTTCGCATATGAGAGCCGGCTAAAAATCCAAGACCGCCGGAATAGATCTTCAGTGATTGATGAATGGCGAATTCCATCGAAAAATAAGCTACACTTGTAGAATATTTGGGATCAAACTTATAATCGTGCAGAATCATTTAACTCCTTACTTCTGATCATTTTTCCGTTAATACTCATTATTATGGATGAAAACGATTACGGGGAGGTTACCCTAAAATTGCACACTTGCGTATTTTTAATGGCAAAATGAAAAAGTGGAGACCCAATAGGAGACCAAATAAAGCTTAAAGTGGTTGGAAGCGCGTAAAGTATGGGATTGTAAGTGGTGACTCCAAGGGGATTTGAACCCCTATGACCAGAATGAAAATCTGAAATCCTAACCATTAGATGATGGAGCCACTTTGTAAAGAAACGTTTTTATTTCTTGTGGTGAAATTATAGTGATGAAATGCTTAAAAAAAAATAAATCAGGTAACTTTTATTTTCTTCCCGTAGATGCGGGAAGAGGGGAGATTAGTCGTTATAAAATGAACGCAAAGCTCGGATAATAACAGCATTTTTAGAGATACTTTCTGCTTTTGCATTCTCATCAACCAATTCATAAACATCAAGTGGAAGTGAGATTGAAAAAGTTTTGGTTTCAATTTTTTTACGTTTCGCAACAAGCGTCGTAATATTTTGAAGCATTTCAAGAATTTTTTTCGTATCGATCGGTTTTTGGATGAAGCTGTTAACACCCACTTCAATCGATTCAGAAATTTTCTGGATATCGTTGCTCGCAGAGATAACGATAATAATTTGTGAAGGGTTAATCGCACGGATACGACGGGCAAGTTCAATACCATCAATTTCCGGCATGATAACGTCTACAAAAATAATGTCCGGATTCACTTTTTCATACAAACGCAATGCTTCGGCACCGTTGTATGCAGAAGTTACTTCGGCAAAAAAGTTTTTAAACGTAGAGCTGAGTAAATCGTTGGCTACTACTTCATCTTCGACTACCATAGCCGTCAATTTTTTGGTTTGGTCAGTAAGTTGGATTAGATCGACATTAGATGACATGGAATACTCCTTTATGATTTTAATGATATGTTAAAAAATATCATTGTGGTATCTTGTTGTAATTATAGGTAATATAGATTAGCATCTCCTTAAAAAAAACAACTTGTTATCAAATTCTAATCACAACGGTTTATGTGACTTAAACTGTTCAAGCCACTCGATATTGGACTCATTGACGTTCTCTTGTTGCCGCAGTAACGAGTCTATTATATGAAGAAGCGTATCCCGGTCCATGAAAGTTAAAAGCTTTGGATCAATATGGGTCGGCTTCAATCCGGTGTAGCGGTTGAGGAGATTTTCGATGTCAGCAATGAGTTGTTCTTTATTTGGTTCCATAAATGCAAGTATAGCAAAAAGGATTGAAGTTCATTTTTAAATTGGTTAACATAATATATATTCTATTTAAAAATAGAATCACGAATTTTCTAAAAAAATTCGATTTCCGCTTCCGTGCCGCTCTCAAATTCGGTTCCGTTGATAACGGTTTCGATTTGAAGACATGAACTGAAAAACGAAGCATCCAGATAATGGATATCCTGAGTGTCCTGAAGTTCAAAGAGATGTTCAATCCAGCTGGAGAGATCATTTTTGAAATAGCGGAGAAACAAGAGCATCTTTTGAAGTTTTTCAGGTTCGGCGGATAACTCCTCTGATTTGGATTTCACCAACGTCGCGAGTGATATTAATGCATATGACAGCCCGGAAAATTCATATAGTTTACTGATGACACGGGCATAGGTCTCCAACACATTGTCGGCAAACGCATTGAGATTTTCGGCAGTAGGATGGTATTTTAATTCATCAAGCCACCGTTCCCACTCCTCTTGCGTTTCGCGCAGATCACTCACTTCCCCGAATGCATCGTTGTCAATGGTAAGAATATATTCTTTCGCCGTTATTTTAATCGTGTAGCTCTCACGCAGTACCAGTCGATCGTCAATGCCGACTTCACGTTTTTCGGGCCCACCGGCGAGCGGAACCGTTTTGAGGGGCGCGGGCTCATGATGAATCTGATTTTTCAACGGAAGACGAAAAGCGATCCACTTCTCCCCTACTTCGCACATGGAACCGAGTGTTTCGAACAATGCCCCCATTTTCGTATCCGGATGCAACGATTCTATCAGGGGGATCAGGATGAAGAGTTCGTCAAAACTCTCTTCAACCGTGAAGGTAAGGCCGGAAATTTCGTTGATTTCATAATGAAGGATCTTGTAGATCAGATTCATCAGCATATCGAGTTTAATACAGATTCCAAATTCCGTGCATTCGAATCGCCCCATCAGCCAAATTCCGAAGTCCATTATCGTATCGTCGCTATTGATGTGAAATAGGGTTTTGAAACTGCGGATATTTTTGCTGAACGGATTGACAACGGTTTCGTGAGGGTGAAAGTTGATTTTAGGGGGTTCATAGCGTAATTTTTCCGCGATATTATGGAGTTTAAAGCGGATCAGTTCTTTATCAACCGGTTTTTCGATATAGGCTTCGATCCCCAGAGCGGACATCGCCTCTTGTATCCGTGAATCCATGACGGCGGTTATCGCCATGACAATGGTATCGGGAAGATGTTTTTTAATGATTTTTGTTGCCTGAAATCCGTCCATGTGCGGCATCATAATATCCATCAATACGATTTGCGGATGGATCTCCTGACATTTTTGAACGGCATCCTGACCGTTTATGGCTTCATAAATCTCAAAATAGTTCATTTTTCTGCAAATTGCCTGCAAAACCAGCCGGTTATCCTCCACATCATCCACGATCAGAAGTTTGATCGGAGCACTTCTCTGCGGAGCCTTTTTGGCGATATGGACATTGACGCGGGCCAGTAAAATGGGCGCATTGATGGGCTTGTGGATGTAATCCGCCGCACCGAGTTCAAACCCTTTTTTTTCATCATTGACTTCGTCCAAGGCAGTGACGAAAATAACCGGGATATCGCGGGTGTGAACCGATTCTTTCAATTGTCTGCATACCTCATACCCGTCCATTCCCGGCATCATGACATCCAAAAAAATCAAATCGGGTTTCGGAGTTGCAGAGGCGATTTGGATCGCCTCTGCGCCGGTTGTGGCAAACAAAACATTGTATTTCGTATCCAAAATATCGGCTAACACGTCGATATTCTCGGAGAGGTCATCTACAATTAAAATAGTTTGTTTGGAAAACTCCGTAGGTTTATTCAATGTATTTCCCTTTTTTGTAGTACGGAACGGACGATTTTCAATGCTTCCTGAAAGCGGTACTCTTTCATATGCAGTTCGATCTCTTTTGCTTCGAACGTGTGGCCGGCTTCTCGGAGATGACGTGTAACCGATTCCACCATTTTTCGAGCAGCCGTATTGTTTTGTTCCAGCAAATGTGAAAAAGTTTCAAGATTATTTCCGATATCGGTTATTACAATCGACCCTTTTGATGGATCATTGTAGCGTATTTCTTTAAGATTTTCTGCGAGTTTTGTGAGCCTATCTTCTAAAACAGCAAGGGCATCTTCCAGTCGATCCCATTGATTTTCTTTGAGTATTTTTTCAACATCTGCCGCTCCCATGACAATATTTGCCGCTCCGATGTAACCTGCCAATCCTTTGAGATTATGGGCTTGAATCCGTGCGGTTTCGGTATCGCCGTTCTTAAGGGACTCTTTGATTTGCATAAGGGATGGCGAATGGCTCTCTTTGAACCGGTCGATAAATTTATAGAGCATTTGAATCGATACCGCATGTTCAAGTGCACTGTCGATATCAAGTCCCTCAACCCGACGCAAATCGTCATCATCTTCTAAACGCAATTGCGGTTCGGGCAATGGGATTTGGGTCGGAGCGGGGATCTGTGTCGACTTTATCCATCGTGCAAGTGTGGTAAAAAGCGATGCGATATCAATCGGTTTGGCAATAAAGTCATCCATACCCGCCTCGGTACAAGAATCTTTGTCTTGTTGCATGACATTGGCCGTCATAGCGATGATCGGCAGATTTTTCAAGTGAGCATTCCGGCGTATCCGTCTCGTCGCTTCCAAGCCATCCATAATCGGCATTTGGTAATCCATCAATACCCCGTCGTAATCGTTGTTGAGCACCATCTCAACGGCTTCATTTCCGTTGGATGCAACATCGGCGCGGACCCCTGCTTCGTACAGCATATTCAGTGCAACCTCCTGATTGAGATCGTTGTCTTCAACCAACAAGAGATACGAACCCCGGATCGTTTCGATCGCTTTTTGGTAGCTTAATCGTTCGATCCCCTGATTCTCCTCTTGGCTATTCGACTCCTCAACGTTTTGGGTGGCGAAGCCAAGGGTAAACCAGAAAAGAGTTCCGATGTTCGGTCGGCTTGTAACACCGATTTTCCCTCCCATCAATTCGACCAATTGTTTGCAGATGACCAATCCCAGGCCGCTTCCTCCGAATTTGCGTGAAATGGTTCCGTCTGCCTGGGTAAAGGGGTGAAACAGTTTTTCCATCTGTTCGTCACTCATCCCGATACCGGTGTCTTCTATGTCAAACCGAAGCATTGTCACTGCTTCGGTTGTGCCGGAGAGAGGATGAACGGTTAGTTTGATCTCCCCTTTTTCGGTGAATTTAATGGCATTATTGAGCAGGTTGGTCAATATCTGCCCGAGACGCGTGGGGTCCCCCAGAAGCCGTTTGGGAAGTGAGGGATCGATACGGAATGTGAGTTCCACCGGTTTATTCTGAATTTTTATCATGCAAACATCCGATACGTTTTTTAAGACGTCATCCAGATTAAAAGCTATCTTTTCGACTTCGAGTTTACCCGATTCGATTTTTGAAAAATCGAGGATATCGTTGATGATTCCCATTAGATTTTTAGCGGAACGCTCTATTTTCTCGATATAGTTGCGTGATTTGGTTTCAAGGGGCAACTTCAGACTCAGATGAGACATCCCGATAATCGCATTGAGCGGGGTGCGGATCTCATGACTCATATTGGCGAGGAATTCGCTTTTGATCCGTTCCGCGGCAATGGCTTTTCGGCGTTCGTTTTCAACTTCGGTAATATCGGAAAAACTGATCAACAAAACCCTCTCCTCTTCCAGGGTGACGGGTTTGATCCGGACGGAAAAAATATGTTCCTTTCCTGCTCTGTCGGCCATAATGACATGATGCAGACTTTTGGGTTTTCCCAAAACTTCATGGTGCCAATGCCAAGGGAGATTATCGACATCCAAATACCCTTCGCGTTGGATAAATAATTCGCTGATACAGCTGTGCCGGGAGAGAAAATCGTTCAAATCGTGATAGGGGAAAATTTCATAAAAATGTTTGTTAATCTGTAGAATTCCATTTTGGGGAGAGACGATGAGGATAATACTCTCATCATTACTGAGAAACGCTTCTCTGGCAAACGAAGAGAGCCTTTTTTCATTTTCTCTTTGCTGTTCAATCATCTGGTTGAATACGGTGCCGAAATCACCGATTTCATTGGAAGCGGTGATGGAGACTTGTATCTCACGATTTCCCTGCATGTAGGCTTCGGTGGCATTGGAGAGCTGACGTATCGGCCCGGTAATGCGGCGGGCGATAAAATAGGCCGAGAGGGTAACAATCAATAAGCCGATGGCCAGTAAGGTTCCGGCGATAATATTTAACCGGTTCGGAAGCTCCATCATGACCGATTCATCCGCTTCACTGATATGGACCCAAGGGATTCCGAAAATAACCAGAGCGTGGTGCTCTCCGAAAACCCGGTTTCCATTGGGTCCGGTATAGGTTAATACGGTTTCTGCCATATTCTCGTACTTTTTTTTGAGAAGGATATGTTCTTTGTACCAGTGCCGAAATTGTTCTGTATTGATTGAACGCCGCAGCACCTCATCTTCCGAATCAATTTGGGTCCGCAAGAATCCGTCACTGCCGACAAGATAATACGAAACACCCTGATGGGAGAGGTTGAATTTTTTAAAATGGTCAAATACTTTGGCAAAATTCAATTGCAGCGCCAAAACCCCAATCATCTGCATTTTTTCATCAAAAATCGGTTCGCATAAAAATCCGGATAGCTTATCCTTCGAGGGCCGGTACCGCTCCAAATCGGAAAAATGGATTTTTTTGTCATGGAGAGTGGCGCGAAATGCCTCGGCAAACCGCGTAGAGGAGTAGGAGCCGTCTATCAGATTGCTCCCCAGATCGCTTTCGCGCATAACGCTGTAGAGGATATTGCCTTTGGTATCAATCAGCAATAAATCGTGGACATAACCGTAACGCTTTTTTAGCCCCGGTAAGGGGATGTAATGCTCCGCTAGAAATTGTTGATAGGGGTCGCTGTGAACATAGTGCTGCAAAGGGAGATGGCTATTTTTCCATTGCTGCGAGAGCTGTAAAAAAAAATCTTTGGATAATTTCAGTTCACTCCAGCTTTTAAGATCAATTTCCGCTTCGGTAAACCATGATTTAAGGAGTTGTACGTTGGCATGGGAGGCATCTTCAAGCTGGCGCTGCTTTAGGATTTTGATACTCTCCACCGTACTCACATTGTTATAAACCGCAATAATCATTAGAGGGGTAAAAGAGAGGACCAACAACCAAAACAGAAGGGTTGAAAAAATCGAATTTCCCCATCGTCTCATGGGTACCCATTTGGAGAGCAGGATGAAAAAAAGAGGATCGAAAACGTTAAAGCGATCCATACATTTAGAATAGTATTCATCCCCTCTCCTTCTGTCGGTATCAAATAATTATCAAGTTTTTTTATTATAACGGAGCCGTTTGGTCAACTAGCTGAAACTCAATCGATCCTTTTCGAGAGGTGCCTAAATATGATACAGCCATATCCCCCCTGCCGTGCCGGATATGGCTATAATGATCCGAAACTATGGCAGTTGATCAGTAACTGACCTTTTTAGTCTCGCACAAAGGCTTTCTCCGTGACAACCCGTATAAAAACCATCGGACGCGACGAGTACATCGCCTCGATTCGGTTGTTACAAGATTCCGAGAGCTGCCGATTTGCCAATCAGGCATTGGCATGGTGGGATCGCCATTTCAGCTGGAGGGCACAGGGGTGTGACGTTCTCGTCGGTCCATCCGATGAGCCCCTAAGCTACATATTTTCGAAAATTGATCATTACAGCGAATACCTCACCGTTTACAATCTCTTTACCCCCCTTGGGGAACAACGTAACGGGTATGCGCATGAATTGCTGCGATTGACGATGGAGAATGCTTGCAAACGTCATGTTCGCCGCATCACTTTCTCCTCGGTTTCCGCTTCGCTTGATTTTTATATCGGCATAGGATTTATTTTTTGGGGTATTAATACTATCGGCGATTATCATTGTGACCTTCCGATTCCCAAAGAGGGACTTTCGGGAATGGAAAAAATGACCGACAACGGCGATCTGAAAATGTTAATCGGAAAACAAATCGAGAAAATTTATGCCAAAGTTTCCAATAATGAAATCAAACTCACACCGACTCAATTGCTGCGATACCAAAAAGATCGGTTAAAACTCGGTTCCAAATGCAGATTTGAAGCGTTATCGGCACTCAAAGGATAAGGTACATAAGGTCAGTTAATTACGTGGATTGGAGCTGTGCGATCAGAAGCGCACCCCTTACGGATGCTTTGAAGCGTTTCATCTTCTCCTGAGTAATAATGGCCATCGCGGTTTCTCGCTCTATTTTGATACGTCCGAAGAGGGTGGCATCGGGTGAGATTCTCGCTTCGCGGATCAGATCATGAACACGCTCATCAAACAGATCGCTACTATAGGGGGGAAGCGCATCGTAGAGGGAGATGAATAAGGAGCGCTGTTCCTCATCCATCTTGCACGAATCGTCGCTGATTTTCAGTGCGACCGTCACCGCACAATCGCGGCTGAAGGTGTCCAGACCTGCGGCGACTTTTGCAATCGGCTCCATCATCCGACTTCTTGGAGCTCTTCGGGCTCTTCTTGAACCTCTTTACCGATACCGCGTATCTCGAGAGGGATGTCGGTACGGAATTTTTTCTCTTTGTACGCAGGTGATCGGACGATCCCCTCTTTGTTTACACCGAGTTTGTAGATCTCTTCATTTTTGAAGTGTTCGTCAAACTCTTTCGTAAACGGCATATCCCAGGTAATGCATCCGATACTCGGGCAAATCGCCGCACATTGAGGATCGGCATAAATGTCGACACACTCGACACATTTGTCGGGCTGGACGTAATACTGTTTTTTTCCGGTAGGGTTGGCAGCGTCATCCACAATCGCATTAACGGGACATTGCTGCAAGCAGGCATCACAGGTGATACAGGTATCATTGATAACGACAGACATAATTAACTCCTGAAAATCTGCCCTATAAGGGCAAGCTTTAGTGCCATAGCGGCAAGCGTAGCTATCAAGATTTTAGATAGCGTTCTCTTTACTTTAGTGCCATAGCGGCAAGCGTAGCTATCAAGATTTTTTAGATAGCGTTCTCTTTACTTTAGTGCCATAGCGGCAAGCGTAGCTATCTGGATTTATTCAGATAGCGTTCTCTTTAGATGTATGGACGATTCGCAGCAGCCACGGCGGTGGATTACCCAGCAAAAGCTCCTGCATTTTTACAATGGTCTCATCGATTCGATCATTTTCGCCGGCACGCATCGGATAAATTTTAGATGCAAGGACCATTTTAGACGCCGTCGGACCGATCTGAGAACAGTACATGATGTCGGCCTCTTTGACTGTTCCGATTTTATAGGCCAGTTTTTCGTGTTCGTCTGGGATGTCATCTTGCGAACTGTCGAGTGTTTTGACATACTCGGCGCTCTGATCGGTCAGTCGGTAGAGTTCAAAACTCTTCGACCAGCCAAAATGCTGATTGACATGGACCCCGTCCGATGAAGCAAATGCGATTAACATTTTATGCCTTTAAACGGCTACCGGCTCGCGCGCTTCACGTGCGGCAATGGAAATATCCTCCCGAAACGTCTGAGGAGAAACTTCCGGTGAGAGAAGGCCCCGTTTTTTGCTGGAGCTGATCACATACTCGGAACTGTTGACGTAGTAGTCGTTATACTCTGCGGTATAAGGCATATCCCATACAATACACCCCTCCGTCGGACAGGCTGCCGCACACGCCGGTGTCTCGGCATGGCCGACGCACTCGATGCATTTTTCCGGTTTGACATAGGTGTATTCCCAATCGTCGCGCGGTGAATCGCCCTCGCTTGCGATCGCACTGACCGGACACTCGTCGATACACGCGTCACAGTTGATACACAAATCATTAATTAATACTGCCATAATAAACTCCTTGGTTAGATTGATATATTTTGTCTTTGCAATTTTCATACGAGGTGGTATTGAGAACGGGAAAAAGTTTGATATCGACCGCTTTGAGCAACAGCGTCACCTCACACCCCGCAGAGAGTTTCATCCGTTCGAACGCTTCGGTCGTGATGAGCGAATTCATCATTCCGCACGGTGTCTCTACACTCACTTCACTCAACACGATCCCCTTACGAAAATGGTGCAGTTCTCCGGAAATGTGGTTCTCAATCGAGACATTCCCCTCTTTGGCCCCTTTGCAGATCGCGATTGCCGCTTCTTGAATATGGCACTCCACGTCGTCGCCGACGCTGAGCCATTTCGGGGTTTCGGTTTTCAAGAGTTTGAACCGTGTCTCTTTCACTTTCACGGTGATGCAACTGAAAAAATCATCGTTGTGTATCGATTCTACCGATCCGGTCAAATTATTCATACTCTTCTCCTACCAAAGATAGATAACAATCTTTTTATCAATAACTTTCTCGAACTCTTCGAGTATCATCCCCGCCGTAGTGGTCGGTCCGAGGTGGCATCCCGAACAGGCCCCGAGATAGCGGAGCCAGATTTCGGGGGTATCTGCGGTGACGTAATGGACCAGTTCCACCCCTCCTCCGTCGCTGGCGAGGATGGGGGTTAGGATTTCACTAATCACCATTTCAACCTTGGAACGCTGAGAGGAGCTATCCATCATACGAAAAGTGACATTTATGTCGGACGCTTCATTTTGGTTGCTGACGTACGTCAGGAGCGAGTGGGCCTGAGCTTCACCGGCATGGGCGGCTTTGATCATCCATTTCATGGAATCGAGGATGTTGTCGTTTCGGAGCAGCAATGCAAGCTTCAATTGTGCCGTTGGCATGTCGGCTTCGGCGGCGGCGCGATAGTGCCGGACCGATTCGGCCAAATCGGCACGGACGCCGATCCCGTTTTCATACATCCCTCCAAGATAAAAAGAGGCGGTTTCATGCCCCAGTTTAGCGGCACGTTCAAAAAGTGTAAAAGCACTCTCCATGCTTTTCGTGACGCCGAACCCTTTGACATACAAGGTTCCCAGATTGACCATCGCATCGCTGTTGCGATCACTCAAACTTTCCCATATTTTTTTTGCCTGACTAAACTCTTTTGCATCATACGCCCCGATCGCTTGGTGCATCAACGACTCTTCTTCCATGGTTCACCCTTTTATACGTTATACCGAACGATTGCAATTGCCGTTCTACAGGTATGAATAAAATATGCATTATCCATTTCAAAATAGACAAAAAGGAGTAGTGATGTTAGCAATCCCTGTGGAAACCGATGAATCAGAACCGATGAGCAGCAAGCTTTTCGGGAATGCCAAATTTTTTGCTTTGGTGGATCCCTCAACCAAACACCATACGATCATCCCGAATAAAGGATGCGGAAATGGAATTCAGACCGCAAATTATCTGTTGGAACAGGGAGCTTCGTCGGCACTCTACGGATTTTTGGGTGACGGGCCGTTCCATGTCATGATTCGCGGCGGTATGGAAGTGTATTGGCTGGGCAAAGAGACCATGCCGCTTGAAAATGCGATTCGTACCGCATTTTCGGAATGTCTCGTCCGTGTCACCCCTGAAAATGCCGATCTCTACCTGGACCCGGGCACCAACGCCGGAGCGTGCGAATGCGGGTGCAATCATGACTGAAACACTTCTTGCGGAGATGGAAGAGATTCGTAACCTCATTGCCGAAACGTTTGCCAAACGAAATTTTCTGAAACAAGAGATGGAAAAATGGTATGAATCGCATACCAATAAACGGTTTGAACGCAGTGATGAACTCATTACGATCGATTCGACACTCTCTCAGCTCGACAGCCACTACAAACGGCTGTGGGATTATCATTACGGAAAATCCGCCAAGATATGAATAGCTATGCGAAAACGGCACGTTTGCTGGATGACATCACACAAATCGAACAATACCGTTCTATTTTGGAGAGTGATACGATCAAATCCGGTGAACCCCATTGGGCCAGCATGGGGAAAAATACGATCACCCTTTTTCAGGTGCTGATCGATCAGGACCTGACCCATCTGGTGATGGTGCTTCGCCACTATCCCCAATACATCGAAGCGGTGTGTGAACATTTTCGGTATGCCTACAGTTACAGCGAAAACAGTGCCGACATCGATGCCGCATCGGCACTTTTAAGCATGGGTGAGCCCTATTTTACCAGACAGTTCGTCCGCAACGTCATACGAAAACTCCCCCGTCTGGAGGAGATGGACCGAGATGGGTTGCAAGAGTACATCGAGGAAACCTGTATCCATCAACATCAGCGCCATCCGATTATCACGATGCATTACCGCTCCCAGATCAAACGACTGATCGAGAACACACCGCTGCATCCGTTGCAGAGGATCGTGCTGGAAAAAAAGCTCGCCTCGATTCGCGAAGTGATTACGTACGATTTTGAAGCATCCGATCGCGATTCTAATCTTGACATACCTTATATGACATAATATTAGACAAGAACGGTTACTGCACCTGAAAGTGTCAATCGATTAGGTAATTTTATTAGACTTCTTGCATAACCTTGGTATGCAAGAAGTTTTCTGCCTCGAAGAGGCAAGCTTTAGTGCCCAAGCGGCCAGCGTAGTGCTTTGGGCTTTGCTCAAAGCACGTTTAAAAGAGAGTTCTGCAAGAACTCTCTTAAATAACAATAAGGAGTTTATGATGAATGAAAATTTACGAAGTGAAGTGCTAAAACATGCCCGTACGGCATTTGAACGCTCATGTACCCTGCGCGATGATGAACGTCTCGAAGTGTATCTGTATGACGGCAACGTCAAAGTATCCGATGTCCTGAGCGAAGATCATACGATCATCTACAGTCCGAACCGTGTTTTGTGCTATCAGGTGTGGGGGCATGATTATCTCGAAGAGGAGATCCGGGCGTGGATCGATCACGCCCGTCTGGAGATCACCCCCAAACCGCTCGAAGAGAGTATCCTCGAAACACTGGAAAAAATAGCGGCTGAAAAAGGGGTGAGTGCAGAGGAGATCAGCTCATACGAGGTATTTGCCAACCTCCGGATGGATCAGCTCGAACAGATCGAACACGCCATCATCGAATACTGGTGGGACAACAAAGAGGTCGAAAATGCCAAATCTTTGGCATTGGAGCAGATTAATCACGCATTGATGAGTCTAGAGGGATGATACTCACCCTCCACACCACCGACAAAATTGTCCGTATCGACATTACGGCCGATCAGTTTTCCCGTCTGCGAGACCCTTCCATCACGGTAGAGGAGATTGCGGCTATCGCGACACAGTGCGGCGTCGATCCGGCAGTATTGATCGACTATACGGCCGATTTAAAAAAAACGGCGCAAGAGATGATGGAGATAGACGGGTCCTGCGATTACAGCGATCATCTTTGAGAACACCGCAAAATCATTAAGTTCCTTTTAAAGGAACAAGGCTTATACTTCCTCTATGAATGTTATCAGTAAAAAGACATTGGTACTGTTTTATGAAAATCATCCGCAGGCGAAAACTCCGTTGGAAGTATGGCATTCCGATGTGCGTAAAGCACAATGGGCAAGCCCAGATCAGATAAAACGTGAATATTCCAGTGCCTCTTTTTTACGCGATAACCGTGTCGTTTTCAATATCAAAGGCAATGATTACCGTCTCATCGTCCATATCGATTACAAACGCAAAATCGTTCGGGTCAAGTTCATCGGAACTCACAGCGAATACGATAAAATCAATGCAGAGGAGATTTAACATGCACCTATCCCCTATCCGAACCGAAGCCG
Organism: Sulfuricurvum sp.; assembly: GCF_023229695.1. Classification (GTDB taxonomy): domain Bacteria; phylum Campylobacterota; class Campylobacteria; order Campylobacterales; family Sulfurimonadaceae; genus Sulfuricurvum. The sequence goes on from NZ_JALNYS010000023.1 coordinate 24,527, forward strand.
ATTACGAAAAAGCACTGGAACGTATCGACGTATTGATGGAACAGGAGCCTGAGATTGGAAGCAGTGAGGGTGACGAACTCGAAATTCTTGCCCTTTTGGTCGAAAAATACGAAGAGCAGCATTGGCACATCGCCCCACCCGATCCCATCGAAGCGATCAAATACCGCATGGAAGAGATGGGATTGAAACAAAAAGATTTGGTTCCCATCATCGGAAGCAAAAGCAAAGTTTCCGAAGTGCTCAACCGCAAAATCGGTCTATCACTCAGTATGATCTCCAACCTCTCGGCACAGCTTCATATTCCGTTAGAAGTGTTGGTGCCGAAAGTGTCGGTATGAGCAAGACAACTATGCTGTAAAAGAATACGTTCGACCATTTTCATTAAGCTTTTTTATCTTTTCCATAGCCTGATCTGGTGACAAATTGAAGTGATCTGTCATGACTCGATGTACATGAGTGAAATCGATTCTCAAATTGTTTGCAAAAATCCCGGGATCATCACTGCAAAGTACAATTGTTGGCAACTCTTTCAAAGCTTTTTCATCTTTTTCTAGCCCTAGCCATCGGAAAATATGATGTTCATTATGATTTTTATAAAAACTAATCCGTACATTACTTGTAGGCATGGACTCAATAATAATTTGCTTTTGATTCAAATATCGTATCGTTGCTTCTTGTAATTTTGTATATATCTCATCATGAAAAAATGAAGTAGGCACTTCAATCTTTACTCTAGCCCTTTCATATACATCTGCATGGTGATAAAGATGCAACAATTTTTTGCAATAACGAGAACCTTCAATCGGAAATTGCTCATCTAAAGGATCTTGCCCCTTTTCTTTCCAAAACTCTACATAGTTTTCTAAAGTAAAATCATTAGTGTCAAAAATTTCTTGTCCATATCGTTGAATTTCATATGAAATAATATGTAGATATTGAGCAGTATTCTCTTCTTGTGATAAAAGATAATATGAAAAAATCATATCATCAAGCCATTCTCCCTTGGTAAGACGAATTGTTTTCCCAATTCGTTCGCGCCATAGAGTCGGAAAAATACCAACTGCTGTTGCATGACCTATTCGATCACCACTACGTAAATCCAAGTAATATGCAGCTTCATAAACTGTGCGGATGCCACTCAAAAGATGAATAAAATCTTCTCCACCATGATAAGTAAAATGAACAAATCCTTCTTTTCGCATCCGTTTAAATAAAGGAGCAAAAACTTCAGGAGGAGTATGCAGTTCGTTAGCGGCAACATCTATCCCGTGAAGATACTGTCGGACTTTTCTATATTTTCTCCAAACTGCCAACAAAGCATTTTGCCGCTTTAACGTTAATTGACGCAAATCATAGAAACGGCATGGATGTATATTTTTGGGTTTATCTTTAGCTTTTACGAAGTGAGCCGTTATTGCCATATCCATCCGTTTATATTTTGGAACAGTGATCTCTTTCGATAGAGCTGGTCTACTAGTTAGACCGTAAGCATAAAGCTCATAGTCACTAATAATTGTTTTTAAAAGTTTTAACATTTTTGCAGCATTGGGCTTTGGTGCTATCCGTGCTTCAAGAAAACGTAAATCTTCGCCATACATCCCTTCCAACTGCTGAAAACGCTTAATATACTGTTCTTCAGTGTGTTCACGTAACTGATTAAACGTAATTTTTTGAAATTGATCAAATCCATATTGATCTGCTTGCTGAACTAAAAGTCTATTAAAATGATTTAAAATTAGCAAATATAATAAAAAGCCATGTGAAAATCCGTCATCGCCCACATTTTCGAGACGATCTAAGCACAAAGAAATAAAAAGCCCCTCTAAAACTAAAAGATTATCAGCGAAAACATACTCATGTAATGGATGTTTACTACTTGTAGTAGTCAAAGGATTGTCAATTAGTTCCTCAAGCCGAGAGATAGGCAACATTCGCTGAGTATTACAAGCATTAAATAGCTCTTCTCTAAGTCCTCTAGCTAAACGAAAAAGTCTATAAAGATTTTTATAATCTAATTTATCATCAAGTTGACGATACTGCTCGATCACCTCAGGATTAGTTGCGACAGTCTTCATGTAACTATAAACTTTTTGAGGAGATTGTAAAGCATCCAGCCAAACGATATCTGCTTCTGTAGTACCATTGATATGTATGTGAAGTTCACTTAAACCTTCGTGGCGTATCATTGCTTCCAAATCAGGATGATACGGACTTGGTAAAGTACTTTTACATAAAACTTTTTTAAATATATTAATACGATCTTCAAACAGTGGTTTTTCTTGCCGCAATCTTGCCGCTATGAGAGGTAAAGGAGTTACCCTTGTGAGTGTCTCTTGCCACTCTGAAAAAGAATCTTTTATTACCCTAACCTCACTATTGCGCATTTCAAGAGGAGTTACAAGTGCATTAAAACCTGATAATAAGATAGAGGAAAGCTTTGCAGTGTTCAGAGAAGCGGCTTCAATATCTTCCCTATGGATATAATCCGGTAGATGAGGAGATGTTTCACGCAAATGTAGAAAAAGGGTACTCTCTATAGTTTTACAATCTGGAAAGTCTTTTATTAAATAAGATTTTAACAGTCGTATCGAACTAGTAAGATAACTATGAACCAACATTTATAAAACTTATTTTGGTAAGGCCGTTGACAATGCCATCGTATCAAGAAGTTCTCTAAAAGAGTAATTCACAGTACTACCATCTGTGTTTGGAATATTAAGGTCTTGAACATCCTCTAATAAATACTTAAAAGGAGGAAATGTACTTAATTCTTTATATAACCTCATTGAAGATTTTGCTGCCTTCTGAATATCAAATTTTTTAACGTTTGAATCATACACTCCCGTAGTTCGAATAGGATTTCTTGGATCGAATTGAAAAACTTCTTCTTGTTTATGAAAAATAGCTTCTTCTATCAATAATACATTTAAAAAAGCGGCAACTTGTATACGTAATAAAATTCCAAGCGGTAATCTAATCTGACGATTTTCCATCTCTTCGAGAGCATTGAAAAATCTATCCATCACAGAGATATAAAATTGAGGAGGATACGAAGAAACAGTTTTGTTATCTTTTGCCCATTTTGTTAAATCCGTATCTGCCGTATTTGTATGCTGTTTTGATTCAACACTTTCATCTTCATCGTCATTGTAGTCATCATTTTCTATTTCTTTAGATGAATTCTTTTTTTGTTCAACAGCTTTATTTTCTATGTCTTTTTTTAGTTCAAGCGCCTTTACTCTCGCCGGTATTTTTGTTATTACTCCTGAGTCTAATAAAAGTTCAGATGCCAATGCAATCAAAGGAAGTACAGAGATGTGCAGTGTCGCATTGTTTGTTTGTCCAACATCTGTGCTCATACACTTCAAAATGGCATAATATTTAGTAGCAAATACACTATTCAAATTTTCCGATAAATTTCTAATTTTCTTCTGTTGGTCGCTCAACTGCCAATCAGTTTTATATACGTTCTTATTTATCGACGATGTAAAATATTTATTCACATCAGTTGGATTTGAACGTTTATTCATTCCGAAGTCTGTATATATTTGTACAGTTCCTAATAGTTGAAACTGTTTTGTATTATCAACTGTTCTTGCTTTTGCGACTGCTGCCCATAATCTTGTAAAAGAAATCGCATCGATATTTCTATCTAATGAAAACAATTTATGTAATGCATCTTTTTCAATACCAGAACGTTTCATTGCCTGATGAAGTAGAGACGACCGAAGCATAAAACCTAAATCATCACCTTTTCTATATTTAAAACGTCCATAAAGCAAAAATGTCAAAGCAAGATTAATTTGCTTATACGGTTCTTCGTAAACAGTATCTGATAGTTCAAAAATATCTCCTTGCTCATCAGAAATTTTCAACAATGCACTCATTAGCTCAACAACACTTTCTTCACGTGTGTGAAAATTACGTAATCTTTGAAAACTTAGTCCAGTATCTGATAATGATGTGAAAAATGTTTGTGCAATTCCATGATTAATTAATGCTTGTTTCTCTGAATCGTTTTTTTCTTCACCTATTGTTAACAAAGTACTTAGAAAACTGATAACTAAACGGAGAGGCTGTTGCGACAAATGTTCTATAAACGATTTACTGTTATGCTTTGTCAAACCGGCATAATCTTCAAAAAGCTTTTCTACAACATCTTTGAATTCTTTGCCTTCCCCATCATCTCCATATGCTATATACAGATTCTTCCAATCTAATTCAGCAAGTGTAAGCAATTCAATACGGTTACGAGGCGGGATAATTTTTAATAAATATTGCTCTTCCAAACGACGAACAGTTTTTTCGTACGAATCTAAATGTTTCGTATCATATTCGGTTGGTAAATCTCCTAACTGTTTCCATTGTTCTTTCCGAACCAGTGTAGAATAAAGATCAACATCACCACAAAGAACCGGAATGAGTCGAGGGGTTGTCAAATATTTACGCAAAATTTCCAGTACAGGCCAACCTTTTTCAAATGAAGTATCAATATCATCAAGTGCTAAAATAAAGGCCTTGACTCCGAGCATATTTGAAGATTTATGGATAAATTGGTGTAAGCTTTGATCTAAATCATAGCCAGCTTTTGCACCGGTCAAACCATCTTCCATCAACGTAATTGGATCATCCCACATCTCATGCTTTAAGGTGTCCGATCCTAATCCATTTAGTTGTTTTAACCCCTCAGCCAGCTTTTTTAAACTTTTTTTCCAAGACTCATATTCAGATGTCGTTTCACTGTCGCATCTATTAAATATATCATGGCACTGATTCGTGTCAGTTGCAATTTTTCCACACCGAATAAATTTTTCAACTTCCTCTTTAATCAAAGAGATCACCGCGATCAAAACATGTTCTTTTGTATCCATTAGTGTAGGGTCTAATATACCAAGACTTTTAAGATCACATTCATTGCTTGAAATTTTTTCTAAAGCATTTAATGCAAATGTCGTTTTTCCACTTCCTCGGCTACCTAAGATAGTAACAGTATAATGCCCTCGCTCTTTTTTATAATCTTGCTTTGTATTTTTTTCAATTCTTTTTAAAATTGTTTCTACATGGGATTTAAATTCTACATACGCTTCTTGATGAATAAAATACTTATTATCTTCTACACGTGTGGCATCTTGCGATTTTTCCAAAAAAATTATACGTTTATTGTCCGACATTTTCTCTATCCTTTGGATATTAGGAGATTTTTGAAGAGAGCTTATCTAAATAATCTAAAATATAATTTTAAAAAATAAAAATCACCTTTTCTTTACGAAAATATCACCAAAGCTCTCCCAAACGGCACCTTCGCTTTTCGTGACAACGCCCACAACACTTCATAATTGGGCGGAATACGCGGATACGACCCTTCCCCGTCGGTAAAATAGAGCAGCATCGTCGTCATCGGCAGAGCGGACTCGACGTAATCGAATGTCGGGCGGTAATCGGTCCCCCCTCCCCCTTTGAGAGCAAAATCCATCCGTTCGCCCCCGATAAACGTATGATGGGCGTGGACTTTCGCATCGGCGATGATCAGCTCTATTTTGACCGAGGGGAAGTTTTGCATGATCGTTTTAAATTCCTCCATAAATGCCCCCAAGAGCTGATCGTCGATGGAACCGCTCGTATCGATCGCGACGCAGAGGCTGAGGGTATCGCTGGTGAGCGAGGGGAGCGCGATACCGCGATGGATATGTTTTTTGTTCGGGGGCATAAAGGCGTAGTTGTTACGCATGTGACGGTTTACCGCGTTGTAGAGTTCGAACCGCCAGTCCACGTCGGCGGGCTTGACCTTTTTCCCCAGTCTCTCCAACCCCAGCGGCATCGCCCCCTTGCGCTGGGCGACCTCCTGCGCGATCGAGGCGGCGTATTGCCACTGCGACTCATCGGCGGCGTCCATCTCCTCCGCGATTCCCTCAATGTTGGCAAAGCCTTGCGAATCGTCACCTTCTTGGGAGAGGGTATCCGAGGGTGAGCCGCCTTCGTTACTCTCACCGAACGCATCCCCCTCACCGAGGTTAAGATCATTTTTCAGCGCATCGTAGATCTCTTCGGCGTACATTAGCTCGTACTCTTTGTTGTAGTTTGCCCCCTGTGGGATGACTAAACCGCTTTTGGCGAGGAGATTGTTGATCGCGTAATCGGTCGCTAACTGCCACAGCCGTCCTCTGCGATTCAGTTTGCGCTGCTGATGGGCGAGGACATGGTGCATGACGGCGTTGGTGAGGATAAACATCACCTCTTCAACGCTTCTACGCTCTAAAAACTCCACATTATAGATAAAGCGTTTTCCGTTACTGGCATATCCGGAAACATCCTCACTCGGTTCAAAATTGAGTCGCGATGAGAGCATCCCGAAATAGGGATATTTGACCGTTAAAAGGGATTTAGCCTTCAGTAATAATTGCTCGTGCAACATTATCGTAGCAAGGTATTAAACTGTCGCATCCACAGAGGCCAGCTCTCGACATGGTCGAGTTCGATTTTACGGGCTCGGAGGTCTTGGATAATCATTACCGCAAACTCACCGGGGAGTTTTAACGTGTAGGTGATGAGGTTATTGAGCTTCTTGCTCCCCGTGTAGTCGTTGACCCGCATCGTAAGTGCCGTGCTGAGGATATGAAGGGCGGAGGGATCACTCGGTACCTCCGTACACGTCCCCTCCATGATCGCGTCCAAATCGGGGAGCTGCGAAGCAACCATGCGAAAGCCCAGATACGACGCCGCCAGCTCCTCGCCGATCGCCCCGCTCACCATCGCCATCACCAAATCCGCTTCGGGATTGGAGGCCATAATATCATCCACATACTGCCACGTGCGGGGTGTCGCAAACGACCGGCTCTCGGCGTTAAAGACGAAGAGTGCATCGGGACGGTGGGAGATATAAGCGATGATGGAAGGATCAATCCCCGCCCCCATCGCCCAGTTGCGCCAATCCTCGACGTTCGCTTCCATCTCCAGATGGACAAACCGGTTGGCCAACGGAGCCGCCATCCGAAACACAACCCCACGATCGCTCTCACGGTTCCCCGCCGCCACGATCGCCCACCCATCAGGGAGGCGATATTCGCCGATCTTACGATCTAATATTAACTGATATGCAGATGCCTGAACCATCGGCGCGGCGGTGTTGAGCTCATCGAGAAACAGTATCCCCCGCTCCTCTGAACCATCGGGTAAAAACGCCGGAGGTGCCCAGATCGCCGTATCGTTTTTAGCGTTAAAAAAGGGGATACCCCGCAAATCAGTCGGGTCAAGGAGGGAGAGACGCAGATCGATAAACCCGATCCCGGCTTCACGTGCGATTTGGGCTACAATGGAGGATTTTCCGATTCCCGGAGGGCCCCACAAAAAGACGGGGACTTTACGCTCACACAGATGAGCAAGGGAACGTTTGGCACTTTGAGGGTTCATATTATTCCTTATTCACGTCATCCTCGGGCTTGACCCGGGGATCCATCTCTAAAAGAAAAGCTGGATTCCCGCCTTCGTGGGAATGACAGTTTGAAAAGAGTGGTGCATTTATTGTGCGAAAAAGGTAGAACAAGAATTGTATTGAGTGAGTTAACCAATTTTTGAAGGAACTCACCATGTCTATCCAAAGCTACATTGCCGACAACAAACTCGAATGGATGATCGTTTACAACGCCCCTACCGATTCTTACAAATACGCCTATCGCGGATGCCTTATCGTTACGGAGGGGAAAGTGATCACAGCCGATAAAAGTCTTCCGCCGAAAGATATCGTCAAACAGGTTTTACTGGCTACCAACACCGATATGATCGACTTTATGGCATTAGAGCTTCAATCATTGGATCTTTTTGAAGCTTTCGTTGCAAAATACAAAGAATATTTGAGTCCGGAGGGAAAATATCTCCTATTTGTCTCCGATATCATCGGTAAAGGAAAATTTGAATACGAAGGGATCACCTTCTATACGTATGCACTTGATGAGAGTTCGGTATGGAACGATCTTCTTGATTTTGCCGATCTCTCCAAAGGGGATCTGAAAAAAATGTCCGACAAAGAGAAAATCGATGCCGTCTGTAATGAGATGAAACGGACGACTCTTCGTATCGCCGATAAAACGTACGATGAGATCAAAGCGATGCAACGGGGCGGTAAAGCGTCATTCGGAGCGGTATAACCCGGATTCTCCCGCTTTTGCGGGAAACAACTGATCTTTTCTTCAAACACAATTTTGTCTCCGAATTCTCCCCTTTTCTCGGCCGCTCCATTGTAGGCGTTATCGAAGAGTGCTTACCAGAATACTATATGCATATTGTTGATATTGAAAATCAATAAAAATTATAGGAACAACTAATGAGTAAAGAGCTCTCTTTTAACGATGATGAATTCATCGTCTCAAAAACCGATCTGTCCGGGCGGATCACCTACGGGAACGATCTGTTTATCACGATTTCCGGATACAGTGAAAAAGAGCTGCTAGGTTCTCCCCATAATATTTTACGCCACCCCGATATGCCGAAACTCATTTTCAAACTCCTGTGGGAACATGTCCAAAACGGAAAAGAGATCTTTGCGTATGTCAAAAATAGAACCAAGAGGGGGGACTTTTATTGGGTTTTTGCCCATGTCACCCCATCGTACAGCAGTGTCGGAAAGATCATCGGATACCATTCGGTGCGCCGAAAACCGACTCCCGAGGCATTAAACGTCATTCAAAACCAATACCGGATTTTCTTGGATGCCGAACAATACGGAGGTATCGGTGCTTCCCAAAAAATTCTCGATTCGAATCTCTCACAATTAGGAGTAAGCTATGACCAATTTATCCTCTCTCTCTAAAATACAGTACGTTAATGTCGCTTCGTTGATTATGGTTGCGACAATATTGATGTGTGAACTGCTGTATAACGGGTTTGAATGGTTTTCCCTTTTGGGACTGATAAACTTCGGCCTTGGATGGGTCATTTTTGCGAATGTCAAATGGGCTAAATCGAGTATTAATAAAGTAGCGGATGTGGTTAAAAATGCCAAAATGGGGGAACTCGAATCTCGAATCACCGATATTGATGATCATGCCGAGATTTATCAGCTCTCATGGAACGTCAACAATCTGCTCGACCAGCTGGAAATTTTCATGCGTGAAATCAAGGCGGGGGTAGAACATGCCAGCGAAAACCACTATTATCGAAAAGTATTAAAAAAGGGGTTGAGCGGCGCATTCGGTTACAACTGCGATCTGGTCAATCGGGGGATCGATGCCATGGAATTGAGCCACAAATACATCCAGCGCACGACGGTCAATGCCCAAATTAGCGAAATCGCACAGGGGATAAACGGGTTTTTAACGATTCAAAAAGATACCGAGCATAACATCTCACGATTGGGACAGATCGTAGAGTCAAGCCAAAAAACGGCCAATACCTCGACCCAAACAGTCCGTGAACTCGAACAGATTGTTTCGGAGCTGGCCTCTTTACTCCAACTGATCCAAACCTCCACCTCCGCGATCATCACCCTCAACGAAAAAACCAATGAAATCAACTCCGTCGTCTCTCTGATCAAAGATATTGCCGATCAAACCAACCTGTTGGCATTGAACGCCGCCATCGAAGCGGCCCGTGCGGGTGAACACGGGCGGGGATTTGCCGTCGTCGCCGACGAAGTGCGCAAACTGGCCGAACGGACCCAGAAAGCGACCGGCGAAATCGGGATCGCCGTTCAGAGCCTTCAACAAGACACCGGTGAAATTCAAACAAACGCGGAGTCGATGAGCGATATTGCCAACACCTCTACCCGTGCGATCGAAAGTTTCCAGACGACCCTTCATGAATTCAACAGCGTTGCCCTTCAGACTGCGAAAGAGGCAAACCGGATCGAGAACTCCACCTTCAGCACCTTGGCAAAAATGGATCACATTATCATAAAAGCGAATGCCTACAGCGCTATATTTCATGGAAAAATCGGGGAAGAATTTGAAGATCATCACAGCTGTCGATTGGGGAGATGGTATGAAAACGGTCTGGGAAAAGAGCGATTTTCCAAGCTGCCCGGTTATAATGCCCTCCTCCAGCCGCACCAAACGATCCATAACACGATCAAAGCCAATATGAAATTTATAGAAAAAGGTGATTTCGTGACCGAAAACAAAGAGAAGGTAATCGCAAATTTTCAAGCAATGGAAGAGGCCAGCGATACTCTGTTTACGGCGATTGACGCTTTGCTGCTTGAATCGGCCAAACTGTAAGAAGCGGTTAATTGACCCTCAGTTGCGTCCGCCCGGTAAAAAGGCGTAAAAAATCATAAATGTCGCTGAGGAAGAAAGCCCGGGTATCTTGGTGCTCAAACCGTTGCAGCCACGCTTTCTCACGGTTGAGGATTCCACGGCAGGGGATGACGAACTCCTCTTTGGGGAGGAGCGGTTTGAGGATACCGCACTCGTTGATCGCCATGACGACCGAATCAAACAGCTCATCGAGCCGATCGTCTTCGTCGTAATGGTAGAGCTTGCCGTCCATTTTATAAAAACGGTAAATTCCGAGTATTTCGCGTGCTTTGTCTATTTCATTCATTGTACAGACTCCTGATTGAAGTTGTGTGCGAGTGCTACCGCTTCGTTGGTGAGCTTCCCCTCATAGGTATTGAGTGCCCCGCGATAGTGTTCCTCTTGCAACAGTAACTCCAACGGCGTCGAAGCAATTTTAAGCGCATAAGGCAAAGTGGCGTCGGTCAATGCGATTGTGGACGTACGCGGATACATTCCGGGCATATTGGCGACGCAGTAGTGGACGATCCCCTCCACTACGAATGTCGGCTGCGAATGGGTCGTCGGGTGAGAAGTTTCAAAACATCCCCCCTGATCGATGGAAACGTCGACAAGGACCGATCCCTTTTTCATGACGGAGAGCATCTCACGGGTAACAAGTTTCGGAGCTTTGGCTCCGGGGATCAAGACGGTGCCGACGACAAGATCGGCGGATTTAATATTATCCAATATTGCGTGATGCGTTGATTTTAGAAACGTGATTTTCGGGCTCATGACATCGCGCAGATAGCTTAGGCGTTCGGTGTTGATGTCAAACATTACCACTTCCGCCCCCAGCCCTGCGGCCGCTTCGGCAGCCGCCTTGCCGGCAACCCCGGCTCCGAGGACGATAACGCGGTTCGGTTCAACACCGACCGCCCCTCCCAAAAGGCGGCCGCTCCCGCCGTAGTAACGTCCCAGATGGAGTGCGCCGAACAGCGTGGCCATCCGTCCGGCAATTTCGCTCATCGGTTCGAGCAGCGGAAGCCGTCTCCCTACCCGCAGTGTCTCGTAAGCGAATGCCGTCACCTTTTTTTCGCACAGTATTTCGGTGAGCCGTTTATCGGCGGCAAGATGGAGATAGGTAAAGAGGATCTGCCCTTCGTGCAGCCGCTCATATTCGATTTCGATGGGCTCTTTGACTTTTAGGATCATTTGCGAACGTCCGTAAATTTCATCCGCACTCTCGACGATTTCGGCACCCGAGTCACGATAGGTCTCATCCTCAAAACCGCTCCCCTTCCCCGCATCGGTTTCAACCAGGAGCGTATGCCCCGATTGGATCAGTTCGTGAACGCCGTGCGGTGTCATTCCGACACGAAATTCATCCGTTTTAATCTCTTTTGGAATTCCGATTATCATAATTTCCCCCCTATTGCTACTGCATACAGCAGTGGATTATTCGACCAGTATAAACCTTCGTTATCGTAGAAAGCTCCGATTCCACTGCATCCGACCCCGAGATGTTCGGATACGAGGTAGATCTCTTCACCAAAGATCCCCCCTTCGATATGTGCGGCCGCGTTAAATTGTTTCGCGTAAATCAATAATACCATATTGGCACTCGCACAAAAGCGTTGATCCAGAAGAAGATGGAGAACTTGTGCGCGAAAATCTCCCGCTTCCGACAATGTAGCTTTACGATAGACTCCCGGTTGCATAGCGTGTGCCTGTAAGACGATTGCGACGATTTCCAGCGAGGGGGGAGCCATAACGTGCATCAGGGTTTCGAGTGCATCATCCCTCATCGAGGAGGGGAAAAATTCCCGTGCACTGCGCCGTGTACGGTTCAGTCGTTCAAACTGATCGGTATAAAACGGTTTGAAATCGGGCATATCGGTATAGATCGGTGCCTCGATGAGCGCTTTGCTCATCCGGTCATCCCGGTAGGTGTAATCGCAGGGTGCGACTCTCATGAGAGGCGTTTGCAGGGGCTGCACCGGCCGATTCCCCACCTCACCGACCGCATAGACGGCCGCGATAAACTCATCCTCCCCCATCCCCATCAGGGTATTCAGGAGAAGTGCGTCAATGTGCGACATTTTTGTCAGCGACAATCCAAAATGTCGCACTATGGCGTACCATGCCCCCAACTGATGCCCAAGATCGAGATATCCGTACCGCCAGGAGCGGAGGCCGTATTTCCAAAATGAGCGAAACGGTACGAGTGAGACCATCAGGATAACGCCGTTAAAACGCTTCTCCATCCCGATGGCGCCTTCGATTCCGTCCCCTTCGATCTCCTGAATCAAAACGAGTTGGGCGTTCAGGGGATCCAGATGGTAAATACCGCTGAGTACACCCGTCACGTTGCGTATCTGAAGATAAATTTCCAGGGGGTGAAGATTTCCCGCCGATGGGACGTTTAACTGATAATAGGGGTTGCCGCCGATCAGGCGTTCGGAGGTAACGTATCGTAGGTGTGAGAGCCATGAGAGCTCCGGCAGATCCTCAAGGGCGATCCGGTAACAAAAACGGGGATAGTGTTTAAAGAGAGAGGGTTGGGAACCCCACTCCAAATAGGTGGTTTTCCGGGCAACTTTTAGCGGTGTGAGGAGGGTCTCCTCACGCACTGCGGAGCACTTTAAAGACATCGCGATGGGTGGCTAGCTCCAAGGCGCTAAAACCGTCTTCATTTTCCAATGCGGTGTCCGCACCCAGAGAGAGAAGCATCCGAACACACTCCAGCCGTGACGCTGACGCCGCATACATCAGTGCCGTCGTCCCCTCTTCATTGGTATCGTTGATATCGGCACCCGCCTCGATCAACAGACGGATCACCTCCGGGGATCCGGCGTAGCAGGCATTGAACAGTACGCCGTTATGATCATGGTTGATCGCATACAGATTAGCCCCCGCCTCAATCAGACGCGACACCATCATGGCATTGCCTTCCAAGGCGGCCATCATCAGGGGGGTATTGCCGTTGAACCCTTTTTGCTCCAGATCTTCTCCGCCAAAATTGCGGGAGTTGAGCCATGTCACGTATTGATCAACCATGATATTACCTCTTAGACACCCATCCAGTTTTCGTGATCGTGCCCTTTTTTCTTGAAATTGGCCGCTTTGTCCACCGCTTCGATGCATTTGTCGTAGTCCACTTCATCGGTAATTTCGGGAACAACCTCTTTGTAGCTGATCATCCCCTCCTGATCGATGACAAATACCGCGCGGGCCAGCCGGTCTTTGAGTTTCCCTTCGGTGATCAGAAGGCCGAATTTTTTGGCGAAGTCACGATTGGTATCGATGACGACATCGGCACCGTCGATCCCTTCACGCTCTACGAACTCTTTGACAAACTCCGCATCATCGGTTGTCACCATAACGGTTTTGAGCTTTTTGAACTGTTTGATCAGATCATTGAACTTTTTGGCACCGAGCGAACACACTTCGGTTTTCAACGAAGGGATCGCGATCAGCAGCTGTGCGGTCGGGGCAATCATCCCGATAACGTTTTGTGTCCCATCCAGAAGCGAAACGCGAGCAGCCGGTGCCTCACGCCAGATGGTCATCTCTTTCCCCTCCAAAAGTGTCGGTGTTCCGTGTACGGTAATTTGCACTGTCAATCCTTTTACGTGATTTTTACCATGCTATGCAATATTTATTCTAAAAATTGTCTATTTTTTATTCATACTAAGAGTTCTTTTTTAGTTCACCTTGTATTACAATAACACTATCTCTGAACTGTAAAGATAAAACCATGATGACAACCGAAACCAAAATACCCAATCGTGAAGAGTGCCAGACCTGCCCGCTGACATTCGCCTACAAAGAGATTCATCTTCTGTATGATATTGCCGTAATGATGACCGATACCCTCGATATCAATGAGAACATTGAAAAAGCGATCCGCCGCCTCAAACAGCACGGATATCTGGAACGGTGTGCTCTGTTTCGTAAAAAAGAGGATGCCGATGAGCTTGAGCTCCTTGTCTCTATCGATTTAAAACCGCACCAAATCAAGATGGCGACCTACCGTTTCGGCGAAGGGGCGACCGGCCTTGCGGCCAAAAGCCGTGAACCGATCGTCATCGAGAACATCCACAACAACATCAATTATCTGAATAAAATGGGGAATATCTCTACCCAGATGATTTCGTATGTTGCCGTCCCTTTATTGAAAGATGACGAGGTGATCGGGGTGATTTCGGCCAATATCGGAAAAAACAGCCCCTTGGGATTTGACGAGATCGTCCGTATGCTCACCATCGTCGGAAGCCTGTTCGTCGGAGCGATGAAAGTGCAGCAAACGCTGGTAAAAGAGAAAGAGTCCCTCAGCGATCTCAAAACCTACTACAAAGAGGAGATGCAAAAAGATTACAAATTCGAAAATATCGTCGGCCGTTCCACACGGATGCAGCAGGTGTTCGGAATGATCAATACCGTCGCCCCCACCGATGCGACGATCCTGATCCGAGGAGAGACGGGGACCGGAAAAGAGCTCATCGCTACCGCCGTCCATAATCTCAGCCGCCGCCAAAACGGTCCGTTTATCAAGCTTAACTGTGCCGCGATCAGCGAGACCCTTTTGGAAAGCGAACTTTTCGGACATGAAAAAGGGGCATTTACCGATGCAAAAGAGATGCGTAAAGGGCGGTTTGAACTGGCCGACGGAGGGACGCTGTTTCTCGATGAAATCGGAGATATCACCCCCTCGCTCCAAGTTAAATTGCTCCGTATTTTGCAGGAACAGGAGTTTGAACGGGTCGGTGGGAACAAAACGGTTAAAACCAATGTCCGTCTCGTTGCCGCGACCAACCGAAATCTCGAAGATATGGTCCGAAAGGGGGAGTTTCGTGAGGATCTTTTTTACCGGCTCAACGTCATCCCCCTCAATCTCCCTCCTCTGCGCGAGAGGTATGAAGACGTGAAGCTGCTGATCGAACACTATCTCCACCGTTTTATGAAAGAACACCGAAAAAGCATGCACTTTACGAAAGGGGCGATGGAGCTGCTCCTTGATTACCCGTGGCCGGGAAATATTCGTGAGCTTCAAAATACGATGGAGCGGATCGTCCTGATCTGTCCTGACGGAGAGATTCAGCCGGAGATGTTGAGCCATGTATTGCCGTTTAACTATCAAAAGCTCTATATGCAGCCACCCGAACCGCAGCCGATGACGCAGCCGCTGTATGCCGCCCCCGCTCCGTACAAAGAGGCCCCTTCGTCACCCCCTATCACGAAAAAAACCCTTCACGAGTTGGAGCGTGAATCCATTACGCAGGCGTTGATCGATTCGCACGGTATTCAGACCAAAGCAGCCCGTCTTCTGGGGATGACCGCCCGTCAGATCGGATACAAGATCAAACAGTACGGGATAGAAGTGTAGCTAAGCCTTATTGTCGCAGATATCCAAGATGGCGATAATAAGGACTATCCAAAAATGCATCCAATATCTCTTTGGATGGATTTATCAGTGCTACCATTTCGACAAGGGCATTTTTCAAAATAACCAACTCTCTTTTTATGGTGTTCCACAAAATAGCTTCGTCGATTCCACGATAATCATGAGAAATTTTATCCCGTATCCCCGCAACACTGGCCCAATCCATTTGAGTTGAAATATCCTGTTTGAGATTTTGATCGATTTTTTTTGACTCTTCACCGATCGCGATAAACAGACTGATGACTCCATTGAGAGGTTGCTGTTCATCCGCCCAGATAAAATCATTTGCTGTCTTGTATTTACCTGAATATATCCACACCTTTTCACTGCATTCAAGCATCGTCATAATGTAGATTAGATTTTTTTCGTCATACATAAATAAAATCCTTTTGTGCATAATGTTTGATGATTGGATTCATTGATTTGAGATTAACAAAGTCAATTTTAGAATGCAATTCAGTTTCTAAATTACGCAAAAAAGCGGTAAATTCAAATAATCCCATCGAAAACGTCGAATCCGTTTGATAAAAAATATCCACATCGCTCTCTTCCGTCGCTTCATCTCGTGCGACACTGCCGTAAATCCCGAGTGTCGTGATACCGTACCGAGTGCGGAACTCCTCTTTTTTCGAGCGGAGATACTCCAAAACCGTATCGCGTTTCATTCTTAACTCCTTACAAATACTTTCACAAGATTGCTTCTTTTTTTGCACGTGCACCGCTGACCACCGCTTTTGCTTCTGAAATATTTGCTTTAAGTTTTTCGATCTCTGTCACAATGTTTTTTTGGATTTCGAGTTCTAACTGATGGTACGCACCCCCCTAAAGCTACCCGTATCTTTCGAATACGGGAGATTAATCCCCCTTGAAGGACTGTTAAGGCAAGGTGTGAAAAGTCTCTTTGGTAATCCTACGGCTCTTTATATCCCATTCTTGATCTAGCGTTGAACGATTTCAGGGTCTATTCTAGCCGATAGAATTACATAAAGCACTTAAGCTGAATCACTCCCCCCGTCTCACCGCCATCACTTCGGAAGGAAACTTTTTAACCCCCGGCTCAATAAACCATGTCTCACCGTTGGAAAGCTCCACTTCGCCGCCCCATTTGTCATCCGTATCAAACTCGGCTTTGACGATCGTCTCTTCCATATCTTTTTTCGCAACATAAAAAGAGATTGCCCCCTTGCTGTCGTAACGTAACATAACTTTTGCCATTTTATTTCCTTTTTGATTATTTGAACGCTATCGGAATAGAATCCCGATCCGCTGCGTTGGTCAATACCTATTCAATTCATCGTGCTATTGCGCGTGAAAAAACTTTCGAATCCTGTGCCACCAATCCGAAGAGAGATAACTTTCAAACGTGATGCGTAAAAAAGTGCCGGCAAGGCGCTGGAGGATGGTATCCCTCCCGAATTTTTGATCATTCGTATCGGGGTAATCTTCGCGGTAATGGGCACCCCGGCTCTCTTCGCGCGCCATCGCGCTCATCACCATTGCTTCGGCAACGATCAGCGCGTTTTTAAACTCGATGATCGACATAAGTTCGACATTATTGTTCCGCTCTTTGTTAATGCAGCGCAGCCCTGAAGAGACTTTAATCAGATAATGGATGTATTCCAAAGAGTTGGCCAACGAATCATGGGTCCGAAATACCCCCGCATTTTTGTAAAGGTTGTTTCCCAGATTTCGGCGCATCGTGTTGATATTAAAACGGTTTTCTCCCCCCAATATCATTTCGACGTAATTGGACTCTCGGTTGACCAAGGCGTAATCAATCGGATGAAAGAGCTCTTTTTTTGCGGCACGTGCCGCTTCCGTACCCGCCAGTCGTCCGAAATAGGCCGCTTCGAGAAGACTGTTCCCCCCCAGACGATTAGCTCCGTGTACACCGCTGTAGGCACACTCTCCGCAGGCGAATATATTATCGATATCGGTAGAGGTATCGTTTCGGGTCCAGATTCCTCCCATCGTATAATGGGCCGATGGGGTAATCGGAAGAAGTTCGTTCAAGATATCAATTCCCGCACCGTTAAGGGCATTTTTACGGGCGGAGGGGAGTTTTTTGTCGATTGTCTCTTCGCTTAAGTGGCGAAAATCGAGAAAAACTTTGCGCCCAGCGAGCTGATGGCGGACAATATCACGGGAGAGTTTATCCCGTGTCTGGAGTTCATCGGTAAAGCGTTTACCCGTTTCATCTACGATAATCGCCCCCTCTCCCCGTGCCGCTTCACTGATGAGGGTGCCGCTTCCCAGAAGCGTGGTGGGGTGGAACTGGACAAACTCCATATTCACCAATCTCATTTTGGCACGCAGCGCTATGGCCAGCAGATCGCCGCTTGACTCTTGGGAGTTGGTTGAATGTCCCCGATAGATTCCGGCATACCCCCCTCCCGCAAGGATCAGTGATTTGCATGCGAACGCAATCACCTGAGAGTCGGAGCGCCGCAGGAGGGTGATTCCCGAAAGCTTCTCTTTAAACATTGCGATGCTAAGGATCATATGGTTATGAAAAATGATCACCCCCTCTTTTCGACACTGCATCAAAAGGGTTTGGGTAATCGAGGCACCGGTACGGTCACCGATGTAGCAGGTGCGCTTCGCTTTGGTTCCGCCAAAAGGGCGCTGGGCAATGTCGCCATTTTCGTCGCAGTCAAAAACTACCCCCATTTTCACGAGATCTTCGATGATCTCTTTCCCCCCGCTTACCATGGCATTAATCGCGGCAAGGCGCCCCAGATTATCCGATCCTTTGATCGTATCGGCTACGTGCTCTCTGCACGAATCGTTGCGTGTTGATTTGATAACCGCATTAATCCCCCCCGACGCAACCGCCGAATTGGAACGCAGGAGGCTGCTTTTGGAGATCAGGGCGACGGAAGCTCCGGCGCGCCGTGCATTGAGCGCCGCATACAGCCCCGATATACCGCTGCCGACTACGATGACGTCATACATCATACGAATCTCTCATCAAAATCTCCATTGCTTCTATCGAGGCAGCGGGAATATGGGCCAAAATCGTATTGTCGATGACGTGCGACGGTTCAACCGCACCAAAAACCGTACTGATGGCTCCTGCCGAACGGGCAAATTGCAGTGCGCTCGTGACATCGCTGAGGTCGCTTGTTCGCATCAATTCCCCAATCTTTGCCGCAAACGGCCGCTTAAAGAGATTTTTTTGAAGCAGCGGCGATGAACCCATGTAGGTGATACCGAAGCGTGCACACGCATGCATCAGCGGAATATACATTCCGTCTTCGCCCTGCTGGTTCGCATAGGCATACGCATGGGGCTTGGCAAGGTTGAACGGACTTTGAAGATATTTGAATCCGTGGTCCTCTCCGCCGATACGCCGTGCAATCTCGACGATACGCGCCAGAGAGATGTACTCGGTATGCTCCTCTTCGTACAAAAATCCGTTCCATGCCGCAATCCCGTACGCACCGATCTTACCCTCCCCCCTCAGTGTTTCGAAGAGTGTGAACGCCTCTTCGATCCGTTCGTAAAACGTTTGGGTATCGATATACCCCAGTTGCGTTTCGGGATTATGGAGAAATAAGATATCCAGCGCCTCCAAACCGAGATTCTGAAGCGATTGTTCACAGCTCCAGCGGAGGTATTTGGGACTCATACAGTGCTGATCAATAATGATCTCCTCTTTCTTCGCCAACCCCGGAGTAACGATTGTCTCTTGTATCCAACCGTAGGGATTGTCGGGGAACGGAAAATCGAGGGGGATGAATCCGGCTTTGGAGGCGATGATCACCTCTTCGCGCGTGATTTCGCCGGTTTTGAACATCTCAGCCAATGCTTCACCGATCTCTCGTTCCGACATCTGATAACGGTAGTTAATCGCTGTGTCGATCAAATTGATCCCGTTGCGCAATGCGGTTTTGATCGCCTCCGAGAAATTAATGATATAGTTTTCCTCTTTGTACGGTTCGGGTTTATAGGTCCCAAGACCGAGTGAGGGGAAAAAGAGCTCTCCGTTAAAACGGTAGAAATCTTTTGAATAAGTGCCGAATTTTTTGAGATATGAAAATGTCCCCTCTTTGGTTGCTTGTTTCATGCGAAATGCTCCATGAACACAGCGGCTAGCGTAGTCGCTGCGGCATAAAACAAGCGAAGCGTTCGTTTCTCTGAAACGCTTGCCCCATACGAGGCAGAGGTTATTTGTACCATTTTTAAACTACCATCACACGTAAATTGGCTTTAAGCTTGAAATTAAGCATGTCCTGCATTCCGGCCAGCGTCGTTGTCGTATTCATCGAACAGCTCATACACTCTCCCTTATACTGGATGTAGAGTTCGTGCTCCCCGTCCACCTCTTTGAGATCGATCACTTCGACATCCCCGTGGTCGGCTTTGAGTGTCGGGCGGATGTACTCTTCGAGGATCGATTCGATGCTGCGGAGTTTTTGGACCAAACTCATCGCGTTGAAATTTCCGTCCCCTTTAGCCTCTTTGATCTTTTTGCTGATTGCCTCTTTTTGAAGTTCAGCGGTGATTTCAGAGAGCATATCGACGAGATAGACATCTTTTTTCTCATGTCCGCCCGGTTTGATACACGATTTACAAAATCCGCCCGCTTTGGTGTAATCGGTGATTTGCTCAATCGTTTCGAGTTTGTTCAGTTTAATCACCTCTTTGAGGGTATCGAGACTCACGCGGGCACATTCGCAGACGATAAACTCCGTCTCGAACTCGCTCATATCGACCCCTTTGTAGATCGATGCCGCTTTTTTGATGACGTCGTACGCCATAACCGAACAGTGCATCTTCTGTCCCGGAACCGCCGGAATATCCTCTTCGTCCCGGAGCGCTTTTTCGACGTCGATGTTGGTGATTTTCAGCGCTTCATCGACCGTTTTCTCCATACAGAGTTCTGCCATCATATCCGAACTGGCAATCGCCGTCCCGCATCCGAAACTTTTAAATCGGCTTTTAACGATCACATCATTTTTAGGATCGATCATCCAGTACAACCGCACCGCATCCCCGCAGCTCTCCGCACCGAAATCGGCAATGATGAGTTTTTTCTCAGCCGAATCGGCCTCTTCTTGAGTGATCTCTCCCATATTGACCGGATCATTCATCCGTCGTTGTACTTCAGTTGAGTACTCTTCCCATAATGCTCCGCCGATTAATGTGTCCCGTGCCATTGATTGCTCCTTGATGGATGATATTGCTCAGAAAGATGCAAGAGCCGTTCTTGATTAAATGCGACAATTTTGTCGCGAGTTACAGCAAGAATATTTTATGCATTAAAGATCGTGAACTTTCAATTCTGCCCCGCATGGGGCTAGCTTCAGCCTTAGCGGCCAGCGTAGCGGATCAGGACGTGTTCCGATCCGCGTTTAAACACTATAAAGGATTTACCATGATGCAAATTACCGCCGTATTTAACAAACACTGTCTGAATGATGTTTTACGTGAACTGTTTGATAATCTGATCGAAGGGGTCACTGTGATGGACGTCATCGGAAAAGGGTCTCTCGGCATTGCCGAGAAAAATAATGAAGCCGATTTATATCCGAAAGTGATGGTTACCATCGTTGTCTCCGACAACGCACACAAAGAGACGGCGATGGAGTGTATCCGTTCTCATACGCAAGATTTGGGGCACGGTGCCGGTAAAATCTGGGTCACTCCGGTACTCGAAGTGGAACGGATCCGTACCGGAGAGAAAAACGAATCGGCGCTCACACAGCCGATCCCGCGCACAACGGCTAAAAGTAATACCCACTTTACGGCTACCGATACCCCATCGAGCTGATTTACGGATGCCAACCGGCCGCAACGATGTTCATAAGATCCTGATTGGCTCTCACCGAATCGACATTCGAAATAGAGATTCCGTTATCGGCAGCAAATGCCGTTATGTTCTGAACAATCAGATTGACATCGATATTGGAGAGATAACTGCCGTCATACAATTCAAACCGTTCAATCGCATTGTTAGCGTAAGATTGATTGGTCACGGTAAAGTACTCTTCCCCTCCGATATCCACAAGAAGTGAGGATCCCTCCATAAAAAAAGCGATATCGCTCTTGGCAATGCCGGTTCCAAATTTAACGGTATCGCTCCCTATTGACTCATTAATCACATCTTGACCCGATCCGAGATCGAACCGATAGAGGTCATTGCCGGCTCCGCCGCTCATTTGGTCATTACCGCTATTGCCATCGAGCGTGTCGTTTCCGTTCTCACCGAAGAGATAGTCATTTCCTTCGCCGCCGTAGAGTGTGTCGTTTCCGTTCTCACCGAACAGATAGTCGTTCCCCTCTCCACCGATTAGGGTATCGACTCCGTCCCCCGCATAAATAAAGTCCATTCCGTCCCCGCCATCTATTATGTCATCTCCGGCAAAGGCGAACATATAATCGCCTCCGCCCAATCCGTACAGCGTGTCCGCCCCGCCGTCTGTCCCGTAAAGATACTCCCGGGATGCAGTACCCGTCTGTACCGGGATGACACCCCATTGTGCGCTGGACAATACCGTATCATCCCATACCGTTCCATCGGCAAACTCGATATTGGTCCCTCGATACATAGGATTTAAGAACCAGTTTTCCAAGGTCACCTGATCACTCGTCCCTGCAATCCGCAAGGTGACGCCGGACTGGGTAACACGCTCTAGTATGATGTCCGATGTTAATATACCGCTCCCCATTCGAACGATGTTTTTATCCGATCCGGTACCGGCAATGTCATTAATCACATCCTGACCCGATCCGATATCGAACAAATAGAGGTCATTACCGGCTCCGCCGCTCATTCGGTCATTTCCGCTATTGCCGATGAGAGTGTCGTTACCGTTCTCACCGAGCATATAGTCATTTCCCTCACCGCCGTAGAGCGTGTCGTTTCCGTTCTCACCGAACATATAGTCATTTCCCTCTCCTCCGATGAGTGTATCGATACCGTCCCCGGCGTATAAAAAGTCAGCCTCTGTCCCTCCGTCCATGGTATCGTCTCCGGCAAACGCAAACATATAATCGTTTCCTCCCAGTCCGTACAGCGTATCCTCCCCGCCGTCGGTTCCGTAGAGGTAATCTAGGGATGCACTCCCCCGGACAATCGGAAGAATCACTTTCAGATCCATAGTGTCCGTTACGCTCTCTCCTGCCGCATCGGTCGCGGTCAGGGCAACGGTATGGATTTTACCGGCATCGGTACTCGGTGCCGTCCCTTGAAAGGTTCGGGTATCCCCCTCAAACGTCAGCCAAGAGGGAAGAGCCGTTCCATCGCTCAATGACGCCGTATAACTCAAT
>NZ_JALNYS010000024.1:0-1166 GCF_023229695.1 Sulfuricurvum sp.
ATCTGATTGTTCAGAACATAACGGCATTTGCTGCCGATAACGGAATCTCTATTTCGAATGTCGATTCGGTGAGAGCCAATCAGGATCTTATGAACATCGTTGCGGCCGGTTGGCATCAGTAAATCAGCTCGACGGTGTATCGGTTGCGGTGAAAAAGGTGTTGCTTTTTTCACTGGCGCGCGGGGTCGGCTGTGTGAGCGCCGACTCGTTTTTCTCTCCGGTACGGATCCGTTCGACCTCCAACTCTCCTGAGTTAGAGCATTGGATTGAATCTGCATTCCCACTCAGAGAGTGGGAACGAGGGAAAAGCTAAAAGTGCCTGACACCTTTACCAATATCTTACATTTCTAATTACCAAATTTTTAAAAATATGCTATTATACTATCAAATGTAAGTATAAAGGAGTGAGTATGCAAACCATAGGGATACGAGAACTTCAGACTAACCCTGCTATTTTTACCAAAGCGATGGAAAACCACGAATTTGCGATTATCACCAAACGCAGCACCCCTATCGGGATCGCAGTGGCGTTTGACGATACGGTCGTCTCTCAGGGGCTTAAAACCTCGCTTTTAATCGAAGGGTACAAAAAAGGGGATTTGAGTCTCGGGCAGTTTTGCACCTCGATGGGGGTGTCTAAAGAAAATGGAATGAAAATCCTCTCCCTTATGGGAGTCGATGTGATCGACTATGATTTCGGTGATGATCTTAAAGCTCTGGAAATGCTCTGATGGTGGTGGTGAGCGATTCGACGACACTCATCATCCTCGAAAACCAAAATCGCTTCGATTTGCTCACTAATCTATTTGAGAGGGTGTTTATTCCTCAGGCGGTATGGGATGAGATACACTCTAAAGAGGGGTTTGTCCTCCCTAATTTCATCACACTTTCTCCCATTGAGGCGACGGACGAACTCTCCACGCTCCTCTATCTCCTCGATAGAGGGGAGAGTGAAGCGATAGTGCTGGCAAAAACTAAAAATCTCCCGCTCGTAATCGATGAGAAGAAAGGGCGCAAAATCGCTTCGGCTATGGGGATAAGCATCGTAGGACTACTCGGGGTTATCTATCTCAATATCAAACGGGGTTTCATCACAGTTCAAGAAGCTGGGGTGTTTTTGGATCAAGCACGAACCAATGGATTTCGTATTTCCCAAAAGTTGATCG
>NZ_JALNYS010000024.1:1176-44852 GCF_023229695.1 Sulfuricurvum sp.
GATCAGATGTTTGTGAAATTAGCATGAAGTGGCAGTGGAAACCGATTCAAAATCGCGAATGCTATTTGACGAGCCACTCTTTAGCTGCTACTTCATTGCTCTCTTCGGTAGGTGTTCCGTAAGCGTAGGAACCGAACAGGATGATTTTATCGGGATCGAGAGGTTTGAGGGGGAGCGTTAGAAATTCTGTGTCAATCCAGTAGAATAAACTACTCAAGGACAGACACATGGAACTAACACTCGACACACAAGCAATATCGTCTCGCTCCCAAGCTCCAGCTTGGGAGTGTATACGTTAGTCTGCATTCCCAATGAGGACGTTGGGAACGAGGGAAAAAATATTTCAGCATTCGAGTGATGACTCCCAAAGAATTTTATCCCTTATTAGGAGGTGTACAATGAATTTCGTACTACGGATTCCCGATTATTACCGACATGAGATCGAAGCCCTAAAAGGCGATGTATCCATCAATCAGTTTATTATTTCGGCATTGAGTGAAAAGATCGCTTCATTGCGAACGGAAGAGTATCTGCAAGAGCGTGCAAATCGCGGTTCACGTGCTCATGCACTTTCAATGCTCAAAAATGCCCCTGATGTGAAGCCCGTAGAGGGAGATGGGGTTTAAAACTCGTATGTTCAGTTCGGCTCTGATTTGATTTCTTGGGTAGAGATATTGAGTAGCGTGCAGACGCGATCTAAAAGTTGATCGGCGAACTCTAACACCTTTTTGATTTCGTCTCTGGAAGGAAGTTTTCTATGGGGAGTGGGATAAGAACCTTTGATATGATATTTAGTAATAATACTGAGTAACACGGACTCTTCATCTGAGAATACCATATATGCTTTAACAAGTTCAGCAATCTCAAGTAGATTATGGGTTTTGAGTATTTTTTTATTTTCGTATGCTAAAAAAGATTTTAGCGTTATTTCAATAGCATAATGCAAATCTACACCAATGGTATCTGTATAGTGATTTGCATCGTACAAAATTCTTCCAGAGCTATAGTGATGCCAAGCTTTAGTAAGCCACTCTTTAGCTGCTGCTGCGTTCATAAAAAACTTTACCTTTTTCCAAAATATCTATTTTATAAAAGTAATCTTCCCTTGCATTTAAAAAGCTACTTGAAGCTGAAAGTATGTCAAACCCAATATGGTACTTAGAGATAAGGTCTCTCGTATTCATCATTGCTTCTATTTCGTATTGATCATAGGCATCGTCACTCAGACCATTTTTGACTAAAAACAGATCAATATCGCTCTCTTCGGTAGGTGTTCCGTAAGCGTAGGAGCCAAACAGAATGATTTTATCGGGATCGAGTGGTTTGAGACGTTCGACGATTTCATGTTTGATTACTTCGATATCGACCATCTGATCCCTCCTGTTTTGTAATGAGTTATTATACCTCAAAACCTATTCTCCGTTATTGTGTGAAATCCTTAAGGGCTTGATACGATATTTTGCCATTAATATTTAATGCTTGTCATGTATGAAAAAAACAACTATGCTATAATTTTGATAAAAAGGGAGTATTCATGGTAGCTGTAAAACAAGAAGCACAACAAATGATTCAAAATCTTCCCGATAATTGTACGTATGAAGATATACAATACCATCTGTATGTGGTGGAAAAAATCAAAAACGGTATTGACCGCGCTCAAAAAGGGGAAACTTCATCCCATGAAGAAGCAAAAGCAAGAATGGCTAAATGGCTATCACATTAGAGTGGTCGAATGAGGCACTCGAAGATATAGAATCCATCGCTACGTATATCGAAAAAGACTCCCCCGCCTATGCAAAATCCGTTGTATCAAAATTTTTTGAAAAAGCTGAAATTATAAAAGACTTTATCGAGATAGGTCGCAAAGTTCCTGAACTTAATGATAGTAATATTCGAGAAATATTTGTCTATAGCTACAGATTAATTTATAAAATCGATTCTAATACTGTTTTATTTGTAGCTGTAATACATGGCAAACGACTTCTTGAAAATCATGAAAAAAGTTATGGTTAAAGGAAGAAATTATATGAAATATGCTGATGATTATTCTGGATATGGCAATGAAATTTTATATAAGATGTGCCAAAATAAGCTGTACCATAACGATCTCGATGTTGTTGAATCTAAACTTTGGATTATTGGCAGAGCATATGCTGCTTCTATAGAACGGAAAGCTGGTAAAGATTTTGATATTAAAGTAGCGGCTCAGATTTTAATTGATTCAGAAATAGATAAAAAGATTGCTAATCTAAACTCTATAGGTAGAATCAACAGCAATCATGTAGATGAGCTGCTTGATACTCACAACTATATGATGCAATTATTAAAATTAGCAACTGGTGTGGACAAGCGTTCGCTAGCTTCTAAATATCTTCATTTTCATGCGCCAATGTCGGTATTCATTTATGATTCTATTGTAAGGAATAATTTAAGAGACAGATTGCGAAAGATTGGAAAAAATAGGTTTCCTATTTCAAAAAAATATGATGATGAATATGAATCACATGTAAAAAGGTGTATATCTTATAGAGACAGTGTGTATGAGAATGAGTTGGGTTTATTGGCAACCCCGAGAAAATTAGATTCTCATCTTTATGGATATTAATTATCTTTCAAACTCTCCAACACCTCCGAAAATGCTCTAACGGCGGGTTCAATCTCCTCCATTTTGAATCCGCCGAATCCCATCCGCAAAGCATCCCACTCACCCCCTGAGTAATCTTTTGCTGCGTAGAGTTTGATCCCCGCTTCTTCGGCATATTTGCGCAAAACATCATAATCGATGTCGGAAGTAGGGCGGATATTGATCGAGAGACCTCCCCCTTCGCTGAGGATGAGTATCGAATCGCCCAAATATTTCGTGAGCATCTGTTTCATCAGGTCGTGTTTCTTGCGGTTTAGGTTTCGTACTCGTCGCAGATGACGTTCCCAATGCCCCTCGCGCATGAACAGCTCTAGTGTCTTTTGGGTCATGAGGCTGACCCGTGCGAATGCGCCGTGAAAGGAGCGGTATCGGTCCATCAGATGACGTGGCAGTACGATATATCCGACACGCAAGGCAGGGGAGAGAGCTTTTGCAAAGGTGCCGATGTAGATGACTCTCTCACTACTGTCGAGTCCTTGGAGTGAGGGGATAGGGCGGGAGCGGTAGGTGAGTTCGCTGTCGTAGTCGTCTTCGATGATGTAGCCGTCGTTCTCTTTTGCCCATGCGAGGAGTTTCAGACGGTTGGTGATGGGCATCGCCGCACCTGTGGGGTACTGGTGCGAGGGGGTGATGTAGACCACGCGCGCATCGGACGCGGATAGCTCATCGATGAGGAGTCCGTTCTCATCAACCCCTATGGGGGTAATATCATAATGTCGGTGGGCGAAAACCTTTCGGGAAATATGGTAGCCGGGATGTTCGATAGCAAAATGGGGGTGGGTCGGGCGGAGAATATCGGCGATCATACTCATCGCGTCGATAAATGCCCCCGTAACGATAATGTGTGAAGCGTCACACCGCACGCCACGCAGTTCGGTCAAATACCGTGCTATTTCAGCTCTCAATCCAATTTCTCCTTGCGGGTCGGAGTAGGCACCAAAATCGAGAGAGTCGTCTATAGCGCGATTATAGAGCCGTTTCCAAAGTTTGAGGGGAAAGACCTCTTTGGAGAGGCGGACGGGGTAAAAGTTGTAGCGGTAGGTGAGGGCGGGGGTGTCGGTAGCTACTGGCGTCGCAGGTTTCCCCAGCGGATTAAAATCGGCATCGGCGACGTAATAACCGCTTTTGGGACGGCTCTCGATGTAGCCTTCCGCGTAGAGTTGGCTATAGGCGGATTCGACGGTGTTTTTGCTGATGCGATACTCTTGGGAGATTTTGCGGATTGAGGGGAGTTTACTCCCGATAGCAAGAGTGGTCGTGATGTCGTGTTTGAGTGCTTCATAGAGCTGGATGTGTAAAGGAATATCCGAAGTTGCGTCGAGGAGATACATAAACTGACCTCATAATTAGTAAATATTTTGTCACTTGTACACAGTGCAGATTGGCGATATAGTATCACAAAATTTTTGAGGAAAACGATATGAGACGATCAGAATTTGAAGTCACAGACCCGCAAGCCATCGAATCAGTATTAAGCGAATGCGAGTACGGGGTATTGTCGCTTATGAGCAGTGGTGAGCCGTATGGAGTTGCGGTTAACTTCGCCTATCGTGAGGGGGCGGTGTACTTTCACGGCAGTAGAGAAGGGCGAAAAGTCGAAGCGATAGGTGAGGGTGCGAAGGTGGCGTTTTTGGTCGTAAAGCCGTATGCCTATATCCCGTCGTATTTCAGCGATACGAGTGCGGCATATCCCGCGACACAGTTTTTTACCTCGGTGCATATCAGCGGTGAAGCGTTACGGGTAAGAGATGAGCGAGAAAAAGCGTTCGGATTGACTGCTCTGATGGAGAAAATGCAGCCTGAGGGAAAATACGATCCCATCGATGCGGCCAATCCGATTTATACAAAAGTGCTGGAACAAACGGGCGTATACAAGATAGTGCCGAACGTGATGACCCTCAAAGTCAAAGCGGGGCAAAATTTACCGAAAGAGCGGTACGATACCCTTATCAAACACATAGAAGAGCGAAACGGCATAATGGACAAAGAAACAATCCAGTTGATGCAAAACGCCCACACCAAGGAATCTCGATGACAGCCGAAAATTTTAATCTCACAGACTACCTTTCCCGTATCGGCTACGATGGGGAAGTGCATCCTGATGTTGCGACACTCACTCAGCTAGTACAAAAGCAACTACGAAGTATCCCGTTTGAAAATACTGAGGTTCAGGCGGGGAGAATCCCCTCACTGGTTCCCGAAGATATTGTGAACAAAGTGCTATTGCATGGGCGTGGCGGGTACTGCTACGAGATCAACGGAATCTTTGCGATGGCACTCACCGCCATCGGGTTCGAGTGGTATTTCGCCGGAGCGCGACCGATGTTTTATCCGATGCGCCGACCAAAAACCCACATGGTGGTGATCGTCCGCATCAAAGGGAGAGATTATCTCTGTGATACGGGATTCGGCGGATACGCACTGCGCGCACCGATGGAGATTGTGGAGGGTGAAGCGGTGCAGGACGGTGATCGTTTCCGCATGGAGCGGGTCGATGGGGAATATGTCCTAAGCTCTTTAATACAGGGAGAATGGCAACGACAATACGGTTTTGCCCTTCAACCGCAAGAGTGGATCGAGTTTAGCCTCGCGAACTATTTTAACGCCACTCATCCCGATACCATTTTTACTCAAAAGAAACTCGCGATCATGCAAACACCTAATGGGCGTAAGATTCTCGTGGATAATGAGTTGAAGTTGATCGAAAATGGGGAATTGGAAAAACTCGAAGTGGAGTATGAGAGTGCGTTAAAAGAGTATTTCGGGTTGGAGTTATTTGAAAAATAAACCGATGAAACCGTTTTTAGAAGCAACCGACATAATCGATTTTACCCATCCGAGTGTTGTGTAGGTTATAACCGAATCTGAGCTGGATGCCCGATCTACCCTAAAGGGCACGTGAGGCCGGGAATGACGAGAAAGTTTACAGCCCGATAATAATATGCAGCGGCGAAACAACGGCATAAGCACGCATACCGATCTGCAGTTTCTGGAGAGCATCGTGTTTTTCGAGGGCGATGAGGAGGGTCCCGCCCTGGAGACGAAGAGCGATTTCGGTATTTTCCCCCGACGATTCCAACGATTCGATGGTGCCGGAGAGGAGATTGTCGGCAGTGTCGGCAGAGGGAGGTGACGAGACGATGGAAATGTCGCTGGATTTGATAATCGCATAAGCGTCGCAACCGATACTCAGCCCCATGTTTTCGACCGATTTGGCCGTAATGGTGGAACGGAGGATATCGGAGCCGCTGAGGGCGAGGGTGAGGGTGCAGTGGAGTCCGTTTGTCTCGATGTTCCGCACGGTAGCAGGGAGCTGATTGCGCGCGCTGGTAGTGAGAAACGTGCGGCTGAGGATGCGGGCGAGACGTTCGGGATCGTTGCCGGCTTCGGCAAAACGGTCGATGAATTGGCGATGGAGTTCACCCAGCCGATGAAACGTGGCAATGAGTTCACGGGCATAGGGGGTAAGTTTGGTCCCTCCACCTCCTCGCCCCCCTGTGAGGCGTTCGATGAGCGGTTGGCTTGCTAGGGCGTTCATTCCGTTGATCCGTTCCCATGCCGCCTTGTAGCTCATTTTCATGGCTTTGGCGGCGGCATTGATGGAACCGGTCTGATCGATGAGCTCCAGGAGCTCAATTCTCCCTGAGCCTAAAAAACTTTGACCCTCCTTGGTAAGCCAGAAACGTCCGTCAATCTTCACGAGACCTCTTTATTCGCCGTTTTCTTCGTTGGTTGCTACACCATTGGCAGGCGAATCGGTGAAATTGAGGATCTTTTTCGTTACGTTGACGGGGCAGAAAAAGAAAATTTCAAAGATGGGGTTCATAACGGTGGTCTCATCATCGATAATATTAAACGCTTTAAAGCTGAACCCTTTGCCGTCGGATTCATTGTTCATTGAGATTGTAAAAGTTAACGGCCCAAGTGAGCGGAGCATATTGGTAATTTTTTTGAAATTTTTATCCTCTTGGGCGGCCATCAGATTCGGGCTCTCTTCGGTACGGGCATTCATTTGGGTACTGAGGAGGGCAAGATTGTCGCGATGGACATTTTTATTCCATTTGATAACCCCTTTAGGGAATCGGAGCAGTGAAGTTTTAGAGATCAACGGATGGGGAGAGGTCTTTTTAATCGTCTCTAAAAGTTTTAAAAAAGAGTTTTTTCCACCCATATTGGCAGCATACGCAAGGAGTTGATCGCGAAGAAGAATTTTGTCAGCACTGGATAGCTGATGAAAATGGCACATAGTGGGCCCTTGCATTAAGATGCGCTATTATAGCGGATTCTTAGAGCGATAAGCCCCTTAGTGTGAGTTACGCACCTTGCCTTAGCAGGTATTTGAAGGGGAATTAATCTCCCGGGCATTGCGTGGAAAGTGCGTAACATCAGTTAATACAAAAAGCTCTTTTGCATCAAGGGTCTGATCTGTTCAACGGAATGGAGCTTATTTAGAAAAAGGTGGTTGGCAAGGAGTCCCTGTTCGAGAAGCATATCGCTTCCGTCTTTATACGGAAGGGCGAGAATTTTGACTTCCTGCAAAAATGGGGTCTCTTTTCCATAAATGACATCCACCGCCCCTTTGGTCTGTGCGAGCAGTTTCTTGAGGAGGGATCGGGGGAGCGGAAGTTCGTCATCACTCAATCCCGCAGAGGTGGTGTTGATGATCAGATCGTACGGCTTTGCGGTAAATTCATCCCAACATAGGGCAGAAAAACCATTCTCTCGGAAAAAATTTAGGCGACCGGATGAGCGGTTGAGGATGGTCGGGGTGATCCCTTCTTGCCGCAAAACCGTAGCAAGTGCACGGGCGGTGCCGCCGGCTCCGAGAATCAGAGCGTTTTGGATCGGACCGAAGGGCTGGATCGCATTGATGAAACCGTCCGCATCGGTGTTGTATCCGATCAATTTCCCATTTTCGTTTATCAGGGTATTGACCGCCTGGATCTTTTGTGCAATGCCGCGCACTTCGTCGCATTGGAGGTATGCGGCCTCTTTGTGAGGGACGGTGACGTTGGCGCCGCTAAGAGCTTTGGCAAAAAAAACGTCGCGGAGTTTCGATCCGTCACGAAGAGGGGAGCGTGTATAACACGCTTTGACCCCCAGCGCCTTAAAGACACTGTTATGCATCAAGGGAGAACGTGAATGTTCAATGGGATCCCCGAAGATGGTGAAAATTTTCATGCGGGGTTGACCAAATCTTCCAACGTACTGGTGAGGGCACCGAGTTTATTGGTCACTTCGAGATATTCAAGCTCGTTTTGCGAATCGGCGACAATGCCGGCTCCCGCCTGCAATATTACATGATCGGGCTTGATGAGGGCAGTACGGATCGTGATCGCGCTGTCCATATTGCCGTCAAATCCGAAATAACCGATCGTTCCGCTGTAAAAGCCGCGCTTTACCCCTTCGAATTGGGCAATCAATTCCATTGCACGGATTTTCGGAGCTCCGGTCATGGTCCCTGCGGTAAAAGTAGCGGCGAGAAGATCAAACATATCTTTATCCTCGCGGAGTGAGGCATGGACATCGGAGACGATGTGCATCACGTGCGAATAACGTTCGACGTGCATCATCTCTTCGACGCGGACACTGCCGGTTTTTGCAATCCTGCCGACATCGTTGCGCCCTAAATCGATCAGCATCAGATGCTCCGCCAGCTCTTTGGGATCGGAGAGGAGCTCTTCTTCAAGTTCCAAATCACGCTGTTTGGTCCCTCCGCGCTTACGGGTGCCGGCGATGGGACGTAAAAGGACATCGCCGTCGCTCAGACGTACCATCACTTCGGGAGAACTGCCGACGATATTGAAGTTTTCGTATTCCATCAGATACATGTAGGGTGAGGGGTTTTTCAGGCGTAAAATACGATAAAAACTAAACGGGTCAACCTGTGCGTGTCGAATATAGCGGTTGGTCATCAGGATTTGGAAAACGTCTCCGCTGCGGATCATTTTTCTGGACTCTTCGACCATCGAAAAAAACTTCTCTTTGGTGTGGATAAACTCGCCCCCCTTATCCTCTTTGATCGGGATCAGAGGCGTGTAGCGGTAAGGGGATTTCAATTCCGCTTCGATCGATGCGAAGCGTCCTTGAATCTCATCGGAGCTTGAAAGCATGGTGATCGTCAGATCTTTATGCGAAACGACAAGGGTGAATTTCGGGAGGATAAGATCCATGTCGGGAGTAGACGTTTGATCTTCCAGATGGGACATCGTTTTTTGAAGGACCGGTTCAAAAACTTGGACCATGTCATAACCGATAAATCCGATAAATCCGTCTACGTAACCGATCTTTAGATCCCGTGTAATGTTGCGGTAGCTTTTTTGATCCAGTTTCGCATAGTAAGATTTTAAAAATTCAAAAGGGGAGATATCCAGAACATTGATTTTTCCCGATCCGTCGGTGTAGGTGGTCGTTTGATCGGCATACACGAGACGCTCACGCGCCCCGATCACAATAATGGTATAGTTCCCCTCACTGTTTCCGGCACTTTCGAATAAAAAACTCACTTCCCCCGGGAAGAGGGTTTTTGTCTTCTCATAAACAGCTATCGGAGCAAACTGATCCAGTGAAAAAGAGAGTGAACGTATCACGTTACCCCTTTGTGATGTAGGCACCCGATTCGATATTTCTTCGAACCGTTCCTAATACATCACGTGCCGCTTTTTCATTTTGGAAAGGGCCGACCATGACTTTGGTTGCCGCACCGCTGGGAATATTCGAATATTTCAATCCGCTTGCATTGAGCCGCTCATAGAGCTGCGGATTGGGGGTTTTGGCAAATGAACCCACCTGGATATAGTAAACGCCTGTTGCACCGGCAGCTTTGGGAGCAGCCGCTTCTGTAGGTTTTGCCGCTGCTTTCTCTACCGGTTTTTCGGCCGGTTTGGCTACGGTTTTTTCGGGAGCTTTTTCCACCGTTTTTGCAACGCTCTTTTCAGCTGCTTTAGGTGTTGATTTGACAATAGCCGGTGCCTGAATTTTTTGTACTTTATCCGGTTTGGTCGATTTAATCGTCGGTGTATTGACAACCGGTTCAGCCGCTTTCGGCGTAACGACAGGGGCAACCGCTTTCGGAGCAGCCGCAGGAGCAGGCACCGGAGCAGCCGCAACACTTTGCGGAATCGGTTTGGACTCAATCATTTGCGGAGCTTGCTGTACGGTCGCAGCCGGAGCATTGGCTTCTTGTTTGATGCGCTGTGCAATCTGTCCTAAATCTTCAGAACCCGCAGCTGTCGTATTCCCCTCCTGAATCACCTCTACCGGTTCGAACAACGGATCATCGATAATTTCGGTTGGAGCAGAAGGTTCCGGTACGGCAGCGGCAGCCGGTGCACTCTCAACGCTTTCACTTTTGAGTGAATTCATAATGACCAGAACAATGATCAAGATCAGAGTAAGCGTCGCAATGGCAAGCAATAATTTTTTGCTGCCGGAGCTCCCCCCCCTTTTATTGAGGATGATGTCGTTGAGTTCGTTTTTTTCTTCCATTTGAGTATCCTTAATGTTGATTCTTACTACGCGATAAAGGCAATGCTACATATGTTTGGACCACGAAGCACCGCGCTCTTTGGCGTAAACTTCGTAGGGGAGATTCAGGATATTATAGTCCGGCGGCAAATCAAGCGTCGGAAAAATTCGCCACTGTTTTGGTTGTTTTGCGGCTAATTTCATCGAAATCATTTTACCCAGTTGATCGGCTTCTTGTAAAGTGGTATGCCCTTTATGGATATAAACGTGTAAATGGCCGGGAGTTTTGGTCTCAAAAGCGGTAAAGTTGATGTATCCCTCTTCCCGGAGGAGCAATTGGGCTTTGTGATAGAATCGCTGAGGATCGTTCCCGTTGTAATCGATGACGATGTTTTCAACTTTGTTGAATTGGTTGATCAGTGAATGGGCAACGGTAATCTGCCCCTTAAGATGTTGATCGATAACGGCCTGAGTAAGCGGCTTATCGATTCTTTCATATTTATTGAAAAAAGTACGCCCTTTGAAATCGATTTTATTCACGACGTTGTCGTGCTTGAGCCAGTAATGATCCGAGATCATTTTTATCAGTTTCATCTCCATCGACGTCATAAATGCGATACCCTCTTTTTAGAATAAGGCGGGTCTTCCCACCCCTTACGTTGGCCGTTTGGCACAGAAAATCAATAGCAAACCTTACGCACCTAGTCTAAACACGTGCGAAAAGGTTAGTAACCTCCCGTATCCGAAAGATACGGGAAGCTTCAGGGGGGTGCAGGGGACAAATTGTCCCCGCCACTTTACGGGCTTTGCCCGGAAAGTGCGTAACATCAGTTAATAGGTGGATTGTTTATAAATAATAAATCCGCGTGCCAGTTCTTTGAGTTCATCTTTGATAGCGGCATGAGCGGCTTCATCTTCGATATTGTCCAAAACATCGGCAATTTTATTGGCGATAATCTCAAACTCTTTCTCTTTCATACCGCGTGATGTCAGGGCAGGGCTTCCGATACGGATACCGCTGGTGACGAACGGTGAACGGGTTTCCCCCGGAACCGTATTTTTATTGACGGTGATCCCCGCACGTCCGAGCGCTGCATCGGCATCTTTTCCGCTGAAGGGTTTATTAAGAAACGACACCAATACAAGATGGTTGTCCGTTCCGCCGCTGACCACATCGTAGCCCCGTTCCATCAATACTTTAGCAAGTACCGCAGCATTTGCTTTGACTTGTTTGGCGTATACTTTCCACTCCGCAGAGAGATTGTATTTAAATCCGACCGCTTTTGCCGCAATGACATGAACCAACGGTCCGCCTTGAAGACCCGGAAAAATTGCGGAATTGACTTTTTTGGCGATCTCTTCGTCATTGGTCATAATCATACCGCCGCGTGGGCCGGCAAGGGTTTTGTGGGTTGTTGTCGTGACAACATGGGCATGAGGGAACGGGCTGGGGTGTTCACCGGCAGCTACGAGACCCGCGATGTGGGCGATATCGGCAAACAAGAGTGCTCCGACCGCATCGGCAATTTCACGGAATGCGGCAAAATCGATTTCGCGGGCATACGCGGATGCGCCGCAGACGATGATTTTAGGCTGAACGATTTTGGCGATATCCATAACACGCTCATAATTGATGCGGCCATCCAGTTCGACACCGTAGGTGAAACTGTGATAGTTTTTACCTGAAAAACTCACTTTTGAACCGTGGGTTAGGTGACCGCCGTGGCTGAGATCCATACCGAGGAGTTTGTCTCCCGCCTGTAAAAGGGCCGCATAAACCGCACCGTTGGCTTGTGAACCTGCATGAGGTTGAACATTGGCGAATTTGCATCCGAACAATTCACAGGCGCGATCAATGGCCAATTGTTCAACACCGTCGGCGTATTCACATCCGCCGTAGTAACGTTTTGCCGGATACCCTTCGGCATACTTGTTGGTAAACACACTTCCCATTGCTTCCATGACGGCCGGAAGGGTAAAGTTTTCCGAAGCGATCATCTCCAGATGGTCGCTTTGACGTTCAAGCTCTTGCTCACACAGGGTATAAATTTCATTATCGAATTCTTTGAGGAAACTCATTCTTCTTCTCCGTTATTAAGTTGGTTGTTGTGTAAAGGTTTCATGGCCGGGAAAAGCAATACGTCCCGAATTGAGTGTTGATTGGTCAGCAGCATGACGAGGCGGTCCATTCCGATCCCCTGACCCGCTGTCGGAGCCATCCCGTAGCTGAGTGCCGTAACGAAATCATCATCCATTTCATGGGCTTCGTCATCGCCGCAAGACTTGGCCGCCATTTGCCCCTCAAAACGTCCCAACTGATCGACCGGATCGTTGAGCTCGCTGAAGGCATTGGCAATTTCACGTCCCGCAATGAAAAGCTCAAAGCGGTCGGTCAGTTCGGGACGCTCGTCATTACGACGTGCAAGCGGTGAAATCTCGACGGGGTAGTGGGTGATAAACGTCGGATTGATCAGTTTGGCTTCGACAAATGCATCAAAAAGTTCCCCTTGAAGCTGCCCGAGATTCATCGCGGTGTTGGCCTCAAGATTTTTCGAACGAAGATAGGCTAAAATCGCCTCTTTATCATTGACGATCTCCTCCGGTACCCCGCCGATGGTGCTGAGGCTTTTGATCAGTTCGATTTCACTGAATTGGTCGAAATCGACCTCAAGTTCACCGTAGGGAAGACGTTTCGGCAGATTTAGATGGTCAAAGAGGTACTCGAAATACTCTTTGGTGATCTCGATCAGGTCTTTATAGGTTTTATAGGCCCAGTAGAATTCGATGGAGGTGAATTCGGGATTATGGGTCGCATCCATCCCCTCATTACGAAAATTGCGGTTGATTTCAAATACCGCTTCAAATCCCCCGACGATGAGCCGTTTCAGATACAGTTCGGGAGCGATACGCAAATAGCGGTCAATTCCCAGAGCATTGTGATGGGTGACAAACGGCTTGGCATTGGCACCGCCGGCGATCGGGTGCATCATCGGGGTTTCGACTTCCAAAAACCCTTTCTCTTCAAAGAAACGGCGGGTGAGGCTGATCACTTTCGAACGGATATGAAACGTCTTGCGTACTTCGGCGTTCATGATTAAATCAAGATAGCGCTGGCGATAACGCATCTCTTTATCCTGAATGCCGTGAAATTTTTCCGGCAGCGGAGAGATCGCTTTGGTCAGTATTTTTAGAGTACCGGCATGAAGGGAAAGCTCTCCGTGCTGGGTGACGAACGGATATCCGCTCACTTCGACAATGTCACCCACCTCGATCAGCTTTTTAAAGACGTCGTTGTAAAAATTCTCCGGAAGATTGTCGCGTGCCACGTAAACCTGAAGCATTCCGCTTTCGTCTTCGATTTTAATAAAACTGGCTTTCCCCATCAAACGGTAAAGTTTGATCCGTCCTGCGACGGTGTAATGGCGGTGTTCGTCTCTTTTCTCCTCTTTGGTGAACAAATCGGAGTTAACGTTGTGAAATTTATCGATAGTAGTATTACGCTCAGAATGGTTTGCGTAGGGATCGATCCCTAATTCTCTGAGTGCATTGGATTTTTCAATCCGTTGCTGTACGTATTGGTTTTCAAATGCCAATGGGATTCCTTTTACTTAGTGGTTTGTGAATGCTGACATGTTTCGCATATGCCGTATATCTGCATGGAGTGCTCTTGCATGATAAAACCGAGATCTTCGGTAATCTTTTTTTGGCGCTGTTCAATCTGCTCATCGACAAATTCGGTAATGGTGCCGCACTCGGTACAGATGATGTGATCGTGATGATCTTTTGCTCCGAGTTCATATTTTTTACCCTGCGCTCCGAAGGAGAGAGAGGTGACCATCTCCGATTCTTCCAGCAAAGAGAGGGTCCGATAAACGGTCGCGATCCCGGTGTTGAGGGTGGGGTGTTTCTCCTGAATCAGATGATGGAGCGCTTCGGGGGTGAGATGTTCATCCGAGCTGTAGAGCATCTCTAAAATGACCTCCCGTTGGATGGTGAATTTGAGGCCGTTATCTTTGAGCAATTGTTTGAAATCACTTAAAAGCTTGTTGTATTCTACGGTCCGTTCCGTAAAATCGGTATAAGCGTTCATGGTTATTTCTCCTTAGCCTGAATGGTGTCGTTTTGATCGCTTTGATTCGTATCGTCAAGAAGAGAGGTGACATCATCCGTTTCAATGTGGAGGATGAAATTCCCTGTCGAAAACATCGGTTCGTAGAACAAACTGCCGGCCATTTTCTCTTCAAAATTTTCACGAATCGCCGATACGCTGAAAAGGGCGTATATGATCACGGAAAGGATAAAGAAAAATTTGCTGCTTCCGATGACAAATCCCAATGCACGGTCAAGTGCCCCCAATCCGCTGAGGGTACTGAGTTTTTTAAATCCGGATCCCAGTGAGACCATTAAAATCCAGAAAATTCCCAATGCAAAAACAAAACCGATGAGATTGACTGCGGTAGGGGTTTCGAAATGAAAGAGGGTTTCGCTCAAAAAGCTACCGATTATCCCCCCCATATGAGAAGCGACGTAAATCCCCCCGACAATACCGACAAGGCCGAAAACTTCTTTTGAAAAACCGTTGAGAAACCCTTTGAGCCCCAGTAACAGAACGATGGAACCCACGGCGACATCAAAATAATTCAAATCCATTAAAACTCCATTTCGAGACGGTCTTTACCGCTGTTTTTTGCTTTGTACAAGGCACTGTCCGAACGGCCTACTAGCGAATCGATGGTATCCCCTTTGACTATTTTGGTGAGGCCGATGCTAAGGGTGACGGCAAGCTGTTTATTCTGAACCAGAGGTTTGTTCTGGCGGCACAAATTCAAAAGGCGCTCAGCGATCAGTTTCGCCCCCTCTTTATCGGTACGGTTGATCAAAATGATAAACTCCTCGCCGCCGAATCGGTATACGCGGTCTCCGTCACGAAGGGCTTTCTTCATGATTTTGGCAATAAAAATCAGTACTTTGTCCCCCACAATATGACCATATCGGTCATTGATCAACTTGAAGTCATCGATATCGATCATTAGGGCGTACATATCATAATTAAAGTGCTCCTTGTAAAGGATGGCGAGGAGATGTTCCTGAAGGGCATGACGATTGTAGGTTTTGGTCAAAGGATCCAACGTGGTTTTAATTTCCAAATTCTTGACTTGATTGGAAAGCTCTTTGATCACTTTGTTGGCACGCTGAACTTCGTGATTGAGATGGTTTTGAATATCGCCGAATTTTTCCGATATTTTTCCGAATTCAATCAAATCGGAAGATACCGATTCTTCTATAAGATCGGCATGTTTTTCGGTAATTTCGGTAAATCTGTTGTTGGTGGTTGAGTACGAATCGATACTTTTCTGGGCAAGCACTTTGTAATCGTTTGCCGAAAATCCGTAATAGCTTTGCAAATCGAGTTCACCGGAAATATAGGCATCCAGCGTCTCTTGCACCGTAGCGGTGATGAGCTCTGAAAATTCGGGTGAGCTAAGGGCCTTTTGGCGTTTTGTTGCAACGTCGAATTGGATCGAAAGTTCTTTGCACAAGTAGGCTAAAAAGGGATTAATCTCGCTGTGTGGCATCATCGACCTTGGGTATCTTAGAGTAGTGCAATTATACTTTTAAAAACATAAATATAACTTTTGAGAGGGTTAATCAGTCCCTTTTTAGGATAAAACGCTAAAATTCGGATACTTTAAAATAAATAAACGTTTTTTGAACGATATAAATATAGGAGATGATGGTATGAGTGTTTGGAGCCGATCGAGCTGGAGAGAGAAACCGATTAAACAGCAGCCTACCTATCCTGATGTAGCTGAACTGGAAAAAATTGAGGCACAACTTCGTAATTATCCGCCGCTTGTTTTTGCCGGGGAGGCGCGTACGTTGAAGAAAAGTCTTGCCGATGTGTGCGAGGGGAGAGCGTTTTTGCTTCAGGGGGGTGACTGCGCCGAGAGTTTTTCAGAGTTTCATGCCCATAATATCCGTGATACGTTTAAAGTTATCATGCAAATGGCTGTTGTTATGACATTCGCCGGAGGGGTCCCTGTCGTTAAGGTGGGGCGTCTGGGGGGGCAGTTTGCCAAACCTCGTTCATCCGATACGGAAACGGTGGAGGGGATAACGTTGCCGAGTTATCGCGGGGATATCATCAACGGTGCCGATTTTACTTCGGAAGCACGTATTCCGGATCCGAAACGGATGGTACAAGCGTACAACCAATCGGCCGCGACACTCAATCTTCTGCGTGCATTTGCATCGGGCGGACTGGCCGATCTTCATCAGGTTCATGCGTGGAACCTCGGGTTTGTGGGACAAAACGAACTGACAAAAAAATACGATGACCTTTCGCGTCAGATTGATGATTCCCTTCGCTTTATGGCGGCATGCGGAATCACGTCGGATACCTACCGAACACTACGTGAGACCGATTTTTATACCTCTCACGAAGCGCTCCTTTTGAATTACGAAGAGGCTTTTACCCGTCAGGATTCATTGACCGGCGAATGGTACGACGTATCGTCTCACATGCTCTGGATCGGTGACCGGACGCGGCAGCTTGACGGTGCCCACGTCGAATTTATGCGGGGAATCCAAAATCCGATCGGAATCAAAGCGGGTCCTTCCATGAGTACGGAGGATCTAATCCGTTTGTGCGATGTTCTTAACCCGAATAATGAAGCGGGGCGTTTAAATATTATTGTCCGTATGGGCGCCGATAAAGTAGCCGACGGAATGCCTGCACTGATTCGTGCGATTGAAAAAGAGGGGAAAAAAGTGCTCTGGAGTTGTGATCCGATGCACGGAAACACGATCACCAGCAACGGGTACAAAACCCGTCCGGTAGATGCCGTCCTCAAAGAGATGAAACAGTTTTTTCAAGTTCACAAAGCGGAGGGGACGTATGCAGGAGGAGTTCATCTGGAGATGACCGGGAAAAATGTGACGGAGTGTCTGGGAGGCTCTTTTGAAATCACATCAGAGAATCTTAAAAGCCGTTACCATACCCACTGTGACCCGAGACTCAATGCCGATCAATCGCTTGAACTTGCTTTTTTAATCGCCGATACCCTTAAGGAAGCGCATCGTTAAGTGCGGATTTTATCCGCTTTTCGGGCCAAGAAGGAAGATTTTCTTCGGCGAGCGTGCGCGATCAGGTTGCGCTGAGGATACGGATCAATTCATCCGGTTTGTTGGAATACTGTATGGCCGTATCTTTGCTGACCATTTTCTTGCGGACAAATTCTACGATTTCCTGCGTCTGGGTCGTCATGTTGGTCACTTGCTGATTCAACTGCATTTGAGAGTAGAGCTGATGCACTTTGTCTTCACGGATAAGATTGGAGATGGCCGGATTGGTAATCATAATCTCTTGTGCGGCGACCCGTCCCCCTCCGATTTTCGGAAGAAGCGCTTGGGAGACTACGGCTATTAGCGATGTCGAGAGCTGTGCGCGTACCTGAGGCTGTTCATCACCCGAGAAAACGTCGATGATACGATTGATTGTCTGAGGGGCGGAGTTGGTGTGCAGGGTTCCGAAAACCAGGTGACCCGTTTCTGCGGCGGTGAGGGCGGCTGAGATCGTTTCACGGTCTCGCATCTCCCCGATCAGGATGATATCGGGGTCTTGCCGCAGGGCGTATTTCAAAGCGGCTGAGAAACTTTTCGTATCGCTCCCGACGTTACGGTGGGAGAAGAGTGATTTTTTATTGGTATGGACAAATTCAACCGGATCTTCGACGGTAATGATATGTCGCGATTCGCTTAGATTGATTTCGTTGAGCATCGCGGCAAGGGTCGTCGACTTACCGCTTCCGGTAGGCCCGGTGACAAGAATCAGCCCTTTTTCCCGTTTGATAATCTCTTTAAAGATTTTTTTGGCATTCAGATCGTCGAGTGAGGGGATATTGACCGGAATGATACGAAACGCGCAGGCGATATCGTCCATCGTTTTGTAATAGTTGGCACGAAACCGGCCGACATCGGGGATAATGATTGAGAAATCGAGTTCGTTGTTCTCTTCAAACGCTTTTTTCTGTTTTTCGGTCAGAAGGGAATACCCCATCTCTTCGATCCCTTTTCCGTCTAATATGGGAAGGTTAAGTGCCACCAGACGTCCGTCAATACGAATCTGGGGTTCGGAACGGCTGACGAGGTGCAAATCCGATGCCTTGTAGGCAACAACACTTTTAAGAAGCTTATGGATATCTAAAGGGGTGCTCATGCTAAAAATATTCCTTCGTATTGGGATGGGTTGAATCCGATCAGCAATTTGCCTTCATACTCGATAACGGGGCGTTTGATGAGACGGTTGTCTTGCGCCATCCACTCAATCTTTCCGTTATCGTCTAGGTTGAGCGATTTTAAATTCAAGGTTCGGTAGGTCGTCCCTTTGGTGTTGAAGAGTGTGGCTACATCGCTCAAGTGAGCCCAATTTCGGATGACGTCGCGGGAAACCGGGGCAGATTTGAAATCATGAAAAGTATACGCAAGGGCGTGTGCATCAAAAAATTGGAACGCCTTTTTAACGCTGCCGCAATTTTTAATTCCGTAAATACAAATCATCCGTTACTCGATAATTTTGGGAACAATAAAGAAGTGCTCTTTTGCATGGGGGGCATGGGCAAAGATATCGTCATTGATTGAACGTTCTACGTAGCTGCTGTCATCGCGCAGTGGGGTCGAAGCGTTGTCCATCGCAAATGTCGGATCAATCCCTTCGGTGGTGAGTTCGGATAAATTATCGACAAACGAGACAATCTCGCTTAGTTGTGCAATCATCTGCGCACGCTGTTCTTCGGGAATTTGTAAATACGATAGTTTTTCTAGCCGTTGCAATAAGGTTTCATCAATTTGCATGGGTCCCTTTCATCATGTTATGGTAAATTGAAGAAGATTGTACCAAAAAAAAAGGAAGATTCGGTCGGTTTACAAATTTTTAACGAATCATAAGATATCATTGTACACATTATGATAATAATCAGGAGCATTTTTTGAGTCTAAAAGAGAATATGGAGGCCCTTAAAGAGGAGCTGAATTCCGAAGAAAAATTTTTTGAAAGTGCGGTTCGAACGGAACGTTTTATCAAACGCTATCAGAAACCTTTAATGGCGGGGGTTGCTGCTTTATTATTATTTGCAGGGGGTGCTATAGCCTATCAGGCCTATGCCAATAGCAAAATTGAGAGTTCAAATGTCGCTTTCAATACGCTTCAGTCCAATCCGACGGATGCGCAAGCGTTAAAAATACTCAAAAATGACAATCCTAAATTGTACGACCTGTGGATGCTTTCTCAAGCCATCGGAAAAAACGATGCCGCTGCATTGGAAGCCTTGAAACATTCGGATGCTTTGGGGGTCGCTGATATCGCTGCGTATGAAGCGGCCGCCATCAAAAAGGACAAAGGTGCCCTTGAAGGGTATACCAAAATGCAGGGGGCTTTGTACAAAGATCTCGCTTTGGTCGAATTGGCCGTTATGGCATTACAGCAAGGGAATGTAGAGGAAGCGCATAAAAAAATCGCCCTGATACCGGAAGATTCGCCAATGTATTCCGTGGGGCGTTCACTCTCTCACTACGGAATAAAATAATGAAGATTATAGTTTCCGGGTCTTTGATTGCCGCGATGATGCTTATGAGCGGATGTTCCCATAAAGAGATTTTCAAACCTGAAAATGTGAAAGGGACGTGGAAAAATTCCGGCCGTTTGAGTGCACCGATCCGGGAAGTCTCCCAATCGGCGGCATCTTTGGAAAACGGCCGTCTCTTAACCAAAGAGGGGGAGAAAACAGTTGCGATTCCCCAAGATTTCCGGTTGATTAACGTCAGTGACGGATGGATTATCACCGAAAACAAAGAAGGGCATCTGGTATTGCTTCCTGAAGAGGGAACGGACGGTACCATTACCTTCGATATGAAGAGGGGTGTTGCCGCCGCTACGGTTCAAGGGGATACGGCAGCAATTTTGTTCACGAACAACGAGATGGCTTTGTATTCGCTTGAGACCAAAAAGCTCCTCTTTAAAGAGAGTTCAAACGCTCCGGTCGCTGTGGATGCGCGGATAGCGAATCCCTATTTTCTTAAAGAATTGGTTTTGTTTTTAACGCTCGATGGCAAAGTGGTCATCGTCAATTCCGAAACCAAACAGGTTCTTCGATCGCTGGTGATCAGCTCGGAAGAGTATTTTAATAATGTCACCT
The DNA here is from genome assembly GCF_023229695.1 of Sulfuricurvum sp. Taxonomy (GTDB): domain Bacteria; phylum Campylobacterota; class Campylobacteria; order Campylobacterales; family Sulfurimonadaceae; genus Sulfuricurvum. Next base: position 21,481 of record NZ_JALNYS010000024.1, read on the forward strand.
ATCTGGGGGTTATTGAAGAGAACCTCATCGCCGCGACCGGAAACGGAATTCTGGCCCTTTCCCAAAAAGAGGGGCGTGAGAAATACGATCTTCGCAATATCACCTACACGGCGGACGGAATCTGGATGACGACGAAGCAGGGGGAGGTGATCGCATTGAGTCCCTCTTTGCAATTAAAGGCAAAGAAAAAATTTCCGTTTGCCCATTTTGTCGGGATCAATGTGTATAACGATCATGTTTATCTCCTTGAAGAGCAGGGGTATATGGTCGCATTGACGAAAGATCTGTCGACATACGAGATCTATTCTGTTGATATGGAAAAAGAGAATAAAATTTTTGTCGGTGAGGGACGATTTTATTTTGATGATCATTACATTACCATCAAGTAATGTCACCGGGGCTCGAAGCATTTATCGAATACATCACCGTCGTTAAAGCGCTGAGCCCGCGAACGATCGAGGCGTATCGGGGTGATTTGTCCGAGATCGAGACGGCGGCGGGAGGCGCTCTCGTAACGCTGGATTCCAATGCTGTTTTCGGTGTACTGGGGAATATTGCCAATAAGCGGACGTTAAATCGTAAGCTCTCCGCTTTTAACTCTTTTTTAGACTTTTGCCACCGTCACCGCTTCACCTCTTCCTCCTCCAAATTTTCCCTCTCTAAAATACCGAAAAATCTTCCGAAATACCTTACCTACGAAACCATTCAATCGGGGTTGAAACACATCGACAGGGGGGAATGGATCGGGATGCGCGATTATGCCCTTATCCTTTTTTTATACGCGACCGGGGTGCGGATCAGTGAATGTTTGGGGGTTGAAGAGGGGGATATCGAAGGGGAGTGGCTTCGGGTGCGGCACGGAAAAGGGGAAAAAGAGCGCTATGTCCCCATCGCGCACGAGGCATTACAGGCGTTACACAGCTATCAAGAAGCCTCTCCTTATTTCAAAAGTACGATGTGGCTCAATTACCGGGGAGAACCTCTGAGTCGTATTTCGGCCTTTAAAATTGTCCAAAAGTATCTGGGGGTTTCCCCGCACGCACTGCGCCACTCCTATGCGACGGCATTGATTTTGGGAGGGGCAGATTTGCGCGTTGTTCAGGAACTTCTGGGGCATGCGTCGCTGATTACCACCCAAATCTATACCCATGTGCAAAAGCATAATCTTCAAGAGACGGTGCTGGGCTGTCATCCGATGGCAAAGACGTTAGCGCCCTTTGATGAGAATAAATCTTTATTAAACCTCGCGCATGAGGTGCTGTAGGGAACTCGATCGACCGGAGGGAAGAAGAACTAAAGAATGACACTCATTATTGGCTAGTATTTGGTTAAAAATACAAATTGTGACTTTTTTGAGACATATAATGAATAAAATATCTAAATTTTATAACATTTTAAAGAGTTTTAACCCAATGTTTAAATGACTCAAGGTTAGTAGATGATTAAAAAAGTACACCTGGCTCCATTATTACGAAACGATATTCTAAATAGCAAATACATAACCTACATAGGGTTGATTTTTTCGGTCGTTGTTGTAGCGGTCGTATGGAAATTTTCACAACACTATTTTGAAAATCGCGCACAGAATCTGTTTGAGCATCATGCATACGAGAATCTTAATGCCATTGAGCGGCGTATCGAACGGTATGAAAATGCTTTACGCAGCGGTGTCGGATTTTTGCAAGGGAGTGATTATGTCAGCCGAGAGGAGTGGCGCCGTTTCGTCCAAAATCTCGATCCCGCAGGACATTATCCGGGAGTTCAAGGGATCGGATTTTCGATGATGCTTTATCCCGAAGAGGTGGAAAAGATCGAAGTGCAGATGCGTTTCGAAGGATTCCCCACCTTTACACTGACACCAAAAGGGGTTCGGGATCGCTACAGTGCGATACTGTATCTCGAACCGCTCGATCAGCGTAACCGAAACGCTATCGGATACGATATGTTTTCCGAACCGATTCGTAGAGCCGCTATGCAAAGAGCTGCCGATACCGCCTTGGCAGCCATTTCCGGGAAAGTGAAGCTACTCCAAGAGATTGATTCGGATGTGCAGGCCGGATTTTTGATGTATCTCCCTTTTTACAAAACGGATAAAAAAATAGAGACAATTGAAGAACGCCGAAAAGCGTTGGTAGGATTTGTCTACAGCCCGTTTCGGATGAAGGATCTGATGCGGGCTATCGGTCTTCATGACGATTCTCTCCTGTTTGAGATTTACGACGGTGAAAAACACTCCGAGAGCAATCTTTTATACCGCTCTTTTACCCCCTCGGGCTATGTTTCGCAACATAGGTTACATCAAACGATTTTGATCGGCGGGAAAAAATGGGATGTTTTTTATTCCAGTTCACCCCGCTTTGATGCCGCTACCGACAGCCATTATCCTATTTTTTTAACCTTGAGCGGTTTAGTGTTTTGTTTTTTTCTTCTCTATATTATTCTGGAACTGTTTCGCAGCCGTAAAATGCTTCAGCACAATACGGTTGCCCTCGAATCAAGTCGTTCCTGGCTTAACAGAGTCCTTGAAGCTTCGATTGACGGTATCCATATTCTTGATTCCAAGGGGAATTTGATCGAATACAGTCCGTCGTTTATTCAGCTATTGGGGTATGATGAGCATGAGGCAAAAACGCTGAGCGTCTACGATTGGGAAATGAAATTGTCCCTTGAACAGATACAAGATGCCCTTGACTCTCTATCGGAAATTCCTACGACATTTGAAACGGTATTTTGTCGTAAGGACGGGAGCTTGTTGGATGTGGAGATCACGGCCCATCGCATCGTTATGGATGGAACCTCGTATCTGTACGCTTCATCGCGTGTGATTACCGAACGTAAAAAATTTGAGCAATCCCTTCGATCGGAAAAAGAGACGGCGCAAAAATATTTGGATATCGTGGATGTGATGATCGTGGTCGTCGATACCCATAAAAATGTCCAATTAATCAATCGAAAAGGGTGTGAGGTGATCGGTTATCCGGTCAATGAGGTGATCGGAAAAAATTGGATTGATCATTTTTTGCCGGAACGGTTTCGGAGTGATGTGGATGCCGTATCGGACCGTTTTATGCAAGTTTCGGAGGAACCTTTCTATTATGAAAATCCTGTTTTAACGAAAAGCGGGGAAGAACGGCTGATTGCATGGCGAAATACGGCACTCTTTGATCCCGATGGGAGGCTAATCGGGCTATTGGGTTCGGGTGAAGATGTCACCGATATCCGTTCTACGCAGGAGAAGCTCAAAGAGAGTGAAGAATTTTATCGAACGATCTTTTCTTCTGTCAGTGAGGCTATTTGTATCTTATACAATAATACGATTATCGACTGTAATGAAGAAGCGATTCGTCTTTTTGGGATGTCGAGAGAAGCGTTGATCGGGATAAATATTTTTGATACCGCCGATTATATCGAGTGTCAGGAAAACAGTTTCGATTTTTACCTCAACACCGCTTATCAGGGCAAGTGCGCAACGGCAGAGTGTTCATTGACGTTGAAGTATCCCAACTGTACGACAAAAATTGTCGAGTTTACTTTCTCCGGCTTTGGCGGTAATAGTGAAAACAAGTTGGTAATGATCGCTCGTGATATTACCCAAAAGATGGAAGAGGAACGAATCTTAAGGATGAACACTCGGCAGGCACAAATGGGAGAGATGATTTCGATGATTGCCCACCAATGGCGTCAACCGTTGACCATTATTAATGCGATAACCTCTCAAATGCGACTCACTGAGATGATGAAAGATGAGAGTGATCCTCTTTTTATCGATAATTTGATAAAAATAGAGGAACAAAGTACCCATCTCTCCCAAACGATTTCGGCGTATCGGGATTTTTTTCGCCCCGATAAGCCTAAAGAACAGTTCACTATCTCTCTCCTGATCAAAAATGCACTGAGCCTTATCGATCATACGCTCAAAAATCGCGGAATCAGGATTGAACACATGATCAAACACGATTTTACCCTTTTGACCTATCGCAATGAAATCCTTCAGGTCGTGATTGTATTGTTGAAAAATTCCCTGGATGCCTTTGAAGAGCATGGGATCTCCGACGGTCAAATTTTGATTACTCTGGACCGTGATGATGAGTATGGCATTATCCGTTTTGCCGACAATGCCGGAGGGATTGCGCCTGAAATCATCAATAAGCTTTTTATTCCCTATTTTACAACAAAGACGAAAAACAATGGCACAGGATTGGGTCTTTATATGAGCAAAATGGTTATACAAGATCACTGCAACGGTTTGCTGGAGGTGGAAAGTGAAGGGGTGAAAAGCGTGTTTACCATTAAATTGCCGCGTGAAGGGGGGGGTATATGATATCAAAAGAGAGTTTGTCTCAGCTCACGTTGTACGCTCAGGGGATACGTCTCTTGTATGTAGAAGATGAGGCGCAAATCCGTGAAAATACCCGATTGCTTTTTGCGAAATTTTTTACGGACATTGAAACGGCTGCCAACGGCGAGGAGGGGCTTGCCCTTTATAAAAAGGGGGCATTTGATCTGATTATTACCGATATCTTGATGCCGGGTATGAATGGGGTTGTGATGCTTCAAAACATAAAAGAGCTGAATCCAAATCAGCCCGTTATCGTCACCTCAGCGTGCGAAGAGAGCAGTTATCTGCTGGAGCTGATCAATTTGGGGGTGGCACAGTTCCTCCTTAAGCCGATGAAAACCGATCAAATCATTCAGGTCCTTTATGAAGTCGTTCGAAACATTTACAATGCCCGAAAAGTGGAAGAGTTTACCGCTAACCTCAAACAAGAGCTGGTGCATCAAACAACGCTTTTGGAACAGTATAAAGAGGTGGTTGATATCTCGATGATTGTTACGAAAACGGATCTATCGGGGGATCTTATCTATGCTAATGACGCGTTTTACACTACCAGTGGCTATAACTGGGATGACATAAAAGCCAAAGGGGAGACTATCCTCCGCCATCCGGAGATGACATCGGAATTCTACGCGGATCTTTGGGAAACGATTCTGGGGAAACAGACCTGGCATGGAACGATCAAAAATTTAAAAAAAGAGGGGAGCTATTATATCACCGATACCACGATCAAACCGATTCTGGATGAGTTCGGAAATATTATCGATTTTATCAGTATCAGCTACGATGTTACCGAACTCTTCGATCTGAATGAAGAGATTTGGCAAACGCAGCATGAGATGCTCTCTTTGTTGGGGGAGATTGGAGAGACCCGATCGGAAGAGACCGGAAACCATGTACGCAGAGTGGCAAAATATTCGAGATTACTCGGTCAGCTGTACGGTCTTGATGACGAAGAGATCACACTTCTTTACCGTGCCTCACCCATGCATGACATCGGCAAAATCGGAATTCCTGACCGTATTTTGCTTAAACCGGGCAAACTGGAGGCAGATGAATATGCGATTATGAAAACGCACAGTGCGCTGGGGTATCAGGTCCTCAAGCACTCGAAACGCCCTTTGCTTCAGGCTGCTGCGGTCATTGCCCATGAACACCATGAAAAATGGGATGGTTCGGGCTATCCCAGAGCGCTTAGCGGCGAACAAATCCATATTTACGGACGTATTACCGCACTTGCCGATGTCTTTGATGCATTGAGCTGCGAACGGGTATACAAGCCTGCCTGGCCGTTGGATACCATTATTGAGTTTATCCAAAGTGAGCGAGGCAAACATTTCGATCCGAATCTGGTGGATAGGTTTATGGATAATCTGGATCGATTTATAGCGATTGCACAAGAATATAAAGATTAGACTTCCTGCATAACCTTGTTATGCAAGAAGTTTTCTGCCTCGAAGAGGCAAGCTTTAGTGCCATAGCGGCCAGCGTAGTGCTTTGGGCTTTGCTCAAAGCACGTTTAAAAGAGAGTTCTGTAAGAACTCTCTTAGGATAAAAAGAAAATGACAAAAATGAATGAAATGAAAATGTTATCGGTACTGTACGCTGAAGATGATACGGTTTTATGTGAAATAACCGCTAAAACGCTTAAGCTGCTGGTGGACAAAGTCTACTCCGTGACCAATGGTACGGATGCGTTACGCGTGTACAAGAACCATCATGTCGATGTCGTTATTCTGGATATTTATATGGGAGACATTAGCGGAATCGATGTCGCGAAGAAGATACGGCTTATGAATCCCCATATTCCGATAATCATTGTATCCGGTTCGATTGCGACCGAAGATCTTTTAGCGGCATGCACACTTAACCTTGTCGATTATATTCAAAAACCGATTGCTTTGAATGGTTTGATCAATGTTCTTGCTTCTTCCGTTGATCGATTGAAATTGCACGGTTTTTTACTCGTAATGATAAACGAATCGGTATCGTATGATTTTCAATCGAAAGTTTTAATTAGAGAGGGGGAGAAAATTGCATTGACCAAAAATGAAATTAATGCGATGGAGCTTCTCATCGGTCGTCGAGGGCAAATTATTACACGCAATACATTCTCACATATTTTAAAAGAAGAGATGTCCGATGGTGCGTTAAAGAATCTGATTTTAAGACTTCGTAAAAAAATGGGGGATGAACACAATATCCGTAATCTGCCGCGCATCGGATATACCCTGATATGAGCTTGGCATGAATGAAATCGTCCAACAGATTAAAACGTTCGGATCAGACCTTAAAGTCCTTTATATTGAAGACAATAAGGGGTTAAGGGAAGGGGTGTCGGAACTCTTGGGAAAACTATTCACCAAAACGGTGTGTGCCGACAATGGAGAACACGGATATCAGCTCTATCTTGAGCATCTTCCCGATATCATCTTGACGGATATCAATATGCCCGGGATGAGCGGTTTTGATTTAGCAAAAGTGATCAAAAAAGAGAATAAGGATATCCGTATCATCTTTCTCTCTGCTTTTGATGAAAAAGAGTATTTGTATGAAGCGATTGAGATCGGAGCCTTTCGCTACCTCTCAAAACCGACAAAAGTCCCTTTATTGGTGAGTACGTTGCACCATGCTGTCCTTTCGATCCATAACGAACGAAATGAACGGATTTTTGAAAAGCAGCTTACCGATATTTTCAACTATCAAAATAACCTTTTGATGATGTTGAGGGGAGGGGAGCCTATGCTCGTCAATCGGCAGTTTCTTGATTTTTTCGGTGCCGATAATCTTGATGGGTTTATGGAATATCATGGAGGAATTCGAGAGCTGCTTTTGGAACACAAGGGCTTTTTGTATGGAAGTGCTGAGGTGGGATGGTATGAAACAGCATTCGATAATCCGGGAAAACTGTTTCACACTAAAGTGCGTAATTATGCCGGAGAAGCCCGGCATCTGATTATGAAGCTGAGGATAATTCCGGATAAAGAGGGGTTTGTCATCCTCTCTTTTGATGATATCACGGATTTAAATTTGATGATGCTCTTTGACAGTAATGCAACCAAAAATGATCAAAGATTTCAAGATTGCAGTGCCGTCATGAATCTTATGAAAGTGATAAAAGAGAATGCTTCAGAGGTTAAACTGCACAATTTCTATCGTGGTTTGACCATTATAAACAGCGGCGTCTTGATGAAAATTGATAACAATAAAATTGTCATAAAGACGGCCTATTCACAGCTCAAAGCGATTAAACTTTCCAATAATCTGACAATCACTTCTGAACTTTTTCCTTATGGGGTTTGGTGCAAATCCGCTGGTCTAATCAATTTCGATGAACAAAGCGTCACCTTTTCCGAGATGCAATTTGTGCAGGAGAGTGCGAATCAAAGAGCCAATATTCGTCTTGAACCGGAAGAAAAACGGCACAGTGTTACCCTGTTTTTGAATAACATCAAGTTTTTTGGGAAAACCCGGATTGTCGATATTTCGATTTCTTCGGTTAAAGTCGAGATGGACGCTCTTCCCGGCGGATTCTCTACCGGTGAGACGGTACGCATTTCTATCGTATTGGAAACCGGTAAACAGCCGATCAATCTATTGTTTGATGCAACTGTTTACCGAGTTGACCGTTTGGAACGAAATTTTAACGTGGTCTTTCGTTTTGAACTCTTTGCGCTTGATGAAGAAAAATTACGCGGCTATCTTGCCAACCGCCAAATAGAGCTGATCCGTGAATTTAAAGCTCTTTGATATCCCCTCTCATCGTGTACTCCTCCTCTTATCCCAATATGTGATTGTTGCATGGTTCGGTTTTTTTGTTGTGATTAGTGTTACGTTGCTATTATGGTTGAATGCACGTGAAGATGCAATAGATAAAGCTAAAAACCGCTTTGAAATTTCTGTCGATGAAACGGTTCATGAGATCCGTGCACGGATGCACTCGTATGAAACTATGCTGCAAAGCAGTGCCGCATTACTAAACACGGTTGAGCGGATGAACCGTCAAAAATGGAATATCTATATCTCAACTCTGAATCTTGCTGAACATTACCCCGGTGTTCAGGGGGTTGGTTTTTCCAAAGTGATTCTGCCGGAACAACTTGCTGAACATACCGTTTGTATGCGCGCTGAAGGATGTCCAGACTATAGGGTTTACCCCTCCGGAAAACGGGAGGAGTACCATTCGATTATCTATCTTGAACCGCTGGACGAGAGAAATCGACGGGCTATCGGGTATGACATGTTTTCCCATCCGGTGCGGCAGGAGGCCATGATACGTGCACGGGATACCGCCCAAACAGCTCTTTCGGGCAAAGTGAGATTGATACAAGAACAGGTAAACGATGTTCAAGCCGGATTCTTGATGTATGTACCGTTTTATCATACGCGGGGTGAATTGTTGTCTTTAGCACAAAGAAAAGAGAAGCTTGAAGGATTTGTTTATGCCCCTTTTCGTGCTAAAGATCTGATCCTTGAAGTTCTGGCAAGTAAAGATCCTCATATCGCTGTGAAAATTTATGAGGGTAGATTCGTTCAAGATGAAAATTTACTTTACGAGAGTGAAAGACCCTCCGGTTCTACGGTGGATGAAAAATCGCTCTTTAAAAAGGTTGTTTCTCTCGAAATGTACGGACGGACGTGGACGGTCATTTTTCAAACCCTTCCCTCCTTTGAATCCGCAACGGATCAGGAACACTCTCGAATTATCCTTCTGGCCGGTTTGCCCATATCTTTTTTGGTGTTGCTTGTGCTTCTCTCGTTTTCTCGAACGACGCAGCAGGCACAAACTATGGCGCGTACCATGACTGCTGAAATCAGAGAACTCAATAATGAACTCGAAAACATGATCAATACGGCTCCCAATCCGATTATTGTCCATACTGAAGAGGGTGCAATTATAAAAATCAATCAGACCTGGATCGATCTTTGCGGTTATACCTATGAAGAAACTCCGACAACCGATATCTGGGTTGATAAAGTTTATAAAGAAAATCAAGAGGTCGTCAAAGCACATATCCGCAATCTCTTTACAATTACGCAAAAAGTCGATGAAGGGGAGTTTTCATTTTACAGTAAATCAGGATCAAAAATAACGTGGCAGTTCAGTTCCGCGCCGTTTGGTATTATTAATGGAAAAAAAGCCGTTATTTCCTCTGCAATGGATGTGACGGAGCTCAAAAATAAAGACGATTTGATGATGATGCAGTCACGTCATGCCGCAATGGGGGAGATGATCAATATGATAGCCCATCAGTGGCGTCAGCCTCTGGCCTCTATCTCAGCCGTTTCGGGGTTGTTGAGTTTTGAAGTGATGATGGATCAATACGATAAAGAGCATTTTAGTGAAAAACTTGATTTAATCAGTGATATGGCATTGGATCTTTCCGATACCATCAATGACTTTAGAAATTTTTTCAAAGAAGATAAGAGAAAAGAACTGTCGACGTGGAAAGAATTACTGGACGAATGTCTCATGATCATCAATCCTCTTTTAATCAGCAAAAGGGTTACGGTGGATACAACTTTTAAAAACGATGACCCCTTTATGACCTATCCGCGTGAGATGAGACAGGTGATCCTTAATCTGCTCAAAAATGCAGATGATGCCTTGCATGATACGTCAGCGGCTGAACCGACCATATGGATTCGAGTATTCTGTGCAGAGAACATGAGCTATTTTGAGATAGAAGATAATGGCGGCGGAATTCCGGAGGCAATAATCGACAAAATTTTTGATCCATACTTTAGTACAAAAATGGACAAGAATGGGACGGGCATCGGACTCTACATGTCTAAAACAATTGTAGAAAAACACGCGCATGGCTCATTAATCGCTTATAATACAGAATTCGGGGCATGTTTTAAAATTATGTTTCCGGTATATGGGTAACATGGGTCTCATCTTTGAGGAACGGTTGTCTTGTACTTATTTGAAGGAGGATCATGACGTCGCACACAGACTCGGCTCTATTCATTCGAACGATTTGGCAAACATTGATTGTATTAATCCTTTTTGCGATTTTTTTCGGTGTTTACGTGTATTCCGAAAAGCAGATTGATCGGGCCAACGAAATGCGTTTGTACTCTTTTACTCTTGCGGATGAATTGCGTCAATCTTCGGATGATTTAACGCGAATGGTTCGAACGTATGTCGTAACGGACAATCCCATCTATAAAAAACATTATCAAGAGATATTGGATATTCGAAACGGTAGAAAACCGCGTCCGCTGATGTATCAAAACATTTATTGGGATTTGGTCGGATTGGATGACGAACGTCCACGCCCTTTTGCTTCTTCAACGCTATCTCTACTCGAAAGGATGCGTCAGGCAGGCTTTAGCGAGATCGAATTGGCAAAACTTTCGGAAGCTAAAAAAGAATCGGATCTCCTTACCCGGACAGAATATGCCGCCATGAAACTGATCGAGTCCCAAGGGTCGGATTCTCAGAAGATGATCCAAAAACAAAAAGCCCTCGGACTTTTGCATGACGCAGCGTATCATCAGGCTAAAGCCTCTATTATGAAACCGATTGACGAATTCTATCGCCTTATGAACGAGCGGACGGTCGCGGCGATTCATACCGCCAAAACGGTCGCTTTAATTTTACGAATTATTTTTGTCCTTATCGGCTTTTTCTTGCTCTTTATGCTATGGAGGCTGAATCAAACCTTGAATCATATCTTGGGCGGGTCGGTCACGGATGTGCATGATAACATCACCCGGATCGGTGGAGGCGACTTTTCACTTCCGATAGGTATTGACGAGAGAGATAAGGGGAGTGTATTGGGATGGTTGAGTGAAATGCAAGGGAGATTGAACGATCTCATCGCCTATAATGAACGGCTTAAACAGCTCTACGTTACCTTGAGCCAATGCAACCAAGCCATTGTCCGCTCCAAAAATGAAGGAGAACTTTTCCCTATTCTCTGTCGGAATGCCGTCGATTTCGGCGGTATGAAAATGGCGTGGATCGGCAAACCGGATCAAGCGGGATCCTTTATTAAACCGGTAGCGTATTATGGGGAGGGAGGAAGCTATCTCGAAGGGTTGATTGTTTCTGCCGATTCTTCTGATGTATTTGGGCGCGGTCCGACAGGATATGCATTTCATAACCATCGCCCTTTTTGGTGTCAAGATTTTGCGAATGATCCAGCGACTGAGCCCTGGCATGAACGGGGAAAAGAGTTTGGCTGGGGTGGTTCTGCCGCCTTGCCGCTTGAATACGGCGGCAAGGTTGTCGCGGTTTTTACCCTTTATACTTCATCGATCAACGCTTTTGATACGTCCACCAAAGAGCTATTGGAAGAGATGGCAAGAGATATCAGCTATGCATTGGAGAGTTTTGAACACGCCATTGCACATCAAACGGCAGAGCTAAAACTGGCTGAAGAGAAACAGATGACACAAAATTATCTCGATATTATTGTTGAGAGTGAACAATTTTATCGAACGCTCTTTGCCTCAGTGTATGAAGCGATTGTAATTTTGAATAACACTATGATTATTGACTGTAACGATATGGCTTTGACCCTTTTTGAAACGGAGAGAGACGATTTTATTGGGAGAAGTATCCTTGAATACCCTTTGTTGTTTCAAGAAAATGATCTCTCGTATTACCTAGCATCAGCAGAGCAGACAAACATAATAGAGTGCTCAGTCACGATGAAAAATTCTATAAAAAGTAAAATTATCGAGATCATTATTTCCGGCTTCGGCAATGCAACCGGTAAATTGATTCTAGTCGCACGCGATATAACACAAAAGCTTGAACATGAAAATCTTTTTAAAATGCAGGCGCGTCAAGCACAGTTAGGAGAGATGATTGCAATGATTGCGCATCAATGGCGTCAGCCGTTAGCCATAATTAATGCCATTGCATCTCAGATCCTTTTGACCGAGATGATGAAAAAAGTGGAGGATAAGTCTCTTATCAACAATCTGATGCACATTGAGGAGCAATGTGCACATTTATCCCAAACCATTTCGGATTACAGAGAATTGTCCAATCCTAATAAACCGAAAGAACGGATGGCTGTTTCTAAATTGCTCCAACATGCCGTCAATCTGATGGATCATGCCTTTAAAAACAATGGTGTTGCGTTGAGGCAGATGATTGTCCAAGATCTCGAAGTTGCGACCTATCGTAATGAAGTGGTCCAGGTCCTCCTGACAATTTTCAAAAACGCGCTTGACGCTTTTGAAGAAAAAAAAATCAACAAACGTATCCTGACGCTCACTCTGGATCATGACGAACAATTTGCAATTATTCGGATACACGATAACGCAGGGGGGATAGTACCGGAAGTGAGGGATAGGATATTTACCCCTTATTTTACGACCAAACAGAAAACTAACGGTACAGGGTTGGGACTTTATATGAGTAAAATAACGATAAAAGAGCGTTGCAACGGTGCACTTGAGGTGAGCAGTGAAGGGGAAGAAACCGTTTTCAGTATTAAATTGCCGCGATAGTTTATCGGATAAATGAATGCACCGTAAGCTATAATACCACCATGATATACTGTGATATTGGCAATACCTCGGTTGATGTGTACCGTGAGGGGAAACGTACGAAGTGGAGGGTAGATGATTTTGATCCCGCGTCGTTAGAGGGTTCGGTCCATTACGTGAGTGTGAACGGTGCGTTTAATGAACGTCTTCAAGGCTATTCGAATTGGCACGATATGCGCGAATACGTCAGATGGGAGAACTATTATCCGACGATGGGGATGGATCGGATTATGGCATGTGAAGCGGTTGATGATGGGGTGATCGTCGATGCGGGGAGTGCCATTACCGTTGATGTGGTCAAAGAGGGGAGGTATCAGGGGGGATTTATTTCGCTTGGGCTGCGTGCGGCGCAGGAAGCGTACGCTAGATTGTCACCGGCATTGGACGTGTCATTTAACTTTGAGGTTGATTTGACTATAATGGCGAAAAATACCCCTGATGCACTTACGGTTGGGTTTTTGGCTCCTCTGATTCATGAGATTGAGAGGCTGGGAAAACCGATTTATGTAACCGGAGGCGATGCGCGGCGGATTTCTCTTTTTTTGGAGGGGTCGGTTGTGGATGAAGCGCTGATCTTCAAAGGGATGAAAAAGCTAATCGAAAAAGGGTAAGTATGCTGAGTGTCGCATTGCCAAAGGGGCGGATTGCCGAAGAGACGTTGGAGATTTTCGAATCGATTTTCGGAAGCAGTTTTAAATTCGATGATCGTAAATTGATCTTGCAAACGGAACATTTTAAATTTTTGTTGGTACGCAATCAAGACGTAGCCACGTATGTCTATCATCAGGCTGCCGATATCGGAGTCGTGGGGCTTGACACCCTTGAAGAGCAGGGACTCGATGTGATTCGGCTGCTGGATTTGCAAAAAGGGAAATGCCGTATTGCCATCGGGATGCGTGCGGGTGAGAAGCCCGATTTCACCAAAAGTGAGATCAAAGTCGCGACGAAGATGGTCAATATCACCAAACGCTATTTTGCCGAACGCGCCGTTGCGGCCGATATTATCAAACTCTACGGATCGATCGAACTCGCACCGCTGGTCGGATTGGCCGATATGATCGTGGATGTCGTCGAGACAGGGAGTACGATGAAGCAAAACGGTTTGGAAGTGGTTGAGACGATTATGGAGTCGACCACCCACCTCATTGCCAATAAAAACAGCTTTTTTGAAAAAAAAGGGGAAGTTTTGGATCTCTATGAGAAGATCAATACCCTTTTATACCCTGCAAAGCGCCAATAATTCTCCGAAGGTGACCATCTTTGCATCTGTATCACTTTGTGTGATACTGCACCCCTCTTGACCTCTCCCCTTTTTTGGCAAATCCTCTTAGAGGAGGCATAAGTGAAACAATCTCCCCTATGTTGGGATAAATTTACTGTTTGTAATCCGAATGTAAAGTTTTTTTGTTAAAATAAGATATGTTTAATTTTTTATAAATCAGGAGTCACTATGGCACTCAAAGTAGCAATTAACGGAACCGGAAGAATCGGAATTATCGTCGCGAAAATTATTGCGGAGCGCAGCGATATCGAATTGGTCGCCCTCAATACGACCGCAAAACCGGACATGTTAGAATATCTTCTCAAATTTGACAGTGTCCATCGCGGAATTGATGCGAAAGTTATCGATGACAATACGATCGCCATCGGTGGCAAAAACGTCAAAATGTTTCGTGAGCGCGATATTGACAAAGTGGATTTCGGGAGTGCGGGTGCTGAAGTAGTGATCGAGTGTACCGGAGTCTTTTTGGATGTGGAAAGCTGCCAAAAACATTTGAAAAACGGTGTCAGAAAAGTCATCATGTCGGCACCTGCCAAAGATGATGCACCGACGTATGTCTACGGGGTTAATTCTGATGGATATCTAGGGGAAGCGATTATTTCCAATGCGAGCTGTACCACCAACTGTTTAGGACCGATTTGTAAAGTACTTGACGATGCGTTCGGGATTGAAAACGGTTTGATGACGACAATTCACTCCTATACGAATGACCAAAACGTTTTGGATGTGAAACACGCTAAAGATCCCCGCCGTGCACGCGCTGCTGCTTTGAATATGATCCCAACCTCTACGGGAGCGGCCAAGGCGATCGGCAAGGTAATGCCGCATCTGCTTGGAAAACTGAACGGTTATGCGATGCGGGTTCCGACACCGGATGTTTCGGTCGTCGATTTGACGGTCAACCTTGCGAAATCGGTAACCAAAGAGGAGATTCATGCCGCATTTACCGCAGCAAGCGAGGGGGCTTTCAAAGGGTTACTAGAAGTGGATAATGAGAAGCGCGTATCGTGCGATTTTATCGGCTCTACCTACAGTGCGACGTACGTACCCGATATGACAAGTGTCGTGAACGGTAATACCGTGAAGGTCTTAGCCTGGTATGATAATGAGTGGGGATACAGCAGCCGTCTTGTCGATATGACCGTTTTGATCGGTAATCGATAATGCCTCAGTATACGAACCATTTTAATACGAAAACACTGGACCCTCATACCCTTGAACAAGGGTATGAGGCGCTGAAGCGCGAAGCACTCAGCCAAGAGGTCGGGTATTATACCCTTGCGGCCGATTCGCAGCTTCTCGTAGAGGGGTTGGCTCCCTTGTCCGAAGAGATTGAACGTCATTACCACACCATTGCCGTGATCGGTATCGGCGGTTCTTCTCTCGGGATCAAAGCCATTGATCGCCTTCTTCGTTCAAAGACTCCCAATGCCAAAAAAATCATTTATCTTGAAAACTCCGATCCGGTCAGTATCCTGAGTGAAATGTCCCAGATCGATCCGCGACGGACCCTTTTTATGGTGATATCCAAATCGGGCGGTACGGTTGAGACCCTCTCCATATTTAAACGGCTGATTGTGAGTTTTGATCTGAAAGTGGAACATTCAAAACAGATTATCGTCATCAGCGACGAGGGGTCTATTTTGTCCAAATTTGCCGATGAAAACACCCTTCGCCGTTTCGTCATACCGGCCAATGTCGGCGGCCGTTTTTCGGTATTGAGTGCGGTGGGGATGGTGCCGCTTACGCTGGCCGGTTTTGATACGATGGCTTTGTTAAAAGGGGCCGATGGATTTCTAAACCGATTTTGGAACCGTGAAGAGGAGCATCTGATTCAAAAAGCCTCTTATTATATTTCGAATGCGCAGAGCATGCCGATCAATGTTTTGTTTGCCTATTCCGATTTATTCGAAGAGTTCGGCAAATGGATCGTGCAGCTGTGGGGGGAATCGTTGGGTAAACGTAACCGTCAGGGAGAACGGGTCGGTTTGACTCCGATCTCTTTGATCGGATCGGTTGATCAGCACTCTTTTTTACAGCTGATCGTAGAGGGGCCGCTGAATAAAAGCGTCACCTTTATGCATATCAACCATTCGGAAGAGGCTTTGATGATCCCGGAACTCTCTTTGAAACATCTTGAGAAGAGTGATTTTGTAAATGGGATCAGCTTTAATGAATTGATTAATGCCCAATGTCAGGCGACGATGCAAAGCGTTTTGCAAAGCGGTACGAGCGTGGATGAGATTGCATGGGAACGGTTGGATGAAGGATCGGTGGGAGAGATGATCCTTTATTATGAGCTTTTGACGTCGTTGGCCGGTGTATTACTGCAGATCAATACCTATGACCAGCCGGGGGTAGAACTCGGAAAGCAGATTCTAGCCGGTTATTTTGAAAAACAGATCCCTTAAGCTTACGGCTTAAGGGACTTAGCGACCAGATCTTCTTCGGACTCTTTATTCAGGTTATTCAATAATCCAAAGAGGGTGTTACTGGCATTTTCCATCGATGTGAAATTCGTTATGATCTCCTCTTGATGATGGATTGTGTCATCTTTTTTCTCAACAAAAGCCAAATTTTTATAGACTTCTTCATGAACGGCAGTATGCGGTTTTTCGATCCCTCTAAAGCTTGGGAGATGGGAAAAGCGCTCTTTTCCGATACCGGTTTCGTACCATTTTCCTAATCGGCAGTTGTGGTGATCGATGAATACGGCCTCTTTGTTTCCGTTAACAATCGATTTATAGGCGTTGGATTTAAACATGATATGGTCGATTTTCGCCAACGTAATAAAGGTGGTATTCTCAATAGCCGTTGTCTGTACGGCCGCTTTTTTTGCATCCGAGTTAAACATATGGAGGGTGTGTCGAAAAGTATCGATCGATTGACTCGATTCATTGGCGATTGCGTTCATCGTTTCTGAATTGGTATAGATTTCGGTCGTATCCTGCTGTAGGGTTTGAACGGCGATGGCGATCTCTCCCGTCGCTTTTTGAGTCCGTTCGGCGAGCTTGCGTACCTCATCGGCAACGACGGCAAAGCCTCGTCCGTGTTCGCCGGCCCGTGCCGCTTCAATCGCCGCATTTAGGGCGAGGAGGTTGGTTTGATCGGCGATGTCTTTGATCAAATTGACAACAGAATTGATTTCACTCGTTTTTTCATTCAGTGAATGGATCGCATCGGCAGAGACCTGAACCAGTTCGATCAGGCGGCTGAGCTTAACATTGATCCCTTCGAGTTCATTCACCGATTCGGATGAGCTCTCCGAAGTGGATTGGCTGATCCCGGCAATCGTGTGAAGTCTTTGTATCGTTTTTTGGAGATCTTCTTGAATCACTTCAAGACCGCCGCCGACACCGGTACCGATTTTACTGATGGAGCTGTTAAGGATCGATTTTTGCATGTACACATGGGATGTGTGCATGGAATTAATAGCCTTGTTGATCAGTGAACTTGCCTCTTTGTATTCGCCGGTCAGCCCCTGTATCAGAATCTGGCGATAGTAATCATTACGGCTTGCCGCTTCAACCGAGGAACGGATTTCACGGATAAAAACTTCGGTTTGATCGAGCATATTGTTGATGTGCCAGCACAATTCTCTGAGTTCTCCGCCATCACCGATATGGATAATGCGGTTTTCAAGATGACCGGTTTTGGCATCTTTAATGACCGTGGTTACTTCATGAATCGTTTTTTGAGAGAGCCTTATATTGATAAAAATAAACCAGGCCAGAGAAAAATTGGCCAGAGTAATGATTCTTACCCAACTCCATCCCTCCAAAACTGTTTCAACGACCATCCCGACGATAAATAGGGAAATCGAAGCGATATTGGCATAGTGTATTTTAGAGAGAGAGGACAAATTCGTCATACGATACCCCTTTTTCGTGTAAGATTTGATTGAGTACCGCTTCCGAAGCGCCCATTCCGCCGACACGCTCTTTTTGAAGCAGCATGGCATACAGCGGTATGATCACATCGAGTGCTTTTTTGGAAGGTTTGCGCCGAACGGAGTGGTAATTGCTGATTTGACGATTGCGGTCAAAGGAGGGGGTTACGTGGGCGAATACCCAGTAAAAATCGCCGTTTTTTGTTTTATTTTTGACGTAAGCAAAAATCTCTTTCCCCTCTTTGATCGTGGACCAAAGGAGCTTGAAAACAACGGCAGGCATATCTTCATGCCGAAGTATATTGTGGGGCTGATCGATAAGTTCTTCTTCCTCATATCCGGCCATATGAAGAAACAGGGCATTACCGTAGGTAATTTTCCCTTTTAAATCGGTTTTAGAGACAATAAATTCCTCTTCACCGAAAGTCAATTCTTTGTTTGCCATAAAGTTCCTCTCTGCTATAAAAATTTTTCATAAATGCGTTTCGTTAGTCTAACAGCCACAACCTGAAGATTCTCCCTTTAATGGGTCTATTTTTGAGTTTATTATAAATTTTTTCAGCTAATTCTCGTGGCAAAGCTACATAACTGAGGTGATCGAGTTGATCGATTTTTCCTATTTGCTCTTTCGTCAGAGCGGCTTCATGGATTAAGGCTCCGACAATATCTCCGGCGCGCAGTTTCTCTTTTTTACCCGCATCGATACAGATGGTACGCATCGGGGTGATAACCTCTTTTGAACCTTTGGCTATCGGGAGTTCAATCGGTTCACACGGTCGCTGCAGAGCGATAAACGACTCTTTTTGATGCGGGCTTATCAGCGTAATCGCCAACCCCTCCATTCCGGCACGGCCGGTACGGCCGATGCGATGGACATAGCGGTCGCTTTGCTGGGGAAGATCGTAATTGATGATGGCATCAAGCCCTTCGATATCGATACCGCGTCCGGCGACATCGGTGGCGACGAGAAAAGGGGCGCTTCCGTTTCGAAATTGGATAATGGCCTCGTTACGGTGGAACTGTTCCATATCACCATGCAAGGTTATGGCATGGATGCGGCGGTTATTGAGTGTTTCGCACAGTTCAGCCGCAACAATTTTTGTATTGCAGAAAATGATTGCGTTCACAATAGCATGATGGTGCATAACAATATTTAAAGCGGAGAGTTTATCGTTAACCAAATAGGCAACCTCGGTAATGGAAGGTTTGGCGGTAGTGTTCTGGGTTTTGAGAAAGTGCGCCTCGTGTGTCAGGCGTGCACTGAGAGTTTTGATCGAATCGGGGTAGGTAGCTGAAAAGAGGAGTGTTTGTCGTTGTGTCGGAAGATAACCGAAAATGGCTTCGATATCGTCGATAAACCCCATATCGACCATCTGATCGGCTTCATCCAGCACCATGGTTCCGCAGGCATTAAGATCCAGTGTGTTCATCGAGAGGAGTTTGAGGACGCGTCCGGGGGTTCCGACGATGATGTGAGCTCCGTGAGTCAGTGAGTGGATCTGCCCCTTCATCGGAACCCCTCCGCAGAGGGTGAGGAGTTTAATGTTTCCGATTTCGGATGCACAGGAACGGATCACTTTGGTCACCTGTTCGGCAAGCTCACGGGTCGGACATAAAACAACCGCTTGGGGAGCAAAAAATTTGGGATTGACTTTATTTAAAATCCCAAGGGCAAATGCCAATGTTTTACCGCTTCCGGTAGAGGCTTGAGCAATGATATCTTTCCCCTCCAGTATCATCGGCAGCGAAGCGGACTGTATCGGGGTCATAGCGGTGAAATTGAGACGTTTTAGTGCTGTTTTTAACGGGGCACGAAGGGGTAGGGGGTCGAAAGAGGACATGGGGTTGCTTTAGTATTAGATGTGCCATTATAGCACATCGGCATTAAGGTATGAAATCGGCTTAGGGGGGAAGCTAGGCTATAATTCGGTTACGAGAAGAGGAACGATACTATTGTAAATGGGGAAAATATGGAGAATGGCGTGTCGGAGGTGTTGATAGAAATGGCAAAGCACCATTTGGAAGGACTTTTGAAATTGGCGTTTAATCATACGGAACAAGAGCGTGCCGTCGTGGTCTATGATACCGGTTGCACCTTGTCCATTATTTTAGCCGAGGCCTATAAACGGTCTCTTCCCCATGCGCAATGGATCGATTTTAATACCCTTCCTCAGGAAGAGACACTGAAAATATTAGAAGCGCTTCAACCCTACGATTTGGTTGCGCTTGTGCAATCCACCAGTTTTCGCCTGAATGCATTCCGTTTACGTGTCGAGTTGTTCAAACGCAAAATCAAAGTGATTGAACATCCCCATCTTAGCCGTATGTCGCAAGAGGAGGCCCCTTATTACATTGATTCGCTGGCGTATGACGCACCCTATTACCGGACACTCGGCCGTGCACTGAAAAAGAAGATTGATAATGCGCAGGGTGGGGTATTGGACAGCGGCGGGGAGCTGTTGGTTTATGGTTCCCCTTTTGAGCCGGCAAAGCTGAATATCGGAGATTACACCGATATGCCGAATATCGGGGGGCAATTTCCTTTGGGGGAGGTTTTTACCGAAGCGCAGGAGTTGAGCGCGCTCAACGGAAGGGTACGGATTTACAGTTTCGGTGACGTCAACTATAAACTGAACACTCCTCCAACACCGATTACCTTGACCATCAGGGAAGGGCAGGTTGTGGAGTGCGAAAATTCAACTTCCGCATTTGATCGGATACTTGCCAATATACGCAGGGACGAAGGGGTCGTATGGGTACGCGAACTGGGGTTTGGTCTTAACCGGGCATTTGATAAAACACGTACGGTTGCCGATACGGGGACGTATGAAAGGATGTGCGGTATCCATTTTTCATTGGGAGCCAAGCACGGTACCTATGGCAAACCCGGATTTAAACGCCGAGACGGGAAATACCATGTAGACGTTTTCGCCGATACCGAAACGTTTACCCTTGATAATGAAGTGATTTATAAAGAGGGTGCCTGGATCGTTTGAAAAGAATAGACTTCTGCCTCGAAGAGGCAAGCGTAGCCAATCGGGGTGGCGTTCAAAAATAGAGTTTTACGTGTACATCTTCGGATATTCAAACGAAACAAAATCAGCCGAATCTCTTCCGAGCGTGCTCCAGTCATCTTTTTTGAGTGTGACACAAAAAATGCCGCATGTCGGAATATTTTCTATCAAAATACCGCTGATATATTCGGCGAAGAGGGTAAGCCCCGGATTGTGGCCTACGATAAAAACGGTATTGTCCGAAGTGCAGAGCGATTGCAATAGCGCTTCGATCGCCCGGATATCTGCCAGATACAAACTCTCCCGATAATCGATTTTTTTCCCCTTATATCCTACTTTTTCGGCAATTTTGAGTGCGGTTGTTTTTGCCCGCAATGCCGGACTGCAGAGGATGAGGTCCGGATGAATTTGGTGTTTCGCCAAAATTTCCCCCATAAAAGGGGCATTCTTTTCACCTCTCTTATTGAGCGGTCTTTCAAAATCATCCAAAGCAGGATTCTCCCAGTCCGATTTGGCATGCCTGATGAGGTAGAGTGTTTTCATATCAATCCTTTTTATATACTGATGTTACGCACTTTCTGGGCAAAGCCCAGAAAGTGGCAGGGACAGATGTCCCTGCAACCCCCTGAAGCTACCCGCATCTTTCGGATGCGGGAGATTACTGACCTATTTCGCCCCTTTTGAAAAAAGGTGCATAAGGTCAGTTATATACTTGTTACGCACTTTCCGGGCAAAGCCCAGAAAGTGGCAGGGACAGATGTCCCTGCAACCCCCTGAAGCTACCCGCATCTTTTCGCAATGGAGTACGGGTGAATCAAAAATCGGTTTTAAGGGGTTTGACCTTAACAACATTTTACAATACTCTCAAAAAAAACAAGGGGCTTGGATGGATTTGACAATTAGAGACGGTCGTCTCGGCGCACTTCAGCCGACTGTGACCAAACCTCATCCCGATTTTTTATCTCAAGTGGGCGAAGAGCGGTTACGTGCATTGGTGAATGACCATTATGAATTGATACGCCACACCAAAATAGCGTTTATGTTTCCGGTTGATTATGAAGAGGATTTTTCCAAAGTCAAAAAACATGCTGCCGATTTTTTGATCCAGCTTTGCGGCGGGCCCGATTATTATGCCCAAACACGAGGTGATTCGCGTATCCTTGCCCGTCATACCCGTTTCCGTATTGATGAAAACGGACGGCGTATCTGGCTGGAGTGCTATGCTGAGCTTCTTCCTGAACTGGAGAGAGAGGGAGTTGATCCCAAACTGATTCAGTCGTTCTGGGATTATCTGAATACTTTCTCCATATTGATGGTCAATACTCCGAGGGTACAAGGCTCCGGTTTTGAGTAGAAAATAAGAAAAATGGATACACTCTAAAGTTTTTCCGATATAGTATTACTATCTGTTGTTACGCACTTTTCGCTCATAGCCCGTAAAGTGGCAGGGACTAAAGTCCCTACAACCCCCTAAAGCTACCCGTATCTTTCGGATACGGGAGATTACTAACCTTTTCGCACTTTTTTGACTAAAGTGCGTAACATCAGTTACTATTTGAAAATCAGGGAGAACGAAAATGGACACGGTCACATTAACCGATCATCGGACAGGGAAAAGTTACGAATTTTCAGTTTTGGATTCTACCATCGGGCCGAGTGTAATCGATGTCCGTTCGCTTTACAAAGAGACGGGAATGTTTACCTACGATCCCGGATTTTCGTCGACGGCGAGCTGCAGTTCGGCGATCACGTACATCGACGGTGAAAAAGGGGAACTGCGCTACCGGGGATACGATATTAGCGATCTGGCAAATCATAAATCGTATTTGGATGTCTGTTATCTCCTTCTGATCGGAAAACTCCCTTCCGAAGCGGAGAGGGCATCGTTTGATATGGAGCTGCGAAAACGTTCGTTTGTGCATGAAGGGATCAAAGAACTTTTTAAGGCGTTTCCCGATCGTGCCCATCCGATGGCGATGATGTCATCGGCGGTTTCGGCCCTTTCGACCTTTTATTTTGAACATTTAAATGTGGACAATGACGAAGATGCGCAGGTAATGGCACGGCGTATCATTGCTAAAATTCCGACACTGGCCGCTTTTACCCATCGGCGTATGTTTGGAATACCTTTTATCTATCCCGATATAGAGCGCCCGTTTACCGAAAATTTTCTCTACATGATGCGCGCCTATCCGGGGGAAAATCTTGAAGTCCGCGATGTCGAAGTCAAAGCGCTTGATACGATTTTTACCCTTCATGCCGATCATGAGCAAAACGCCTCCACCTCGACCGTCAGAGCCGTGGCTTCGACGGGTGCCCATCCGTATGCGGCGTGGT
>NZ_JALNYS010000029.1 GCF_023229695.1 Sulfuricurvum sp.
GGATTTGAATGTGGGGAGAATCGCTGAAAAACACCCTTCCCGCAACGACGGAGGTACTGGATATGAGTGCCCATGTCCGTTTGATCAAAAGCGAGGGGGGCGATGGGATGGATGCGGAAGATCATCACGGAGGATACGATCCCCACTATTGGCTTGATATTGACAATATGATCATAATGACGAAAGTAGTGAAAGAGGAATTGTCCCGTCTTTTTCCCGAAAAAGCGGCTGCATTCGAGACCTCTGCACAAGCCTATATCGGACGGTTGGAAAAACTGAAATCGGACTATCATACCGGATTGAAGGGGTGTAAAAACCGGATTCTGGTTTCAAACCATAGAGCATTCGGGTATTTGGCACAGGCAAACGGTTTGGAAGCGGTTTCCGTTATCGGCCTTTCCTCCGATGAGCAGCCCAGTGCAAAAGTGATCGGAAAGGTGATTGCTCTGGTTAAAGAGCATGGGATAAAAACCATCTTTTTCGAGGAGTTTATCAACGATAATGTGGCGCAGACCATTGCACGCGAAAGCGGTGCGCGTTCCGAGTCGCTTCAACCGCTCGAAAATATCAGCGAAGATGAGTTAAAATCGCATCAAACTTACGAGTCGATTATGCGTGAAAACTTAGCCAAATTGACTGAAGCGATGGAGTGTCGTTGAAATTTGCCCCGAGCCTTTTTGAAGTTCGAAATCTGAGTTTTACCCGAGGGGGGAATGAAGTCCTTAAATCGGTCAATCTCTCAATTCTGGAAGGGGAGTACTGTGCCATTATCGGACCCAACGGCGGAGGAAAAACAACTCTCGTCCGTCTCCTGATGGGATTGGAAAAACCCACCTCCGGGTCGATCAAGCTTTTCGGGACCGATCAGGCCAAATTTCGTGCATGGAATCGGATCGGATACGTTCCGCAGCGCTCCGCTTTGGTAGATGCGTCGTTTCCGGCAACGGTACGCGAAGTGGTTGCGATGGGACGGTATGCACAACGGGGGATATTGGGTTTTGAATCCACCGAAGATAGTGAAGCGATTGAAGAATCGATGGTGCAGATGGGGGTAGCGGATTTGCGTGACCGTCTTATCGGACATCTCTCCGGCGGGCAGCGTCAGAGGGTGATGATCGCCCGCGCATTGGCATCGCATCCGCAGGTTTTAATTGTCGATGAACCCAATACCGGGGTAGATGTAGAGTCTCAGCACCGTTTTTACGAACTGCTCCGATTTTTAAATAAAACCCGTCGTATCAGTATTTTGTTTATTACCCATGATGTCGGGGTGATTGCGGAGGATATTTCGAAACTCTTTTTTGTTAATCAGACCCTTCTTTTGTCCCAAACTCCCCAAGAGATGCTTCGATGTGATGCGATGAGCCGTTTGTACGGTACGCCTGCCCATGTCGTCAGTCACAACCATTAGGATGCTGTTATGATGGAGATGTTACATTATCCTTTTATGCAGCGCGCATTTGCCGCCGGGTTGATTATTGCCCTGTTGGCGGCAATGAGCGGCTCATTTATCGTGCTGCGCCGTTATTCGCTTCTGAGTGAGACCCTTGCGCATGTCTCTCTCGTAGGGGTTTCGGTAGGGCTTCTTTTCGGTCTGAGCCCGTTGTGGATGGCGGTTGCCGCGTCGTTGATCGCCTCATGGTCGATCGAATATTTGCGGAGTGTTCACGGGATGTATTCGGATTCGATACTGGCGATTTTTCTCTCCGGATCACTGGCCCTGGCCATCGTGATCGTCTCCATCTCGGGGTCATTCAACGCATCGCTCTTTAGTTACCTTTTTGGATCGATCCTCTCGGTAAGTAATGATGATTTGATGATTATGGCTTTTTTCGGTTCCATTGCTATGGTATTGCTGACCTTATTTTTTAAAGAGCTCTACTTCATCGCTTTCGACGAAGAGGTGGCGCGCACCAGCGGTATCCGCGTTACGGCACTTAATTTTATGCTTGTCAGTATCATTGCGCTCATTATTGCCCTCTCGATCCGTGTTGTCGGTACCCTGCTGATCGGTGCTTTGATGGTGATCCCTCCCGTCGCGGCAATCCGGTTTGGGATGGGATTTTTCAAGACGACCCTCCTCTCCATCGCCATTGCCCTTGTTTCGGTCGTGATTGGTTTGAGTACTTCCTTTTTCTTCTCACTCCCCAGTGGTGCGGCGATTGTATTGTCCCTTCTCGTCATATTTGTTATAGCTCTGGCAGTGAACCGTCGATGAGGGTATGCGAAGAGTTTTCCCGTTACGCAGCACAATACGGGATGCACAATGTTATTCAAGCCAAAGTTGCCCAAAAGCTGGTAGCAGATACGGACGATACCCCTAAAAAAATTCTCGATCTCGGATGCGGGAATGGAACCCTTTTTTCGCAGATCACTTGGAATATAGAGTATTTTACCGGGGTTGATTTTTCCGAGTCAATGCTCGAACATCATCCCAATCCTGCACCCGTCACGCTGATGCTTGGGGATTTCAATGACCCTTCCCTCTTTGATAAACTCTCCCGAATGCAGTACGACCGTATCTATTCCGCTTCTGCGCTGCAGTGGTCGAATGATCTCAATACGGTTTTCAAATCGATCAGCGACTTGCTCAGTCCGGTCTCTCTTGCCCTCTTCACCTCAGGCACCTTCGAAACTTTATACAAAACGGCGGGACTTTCCCCCATCTTGAAATCCGCCGATGAAGTGATTGAAATAGCGAACCGCCATTTTAAAGCTGAATATGAGATTATCCGCTATGTACTTGAGTTTGAATCGGTGCGGGAGATGTTCCGTTACATCAAACGCAGCGGGGTAAGCGGCGGACGCCGTGTCCTCGATGTGGCGCAGACAAAAGCGCTGATGCGGGAGTATCCGTTGAATTATCTTGAATTTGAGGTGGTGTTTATTGCATCGTGAGAGATGTTTCGATAGCGGATATCAAAACACCATCTCGCTAAAAAGCGGTCGTTCATCTCTCTTTTCGGACATACATTTTACTCTTAACCCTTCCAGCACTTCATAGGTTTTCCCCTCTTTGAACAAGCACAGCGAGAGCATATCCTCCAACAGACATCCGAATGCCCGCACTTCGATTTTTTCCAGCTCTTTTTGATAGGGTTCGTAAAAGCTTGCCGCACCAAAGTCGCCCAGATAGCAGTGGTCATCGTCATTTATCAGAATGTTATGGGCATACAGATCGCCATGCATTATTCCGCGCGCATGCAGATGTGCAGCGGCGGAGGCGATCTCTTTGGCTACGGTACGGATCGTTTGAAGGGTAAAGCGAGTTCCCGCTTTAAAAGTATCTCGTGTACAGGTCTCAAAATCGGGAGGAAGGCCGAGATTCCGGTAGAGATTTGGGATGTATTCCAGCACTAATCCCAACCGCTCACTCTCCTTAAGCTTTGCCAGTATTTTGATAAGGTTGGGGTGCTCTCCGACACCCATGTAGGCGTTCATTTCATCATGAGCATATCCGTCGCTTGTAATCGAACCTTTGAAAAGTTTGAGTGCTATCTCATCTTTATGGGCAGGGGAGTAGGCTTTGAAAATTTCGCCCGATGCTCCGGAACCAAGCCTCTCTTTGACCTCCAGTGTTTCATAGGTGATCTCTTGAAGTTCAAATTTCCGGCTTCCGCTACACGGATTTCCCGAAAATGCGAGCCATGAAAGTTTCGGAAGTGAAAGGAGCCATGAAGGGATCGTCTCAAGCTGATTTGCCGAGAGCCGAAGAAGCTCAAGATTTCTGCATGCCGCCATTTCATCCGGGAGTTTTGTGATCCGGTTGCCGGCAAGGGCGCATTTTTGAAGTTTATGCAAATTGCCGATAGAGTGAGGCAGTTGCGTAAGCCTGTTATCGGTCAGAATCAGCCAGCTAATCGTATGGGGAAGAATATTTTCATGAAATGTTTCTATTTGGTTTGATTTAAAACCTAACATGGTGAGATTTTCACACCCTTTGAGAGACGAGGGGAAGGTAGTAAAATGATTATTGGAAAAAAAAGCAATTTTCAGTTTTTTCAGTTTACTCATACCTTCAGGGAGAGTTGAAAGGAGGTTATTGCTTAAATCGAGAATTTCCAGAGTATCGGCCAATTCAAATATCTCTTCGGGAAAAGAGATAAGATTTTCTGAAATAGTTAACCGTTTAATCCCTTTCAGTTCACCTGAACGTAGTTGTGCCAATGTATGCATAAATCCCTTTGAATGATCATTTTGGGAATTCTAACAAATTTACCCTTTATCGTTTTGCAGCGTTGCCAGATGATCGATATACACGTCCAGATGTTCATCCATCATTTTGTAAAAATCCTTGGTAAAAAGCTCTTGCATTTTTACTTTGTCTATTGCGAGATCAGAGCTCATTCGGGATGCTTCAAATGCGCTGTACCGTGCCGCAGCGTAGCGAATGGCTGTCCCCGCCAAACCAGACGTATCTTGTTGAGCGATCGCATTAGCCATTGCTATAAATTGGTCAGCCGCATCGTAAAGTGCTTTTTTATTGGCTTTGTGGTCCATGATTTTCCTTTTATTTTGTGATGATTGTACTGCAGTTTAGCAAACAAGAGCGTTACCATCAATTTAAACAATTTTATAATCATAACGTAAATAAAAAGCGCTATACTAATAAAAATTCAAAGTACACTACAGAATAAATATAAAGGAGATTTAGATGCGCGGAATCGAAAAATACGCAAATTTACACGAAGTGATACCGAATCTGATGCCGGTATTGGTTGAAGCGATCCAGTCTGAATTCTTGGAGATTAAAAAGATTAATCGTGAATGTGAAAAATTTATCGCATCGTGTGGCCGTTTTCCGGAACTTAAAAATGCTGAATATGTTATTTTTTCGCAACACATTAAAAAAAATGAGCATAAAAATGAAATATTTGTATTTATTGACAAAGAGGGAGCTACGATTCGTCATCTGACCGGACATGAGATGGAACTTTATGGATTGCTGGATTCGTGTTCAAATCTCCATTTAAGTGATGAATATCTTGAATCTCAAAAACATTGTAATGACGATGACTGCCGCCGTTGAATTGTATTTTTGTAAAAAAAGAGATTTTTGGCCTCCTTGGAGGCAATTTTCAGCGGTAAGTGAAACGAAAGTAATTCTCCGTTTTTAGGAGAGTAAATTCTCTTTTTCTAGTGCATAGAGCTCATATCGGATCTGTTTGAACCGTTCACTCATAGCCGGATCCGTAATCTTATAAAGCTCTTCCAAAACACGTGAAGACTCTTGACCCCGCTTATAATTTGCAATTAAAATACTGCGTAAATCGGTTCGATTCATTTCACTTTCCGTTGTTGGACGCAAAACATCATTTATACTGTCGCGTGATACGAGAAGCAATTCGAGCGGTTCGATGCGGCATTGATGACGAAGAGTTTTGAGTTTAGAGGAAAGAATCTTATTATTGTGGACATATCGTGCACAATCTTCGATAACACGAATACCCTCTTTTAGACGGTTGAGATTGGCATCCACCACCCGGTAGAGTTCCGGGGGGAGGATGTTAGTCGTCGCTGCTGCCACCGAAAATCCCGAAGATTTGAAGGAGAGTGACAAAGAGGTTGAAGAAATCCAGATACAAAGCGATTGCCCCGTCCATTGGTGTTTCATAGGCACCGCGGATCACGTTTTGAGTATCAATCAAAACCATAACACTGATGACAAGCAAGAAAATACCTTGAATCGCAACATGCAATAACGGGCTTTTCAAAACAAATACATTAATCAGCGATACGACCATAATGATAAGAAAAGCGATCATAATCGGCTTTGTCCATGTGGTAAAATCTTTTGCGCTTTTAATTGCGAAAAAACTAAGACCGCCAAAGAGTGCCGCCGTCATAAAAAAAGCATTGCCGACAATAGTAGCACCGCCTGCCATTCCGAGGATATGGCTAAGGAGCGGGGTGATGATGACACCGCTTGCAAAGGTAAACCCGAACAAGCCGATCATGTTGACACCCGGCTTATTTTTAATCATTTGAAGACCGAACATTCCAAAGAGCATCCACGGAATTGCAATCCACCAGTAATTAGCGGCAACGATGCCCGCAAAAGGCATCCCTACATAAGCACCTACACCACCCGCCAACATGGATGCGGCAAACAATTTATAAGTCTCTTTGACAAATGATACGATCTGCGCTTCGTTTCTGCTAGCGCTCTCGTAGCCAAAAGCACCTTCCCGTGCGTATTCTCGATCATATAAAGCCATGGCTTTTCCTTGTAATAGAATAATATAAAAGTGATTATACTGAAGTTCGATTAACCATTGGTTGGTAATCACGATAAATACATACATTAATTAATGGGGATATAAATAAAATGGTGCTTCGTTTAACAATTTCACTAAAATTACGAATTCTTTGGAATTTCTCTTGACATTTCATAATATTTCCCCTATAATTCCCGTCCACAAACGCTGATAGGCCTTGAGTTAAGGTTTAGAGTTTGAGTTTGCGATCATTGAAAACTAAGCA
>NZ_JALNYS010000030.1 GCF_023229695.1 Sulfuricurvum sp.
GTGTGATCATTCTGTTTTTGTTCGGATTCTCCTTTCTCCTAAAACGGATCGCAAAACGCTATATTACCGATAATGAGCGGTTTTATACCGCCAATAAAATCGTCACCTTTATCAATGTCACGTTTATTATTTTGATCCTCCTGTTTAGTTACATCGACAATGTCGGGTATCTTGCCACGGTGCTCGGATTTGCCTCAGCCGGTCTTGCGATCGCTATGCGAGACTGGTTTATGTCGATTCTGGGATGGCTCGTCATTATCGTAGGGGGGGCGATTCATGTCGGAGACCGAATCCGTGTCGAGAAAGACGGAATGGTCTATGTGGGGGACGTACTGGATATTTCCCTGCAAAGGATCACGATCATGGAAGACGTGACGCTGACAACCGTCGAACAGAACCGCCGGGGGGGGAGAATTATTTTTGTTCCGAACAATTATATTTTTACTTCGTTAATTGCCAACTATACCCATGGAGCCCTCAAAACGGTGTGGGACGGAATTGACATAATGATCACCTTTGATTCCAACCACAAAAAGGCGGCTCACATTGTCAAAGAGATTTGCCGAAAATACTCCAAAGGGTACACCGACATCACCCGTAAACAGCTCAATAAGCTGCGTGACCGCTACAGTTTGAAAAATACGAATGTCGAACCGCGTGTGTTTACCTTTATTGAATCGAATGGAATGAAAGTGAGTGCGTGGTACCTTACCAATGCCTATGCGACACTGACGTTGCGCAGTACGATCTCCGCCGAGATTGTGGATGCCTTCAATGCGGAACACGATATTACGATCGCCTATCCGACCCAAACGTTTTATACCGGACGGATTGTTAAAAAACAGCCTCCCCCAATGGAAGAATCATGAAACAAAAAGTTTATTTTAAAACCTTCGGCTGCCGGACCAACCTTTTTGATTCGCAGGTGATGATGAGTGCCCTCAAAGATTACGACGTGACCGAAGATGAGTCGCAAGCCGATATCGTGGTCGTCAACTCCTGCACCGTGACCAACGGTGCCGACGTGAGCGTTCGCGGATACATCAACCAGATTGAGCGGCAAGAGAAAAAAGTGTTTTTGACCGGATGCGGTGCCCATACCAAAGGGGAGAGCCTTTTTGGAGCGGCAAAAGTACACGGAGTATTCGGACAATCGGAAAAAATGAAGATCAATACTCTGCTGTCGCAAGAGAACCGGTTTTATGAAATCGGGGATCTCAATTACATCGATGATGCAATTGTCGATGAATTTGTCGGAAAATCACGCGCCTTTATCAAAATACAAGAGGGGTGCAATTTTCGGTGCAGTTACTGCATTATCCCCTATGTACGTGGGGATGCGCGGAGTATGGACGAAGCGAAAATTCTTGAACAGGTGAATCGTCTGGCCGGCAACGGATTCGGGGAATTTGTTTTGACCGGGACCAACGTGGGGAGCTACGGTCAGGGTGAAGGGCACAGTATTGCGGAACTGATGAAAAAAATGGCGCGGATCCGCGGTGTCCGTCGTATTCGTGTCGGGAGCTTGGAACCGATTCAGATTAACGAGTCGTTTCGTGAAATTTTGGATGAGCCGTGGCTCGAACGCCACCTTCATATTGCGATTCAGCACAGCTCCAACACGATGCTCAAAATTATGAATCGCCGTAACCGCTTTGAGAGCGATGCAGAACTTTTCGGAATGTTACACGCAAAAGGGTTTGCCCTCGGGACCGATTTTATCGTCGGTCATCCGGGAGAGAGCGATGCGTTATGGGATGAGGCGATGCGCAATGCGGCGCAGCTGCATCTGACCCATATCCACCCCTTTACCTTTTCTAAACGCGACGGTACCCCCTCGGCGACGATGAAGCCTGAGGTAAACGGTACCGTGGCAAGCCGTAGAATGGGAGAGCTGAACGCTATGATCGCCTCCAATAATCTGGAATTTCGACGGAACATCACGACGCCGCTTGAGGTATTGATCGAATCGGAATCGGACGGGTCGTACATCGGGTATGATCAGTTTTATAACAAAGCCGTTATTCAGTCAAACGAAGATCTCAGCGGAAACTGGATTACATTGGAACACTATGAGGTATACAATGAATATAACATGGCCAAATTTTAACCGTAAGAATCTGAAATTAAACCGTAATCAGCTGATTTTTGCCTTCTCCGGAGGAATCCTTCTGGTGTTGCTGCTGTATGCGCTTTTGCGTGACGGCGTTGCGACGATAACTCTCAATGAAGCGATTAAGCTGATCGAATCCGATCAGATCGAAAAAGTCGTTGCGGATGAGGGGTATACGTACTTCTCTACCAAAGAGGCGGGTGTGGTCAAAATCGCTACCTCGCAACTCCCCTCGGAATTGACCGCCCATTTAAAAATTGAGCCGAAAGGGGGATCGAGATGGGGATGGATTTTTCTGTTTCTGATTGTTTTCGGAACCGGCGGTTATTGGGTCTGGAAAACCAAACTCGGATTTTTGGATACGGATGGGTCTGAACCGCTAGTGACAAAAGCGATCGACACCGAAGCGCCCTCCGGCAGTATCGTTCCGGTGAAATCCAATGTTCGCTTCAGCGATATCGGCGGTATCACAGACGTTAAAGAGGAACTAGAAGAGATTATCGATTTCCTCCGCAATCCCAAACGCTACTACAGCTTCGGTGCACGAATGCCGCGAGGAGTATTGCTGGTCGGCCCTCCGGGGGTCGGAAAAACGATGATTGCCAAAGCGGTTGCCGCCGAGGCGGATGTCCCCTTTTTCTACCAAAGCGGAGCCTCTTTTGTTCAAATTTATGTCGGTATGGGGGCGAAGCGGGTCAGTGAACTCTTTTCGGCTGCCAAGAAAAATGCCCCATCGATTATTTTTATCGATGAGATTGATGCCGTCGGTAAAAAACGTGACGGCGGCCGAAATGATGAACGGGAAGGGACCCTTAATCAATTGCTGACGGAAATGGACGGATTTGAGGAGACCAGCGGGATTGTCGTTATTGCCGCGACCAACAATATTGAAGTGATGGACAATGCTCTGTTGCGTGCCGGGAGATTTGACCGGCGAATTTTTGTTGAACTTCCGACCGCAGCCGAACGGATTGCGATACTTGAGAAATATTTGCGAAATATACCCCATGAACTTGATATTGATGAAATCGCCAGAATGACGGTCGGCTTTAACGGTGCCGCTCTGGCAGCCTTGGTCAATGAAGCGGCATTGCTCTGTTTGCGTCAGCATGAGTTACAGGTGACGCACGAACATTTTTTAGCCGTCAAAGATAAAGTGATCTTCGGTAAGAAAAAAATAGCGATGCTGACTCCCGAGCAGCGCTTGTATCATGCACGATATCAGGCCGGGAAAGTTTTTGCGGCGACGTGGTTTGATCTGCCGTACGAGAAGATCACCCTTAGCAACGATCATATTACCCCGCCGACTGCACAGCCGCGTCTCAAACACGAGCTTGAGTCCCATGTCCGGATCCATTTGGGTGGGATCGTAGCGTGCGATCTTCGTTTCAAAGAGCACGCTTCGAACGCCTCGCACGATTTGAAACTGGTGTACGAAATGGTCCACTCTATGGTATACGAATACGGTATGGGACAATCACTGATCCCCTCTTCCGACGATGAACGGTGGCTCATTGATCGTCTCTATCAGGAGACGATGACCCTTTTAACCCGTCATCAGAGTGCTCTCAACGCGATTGAAGAGATTCTAAATGAATACGAACAGATATCCAAAGCATTGGCACAGGTAACCATTCATGATTTTTCATAGCGGGTTTTCCCTGTGCAACGATCACCCTTTTTTTACCCCTTTTTTTAAAAGGAGCGATTATACCGTTGCCGGATTTAGTTACGGAGCGATCAAAGCGGCGCGTTACGCCGCAGGAGCCGAGGAACGGATCGATACCCTTCAGCTTTTTTCCCCCGCTTTTTTTCAGACCAAAAAAGAGTCATTCCGGCGGCTTCAGATGGGAGCCTATCTCAACGATCCCATCGGCTATACCGGAAAATTTATCGAGAGCTGTTTTGCCCCGTGCCCGGTAGGGGAAGTTGCGCTTGACCCTGACGCAAACGAGCATCAATTGCGTGAACTGCTCTATTTTGTGTGGGACGATACGCTGATGCAGACGATTAAAACCAAAGGGATACGGATCGAAGTCTACCTCGGTCTTGAAGATCGTGTGATCGATGTGGCCGGAGCGAGAGAGTTTTTTATCCCCTACGCCACGGTAACATCGATCAACCGCGCCAACCATTTTTTAGAGGAATGTTTGTAAAAATGGGTGAAAATAAATACCTTTTTATCTCAAAATTTAGAAACGGAAGTTTTGGAGTTTAAAGAAGCAAAGAATGGTTACGATTTTGACTCTTTGGGTGAATATTTTAGTGCTCTTTCGAACGAAGCCAACCTCAAAGGGCATGATGAAGCATGGCTCATTTTTGGTGTAAAAGACAAAGACAAAAGTATCGTCGGGACGCAATTTCGCCATGATCAAGCGAAGCTCCACAGTCTAAAAGCAGAAATCGCCAATCACATAACGAACCATATCACCCTTAAAGAGATTCATGAAGTCAAAAACGGATAAAGGGTGTGTGGTCATGATGAAAAACGGAAGTGGGGTTTTAACCCCGCAAAAAGAGAAGATGGAGGGAGCCAATGTGACACTAAAGTCCAACTTCCGAAGAGATTGCAATTTAGGTGGGACTGAAGTCCCACTTCCAATCGGAACTGACACTTCAGTGTCGGAAAGTAATGTAGGCGGCGGCGGGGTTAAAACCCCATTTCCGAGAAAGTATACTCATTTGCCACATATTGATTTGAAAGGGTATTATCAGTTTGTGACATTTAGAACATTTGAGAGTGTTGATGAATTTGTGCGGAAGTGGGATTTTAGTCCCGCTATGAGCAATAAAGAAAAACAACAAAAGATAGATGAATATTTGGATGTATCTATCAAAGGGGCTTACCTTAAAAATGATATTTTGAAATATTTATTTGACTTTTTAATCAGTAATGATAAAAAGCTTTATGAGCTTGTAGCATTTTGTGTTATGAATAATCATGTGCATATTCTTTTTAAACCATTGGAAAGTTTGAGTAAGGTTATGCAGATGATTAAAGGTGTAAGCGCTAAAAAAATCAATGAGCTTTTAGGTAAAAATGGAAAGTTTTGGGCTGATGATTATTACGATAAAGCAATTAGGAATGAAAATCATTTTTTGGTGGTGTATGAGTATATTAAAAATAATCCACTGAAAATAGGTGAGATAAACAATAGCGAGGCTAAAGCCTCACTTCCGAATGGGACTAACACTTTAGTATTGGAAAATAATATAGGCGGGGTTAAAACCCCACCCCCGAGATTTTATGGAGTTTTTGAATGACTAATTTAACCACCACTGATACCGTCTCAAATAAAATTCACACCATTCGAGGGCTTCAAGTAATGCTCGATAGAGACTTGGCGGAGCTGTATGGAGTAGAGACAAAAAGAATAAACGAAGCGGTAAGCAACAATCACGATAAATTTTTAGATGATTTTTATTTTGAACTTACTGATAATGAGTTTGAAGATTTGCGGTCGAAAATTTCGACCGCAAATTTTGCCAAAACAAGAACAAACCCAAAAGTTTTTACCGAACAAGGTATTTATATGTTGGCGACTATCTTAAAAAGTAAGGTTGCTTCGCAAGTTACGGTATCAATCATAAGAACTTTTGCAACTATGCGAAAATTTATCTCGCAAAATAGTGGTATGTTTGAACGATTTGAAAGAATTGAACAAAGATTATCGATTCATGATAAAAATTTTGACAAACTTTTTGAAGCCCTTGAAGATAAAACCTTAAAACCATCTCATGGGATATTTTTCGACGGACAAATTTACGATGCGTATGTGTTCGTCAATGATTTGTTCAAAAGTGCGAAAAATGAAATCGTGCTGATCGACAACTACATCGACGATAGTGTTTTTACCCTCTTTAGTAAATACCCTAATCTAAAAATCAAAATCTATACCCAAACCATTAGCAAACAACTAGCTCTCGATTATCAAAAATGCCAAGCGCAATATCAGAACATAGAACTTTTAGAGTTTAAAAATACCCATGATAGATTTTTGATTATCGATAGTTCACAAATGTACCACATCGGAGCAAGTCTCAAAGATTTGGGTAAAAAATGGTTTGCATTTTCGAAATTTGAGATGGATGCTTTAGAGATTTTGGGGAGATTAAGATGAGAATCCAAATCTCTAAAACACAAAAAATTTAGCCGTTTTTTAGCTATTTTTTCTCACTCCACGACAGTATAGGAACGAAAATGGCTTAGAGAGTTGAAAAAGTGAGTTTGAGTGGAACATTTAGATCGGATGCAGAAAGTGTTTGAGCAATATTATGACTGGAGTTA
>NZ_JALNYS010000025.1:0-35957 GCF_023229695.1 Sulfuricurvum sp.
TAACAGAAAAGTGCGTAATATCAGTTAGCAATCTCCCGCATCCGAAAGATGCGGGAAGCTTCAGGGGGGTGCAGGGGACAAATTGTCCCCTGCCACTTTACGGGCTTGGCCCGAAAAGTGCGTAACAGAAAAGTGCGTAATATCAGTTAGCAATCTCCCGCATCCGAAAGATGCGGGAAGCTTCAGGGGGGTGCAGGGGACAAATTGTCCCCTGCCACTTTACGGGCTTGGCCCGAAAAGTGCGTAACAGAAAAGTGCGTAATATCAGTTAGCAATCTCCCGCATCCGAAAGATGCGGGAAGCTTCAGGGGGGTGCAGGGGACAAATTGTCCCCTGCCACTTTACGGGCTTGGCCCGAAAAGTGCGTAACATCAGTAAAAAGGAAAAGCGGATGGAACAAAACCATTTTTTGCGTTGGATGGGGGGAGGGGCATTGATCCTGATCGTATGGATTTTCGCCCCTTTTTTGAAAAGTTTTTTTGTCGCGCTCTTGTTGGCGATGGCGTTTTCCCCCCTCCATCGGAGTTTGGAATTAAAAATCATCTCTCATGAACGGTTCAAGCCGATAGCGTCGCTATTATCGGCGAGTACGGTCACCCTCGGACTGTCGCTGATCATCTTTTTGCCGATCGTTATTTTTTTATTCCAGCTGCTGGATAGCCCTTCCAACACCATTGCGATGATCCGCTCCGTCGGAGAGAAGATCGATATTCTCCCCACCTATCTCCCCGCCTATATGGCATGGCTTAAAGATCCGCTGGAGCATCTGATCGTGCAGGCCAAGCTTCATCAGGAGGCGATTATTGCCTTTTTCGCCCAATGGTTCGGAAGCGGTTTGAAAACGTTTATGTCGATGCTGGGGGAGATGGCGATGATCGTTATTTTCTTCTTTTTTCTCAATTGGTACGGCCGGAGCATTACCCTCTTCACCCTTCCGATCATTCCGCTGGCCCGATCGATCAAGCGGGAGTTCCTGGGGGATATGATGACGACGACGGCGGTTGTCTTTTATACCCTTGCGGGGGTGATGATGGCACAGGGGGTCGCATTCGGGATTTTTATCGCTTTTTTTGAAGGCTACAACCCCTTTCTCCTGGGATTTATGGCCGGAATTTCGGCTATTATCCCGGTCGTCGGGACGGCATTGATCTGGGTTCCGGTTGCAGTGAACGAATATCTGCGCGGCAACATTATGCACGCCTTGGTAATCTCTCTTTACTCCTGGGCTGTGATGGCTTTTTTTATCGATAATATTGTCAAACTTCTTATTTTGAACTACATCAACCGTAAGCTCAACAGCGGCGAAGGGAGAATCAATGAATTTGTGATCTTTTTTGCGATTGTGGGAGGATTGGCGACATTCGGATTCTGGGGATTGATACTCGGACCGGCCATCGTCGCCTTTACGATTACGACGCTGCGGGTCCTTCGCAAAACGAACCGGGGAGGGCTCCGTTAGCTTAGGGCCTGTACCTCTTTGCGCAGTCGGTTAAGCTCTTCGAGGATATGGGAGACTTCGCTCTCTTTGGCGGCATCTTCGGTGTCGGCGTGGGTATAGCGCTCAACGGTACTTTGAAACGTCTGGGTCAGTCTCTCCAGCTGCGCTTTGGCTTTGTCCACCCACTCATGGTGGTCGATATTGAGGTTCTCTTCCAATTCATGGATTTTATCCACAATCTCATCTTGATGTTTAAATACGTAATAAGCGGCGACTCCGCCGACCGCAGCACCGAGTACGAAGCTAAGAAGGGTGTTGTTTTGATTCATGATATTCTCCTACGAATGGTTTTTTTTCTTGAAAAATTGAGAGAGGGCTCCGATTGCCAACGTTCCGACGGTGACTTTGGCAATGCCGTTGGAGGCTCTAAGGGCCAGAGAACGGGTCTCTTCATGAATATAGGCGATGAGATCGCGCACTTCATGCAGGGCAAGGACCGATTTCTCGCTGATGGTATGGGTTTCATCTTTGAGATGGGTCAACAATTCACTTACGTCGTGCAGGGTAACGGCCGCTTTCGTAGAGAGAAAGCTGAGCTCATTTTGGACATGGGCGATAAACTCATGCACCCTGTTCATGCTCTTGACCGTCTGGATACCGATGAAAACGATAACGGTCGTAATAATTAACATACACAGTGCAATGATCCCGACAAAAAGGGTAAGAAGCTGTTGATCTGTCATGGTTAACCTTTCGTCATAATTTTTATTGTATCGCATTTTAGAAAATAGCCTCCTAAATAAGTGATGTTACGCACTTTCCGCTCATAGCCCGTAAAGTGGCGGGGACGGCCCAGCCGGTACTACGTACATCGGCTGGGTTCCAAAGCTAAAAAAGCCAAGCCGTTGGCTTTTTTAACGCTTTTCACCCCTGCACCCCCCTGAAGCTACCCGCATCTTTCGGATGCGGGAGATTACTAACCTTTTCGCACGTGTTTAGACAAAGTGCGTAATATCAGCTCTATAACTTTCGCCGATAATGGAGACCCCTCCGTTTAAGGGGCAAAAATATATACTTTCCATATTCTTATTATACAGAAGGCATACATGATACTTACCGTTTCCCATCAAAAAGGGGGGGTCGGAAAATCGACCGTCGCTTGGAATCTTGCGGTTAATTTTTCAAAAATAATCGAGACCCGCATTATTGACCTCGATACCCAGCGCTCATTAACCGTGACCAATTCGCTTCGCAAAGAGCAGGGGCTTAGGCCGATACCGATGCTCCATTTCGATACGGCCGAAGAGTTGGCACGATACGCCCAAGAAGAGGGCGATGGGGTGCTGACCATCATCGACTCGGGGGGATTTGACAGCGCATTCAACCGTGTTGCCATTATCGCATCGGATCTGCTGATCACCCCGGTCAGCGATAAACCGTTTGATCTGATGGGGATTCAAAAATACGAAGAGATCCTTAAAAGCCTCTCGGAGATTCAGGGGGAGACGATCAAAACCAAGGTGCTGTTCAACAATATCAATCCGGCGATGAAACGTTTCGGCGATTTGGTTGATTTCATCTGTTTATCGGAACATTTCGATCTTTTGACCTCGATTCTGCGTCAAAGGGTGGATATCGCCCATTCGGTCGGAGAAGGGAAAAGTATCAAAGAGTACCGGATCTTCAGCAAAGCCGATCAGGAGATGGATGAGCTGTTCGGTGAGGTGAAAACGTTATTGGGGTTCTAAGGGCACGCACCGTATTGCCCCTTTTTGTAGGAGGTGAAGCATGCCGGATAAAATATTTAAAACATATTTAAAAGATATATAAAGGATATCGAAATGGCCAAAAAAACATTTTTGCAAAATATTGAAAAAGTCAAAAGTTCCGCAGCGATGAGCGAGCGTGAAAGTGCTGTAAAAACGGAAAAAGAGAAAAAGAAAAAGCTGATCACGATTCCGGTCGATTGGGAGGAAAAAATACGCGATTTTCACGGCGGAACCGTGAGCGCCTACATTCTCATTGCGCTGCAGGAACGGATGCGGCGCGACGGACTGTTGTAGAGAGAAAGCACTATTCGACCCGCGTAACGGTGATCTCCACCGAACCGAGGTTGTTGTTGTATTTGTCGATCAAATCGTTGGCAAAAACGAAAAATTCCCCGTTTTCCGTCGCTTCATAGAGATGATCGTTATCGGTATGGTGCAAAATCCGGAAAAGGTTGCGCTCATCTTTATTGAGCGTACCGATCACTTCGAACCACTCCGCTTCGGGGCAGCGCCGTCCCGATTCGGCAAAGCGAAAGATAAACTCTTTGACTCCGCCGAGTTTGGATCGATCCCACCCTGCAGGGGTAGCGGAGATATCCGAATCGTACCAAAGCTGATTGCGATCCAGATCAAAACGGTAGTGCTCTCCCGTTTTGACCAAGATACGGGTAGGGCTGTAACGCTGATTGGCCTGAACGATAAAGGTACGGCTTTCACCGATAGAGAGGGGAGATGCCGAATGTGCCGCCGCAAGACGGGCATCGTAGATAGAAGAGTATTCTACGATACGCTCCGCACTGTACCAAACGCGAATGCCGAGTCCTTCGTTGGTGTAAGGGTTGATCATCCGCTCCCGTAATGCATGAGGTATATAGTCGGGATTATCGGCCATACGGTCAAACAGACTATGGTGGATAATGGGGGGATAAATCGAGGGGATTTCGTTCATAATGATGCGGGGTGAGCGGTAGTCGAGAAATGCCTCTTTGAAGTGGGTGATCGCATGTTGTTGATGACTCATCCCTAACGGGTTGGGTTGAATAATGAGATCGTCGTATCCGATCGGTTCATGATCCCCCTCTATCAGATCGCTGCACGCCACCTCTTTAGGGGTGAGGAGGGAAAGCCCGAGATCTCTTTGTTTCAGTTCGTCCAGCATGAATTGGAGGGTGTTGTCCGAAAGACCGTCATAGCGGTATCCCCCTCCGACATCGGAGTGGGCCCCCGCAAACCAGATTTCGGTGACCCGCTCATCTTTGTTGATCAGTGTCGGAAAAAAGGCGATGCGCCGGTCATCCATCGAGAGGAGATGGAGCGCCTCCTGAACCAGAGGGGAGATGCTCCGGTTTTCAAAGACGACGTCCGAAGCGGGCTGAAGCTCTTTGTTCAGAAGATTGGGTTTCTTGATCGCCGCAACCGTATCGAAGAGACCCATAAAACGGATATCGGGGGGAGTTTTACCCAATGCCGGAAACGTCGTCGACAGGACCGATGCAAAACGCCGTGCGATCGCCGCCCCCCGGCTGAATCCGAACACGAAAAGGCGGTCTCCCGTTTCATAATGGCGGTAGAGATCGCTGATCGCGCGTTTGAGGATGGTGCTGACGTCCTGATTCGGCGGTGCGACGGTTTTGTTGATGAGCTTGTCCAACCACGATCCGTAAGTTCCGACGCCCGAGTAATAAAAACTGCTCTGATCGCTAAAAACGCTCTTTCCCCGCAGATCGCCGCCGAAAAGGAGGTGAAGCTTGAGAATATTGGTGATGCTGTCGTCTTCGACGCTGCCGCCGAGGGTATGGTGCTGCAGCGCATCTTCGGGATCGTTGCAGGTTCCGTCAAAACAGAGGATGATATTTTTAGACATGGTGACCCTTTTGGTAAATCGGATGTGAAAATGTGTAGCCGAATATATTTTATTTTAAAAAAACTGAAGATGTTGTTAATGCGTCGGACACACTAGCCGTTCGGAAAATGTGCAGGTAAGAGGTGTCATCGCTTTAACAAAAAGTCGGATACAATTTCGCATTTTTTTCAGGGGGTCCAAAGAGAATGGAACATCTATTTACAGGGTACGGGATGATCGGGATCGGATTGGTGTTGATAAGCATTTTTTTCGTATTCGCCAAAGTGATGGGATTTGTATGGAAGATCGTCTTTTTCGGGGCGATAGCACTGGGCGGTTTTGTCTATTTTCGAAATATGATCAGTTAAAAGGGTTGCGGCCCTTTGGGCATTACTACAAAGTTAACAGAATCGTACTTGATTAGTGAATAGATGAGGGAGATTTTTTGTGAGGGTGTACAACGAAAAAAACCTCTCTAAATATCCCGTTATAGGACTTTTAGAGAGGTTATGGTGGCCAATCTCGGAATCGAACCAAGGACACAATGATTTTCAGTCATTTGCTCTACCGACTGAGCTAATTGGCCGCACATTTACTTGTGAGGCCGAAATTATAGCGCCATAAACTTAAAAATAAGCTTAAGACTATAAAAGCGACTATTTTGTCGCTTTTGCAAGCTCTTTGAACAGATTTCCGCGTTGCGCATACGAGGTAAATTGGTCCAGACTGGCCGCTGCGGGAGAGAGCATGGCGACGCTGTGGCGGGTGTGCTTTTTGCTGATTTGCTCTACGGCTACGTCGATGGTGTGGCAAAGGGTGCAGGGGATGGCGTATTGGTTGCAGAGCGCTTCGAGGCGCAGCGCGTTGGCTCCGATCGCATAAACGGCAACGTCGTATTTCGAGAGGGGGGCGAAGAGCTCTTCGAGCTCCACCCCTTTGTCATCCCCTCCCAGAATCAAATGGATCGGATAATCGGTGTAGGTCCGCAAAGCGGCCAGCGTTGCGTCGATGTTGGTCGCTTTGGAATCGTTGATCCAGAGACGGTCGCGGGAGTCTCGGAACTCTTCCTGGCGATGGGGATCGAGGATGAAAGCGTTAATCCGATCGTAATCGCACCGGTCGTAGAGAATTTTGTCCATCCCCATCGCGATCATCGCATCCATCAAAAATGCCCCTTTGAATTTGATTTTTTTGGGATCAAATCCGAAATAGGAGGCTAAATCTTTTTCGTTTTCATAAAGGATCTTAAAGCCGTTTGTCGGCGTATCGGCAAACATTTTCGGGAGAATGATCGCTTCGCCCTCTTTCATCATTGAGAGGGGCTTGAGTTTTGCGTCGTAATAAGCCTCCATGCTTCCGTGCCAGCTGACATGATCGGGGGTGACCGGGAGGAGGGCATAGATATTCGGGACGGCGATGCGGTTATAGTGCATGCTAAACGAACTGGTTTCCAAAATCCAGATCGGGGCATCGGGGGAGAGATCGGCGAGAGGGGTGCCGATGTTGCCGCCGCTGATCGCCCCTCTATCGCTCAGGAGATGCTCTACCATCTGTGTCGTCGTTGTTTTTCCGTTGGTGCCGCTGATCCAGATGCTAAAAGGCATTGTGGGGGCGAAAAAGTCGTATTCGCTGATCAGGTGGGTCGCTTTTTGGATGAGAGGGTGCGTTGGGGGAAATCCGGGTGAGGGGATCTCATGGGTGAAAAGACGGGTATCAAACTCTTGAATCGGCTTGAGAAAATTTCCCTCTTCGTCGGTGAACGGTTTGGTGACTTTATCATCAAAAAAAGTACAGGGGCCAAAGCGTTTCGCAATGGCCTGGGTCGTTTTGCCGTAGCCGAAACAGGCGATATGTTGGTTATTAGTCATTGGAGATTCTCTAAAGAGATAAGTGTCAGCATTGTAAATCCTTGGCAGTTTTCTTTTTGAATTGAGTTGTGAAAAAGGACACATCTTCCGTATAAATATCATTAATAAAAAATGTTTCCTTATGTTTATTCAAAAATTCAAAAGTTGTACTTTTGAATAACCCTCTTTTGTATCGTTCTTCTTTTGGAGTAAACTTGTTGTATACCAAACAAAAAATAAATTCATAACTATTTTTAGAGATACTTAAACGATTTAAGAGTACCTCTAATTCTCTTTTTCCATCGATTAATTTTTTTTCAATCTCTTGTTTATCAGGTTTTTTCTGATTTTTAAATTCAATTAGATAAACATGATTTTTGGTTTCATCAAAATAGATAGAGTCAAATGATTTTGGTCTATGATTTGAATCGGGATACATATTTTCTATAATGGCATCAAAATCAATGACTTCAACACTTGTATCTTTACAAAGGTGGAAATTATTTTCACTATCAAAACTTGTTTTTTTGAAAGTTGAAATAAAAGAGTTGTACTCTCGATAAAATAGATTAAAATCAGCCATTGTTAAAACGGTCACTTTCCATCTCTTCAAAGAGATCATAAGGTTCGGAGAGTTTTTCATAGATAGAGACCAACGTCTGTGAATTGCTATCATTGACTTTTTTGATATACCCATCCTCTGCTAAGTAGAAATTCGCTATATCCTCGATTTTTTCTCTATCTGCATACCTTTTAA
This sequence comes from Sulfuricurvum sp., assembly GCF_023229695.1. GTDB lineage: Bacteria > Campylobacterota > Campylobacteria > Campylobacterales > Sulfurimonadaceae > Sulfuricurvum. The sequence continues at coordinate 7,655 of NZ_JALNYS010000025.1, forward strand.
GTGCTTCAATCATATAGGGGCTATGAGAATTTACCAAAATTTTCACCCCGTTTTTCACCAACTCAACAATCAATTTTGCCATCTCTAATTGCCATTTTGGGTGAAGATGCACTTCAGGTTCATCTAAAATAAGGACGGTGTTTTCATTGAGATAGTTATTTTGGGACAAGACTTGAAAAAGACCAAAGTATTTGATACCTGTGGCGGTATTGAGAAGTTCGATTTTTTGACCCTTTTTATCAAAAAAGAAACGCCCCATTTCATCTTTCTTAAACTCACCATTCATCAAAGAGATTACTTTGTCTTTAATATCAATTCCATTTGAGGCATTTTTGATAAAAAGTTTAAAATTGAGATCTTTCATCAAAAAAGGATAATCCACTTTTATACCCATCTGTGACTCTATTTGAGCTATGTCTCTAAAGAAGTCGGTGAAATTCCAAATTAAAGGGGTTTCTATAAACAGCACCTCTTTATTTTCATGATATGAAAATAAAGTCATACCGGATGATTGAAATCCATCAACTTCTTGAAAGTGAAGTTGTCCGAATTTTGATTCCAAATTTATATATGCGTTTTTTGAAAGAGTGGTATTAAAAACTTTTTTGAAAATATTATCGGCTGAGAAATAAGCCGTCCCTTCGGCTTTTTCACTTTCTATACCCATTTGGATACTTGCAAGCATTACAAACAGAGCCTTTCCAACCGTACTTTTCCCCGTATCGTTTTCTCCGGCGATGACCGTTAGTCCATCGAGCTTAACGTTAGCTTCTTTGATCATGCCGATGTTATTTAGTTCAATGGTCATAATTGGATTCCTATCGTATTTTCAGGGTAATAAGGGCGAGAATATTCGACAATAGTGAGATAATCCAGAAACGGACGATGATTTTATTTTCTGCCCACTGTTTCATCTCAAAATGGTGGTGGATCGGTGCCATCAAAAAGACCCTCTTTTTACGAAGTTTATAACTGCCCACCTGCAAAATGACCGAAACCGTTTCGATAACGAAGATCAGACCGATTAAGATCAGGAGAATTTCACTTTTGCCGATGATTGCCATGTAGGCGATAAACGCCCCGAGGGTAAGCGAACCGCTGTCCCCCATAAACACCTGAGCCGGATGGCAGTTGAACCATAAAAAACCTAATAGCGACCCGATCAGTGCCATGGCGATGATGACCATCTCTCCGGCGGGAATTTTAGGCATTAAAAGGTAATGGGCGAGAGCGGCATTTCCGACGATATAGACAATGATACTGAGTGAAAGAAGGGCAAAGATCGAGGGGACGGTCGCCAATCCGTCCAGTCCGTCGGTCAGGTTGACGGCGTTGGAGGTGGCCGTGATGACTAAAACCCAAAAAAGGATGCTGTACCATCCCATGTCAAAGAGGCTGGATTTGACAAAAGGGAGGTAAAATCCGGTATCGAAATGGGCGATTTTAATTAAAAAAATGCCGATAGCCAAGCCGAAAACAAACTGCAGCAGCAGTTTGGCACGTGCACTGAGGCCGGCGAGATTATGGCCGCCTCGGATTTTTCCCCAATCGTCGGTAAAGCCGATATAGGCGTAAAAAACAAGGGTTAAGAGGCCGCCGACGGCAAACGGGTTCATCAGATTGACGGTCAGGAGAGAGGCGATGACGGTCGAAGCGACAAAAACAATCCCCCCCATCGTCGGAGTTTTGGCTTTCCCCTGATGGGCGCTGACGTATTCGTTGATCGGCTGTACCCGGCTGGAACGTTGGGCCCAGGCGATAAAACGGGGCATTAGAAAGAGGGTGAGAAACAGACCGATAAAAAAGGCGATTCCGGCACGGACCGTAATATACTGAAACAGGTTGATGCCAAGAGCGTTGTGAAACCAATATAACATGTAGCGGACTCTTTATGAATGTAAATTGTAAAGAAAGTGACATTTTAATATAATCCCCCCAAAGTTTGATTAATCGAGGAGCCAATTTGAGCAAAAAAACCGTTTTAGTCATTACCGACGGGATCGGATACTCTCCGAAACGAGAGTACAATGCATTCCATCATGCGACAAAGCCGACCTATGAGAAGCTTTTTAAAGAGGTTCCCCACTCTTTGATTGATACCTTCGGTTTGAGCGTAGGGCTTCCGGAGGGGCAAATGGGCAATTCCGAAGTGGGGCACATGTCTATCGGCAGCGGCCGTGTCCTGTATCAGGACCTGGTCAAAATTTCCCTTGCATTGGAGGAGGGGAAATTTAAAGAGAATCCGGTTTTTGCCTCATTGTTAAAAACAAGCAAGCGGCTTCATCTGATTACCCTGATGAGCGACGGCGGAGTTCACTCCCATATCGATCATTTAATGGGGGTTGCGGAAATCGCGGCCGAAGAGGGAAAGGAGGTGTGGCTCCATCTGATTACGGACGGACGGGATGTGTCGCCGACATCGGCAAAGCTCTTTTTGCATACCGTCAATGCCCATGGATATTCCAATATTAAAATCGGTTCGATCGGAGGCCGTTTTTACGGCATGGATCGGGACAACCGATGGGAGAGGGTCGAAAAAGGGTATAACGCCATTGTCCTTGCCCAACCAAAGACGGAACAAAGTGTCCTCGATTACATCGAAAACGCCTATGCGGCAGGAGAGAGCGATGAGTTTATCACCCCGGCCGCATTTGAAGGGTATGAGGGATTTAAAGAGGGGGATGCGGTCTTGATGCTCAATTTCCGAAGCGATCGGATGCGTGAGCTTACCCCCGCAATCGGCGATCCCGAATTCAGCGGCTTTAAGCGGACGTTTATTCCGACCCATATGGCGACGATCACCCGGTATGACAAGAATTTCCCCTATCCGGTACTGTTTCCCAAAGATGCACCGGTCAATACCCTCTCCGAAGTGATCAGCCGTTCGGGGCTTCGCCAGCTCCATACGGCGGAGACCGAAAAATATGCCCACGTCACCTTTTTCTTTAACGGGGGGGTGGAAGAGCCGTATGAAAACGAAACGCGGGTCTTGATTCCGAGCCCTCAGGTTAAAACCTATGATATGCAGCCGCAGATGAGTGCACCCGAAGTGGGGGATGTCGTCGTTAAAGCGATGGACGATGCGTACGATTTCGTGGTCGTCAATTTTGCCAACGGAGATATGGTCGGACATACGGGCAATTTCGATGCCGCAGTTCGGGGGGTCGAAGCGGTGGATGAGCAGCTGGGGCGGATCCTTGAAGCGGCGCAGCGCAACGATTATGCCGTCGTCATCACCTCCGATCACGGCAACTGCGAAGAGATGCGCGACGATGCGGGCAATATTTTGACCAACCATACGGTCGGAAAAGTGTGGTGTTTCGTCATGGCTGAGGGGGTCACCGAAGTGCATCCGGGCGCGCTGAACAATATCGCTCCGACGGTGCTCAAGCTCATGGGAATTCAAAAACCCGATGAGATGGATATGGCGCTTATTTAGTTTAGAACGTCGAAGGAATAAAATCCCTTCGACTACGCTGGCCGCAGGCAGCGAAGCTTGCCTCTGGTGAGGCAGAAAATTTTAAAAAAGAGGACTTAACATAAATGAAATTTACAGGTAAAAACGTATTGGTAACGGGATCAAGCCGGGGGATCGGTGCCGAGGTGGCAAAAGTGTTGGCGGGATACGGTCTCAAAGTATGGATCAACTATCGAAGCGGTGCTGAAGCGGCGGATGCGGTCAAGGCGCAGATCGAAGCAGCCGGAGGTCAAGCAGCAGTGATCGGGTTTGACGTTTCGGACGAAGCGGCATTTATCGATGCGATCCAGACAATCGTAGAAGCAGACGGAGAGTTCTCCTATCTGGTCAACAATGCGGGGATCACCAAAGACGGATTGGCCCTTCGGATGAAAAGCGACGATTTTATGGCAGTTATCAATGCGAACCTGGTTTCAGCGTTTGTCGGGTGCCGTGAGTCGTTCAAAGCGATGCGCAAGAAAAAATTCGGCGCAGTTGTAAACATCGCCTCCATCGTCGGAGAAACGGGAAATGCGGGGCAGACCAATTACGCCGCTTCCAAAGGGGGCGTTATTGCAATGACGAAAAGTTTTGCGCAGGAAGCGGCAAGCAGCGGTATCCGATACAACACGGTCACTCCGGGATTTATTGCGACCGATATGACCGATGTCCTGACCGATGAGATCAAAGCAACCTTCACGTCAAAAATCCCGATGGGACGTTTCGGCAATCCAAAAGAGGTAGCGGAAGCGACCGCATTTTTATTGAGTGACCATGCCGGCTACATCACCGGAGAGACGCTCAAGGTCAACGGCGGAATGTATATGTAAATGCAACCGGGGGGCAAAACTTCCCCTCTTAAGTTAAATATGCTATAATTACATGATTTTATTCATAAGAACAGGAGCTATAATGGCACTTTTGGACGATATTAAAGAAGTAGTGGTTGAGCAACTCAGCGTAAACCCGGATGAAGTTAAAGAGGATTCTAAATTCGTAGAAGATCTCGGCGCTGACAGCCTTGACGTTGTTGAATTGGTAATGGCCCTTGAAGAGAAATTCGATATCGAAATTCCTGATGACGAAGCAGAAAAGATCCAAACCGTTCAAGATGTAATGAATTACATCCAAAGCAAAAACTAATATCAAGGCGTATGCCTTGATGTCAGTGATTTTACACTTTGGCTTTTTGAAAGCCTGAGTGTAAGACCATTGATGCGCAGGAGAAAATGTGAAACGAGTAGTAGTAACCGGAATGGGGATGATCAATGCAGTAGGTCATGATAAAGAGAGCTCATTTAAAGCTATATGTGATGGTGAATGCGGTATTGATATCATTACTATCTTTGATCCGTCAACACACAGTGCTCAAATTGCCGGAGAAGTGAAAAACTTTGACCCTGAATCGGTTATGGATGCCAGAGAAGTTAAAAAAGCAGACCGCTTCATCCACCTAGGGCTAAAAGCAGCGCAAGAAGCGATGGGCGATGCCAATTTTCCGGAAGGATTTGATAAAGAGCGTTTCGGTATCAGTGCGGCTTCCGGAATCGGCGGGCTCCCTTCCATTGAGAGAAATTCGATTATTTTAGATACCAAGGGGGCGCGTCGTATCTCCCCTTTCTTTATTCCGGGTGCATTGGTCAATATGCTGGGCGGATTTGTGACCATTGATCATGGTTTGCAGGGGCCGAATCTTTCGTGTGTAACGGCATGTGCGGCAGGTACGCACGCGATCAGTGAAGCGGCAAAAACAATTATGACGGGGGGAGCGGACCAAATGCTTGTTGTTGCTGCAGAATCGGCAATCACAGGGGTTGGGGTCGGCGGATTCGCATCGATGAAAGCTTTGAGTACCCGTAACGACGATCCGAAGCACGCATCGCGCCCTTTTGATGCGCAGCGTGACGGTTTTGTTATGGGCGAGGGGGCTGCGGCATTGGTTTTTGAAGAGTATGAGGCGGCCGTAGCGCGCGGCGCCCGTATTTATGCAGAGTTGATCGGATACGGAGAAAGCGGTGATGCAAGTCATATTACGTCGCCTAGTCTTGAAGGGCCTCTTCGTGCGATGAAAGCCGCTCTCAAAATGGCGGGTAATCCAAAAATCGATTACATCAATGCGCACGGTACGAGTACTCCGACCAATGATAAAAACGAAACAGCTGCCATAAAAGGGGCGTTTGGCGGCAAAGAGAACTGCCCTCCGATCAGCTCGACCAAAGGGCAAATGGGGCACTGTCTGGGTGCAGCAGGCGGTATCGAGGCGGTTATCAGTATCATGGCAATGCGTGAGGGTATAATTCCCCCGACGATCAACTATGAGAACCCGGATGAAAACTGTGATTTGGATATTGTTCCTAACGTTGCTCGTGAAGCAGAGCTTAATATCGTTATGAGCAACTCATTTGGATTTGGCGGCACCAACGGTGTCGTGATCTTCAAAAAACTCTAAGGGTTACTCCTTGGCTACCTATTTAGATTTTGAACAAAATATTCGCCAAATTCAAGAAGAGATTATTGCCGCAGAAGTGCGCTATGATCATCATGCGGTAGAGATCCTAAAGCAGGATTTGGAGAAAGAAGTTCAAAAGACCTACAGTAATCTCTCTCCGTATCAGGAGCTACAGCTGGCGCGTCATCAGGACCGTCCGTATGCCCTTGACTACATTAACCTTTTGTTGGATAAAAAATACGAGATTCACGGAGACCGCCATTTCCGAGACGATTTGGCGATTATCTGCTACATCGGGTATATTGGTGAAGAGCGGGTCATGGTGATCGGTGAACAAAAAGGGCGCGGGACGAAAAACAAACTCAAGCGCAACTTCGGTATGCCCAATCCCGAAGGGTATCGCAAGGCGTTGCGTGCCGCCAAAATGGCCGAGAAATTCAATATCCCTCTCTTGATGTTGATTGACACTCCGGGTGCTTATCCGGGGCTGGGTGCCGAAGAGCGTAACCAGAGTGAAGCGATTGCCCGAAACCTTCTGGAGCTTTCCAACCTGAATACCATTACGGTATCGGTTGTAATCGGAGAAGGGGGGAGCGGCGGTGCATTGGCGATCGGTGTGGCCGATAAGCTGGCGATGATGCGCTACTCGGTATTCAGTGTCATCTCTCCGGAAGGGTGTTCTGCTATTTTGTGGAATGACCCGACCAAGGTAGAAGCGGCGACCAAAGCCCTTAAAATCACCAGTGCCGATCTTAAATCGCTTGATTTGATCGACGATATCGTCGATGAGCCGTTAATCGGTGCCCATCGTGACAAAAACAGTGCTGCTGATGCTCTGAAAAACTACTTTCTTGCGCAGGTGAATGCGCTTCGGGCGTTGAGTGACGAAGAGCGTCTTGAAAAGCGGTATAACCGCCTTGTCAGCGTAGGTCGCTATACCGAATAACGGTTCCAAGCTTCTCCCCTCGCGTGAGGGGAGTCGGCAGATTATTTCCTCTCCCCTTCTTCCGGAACCTCTTTCACCGCTTTTTTGAGAGGCTTCATCCTCTTTAGCCGTTTTTCCTCTTTTGAAAACGTAATGAGCTCTTCCGCATTTTTAAGGGTATGGGGGAGAAGGGATAAGGTCCGCTTTAGCAGCTTCGTCGTGGTCATCGCGTCGGAGAGGGCGCGATGGTGGGTTGCCTCTTTGTACAGCTCAAGCTGATCGTTCAGGTAGGCAAGACCGTAGCGCTCACTCTCTATGGTCCGTTCGGCAAGGGCAATGGTGCAAAGAGATCGGTTCAAGAGTCCGCCCAGACCGATACGCTCCATCATGGCTGAGACAAAATTATAATCGAATTTGGCATCATGCCCTACAAAAACCGCATCTCCCAAGAAAAGACGCAGCTCATGCATCACCTTTGCAAGCGGGGGGGCGCTGAGCGTCTGTTCGGTTTGGATGCCGGTAATCTCTTGAATCTGCTTGGGGATCTCCTGGCAATAAACCAAGCTCTCATAGGTGTCAATAATGTGCCCGTTACGGAGTTTGACGGCCCCCACTTCGATAATCTGGTGATGAGAGGGTTTGGATCCGTTGGTTTCGATATCGACAATGCAAAAAAGGGTGTCATCGATCGGTGTCAGTGCCGTTTCCAAGCGGTATAGGGTCTCTGTGAGGAGGATGTTGAGCCCCCGTGCCCTCAGCAGTTCCAGTGAGAGATCATGAGGCAAAGGGAGAAGGTTTTCAAACTCTTTTTGAGGGATACCGTTTTTGGAGAGGCGCGTCATGATTTTCGGATCGAGGTTTATCATGATTGAGCCTGTGCAATAAACGCGGAGACCAACTCAGGTGATTTTTTCCCTTTGGAGGCTTCGACGCCGCTGCTTACGTCGACACCGTAAAAACCGTAGGGTTTGAGCGAAGCGACATTCGAAGGTTCGAGCCCTCCGGCAAGGATGATTTTTGAACAATCGGCCCCTTCAAACCATTCAATATTGAGCCGTTTGCCGCTCCCGCCGTATCCTTCGCAATAGGCATCGATGAGACGGTATTCGTCGTTGTATCGGAAAATATCTTCCTGCTTTTGGGCGCGGATCACTTTCAGCGACGGAAAACCGAGGGTATCAAAAAAATTTTCCTCAACATCAAAATGGATCTGCGCCAAGGTACATCCCGTTTCCAAACAGATCGATCGGATCGTTTCGGCACTTTCATTGACAAAAAGGGCGACCTTTTCAACAAACGGCGGGAGGCGGCGGATGATACGGCGTGCCGATTCGGGAGAAATGTAGCGGGGGGATTGGGGATAAAAAACAAACCCCAGTGCATCGGCACCGGCGTCTATCGCCATCAGGGCGTCGCTAAGATTGGTAATCCCGCAGATTTTGACTCTCATATTATCTATAATAACACTCAAACGAGCAAAGCCCGCTTGAGTGGCAAGGACATATATGTCCTTTGCAATCCCCTAAAGCTTCCAGTATAAATACGGGAGAAAACAGAGTATATATCATTTAAACTCTCAAACTTTCGATGGCTGTTTTATAATCGCTTGCGCCGAAAACATAGCTTCCCGCGACGCAAATATCGACGCCGGCCTCTTTAAGCTGTTGAATATTGGAGCTTCCGACCCCGCCGTCGATTTCGATCAGACACTCGGGATTGATACGGTCACGGAGCGCTTTGAGACGTTCTATTTTTTCGACTACGGTCGGGATGAATTTCTGGCCGCCGAAACCGGGATTGACACTCATCACGAGGACCATATCCAAATCAGCGAGGAGATATTCGATCGCTTCGGCCGGGGTATGGGGATTGAGGACGATGGCCGGTTTGATTCCGAGTGAACGGATTTTCTGGATCAGACGGTGGGGATTTTTCTCTTCTTCGATATGAAACGAGATGTATCCGGGTTTGAGGGGGGCAAACAGATCGACGAAAAAGGAGTTGTTTTGGACCATCAAGTGGATATCAAGGGGTTTGGTAGAGGCTTTGGCGATAGCCTCTACGACAACCGGTCCGATCGTCAGATTAGGGACGAAATGGCCGTCCATCACATCGACATGGACCAGATCGCATCCCGCATCGCAGATGGCGCGGACATCACGCGCTAGGTTGCCAAAATCGGCAGAGAGGATACTGGGGGCGATTAACATGGAAGGGCACCTTGAATAGTTTTCGCTATTTTAGCGAAAAAGTTTTGCAGAGAGCTTTGCCGCCCCCTCTACCTTTACCCTCTTCGGGTAAAACAGGACGTATTTATCGTGTCAAAAAGAACGTAAAATTGCTCCCCTCGAAACTCAAATCGACCTGAACCCCTTTTTTGTTCTGGACGATTTGCATCAGGGCATCGATATCGCCGTAGGTACGGGGAAGGGTGATGTCAACATGCTGTTTCTTCTCCCCCAACAGCGCTTTGGCCCGTCCCCCGATGATATTGACAAATTCGGCTAAAGAGTCCAAAATGGCCTCTTCGTCTTCGGTCTCTTCGCCGATCAGGAGTTCGCATGCCTTTTTGGCAATGTTTTTCGGAAAAACGAGGATGATGATACCGTCAACGTCCCCGTAAAACCCGATCGAACTGGCAAATTGGTTTTTAGACTCTTTTACCGCCAGGGTTTGGATGTTCAATCCATTTTTGACCGCTTTGGCATTGGTCATCATCGCAATGGTGGAGACCGTCGCATCGATAAAATTGGGGAGTTCATTGATCAGGGCTTTGGTGAGGGCCCGATTGGTTTTGGTTGCTGATGGACTGCTTCCGCCAAGATCCTGAAGGAGCTGCTTGTTATTCAAGATGTCATCCATCGTATTGAAAAAGAGGGTCCCCGCATCTTCAAGATCGTGTTTAAACGATTCGGGTGTTTTTTCAAACGTCAATCCGACAAAACAGATGGTCGCATTGTATTCTGCGGCGGATGAGGCAAGTTTGGTGAGAAAATTGAGGGCATGAACATTCATCGAGACCACTTTATGGGCATCAAAAATAAAAAGTCTGAATCCCACATTCAGCGAATTGTTATGGTAAGTGATATTAAAGGTATTCCCTATTTCGGCATCTAGAAAATTGGCGATCGTATAAATAACGGCATTGCCGGTTACGCGGGTGGCGATTTTCTGGCCGAAAATCCCCAAATAACTCTCTTCAATGATCGCATAGTAGAGATCAGGATGCTGTTTTTTTTCGTCAAACTCTTTTTTGCTTTGGGCAATGACCGGATTGTGTCCGTAATCAAACAGTTCGATGGCCATGGCTGAGCGCTGAGAAGGGTCTTCATTATAAAGCAAGACGGTTCGAGAGTCGCTTTTATTGCTCGGAGCGAAAAGCTCGGCAATTTTTTCGGTACGAAAGAGGGAGAAGTTGAGGGCATTTTTGTAAAAACTGATAATGGTCGTAAATTTAACATGATCATAATCGCATAAACCGACCGAAATGTGTTTTTGGCTCCGTATAGTGAGGAGCGTTTTGATAAAAACGTCCAGTCCGTTTTTGTTAAAAAAAATCACCTTCTTTAAAGAGACTAGAAGCATGTCGATATTCATATGCTCTATCGCTTTGATATCATCGATGGTGACGTACGAAGGGGCATTGTTTCCATCCAGAAAGCCTTGCGGATGAAAAACCGCGACCCTCCCTTTAACGGCTGGTTTCATCGTCTACCACCTGCATAAAAGATTCGTAAATATCTTGGACAAAGTCAATCTGAAAATCGATAAATTCGTTGAGTCCGGCACTGACGTAGGCACTTTGGGAAAGTTCGTAAAAGAGGAGCAGATGCATCCATTGCGCTAGAAGTTTTAAGTTTCCGGAAATTTGACTATCCGTCCCCGAGGCGGCATGGACTATCTTGGCAATGGAGGGGGACATTTCCCATTTGAGGGCAATTTCGCTGCACAAGTCGAACAGACTCCGTTTGGAAAGACGGATTAAAATCGTATTGTAATCGAGCGCTTTGACCGAACGCAGCTGTGCTACCTCTTTGGCGTGTGCGCCAAAGAGGGCGTCACACACGATAATACTTGCGGGAAGAAGGGTGATAGCGCTTTCGGTATCGCGGTTGTGGAGTCCCAAATGTTTGAGAATTTTTTCCCATTTGCGTCCCAGAGAGGCTTGCAAATCGTAAAAGTTTTGATCGGTGAGGGTAAAAAGGGACCACTGTTTGGGGAGAAGCAAAGATAGAAGATAGCTGTAGAGGATTTGCTGCGTAGTGGAAATCCCTAAAATACTAAAAATCTGATTGAGATCGCTAACCTCGTTTCGGAATCCGTATATCGGACGGTTGATGAGGGTTTTGAGATAGAGCTTTAAGGCGGGGTCCTCTTCGGCACACTTAGCCGCTTTGGGTAAATCTCCATCCCGCAGATACTCCAGCGTTTGACGGAGCACCGAAGGGGCCGGAGGGATATTTTGTATGTATAAAGAGACTTCTTCTTGTGTAATCACGAAAGGGATATCCAATGTTTTTGTCAATTGTAGTGTGTAATGGCTAAAGGGAGCTTTATATTTTGTTTTAGAGCTTTTTTTACCCTTTTGATTCGGGTGTCGGGCACTCTGGTTCGGGTGCGCTAATTTTCTTAAGGTAAACTTTGGGTTGGTTAAGATAGAATTCGCAACTAAATTTTACGCAAGGAGCCCCAAAATGGCAAGAAAATGTGCTATTAGCGGTAAAGGCCCAATGAGCGGGAACAACGTTTCTCACGCGAAAAACAGAACAAAACGCCGTTTTTTACCAAACCTTCGCACTGTTCGTGTAACACTTGAAGACGGTACGACTAAAAAACTGAAAATTGCTGCTTCTGAGCTTCGTACCCTTAAAAAAGATTCGTAACTTCCGCACATAGTGCCTACGCACCCCGGGAGTTACCTCCCGACTCTTTTTTTGATTTCCCTCTTTTTTCTTTTCTTTAAAATTTCAACATACCCCTTGGTTTGAGAGTCTATAATTCGTCATCATGTTTTGTCTGCAGGAGTTTTTATATTATGGTTAAGATTAACACTATTGACGGCGGTGTTTGTGCCGCGACGGGTTTTTTTGCCGACGGAATCCATATCGGCCTTAAAAAAGAGGGTGCAAAGGATTTGGCCTTTATCTATTCCGACACCTTGTGTTCGATTGCATCGGTTTTTACGACCAACAAAATGACCGCAGCCCCGATACGCCATTTTCGCGCAAAGGGGGATTTTGAAGGAAATTTTGTTCTGATCAACTCCAAAAATGCCAATGCGATGACGGGGCAAGCGGGGATTGATGACATTGACGAGGTCCTTTTGGCTTTGGAGAGGACGTTTGAGCAGATTACCCATCCGGTCATGAGTTCAACCGGAGTCATCGGCGTGCGTCTCCCCAAAGCCAAGATTATTGAAGGGGCGAAAAAAATCGATCTCTCGAAACGTGACGGAGAGAGTGCATCCGAAGCGATCATGACCACCGATACCTTTAACAAGCAGATCGCTTTTGAAGTGATACCGGAGGAGGGGAAACCCTTTCGGATCGGCGCAATGGCGAAAGGGGCCGGGATGATCAATCCGGCCATGGCGACCATGCTGTGCTTCATTACAACCGATGCGGCAGTCGATAAAGCGACGATGCAGTCGCTGTTGGATGAGTGTATCCATACGACGTTCAATGCCGCGAGTGTGGATGGGGATACCTCGACGAACGATACCGTGCTGTTGATGGCCAACGGAAAAAGCGGGGCATTCCATGCCGAAGCGTTTAAAGAGGCGTTGGAGCAAATTATGCTTTTCCTTGCCAAAGAGATGGTTCGTGACGGTGAAGGGGCGACCAAACTGGTCACTTATAAAGTGACGGGAGCCGTCAATGCCAAAGAGGCGGAGATTGCCGCAAAAGCGTTATCAAACTCTCTTTTGGTTAAAACGGCGCTTTACGGCGAAGATCCGAATTGGGGACGTATCGCCTCGACGGTGGGAGCAAGCGGCGTGATGTGCGATGAAGCGTTTCTGAGCATCTGGTTTGACGAGGTGTGCGTTTACAAAAAAGGGGAACTGCTGTTTGATGAAAAACTGGAGCCTCTGGCTGCTGCGGTGATGAAAAAAGCGGCATTCACGATCCATTGCGACATCGGGCTTCAAGACGGCGAATTTACGGCATACGGATGCGATTTGGGGCACGAATACGTCAAAATCAATGCCGATTATCGCACGTAGTATTAGCAATAGCTAAGTGAGTGCGCGGTATAATCGCGCCAATTTAACGGCAACAGGATAACTCAATGCGCGGATACAAAATTTTCAGCGGTTCAGCATGCAGCGAATTCGCAACCGAAGTATGCAAAACTCTCGATGTTCCACTCTCGAAAGCGGAAGTAAAACGTTTTAGTGACGGTGAAATTAACGTTCAAATCGCTGAAAGTGTCCGTGGACGTGATGTCTTTATCATTCAAAGCACAGGGGCACCGTCGAATGATAATCTGATGGAACTGTTGATTATGACGGATGCGTTGCGCCGTTCATCCGCCAGCTCGATTACCGCCGTCGTCCCCTATTTCGGATATGCGCGTCAAGACCGTAAAGCGGCTCCGCGCGTTCCCATTACGGCGAAACTGGTTGCCGATATGTTTGAAACGGCGGGGATTGACCGTGTTGTCACTATCGACTTGCATGCGGGGCAAATTCAGGGGTTTTTTGATATTCCGGTCGACAATCTTTACGGTTCGATTATTTTTCAGGAGTATATCCGCTCAAAAAATCTTCCGAATCCGATTATTGCCTCTCCGGATATCGGGGGAGTTACGCGAGCCCGTTATTTTGCCGAAAAACTGGGGCTTGAGATGGTCATCGTCGATAAACGCCGCGAAAAAGCCAATGAATCGGAAGTGATGAATATCATCGGGGATGTGGCAGGCAAAGACGTCATCATGATCGACGATATGGTCGATACCGCCGGAACGATGGTCAAAGCGGCTGCGGCATTGAAAAAACGGGGGGCGACGTCGGTCATGGCCTGCGCGACGCACGGTGTACTCAGCGGGAAAGCGTTTGAAAACATCAATAACGGAGAACTCGACGAACTGGTGATCTCAAATACCCTGGTGTTAAGAGGACAAAGCGATAAGATCAAAGTCCTCAGCGTCGCTCCTCTCTTTGCCGAAGTGATCCGCCGCGTGTATCATAACGAAAGTGTCAATTCGCTTTTCAGCTAATACTCTCTTTGGGGGTTCCCCCCAACCTCCTAAGCAACCTTCTGCTATAATTCGATTAATTAAAACAAACGAGCAATGAATCAAATGGATAATATTCGCAACTTTTCAATCATCGCCCATATCGACCATGGCAAGAGTACCTTAGCCGACCGCATTATCCAAGAGTGCGGTGCGGTTTCGGACCGTGAGCTGAGCAAACAGATGATGGATACGATGGATATCGAGCAAGAGCGCGGGATCACGATCAAAGCGCAAAGTGTCCGTCTCGATTACGTCAAAGAGGGCAAACACTATATCCTCAACCTGATCGACACTCCGGGCCACGTCGATTTTAGCTACGAAGTCTCTAAATCGCTGGCATCATCGGATGGGGCGCTCTTGATCGTCGATGCGGCGCAGGGGGTCGAAGCGCAAACGATCGCCAATGTTTATATGGCAATGGAAAATAATCTGACCCTCATCCCCGTTATCAATAAAATCGACCTTCCCGCCGCAGAGCCCGAACGGGTCGCCGAAGAGATCGAGACGACGATCGGGATCGATGCGACCGATGCGGTGATGATTTCGGCTAAAACCGGTGTGGGGATTCGTGAACTGATCGACGCGATCGTCGACCGTATTCCGGCACCGAGCGGAGACCCGAGCGCGACGACCAAAGCGATCATTTACGATTCGTGGTTTGACTCGTATCAGGGGGCAATGGCCCTCGTGCGGGTGTTCGACGGGGAGATCAAAATGGGTCAGATGATCAAACTGATGCACAACGATGAAAACCATCAAGTGCTGGAGTTGATGTATCCCCATCCCCTTCGCCGCCAAAAAACCCAAAGCATCAAAGCCGGAGAGATCGGGATCGTGATCTTGGGGGTGAAAGAGGTCGGTTCTATCCGTGTCGGCGATACGATCACCGATGCGCGCAACCCGGCCAAAGAACCGGTCGGTGAATACGCCCCCGCAAAGCCGTTTGTATTCGCCGGGCTCTATCCGATCGACACCGATGAGTTTGAATCGGTGCGCGATGCCCTCGATAAGCTGAAACTCAACGACAGCTCTCTCAGTTATGAGCCGGAAACCTCGATTGCACTCGGGTTTGGTTTCCGTGTCGGGTTTTTGGGGATGCTCCATATGGAAGTTATCAAAGAGCGGCTGGAGCGGGAGTTTAATCTCGATCTGATCGCTACCGCCCCCTCGGTGGTTTATAAAGTCTATAAGACCGACGGAACGATGATCGAGGTCCAAAACCCGAGCGAATTGCCCGAACCGCAGCACATCGAGCGGATTGAAGAGCCCTATGTCCGTGCGACGGTCATCGTACCGACCGATTATTTGGGGAATGTGATTACCCTCTTAACCGCCAAGCGGGGGATGCAGGAGAAGATGGAGTATCTCAACGAGACACGGGTGATGCTCATCTACGTCATGCCGATGAACGAGATCGTCGTCGATTTTTACGATAAACTCAAATCGACCTCCAAAGGGTACGCGAGTTTCGATTACGATCCGATCGAATTTCGTCAGGGGGATCTGGTCAAACTCGATGTCCGGGTCGCGGGAGACGTCGTCGATGCTCTCAGTGTTATCGTTCCGCGCGTGAGTGCCGAATCACGCGGACGGGCACTGGTGAGCAATATGAAAGAGATTGTCCCCCGCCAGCTCTTCGAAGTGGCGATTCAGGCCTCGATCGGAAACCGCGTCATTGCCCGCGAAACGGTCAAATCGATGGGGAAAAACGTCACCGCTAAATGTTACGGTGGGGATATCTCCCGTAAACGCAAACTCCTCGACAAACAAAAAGAGGGGAAAAAACGGATGAAGGCGATCGGAAAGGTTCAGCTTCCGCAGGAAGCTTTTATGTCTGTTTTGAAAATGGATTAATGGCATGAAATGCATGATATGTGAGAGCTGGAGCTTTTCGCATATCTGTGTTACTTGTCAAAACAACCTGCTCACTCCCCGTCTCCACAAACGTAAAATTCTCGGAAATATTCCCGTCTACTCTTTTTATCCCTACGATGAGATCGAATCTCTGCTGCTGACCAAGCATACCGATATCGGATATTATATTTACACCATTCTCGCAAAGCGCTCTTTGGGGACGTTCGCGCAGACATGGGAGTATGGTTACCGTGTCGCTTCAATCGGGATCGACGATGATCCCAAAAGCGGCTACAGCCATACGGCAGTATTGAACCGTGCACTCCGATCTCCCGCGATTACACCGCGTTACGGAAAACTACGAGCGCAGAATCATCATAAATATGCGGGGAAAAGTGTTGAAGAGCGCCTCATGAATCCCAGAGGCTTTCTCTGTTCCCCTTTTAATGAAGAGGAGGTGATATTGGTCGATGATATTGTGACCACCGGTCTAACCTTGAGTGAAGCGGCCGAAGCGCTGCATGCTCAGGGAAAAAAAGTGATCCTCTGCCTTACCTTAACCGATGCGGAGAATAAGTAGTCAGTAGGGCGGCAACGTTGTAATACGTGTGTCAACAATCGCACGGCCGATCGTAAAATGGTAAAGAGATTGATAGCGTTGATCCCTTATCCCCAGTAAGGCATGAAACTCATCGTCCAAAAAGCATCCGATCCCTGTTGCACTGAGATGTAACGAGGTTGCTTCAAGATAGAGCATTTGGCCGATCATGCCGCATTGATGATAGAGATTTTTGTAGCCGATTCCTCCGTGTATTTCGAGCGCTGATGAAAACGTGCAGAGCATCCCAAAACTAAACGCCCCCTCTTTGGCGATCTCTTGGTTGCATGAAACCATCTGAGCTGCACCACGAAAATCCCCTTCTCGTAGGAGGTAAAGCCCCTCGTCGCACTCTTTCCACGTAAAGGTCTCATCCAATGTCTGCTGTAGAGAGATCAGATCTTTTTTGTCACGAACATAGAGATAGAGCCCTTTTCCCAGCCCCTCTACCCGATGAACGAAAAGAACAAAGTGGACATTGCTTGTATTCTCACACAGCAAGGAGGCGCTCAAGAGTGATCGAAACTGTTCCTGTGTTATTGTGCTTCCGTCCATCATTTGTGCGCTGCGGCGTTTGAGAATGATCTCTCCAGAGCTTTTGGAAGGGGCGGGAAGGTAATTTCCCCTCTTTAGAGGGGGTATTTTGGGATAGATCCCCTTAGTCGCATCCGCTATTACCTCTAAAACAGGCCAAAGATGGTGAGCGGGGCTGAGTCGATTTGCATCGTAGGAGATTTTAGGGGTATGAGGCAATGTGAGTGACGTTCCTGCTCCGATTCGAATCAGAAGATCGGGACTCTCTGTTTCATTTGGATCAAAACGTTCAACTTGATCAAGTCCGCACAATGAAGCAATCTTAGTCGAATCGACATTTAGCAATTCACATTTCCATCCGAGCATTGAGGCGGCAATGTTGATTGACTGATAGGCGTGTCCCGCATCCAATTGGCAATAGCGCCAGCATCGCTCTCCGTATTTCCACGCTTCTCGCCAGACAACAGAGCTGAGGGCTATGAAAAATGTCCCCTCTTCTAAGGATGAATCGTAGGTATGGAGCAGTTCCAGCGCATGTTCTCGGGGAGCATAATGGGAGAGAGTGGCGTGATCACTTATCCCTTCAATAGAGGGTGCAATAACATAACACTCGGTTGGATGGAGATTCCCGCTGCTGGCATTGCAGCGCAACGCCCACGAGGAGCCTCCGTGACTTTTGATAGCGGCTAGTCCCAGTGAGTAGCGAAGGAGTTGCGAAAGTGACTCATAACACAACGGTGCGGTGGGCAAGGGATCTTTTTGAAAAAGAAGATGATACGGGGGTGTTGCCTCAGAGTGAGTGAGCGGGATGAGCGTTGCACCCTTGTAACGCCGAAAAGGATCGGGTTGGGTAGCCCAGTCCATGTACCCCAGACTGGCGGCATAACGCGCGCGACGGTGTTTGGTTCGGTCGTGATAGTCGAGGAGGGTGGCAATCGTTTTCATAGGGGGATTGTCGGTTAAAACGGTTAAATCTTCCCTTTACTCACCGATCCGGAGATGGAATTTAAAAGTTCCCGAAGCATTTGATCGTGGGTCGTGGTCGTATTGAGTTCCAGACGGCTCAGATCAGAGAGGAGCTCCCCCTGATATCGGACCCCTTTGGGATTCAAATCGGCGGTGAGGAGGGCATTCAAACGGATTGCGGGCTGGGTGAGGTTATACTCTTGTTTGAATATTTTCGGGATCGTGTGAGCATCACTCAGGCGGAGGGAAACTTTTCCCCCCTCGGAGGTGAGATCGGTGAGGGCGTCCAGTTTCCCTTCCAGCGGGGAGCGGTAGCAAAAGAAACGAAACAGCGAACCGATGTCGGCGTGTTTCGTAGTGAGCTTCAGGCGGAAAGGTTCAAGATCCTCAAAGAAGAGGGTCGCTTCGGTTGCGCTTCGGGAGAGGGTTGTCCCCGCATGGAGGGTCAGGTGATGTTCATCCCCTTTTAAATGGCCGTTTAGATCAATCGCACCGTGAAGCGGGATCCCGATGATCTGCTCCGCCACCCCGGCTTCATCGAGGGAGAGATCGGCAGAGAGATCGACGTTAAAGTGCCGGATTCTCCCCTGCTCATCGGCCAAGAGTTTTTGGAGGCTGAAACTCTCGTTGGAGTCGTTTTCGGGAATTTCGGTCGCCTTAAACCGGTTCGTGCGGGTTTTGAGAGAGAGGGACCCGGTAATGTTGCGCTCATGGATCCCCTCTAGTCGAAGGGAGCCGTAAAGGGCCGAATCGTTGTCCGAGAGGTACTTCATCCGGTTCATCAGCGGGGTGATCGGAAAAGCGGTAAGGTCGAGCTCTATCCGGGCGAGGTGAAGATGGTGCAATGTCAGCCGGTAAGCGGTAGATCCGTGGGAGTAGCGGGCATCACCGGAAAGGGTAACGGTGGAGAGGCCGCCGTTTAGGGTACCGGAGGTCTCCCAGCTCATGGGGAGGGGATTGAGTCCTCCGAAACGGGAGAAAACGAGACGATAGCGGGCCTCTGTTTTTAGTTTCGCCGGCGAGAAGGAGCCATGAACGACAAACGTATTGGAGAGGGTGTCATGGCCGATCAGATCAAATCCGTTGTATCGCAAACGAAAGTCGCTCAGGATCAGGGGAGCGTCGCTCAGTGCATTGAGCCGTTTTTCTACCCACGGTTTGAAGAGCTGATTGCCCCACGGGGTGAAGAGAAGAGTGTAGAGGATCAGGAAAACCGAAGAGAGGGATATCGCAATTTTCCCCCCTTTGCTCCGGCAGAACTGTTTAAACAGGGTTACCATTAGGAGAGGGCGAGTATCCATGGGGTACCGATCGCTAAAAAGATGATGAGATTGAGCAGTGTCACGCTTCCGCCGTAAAGATAGATTTCACGAGCGCTGATGTAGCCGGAACTGAGATAGATGGCGTTGCAGGATGAACCTTGCGGGGTGATCGTCGCGTTGAAATTGGTGGCGAAAAGGAGCATCATCGCCATCAGTTCACCCGGCACGCCGGCTGAGATCCCGATGCTGAGAAAAATACCGAAGAGGGCAAGCAGGTGGGCACTTTGGGAGACGAAGAGGTAGTGGATCAGGACATAAACGATTACCAGCAGAAGGTAGACCCATCCCCAGGATAAACCGGTCAAATAGGTGGTGAAATGGTTCGCGACCGCCCCCATAAATCCCATTTCGGCCAGCTGCGTACTCAGGGCGAAGAGGATGGCAAACCAGATCAGGGTGCTGAGCGCTTCCCCCTGCGTTTTAAAATCTTCGATACCGAATACCCGCGTCGCCATTAAAATCCCCAAACCGCCGAAGGCGACGGCGGTCTTGTCAATCGGGAAAATCCCCGAGAGGGACCACAAAAGGAGCATCCCTGTAAAAACGGCTCCGGTAATCCATTCGTTCCGGCTGACCCCCCCCATGATCTGCAACATTTCCACCGCTTTTTGAGGGGCATCGGGGGTTTCTTTGAGTTCGGGGGGGTAAATCCGAAACAACATCCACGGTATCAGGAGAAATGCGATGAGGGTCGGCAGAAAAGCGTAGAGGAACCAAGAACCGAATGTGATATGGATTCCCATCGTTTCGGAAATTTTAGCCCCGATCGGATTGACCGCCATGGCGGTGAGCCAAAGTCCCGAGGAGATGGTGAGCCCCGACATCGAGGTCATCATCAAATAACTTCCCGCCTTTTTATGGGTACCGTCCCCCGTTTTCGAACCGCAATCGTGCGCGAGGCCATAGACGATCGGATAGAGGACGCCGGAGCGGGCTGTATTGCTTGGAAATGCGGGGGCGATCAGGATATCGGTGGCGATCAGGCTGTATCCCAGCCCCAGAGTAGAGTGGCCGAAACGGCGGATAATGTGCAAAGAGATCCGTTTGCCGAGTCCCGATTTATGGACGGCATGCGAGACGAGAAAAGCGGCGACGATCAGGAGGATAAAACTCTCAGAAAACCCGGCATAGGCTTTGGCGGGTTCAATGACACCGGATAAGACGCTGAGCGACAACGAAATGAGCGATGCGGTGATAATGGGGAGGAGATTCCCGAGTATCGAGAGAATAGCCGCAAGAAAAATGGTGAAAAGATGCCATGCTTCGACACTGATGTTAAGGGGCGGAGGAATCATCCATACGAACGAAGAAAAAAGAAGCAGTGCAAACAGAGGGTACAGTCGCTTGAATCCGATAGACATCCGACCCCTTTTTTTAGGGTATTATAGCATTTATGGGGGTGAAATACACTTGATACTATATGACTCAACTATTCTTCCTAAAAACAATCATATTCCTCTTGACAACAGTTGACTCAATGTATTATAATAACACCGGATTTCAAAAAAGGAGTCGTATAAACTTATGTCTAACGAAGTAAATGAAGAAGTAATCAACGAGGAACAACCTGCCCTGCAAGAGGGTGAGGAAGCAGTCGCTGAGAGCATGAATGAATTAGAAACTATCCAAGCCGAATTGGCATCGTTTAAAGATAAGTACGCCCGCGTACATGCCGATTTCGACAATATCAAAAAACGGTTAGAGCGTGAGAAATATCAAGCGCTTGAGTACGCAAACGAAAAATTTGCGAAAGATTTGATCCCCGTGGTCGATTCACTCTCTATGGCGATCGGTGCAACGGCTATCGAAGCCGATGCAACAGTATTGCTTGAGAAACTCAAAGAGGGCGTTGAACTCACGATGAAACAACTCTTAAGCGTTCTCGAAAAACACGGGGTGACTCCGGTGGATGAATCCGAACCGTTTGACCCGAATATCCATAATGCGGTTCAGCGTGTGGAGAGTCCCGACCATCAAAGCGGTGATATCGTCAACACGTTTCAAAAAGGGTTTCGATACAAAGAGCGAACCCTTAGAGATGCGATGGTAGTAATAGCCAATTAAGTAGAAAATACAATATGCCGCATTTGGGCTTACTGCCGAAGTAAACCAAGTGTTAACGTAGCCATAGGGGCTTTGCTCCTATGGCGTTAAAAAATAAATAATAAGGAAACAAAATGTCAAAAGTTATTGGTATCGATTTAGGAACAACAAACTCATGTGTTGCGGTCTATGAAGGGGGCGAAGCAAAAATTATCCCGAATAAAGAGGGGAAAAACACGACTCCTTCCGTAGTTGCATTTACGGACAAAGGGGAGATCCTTGTCGGTGATCCTGCAAAACGTCAGGCGATCACAAACCCGGATAAAACGATTTACTCGGTCAAACGTATCATGGGTCTCATGATGAACGAGGAAAAAGCGAAAGAGGCGCACGACAAAGTCACCTATAAAATCGTCGATAAAAACGGTATGGCTGCGGTTGACGTAGCGGGTAAAGTGTATACCCCTCAAGAGATTTCGGCAAAAATCCTCTCTAAACTCAAAGCAGATGCAGAGAGCTATCTCGGCCAAGCGGTAAGCGATGCGGTTATTACGGTTCCTGCGTACTTCAATGATGCACAGCGTAAAGCGACCAAAGAGGCGGGAACGATCGCGGGTCTTAACGTTCTTCGTATCATCAATGAGCCGACGGCATCTGCATTGGCATACGGATTGGATTCAAAAGGGGATGAAAAAGTTCTCGTTTATGACCTAGGGGGCGGAACGTTCGACGTTACGGTCCTTGAAATCTCTGAGGGGACTTTCGAGGTTCTTTCAACAGACGGGAATGCATTCCTCGGTGGAGACGACTTCGATAATAAAATCGTCGATTTCCTCGCAACCGAGTTCAAATCTGACCACGGAATCGACCTAAAAGCGGACAAAATGGCCCTTCAACGTCTCAAAGATGCGGCTGAAAATGCGAAAAAAGAGCTCTCATCCGCAGAAGAGACAGAGATCAATCTTCCGTTTATCACCGCAGACGCATCGGGTCCAAAACACTTAGTTGTGAAATTGACTCGTGCAAAATTTGAAGGGATGATCGATACTCTCGTAAAAGAGACGATCAGCCATATCAAAACTGCAATGAAAGATGCAGGGATGAGCAACAATGAGATCAACGAAGTTATCATGGTCGGCGGATCAACGCGTCTTCCGATCGCACAAAAAATGGTATCCGATGAATTCGGCGGTAAAACGCTGAACAAAGGGGTGAATCCGGATGAGGTCGTAGCGGCCGGTGCGGCGATTCAGGGCGGCGTACTTCGCGGAGATGTTAAAGACGTACTTCTTCTTGACGTTACCCCGTTGTCTCTCGGGATCGAAACGCTTGGCGGTATCGCGACGAAAATCATCGAAAAAGGGACCACTATCCCGGTTAAAAAATCGCAAGTGTTCTCGACTGCGGAAGACAACCAACCGGCCGTCAGCATCAGCGTTGTCCAGGGTGAGCGTGAATTCGCCCGCGATAACAAATCTCTCGGATTGTTTGAACTTAACGGTATCCCGGCAGCACCTCGCGGTGTACCTCAAATCGAGGTCACTTTCG
This sequence comes from Sulfuricurvum sp., assembly GCF_023229695.1. Classification (GTDB taxonomy): domain Bacteria; phylum Campylobacterota; class Campylobacteria; order Campylobacterales; family Sulfurimonadaceae; genus Sulfuricurvum. The sequence goes on from NZ_JALNYS010000025.1 coordinate 30,590, forward strand.
ATATTGATGCCAACGGTATCTTGACCGTTAGCTCGACCGATAAAGGGACCGGCAAATCGCAGTCTATCACGATTTCGGGAAGTTCAGGATTGAGCGAAGAAGAGATCAACAAAATGGTCCAGGACGCGGAGAACCACAAAGCCGAAGATGCAAAACGCAAAGAGATCGTAGACCTTCGCAACCAGGCGGACGCCCTTGCAAGCCAAACCGAAAAATCGCTTAAAGAGATGGAAGGCAAAATCGACGCATCCGAAAAAGCGGCGATCGAATCGGCTCTTGAAGAGCTTAAAGCGGTACTAAAAAATACCGATTCGACCAAAGAAGAGATCGAAAGCGCGACCAAAAAATTGGCAGATGCAAGCCACAAAATGGCAGAGCAAATGTACAAACAAAACGAAGGGGGCGAAGCCGCTTCATCAAACGCGAAAAAAGATGACGACGTCATCGACGCTGAAATCGAGTAAGTCCATTTTTATACGCCACGGGAGTAAAACCCCCGTTGGCTACGTTAACACTGGGTTCTCTTCGGCAGAGTGCCCACACACCCTTGCGTGCGTTCTCCGTTCACCCTGAGCCAGTCGAAGGGCGTTTTCTCCGTCATTCCCGCGAAAGCGGGAATCCAGCTTTTTCACTGATACTCTGTTACTTCAATATAATCTATACTTTTACTTTCACTATTTTTTAATTTATCCAGTTGTATAAATAGATACCAAGGATAAAAAATGAATATTTCAGATGCCCAATATAAACAACAAGATTGCAATAGTAATCATCTTACACTTGATCAAGCCGAGAAAGAAAAAAAGTTACAAGCACTGTTTGCACTAGGTTCTTATCCATTGGGGGGTCAATTATATAAGGAGATTAAGCACGCTCGTAGTGTTTTGGGTAAAGTTCCAAACCGTAAACCGTTATATAAAGAAGATGAACTTTAATCTCTCCCGTCCGCCCTGAGCTAGTCGAAGGGCATTTTCACTTAACTCATTTCCTTTTTCTTCACGTTATAATGCTGTCATGGCAGACAAAAATTCTCGTTCCTACAATATGTCACGCATCAAATCAAAAAATACAACCATCGAGCTTTTATTACGTCGTGAGTTATGGAAAAGTGCATTTCGAAAACTCGATCAGATTGATTCGGTCATCATGTTGGACGAATTAAAAGTTCCCCCCGGAAATCGTCTTGAAAAACTGCGTGGAAATAGAGACGATCAAATGAGTATCCGTATCAACGATCAATATCGCATCTGTTTTAGATGGAGTGAATCAGGTGCGGTAAATGTAGAAATAACCGATTACCACTCATAAGGAGTAAGCGATGAACATTCCAACTCACAGACCTCCCACCCATCCGGGTGAAATGCTACTCACTGAATTTTTAGAACCGATGGGGATATCTCAGCGGACATTAGCTGATGCGATCCATGTCCCTTATCAGCGTGTCAATGAGATCATCAATCAAAAACGGGGGATTACCCCTGCAACGGCATTGCGTTTGGCAAAATATTTCGGGATGTCGGCGGATTTTTGGCTCAATCTCCAAATCCGATGGGATTTATATCGATCCATGCAGTCTGAAGCCAAAGAGATTGCGATGATTCAGCCTTTGGCATCGTAAATTATTAGGTGACCTTACGCATAGTATTGGTTTTAGCCATTCAAAGTTGCCTTTGGCTTCGTCATTCCCGACTCGATCGGGAATCCAGCTCTCTCTTATGGGGATGGATCCCCGGGTCAAGCCCGAGGATGACGGAAAACGAATCGAGTGCGTAACATCAGTTATTAGTATAAACAGACAATACAATTTTCTGAAAACCGATAGTATTTTTTATAAGTAAAATAGTGTATGATTTAAAGAAAAAAAGAGTATCTAATGGTTAATGTACAAGTGATTATAGCTGCGGTAGCCGTAGTGGCAGCCGTTTTGGTTTTTTACTTTATTTTCAAAAGAGGCTCAACTCCGCAAGCGCCCGGTGATACATCGGAAAAAAAGGATAGTCCGGAAGCAGTTGCCCAAGAGAAGGTAAACGTAGTTCCGGAGATACAAGAAGAAGAGGTTGGAGTCATAGCATCGGCTCCCGAAGATAAATCTTTAATGGGTAGAAGAAAAAGTGACAAGAGCATCCAAAAACGGTCCGTTCCGGATCGTGGAAAAATTACAAAACAAAATTTTTCTGAATTCGCCGGTGAGAGAATTTTGGTTGCAGAAGACAACCTGATCAACCAAAAAGTTATTTTGGGTCTGTTAGCGGAGAGCGGCATAGAGCTGGTGATGGCCAATGACGGTCAGGAAGCACTGGATATACTTGAACACGACACAAAATTTGTAATGATTTTAATGGATGCCCACATGCCGAGAGTGGATGGTTTCGAGGCAACCCGTATCATTCGGGCAAATCCACGGTTTGATCACATCTTGGTTGTAGCGCTGAGCGGGGACACCGCATCGGATGACATACAAAAGATGAAAGATGCGGGAATGGCTGAACAGTTGGCAAAGCCTCTGAGAATGGAAGCCCTCTACAATATCATCTATGCCTATACCGGCAAAGAAACGGATAAAGATGAGTTTGAAGTAGCGGTAATGACAAAAAATTTAGATATTAATAAAGGGCTTGAAACGTGCGGAGGAGACGGGGATTTTTACCGTGAAATCTTATCCGAGTTTATTACCGACTATGCCGATTCTTCTGTTAAATTAGGGGAATTTTTGCGCTCTAATCGTATTGAAGCGGCGGATGCGTATCTTCTTGATATTATCGGTGTAAGCGAAAACATCGGAGCGCATATGCTCGCTGGAATTGCTTCAAATATGAAACTCGCTCTGCGTGACACGGAACAGAGTTATTTTAGCCTTTTCGACCAGTATAAGGTCCATCTTGATAGATTAATGCAGGATATTCGAGAGTATTTATGATCATTCTGCCCGATCTGAGCGTTTGGGCAAAAGGTAAAGAGTGAAGAGGGTTCGCCCGTTCATCCTTTATTCTTTTGAATTTCTCCCAAAAAAGGGGAGACTCCCCTTTTCTTTATCCGATTCCAGTGAACCCCTGTTATAATTGTTGTTACTTTAGTCTATTGGGATATCCATGAGTGAGAGATATATCGGACGTCAACCCATCATTGATACACGGGCCAAGATCGCCGCATACGATTTGCTGTACCGTGAGAGCGGGCATAGCGATAACAACAGTGTGACGGCTGCGGTCATCAGTAATCTTTTGGGAACATTCAGCATGAATGCGATACTGGGCAAACATCTCGGATTTGTACGGATTGACGGGGAGTTTCTCGAATACGACGTGATCCACTCCCTTCCCAAAGAGAAAATTGTTTATGCCCTCCTGACCGATACAAAAATTACGGAGATCATTTTAAAACGGCTCTCTGCATTAAAAGATGAGGGGTATCTGTTTGCATTAAACGATTGCATTTACGATCATAAAACGGCCGATATCTTTGCCCCTTTATTGCCGTCGCTCCAGTATATGAAGATTGATGTCTCGCGAAGCGATTTAACCCTTGTAAAAAATTTTATACCGATGTTGCGCCGGTACGGAATCAAGCTGATCGGGGCGAAAATCGAGAGCCATGATGTGTATGAATTGTGCCGATCCATGGGATTTGACTATTTTCAGGGGTACTTTATTTCCGAACCCAATATTATCAAAAATGCGGCCTTTTCTCCGGAACATGAGGGGATAATACGCCTTTGGAATTTGCTCCAAAACGATACGGAGATACCTGAACTGGTGGAAGAATTTCAACACAATCACGCCCTGAGTATGAAACTGCTCCATTTTATCAATTCGGCAGCCTTTTCTCTGCGAAACCCGGTCTCCTCCATTGAGCATGTGTTGAAACTGATGGGGCGTGATCCGATCTCCCAGTGGATTATGCTGTTGATGTTTTCCGAAGGGGAGAAAAATTCCGAAGTGCGTGTACCGCTGGTGCTGATGGTGATCAACCGTACCGAATTGATGAGCTCTCTTTTAAATCTTGTGAATCCGTCCGCATCGAGAGGGGAAAAATCGACAGCCTATTTTGTCGGGATGCTCTCTTTGATCCATCTGCTCTTCCATATGCCCCAAAAAGAGGTGTTGAGCCGGCTAAATATCTCTCCGGAGATTGAGGCCGCTTTGCTGAAGGGGGAGGGGATTTATGGCGAATTGCTTGAGGTGGTCCGTTCGATCGAGCTTTTTGATACGGAAGCGGTGGGGAACTATTTGAAAACAAAAGGGTTGAGTTTTTCGTATATCGAACCTCTTCTTCAGCAGGTGATGGAGAAAGTCAATACGTTTGAAAAGGCGATGGAGCAATGAAACAGGGGTATATGAAACGGGTTGCATTAATACTGATCGTGATATTTGGCGCGGCGTACGGGTATGCTCAGGAGTATAAGATCGTTTTGCTCTCCTACTCAAAATTTGAAGAGGCTAGAAAAGGATTAAACGCGCTTGAACCGAAACTGGATGAAAGTTATCACAAGCTTCAATCGCAATACCGGTATGAGATCGTTGCACGTCCTTCAGGGCGGGCTTTTTTAATCGGAATTGAGCCGATTGAAGGGAGAGAGAATGCCGATCGGATACGTGAAAAATTTTCTCCCCTTTTTCCGAAAAGCTATATTGATAAATATTATGGCCCGACAGAGGGGAGCGTCTTTATGGTTCATGCCGCTGCCGCAGTCGCCGCAGCGACGGAGGAGAATGAGACGGCCTCTCCTTCCGTAGAAACCATTCCGGCCGTAACGCCGAAAGCAGTAACAGCAAACAAGGTCCCGGTTGCCGTTGCGGAAGAATCTACAGGGGTGTGGATTTTAATCGTTTTGGCTGTTATAATCGCCACCGTTTTGTATCTGCGCAAAGGCAAAGGGGAGTTAAAACCGCCCGCTGGGATAGAAGAGGAAAACCTCTCTGTTGTACGAGAGATTCCTGAAGAGGAGACGATTTCGGAAACAATCGAGCAAGCACCTCTAGAGACAACCCCGGATGCGGGATCAAAGACTCACTCTTTAGAAGAGAAGGGAGAGGATACGGTTTCGCAGACCCCCCTCTCGGCGGAGGCACAAGGGGATGTAGGGATTCAAAAGGATAGTTTTGATAAACTGAAGTCCAATATGTTTTTTATGCTGTTGGTGAATGAGCTGAAAACAGCATCGGAGAATCGGGAACATGAACAGTGCCGTGATATTATTGCGGAGATGCAGCGGTATGAGAAGAACGGTCCGAAAAGTACCGTCGTTCAAACCATGTCAGAACTGGTAGAAATGAAAAAATTTACACGTCTTTTAGCATTTATAGAGGCAAAAATGAAAGAGGGGGAGGAATCATGAAAGAGTTTTTAGAGAGAGCCAAGCTGGCAAGCC
>NZ_JALNYS010000025.1:35967-40001 GCF_023229695.1 Sulfuricurvum sp.
GCCGTGTTTTAGCGACGATGAACGGTAGCGGACGAAACCGGATTTTACAGGAGATGGCCCAATCGCTGCGTGCAAATACGATGAGTATTCTTGAAGCGAATGGATTGGACATGGCGCATGCCGAAACCGAAAATCTTGCAGAATCGTTAAAAGAGCGTTTGATGCTGGATGAAAAACGGATTGAGGCGATGGCAGTCGCGATTGAAGAGATTGCAGCGCTCAAAGATCCGGTCGGCCGCGTTTTGGACGGATGGGTAACGGAAGCGGGACTCAAGATCGAAAAAGTGAGTATTCCGATCGGGGTGATCGGTATCATTTACGAATCGCGCCCGAACGTCACCTCCGATACGGCGGCGTTGTGTTTTAAAAGTTCGAACGGATGTGTCCTCAAAGGGGGGAAAGAGGCCGAAAACTCCAATGCCGCAATTGCGAAAGCATTGCAGGCGGTATTAGTACGCAACGGCTTGCCGGTTGAGCTGGTGGCTCTTCTCCCCGATGCGACGCGCGAAGGGGTTTCGCGATTGATTAAAATGGATGAGTATGTGGATCTAATCATTCCGCGCGGCGGTGAGGGACTCATCCGGTACGTGAGCCAAAATGCGAGCGTTCCGGTGGTCAAACACGATAAAGGGCTGTGCCACACCTATATCGATAAAGATGCCGATATCGAAAACGCCATTGCCATCGCCCTCAATGCAAAAGTTCAGCGTCCGGGGGTATGCAACGCGATGGAGACCCTTCTTGTGGACGAAACGATTGCTCCGAGTATTTTGCCGATGCTCAAAGAGGTATTCGACCATGCTAATACGCAACTCAAAGGGTGTGATTTGACCCGTGAGGTAATTGACGTACAAAAGGCAACCGAAGAGGATTTCGATACGGAGTATCTTGCCAATATTCTAAATATCCGCGTCGTGGACGGCGTGGAGGGGGCGATCAGCCATATCGTCCGTTATGGTTCGGGCCATTCGGAAGCGATAATCACCGAAAATATTACATCGGCAGACCGTTTTATGGATGCGATCGATGCGGCTGCCGTTTACGTTAACGCTTCGACCCGTTTTACCGATGGAGGGGCGTTCGGGTTCGGTGCAGAAGTGGGGATCAGTACCAATAAACTTCATGCTCGCGGTCCGATGGGGGTTGAAGGGCTCACTACGTACAAATACAAAGTATACGGACAGGGGCAAACACGTTGAACCGAAAGGTTTTGGAAATTAATAACCTTGGTTTCGGCTATCGGCGCAGCGAAAAACTCTTTGAAGGATTTTCGCTGCGTCTTGAGGTAGGGGAGATAAAAGCGATTGTCGGAAAAAGCGGCGTCGGCAAATCAACCCTGTTTGAGTTGATACTGGGGCGTTTAAAGCCCTCTGAAGGGGATATCGGACATCAAAGCCTTGCGCAAGTCTTTCAAGACCCTTATACCTCTTTCCATCCCACCTATACCATTCGAAATCAGATCGAAGAGGTTGCCTCGATGGAGGGGTATGAAGGACTGTTGGAGAAGATGGGGCTCCATGAGTCCCATCTTGATTCGTTTCCCCATAAGCTCTCAGGAGGGCAGCTGCAACGCTGTTCTATTCTAAGAGCACTGCTGATGAAACCCAAGCTTCTCCTCCTTGACGAGCCGACATCGGCACTGGACAACCTGAACCAGCTTGATATCATGAAGCTGATCGTTGATCAGCTGGAGGGCATGGGGGTTTTGCTCATCACCCACGATCACCGTCTTGCGCAGTGGTGTGCCGATGAGATTATCTCTTTACGCTAGCCAATTTTTAAAAAGATAATAACCCGATCCCGCCATGGCAATGGTGCCGAAGGTATTGAGTGCCATATTGAGGCACGCCATCGCAATATGCCCTCCGCTGAGCAGCAAGAATGTCTCCATCGCAAAGGTGGAGTAGGTGGTCAGACCGCCGAGAAATCCTGTTGTCAAAAACGATTTCATGGTCACATTAAAAAAGGTCGTATAGGTGAAATAGGCGAGGAGTGCTCCGATGATAAAACTGCCGAGCAAATTGACCGACATGGTTCCAAATGGGAGGGTGTGGGGGAAGTTGTGGTTTACGACACCGTTTAGATAGGCACGAAGCACCGCACCCAAAAAAGCGCCGCTACCGATAGCGAGGATGGTTTGCCAACTCATCATCGTACACCTTTTGCATCGTGGCATGGAGTTTTTCGAGCCACTCCGGATCACTCCGATCGGCAACGAACGCGTCAAGATAAATCGCAGTAACGGCTCCGGAGCAAAAATCGCGCCGTTTGTTGCTGAAATGCCAGGCGGTCGCGATTAACACAACCGGCTGAACTTTCAGTGCGTATTTGTCGGCGACGATTTTCGCCCCCGGTTTAAACGGTTTCATTTTACCGGTTTCGGTACGGGTCCCTTCGGGAAAGATGGTGATAACGCGTCCGTGATCCAATCGCTCTTTACACTCTTTGAGGAGTTTGACCAAAGAGGTTTTGCTTTCGCGCTGGAGCGGAATGTCTTTAGGGAGTTTTAAAACCAGTCCGAAAAAAGGGACTTTGAAAAGTTCTTGTTTGGCGACCCATGCCAAGTCTCGTGTACTGATCGTCTCCATAATGCCTATATCGATGTCACTTTGGTGGTTGACCAGAAACATTTGTGCCTCAGGGTCCTCTTTCCCCTTGAGACGGACCGGGATAAAAACCAGAAGACGGATAAACCATGCCGAGAATTTAACCGAATACGGCTTTGGTAAGAGGTAAAATGTGGCAATCATCAGTGTCATCCCGGTAAGGATGACGAAAATGGCATAGAGCCATCTAATTCGTGCAAAGATCACGTTTATGTATCCATCCGACACGATTTTCATCCAGGTGAACTTTGGTAAAATCACCGACCTCTTTTTCCGCTTCCAGATGCTCTTCTTTGAGGGTCATCTCAAAAATAGTGCCGTGATTCATCGGCAAAAGATAGACCGGGGCATCTTTTTTAACACAGATCTCCTGATTCGGCAGCAAGGCAAAAATGAGGTAAAACATCGGCATCATCGAAAAGTATAAATACCATTTTTGTCGACTCCAGTAAAAGAGGGCAATAAAAAAAGCGGCTACCGCACCCGACACCCCCATTTTCAGACCGGTATGGCGCTCGTCCGTAGGGGAGAGATCGCTTTGGGTTGAGACCGTATCATCGTCTACGACGATGGGGATAGAGAGCGATTCAAACCGTTGCTTTTTCAGGTTAAAGATCGAGAACGTAAGGGTCGGCGCGCTGTTGGGAATAATGGCGTAGTAGGTCATTTGCGATTCCCCGACGTTGGGAAGCTTCGACTCAAATCCCTGTTTGATTGCATTGGGGATCGAAAAACTGCCGATGTTACAGCGGGAGGCTTTAACGGTAAAAATGACGACGTTGTTTTCCTGATCGTACGGGGTTGTTTTGTAATTGATAATGGAAAATTTATCGGCCAAAACATTGGCAAACGTAGAGGGGGGAGTTAAAGCTGAAGCGTTCAGCGTTGTTCCGGTCAATCGCTCTGATGATGCTCCGGTTGAGGTGAGTATGGCCGTGATATCGGGAAGTCGAACGGTTGAGGATTGGACCAGATAATAAAAAGTGTCGTAAACGGCATCACTTTTTATACTTCTGCGGGGTGTTTCGCTGAAAATACGGATCCCCTCTTCGTTCTGAAGCGAATACTCTATATTTCCGGAAGCGACATCCAATGGGGTGAGTTTGACGGTAACGGCAATAATTTCACCGATATAAGGATGGCTCGGAAGATTGCTAAATTGCAGCGTGAGACCGGAACTGACAGTGGAAAACAATGAATCGATACTGGAATCGGGTTCCACCGTAGCCGAATTGCCCGTTGTCTCGGGAGCGGGCAATTCTTGGTTGGCCGGGGCAGCGGGTTCGGTTAGGACCGAAGGCTCTGCCAGTAAAGTGGAGAAAAGAAATGTAATGAGGAGGAGTAACTTTTTCAAGCGGATAAAAAGCCCTCAAGCATACGCCGTCCGTCATTAGAACCCAGCAATGTTTCCATCGCACGCTCCGGATG